>NZ_CP096563.1:4335000-5535000 GCF_023221595.1 Rhodococcus qingshengii JCM 15477
ATCAACACAACACCAAATCGCCAGGTCAGAGCACTGGCGCCGGTTAACAGGCGATACTTTTCTCGAATTTTTGCTTCTCGCGATGACTTTCTGCGCCCACTGCGGTCTGTATGAGCAGGAACCAACAGGAACCGAAGCGTTCAGTAATCAGTCAACCGAGTTCAAGGAGCACCCAATGTCTCGTCTTCTCTTCGTCAACATGCCGGTCAAGGACGTCGTCGCTACCCGTGCATTCTTCAGTGGCCTCGGCTTCGAGTTCAACGACATGTTCAGTGACGAGAACACTGTCTCGATGATCGTCAGCGATTCCGCCACCGTCATGTTCCTGAACGAACCGCGTTTCGGGGACTTCATCGCCGACGACATCTGCGACACGTCGAAAGCTCGTGAAGCACTGATGTGTGTGTCGGCCGACAGCAGGGAGGAAGTCGACACCTTCGTCGACGCGGCGATTGCTGCCGGCGGCAGCAAGTGGATGGAGCCCCAGGATCACGGCTTCATGTACGGACGCGCATTCCGCGACCTCGACAATCACGTCTGGGAGGTCATGTGGATGGACCCGGCTGCGACTGTTCCCCAGCAGTAACGCACAGCAACAGCAGTAACGAGCAGTCGCGCGGGTCCCTCCATACCGGAGGGCTCGCGCAACTCCTTGCCCCTACAACTCGGCAGGGCCCCTACAGCTCGGCAGGCAATCCGAACCGTGCGAACAGACTCAGATCGAAGAAACACGTCACGTGCGAGATCCCGGACTCGGTGACATCGAGAACGTGCAACTGGAAAGCGCGGTGAACACCATCGGGCTCGCGCATGTAGAGGCCGAACGCCGGCTGACCGTTCGCAGCGGTCGGAAGTAGGCGCATCGCTCCTGGTCCGTCGGCCGGGCATTTGGTTCCGATGAGTTGCCCGATTGCCTCGGGGCCCTGGTACCAACCCTCGAACGGAGGCATCTCCCAGATGGCTTCGCGCGTGAACAGTTCGACGATGGCCTCGACGTCGTAGCTCTCGAAGCTGTGCACGTAGTCGCGAAGCAACTTCCGGGCAGCCTCGGTAGTCGGTTCCACGAGATCGTCCTCGGTGGGTCCGATGTGATTGATCTGCGCGCGAGCCCGCTGCAGCAGGCTGTTTACCGCAGTGGTTGTGGTGTCCAGCGCCTCCGCAACTTCCGACGCCTTCCACTGGAGAACGTCACGTAGAACCAGAACCGCACGTTGGCGCGCGGACAAGTGCTGCAAAGCGGCGACAAGGGCGAGCCTGACCGAATCGCGATTGACGACCATGACGGCCGGATCATTGACGTCGCCCAACGCAGAATCGGCAATCGGTTCCAACCAGGCAATCTCGTTGCGCTCGATCAAATCGTCGGCCGGGTCCGAACTAGGTGCGCCGAGGCCGGTCGGGAGGGGACGCCTCGATCTCCCCTCCAGCGCGGTCAGGCAGGTATTCGTCGCGATGCGGTAGAGCCAGGTCCTGAGAGATGACTGGCCCTTGTAACCGTCGAACCCGCGCCAAGCCCGGATGAACGTCTCCTGGACCTGGTCTTCGGCGTCGTGAATCGACCCCATCATGCGATAGCAGTGCGCCAGCAACTCGCGGCGGTACGGATCGGCAAGAGTGAGGAAATCACTGTCCAACGCCTGATCGACTGTCATTTGTTCAGACTAGTGGCCGAGCGCCCGAAACACAGGCGTCGGCGAGAATTCGATCAGGCAGGCGCCTGCACCGCAGTCAACCTGGATCTCTTCCGGAGAACGAACCCCAGCGATTCGTAGAGTCTGATCGCATTCGTATTCGATTGCACTGCATGGAGAAATGGCAGCTCGCCGCGCTCGCGAATCCCGGCAGCGACGGCACGGATCAGCGTCGTACCCAGGCCTCGACCCCGAAAGTCGCTGTCAGTGCACACCGCACTGATTTCCGTCCATCCCGGAGGGTGCAACCGCTCCCCCGCCATGGCAACAAGTCTTCCGTCGACGCGAATGCCGTAGTAACTGCCCATCTCGACGGTACGAGGAAGAAACGGTCCTGGCTTGGTGCGCTCGATCAATGCCAGAATTTCGGGAACGTCGCCCGTTCCGAGAAGTTCGACCGACGGATCAACGGAGACTTCGAGTGCGGATCCGTCCATCTGCACCGAGCCGAACTGATCCACAACGCGCCACCCTTCCGGCGGGCGGTGATCAAATCCTCGCAAACCTACTGTGCCGCCAGGACCTACGAGTGTGAGTAGGTTCTCCCAGTCCTCGGCGTCCAACTCGGGCGGATGACCGACAAACGGCGCGACCGTCGGGTCGTATCGCGCAACTCTCCCTGCCCAGCGAGCGAATTGCGCATGATGTCCGCGAAGTCCTTGTCGCACAGGATCGTCCAGCGGATGGGTGTCGACATCCGTGTCAACTGTCTCGACAAACGACGCCAGGGTCGCCTCCGTGGTCATCGAACCTCTTCCTGCCCTATTTGCCTGTGATGGAGGCGAACGAACCTCCCCGCCCACCTCTATGACAACGCTAGGAACACTTGCTGTCGTAGTCGCCGGATAGAATCAAGATGATTCTGACCTCGACCTGTATTTCCGGCGTCAATCAGGGCTCGATTGCAGATCTGCACCAGGACATTCGTCGCGACGCCTCACCAACCGGAAGGCTATTTGGCATGAGCAACTCCGACCCGATCAGGTCCGCATTCGACCAGTTGCCCCTGAAGGAGATGGACGCTGCAACGCTGGTCTTCGCCATCGAGAGCGCCGTCGACGAGCTGGCGATCCCGGGTGAAACCCTACGGCTCGCCATGGAGGTCGCTACCCTTGCGCACCTCGATCAGTTCAGAAAGAACGGGATCAAGTCCGACGAGGATCCCTACATCGTTCATCCCCTACGAAATGTATTGCGGCTGCTTCGGTACGGGTGCTCCGATGTCGAGATCCTGAGCGCAACCGCACTTCACGACACGGTCGAGGACCGACCACACGCCGTCATCGCGCTCCTCGGTGGCCAGACTGCAGACGACATGTCCGCATCCGAAGCGCAGGAACGTGCGTCAACACTCATCGCCTCGCGCTTCGGCCACAGAATCTCCGAACTTGTTGAGGCAGTGACCAATCCAATCGACTACCCATGCGACAACACCACCGCCGGATATCAGGATCACGTCATCCGCGCGATAGCGGATCCCGCAGTGTTCCTCGTGAAGTTCAGCGACTTCGTCGACAACGCGGGAAGCGTGAAGTACCTGAGCGAGACCGACAGGCTGAGACTGGTCACGAAATACGAACCACTCGTGGAGCACTTCAAGCGGACTTCACTTGCTCTCGGCAACGGATTGCACCTCCCTCCCTCAGGACTCGACGCGATCGCAAAGCACATCGCAACCATCGAACGCGATTTCTCGAATACGGTCCGACCGGACATAAAAAATACTCGCGAGTAGTACCGATCAGTAATAATCGAGCAACCCAGAGAATTCTCCGAATATGCGATTTTGTTACCAGTGAGTATTCACTTTCTTGCCGATCTCATTACCATCGTGATCCGTGTCACAAGTCCGAATTCCATTGCACCGCAATGATTTAACGCCATATGTGTAACCGTGGTTCACGTTGACTAATATTCTTCAATTCGCCCAGGTGACATGAGCGTCGACATACTGCATTCTTAGATAAACCAGGGATTCCCTGGAAGCAGACACAATATGTTGCTGATTCGTGATTGGAGCGGTTCTGAGTCCACGCCTGCAGGGTGGCACACAAGGCACACAGTGTCTCAGCGCACACAGCGCTTCGGTGCACACAGTGCTTCAGCGCAGGGGACTCGACGAACCGGAAGGGCAATCACTTGCCGACGCGCAACCGGGGGAAACACAGCGCATCGCGGCGTAGTTCACGAACCGGGGAATCCGGGTACGTGGGACACGGTCGGCTCATATCGCAACGTACGTGACGAAGAATCTCATCAAGGACGGTGGCAGTGACAATGTTCAAACGAATCGCAGTGGTCAATCGAGGTGAGGCCGCTGTCCGGCTGATCAGGGCTGTACGCGAACTGAACGCCGAACACGACTACGGCATTCGGGTCATTGCACTGCACACCGAGGCCGAGCGCCGCGCCATGTTCGTCCGCCAGGCCGATGAGGGCGTGACCCTGCGCAGCACCGGCACCGGTAGCCCGTACCTCGACTACGCCGAACTCGAGCGAGCACTGCTCGCAGCCAAGGCCGACGCAGTCTGGGTCGGCTGGGGCTTCGTGGCCGAGGATCCCGCCTTCGCGGAGATCGTCGCGAAACTGGGCATCACGTTCATCGGCCCGAGCGCCGACGCGATGCGCCTGCTCGGCGACAAGGTTGCCGCCAAGATCCTGGCCGAGAAGGTCGGCGTACCGGTCGCCCCGTGGAGCGGCGGACCGGTCGAAACGCGCGCCGACGCTCGTCGTCATGCTCAGTCCATCGGATATCCCCTGATCATCAAGGCCCGAAGCGGCGGCGGCGGACGCGGTATCCGCAAGGTCTGGGCCGAAGACGAACTCGAAGTTGCACTCGAGCGCACGCAGGGCGAAGCAGAGCGGTCCTTCGGCGACCCCGTCGTCTTCCTCGAACGCCTTGTCACCGATGCACGCCACGTCGAGGTACAGGTCATCGCCGACAACCACGGCAATGTCTGGGCTCCGGGCGTTCGCGACTGCTCGATTCAGCGTCGCAACCAGAAGGTCATCGAAGAATCCTCTTCCCCCGTCCTGACCGAAGAACAGTCTGACCACCTCAAGAAGGTGTCCGCCGAACTGGTCAAGGCAGCCGGATACCAGGGCGCAGGCACGGTCGAATACCTCTACCAGCCCGAGAACAAGCTCTTCACGTTCCTCGAGGTCAACACCCGTCTGCAGGTCGAGCACCCGATCACCGAGGTCACCACCGGAATCGATCTCGTCAAACTGCAGATTCTGGTCGCCAGTGGTGACGAATTGGTCGGTGACTGCCCGCCCGCATTCGGCCACGCCGTCGAAGCCCGCCTCAATGCCGAGGACGCGGACAACGATTTCGCGCCGGCACCCGGCACCGTTCAACTCCTCAAGTTTCCGCTCGGCTCCGGCATCCGGGTCGACACCGGTATCGCTGCCGGGGACGTCATTCCGCCCGACTACGACTCGATGGTCGCGAAGGTCATCGCCTGGGGCCGCAACCGCTCCGAGGCACTTGCGCGCCTGCGTACCGCCCTTCGTGAAACCACTGTCGTACTCGACGGCGGCACTACCACCAAGTCGTTCCTCCTCGATCTACTCGATCGCGACGAGGTCATCTCGGCATCCGCGGATACCGGCTGGCTCGACCGCACAGGCGCCCTGACCGGCACCACTCGTCGCGCGGACGTCGCACTGATCGCCACCGCCATCGATGCTTACGACGCCGAGGAGTCCCTCGAGCGTGCGGCCTTCCTCGCCTCGGCACGCGGCGGCCGTCCCCGCGCCAACCACGCGATCGGCCGTACCGTCGAGCTCAACTACCAAGGTCAGGCATACAAACTGACCGTCGGGCGTATCGGCCCGCACCGCTACCGCGTCGACGGAGACGCCGGCGACATCGAGGTCGACGTCGATCGTCTCGGTGACTTCGAGTCACGGCTGGTGATCGGTGATCGCCGCTTCCACGTCGTTTCCGTCGTGAGCCCGGCTCGCTATCTCGTCGAGGTCGACGGCATCAGCCACCAGATCAGCCAGGACGACGCCGGCGTAGTCCGCGCGCCGGCTCCCGCCGTAGTGGTAGCAGTACCGGTCGCGGTCGGCGACGACGTCGAAGCCGGATCCACTCTGGTCGTGCTCGAATCCATGAAGATGGAGACCGCGGTTCGCGCTCCGTATGCGGGCAAAGTGCGTGAGGTTCTCGCTACCGTCAACTCCCAGGTCGATGCCGGCGCACCGCTCCTGCGCGTCGACCAGGTCAGTGAGGAAGCTGTCACGGAGAAGGCTCCGCGAGTCCAATTCGATCTTCCCGCAGCAACTTCCGGGTCCGATACCCGCGCAGATGCATTGGCACAGCTGGAAGCACTGACCGCGATGATCAGTGGCTACGACGTCAGCGGCAAGCACGCAAACGCTGTTCTGGCCGAATACGACGCACTTCGCAGCGCACTCGAATCCGAGGACCGCGAACTGGTCCAGGCAGAACTGGCTGTGCTGACCACCTTCGCCGACATCTGCGAACTCTCGCGCAACAAGCCCACCTCGGGCGAGTCCGCGAAGGACGAGTCCGTCCACAGCCCCCGCGAGCACTTCCACACCTTCCTGCACTCACTCGACTCCGAGCGCGAAGGTTTGCCGGCGTCGTTCCGCACGAGACTCGAACGGGCACTTCGCCACTACGACGTCACCGATCTGGAAGATCGCCAGGCCGTCGAGGAAGCGGTGTACCGACTCTTCCTGGCTCTGCAGCGCATGGAAGCCCAGATCCCGGTCATTGCAGCACTTCTCGAAGGCTGGCTCGTCGGCGACAAGGCTCCCGGTTGCTCGGCGCAGGAGCTCAACGAGGTTCTCGATCGACTCATCGTCGCGACGCAGGTCCGCTACCCCGTCATCGGCGACGTCGCCCGCAACCTTCGCTTCCGGTTCTTCGACGAGCCGCGCATCCGCAAAGTTCGCGAAGACGTCTACGACGGAGTACGCGGCAACCTCGCCTACCTCGAAGAGCAGCCGGACGCTGCAGATTTCGACGAGCGAATCGCCAATCTCGTCGCCACTCCCGAACCGCTCCTGGACCTGTTGGGTCGAAAGATCGGCCTCGGCAACCGCGATGGCGGCCCTCTGCTCGAGGTCATCACGCGTCGCTACTACAAGATTCACTCCTTCGAAGACGTCCGCGTTTTCGAGCACGTCGACCGCCGTTTCGTAACCGGTAACTTCGACCTCAAGGGCGACGGGCTGCATCTGGTCTCGACGGTGGCCGAATTCGACGCTCTCGGTACGGCTCTCGACGATGTCGCCACGATCGCGCAGGATGCTCCATCCGGTCGCGGGCTGGTAGTCGACATCTACCTCGATTGGCCTGATCAGCCCGCCGACGGCGACGCGCTCGTCGAGACGCTGCGCACCGAACTCTCGCGCAACGAGACGATCACACGGTCTCGCCGCGCGACGGTGATCATCTGCAACCCGAACGGGGATCCGGTCCGGTGGGTCACCTTCCGCCCCGTCGACGGCGAACTGGTCGAGGACCACATCATCCGCGACATGCATCCGCTCACGGGTCAGCGTCTGGACATGTGGCGCCTGAAGAACTTCAACGGAAAGCGCCTCCCGGCTCCGGAGAACACCTACCTGTTCCACCTCTCGGCCAAGGAGAATCCGAAGGACGAGCGCCTGATCGCTCTGGCCGAAATCCGCGACGTGACACCGCAACTCGACGACGAAGGTCAGATGGTTGCACTCCCGGCCATCGAGCGCACGCTCGCTGCCTGCCTCGACGGTATCCGTCGTGCGCAGTCCCAGCGCGGCGACAAGCGTCGACTCGCAGCCAACCGCGTCGTGCTCTACGTGTGGCCGGTCGCCGACGTTCCCAGCGAGCGCTTCTCGGTGATCGCTCAGAACGCAGCCCGACTGACCGTCGGCGCCGGGCTCGAAGAGATCACGCTCATCACTCGGCTGAAGGACCGAAAGGGCGGCGCGCCCAAGGAAGTTGCGCTGCGATTCTCCTACCGCGCGGGTGCCGGTGTGGTCATCAACAAGACCACACCTCCCACCGAACCGCTGCTCCCCCTCGACGCGTACGCCCAGAAGGTCCAGAGTTCGCGGGCACGCGGAACGGTGTACCCGTACGAGCTGATTCCACTCCTGACCGGCACCAAGGGCACCTTCGTCGAGCACGACTTCGACGAAGCGGGCGTCCTGTCACCTGTCGAGCGTCCGTACGGTCTCAACAAGGCCGGCATCGTCGTCGGCCTCGTGAACACGCCGACGCCGCGCTATCCCGAGGGAATGACCCGTGTCGCGCTATTCGGTGACCCCACCAAGGCGCTCGGTACCGTCGCCGAGGCCGAATGCTCACGCGTCGTCGCTGCCATCGACCTGGCCGAGAAGTTGAACGCTCCGGTCGAGTGGTTCGCACTGTCCTCCGGTGCCACCATCTCGATGGAGAGCGGCACCGAGAACATGGACTGGGTCTCCCGCGGCCTGCGCCGGATCATCACCTTCACCCAGAACGGCGGCGAGATCAACATCGTCGTCACGGGCATCAACGTCGGCGCTCAGCCCTACTGGAACGCCGAAGCCACCATGTTGATGCACACCAAGGGCATTCTGGTGATGACCCCGGACAGCGCGATGGTGCTGACCGGCAAGCAGTCTCTCGACTACTCCGGTGGTGTGTCGGCCGAGGACAACTTCGGTATCGGTGGTTACGACCGCGTCATGGGCCCCAACGGCCAGGCGCAGTACTGGGCCCCCGACCTCACTGCGGCGTGCGAGATCCTGTTCCGTCACTACGCACACTCGTACCTCGCTCCCGGCGAACGGTTCCCGCGCCGCGCAGCGACGACGGACCCCGTCGATCGCGACGTGCGTAGTTTCCCGCACACCCACCCGTCGAGCGACTTCGAGACGGTCGGCGACATCTTCTCCTCGGCGAAGAACCCGGATCGCAAGAAGCCCTTCGACATTCGCACCGTGATGCGTTCGGTGGTCGACCAGGACCACTCTGTTCTCGAGCGTTGGGCCGACATGGCCGGCGCCGACACCTCGGTCGTTCTGGACGCGCACCTCGCCGGACATCCGGTCACAGTGGTGGGCATCGAATCCCGCGCGATCCCACGTAAGGGGCACTTCCCCGCCGACGGTCCCGACACGTGGACGTCGGGAACGCTGTTCCCGAACTCGTCGAAGAAGACTGCTCGCGCGATCAATGCTGCGAGCGGCAACCGTCCGATCGTGGTGCTGGCCAACCTGTCCGGCTTCGACGGTTCCCCGGAGTCGCTGCGCAACATCCAGCTCGAGTACGGCGCCGAGATCGGCCGCGCCATCGTCAACTTCGACGGACCGATCGTGTTCTGCGTCGTCTCCCGCTACCACGGCGGCGCGTTCGTCGTGTTCTCCGGTGCGCTCAACGACAACATGGAAGTTCTTGCTGTCGAAGGCTCGTTCGCGTCGGTACTCGGCGGCGCCCCCGCCGCCGCAGTGGTCTTCACCCGTGAGGTGAACACCCGCACCAACAACGACCCGAAGGTGCAGCAACTGGAGGCAGACTTGGCAGCGGCCAAGGATGACACGGAGAAAGCACATCTGCGCGTAGAACTGAACGCTCAGCGCATCGCCGTCCGCTCCGACAAGCTCGGCGAAGTGGCATCCGAATTCGAAGCGATCCACAACATCCAGCGGGCCCGAGAGGTCGGCTCGGTGGATGAGATCGTCCCTGCCGCAGAACTGCGTCCGCAGATCATCGCAGCAGTCGAACGCGGCATGAAGCGCGCACTCGCGCAGTAAGTTTCTCCGCACGTCGAGCGGTCCCGCGAAATGCGGGGCCGCTCGATTTGTGTCCAGGCAGCGCCTGCGTCAGACGCCCTCGAGCGCCTCTCCGATCTCTTCGAGGACGTGATTGTGCTGCTCTGTTGCGAGCAGATGCCCCGCTGCAATGGTGACTGCCACGGGCCACTCGATGATCTCGAAGGCGACCATCAGTCCCATCACCGCAAAGTAGGCGATCTGCTCGGGTCTCGGAACAGGGATGGCACCGACGATCGGTAGCTCCAACTCGAAGCTCCGTGCCGAACGGACGGATTCCACTACCGCGCGGTGATCGACGGGGTTCGTGTGGTCGACGGTGTTCTGGGACATGTCACGATTCCTCAGGATTCATCTCGGGTCGCCCGGGAGTTCGGCGACGTGTCACTTCCAGCAGCGACGCTCACAAGCGTGTCCGATTCACCGGTTTCCGCTTCTTTGATTTCCACGTCGCTGATTTCCACGCTGTCGCGGGCGCTGACTCCCCCGGTTCGGGAGGTGTACGCAGTGCTCGTTCGCGTCGGGATCTTGCGAATCGTCGATTGACCGTTCGCGTTCTCCTCAGTTGCGGCAATCCGCTCCAACACCCGCGGAGCCAGCGCCGCGAGCAGCGTCGCCGCCGACGCGCAGCCCACCGCTTGGCCCCAGGCGATGGGACCGAGCGGCGTGCAACCGAGAAATTGGCTCACCACGGGTGTGCTGACGAGCGTCGCCAGCGCCGCAGCGGATCCGGCAACGGTTGCGACCACCAGCGGACTGCGTGATTCGAGCAGCGTCTGCCCCAGTTGGGTGCCCACCAGGGCAACCAACGCCACCGTCGACGCTCGCCGCCTCCTACCGCTCGCCCGGGCCAGAAGCCACGCTGCCAGCGCACCGATTGCCGTGGCACCGCCGCGGACAGCGATCGTCTGCCACAACGCATGAGCGTCCATCTGTTCGGACTTCTCGGATCCGTTCTCGGACGGGGTGCTCACCGCAAGCGCGGCAGCGGGCAAGGCGTCCGTCATCAGATTGACCAGTAGCAACTGCCTTGCGTTGAGCGGTGATTCGCCGGACAACGCAGAACCGATCAGCGCGAATGCGACTTCACCCGCGTTGCCTCCGAGCAAAACCCCTACCGCTGATCTGACCCGCCGCCACAATTGACTGCCCTCGTCCAATGCGTCGGTCAGTCCGCCGACACGGCCGTCGAGGAGCACGATGTCTGCGGCGCCGCGCGCCGGATCACTGTCGGTCGACGCCACCCCGATTCCCACGCTGGAAACTCGGATCGCCGCAGCATCGTTCGCGCCGTCACCGACCATGGCGCACACCCGCCCGTCGGTCTCCAACGCTTGCACGATCTCGACCTTCTGCTCGGGTGTCACGCGCGCAAAGACGCTGCTGCCGCGGACCGCATCCCGTCTTTCGGCGCGAGAGAAGTTCTCCCAGTCAGGACCGGTGACAACATCCTCGCGTGCGACGTCCAACCCCAGTTCGGTGGCGACCGCGGCCGCTGTTGTCGGATGATCCCCGGTCAGCACGCGCACTTGCCGTCCGTCGCCTCGAAGTTCTCGAACAAGTTGCGTTGCTTCGGGTCTGAGCGTGTCCGAGAGTCCGAGAAGGCCGACCGCTTCCAACCCCTCGGAGCAACACTGTTCGAGAAATTGCGAGTCTTCGCCTGCGCGTCGCGCGTCGTGTTCCGACAACTCGCGCTGGGCGACGGCAACCACCCGCAGTCCGCGTCCGGCCATGCTTTGAACGTGCTTCGCCGACACAGCATTCGGATCTCGTCCTGCTTCGGTCACGAATTCCGGCGAACCTTTGAGTGCGATCCGCCTGCCGAGCAAAGCTGCCGAGTACGGCCGCCCCGACCTGAACGGAACGAGGTTGTTCGCCTCGACGTCACCGAAAACCGAAGCATCGTCCAGAGCTTGCTGGGCTGCATCGACGACGGCGGCATCCGTCGAATGAAACACGCGATCGTCGCGACTTCCCAAGGCACTGCGCGCCGCAACTTCCAGAATCTCGCTTTCGTCCCAGCCGTCGACGCGTTCGACCGCGGCCACCCGTAGCTTGTTCTCGCTGAGGGTTCCGGTCTTGTCGAAGCAGACCACGTCGACACGACCGAGCGCTTCTATCGATCGTGGCGCACGAACCAACACTCCTGCTGCAGTGAGCCTTCGCGCTGCGGCCTGCTGAGCCAGAGTGGCAACCAGAGGCAGCCCCTCCGGCACGGCAGCCACAGCCACGGCCACACCTCCGGTGACGGCGCGGCGCAGACCGGTACCACGAAGCAGACCCGCGACTGTCACCAACGCCCCACCGCCGATACTGGCCGGCAGGGTCGCCCTCGTGAGTTCGCGAAGTCTGTTGGTCAGGCCCACAGCAGGTCCGGATCGGGACACACCGACATCGGCACGCCTGGTCACCGTTCGGGCTCCGATGGCCGTGACCACGCCACGACCGGATCCGGCAAGCACTGTTGTCCCTGCGTAGGCCATGCACCGTCGCTCGGCCAGTGGCATCCCAGGGGTCGGGTCGGTCTGCTTGTCGACGGGCAGGGACTCTCCCGTCAACGACGACTCGTCGACTTCCAGTGATTCGACGCTCAACAGGCGACAATCTGCGGGCACGATGTCCCCGGACTCGATTGCCACGACGTCACCGAGTTCGAGCGCGTCGGCCGCTGTCTCGACCGTGCCGTCGTTGGTTACTCGCCGAGCTACCGGTTCCTGAGTCCGCAAGAGCCGCTGCACCGCCCGCTCCGAATGAAGCCGTTGAACAGCGGACATCGCGGCATTGCCGACCAAGACCGAGCCGACCAGGACGGCGTCTACCGGTGAACCGAGGACTGCACTGGCAGCGGAGCCGGTCGCCAACACAGGCGTCAGTGGATCCGCCAATTCTGTTCGCAACGCCGACAATCCGTCACGGATCAACCTGAACCGTGCGGGCGCTCGCACACGAGCTTCCGCACGGTGCGGTGTATGTCGGATGGATTCGGATAGTTCGCGAACGACAGCATCACCGTCCATCTCATGCCAGGTATCGCTCGGAGTACCGACAGGGACGGGCGCTTGAATCACAGATCGGGACAAGGTGTATCCGGTCCACAGTCCCGCGGCCGAACCAGCTGTGATCGGCCCCGGCCCAGCCCCTCGAACTCCCGGAAGCATGATCAAGGCACCCAATGCCGAAGAGCCTGAGGAGAGTTCGACACCGCGCCTCGTCGCTGTTCGAGCAGCCGGGAGCGCATGGACAACCCGCCACGCCCCGGCCAAGTCGGTGTGGATGTCGGCACTCACGTGCTCGCCACTCGGTGGTGAAATCCCGATGCGTAGCACTGCCTGCCCCGCTATCGCCCTACTCGACACGATCGCAACTGTCCGACCCTCGGCCACCAACGCCGAGAGAGCCTCGCGCAGGCCGGCTTCGGCAGTCGATTGCGCCGGATAGAGCTCGTCGAATCCACTTCGCAGTGATCCGAGCCCGTCGTCGTCGATCGTGACGGCTGCGACCCCGGCCGCACGTATTTCGCCTATCAGTTTTTCCGCCAGACCTTTTCGCACGGGTCGCACGACCACTTCGGCGCCGCCGATGCGGTGCCTTCCCACTCCGACAGTTCCGTCGTTCAGAGCTTTCCTGGCTTGTTCCCACACTGCGACGCGATCCGACTCGGCCACCTCTCGTATGTCGGAAACCCGGAGCGAGTCGTCGAAGAGGACGCTCGGATCGACGAGGACGGTGTCAATACGATCGAGCATGCGTAGAGCCGCAGAGTCCGAAACGGCGGTGTGGTGCGTCCGACACAGACCGTATGACACACCAGCAGCGAATGATTCGCGCGACATCCGAAGCGGCCGCGGCGCCGAAACCTTGATACTCGTCGCGACGGTGTCACCGCCGGCGGACACGGTAGCCAGTGCAGCCCCGGCCGCCAGCTGAACCCCAGCGATCCTGTCGGCATAACGCTCCCCCGGACCACTCGGGTCAGGCCTCGTGGAAGCACCGCGACCGCCAGGTTCGAATGACCACACCCGCCGAGAGTTTCGCGCCGCCAGAGTTTCGCGCAGCAGCATCGTCCGCAGCCCGAAATCCACGCCCAATGACGCAGGCGCATAGGTCAGAACATCCGCGAACGACGTCGCCGACTCCAATGCGAAGTCGGTGAGCGAACGGCCAAGGCGCTGTTCGATTCGCCGACGCACCCGGGGTTGATAATTGATCGCCGACGCGGCCGCCGAGACATAGGCGGAACCTGGGATTCGCGGGGCACCGAATATCGATCCCGCTGCTGCAGGAATCATCCCCACACCCGCCAACGCGAGGGTGCCGGTCCGCAACGCCACGTCACTGACAGCGGTTCGCGGAATCGTCGAACCGCCCACCAACGCGAGTCCCGACAACGCCAGGCGCGGCGGCAAAGTTGCCACCGACACCGCACGCCGGGCCATCGCTGAGAACATCAGTGAGAGGATCGAGTGTGCGAAGAACTGTGAGTTCGATCCTGTGACCGGCCGGCCGCCTTGTGGGAGTTTCCGCTCGATTCCTTCTTTACCTGTTCCGGCTTGCTCGTGCGGCCAACCGCCTTGACCTCGCGATCCGGCCGACCGCTCTTGCGATCCCATTCGTGGAGTACCAGGGCCGTGCCGCCGACTGCCAAGAGCACCGGCCATTCCACCAATCCCGCCGCACCCACGGCCGCCATCGTGAGAACCGCCGTCGGCGTCGAGGAACTACCCGCACGAATTCCGTCTCGGACACCCTCCGCCGATCCGCGTATCCCGCCCGTCACTCCACCGATCACTCCACCACCGACGGCTCCGGCCACCGTCGTCGTTGCGTCTGCCACACCACGAACGACGCGGGTGGCTTCGTCCACAATCATCATCGGACGCTCCTATCAGCAGTCCATCGAAGAATTCAGTATTTGAGGCCATACCCAACACCGACGGCGGCAATCACGATCCGATACATTTTTCGGCGAACCTGGCGAGGGCGCGCCATCGCCAGCGCCGTGAGAGGGTACGGTGCGGGATGCAGCGACCACCTTCATCGACGGGAGTTCCACACAGTGGCGATCATCGGAAATTCGGACCTCGACATCTTCCGAATCAGCTTGGGCGGCAACCCTTTCGGATGGACCGCGGGCGAGAAGACGTCCTTCGAGATCCTCGACTCGTTCGCCGAAGCCGGTGCAAATTTCATCGACACCTCCGACTCGTACACGGCGTCGGCTCCCGGCAATTCCGGTGGGGAATCCGAAACGATCATCGGGAAATGGATCACCGATCGGGGACTGCAGAACGACATCGTCGTCGCCACCAAGGTCGGTAGCCATCCCGATTTCAAGGGCCTGAAGGCCGACAACATCGCGGCCGCAGCAGAGGCGTCGCTGCAGCGCCTGCAGACGGACTGCATCGATCTGTACTACGCGCATTTCGACGACCCGCAGACTCCGCTCGAGGAAACTCTCGAAGCCTTCAATGCGTTGGTCGTCGCGGGCAAGGTTCGCTATCTCGGAATCTCCAACTACAGCCCCGATCGCGTCCGGGAGTGGCTGCGAATCACCGAAGAGAACGGTTACGCCGCGCCGATCGCCCTGCAACCGCACTACAACCTGGTTCACCGCAAGTCGTACGAACCCGAACTTGCCCAGATCGCCACCGACAACAACATCAGCGTCTTCCCGTACTTCGCTCTCGCTTCCGGCTTCCTGACCGGAAAATACAAGACCCGCGCGGATATCGAAGGCAGCTCCCGCGAACGACTGACCGCCGGATACTTCAGCGACGCCGGACTCGACGTCGTCGCGGAACTGGCGACAATCGCGCAGGCACACGACAGCGAGATCTCGACCGTCGCGCTGGCCTGGCTGCTGACTCGACCGGGCATCACCGCACCGATCGCGAGCGTCAGCCGGCCCGAGCAGCTCCCGGCGCTACTGGACGCCCCGAATCTGGTGCTCTCGTCGAACGAACTGGACACTCTCGAACGGGTGTCGGCGGCAGTCGGAGCCTGAGATCAGGCAGTTTTGAGATGAGCGCCGAGGGCCGTGTTGTTGATCGTCCAGAACGACCAACCGTCATGGCTCTCGGTGTCGCCTGAGATGTGACCGGTGACGGCATTTGCGGCCGCGGTCGGATCAGGGAATCGGCGGCCTTCCATCGGTCCGCGCATGATCTCGACGACCTCGGTGGTTTCGTCGAAGCGCCCGACCCAGCGATATCCGTGGCAATCGGCTGTCATCTCGAGGCGATTGTCGACGACTTCGATCTCCTCGACACCGCTGGCGCGACGCTTCTTCGCGGCGACTGGCGACGTCTTACGCTTGGTCGCAACCGGGGTCTCGACGTAAATGCTCGGATCCTTGACCGCGGCCAAGCCCAGCGCATCCCAACGATCGTGACCGTGCACGACGCGCCCACGCGGAATCGCGTGATGGCCGGTGCGATTACGTCCGGGGCTGTCCATGATCCACAGGTCGACCTCGGCACGGATGTCGTCGGCGACCTCGTTGGAGGGCAACATGTAGAACTCGTGCGGATCTGCTGCCAGATCGACGAACACCCAGAACTCGGAGCGGGTGTCGTCACTCTCGAGCGACTCGTCCTGACGCCTGGCCTGCCAGTCACCGTCGAGCTTGGAACGCACGCGGACGATTCGGCTGACACCGTCAGCGCCCGTCACCTCGACGGGATTACGACGTGAGTGCGTGAGACGGAC
Organism: Rhodococcus qingshengii JCM 15477; assembly: GCF_023221595.1. NCBI lineage: Bacteria > Bacillati > Actinomycetota > Actinomycetes > Mycobacteriales > Nocardiaceae > Rhodococcus > Rhodococcus qingshengii. The sequence goes on from NZ_CP096563.1 coordinate 4,351,179, forward strand.
AGCCTTGCCCCCACGCTGCGTAGCTTCGGAAATGAACGCATTGATGCCGCGGCTTGCGGTGTCTTCCATGATCGACCTGTCTCGAGCGGGTACGCCCGCATCACCGGATCGGCATCGGGGTCGAGCATTGAGCGAAATCCCGGCCTTTACTTCGATCGTGTGGCCGGTCAGTACCCCCGACCTTACAGCTCCGGCGACGGCCTGACTACGGCGCCCGACGCTCGTTCCCAGAGGTCAGCAGTGCAATGTCCCCGTAAAGCGCCGCCCGGTGAGCGAACATCAGCTCTTCCACACCGTCGAATTGATCCCCGACGTAGTGCGTGTTTGCAGCCGAAAGTTCACGTGAGCCGGAGCGCGCGAGTAGGTCGTCGATCCGGCTGTCGAGGCTCGCTGCATGCGCAACCGCGCGCTGCGAACTCAACTGATCCTCGGCCCGTGCGACCAGGTCACCGATCCGCGCGAGGGCCGCCACGCGCTCGACCAGCTGGTCCCAGACCGCGCCGAGCGCTTCCCTGCGCGAAGCGATTCCGGCTCGGGTTCCCTCGTCGCGTGCCAGTGCAGCCGCGTCGTCCAACTCCGCAAGAATCGAACGCAGCGCGACGGTGTCGACCGCGATCTGGGTGATCTCGTCGGCCAGGTCGAGTTGGTTGCGTTGAATGACGAAGTGGTCGGAATGCCACGCGCTGGAGCTTTCGATCCGGTCGAACAGATTCCCGGCGAGGTAAAGCAAGGCGTCGTACTCACCGGCGCGTCCCTCGGGTTCTGAATCGACCAGTCCGTCGAGGACTTCCGCGATGCGCCTTCCGGCATCGGCGATGACACCGGTTCCCTGGACCTTCCCGAACTGGGCGGCGAGTTTGTCGAGTGCTGCGTTTCCACTGCTGGCCACGACACCGAGCCCCACCGGCAGCTTGGCTGGAACCGGTGTACGGGTGAGCCCGGCAAAGAGAGCCTCGCGTTGCTCGACGTCGAGATGCAGGCCGTCGCGCCGGTCCTTGCGGATGGCACGGACACTGCTCGCGAAGTGACGATTGGAATGCACGATCGCCGATCGCATCGACTGAACGCGCTTCTCGAGCGCCTGCACCCGTCGTTCGAGGACAACCTGAACAGGGCCGATGCGAGTCGCGAGCAGTCGACGTCTGGTGCGGGCCAGCTCGTCGGTGAGATACCGCAACTCCGAGAAGCCGCCGATCTCCGGGAACGAACGTCCGACACTGCGCCGGTTCGCCAGGATCGATCGCGTCGACTCGTCCCCATACCCCCCGGCAATCAGCAGCGCGACATCATCGGACAACTCCGGCCGGTTCGACTCGACTGTCCCCGCCGCACACCACTCCCTCACTCGGGTGGAGATGAGCGTTCGCCGTTCGGTCACCGACGCCACGACAAAGACGTCATCAGTTCCGTCTGCCATCTCACGCCTCCTTGTGGTCGCCGGTTACCACTGTTCCAGAATCTGCCCGAACGCGCGTCGACCCTCCGTTACGCCACCAACACCATCTCGAACCGCGTGAGGAACTCGTCGACATCCGAGGCCGAAATCGGGAGCGGTGGCCGAATCTTCAGAACATTGCCGTGTCTGCCTGTCGCCGAGATCAACACACCGTGTGCACGCAATCCGTTGACAATGTCGAGCGCACCGGACGGATCTGGCTCGCCCGAATCCGCATCGACCACGTCTACCCCAACGAACAACCCAGCTCCACGGATCGCACCCACGCGCGGGTCGCGGTGTGCAGACGTCCGCAACCCATCGGTCAAACGAGCCCCCATCACTGCTGCATTCTCGATCAGCTCTTCTCCCCGAATCACGTCGAGCACCGCCTGCGCCGCAGCAATCGACACGGCATTCCCACCGAACGTGTTGAAGTACCGAAGCTCGCCCGCCGTCAGCTCGACCAAATTGTCACCAAGCACCACCCCGGCGAGAGGTACGCCACCGGCCATCGGTTTTCCGAGGGTGGCGATATCTGCGACGACCCCATGCCTCGCGAACCCCCACATACCGGACCCCAGCCGACCGAAGCCCGGCTGCACCTCGTCCGCGATGAACAGACCACCCGCTTGGTGCACCTGATCGACAGCCGTTGTGAGGAACGAGTCGGTCAATACTCCGTCGGAAGCAAATATCGTGTCGACTAGTAGTGCGGCTACACCGATGCCGTCGCGGTTCAGTCCGTCGATGCACTCTCTGACACGGTCAGCGAACCAGGATTCTCGGTCGATGTCCGCTACGACACGAGGATCAGGCAAAGGCACGACACGGACCCATGGTTCATCGCCCGAATCAGCGGAACCCATCGACGGTGAGCACGCGGCAATGTTGATCGTGCCTCCGTGATAAGCATTTTCGGTGACGATGACACCGGTATTCCCGGTGGCTTCCCTCGCGATGCGCAGGGCAAGATCGTTTGCCTCCGATCCCGTACAGGTGAACATCACAGTGGAGAGCTGACTCGGAAACGTGGACACCAGATCTTCGGCGTACCGGACAATTTCCTCGTTCAGATATCTTGTGTGAGTGTTCAATTCAGCGATCTGTCTACGAACGGCGTCGACGACCTTGGGGTGCGAGTGTCCCACGCTCGCGACATTGTTGTACATGTCGAGGTACGACGTACCGTCACGATCGTAGAGCCGAAGTCCCTGTGCTCGAACGATTTCCACCGGATTTCGATACATCAACGGCGATGCCGGGCCGAGAACATCTGCTCTACGCCTGATGAGATCTCGTGTCCGCGCGTCGAGTCCTGCAGCGTTTTCGGGCACGTAACCGTTTGCGTCGAGTGGCGAGACACGTGATGTTCTCGCATCGCGAAAGTGAGCCGTCATCAATTCCTCCGAAGTGGGTATACGAAATAGGCTGGCCAACCGCGCCGTTCACACCGAGTCGAGCCACAAGGCCCATCTCGGATCGGACATCTTCGCGCGAGCACGCATCAGTTTCCACACTCCGTACTTGTGATAGTCGAAATCCCAACCCGAATTGAGTCGATTGTTGATGCATCCCCACAGGCCCCATTTGACATCTGCCAACGCCCCGAACAAGTGAACACGCGACACGACGGACCACTCGCTGCTTCCGTAAAAGGCGTCTATCAGTTCCAACGTCCGGCGCTCGTCGAAGAACATTTCGGTGACGAAAATCGCCAGCTCATACGCTCTGTCGTTGTTGGCTGCGAATTCGTAGTCGACAAGTTTGAGCGGATGCCCTTCCGAATACAGGAAGTTTCCCGGCATCGGATCGTTATGGCACGGAACCAGATCCAGACCGGAAGCCAACAAGGCAGACTTTGCGGTGTAATACTCACGCTCGATCAGGGCGAAGTCCCCAGGAAGCATCACGCCGTGTTCGCGCGCTTGATCGAGATGCTCGTCGATCATGTCGAAAATCGTCTTCGTCAGGGACATCAGCGGGGCCGAGTGCAGTGTCCGATACAGGTCGACGATCTGCAACGCGATCTCCGGACGCTTGAGATCTCCGTTTGTGCAGCCGCGATACCCTTCCATGTACTCGATCACCTCGATTCCCGTCCGATGATCGAACAGGATCATCTCCGGAGCTATTCCCAGCGAACCCGCCAGCATCGCGGCCTCGTTCGCCGCAACGCGATCGACAAACGACTCGCTCCCGGCACCGGGAATCTTCAAGAAGTACCGGCGGTCGATGCCCTCGACAGTGATTCGCCAATTACTGTTCTGCAGGCCACCGTGCACCGGCGCGTATCGGATCTCTCGTCCGCGCCAGTCTGCGATCGAAGCCAAGGCCTCTTCGACGCCTCTCTCGAAATCCGTTCGAGCAGTACCACACACACGCTCGTCGGCCATGCAGTGCGTCAGGTCAGGTTGCTGAGTGTTCTCGGTCATGGTCATCCTTGCCTCACAGGTTTCGGACTCGGTCGTCGAAATGCTGATCGCGCAAACCGATTCGAGCACGTAGGAATTGCCAGTCTGCGAACTTCGAGTACTCCAATGTTCCCGGTCGAATCACATCGACAAAGGAGCCGATGAGACCCCACTTCAACGAATCCGCAATCCCGTATATGCGGCTACGATCGAACAGGCTTGAATCCCATTCTCCCCAGTACATTTCGAAGACAGGGCGCGCCTCGAGATCGGAAGGAGCCAACTCCGCGAGTAATACGCCGAGATCCTGCAGCGGATCCATCATCGCCGCGCAATCCCAATCGACCAATCTCAACGATGCGCCTTCTTCCACGACCAGCACATTCGACACATTGCCGTCGCCGTGACACGGAACAGCGTCGAATCCACTGCTCGCTATTCGTGTTCGGGCAGGATCCAAGGCCCGAAGCATCCAGTCGAGGTCAACTGGCAGTGACGAACCGGCGTGCTGCGCAATGAGCAAGGCAGCATCGAGATCTTCGAAGACCGTTGATGTTCGCGTGAACGGAGGCAGCGCGTGGACTGCCCGTCGCAGATGCACCAGACGTTCGATCGCCTCGACGTCATCGAAGAGATCAAGAGTCGCCGTCGATGCCATCTGCCCTAGATCGTCCATCACCAGCACTCCTGTTGCGGCATTCGAGTGGCGGACTCGAGGACCGATACCCGCTAGTCCCGCTGCGACCGCAGCGCGGAATGACGCTCCGACGTCGACGTACTCTAGCGAATGCTGCTGCATCACTTTGACGAAGACCCGGTCACTGCCAACCGAATTCGGCGTTGCGTCATCGACGATCCAATGATCGGAGTCGGCGCCCCACCAACTCGGGCTGGCCATGACCGGCGATCCAGCGTCCAGTCTTACTTCGGTATCGAGAAACAGCCCACCCGCCGACAATTCCTGTTGAACAAGCTGTTTGATGTCAGTCATCGGACACCTCCGGATACACGTAGCGTGACGTCAGGCCACGTCATGTCGAAAGGCCGCCTGTCCTCGAGCCATTTGGTCATCGCGAGAACATCAATGTCCGCAAAACGTGATCCGACGATCTGCACCCCGACTGGGCAACCGTCGACCATTCCGAAACACACCGTCGACGCCGGCTGCCCGGTCTGGTTGAACCACGCTGTGAAACTGCAATGCGCCAAGGGCCGTTCGGGGTCGAGACCGACCGTATCTGCGTCAAACCCCACCACCGGAATGACCGGACTGATCACGAAGTCGTACGGCTCGAGATGCCGTTGGAGTCGTGCCTGTGCCGTGTTCACCGCGTCCAGATCGCGTGAATAGTCGGTAGCGCTCGCGAGCGACGCCGGTTCAGCCCACTCGGACACTGCAGCAATCACTTCCGCTCTCCGTTCCTCAGGTATCGACTCCCACTCCGCCCGGGCGCGAACCTGAAACAATCGATCCAGTGGTGCATAGGGATCGGACTCGAACGGCGGGGTCACCCTCGTCACCTTTGCCCCCTCCGCCGCGAGCACCTGCGCAGCAGCATCCACCACGGCAACGACCGCGGGTTCCGCTTCGTATCCGTAGCCCATTCCTGTCATCACGCCGATTCTCAGACCTCTCACCTCTGTCTCCCAGCGGGATTCGTCGATGGACTGCGCTGGGAGTGACCAGGCGTCACGGCTGTCAGGGCGCGCGATGGCCCGGTACATGTCGACCACCTCGTCCACCGTCCTGGCCATCGGACCCGGTGAGCGCATCATCGAAGACGGTAAGTGCGGAATCCTCCCCTGCGTTGGTTTGAGTGCGACCAAACCACAGTGTCCAGCCGGCAATCGCACCGAGCCGGCGATGTCCGTGCCCACCGCGGCATATCCGATGCCCGCCGCAAGGCTCGCACCTGCTCCGGCACTGGAGCCACCGGTGTTGCGTGAGAGATCCCAGGGATTGCGAACGATGCCGTACAGCGAACTGACGCCGGCGGCCATCATGCCGAAGTCCGGCATCGTCGTTTTGCCCACGATGACGGCGCCTGCCTCCTTCAATCGCGCCGCGGGCGGTGAATCACTCTCGGCATCAGGAACATCCGAGTGCGCTGCGCTCCCGTGACGCCACGGCATACCGACTGCATTGACGCTGTCCTTGATGGTGACCGGGACTCCGTCGAGACTGCTCAACGGGGTGCCGGTCGCCCATCGTGCCGCCGATTTTGCGGCCGCTGATCGGGCGCCGTCCACGTCGACCATCGCCATAGCGTTGATCGACGGATTCACAGCGTCGATCAACGCGAGAGTTGCACTCAATGAATCCACGGGCGTGAACTCACCGGTTCGGTACCCCTCAACGAGCGACGACATGTTCTGCGGAAGTACCTTGTCAATCACGATTGCTCCTGTTCCGACGACAATCCTTCTACTACAAGCCGTTCGAGCACACCCGTCAACATGTTCAGTCCAGCCAACAGATCTTCGGGTTTGGTGTATTCGTTCTCCGCGTGCGAGATGCCGCCGACGCTGGGCACGAATAGCATCACCGTCGGCACCAGGTCTTTGAGATTGATCGAATCGTGTCCTGCTCTGGTGAGCATTCTCCGGGCGCTCAGACCCAATCCGCCGGCAACCGACTCGGACAGCTCGATACCGGCGAGATCGTAGGAGGTGCTGGGGCGCAGCGAACCCGATTCGATGTCGACGGAGACTTCGCCCAGCGCCTCGATATCAGCTTTCGCCTGCAGGAACAGCTCATGAGCCTTGTCGAGAGCCGCTTCCTCACTTGACCGGATATCCACTGACATGACTACGTCGGACGCCACCACAACGGGTGAGTTCGGTTGGACGGTCAATCTTCCGATCGATGTGAGAACAGCCCCCGCAGGGAACGCCGACGCCACTTCACGAACCGCGACGATCATCTGTGCTGCGCCGAGGAGCGCATCCCTACGGTCTTCGATCAACGTCGCACCGGTGTGTGCCTGTTCGCCGCGAACTCGGACGAGATACTTGCGTACTGCCCAGTTGGCGGTGACCACGCCGATCGAGATCCCTTTCTCTTCCAGGACTCGCCCTTGCTCAATGTGGATTTCTGCGTACGCACTGCACTCCGGCGGCTCGTCCGAACCCAGGTAGCCGATATCACTGAGTGCGCCGCGGACCGTCCGACCGTCCGAATCGACGGTGTCGAGGACCTCACCCGCCGCGAACTTCCCGGTGAAAACCCCACTGCCCATCAAGCTGGGGCTGAATCTGCATCCCTCCTCGTTGAACCAGTCGACGACCGTGAGGTTGAAGGACGGTGTGATACTTCCGGCGGCGACTCGTTCGGCGACAGCGGCGGCAGCATGCGCCCCGGCAAGAACGCCGAAGGCTCCGTCGAAGCGACCTGCCTTCGGCTGACTGTCGAGGTGCGAGCCGACCAAGATGTGCGAAGCGCCTTCGATCCACTCGAGGGAGCCGAAAAGGTTGCCCACTGCGTCGACGCGGCAATTGAAACCATTCTCCGTCAACCAGATACGAAACCAGTCTCTGGTCTGCCCGTCCGCCGCGCTTGCGGCTTGACGTTCCACTCCACCTCCCTCGGTGGCGCCGAATCTCGACATCGCGTCGAAGTCTGCGAGGAAATCAGACATTCGTTACCCTCACCGAGGAATCCTCCACCTTGGAGACATGATTCGAAACAACCGAACGAGCGGCGATATCGAACATCTCTTCCACCCGAGTTCGCTCAGCCGCCGAGATGCCGGTCAAAGCGGAGACGACCAGGAACACGATGAGATTGACGGCCATTCCGACTACACCGCCGGTCAGTGAGCCAAGTCCGGCGATGTCATCCGGGTAGCTGAAGGTCAACACCAATGCAATCCCGAAACCCGACAGCATGCCCGAAACTGCCCCGTACTTGTTGCCACCCCGCCAGAAGATTCCGAAGAAGAGCGGAACGGCCAACTGGACTACGCCCTGGTAGGAGATTTGTGCAAGGAGCTGCAACCGAGTCATGTCGTACGTTACGTAGGCCACCACTCCGGCCAATGCCATGAACCCCACCATGCTGACTTTTGCGACCACGGTAAGTGCCGAATCCGAAAGTTTGCGCTTGTCGGAGTTGACGAGATCGTTCGCAATTTGCAGACCACACACTTGGACACTTCCGTCGATGTGGCCCATCGACGCCGCGAACACCATTGTCACACCCAGACCGAGTAGCCAGGTTCCCCCGTACGACTCCATGATCGTGAACCATGCAGCCTGCGGGTTTGCGATGACCTCCGGCATCTGAGATGCGGCGATACCCAACAACATCAACAGCGTGTAGAACACACTCGAGATCAACACGGTACGTATAGTCCCCGCTTTTACTGCACGGACTCCCGACGCGGTGTAGATCCGTTGGAAACTCATCGGCCAGCACAACGATCCGACTACGCCGGTGAAGATCAGGCTGAAGAGGTAGAACGGACCGTAAGCGTCGCCGTCGCCGGGCACCCGCAGGAATTCGATCGGGACCTGCGCCAGCGCATTCATGCTGATCGGGCCGCCGGCGACGCCGGACAACAAGACCAGACATACAAGTGCTGCAATCACGTACGCGACGATCCCTTGGAACGCATCGGTCATGATCAACCCACGCATGCCCATCTTCACTGTCCAGTACTGACGGATCAGGATCAGCGCCAACCCGACAAGCAGGCAGGTGGTCACCGACCATCGACCCTCACTCGCGTATTGAAATACCTCCCCCAGTGCCTGCATTCCGAGAACCACCCACGGGAAGACCGAGACGATTCCGATGAGACTGGCGATCATCTTCACCGAACGTGAATTAAACCGCAAGCCAAGAAGATCCGGCTGTGATCGAAGGTTGTATCGGGCACCCCATCGCCACGCTCTTGTAGCCATGAAGTACATCATCGCGACACCGAGACTGGAGTAGGCGAGGCCGTAGAATCCGAAAACTCCTGCACCCGCAGCCATCCCGAAGAAAGCGATGAATACCGCGCCCGGCCACCAGGAGTTCACGTAGCACATGGCCACGTACCACGGGCCGTAGCTACGGCCGCCGACCGAGTACTCCTCGAACGTCGGCTTCGTCTTCTGCTGAGTCGCATAGAGAATGAAGAGCACTCCGGCGTAGAACAACGCCAGCATTCCGAGCATGATTGCCATGTCATTCTCCATTCGGACCGGCCGGCGTCAGCGCCAGCTCTTCGTCGAGTTCACCGCGAAGGTCTTCGACCCTGTACAAGCCCCACAGGCCCAACCCGAGAACCAACGCGTCGAGAATCCAGTACATGATGCTGAACGGGATTCCGAACACCAGCGTCGAAACCCCACTGCCCCAGAGATAAAGGGGCGGGAAAAGTGCAAACAGCAGCGCAATACCGTAAACGGACCCGAAGAACACCATGATCTTTCGGTGACTGAGCCCGCGGATGAAATCCTTCATCGGACCTTCCCTCAGTTGACGAGCTGGCGAATGGAGTCGTGCAGATGAGCGTTCGATGCAATTCCGTTGCCACAGTCGAAGTTCCGACGACCGTCGAGACTCGAGAAGCGACCACCCGCCTCTTCGATGATCACCGGCATCGGCGCGAGGTCGTATGCCTTGGTCGTATAATCGACGATCGCATCGGCGTGCCCGCAGGCGACCATCGCATAGCCGTACGCGTCACCCCAGGTGCGGAGAATGACGCCCCGCGAGTTGAGATCGCGGATCGTATCCGGCTTCCAGTCCTCGAGCCACGTGGCCATCAGATACGCGCCGTCGAGATCCGTCCGGTCGGAGACAGCGGCGGGCTCGTCGTTTCTCCAGCATCCACCGCCCTTTTCTGCTGACACGAGCACACCGGCGCTGGGCAGATTGATCGCCCCGAATGTGATTTCACCCGCCTCTTCGTATGCGAGGAGGTTCGCATAGAGCGGCACCGAGTGGACAAACGACTTCGTTCCGTCGATCGGGTCGATGATCCACCGATTTCCGCTCGAACCCACGACGTCGTCGAACTCCTCGCCCATGATGCCGTCATCGGGGAAGTTCTCGGACAAAGCATCGCGAATCATCTGTTCGATCTCTTGATCAGCCTGGGTGACTGGCGATCCATCCGACTTCGTGTCGACCCGAAGCGTCGACTTGTCGAACCAGTGCCTGGCAAGATCTCCTGCTTCTCGAGTAATCGCCAACGCAATCTCGGCACGGGTCGAAAGCATTCGATTCACTGCTGGTGCCCTCCATTCCCTGAATAGGAGTCCGAAACCGACGACTTCGGACTCCCCAGAGATTCGGGCTAGACCATTTCTGGTTCTCTCACCAATTGTTAACGGCGTGTTACAGATCACACTTCGTGTTGTGGTGGATCGGGTGCCTCACTAGTTTTGGGGTTCAACGAACTGCCGTATTGCGAGGTCACGCCATATGTCGATGATGGAGCAGACTCGATCTGCGCTGTTACGGCTCGCTCAGGAACTCGAAGGACGCTCCGTGGGCAAATTCCCGCCCGAGCGCGAACTGGCAGCACGACTGGGGACATCTCGCACGACAGTGCGCAGCGCACTCGACGCGCTGGAACGTGAAGGATTGGTACATCGGGTCAAAGGCCGAGCAGGCGGCGCCTTTCTCACCAGCGTCCACGCAGACGCCCCCACTCCGGAGAACGCACGATCCCTGTGTGCCAGCCGACGACTGTCCCGAAATCTGAATACAGTCATGGGCGTACCGCAAATGCTCCAGGAACAAGGATTCCAGGATGGCACCAGAGTGCTGTCAGCACGTCTGGAGCGACCCAGCCCGCGAGCCGCCCAGATACTCGGAGTTTCCCCAGACCGCGATGTGATTTCCTTGTTGCGCTTACGATTTGCCGACGGTGACACGTTGTCGCTGGAACGGATGTATCTGGGCGACCCCGGATGCCGCGATCTGCTCAGAACGCACATGGATTCCGTCTACGAAGCCCTGCGTTGCAAATTCGGAATCGACATCTCGGCCACCGACGAATCCATCGAACTGGCAGAAGTCAGCTCCTCGGTGTCGACGCTTCTCGGACAACCGATGCCGGCCCCGGTGCTCAAGCTGGAACGAATCGGCTACGACCAGCATGAGCGTCCCGTCGAGTACTCGGTAGACCTCTTCCGTGCGGACCGAACACGACTGAGCGTGAGCACGCGGCCGGGACACCGTGTGTGAGCCCAGGCCGACCCTGCCCCCAAAGTCGACGTACCTCTGCCATACCGTAGGCGGGTGACCTCCCTGCGATCAGACGCGCACGCAGGTCACTCGCGCGCACCGAAGACTGATCCAGCAGTTCAACCGCTGCTTCCAGATCTCGCGATCGAACAACTCCAGTCTTTGTTGCAGGTACGTTCCTGGACTCTCGCGGAATGGTTCGCGATGGCCGACCAACGCGGATTCCTCGCGCCCGCGGCCAGTGTCCCGCTCTTCATGGAAGCCGCGCTGAAGTATCCCGAGCACCGCGAGGCGCTACTTCGCCTCGCCGGTCGACGCGGGCAGTACCTGGCGGAGCAGAACCCGGATTGGGCCCAGCTACGACGAATCGGATCACGCCGGGACGAGCTGTGGCTTTCGCCCGATCCGGACGACCGTACGGCCTGGTTCGATTACATACGTACGGTCGACCCGGAACTGGCGAGCGAAGAGCTCGAGATCGCTTGGGACGACGAGGCCACGGCAAGCCGGCTGCACTTCCTCGACCATCTCGACGTCGGGCTGGGTGAACACGACTACGCGCTCCTCGAGCGTGCACTCGACGATCCAGCCGTGCGGGTCCGTGAGCGTGCAATTCAACTACTACGGCAACTCCCCCGATCTCCGTTTGCCTCTCGAATGGTCACTCGGGCTCGGTCCTGGGTGCGGCTCGAGACGAAGCCCTTGCGGCCGCGCCTTGCCGTCCGATTGCCCGGCTCGCTCGACGACCTCGCATTTCGTGACGGCATCGAAGACGTCCACTACAAGAACAAGGGCATCCGGCGATGGTGGTTACGGCAAGTCGTGACCGCCACTCCGCTGACTCTGTGGGAATCTATGGCCGGTTCGCCACGCGAGGCCCTCACCATCCCCATCGAGAAGCAATGGCGCGCGGTGATGATCGAATCATGGACTGCCGCAACCGTTCTCCAGAAGAACACCGCGTGGGCATCGGCATTTCTGGAGCGGGACGGGCGCACGACGGACCGGAGAATCGTCGCCATCGCGGACCCACGCGAGCGTGTCGAGTACATCGTCGCCGGACACGCGGACGAGTACCTTCTGGGCGTCGACGGCAGCGCACTGCTCGACGGCATCGACCGCCCATGGCCCCTGGCCGTCGCCGAAAAGTTGTTGAATGCCTTGGAGAACGAAGCTCTGGATCATGCTGCGACGGGTGAGGACTTGGGCATCCACTCGCGTCACAGTCACTTTTCCACCCTGCGAAGCGTGCAGGCGCGCTTCCCTTTCGACGCAGTACCGCTTCTGCAGGACGCGGCGGCACGAACGAGCGACCCCGGGTGGCAACAAGCATTCACCGACAGCGCCGTCAACATCGAGCAGCGCCGACTCCGCTTGGACGTCCTGCGTAATCACCGCTGAACGACGAAGGGGCCGCATCCTTGGAATGAACTGCTCCCCAGGAGTTGGACTGAGAAATTCAGTTCCGACGCTTGGGGAGCAGTTTTATGCGTGCACGAAGTTCGTTGACTGAGGTTCAGCGCGGCGAAGCGGTAGCGTTGTTCGAGGCAAGATTAGGCAGGCAGGCGGTCGCTGCACAGTTGGGAGTGAGCCTGTCTGCAGTGAGCCGTTTGCACGACCGGTGGTGTGTTCGAGGCATAGGAGCGTTGGTGACCATGCCTAATAAGCGGGCGTTCTCCTTCGAGTTCAAGGTCGAGGTGGTGCAGCGTTTCCTGGCCGGCGAGACGAAGGTTGCGCTCGCCCGCGAGTTCGGCTTGTCCTCTCCGAAGTTGATCGAAACATGGGCGCGGAAGTACCGCAACGAGGGCGAAGACGGGTTGCGGTCGAAACGTGTAGGACGCCCGCCGGGATCTGCTCGATCGGTACCGAGCGAGGTGGCGCGGTTGCGGGCTGAGAATGAGCGATTGCGGGCGGAGGTCGCGTATCTGGGAAAATTGCGCGCCTTGAGGGCGCAGGAACGACGGTGAAGGTCCGTGCCGTCGTCTCCCTCAAGGCGCAGTACCACCTCGAGGTGCTTCTCGCCGTGTCCGGGCTCGCCCGGTCCACGTTCTTTTACCATCAGGCGCGACTGCGCGATCCGGACCGCCGCGCCGAGTTGAAGACCGCGATCACGGAGGAATTCGACAGGGCCCACGGCCGGTACGGGCATCGCCGCATCCACTGTGTGCTGACCCGGTCCGGATGGCAGGTGGCGAAGAAGACCGTGCTCAAGCTGATGCGGGAACTCGGGCTGCGTTGCCAGGTGCGGCGGAAGAAGAAGTACAACTCCTATCGGAGCGAGGTCGGCAAGATTGCACCGAATGTGCTCGATCGCGACTTCTTCGCCAGCGCGCCTAATCAGAAGTGGGTCACCGACGTCACCGAATTCCGTGTCGGTGAACAGAAGTTGTATCTCTCGCCGGTGATGGACCTTTTCGACCGACAAATCATTTCCTACTCGGTCGGTACGTCACCGAACCTGCAGCTGACTAACAGTTCCCTGCGTGCGGCGATTGAGTCCCTCGAAGACGGGCAAGCGCCAATGGTGCACTCGGATCAAGGGTTTCAATACCAGCACATGTCCTGGCGGCGTCTGCTCGCCGATTCCGGTGCGACCCAGTCGATGTCGAGGAAGGGCAACTGCTTCGACAACGCCGTGATCGAGAATTTCTTCGGCCATCTCAAAGAGGAAGTCTTTCACCACGTTCGATACTTCAACATAGATGCGCTGGTTAGGGCACTGGAGGAGTACATCCCCTGGTACAACACCGAACGTGTCTCCACAAGGCTCGAGGGCCTGAGTCCGGTGCAATACCGAACCCAGACCCTCGCCGCCTAGACTCTTGTTTGGCCAGTCCAACAATCGGGGACCAGTTCAGAACGGAATGCGGCCCCTTCGTTGTTCGTGAAAGATCAGACCACGCTGACCATCTCGTGATCAGCCACACCGGCGGCCAACACCCGGAGGTGATCTTCGGTGCTGCCGAGGGTGTGCTCGATGGCGACGAGTCGGCTCACGTAGTGCCCCACCGGGTACTCCGCGGTCATACCGATACCACCATGCATCTGGATCGCCTCCTGGCCGATGAGCCGAGCCGAACGCCCGATTTGCAACTTCACCCGCGAAGCGATCACTGGATCGACGACGCCGTCGGCAAGGGACATCGTTGCGTACAGACTCATGCTGCGTGCCAACTCGAGCGAGACGTACAGGTCGGCGGCGCGGTGTGTCAGTGTCTGGAACTTTGCGAGGGGAACCCCGAATTGCTTACGCGTCTTGAGGTATTCGGTGGTCAGGCGTAGCGCCTCTTCCATCGCTCCGACAGCCTCGGCGCACAGCGCGGCCTGCTCACGGATCTGCGCGGCCTGGATCAGAGCAGTAGCGTCACCGCCCTCACCGAGTGCTTCGGCCGGCGTATCGGTGAACTCGATCTGCGCCCCGCGCAACCCGTCGTGAGTGGCGTAGGACTTGCGTACCAAACCGGAGGCATCGCTCTTGACGAGGAACAGTCCGACGCCACCGCCGGGGAGCGCAGCGCTCACGACCAAGATGTCCGCCGTCGCGCCGTGGCCGACGGGATTCTTGATACCGGTGATGGTCCAGCCGCCGTCGACCTGGGCCGCCGCGGTAGCCCGTTCGGTTGCCGGCCAACGGATTCCGGGTTCCTGGTCGGCGAACGCGAGGAACGTGGTGCCCTCGGCCACTCCGGGAAGAATCGACGAGCGCTGCTCTGCGCTGCCCCCTTCGGAGATGAGCCCGCCCGGCGTCACGACCGCGTCGAGTAGCGGCTCGGGTGCCAAGCGTCGACCGATCTCGGTCATGACCGCGCCGATTTCCACTGGGCCGGCGTCCATGCCGCCGTCGTCCTCGGAGAATGTCAGGCCGAGCAAGCCGACCTCGGCCAACTGCTTCCAGACCTGCGGGCTCCACCCGGGATCGGAGTCGATGATCGCGTTGCGCTTCTCGGCGTCGTAGCTACGCGCGAGGAGATCCTTGGTGGTGTCGCGGAGAAGTTTTTGTTCGTCGTTGAGTTCGAAGTCCATGCCACGCCTCACAATCCGAGGATCGAGGAGGCGATGATGCTGCGCTGCACTTCGCTCGATCCGCTGTAGATGGATACCTTGCGGTAGTTCAGGTACGTCGGGGCAGTGTGCTGCGCCCAGCTCGCGGAGGCGATGTCGCTGCCCGCGTCGTACGGCAGTGAATCAGGGCCGGCCACGTCCATCAGCAGTTCGACGCTCGCCTGCTGCAATTCGGAGCCACGAAGCTTGAGCAGCGACGACGCCGGGTTCGGCTGGCCGTCAGCGGAACTGGCGACCACCCGGAGCTGAGTGAGCTCGAGGGCAAGCAATTCGTTTTCGAGTTCGGCGAGGCGCGCAGCGAAGAGCGGATCTTCGAGCAGTGTTCCGTTGCCGACCTTGACCTCGGCAGCGCGGGCCTTGGCCTGGGCCAGACGAACCTTCGAGAACCCGACGCGGGTGACACCGGTGCGCTCGTTGCCGAGCAGGAACTTGGCGTAGCCCCAGCCCTGGTTCTCTTCACCGACCAGGTTCTCTCCCGGAACGCGGACGTCCTCGAAGAACACTTCGTTGACCTCGTAGCCGCCGTCGATCAGCTTGATCGGGCGGACCGTGACGCCAGGCGTCTTCAGATCGACAAGGATGAACGAGATGCCGGCCTGACGCTTGGGCGCATCGGGATTGGTGCGCACGAGGCAGAAAATCCAGTCGGCGTACTGTCCCAGCGTCGTCCACGTCTTCTGGCCGTTGATGACCCAGTCGTCTCCGTCGCGGACCGCGCGAGTCTTGAGCGAAGCGAGATCGGAACCGGCCTCGGGTTCGGAGAATCCCTGGCACCACCAGATGTCGAGGTTCGCAGTCGCCGGAAGGAACTTCTCCTTCTGCTCCTGCGAGCCGAAGGCCGCGATGACCGGACCGACCATGTTGGCGTTGAACGCCAACGGTTCGGGAACCGACGCAAGCTGCAGTTCGTCGAGCCAGATGTTGTGCTGGACCGGGGTCCAGTCCTTGCCGCCCCACTCGACCGGCCAGTGCGGTACCGCCAGACCGTGAGCGTTGAGGATCTGCTGCGCCTCGACCATACGGTCGCGCCCCAACTCCTCGCCGTGGGCGTACGCCTCCCTGATGTCCGCGGGGATTTGCGTACGGAAGAACGTCCGCATCTCGTCGCGGAACGCTAGTTCCTCGTCGGTCAATGCCAGGTTCATCGGGATTCCTTCGCACTCGAAACCGGATTCATGTTCGGTTCGACCGTACCCCGACAGCTATGGAGGCGGAACAGGTACCGCAAAAGACGGCACTCGGGGCCGACCTCCTACACGGTTTTCAGGACCAACAGGTAACCCCCGCCCGCGGCGTCGATGCTTGTTTCGACATTCAACGCGGGAGCCAGACGCGACAACCGATCGATCAGCCAATCCGACGCTTCCTGGGCGTCGTCCTTGCCGGGGCAGCGAGCGACGGCGACGCGGCCACCCTTGCGCTCGAGCTGCTCCACGACCCCGATGATCGGGGCGGGATCCACGACGAACAGCCGATCCGGCCATTCCACAACAGGTTTGACCGCACCCTTCTTGGTGTTGCATGCGCGGTGCGCCAAGCGTTCGACGCCACCTTTGGTCTTGCCACCCTTTTTTGCGGTGTTGATGCTGTCGATACTCGGGCCGCGCGGATCATTGACGGACATGTCGGGATCGACCGGTTCATCACACAGCCAGCAGCGCCAGGATTCACGTTCGCCGACTTCTTGAAGGGTGCTCATGTGGCAACGGTACCGTGCGCACTTTCGGCTGTTACCGCTACCAAAAGTGCGCACGGGGGCCGAAGGCCCTACATGTCTGCAATCGCCTCCAGCGGCTTTGTCTTGGCCGCTCGGTTGGCCGGCCACAGCGCCGCCAAGACACCCACCACACCCGAGCCGATCAGCATTCCGACCACCTGACCCCACGGGATCGTGATCTTGTCGAGGCCCTGATCCGCGAGAGTGCTCACGAAGGCCCAACCGAACGCGATGCCGAGAACAACTCCGACCGCCGCGCCGTACACCGCGATGAGCACCGACTCGAGGTAGATCGTGCGTCGCATCTGTCCGCGCTGCATGCCGACAGCTCGCAGCATTCCGATTTCTCGTCGCCGCTCGACCACCGAGAGTGCCAGGGTGTTGATGATGCCCAGGATTGCGATCACGACCGCGAGTGCAAGCAGTCCGTAGAGGATCGCCAACAACGTGTTGATCTGCTGGCCCTGAGTTCCCTTGAACTCCTCACGATCCTGCACCTGGACGACGACGTACTTCTCCGTGGCCGTTTCGAGCTCGGATCGCAGCGTTGTCAGATCCGCGCCAGGCTTCGCCTTCACCAGAACCACGAAGTCCGGCAGACTCTCGGCCGGCATCAGCTTCCGATACGCCTCGTCCGAGACGATCCACGAGCCGATCAGCTGGTTGTCCTCGAACACTCCCGCGACAACCGTCTGGTACTCGACGCCGCCGGGACCGGTCAACGTCTGGGTCGAACCCACAGTCCAGCCCTTGTCGTCCGCAGTCGACTTCGAGACGAGCATGTTGTTGCCGGTCAGATCGACCGTGCCCTCGAGGATCTTGTATTCGAGCACGCCTTCGATCGGGCCGTCGAACGAAGCGCCCTGCTCGTCCTCACCGTCGACCTTCGCACGCACTCCGTGCAACGACGTCGCGCTCTGCACGTCGGGCACTTGTCGGACCGCGTCGGCCGCACCTCGCGGCACGCCGATCGCGTTGGGACCGGTCAGGATGTAGTCGGCCGAAACACCCACGTCGACAAGAGCATTGATGCTCGCCTTGGCCGAGGAACCGAACACTCCGATGACCGTCACCAGCATCAGACCGAGAGTCAACGCGAATGCCGTTGCGGCCGTGCGACGGGGATTGCGCACCGCATTGGTACGAGCCAATCGCCCGATGGCACCGAACGGCTTGGCGAACACGGCACCGAGCGCGCCGACGATCGGCCGCGACAGCGCGGGAGCCCCGAGAAGCACCGCGATGATCAACGAGAACGCACCGAGGCCTACGATCAGCGCCGCGCCGCCGCCGGTACCGCGAGAGCCGAACACGAGCAGTGCCACACCGATCACGCCGAGAATCGCACCGATCAACGTCCGCACTCGCAGTGAGTCGCCGGTGGAGGCGAACTCCTCACGCATGGCCGCCACCGGCGGGATCTTCGACGCACGACGAGCCGGGGCGTAAGCGCTGAGCGTCGTGACGACGACGCCGACCACCAACGCGACGATGATCGTGCGGGCACCCACCTGGAGCGGGCCTTCCGGCAGACCGACGTCGAATGTGTTGAGGAGACTGCGCAATCCGTAGGCGAGACCGATACCGCCGAGCAGACCGATGATGCTGCCGATGAGTCCGACCACGAGCGCCTCGGTGACCACCGAACGGCCGACCTGCGCTCGGCTCGCACCGATCGCACGCAGCAGCGCCAGCTCACGAAGACGCTGCGCCACGATCATCGAGAAGGTGTTGTAGATGATGAACGTTCCGACGAGCAGAGCAATCGCGCCGAACGCCAACAGGAAGTAGTTGATGAAGCTCAGCGCCGAGTCGACCTCGGCCTTGGTCTCCTCACGAACCTGGTCGCCGGTCTGCACCTTGAGATCGGGGAAAACCTGCTCGACGCGTTGCTGCAGTTCCGTCTGCGACACCCCGTCGCCCGCGACGTCGATGTACTCGACGTGTTGGCCGTCGGTGAAGAGTCCACGGGCCTGCTCGTCGGTGAAGAGCGCGCCGATGAACCCGCCGGTGTCACTGCCCGCCCCCTCGTAGATACCGGACAACGTCACGTCCACGATTCCGCGGGCCGGTGCCAGAACCTTGGCGGAGTCCCCCACCTTCAGTCCGGCTCGCTCGGCGGCGCTGGTGTTCAGCGCGACCTGACCGGTCTGCGTCGGAGGCGCGCCCTCGACGAAGGTGTCGGGTTCGGCAATCGCCTGGCCCGGCGGTAGGTAGGACTGACCGATACTCGGCGCGCCGCCGGTCTGAACAGCGCCGCCGTCTGCGTTGATCAGGACGATCTGTCCACTGACGGCCGGGGCTACCGCTCGAACGCCGTCGACTGCGGCAAGTTTGTCGACATCCTCGACCGGGACGCCACTGGTGTTGCGCTCTTCCATCGATACCCGGACGTCGACGCCCTGGGCGGTGTTCTCGAAGATCGAATCGAAAGTCTTCTGGAGGGTGTCGGTGAAAACGAACGACCCCGCGACAAAAGCCGTGCCAAGCACCACGGAGAGAACCGTCAGCGCAAGTCGCACCTTGTGTGCCGCCAAGTTGCGCAGGGAAACCTTGCGCATCGGCGAGTTACTTACCGAAGCCATGTGCTCAAGCCCCGGCTTCCACGTTCACGACCGCCTGCGGAGCGTCCAGACGCTTCATCCGGTCGAGGACCGAATCCGCCGTAGGCTCGCGCAATTCGTCGACGATCTTGCCGTCCGCGAGGAACACCACCCGGTCGGCATACGCCGCTGCCCGCGGATCGTGCGTCACGATCACCACGGTCTGGTTGAACTCGTCGACGGCCGCCCGCAGGATCGAGAGCACCTCACCGGAGGACTTCGAATCGAGGTTTCCGGTCGGCTCGTCGCCGAAGATGATCTCCGGCTGACCCGCCAGCGCACGCGCACACGCCACACGCTGCTGCTGACCACCCGAGAGCTCTCCCGGCCGATGATCGAGGCGATCCCCGAGACCCAGCTTGGTCAGGACGCTGTTCAACCAGGTCGGGTCCGCTTTGCGTCCCGCGATGTCGAGCGGCAACGTGATGTTCTCGAGCGCGGTCAGGGTCGGCACCAGGTTGAACGCCTGGAAAACGAAACCGATGCGATCGCGTCGCAATTGGGTCATCTGTTTGTCGGAAAGCGTCGTGAGTTCCGTGTCACCGATGAGAACAGAACCCGAACTGGCGGAATCCAGACCGGCGAGGCAATGCATCAGCGTCGACTTACCGGAACCGGACGGCCCCATGATCGCCGTGAACTCACCGCGGGCGAAATCTGCGGACACCGAACTGAGGGCGTGCACCTGGGTATCTCCGGTGCCGTAGGTCTTGGACAGGCCGACTGCGCGGGCCGCGACATCCTGGGCGTGCGAACTCATGATCGCCTTTCCTGTTCACTTCGGTGCTACTTTGCGGGCGTGACGGGCGCCCGTGAAAACACGGACGCCCGCAATGGTTGGTTCCATCCTGTCGGGTGGCGGGCGCGCCCGCCATCGGGGACCACCCTGATATCTGCGGCCGAGCCGGTCAGGGTCGGGGGAATGCGACCCCTCATGCTTGTGCGCATTGACTGGAAACAGCGATACGAAGACCGGGCGCACATTAACCTTGTGACACCAATCACACGAGAGAGGCGGCCGAATGTCCGACGCCACCGCTGGAATCATTTTCGATCGGCTAGAGCACTGGGCGACGGTCAAGCCTGATCAAGCAGCGATGACCTTCCAAGGGACCGAATTCACGTGGGCTCAGTGGCGGGACCGCATCTTGCGTATCGCCGCCGCCCTCGCCGAATCAGGCATCGGTGCCGGCGACACTGTCGCGTTCGTCGACAAGAATCATCTGTCCTGTCTCGAAGTCACCTACGCCGCCTCACTGCTCGGCGCCGCGAATGTCGTTCCCAACTGGCGACTTTCGAGCGAAGAGCTGGATTACGTTCTCGCGGACTGTGGCGCTCGCATTCTGTTCGTCGGCAGCGAACTACTCCCCCAGGTCGTCGCGATGCGAGACCGCTTGACGGCCGTCGAATCGATCTTCGCCGTCGGCGGTGAACACGACGAATTCGAGCCGTGGATCGACGAGGTCACACCGCTGCACTCCCGCCCCGAGGTGAGCCCCGATGCCACCGCTCTGGTTCTCTACAGTTCCGGGACGACCGGTCGCCCCAAGGGTGTCCAGCTCACGCATCGAAACCTGTTCGCGCACAGCAACAATGTCCTCGAAATCCTGCCGGCCCACGAGGATCACCGATTCTTGATCGCGATGCCGATGTTCCACGTCGGCGGAACGTGCTACGCCATCATGGCAATTCACACCGGTGGCCGCTGTTACTTCACGAGAGAAGCCGACGGACCGTCGATCTTCGCCGGTCTCGCCGCCGGAGCCAACATCGCCTTTCTCGTCCCACCGGTCATTGCCGGAGTCCTGGCCGCAGGCGAGCAGGCGGTCGCCGCCTTCAAAGCATTCAAACGCATCACCTACGGCGCCGCCCCCATGCCGCTCCCACTGTTGCGCGCGGCACTCGCAGCGTGGCCGGACACCGAATTCGTGCAGGTCTACGGCATGACCGAAATGGCAGGCGTCATTACCGCGTTGATGCCGGACGTTCACCGCGACGAGTCGCAGGTCGAGCGCATGGCATCAGCAGGTACGGCGATCCCCGGCGTCGAGATGCGCGTGGTGGACCCCGTCACGCTCGAGGACGTGCCCACCGGAACGACCGGTGAACTGTGGTGGCGATCCGAACAGTGCACACCCGGATACCTGGGCAAGCCTGAGGCGACGGCCGAAACGATTACCGCAGACGGGTGGCTACGTAGCGGCGACATGGGCCGCGCCGACTCCGGCGGCTTCGTCTTCGTCGAGGACCGCCTCAAGGACATGATCATCACCGGCGGCGAGAACGTCTACTCCCCCGAGATCGAACGAGTACTGGTGGAGCATCCGGCAATCGCCGAGGTCGCGGTCATCGGCGTTCCCGACGACCGTTGGGGTGAAACCGTCAAGGCTGTCGTGGTTCTCACTGCCGAAGCGCAGATCGACGAAGCCGAACTGATCACCTATACACAGGAACGCCTCGCAAAGTTCAAGTGCCCGACCAGTATCGACGTCGTCGAGATTCTTCCCCGCAATCCCACCGGAAAGATCCTCAAACGCGACCTCCGCAAACCGTACTGGGAGAACCGCGAACACAAACTGGTCTGAGTTCGCGTGCTGTAATGGGGCGGTGACTTCGCGCCGCCCCACCACACCCAATCCGACCGATCCGTGCCCGTGCGGCAGCGGCAACGCGTTGGCCGAATGCTGCGGCAAGTACATCAGCGGAGTAGCGCACGCACCGACCGCCGAAACCCTGATGCGTTCGCGTTACACGGCTTTCGCTGTGATGGACGACGAATATCTCACGCAGACTTGGCATCCCGACCATCGCCCAGCCCAACTCGATCTCGACCCCGACCAGAAATGGCTCCGGTTGGAGATCCTGGACACCGAACGGGGCGGGCTGTTCGATTCCGACGGCGTCGTGGAATTTCGCGCTCACTACACATTCGGACGCGAGCGGGGAATGCTCCACGAACGCAGTCGATTTGCGCGAACAGAGGGTAAGTGGCTCTATGTCGACGGCGATATCGGTTAGGTAACTCCGGGCACCGCCGCCGCGGATCCCGATAACGCGAGCCCTACGATCGAGTCATGACAACGAACCGGACGAGATCATTTGCCGCTGTCGCTGCCATCGCAGTGGGCGTGAGCCTGACTGCCTGTTCGCAGGACGCGGAGACCACTCCCACGGCAGCCACCTCGGCCGTCACCTCGACCTCGACCTCGAGTGCAGCAGCGTCGACCACAGAACCAGTCCCGACGGACAGCTCCGACAAGACGTCGGCTGCGGGCACCGAATCCAAGCTCACCGTCGTCGACATCAGAGTGGGCGAGCACGACGGATTCGATCGTGTCGTCTACGAAATGGGCGGAACCGGCACACCCGGTTGGCGCGTCAAGTACGTCGACGCGGCGACGCAGGAAGGCAGCGGTAAGCCCGTGGACATCAAGGGTGCCGCAGTGATCCAGGTCCTGATCGACGGTTCCGCATATCCCTTCGACAGCGGAGTCGAGCAGTACTCCGGCCCCAACCCGGTCCCCGGCGTCGGCGGAGTCGTGACCGAGGTCAACGGGTCCAACGTCTTCGAGGGAGTCACGCAGTCGTTCATCGGCGTGACCGAGAAGCAGCCGTTCACGGTCACGACGCTCAGCGACCCTCCTCGCGTGGTGGTCGACGTGGCCCGCTGAGGCCGCACTTGACCTGAAGTTTGGTTGAGGTTCTACCTTCGTGTCGTACCGGCCACGTAATCTTCGTGGCCGGCGACCGGAGGGGCGAAGTCATGAGTATGGAAGTCACCGCGTGGAACGCGATGTACAACGCGATGCACGCGCAAGAAGATCGGCGCCCGTTCTCGAAGGCGACACTGAAGCGGATCGCGACGTTCGCAGTTCCACAGAAACGCAACCTCAGCTGGTACCTCGTACTGAGTGTCGTCACTGCTGCGCTTGCCGTGGCAACACCTGTCCTGGCCGGGCGTGTGGTCAACGCGATAGTCGGCGGCGACGCCGTCGACGTGGTCGTCAAACTTGCCGCCCTGATCGCACTGGTAGCACTTCTCGAAGCCGCTCTGGGCCTGTTGACCCGGTGGCTCTCGGCCAGCATCGGCGAAGACCTGATCCTGCATCTGCGCACCACCGTCTTCGATCACGTCCAGAAGATGCCCATCGCGTTCTTCACCAGAACTCGAACCGGAGCACTGGTCAGCCGTCTCAACAACGACGTCATCGGCGCTCAGCGCGCCTTCAGCGACACCTTGTCCGGAGTGGTCAGCAATCTGGTCACCCTGGTGATCACGCTGATCGTCATGCTCGGGATCTCCTGGCAGATCACCGTCCTCGCGCTGCTACTTCTCCCGATCTTCGTCATCCCCGCACGGCGCATGGGCGCAAAACTTGCAGCACTCAATCGTGAAGCAGCCAACCATAATTCGCTCATGAGCACCCAGATGACGGAGCGGTTCTCCGCTCCCGGCGCGACTCTGGTCAAGCTGTTCGGCCGCCCGCCGCAAGAATCTGCGGAGTTCGCGGTTCGCGCCAGGCGTGTGCGCAACATCGGAGTCCGGACCGCAATGCTGCAGTCCGTCTTCGTCACAGCACTGACGCTGGTCTCGGCCCTTGCTCTTGCCCTCGTCTACGGACTCGGCGGCTTCTACGCGCTGCGCGGACAGTTGGACGCCGGCGCCGTCGTGGCGATGGCACTGTTGTTGACGCGGCTGTACTCACCGTTGACCGCACTGGCCAGCGCCCGGGTGGACGTCATGAGCGCCCTGGTCAGCTTCGAGCGGGTATTCGAGATTCTCGATCTGGCGCCGCTCATCACCGAGAAGCCCGATGCACGCACGGTGCCGCAGGGCCCGGTGTCCGTCGAGTTCAAGAACGTCACTTTTGCTTACCCATCCGCGGACAAGGTGTCTCTCGCGTCCCTGGAGGAAGTCGCGATCCTCGACACCCGCGGCGGCGAGGACGTGTTGCACGACCTGTCGTTCCGCACCGAAGCAGGACAGATGGTCGCCTTGGTCGGCACGTCCGGTGCCGGAAAGTCGACCGTGGCGCAGATGATTCCGCGCCTCTACGACATCGACTCCGGTTCGGTCGAGTTGGGCGGCGTCGACGTCCGCGACCTCAGTGCCGATTCCATCCGGGAGACCGTCGGCATGGTCACGCAGGACGGGCACCTGTTCCACGAGAGCCTTCGATCCAACCTGCTCCTCGCGCGACCGGATGCCACCGAAGAAGATCTGCGTGAGGTTCTGGAGCGCGCACGGCTCACCGACCTGGTTGCGTCGCTACCCGACGGATTGGAGACGGTGGTGGGTGAACGCGGATACCGCCTCTCGGGCGGCGAGCGTCAACGCCTGACCATCGCACGCCTGCTCCTGGCCCAGCCTCGCGTCGTCATCTTGGACGAGGCCACCGCGCATCTCGACTCGACGTCGGAAGCTGCGGTTCAGGAAGCACTCGGCGAAGCACTCGCCGGGCGGACTGCGGTGGTGATCGCTCACCGGTTGTCGACGATCCGTTCCGCGGACCTGATCCTTGTCGTCGAAGCAGGCCAGATCGTCGAGCGCGGCAACCATGAGGAACTGCTCGCGCGCGGTGGCCGCTACGCCGAGCTGTACCGCACGCAGTTCGACACCAACGCCCGGAAGAACGGCGCCCTCGCACCGACGCCGATCTGATACCGCGCAGCGCCTTGCCCCCCACACAGAAAACAGGCGCTGTCCTCCCTCGCGGAGGGCAGCGCCTGTTTCAGTCTTCATGACAGTCGTTGAAGCTGTAGGTCAGTCGTTGTAGCGATCGCGTCCGCCACCGCGGCGGTCGTCACGTCCACCACGGTCGCCACGGCCACTCGGACGTCCCTGCGGCGGGCCGAAATCAGGCTGCAACTGGATCAGGACGCCGGAGATGCGTGTGCGACGCAAAGCTTCGAGAGTCTCGTTGGAGAGGTCTGCCGGCAGCTCGACGATGCTGTGATCCGGACGAATACTGATGTGCCCGAAGTCGCTTCGACGAAGCCCACCCTCGTTGGCGATGGCACCGACGATGGCACCCGGAACGACGCGGTGACGCTTGCCGACTGCAATGCGGTACGCGGCCAGCTCCTGGCCCTCGGGCCCACGCGAGCGCGGGGCCGGGCCATCGTCGAAACGACGGGGAGGACGTGGTTCACGAGGCTCGCGCTCACGACGCGGCGGTGCCGGCGGCTCGGGAGAAAGCAAGAATGCTTCGCCGTCGCGCGACTGCAACGCCAGAGCGGCAGCGATGTCGATGAGCGGAACGTCGTGTTCCTGGTCGTAGTCCTCGATCATCTTGCGGAACATCGCGAGATTCTCCGAGGCCAGGCTCTCGGTGATGGAGTCACCGAACTTGGCCACGCGCTGGGCGTTGACGTCGTCGACACTGGGAAGCTGCATCTCCGCAAGCGGCTGACGGGTCGCCTTCTCGATGGACTTGAGCAGATGACGCTCACGCGGGGCGACGAACAGCAACGCGTCACCCTGACGACCGGCGCGGCCGGTACGACCGATGCGGTGGACGTACGACTCCGTGTCATGCGGGATGTCGTAGTTGACGACGTGGGAGATTCGATCCACGTCGAGGCCTCGAGCGGCAACGTCGGTCGCGACGAGGATGTCGAGGGCGCCGTTCTTGAGCTGACCGATGGTCCGCTCACGCTGTGCCTGGACGATGTCGCCGTTGATCGCGGCAGCCGAGTGCCCGCGGGCCCGCAGCTTCTCCGCCAGGTCTTCGGTGGCCTGCTTGGTACGCACGAAGATGATCATCGCCTCGAATGCCTCGACCTCGAGGACTCGGGTCAGTGCATCGAGCTTGCGCTGATGAGCAACCTGAATGTAGCGCTGCGTGATGTTCGAGGCGGTCGACGTCTTGGACTTGACGGTGATCTCGACCGGATTGTTCAGGTACTGCTTCGAGATCCGGCGAATCGAGCCGGGCATCGTTGCCGAGAACAGAGCGACCTGCTTGTCGCCGGGGGTGTCGCGGAGGATGCGCTCGACGTCCTCCTGGAAGCCCATCTTGAGCATCTCGTCGGCCTCGTCCAGAACGAGGTACTTGAGATTGGTCAGATCCAGGGTGCCCTTTTCGAGATGGTCGATGACACGACCAGGCGTACCGACGACGACGTGCGCACCGCGGCGCAGTCCGGACAGCTGGACGCCGTAGCTCTGGCCACCGTAGATCGGCAGGACGTTGAGTCCGGGGATGTGCGCGGAGTACTTGCCGAAGGCCTCGGCAACCTGAAGCGCCAGCTCACGCGTGGGAGCAAGCACCAGCGCCTGGGTCTGCTTGATCGACGTGTCGATCCGCGACAGAACGGGAACTGCGAAGGCTGCGGTCTTGCCGGTACCGGTCTGTGCGAGACCGACGACGTCCTTGCCTTCGAGCAGTGGCGGAATGGTGGCAGCCTGAATGGGCGAGGGCGACTCGTAGCCCACGTCTGACAGTGCCTTCAGTACCCGATCATCGATGTCGAGGTCGGCAAATGTTGGGGGTTCGGGGTCACGCTCAATATCACTCATTTGACCAGCAGTTTAGCGGATAGAGTATAGACACGACGACATACCGGGGGTGCATTTACGACAGATCCACCCTCCCAGCGGGTTTCGCCTAGCGTAGGAAGCATGACCGAAGCCACCGCAGCCACCCCCTCCCAGACCGTTGTCGCGATTGCCCAATTCGCCCCGGGGACGGACAAGAAAGCCAACCTCGAATCACTGCGATCACTGGCTTCCGATGCAGCAGCACGCGGCGCGAAAGTTGTCGTGGCGCCGGAATACTCGATGTTCACCGCACCGAAGACGGATGAGCGTTTGATCGAGTCCGCGGAGGACCTGGACGGCGAATTCGGTTCGGCGCTGGCGTCGGTCGCCGCGGAGTTCGGAATCTTCCTCGTGGCAGGAATGAACGAGCGGATCGACGACGTGAGCAGAATCTCCAACACCCTCGTCGCGATGGACCCGAACGGCGAACTGGTGGCGACCTACCGGAAACTGCATCTTTACGACGCTTTCGGTTACCAGGAGTCAGCCGTGATCCGCGCGGGCGAGATCACCGAACCGCAGACTTTCGGGTGCGACGGCCTGACCTTCGGCCTCCAGACCTGCTACGACCTGCGCTTCCCGGAAGTCACCCGGCGCATCGTCGACGTCGGCGCAGACATCCTGCTCCTGCCCGCCCAGTGGGTGCCGGGGCCGCTCAAGGAAGACCACTGGACCACTCTCGTGCGCGCCCGAGCCATCGAGAACACGATGTACATCGCAGCGGCAGATCAGAGCGCGCGCGGCGGCGCGGGTGCCAGCATGATCGTCGACCCGATGGGCGTCGTGATGTGTTCACTTGGCGAGCAGGTCGGGGTCGCCACCGCACTCGTTTCGGCTGCTCGCATCGCCGAGGTACGCGAGAAGAATCCCGCTCTCGCGCTGCGGAGGTTCACAGTCTCGTCGCGGTGACCTGCAGCGAGTAGCGTCGAACTGGTCGGGGTTCGAGCTTCTCGAGGACAACGCAGTGACCCAGTATCGGGATCGATCTTCCGCCGGCAAATTTCTGGCCGGGCGGCTCGAGACCTTGCGTATCGACAAGCCCGTCGTTCTCGGACTCCCGCGCGGCGGAGTTCCGGTCGCAGCCGAGGTGGCTGCGGCACTGAACGCTCCGCTCGACATCGTGGTGGTGCGCAAGCTCGGCAGTCCGTACAACCCGGAACTGGCGATGGGCGCCATCGGTGAGGGCGGCGTGCGGGTCCTCAACCACGACGTCATCGCAGCGGTTCGCGTCTCGAAAAGAGAACTCGTCGCCGTCGAACGCGACGAGCGAACCGAATTGGAACGGCGGGCGCATCTCCTGCGCGAGGGGCGGACCCCGGTTTCCCTCCACGGACGCACTGCGGTGATCGTCGACGACGGAATGGCTACGGGCGCGAGTGCCGCCGTTGCCTGCCGATGCGCGCGCACCGCGGGTGCCGCCTCCGTGATCGTCGCGGTCCCAGTAGCCTCCCCCGAAGCCATGAGAGTGATCGCGTGCTCCGCCGATCGGGTCGTCTGCCCCTTCGTTCCTGCCCTGTTAGGCGGCGTCGGTGCTGCATTCGAGGACTTTCATCAACTCAGCGACGACGAAGTGCTGTCCTTCCTCGCCTGAGTGCACACCTCTCCAGCCTGAGCACAGTCCAAGAGATCTCTGAGATTTTGTGATGTGTGCAACATTTCGCTCCTCGGTGCCGATAGCCCAAATGGAACAAAAAGAATTCGGCTTTCTGGAGGAACCGTGACCATCTCGACCGATACCGTCGACGCCGTCGCAGCTGCGTGCCGTGACCGCCTGGGCGACCCTTCCGCCTGGGTTGCGTCAGACGCTTATCGACAGAGCCTCGCCCTGTGCATCATCGAATCCGTTCAGTCCACGTCGGGTCACAGCGAAGTGACCGTCGTCGATCGCTACCTGGCGTACCGGAAAGCCCGCGAGGACAAACCCGTCACGGATGGCGCACGTGAACTACTCCGCACCTTCGAGGAAGCCGGCAGTTCGGACCAGTGGGCAGGCAAGATCGGCTCGTACAAGCGTCGCTACACGGCGACGGGTGTCCCGATCGAGGCACGGCACATCCAACAGGTCGCCGAGAAACTCCATCACTTGCGGATCAACAGCGTCGAGGACCTGCTGTCGGCCGCCGATTCCGACAACGCTCTCGAAGCCGTTCACCATGCCTGGGTGGACGCGTGCGGAGACGGTTCCGAAGTGACCTGGGCCCACCTGTTGATGTTGGCCGGAATTCCGCACACCGATCTGGGGACCGCTGCCGACACCTTCATCAGCGCGACACTCGGCACCACCGAGTTGCCGGGAGACACCTCGGAGATCCTTGCAGCTACTGCAGAGCAACTCGGAGTGGATCCGGACCGATTGGACTACGCAATTCGGCGGTGGCTGTCCGTGCACGGTCGCACGCTCCAACACGTCGCCTGAGTACCTGTAAACAGACGGTCACACTAAACTGCAGGTCAGCGCCCGACCAGTTCTACCGAATAGTAACGACAGTGCAAAATGACGACTAATGTGATGCAATGCACATCAGAAATGTCAGTAGTCACTGGAGGGGTCAATAGTGCGCGAGTTCTCAGTTCCACAGTCGTTCTCAATTCCGGAGAACGTATCCATGGCCGACTCCGTGTTCCGTCACGCCGAAGAAGACCCCACATTCGTGCCGTTCAAGAGGCCGTCGAACGGTGGATGGGTCGACGTCACTGCAGCTGAATTCGCGAAGCAGGTCTCCGCAGTTGCCAAGGGCCTGATCGCGTCAGGTGTCGAGCTCGGCGACCGCGTCGCTATCCTGTCCGCGACTCGCTACGAGTGGGTCGTTCTCGACTACGCCATCTGGACTGCCGGCGGATGCACCGTCGCGATCTACGAGACCTCCTCCCCTGATCAGGCGCAGTGGATCCTCGAGGATTCAGCGACGACACTTCTGGTCGTCGAAACGGCCAAGCACGCGGAGACTCACAAGGAAGTCACCGACGGCGCAGAAGCCCTCCGCGAGGTTCTTGTCATCGAGTCGGGTGCGATCGACGAGCTGTCCAGTCGCGGTTCGGCAATCACCGACGAAGAACTGCACACTCGTCGTCACCAGGTCACCGCCGCCTCGCCCGCGACCCTGATCTACACCTCCGGAACCACCGGACGCCCCAAGGGTGTCCAGCTGACGCACTCCAACTTCTACGCCGAGTCCAACGCCTGCCGCCTGGCGATGCCGGAGTCCATGGTCCCCGGCAAGAAGACTCTGATGTTCCTGCCGCTTGCCCACGTATTCGCGCGGGCGATCTCCTTCGGCGCTTTCGACGCCAAGGTCACCGTCGCCCACACGTCGGACCTGACGACGCTGCTCGAGCAGTTCGCCGGCTTCAAGCCCAACTTCATCCTCTCGGTGCCCCGCGTGTTCGAGAAGGTGTACAACTCGGCTCGCCAGAAGGCAGTCGACGGCGGTAAGGGCAGCATCTTCGACAAGGCTGCTGCCACCGC
This sequence comes from Rhodococcus qingshengii JCM 15477, assembly GCF_023221595.1. Taxonomy (NCBI): domain Bacteria; kingdom Bacillati; phylum Actinomycetota; class Actinomycetes; order Mycobacteriales; family Nocardiaceae; genus Rhodococcus; species Rhodococcus qingshengii. The sequence goes on from NZ_CP096563.1 coordinate 4,381,605, forward strand.
CATCGAATACAGCGAATCCCTCGAAAAGGGTGGCCCCGGACTGGCACTCAAGCTCAAGCACGCGGTATTCGACAAGCTCGTCTACTCGAAGTTGCGCGCAGCTCTGGGTGGCGAGTGCGAGCGTGCAGTCTCCGGTGGCGCAGCCCTCGGCGCGCGCCTCGGCCACTACTTCCGCGGCGTCGGCATCCCGATCTACGAGGGCTACGGACTCACGGAGACCAGCGCCGCAATCACCGTCAACACCTCGAGCGCGCAGCGCGTCGGCACCGTCGGCAAGCCGATCAACGGCCATGCAGCACGGATCGCCGAGGACGGCGAACTCCTCCTGCAGGGCCCGGTCGTGTTCGCCGGCTACTGGCACAACGAGAAGGCCACTGCCGAATCCATCGTCGACGGCTGGTTCCACACCGGCGACCTCGGCTCGATCGACAACGAGGGCTACGTCTCCATCACCGGACGCAAGAAGGAAATCATCGTCACCGCGGGCGGCAAGAACGTCGCACCGGCAGGCCTCGAAGATTCCCTGCGCGCGCACGCTCTGATCAGCCAGTGCCTCGTCGTCGGCGACGGTCAGCCGTTCATCGGTGCACTGATCACCCTCGATCCGGAGACTCTGCCCGGTTGGGTCGAACGCAACGGCCTGCCCGCCGGCACCCCGATTGCCGATCTGGTGAAGAACGCCGACCTGATCGCCGAGATCGACTCGGCCGTTGCCGACGCGAACAAGAAGGTCTCCAACCCCGAGCAGATCAAGAAGTACACGATCCTCGAGGTCGACTTCACCCAGGAGACCGGTGAATTGACGCCGACGCTCAAGCTCAAGCGCAACATCATTCACGAAGCTCACAAGACCAAGATCAGCGACCTGTACGCCTGATCGATCGTCTTTCACGAGTCTGGCCCGGTTCGAATGCGAACCGGGCCAGACTCGTTTCACTGTCCGGCGGAGAGTAGTTCCTTTTCGATCTCGGATGGAAGGCCGTGCACCGCACGATCCTCCCGCTGAGTCGGCAGAGTTTCCCGCTGCATCCACTCCCAGGTATCGCGCACGGTGTCTTCGACGGGCCGGCACCGCAGCCCTGCTTGCCCCGCCTTGGCGGTGTCGGCTTCGAGGAAGCCCGCGAACTCACCCTCCTGCGGCACCCAACACGGAAGTTGTGTCCACGGCTGCGCTCCAGCGGCCGCCAGCCTGTCCTCGTCGATCCACACGAGTTCAGCGTCCGAACCGGTGGCAACCACGCACGCCTGGAGGAGTCCGGAGGTAGTGGTGTGGCCGGACGGGCTGATGACGTCGTATGCCCCGCTGATCCCGGCGGCCAGTCCGGACAGGACAAAGGTTGCGATGTCGCGGGCATCGACGTACTGCAACGGTCTGGTCGGCACTCCGGGAGCAACGACACGTCCGCCCGCCGCGATACGCTGCAGCCACCACGGCAACCGCCCGATGTCCTCGCGCGGGCCGAGGATCAACCCTGCCCTCGCGAGTAACGCGTCCGGGAAGGATTCCAGGACAGCGAGTTCGGCCCCGCGTTTGGCGGACGCGTAATCGCTGTAGTCATCGGAGGTCGCAGATGCGGCCACCACTGGTGAGGTCTCGTCTACGTGCAAGCCCCATTGGTAGACGGATCCACTGGAGATGTATGCGTACCGGTCGACGTGACCGAGTAAGACGCGCGCATTTTCCCCGATCACTCGGGGGCTACCCGACCAGGTGTCGACGACAAGATCCCATCGACGATCACCGAGCGCATCAACCATCGCACGCTGATCGGTGCGATCCGCGAACAGGACCTCCGCTGTAGGTGGTGGCGCTCCGGTGAGCCCACGATGGAGCACTGTCACCTCCCAGCCCCGAGCCAAAGCGGCATCGACGAGAGCGTGGCCGAGGAACCGTGTTCCTCCGAGCATCAACAGCTTCATGAGGGCCATCGTCACTTGAAAAGCGTCGTGCGGCAACACGTTCGTCTGGTAGCGCAATTTCCGGCGACTGGGGCACGGACGAACCGCTCAGATACCTCGTCCGGGATTGAGAACCTTCTTCGGATCGAATGCGGCCTTGACTGCAAGCATCATTTCGCGTTCGGTCTGGCCGACCATGTCCGCCATGTACGGCGCTTTGAGAACCCCGATACCGTGTTCACCGCTGATCGTTCCGCCCAACGCCAGTGCGCCGGCAACGATGTCGTCGAAAGCTCCGCGCGCACGATCCTGCGCACCCGATTCGGCAGCGTCGAACACGATGGTCGGGTGGAGATTGCCGTCGGCGGCGTGACCGAAGGTTCCGATCGTGACGCCGTGGCGATCGGCCGCTTCACGAATGCATTCCAACATGGACGGCAACGCCGGCACCGGCACCGCGACGTCGTCGAGAAGTACCGTGCCCAACGCCTCGAGAGCCGGCAAGGCCATGCGGCGCGCGGCGGTGAACTCTTCACCTTCCACCGGATCGTCGGTGTGGAAAACCTCTCGGGCCCCGGCGCTTTCGCACGCCGCGGCGCAGTCCGCTGCCTCGGCGGCCGCCGACCTACCGTCGCACTGGATGAGCAGCATCGCCCCGGCCGATTCGTCCAGCCCCATCTTGGTCAGCCGATTGACGGCGCCGATGGTGACGTCGTCCATCAACTCCATCTGACACGGTTCGGCCACCGCCGACACGGCGAGGACGGCGTCGATCGCGGACTCCGCGGAATCGAAGAACGCAACGACGGTGGTCGCGGCAGTGGGCGCCGTACGCAACCGCATCGTGGCTTCGACGATGACCGCGAGAGTGCCCTCCGACCCGACGAGCAGATGTGTCAGGTCCAGCCCCGCAACGTTTTTGCGCGTTCGTGCACCGGTACGGATCACACGCCCATCCGCCAGTACCGCTGTCAGGGCCGCGACGTGATCACCGGTGACGCCGTACTTGGCGCAACAGATGCCGCCTGCATTTGTCGCCAGGTTGCCGCCGATACTCGAGATGGACCGGCTTCCCGGATCCGGTACGTACCAAAGACCCTGCTGTGCAGCAGCTTCCGCCAGGTCACCGTTGATCACTCCGGGCTCCACCGTGGCGGTGCGCGCGGCAGGATCGATCTCGAGAATTCGATCCATGCCCGCGACGCTCAAGACGATGCATCCGTCAAGTGCGTTGGCGGCGCCGGCCAACCCGGTACCTGCCCCTCGTGTCACCACCGGAACGGCGAGTTCGTGGGCCACCGCCATGACCGCAACGACGTCGTCGACCGTCTTCGCCTTGACCAGCGCGGCGGGCCTTCCGGCTGCGGTGAGCAGTGATTGATCCCGGACGTACGCACCCATTCGGTCGGGATCGGTTGTCGCCCTGTCCCCCACCGCTTTCTGCAGACGCTCGCCCAACAGATCGATACTCGTGGTCATTTTGTTCGTCCTTCGTAGAATCCGCGCACATGGCGCTCGACCAAAACGGCGGCCTCGTCAGCTGCGCCGCGCTCGATCGCGTCGGCGATACCCTCGTGCTCTGCCAGCAGTGCGCCGAGCGTGGCCGCCGAGTTCTCGCGCGAGTCGAGTTCACTCAGCAGGTAGCCGGCGATGCTGTCGCGGAGAACCGTCATGACCAACCCGAACGCCTTGTTCCCGCCGGCTCCGGCCAGCGCAACGTGAAAGTCGACATCGGCGTCGTGGAATGCGACCGAGTCGTCGGCAAGGGTTGCGACGCGCATCCGCTCGATCGCATCCCGGGCGCCGTTCGGCACCGCGACGACAGTGCGCAGCGCAGCAGCTTCGAGCAGCACTCGCAATTCGACAAGATCGCCCAATGGAACTGCACCCACCTGCAACGCCGTGCTGAGAGCTGTGGCCGCGGAATCGGCCGTATGCTCGTGCGTCACCCGAGGCCTGGCAGTAGAAGTGGTGTCCGCGCCGGTCAACAATCCCTGCGCTTGCAGGACCCGAAGGGCCTCACGGACCGTCGATCGACCCACCGAGAACGTCTGTGCAAGTTCCTGTTCGGTGGGCAATGCCTCACCGACCGGGAGTGAACCGTCGAGAATGGCAGCGCGGATTCGTCCCGACACGGCAAGGCTGAGCGGCATGCGCGACAACGGAGTCGTATCCATGCCGCGACGCTACCACCCCTTGCCTGCTTGTCTGACAAACTGTTTAATTGAGGAGATTCGTGACCCGGACCACAACAGAGAAGGTGCCGACCATGACCGACAAGCTCGAATTGGATCCCGCGACCACCGCCGTCGTGCTCATCGAGTACCAGAACGACTTCACCACCGAGGGCGGTGTTCTTCACGAGGCCGTCGCACCAGTCATGGAATCGAACGGACTCCTCGCGAACACCGCCGCGCTGGTCGATGCGGCCCGTGCGGCGGGTGTCACCGTGATGCACGCACCGATCACCTTCGCCGAGGGGTACAACGAAATCACCTCGCATCCGTACGGAATCCTCAAGGGCGTCGTCGACGGAAAGGCCTTCGTGAAGGGTTCCTGGGGAGCTGCGATCGTCGACGACCTCACTCCGAAAGACGGCGACATCGTCATCGAGGGCAAGCGTGGACTCGACACTTTTGCCAGCACCAACCTCGATTTCATTCTGCGTAGCAAAGGAATTCGCACGATACTTCTCGGCGGTTTCCTGACCAACTGCTGCGTCGAATCGACCATGCGCACCGGATACGAGAACGGCTACCGGGTCATCACACTCACCGATTGTGTAGCCGGAACTTCGGTCGCCGAACACGAGAACGCGATCACCTACGACTACCCGATGTTCTCGCACCCCGTCACGTCGAAAGAGGTGCTCGGCGCGCTCTCCTGAGAGGACTACCTGGAATGCGCGAGAAGGAATTCACGGCTGACGTTGGTGACACTGGCGTGAACCTTCTCGTGCAGCAGGTCGTGACCGGCGTCCTCGAACTCGCGCATCTCGACGTTGCGCAGCGTCCGCGCCCAGTCCCGGACGGGATCGACCGGGGCGATCCGGTCGTCGGTACCGTGAACGACCAGGACTGGGATGCCCGCGTCGGAGAGTTCCGCCCACCCGTGTTGCTCGACCGCACTGCGCGGAATGCCGCACAGCACTGCGGAGGCAAAATCGTGATCGCGATGAGCCAGCATCGTCAGCGCCGTCACCGCACCCAAGGAATGGCCCATCACCGCCTGCGGGACTTCGGGCAGTTCCGCCAAAGCGATGTCAGCGAGCGCGGCTGCATCGGCAGCAAGATCGGAGAGCGGAGCCCCGACTCCCGGATCACCCTCTGACAAACCGTGCCCGGTGTGATCGATCGCCCACACGTCGATCCCCGACGCCGTCATTGCGCCCGCAAAGCGGTGATACTGGCCGCTGTGCTGGCCGAGACCGTGCAGAAAGACCAGTGACACCGTGGGCACCGCACCCCCTGCCGCCGGCCAATGCCGAAAGTGCACCTGACCGGTTCGTCCGTCGAAGAAAGGCATGATCGTCATTCTGCACGCCGCTACCGATATCCGCGGCTCGTGAGCGATTACTGGTGGGTTGCCTTGTCGGTGAGCGATGGCACAATCGCCCTGTGTTCCTACTCGATGATCAGATCGTCTACAGCGCCAGCGACCTCTCGGCTGCGGCCTCGTGCGAGTTCGCACTGCTGCGGCAACTCGACGCCCGAACCGGTCTGATCGCGGCCGAGGCCGCCGAGGCGGATCCGATGCTCGAACGGACGTCGAGCCTCGGCGACTCGCACGAGCGCGAACAGCTTCAGAAGTTCATCGATCAGCACGGAGACGGCGTCGTCGTCATGCCGCGACCGGAACACTCACGCGCAGGCCTGACCGCTGCCACGTTGGCCACCGTCGAGGCAGCACGATCGGGCGCGCCGGTCATTTATCAGGGAACCTTTTTCGACGGCCGATTCCTCGGGTTCTGCGATTTCCTCGTCCGCGAAGGCGACACCTACGCGGTCTACGACAGCAAGCTCTCCCGGCACGCCAAGGTGTCGGCACTTCTACAACTCGCCGCATACGCGGATGCGTTGGAGCGCAATGCAATTGCCGCATCCGATCAAGTTCATCTACTGCTAGGCGACGGCAGCACGTCGTCGCACGACATCGGAGACATCGCGCCGGTATTCGCGGCACGTAGAGCTGAACTCGAACGAGTCCTCGACGAGCACCGCGCCGAGGGGAAACCGACACAGTGGCTCGACGATCGGTACCTGCGTTGTGGTCGATGCGACACCTGCAGCGTCGAGGTCGAAAGCCATCGAGACCTGCTGCTGGTTGCGGGTGTCCGCGGCAATCAGCGTGAACAGCTGATCGTCTCGGGGATCACGACAATTGACGAACTCGCCGCGAGCACCGGCCCAGTCGAGGGAATCCGCCGGGAAACACTCGACAAGCTCCGTGCACAGGCAGCGGTTCAACTACGCCAGGAACTGTCCGGCGACGCCGAATTCGAGGTCTACGAACCCTCGGCGCTCGGCGGACTCCCCATCCCCGACGACGGCGACATCTTCTTCGACTTCGAGGGCGATCCGCTCTGGGCCGAGGACGGGTCCACCGATTGGGGGTTGGAGTATCTGTTCGGTGTGGTCGAAGGGCCTGCGGACGACTACGTGTTCAAGCCGTTCTGGGCACACGATCGCGAGGGTGAGCGCCAGGCGCTCCTCGACTTCCTCGATTACGTCACCGCGCGTCGAGAAGCTCATCCAGGCATGCACATCTACCACTACGCCGCGTACGAGAAATCGGCGCTGTTGCGCTTGGCCGCACGTCACGGTGTCGGCGAGCAGACCGTGGACACCCTGCTCAGCGAGAACGTGCTCGTCGACCTGTACCCGATCGTCCGCGCGTGCCTGCGGATCGGACAACGCTCGTACAGCATCAAGAAACTCGAGCCGCTCTACATGGGTGAGCACGGCCGTGACGGTGACGTGACCAACGCCGCCGCCTCGGTCGTCGCCTATGCCGACTACTGCGAATTGCGCGACGGCGGACAAGCCGACCAGGCCCGGGAACTTCTTCAGGGCATCTCCGACTACAACGAGTACGACTGCGAATCCACTCTCCGCCTGCGCGATTGGCTCGCCGAGCGCGCCGCAGAACATGGTGTCGAACTTCGAGAGCCGACCGGACAGATCAAGATTCCACTCGAAGAACTCACCGAATCGGAAATCGCACTCCGCGACTTCGCCGGCCACAAGGCCGGTTCGACACGCACCCCCGATCAGCAGGCTGCTGCTCTATTGGCCGCAGCAGTCGGTTACCACAATCGCGAGCGGAAGCCGTACTGGTGGGCCCACTTCGACCGATTGGTCACACCGATCGAAGACCTCGTGGACATCCGCGACGTCATGGTGGTCGAGCAGTCCGAAATCGAAACGGACTGGCACAAGAGCACCGCGCGGCAGAAGAAGTTTCGTCGCCACATCCAGTTGACCGGAAGTTTCGGCACCGGAACGTCTTTGAGCCCGGGCAGTGATCTTTTCGCGCTCTACGCAACCCCCTCCCCCGATGCCGTTGCAAGCGAGAACCCCACCCAACGCGGCACCAGCAGCGTCAAGGTCACCGCCGTGGTCAAGTCCGAAGGGCTCGACGTGGTCACCGTGGAAGAACTGCTCGACGGTGACGAATACCTCGATACCCCAGTCGCATTGGCACCTGGTCGTCCGATTCCCACGGGACGTATGGAGAAGTCGATCGCCGCTGCCGCATCCGACGCCAGCGAGAGCCTGCCCGAACTGCCACACATCGCGGCAGTCGACATTCTCAGGCGCAGCACCCCGAGAACCCTCTCGGGTTCACCGCTGCCACCTGTCGGCACCGACAACAACTACGCCGACGCCATCACTGCCGCACTTCTCGACCTCGATGATTCCTACGTGGCAGTACAGGGTCCCCCTGGTACGGGCAAGACCTACACGGGCGCTCGTGTCGTCAAGACACTGATCGAACAACATCAGTGGCGAATCGGCGTGGTGGCACAATCACATTCGGTGGTCGAGAACATGCTCGGCGGCATTCTGAAAGCCGGCGTGGACCCTGCACTGGTCGCGAAGAAGGGCAGCCGGAGCAAGACCGCAGAATGGCAGGACATCGCATCCGAAGAATATGCGGGATTCATCGCCGAGGCCGAAGGCGTCGGCTGTGTCATCGGCGGCACTGCGTGGGACTTCTCGAACACCGATCGTGTTCCAGCGGGCAGCTTGGACTTGCTCGTCGTGGACGAAGCAGGCCAATTCGCGCTGGCGAACACCATTGCCGTCGCGATTTCCGCGCGAAACCTGTTGCTGCTGGGCGATCCGCAGCAGTTGCCGCAGGTGAGCCAAGGTACTCACCCCGAACCTGTCGACGAATCGGCGCTCGGTTGGCTCGCCGAGGGACACGGCGCACTGCCACCCGAACTCGGCTACTTCCTCGAGAAAACGTGGCGGATGCACCCGGATCTGTGTGCGCCCGTGTCCGCACTGTCGTACGAGGGCAAGCTCCATTCTCAGGAAACCGTGAGTGCGGCAAGGAAACTCGACGGACTCGCTGCCGGAGTGCACACAGTGTTCGTCGATCACCGCGGCAATTCCACGTACTCCCCGGAAGAGTCCCAGGAAATCGTTCGCCAGATCCAGGGCCTTCTCGGTACGCCATGGACCGATCCGAGCGAGTTCGAGGGAACCCGGCCCCTGGAGCAGTCGGACATCCTCGTGGTCGCGGCATACAACGCCCAGGTCGGTACCGTCGAGCGCGATCTCACCGAAGCCGGTCTCACGGAGGTCGAGGTCGGGACCGTCGACAAGTTCCAGGGCCGCGAGGCCGCGGTGGCAATCGTGTCGATGGCCGCATCTGCCGTCGAGGACGTCCCGCGAGGAATGTCGTTCCTCCTGTCGCGGAACCGCCTCAATGTTGCTGTCTCCCGCGGCAAGTGGTGCGCGATCATCGTCCGATCACACGCGTTGACGCAGTACATGCCGAGCACGCCCGCAGGATTGGTGGAGCTGGGCGCGTTCATGAGGTTGACGAGCTAGCCAAATATTTTCACACCCAAAGCCTGTCCTACCCGAAACACTGCCCTTCGCCGCGGTAGGTGGGAACCGAGGTTCGGGTGCCGTCGGCTTCGACCACATACACGCGGTCGAAGCGCTCGCACAGCTCGCCGGCCTTGGCGTGACGGAACCATACGCGGTCGCCGATCGCGATGTTTCCGGCTTCCTTCCCGGTGACCGGCGTCTGGACTTCGCCGGCACCTTCGTTGCGGAGCAGTTTGAGACCAGCGGGCCAGACCGGTGACGGAACGCGGGTGGCTCCGGCAGGTCCCGACGCGATGTATCCGCCGCCGAACAGGGTCGTGACGGACGGCGTCGGCTTGCGCACGGCCGACAGTGCGAAGAACAGCGCCGGATCGGGACGGAAGGCGCGGTAGCGGTCGAACAGGGTCGGTACGTACAGTCCGGAGCCTGCTGTTACCTCGGTCACCACAGGATCGGCCGAACTGACCTCCAGCGACCCCGTACCGCCGCTGTTGACGATCTCGAGTGCACCCACGGCATCGGTGACGGCCGCGACCACAGCGCCCCTTCTGGACGCCAATTCGCGGGCAGAGGCCTTCTTGACCCAACCGATCGGAGCGCTGGTGTCCGGGAGGCCGGCGATCTGGGCTTCGTAGAACATCACTCCGACGACGGAGAATCCGCGCTGACGAGCACGCGCCGCGAGTGCGGCGACCGCGGCAGGTTCGCGCAGCGGCGAGCGTCGTACGCCCAGATGGATCGGGCCGATCCGCAGTGACGCGTCGACGTCGAGACACACGCGGACAGGCGCATCCCCCGTCGACGCCGAACGAATGAGGTCCAACTGCGCATCGTCGTCGACCATCAAGGTGATCGATGCGAGAGCGGTGTCGTCGGCAGCGAGATCCGCGATGGCGCCACGATCGGCGGTCGGGTACCCCATCAGGATGTCCCGTGCGCCGAGCCCGACCAGCCACAGAGCCTCGCGCAGTGAGTACGCCATGATTCCGCGGAATCCGCCGGACGCGGTCAGTGTGTCGCCGAGAGTTTCAGCCAGAACCGTCCGACAACGAACCGATTTGCTCGCCACTCGCACCGGGGTTCCACCGGCGCGGCGCACCAGGTCGGCTGCATTACTGCGCAGTGTGGTCAGATCCAGAGCAGCCAGAGGCGGGTCGAGTTCTCGCGTGGCAGCAGTGAGTCGATCAAGGGTCCTGGTCACAGATGATCCAATCGTCGCGGCGTGCGACCAGTCAATCACCAATCCTGGACGTATGTCCAGGATGGCGGTTCTACTGAGGCGCGACCACGGCTTTGTTGGCGATTACCTGAACCATTTCTCCGAACTCGGCAATAGTCGCGTCGGAGTCACGATCGACCAGCCATCGCAGAACAAGGCCGTCGATCATCGCAAGACTCAGTCGCGCAATCGAACTCAACGGCTCCGTCCACACCGTGCCCGATATCTTGGCGCACTCTTCGAGAAACGACACCGCGAGCTCATCCATGATTCGGTACTGCTCAAATGCAACCGCCCCAGCACGTTCGGCTCCGAGATTGCGACTACGCAGTGCCTGCGCAGTAATTTCGTAGGTCAACAACTGGCGATCCGGGGTTGCCTCGATGGTCGGCCACATTCCGGTCAGGCCGATGTGCAGCAATTCCCTGAGCCCCTGCACGCCACTGAGATCCGGCGCATGGCGGACCTGCGCGAACGCATACTGCATCGACGCACTGAGCTGCAGAATGAGCGTTTCACCCATTGCCGCGATCAGCGCTTCCTTGCTCTCGAAGCAGTAATGAACGACGCCGAGCGATACCCCGGCCTCCTCTGCCACCGCCCTTACCGTCACAGAACTGACACCGCGCTGTTCCGCAATAGACAAGGCGGACTCGACCAATTGTGTGCGGCGTTCGTCCGCCGGGAGCCTGTTCAGCATCCAATGATCGTAGAACGCAAATGACAAAATCTTCGCGCAATACTTGCCTGGACGACCGTCCAAGTACATTATTGCGTAATGGCTTCGGACACTTGGCAGAACTGGGCGGGCACTCAAAGCGCCGCGCCGCGTCGCTTTGCGACGCCGACAAATACCCGTGAACTTTCGTCGTTGGTCGCCGAGGCCGCCTCGCGTGGCCAACGTGTGAAGGCCGTCGGCGCCGGCCACTCGTTCACCGGTGTCGCGGTCACTGACGGTGTCCTCGTCAGCCTGGACAACTTGAGCGGAATCGACTCGATCACACCGACCGACGACGGTGCGCTGGTCACTGTTTTTGCAGGCACTCGCCTTCATGCTCTCAACGACGCCTTGTGGCAACGCGGATATGCGATGGCAAATCTCGGTGACATAGACGTCCAGTCACTGGCCGGCGCGACGTCCACCGGCACGCACGGCACCGGCGCACGATTCGGCGGTATCGCCACACAGATTCGCGGAATCGAGATCGTTCTCGCCGACGGATCCGTCGTTACCGCAAGCGCCGACGAAAACGTCGAGCTGTTCGAAGCGGGCCGCCTCGGATTGGGCGCAATCGGCATCATTTCGAAGATCACTCTCGCCTGCGTTCCGCGATTCACACTTCGCGCAATCGAGGAACCCGACACGCTGTCTCACATACTGGACACCCTCGAGGGCGATCGCCTGGGCCTGGATCACTTCGAGTTCTACTGGTTCCCGCACACCGATCGTGTCCTGACGAAGAGCAATACGCGACTCCCCGGAGATACCGAACCCGATCCGGTGGGCAAGGTCCGCGCGTTCGTCGACGACGAACTCCTCTCGAACACACTCTTCGAAGGCGTCAACCGCGTTGCCACCCTGGCGCCGGCCGCGATCCCGAGAATCAACAACGTGTCGTCTCGATTGCTCGGCGCCCGGGAGTTCACCGATCGCAGCTACCGAGTATTCGCGTCTTCGCGCCGGGTGAAGTTCAAGGAGATGGAATACGCGATCCCCCGCGAACACGTCACCGAGACACTCCACGAAATCGACCGCTGGATGAAGAAGTCCGGAACCAACGTCGCATTCCCCGTCGAAGTACGTTTTGCTGCCGCCGACGACCTCTGGCTCTCCACTGCTCACGGACGCGACACCGCATACATCGCGGTACACCAGTACCACCGCCGACCCGAAACCGAATACTTCGCCGCGGTGGAAGCCATCGCGCGCGCCGTCGACGGCCGGCCGCATTGGGGAAAAATGCACAACCGGACCGTCGACGACCTGCGTCCGACGTACGACCGACTCGACGACTTTGTCGCCGTTCGAGACAAGTACGACGCGAATCGTGTGTTCGACAACGAATACTTGCGTCAGGTGCTGGGCGACTGACGGTCAGCGCCGCAGCAGTTCCGCTTTTCGCGCATCGCTCGCAAACGAGGCTTTGATCGAGTTCCGGGCGAGGGTGTCTCGCTCGGCCTCGGTCAGACCCAGGGCTCGGCCCAGTTCGGTGAAATTGTCGTCGACGTATCCCCCGAAGTAGGCCGGGTCGTCGGAGTTGACCGTGACGATCAAACCCATCTCGAGCATCGATCGAAGCGGATGATCCGACAGCGAATCGAACACCCGCAGACGAACGTTCGACAACGGGCAGACCGTCAGTGGAATCTCCTCGTCGACCAGACGCTCGATCAGGGCAGGATCCTCGAGTGCCCGGACTCCGTGGTCGATCCGCTCGGCGCCGAGAATGTCGAGCGCCTGCCAGATGTACTCGGGCGGTCCCTCTTCACCGGCGTGAGCCACAACGTGCAAACCCTCGGCACGCGCGCGGGCGAACACGTCCTCGAACAGTGACGGCGGGTTGCCGACCTCCGCGGAGTCGAGTCCGAGCCCGACGATCGGAGCCTGCAGGCGAATTATCTCGGAGAAGATCTCCTCGGCGTCCTTGACGGGCTGATCTCGGAGGATGGCGGCGATTGCCGCGCTGCTGAGCCCGAACTCGCGCTCACTCGATGCCACCGCATCCATGATCCCGTCCAGGACCTCGGTCAGCGGAACACCACGGACCACGTGCGCCTGTGGATTGAAGAAGAACTCGGCATGCGCGACGCCGGCGGCAGCCGCGCGGCGGAAGTACGCTCGCGTCAGGTCGGCAAAATCCTCCGCGGTGCGCAGGACGGCCATGTTGGCGAAGTAGAGATCGAGGAACGACTGCAGATCGGTGAACTCGTACCTCGACTTCAGATCGTCGATGTCCTTGTACGGCAAGTCCATTCGATTGCGCTCGGCAAGTCGGTAAATCTGTTCGGGTTCCAGAGAACCCTCGATGTGCATGTGCAGCTCTGCGACAGGTGTAGCCATGTCGGTGTTACCGCCCCTTCCAGACCGGGGCGCGCTTCTCGGCGAACGCCGTCGCGCCCTCGCGTGCATCTTCGGACGCGAACACCGGCGCCATGACCTGCAACTGCTTCGCGAAAGCTTCGTCGTCGGACCAACCGCCGGCCTTGACGATGATCTCCTTGGTGACCGCAACCGCGAGCGGTCCGTTGCGGGTGATGCGATCAGCCAGCTCCAGCGCGCCTTCGAGCGCCTTACCCGGCTCGGTCAACGTGTTCACGAAGCCGTAGCGGTAGGCCTCCTCGGCTGTGAAACTGTCACCGGTCAGGGCCAGTTCCAATGCCTTCTGGTACGGAATCCGCTTGGGCAGGCGCAACAATCCGCCTCCACCTGCGACCAGCCCTCGCTTGACCTCCGGGATACCGAACTTCGCTTCGGACGACGCGACCACCAGGTCGGTGGCAAGCACGAGTTCCGTGCCGCCTGCCAACGCGAAGCCCTCGACCGCCGAAATGATCGGCTTACGCGGCGGCCCTTCCGTGAATCCGAGACCGCGTCCCGGCACGAGTACGTTCTCGCCGGCCACGAATGCCTTCAGATCCATACCGGCACAGAAGTTTCCGCCGGCTCCTGTCAGCACCGCCAAGGACAGATCGTCGTCCGCATCGAGCTCTTCGACCGCAGCGGCCAATGCGTGACTGACCGCCGAGTTGATGGCGTTACGCGCCTCGGGCCGGTTGATGGTGATGATCAGTGTCCGCCCGCGCCGCTCGGTGAGAACCTCGTCCGCCATGATGTCCCTCTCGTTTGTCGACCACGCTCGCGTGACTACGCGACGTTGCGTTCGACAATACGGACGAAGCCATCGGGGTCGATCTGCGCGGTGTCGTGAGTGCAGAACCACCCCTGGGTGAACCTCGTCGAGGTCGCTTGCGGCGAGTTCCAATACCGACGCGTGACACTCGGTCCACGGCACAGCAACTCACCGAAACCACCTGGAGCATCCGGGCCGTACAACGCCACTTCCATTCCACCGAAAGCGATTCCGACGCTTCCGAGGTGGGTGGGTGCCGACTCGGTTGGCAGAATGAGACCAGCCCCACAGGTCTCGGTTTTGCCCCACCCGATCACATGCCGAGCGGCCGGGAACAGAGTCAGCAGCTTGGATTCCTGTTCGGCCGTGATCGGCGACCCGCTGCAATCGATCCACTGAACCGACCTCGAACCGGCACGCGCCGCCGGCCCAAGGGTGAGCAACCGTGGCTCGAGCAGGTCCTCGGGCCGCCCGGTCACGATGTCGACGGTATGCACACTCTCACGCCAGAAGTCGCCGGCGAGGACCACCGTTCCACCGACCACCAACGTCGCGAGCACGTGCACGAATTGCCGTACCGACTTGAAGTCATTGTCCACCAACAGATTGCGCACACCTTCGACGCCGTAATCGCGCGAGTGCAGAATGCCGACGATGGCGGAGAGCACGTTCTCGTTGCTCAACTCGACGCCCAGCATTTCACCCGAAGAATCGGCGGTGTACGCGAGGATCGCCATCTCCTCCGGGGCGGCACCGTCGTCGATGAACGGAACACCGTGTGGGAGTTCCCCGTCGAGCACCAACACCGAGCCACTGTCCGCGATGACGAAGTCCGCCGCGTCGTCGCTCAGATGAACACCCACGGAGACCGGAACACCGCCGGCGAGAATGACGCCGAGGCACGCCTCCATCCACCTCACCCCGGCGGCGACGCGAATGGCCACACGGTCACCGATCTCGACGCCTCGCGACTTCAGCCCGCCTGCGACCCGCGACGCCTCGGCCCACAACTCCGCGAAGGTGACCTGCTCGCCGTCGACCTCCTCCACCGCGATGCGTGAGGAGAATCGATGAACGGCGATATCGAGGAGTTCGGACAGCGACGGGTCGAGTTGGCTGTACCGAAGCACCCCGTCACCCGCACGGGTGACACGGGCGTCGGCGAGGAGCTGAGTCGAACACGGGTATTCCACAAGCGTCGACCGCATCGATACCTCCACGTCACTGACAACCCACCGGCCATTCGACTATATGACGTGGATCACAGTTCGTGGAGGTCTCTGGCGATAATCGTCGCAAACTTACTTTCCGGAGTAGACCGCTTTGCCCGGTCCGACCTCGAGGAAACTGCGGACAGCGCCGCGTAGGTCATCGGTGGCGAACAGCGCACCGGACACCCCGGGAGTCACCGAATCCGCGTGGGCGATCCCGCCGGAACGCCAGGCCGCCACGATCTGCTTGGTGGCGTCGTGGGCTCGCGTGGGCCCGTCCGCCAACCGGGCCGCCAGGGCACGCGCCGCAGCATCGACATCGTCGTGAACTGCATTGACGACGCCCCACGAGTGCAGGGTTGCGGCGTCGTAGAGATCGCCGGTCATGACCAACTCCCGAGCCCGTCCGGAACCGGCGCGCTCGGCCAAACGCTGCGGTCCACCCATGGACGGCGTCAGACCGACCACTGTCTCGACCAGTCCGAACTTCGCCTTCGGCGCCGCGAGGATGATGTCGCAGGCCAAGGAGATCTCGAAGGCAGCAGTCAGCGTCAGCCCGTGCGCCGCGTAGATGACCGGGCACGGCAACGCCTCGAGCGGATGGCAGATCTGGGCGAACAGTTCGCGCCACAATTCCGCTCCCTGCTCCGGGTTCAGTCCGTCGAACACATGGACGTCGACGCCGGCCGAGTTGACCTTGCCCTCGGCGCGCAGAAGCACAGCGCGCGGTGGGTTTTCGGTCAGCGCTGCAACATCCGCGATGACGGCGTCGAACATGGCCTGATCGAACAGATTGAGTGGTCCGTGCGCGAACGTCAGGACAGCCACCTCGGCACCACCATCGGTGGTGAAGCGCTCGAGACGGGTGGGATGCGATTCGGGAGCAGTCATGCCGCCACACTGCCACATCGAACCGGCCTACGATCGTCGGGTGGACGGTCTGAGAAATGCACTCGCGGACGTTGTGGGACACCGGTTCGTCGTCGACGACGCCGACGTGTTGGCGACCCGTTCCACCGACCAGACAGGGCGCTACAGCGGGCGCGCCAGCGCTCTGGTCCGACCCGGAAATACCGCCGAAGTCTCGGCAGTGCTGAACGTGTGCCGCTCGCGCGGCGTACCGGTCACCGTTCAGGGCGGGCGAACCGGTCTGGTCGCCGGGACGGTGCCCGAGCACGACGACGTCCTGCTCTCCACCGAACGCCTCGAGGCGATCGGCGAAGTCGATGTTGCCGCCGGTCGGATCGCCGTCGGTGCGGGAGCGACACTCGCGCAGGTACATTCGGCGGCCGCCGCCGCCGGTTTGAAGTTCGGTGTCGACATAGCCTCGCGGGACACTGCGACGATCGGCGGCATGGTCTCCACCAATGCCGGTGGCCTGCACACGGTTCGATACGGGAACATGGCCGAACAGGTGCTCGGACTCGAGGTGGTACTCCCCGACGGAACTCCTGTGCGCCGGTCACCGAAAGTGTTGTCCGACAATTCCGGATACAACCTGCCCGCACTGTGGGTGGGCAGCGAGGGAACTCTTGGGGTGGTCACGGCAGTCGATCTGAAACTACGACGGGTACCGACTCACCGGGTCACGACGCTGACCGGTTTCGACCGACTGCAAGACGTCGTGGACGCGGGGCGCACGTTGCGCACTCTCGACGGCGTCGACGCATTGGAGTTGGTGGACGGCCGTGGACTCGAATTGGCCGCACGCCATTTGAACGCCGCGGTGCCGACGGGGCGACCGTGGTACCTGCTCGCCGAGGTGTCCGCGGCCCACGATCCGCTGGAAGACCTGGCCGAGCTGCTCGAACGCATCGACCCACCGCAGACCCCGGCAGTGGCGGTCGACGATCCCGGCTCGACGCGTTTGTGGGCGGCGCGGGAGTGTTTCGCCGAAGTGGTCGGACTGTTCGGTCCCCCACTGAAATTCGACGCGGCGCTGCCGCTGGACTCGCTTGCCACCTTCGCCGAGGACGCCGCGGCGGTGATCGCGAGTCGTGCCCCCGAGGCAATTCCGATCCTCTTCGGACATGTCGCCGAGGGAAACATCCACCTCAACGTCCTGAACTGCCCGAACGCCGACACCGTGTACCGCAGCGTCCTCGAACTGGTTCGCGATCACGGCGGAAACGTCAGTTCCGAGCACGGGGTGGGCTCGCTCAAACGCAACTATCTGAACCTGGCCCTCTCTGCGGAGGACATAGCCACGATGTGGGCGATCAAGCGAGCCCTGGACCCGAGCGACTATCTCAATCGTGCAGTGATGTTTCCCGACGCGCTTCGGCACTGACGGCCATCGCGTCGTCGTGTGCGTCGCCGCGCAGAGGCCGAGCGAAGCACACCGAAGCGACGAAGCCGATGAGCAGCACGCCTGCGGGCAGCCAGATCGACTCCGACATCGCCGTGCTGAACGGTTCACGGACGAACTCGGGTAGGTGACCCACTCCGGCTTCGGAACTGCCGCCGGTCAGACCCTGTGCCGCCAATCGTGCGGTGATCAGTGCTCCGATCGCGGCACTGCCGAGAACCGCACCCACCTGCCGGGTGGTGTTGTAGACGCCCGCCCCGGCGCCGGCCTGCATCGGAGGCAGGTTGTGTGTGGCGGTGGCCGCGAGCGGCGACCAGATGCATGCGTTGGCGAAGCCGATCAGGCCGATCGGCAGGAGCAGTTCCCAGATCGCGACGTCGGGAGACATAACCAATGCCAGCCAGCCCAGGGCGATCGCGAACAGCAGGAAGCCGGTGCCCGCGATGTAGCGCGGATGCGTCTTGTCGACGAGCTTGCCGATGATCGGCGCAAAAATGCCGGTCAGCACGGCCATCGGAACGAGGAGGAGCGCCGACTGCGTCGGGGAGAGTCCGCGAACTGCCTGGGTGTAGAACATCAGCGGAAGGACCATCGACGTGATCGCGAAGCCCATCGCGGTGATCGCGACGTTGGCGAGCGAGAAGTTGCGGTCCTTGAAGAGTTCGAGTGGGAGCAAGGGCTCGTTCTTGTTGCGCGACTGGTAGAACACGAACACCGCGAGCAACACCACACCGGCGCCGATCAGGCTCCAGACGAATCCGTTCCAGTCGTACGAACTGCCTTCCTACATTCCGAACACGAGCAGGAACATGCCTGCGGCGCTGAGAATCACGCCGGGGATGTCGAACTTGTGCTCGCTGGTCGGCAACGACGGAACAAGCTTCCACGCGAGGAGGAAGGCGATGACACCGACCGGGACGTTGACGATGAAGATCCATTCCCAGCCGAGATTGTCGACCAACACACCACCGGCAAGCGGACCGACCAGCGTCGCAACACCGGCAACCGCGCCCCACAGGCCCATTGCGGCGCCACGCTTGTTCGGCGCGAACGTGCGTGTGATGACGGCCATCGTCTGAGGCGTCATCATTGCGGCGCCCAGACCCTGGAAAGCCCTTGCCACGATGAGCATCTCGACGCTGCCGGACAGACCACACCACAGTGAAGCGCCGGTGAACAGTACGAGGCCGATCATGTACAGGTTCTTCGGTCCGAACCTGTCACCGAGCCGGCCGGTGACGAGCAGCGGCACCGCGTACGCCAGCAGGTACGCGCTGGTGACCCAGACGACCTTGTTGATGTCGGTGCCGAGGTCCTCCATGATCGCAGGGTTGGCGACAGCGACGATGGTGCTGTCCACCAGAATCATGAAGAACCCGATACACAGCGCCCACAGCGCGTGCCAGGGATTGACCTGCTTTTCCATCTTCAGTCCTTAGGTAGTGCGGACGAGCCTGCGGAGCCGGCCAGCCGGTCGAGAAGTTCTTGTGAGAGCCAGGGCATTTCGCCGCTCTCGATGTCTGTCACCAACGCGCCGATCCACTCTCTTTCGGCGACGGTCAGTGCGTGGGCGTAGTCCGCGCCCACCGTGAAGATTCGTGGTTTTTCCGCCGCCTTCAGCGCTTCGTAGTCGGCCTCGAATTTCGCGATCGTCTTGTCGAGGTGCGCGAGACGAATTCGAAGCATCTGACACGCGGTGGACGCGGAGAGGTTGTGCATTTCAGCGAGCGCGAGCGGCAACCGCGGATACTCCCGCACCGGAACCGCCAACATCTCACGTAGTTGATGCTCGAGGGCCTCACGGCCCCGGGCGGTGATCTCGTACGTCGTCCGTTCGGGCCGGTTGCCCTCACGATCGGTCCCGATCGAAGCCAGAAGTTCCTGCTTCTCCAACCGGGAAACCGTGTGATAGAGCGATCCCGGCTTGATCTTCACCAACTGATCGCCCCGGCGAACCGAGGCCAGTTGATACATCTCGTACGGATGCATCGAACGCTCGGACAGCAGGCCCAGAACGGTGATTCCCAGAGGCGTCAGAGACACGTCACCCATGAGTCCCCCTCCCTGACAAGCCGCAATTGACTATTTCTTGACTATTCCACCTGAAATAGTCCACATGGAATATACGACCTCTGTCCATCTCGATCAACCCGTTCGAATCGGACTAGCCTGTAGCGAGTGGACGAACATCACCTCGACATCATCCGACTCGCTTGGGCACGTGAACTGGGCCTCGGCGACTCGGCACTTCGGCCGGCACACACGGCCCGCGTCGTCGGCGACGACATCCACGTTCTCGATCTGGCAGGCTCAGGTGCAATCGTCGGGCCGCAGTGGTTCATCGAGCGCACCGAGGACATCTCCGTCGACGCCCTGCTGCAACCGGCGCGTCTGCTCGAGATCGCCGGCGATCACGGCGGCCGAATCACCGGCCCCGTCGATCTCGCTTTCCTCGGCGACTACACGGACGCGCCACCCGACGAGCAACTACTGATTTCCCACGACATCGACGACGCCCTCGCCGTCGCTGCGCTGTGCCCACCCGACGACAGCACCACAGCCGACCTCCGGAACCGGACGCGGTGGTTCACCGCCCTCACCGATTCCACCGAGGTGCTCGGATGCGCGGCGTACTCCGAATTTCAGGGATTCGTGGCAGATCTCACGACCCTGACTGCTCCAGCGCATCGCCGTCACGGAATCGGCTGCGCAGTAACGCTTCTCGCTGCGGAGGACGCTCTCGATTCCGGATTGATCCCGCAGCTACGCACAAGTCGCGGCAGTGCGATCGGAGCGACGCTTCCACGTAAAGCCAAATTCGACGTTCTGGGGGCATACGCTCGGGTACACGTGCACCTGCCCAGTTGACACTCGAACGAGAGGGACCGCAGATGAGTACGGAAGACGGCGCGAGCGAACCGACATTCGTCGAAGAGGGTCGTGAATTCAAACGCGACACCAACTACATCCCGACCCGGATCACCGAGGACGGCCGCGACGGGTACCCCGTCGAACCCGGGCGATACCGGTTGATCGTGGCACGTGCCTGCCCGTGGGCAAACCGCGCCATCATCGTCCGCCGCCTACTCGGCCTCGAAGACGTACTGTCGATGGGCATCTGCGGTCCGGTTCACGACAAGCGAAGCTGGACTTTCGATCTCGACCCGGGCGGCGTCGATCCCGTACTGAAGATCCCGCGACTGCAGGACGCATACTTCGCCCGAGATCCCCACTACCCCAGGGGAATCACGGTGCCCGCCATGGTGGAGATCGCCACGGGCAAGGTGATCACGAACGACTACCCACAGATCACCCTCGACTTCTCGACGCAATGGAAGAAGTACCACCGCGAAGGCGCACCGGATCTGTACCCGGAGCCCTTGCGAAACGAAATCGACGAAGTGGCCGAGTACGTTTTTCGCGACGTCAACAACGGCGTCTACCGCTGCGGTTTCGCCGGTTCACAGCAGGCGTACGACGAGGCATACGACACGCTGTTCGCTCGCCTCGACTGGCTCACCGAACGTCTTGCCCGGCAACGTTTCCTGGTGGGCGACACCATCACCGAAGCCGATGTGCGCCTGTTCACCACGCTGGCGCGGTTCGATCCCGTCTATCACGGCCACTTCAAGTGCAACAGAAGCAAACTCAGCGAGATGCCGGTGCTGTGGGACTACGCGCGCGATCTGTTCCAAACCCCCGGATTCGGTGACACCATCGACTTCACACAGATCAAAGCGCACTACTACATCGTGCATTCCGAGATCAATCCCTCCGGAATCGTGCCCAAGGGACCGGAATTGACACACTGGCTCGAACCGCACGGACGCGAACAGTTGGGTGGCCGACCGTTCGGGGACGGCACACCACCTCATCCGCCCATCCCGTCGGAAGTGGTTCCGGCAGAGCACTGGGCCACCAGGTAGGTCGCGGGGGGCTACTCCCCTGCGTACGTGCCGAAACTCCAGTACACACCTTCGGGATCACGGCAGGTGAACCCCCGCGAACCGTAGTCCTCGTCGCGCAATCCCTGCGTGATCGTGGCGCCCGCGGCGACAGCGCGTTCGTGGAGTGCATCGGCGGCGTCCGCGTCGTCCACGACGATGTACACCGATCCGATTCCAGGCGGCAGGCCGGCGATCGCCGAATCGGTGCGCGGCGAACCCAACATGATGCCGCCACCGCCCGGCCAGTCGAGTTGGGCGTGGTCCACCACGTCTCCCTCTCCGTAGACGGCCTTCTCCACGAAACCGAAGGTGCTCACCAGAAAGTGGATTGCCGCACGGGCGTCGAGGTAGCGCAGCGTCGGCCAGATGGTCGTCGAACGAGATTCCGAAGTGGCGGTCATAACACTCGAACTCCTGCCTGGGAAAACTCACGAAGAAAACCGAGTCTCGTACGAGCCTATGGCCCCGGTGATCACCGCCGCCAGCGAAAACTTCACCTATTCTCGAGATACGGTCCACCTCGCTTCAGAGGAGGACAACTGTGGAGGGGCAGCAATGAGCAAGTCGACGAACAACGACAGCGGGCGTATCGAGAAGGTCCTCGTTTCCGTTCTCGACAACGGAAGCCGCCTGCAAGCGCCCGCAGTGGCCAAATACGTCAACCATGTCCGTAAGGCCCACCCCGACGAGTCACCTGCTCAGATCGTCGAGCGGATGGAGAAGATGTTCATTCTCGCCGTGACCGGAAGCGGCAGTGCCGTCGGCGCCACCGCCGCGGTGCCGGGCGTCGGAACGGTCGCGTCGATCGCTGCCGTCGGTGCGGAATCGGCTTTCTTCCTCGAGGCGTCAGCGCTGCTGACGTTGGCAATCGCGTCAGTGCATGGAATCTCCGTACAGGATCACCAGCAACGACGTGCCCTGGTCCTGGCAGTCGCCCTCGGCGAATCCGGTATGGAGATCGTGCAGAAGGCCACCGGAATCACAGCCAAGAACTGGGGAACGGCAATCACGAGCAAGATTCCCGGACCCACGATGAGGGGAATGAACAGCACCCTCGTGCGGAAATTCGTGACCAAGTACGCCGCCAAGCGCAGCGCACTGATCCTCGGCAAGCTCGTTCCCGCCGGAATCGGTGCGGTCATCGGCGGTGCGGGCAACCGTGCAATCGGCAAGGGCGTCGTCAAGAATGCGCGCGAAGCCTTCGGACCGGCACCGGCCAGGTGGACCGACCACCTGATCGTGATGCCTGCCGACGATGCCGCAGTGCTTCCCCAGACGGAGACACGCCGGGCCATCCGCAGATAGCCGTCCGGGCCGTAGGCTCGCATCACGTATTCGCCGCCGACCCGGGAGCAGCATTGACGAACACCGCAATGGGATCCTTCTCTGCCCCCATCGAGATTCGTGGGTTGACGAAGACGTTCAAGGCGGCGCGCGCGGTCAACGACCTGAGCTTCGACGTTCAGGCGGGCTCGATCACCGGGTTTCTCGGCCCGAACGGTTCGGGCAAGACGACCACGTTGCGGATGCTCCTCGGACTGGTGTCACCGACGTCGGGATCGGCCACGATCAACGGCACCCCGATGCGTTTGCTGCCCAACCCGGCCCGGACCGTCGGCGCAGTACTCGACGTCGGCAGTCTCCATCCGAAACGAACGGCGCTCGGACACCTCGAGATCTACGCGGCCGCTATCGGCATGCCGACTCAGCGCGCGGCGCAGGTGCTGGACATGGTCGGTCTGAGATCGGTCGGAGTCCACAAGACCGGCACCTTCTCGCTCGGGATGCGCCAACGCCTGATCCTTGCCACCGCGATGCTCGGTGATCCCGAGATCCTCGTGCTCGACGAACCCGCGAACGGTCTCGACCCCGAGGGCATGGCGTGGCTTCGTCAGTTCCTGCAGACCTTCGCCGGTTCCGGCCGAACGGTTCTGATCTCGAGTCACGCGCTTCGTGAAGTGGCAGCGACCGTCCACAGCGTGGTCATCGTCAGCGCCGGCTCACTCGTCTACCAAGGGACCATGGACGAACTTCGCCGCTCGCAGCGCAGTCGACTGCTCGTCTCGTGTTCCAACCCAGCGCTCCTCGCCACGGCATTGGCCGCTCGCGGAATCATCGACGCCCAGATCACGCAGGACGGACGGCTCGCCGTGGGCGGCACCGACACGTCGGTGCTCCCACCGGTGGCATCCGCCGCCGGTGTCACGATCTTCGGCGTCGCAACCGAAGGCGCAGATCTCGAGCAACTGTTCCTCGCGATGACAACACCGCAGTACGCGGTTCCCCAGGTCGGATACCACCGCCCACCCGGTCCCGGTTCCGGACCGGGCTATTACGGCCCTGCCGCATACGGACCTTCCGGAGGACACCGATGACCACGCTCGTGCGCGCGGAGACACTCAAAGTTCTCACCCTGCGCTACTGGTGGGCACTGGCCATCGCACCGGTCGTCGTGGCCGTGCTGATTGCTGCCTCGACTCGGACGTTCGTCGAAGTCGTGGCCGATTCGGCTGACACCACCTTCGACGTCGATGTCGTGTCCACCGGCGTCAGCCTCGGTGTCTCCAACACGCTTGTCCTGGTGTTCGCGGCTGTCTTCGGAGCACTCACCGCCGGATCCGAATTCGGCTACAAAACTCTCACCACGACGTTCCTCACAGCTCGCGGCCGTGACGGAGTTCTCGGCGCAAAACTTGCCGTCGTCGCGGTATTCGCCGTCGGCTACGCGTTGGCGGTCGAAGTAGTCAGCATCGGCGCGATGTTGCTCTTCGGCCGGGACTTCAGCTTCACCACCGATCTCTTCGCCATCTGCGCCGCAGGCATTCTGGCGTGCGCTCTGTGGGCACTGCTCGGCGCCGGGGTGGCACTGCTCACCGGTTCGTCGATGGCCGGTGCCCTCTCGATCATCCTGTGGTTCGTCTTCGGTGAATGGATCGTCCGCGCAGTGCTGCTCGCGATGGATCTCGGTGGGATCGGGGCCGCGCTTCCGGTGTCGGCCACGATCGGCACGATAGTCAATGCGGCCCCGTCGATCGACGTCGACGCGTTTGCGTCCTGGCCGAGCGGCCCGATGATGCTGGCAGCTTGGGTGGTTCTGTTCTGCGGGCTCGGTTGGCTGCGGACCAGGACCCGCGACATCACCTGAAAAGGCTGTCTGGGGCCGGGTCTACCGTGGATCTCGATGAACACGATCAACACGGACAGTCCGGTAGCTGGAGAGGTCGATCGAGCTCCGGGCTGGATCCGCCGCTTGGCGCACGCATGCTGGTTGCACCGAAGAGTTGCCATCGGCGCGCTTCTGGTGACCGTCATCGCTTCGGCGATCGACATCTCGTTTCCTCTTCTGACCCGCTATGCGCTCGACGCCGCAAGCCAGGAGAACCCAGGCAAGGTGATCGGGTTCGTCGCGCTGGCGATCGCGCTGCTCGCGGTCGTCCGCTTCGCGTGCCAGTACGGCCGGCGGATGCTTGCCGGCCGACTCTCGCTCGATGTTCAACACGACTTGCGGCTCGCCTTGCTCGGCTCGCTGCAACGCCTCGACGGACGCGGGCAGGATCAGATCCGCACAGGCCAGGTGGTATCCCGGTCCATCACCGATTTACAACTCGTCCAGGGTTTGCTCGCGATGGTGCCGATGTCCGCGGGTGCGCTCCTGCAATTCGTGCTCGCGATCGGCATCATGGCGTGGCTCTCGCCGCTGTTGACTCTCGTCGCTGTCGCCGTCATCCCCGCAGTAGGGCTGGTGGTGTTCCTGATGCGACCGATGCTCTTCGCCGCAACATGGTCCGCGCAGCAGCGGGCCGCCGACCTCGCCCAACATGTCGAGGAAACCGTCACGGGCGTGCGCGTCGTCAAGGGATTCGGGCAGGAACAACGAGCCGTCGACCAACTCGAAAAGCACAGCCGCACGCTGTATTCGGAGCGTCTTCGCGCCGCGTGGTTGAACGCGAAATTCGCGCCGACCATGGCCGCCTTGCCCCAGCTGGGGCAGGTGGGAGTGATCGCCCTCGGCGGGTATCTCGCACTGCACGACAAGATCACCGTGGGAACGTTTCTCGCGTTCGCCACCTACATCGTGACGATGACCGGCGTCACCCGAACTCTGTCGTCGGTCATCGTCATGGCGCAGCTTGCGCGCGCCGCTGTCGAGCGTGTCTACGACGTCATCAACGCTCAGCCGGACATCGCCGATCCTGACCATCCGGTGGACCTGCCCGACGGTCCGCTCGGCGTCACTTTCGAAGACGTCGCATTCGGATTCGACACCGAACGCGACGTCCTGACCGGGCTGAACCTCCGCATAGAACCGGGCGAGACCGTCGCCGTCGTGGGGCCGGCCGCGTCGGGCAAGACCGCGTTGTCCTTGCTTCTCCCCCGGTTCTACGCCCCGACTTCGGGTGTAGTGACCGTCGATACCGCGGGCGAGACGTTCCCCATCGGCGAACTGCGCACAGAACAGCTTCGTGCCGCCGTCAGCCTGGTCTTCGACGAACCTTTCCTGTTCTCGGACACCATCGCCGCCAACATCGCACTGGGGCGCGAGGACGCCTCCGACGAGGACATCCGCGCCGCAGCTGCATTGGCACAGGCAGACACCTTCATCGAGGCACTCCCGGACGGATACGACACCGTTGTCGGTGAACGAGGTCTGACGCTGTCGGGCGGCCAGCGTCAGCGCATCGCGCTTGCCCGAGCCCTCCTCGTCGACCCGCGGATTTTGGTCCTCGACGACGCCACCTCCGCGGTCGATGCGGCAACCGAGGCTGCGATCTTCGACGCGTTCCGGGCCAGACGACGGCAAACCACGCTGATCCTCGCGCACCGGCGATCCACCTTGACGCTGGCAGATCGCGTCGCGGTTCTCGACGGCGGACGGATCATCGACTCCGGAACCGTGGACGAGCTGGAAGCGCGATGTCCGCTCTTTCGCGCCCTGTTCTCCTCGCCGCCGGAACTATCCGCCGAAATCGACGAGGCCGGCCCTGATGCTTTCGGACATCAACGCCGCGAGCCCACAGCCGAGCAGCTGTGGCCGCAGGCTCCGGAATCCGAAGCCGACAGCACTACCGCTTCGGCGCAGAGTGCCGGCGGACCGATGGCCGGAGCGCTCAGCGGAATCGCGGTGACTCCGTCTCTGCGGGCAGCAGTCGACGCTCTCCCACCCGCACGCGAAGACCCCGGAATTGCTCCTGAGAGCCTGCGCGAATCGAATCCACAGTTCTCACTCCGACAGATCTTGAGGCCGGTCCGCTGGGTTCTACTGGCGGTTGCCGTGTGCCTTGCCCTGGACTCCGCCGCGGCGATCGCATTTCCCTCCCTCGTCAGATATGCGATCGACCACGGAGTCGTGACCGCAGACAGCACCACACTCTGGATCGCGACGGCGTTCGGCGCGCTCCTGGTCGCCGCAGACTGGGTCATCGTGGCGGTCATGACGGTGCTCACGGCCCGAGCCGGTGAACGCGTGCTGTTCGGGCTCCGCGTCCGCAGCTATGCACACTTGCAGCGCCTGGGTCTGGACTACTACGAACGGGAATTGTCCGGCCGCATCATGACGCGTATGACCACCGACGTCGACGCGCTCTCGTCGTTCATCCAAACCGGTATGTCGACGGCGATCGTGAGCGTCCTGACCGTCGGCGGAATTTCGATCGCCCTCCTGGCGACCGACGTGACGCTCGGCCTGGTGGCGCTGGCCGTCATCCCACCGCTCGTGGTCGCGACCGTGGTCTTCCGCAAGATCTCCTCGGTTGCCTACAGCCAGTCCCGCGAACGGATCTCGCTCGTCAATGCCGACTTCCAGGAGAACATCGCCGGTCTGCGAGCGGCTCAGGCCTACCGCCGCGAAGAAGGTGCTGCGCGTAGGTTCGCAGAACGCTCCGAGAGCTACCGCCGATCGCGGATGCGCTCGCAGCGAGCCATTTCGATCTACTTCCCTTTCATTTCGTTCCTGTCCGACCTCGCGTTGGCCGCGGTCGTGTTCGTCGGTGCGCACCAGATCGCCAACGGATCGACTTCGCCCGGCGTACTGATCGCTTTCGTGCTCTACCTCGGTCTGCTGTTCGGACCGATTCAGCAACTCTCACAAGTGTTCGATGGTTACCAACAGGCAAACGTCGGATTGCAACGAATCGGCGACCTGCTGCGCACTCGCAGTTCGATCGAGACTGCCGACAGCGAGGATTTGATCGCGATCTCCGGACGACTCGACGGCGCCGTCCATCTCGACGGGGTCGGGTTCCGGTACTCGGGTGCGGACGTCGACGCCCTCTCCGATTTCGATCTGCAAATCCCGCCGGGCACGACCGTCGCTCTGGTCGGCCGAACCGGTGCCGGGAAGTCGACGGTCGTGAAGTTGCTCGCCCGCTTCTACGACCCGACGTCCGGATCGGTCGACGTGGACGGAACCGACATCCGGAACTTCCACCTCTCGCAGTACCGACGTCGCCTCGGCGTGGTCCCACAAGAAGCCCATCTGTTCACCGGCACGGTCGCCGACAACATCGCGTACGGCAGGCCGTCGGCGTCGCACGCGGAGATCGAGGAAGCGGCACGTTCCGTCGGCGCACTGAATTCGATAGCCGACATGCGTGGAGGCATGAATCATCCCGTCGGCGAGCGCGGCCAGGGGCTCTCGGCGGGCCAACGCCAACTGATCGCATTGGCCCGTGCCGAACTCGTCGACCCGGACCTTCTGCTCCTCGACGAGGCGACCGCGACGCTCGATCCCGCGACCGAACGAATGGTGCTCGAAGCAAGTCGGTCGGTCACCCGGAAACGGACTTCCGTCGTCGTAGCTCACCGCCTCGCGACAGCTGCCCGAGCGGACCTCGTTGTCGTAGTTGACCGGGGACGTATCGTTGAATACGGCCCGCACGATGTTCTGCGGTATGCCGGTGGTCACTACTCGGGACTCTGGGATGCATCGCAGGCGCGTGAGGGGAATAATCTGACGTCGAGAACTGTCATCGAAGGCAACCCCGTCGCGTGACAGTCGGCACGGATTTGTACCGCCGAGAGGTAGTGCGCGATCGCAAGATCACGGACTTCCGTGAGACAGCTCACAAATTGTGTGCCGCACAATTGCTCGTCACACGCTCGGGCTAATCTCATGTATATAGGCGCTCTGATCGGGTACCGAAATAGAAACGAGGCGAACACCTGCCGTGAGCAGCAGTTCTACATCCCAATTCGGACAGAACCAGTGGCTGGTTGACGAGATGTACCAACGCTTCCAGGACGATCCGTCGTCCGTGGATCCCAGTTGGCACGAATTCTTGACCGATTACTCGCCGGACTCGGCGAACACGGGAGGTGGAAACGGGACTGCCTCGAACGGCAACGCGGCTGCACCCGCCGCTGTTGTAGCTCCGCCTGCTGCTCCCAAGGCCACGCCTCCCGCCCCCAAGACCGCACCTCCTGCGCCGGCTGCCAAGGCTGGCGCTCCGGCCCCCGCGAAGACGGCAGCGCCCGCCGCCAAGGCCGCCCCGGCCCAGCCCGCAGCAGCCAAGCCCGCGGCCGCTACTGCCAAGCCCGCCCCTGCCGGCGGAGCCGAGGAAACCAAGGTTCTCCGCGGCGCCGCAGCCGCAGTCGTCAAGAACATGTCGCTCTCGCTCGAGATCCCGACTGCAACCAGCGTGCGTGCCATCCCCGCGAAGCTGATGTTCGACAACCGCATCGTCATCAACAACCACCTCGCGCGTACCCGCGGCGGCAAGATCTCGTTCACCCACCTCTTGGGTTACGCGATCGTCCAGGCAGTCAACGCGTTCCCCAACATGAACCGGCACTTCGCCGAAATCGACGGCAAGCCGAACGCGGTCACGCCCGAGCACACCAATCTCGGACTCGCGATCGACCTTCCCGGAAAGGACGGCAACCGCTCACTGGTAGTTGCCGCCATCCGGAACACCGAGTCGATGAACTTCGTCCAGTTCCACGCGGCATACGAGGACATCGTCCGACGCGCCCGTGAAGGCAAGCTCACCGGCGAAGACTTCACCGGCGTCACCATTTCGCTGACCAACCCGGGCGGTATCGGCACGGTTCACTCCGTTCCTCGCCTGATGAAGGGCCAGGGCGCCATCATCGGTGCCGGCGCGATGGAATACCCCGCCGAGTTCCAGGGCGCCAGCGACGAGAAGCTGGCCGAGATGGGCGTCGGCAAGTTGATGACTCTCACCTCGACCTACGATCACCGCATCATCCAGGGTGCCGAGTCGGGCGATTTCCTGCGCACGATCCACAACCTGCTGATCAGCGACGAGTTCTACGACGAGATCTTCCACGCGCTCGGCAACCCGTACGAGCCGGTGCGGTGGCGCAAGGACGTGCCGGAAGGCGCTGTCGACAAGAACACCCGCGTTCTCGAACTGATCGCTGCATACCGTGACCGCGGCCACCTCATGGCCGACACGGACCCGTTGCAGTTCGTCAAGGACAAGTTCCACAGCCACCCCGACCTCGACGTCATCAGCCACGGCCTGACGCTGTGGGATCTGGACCGTGAGTTCAAGGTCGGCGGCTTCCACGGTCAAGAGAAGATGAAGCTGCGCGACGTGTTGAGCGTGCTGCGCGACGCGTACTGCCGCCACGTCGGCGTCGAGTACACGCACATCCTCGAGACGGATCAGCGTCAGTGGATCCAGGACCGCGTCGAGGGCCATCACGCCAAGCCTTCGGTCGCTCAGCAGAAGTACATCCTGAGCAAGCTCAACGCCGCCGAGGCCTTCGAGACGTTCCTGCAGACCAAGTACGTCGGCCAGAAGCGCTTCTCGCTCGAAGGCGCCGAAGCCGTCATCCCGATGATGGACGCCGTGATCGACCAGGCCGCCGAGCACCAGCTCGACGAGGTCGTCATCGGCATGCCGCACCGTGGCCGTCTCAACGTGCTTGCCAACATCGTCGGCAAGCCGTACTCCAAGATCTTCACGGAGTTCGAGGGCAACATGAACCCGGCAGCCGCTCACGGCTCCGGCGACGTGAAGTACCACTTGGGTGCCAGCGGAACGTACATCCAGATGTTCGGTGACAACGACATCGCTGTCTCCTTGACCGCAAACCCATCGCACCTCGAGGCCGTCGACCCGGTTCTCGAAGGCCTGGTCCGCGCCAAGCAGGACATCCTCGACAAGGGTGAAGAAGGCTTCACCGTCCTGCCGCTCATGCTGCACGGTGACGCTGCATTCGCCGGTCAGGGCGTTGTCGCCGAGACGCTCAACCTCTCGCTGCTTCGCGGTTACCGCACCGGTGGCACCGTGCACATCGTCGTGAACAACCAGGTCGGCTTCACCACCGCTCCGGAACATTCACGCTCGTCCGAGTACTGCACCGACGTCGCGAAGATGATCGCCGCACCGGTCTTCCACGTCAACGGCGACGACCCCGAGGCTTGCGTCTGGGTTGCTCAGCTGGCCGTCGACTTCCGTGAGAAGTTCGGCAAGGACGTTGTCATCGACCTCATCTGCTACCGCCGTCGCGGTCACAACGAAGGCGACGACCCGTCGATGACCCAGCCGGCCATGTACGACGTCATCGACACCAAGCGCAGCGTTCGTAAGAGCTACACCGAGTCCCTCATCGGCCGCGGTGACATCTCGCTCAAGGAAGCCGAAGACGCACTTCGCGACTACCAGGGCCAGCTCGAACGGGTCTTCAACGAGGTCCGTGAACTCGAGAAGTTCCAGCCCGAACCGTCCGAGTCCGTCGAACTCGACCAGACTCCCCCGGCTCGCCTGACCACGGCTGTCGCTCCCGAGGTCCTCGAGCGCATCGGTGATGCGTTCGTCAACGTCCCCGACGGCTTCACCGTTCACCCGCGCGTCAAGCCGGTTGCCGAGAAGCGCCGCGAGATGGCCCGTGAGGGACATGTCGACTGGGCGTTCGCAGAATTGCTCGCGTTCGGCTCGTTGGCCGAGCAGGGTGCCTTGATCCGCCTCGCGGGTCAGGACTCCAAGCGAGGAACGTTCACGCAGCGTCACTCGGTCCTCATCGACCGCAAGACCGGCAACGAGTACAGCCCGATCGCCAAGATCGCTGCCGACGCCGAAAACGGCGGCAAGTTCATGGTCTACGACTCCGCACTCACCGAGTACGCAGGTCTGGGCTTCGAGTACGGCTACTCGGTCGGTAACCCCGACGCTCTGGTCCTGTGGGAAGCGCAGTTCGGTGACTTCGTCAACGGCGCGCAGACCATCATCGACGAGTTCATCTCTTCGGGTGAGGCCAAGTGGGGTCAGCTCTCCGACGTCGTGCTGCTCCTGCCGCACGGTCACGAGGGTCAGGGTCCGGACCACACCTCCGGTCGCATCGAGCGTTTCCTTCAGCTGTGTGCAGAAGGCTCGATGACCGTTGCGGTTCCGTCGACTCCGGCCAGCTACTTCCACCTGCTGCGTCGCCATCACCTCGACGGCATCCGCCGTCCGCTGGTGGTTTTCACGCCCAAGTCGATGCTGCGTAACAAGGCTGCCGTCAGCAACGTCGAGGACTTCACGACGGGCAAGTTCCGTTCGGTCTTCGAGGAGCCGGCATACGAGAGCGGCGAAAGCGCACGCGAATCGGTCAAGCGGGTTCTGCTGGTCAGCGGCAAGCTGTACTGGGAACTCCTGGCGAAGAAGCACAAGGACGAGCGTGACGACATCGCCATCGTGCGCATGGAGCAGCTCTACCCCGTGCCGAAGCGTCGCCTCAAGGAGACCCTGGACCGTTACCCGAATGCGGATCAGTTCCGTTGGGTCCAGGAAGAGCCCGCAAACCAGGGTGCGTGGCCGTTCCTCGGGCTGGCTCTGCCGGACCTTCTGCCGGAGACCTTGACCGGTATCAAGCGCATCTCGCGTCGTCCGATGTCCGCTCCCTCTTCGGGATCGAGCAAGGTCCACGCGGTGGAGCAGCAGGAGATCTTGGACGAGGCGTTCCTGCCGACCAACTGATCTCAGTAATTTGACAAGGGCCGGGCCCCACATTCCGCAAGGAGTGTGGGGCCCGGCCTTTCTGCGTTCACGTCAATTCGATTGCAGCAGACCCAGATCCGGCCCCGCATCGAAGCCGACGGCGGCCAGTGCCAACGCGGGCAACGACTGAACCGTCAGGTCGATCAGTTCCTCGCGGGTGATGGCGGGCGCTCGGAGCCAACTGATGGTGGCTTCCTCGACAAACGCGATCCAACCGCGAACGGCCAACTCCACCTGAGGTGTTCGAGTCAGGCCGATCTTCGGGAGCTGATCGAGGGTTCTCTTGGCCATGATGTCGCGAGTCTGCTCGAACACCTCACGCATCTGCGGATCCCCGCTGGCGGTCCCCCGGAGCAGCGAGACGTAGGTATTGCGGTTCTCGGTCACGTAGTCGACGTACGACGCCAGCACCGAGCGGAGGGTGAGCATCGGATCGTCCGACTCGCTCGGCTCGGTGCGCTGGAGCATCTGTTCACTGCTGTGTCGGACGATCGCCAGATGGAACTCGCTTTTCGACGCGAAGTAGTGGAACAGAAGCCCCCGCGAGACACCAGCCTGATCGGCGATGTCCTCGACGGAAATCTGTTCGAGCGGCCGTTCGGCCAGCATCCGCGCCCCGAGGTCGATGAGTTGCGCTCGGCGTTGCGCAGGGTCGAGCCGCGTTCGCTTTACTGCGTCCATGCCCAATAGACTACTGAATATTCGTCAATAAGCTATTGACCGTGACTCAATAAAGGCATATCGTTCCCTACATGAGTCTTCCAGTTACAGATACCTCAGCACCTGCCGCGGATACTCGCCACGTCGGCACACTGATCATCGGCAGTGGTTTCGCCGGTCTCGGTGCGGCGATCAAACTGGCACAGGCCGGCATCACCGACTACGTCGTTCTCGAGCGCGGCAACGACGTCGGCGGGACCTGGCGTGACAACAGCTACCCGGGCGCCGCGTGTGACGTGCCGTCGCATTTGTACTCGTACTCTTTTGCACTCAATCCGGAGTGGACGCGCTCCTTCTCCACTCAGCCCGAGATCTACAAGTACATCCAGTCGGTGGCCAACCGCCACAAGGTGCTCGACAAGCACATCTTCGACTGCGACGTTCTCTCCGCACGCTGGGACGAGGCGTCTGCTCGGTGGCACGTCAGCACCAACAAGGGCGAATTCGTCGCAAAGATCGTCGTCTCGGCCGTCGGCGCATTGTGTGAGCCTTCACTTCCGGACATCAAGGGCATCGACGGCTTCAAGGGCGAGATCTTCCACTCCTCGCGTTGGAACCACGACGCCGATCTGACCGGCAAGCGTGTGGCCGTCATCGGAACCGGCGCCTCGGCCATCCAGATCGTGCCGGCCATCGGCAAGAAGGTCTCGCATCTCGACGTGTACCAGCGCACGGCGCCGTGGATCCTGCCCCGCGCAGACCGCGAGTACACCAAGATCGAGCACCTCGCGTTCAAGTACCTCCCCGGCTTCCAGAAGTTGTGCCGCACCGGTATCTACTGGATGCGAGAGACGCAGGTCGTCGGCCTGGCCAAGGCGCCGGTCTTCATGAAGCCGCTGCAGTTCGCCGCCGAGCGTCACCTGAAGGCCCAGATCAAGGACAAGGATCTTCGCAAGAAGGTCATGCCCAACTTCCAGATCGGCTGCAAGCGCATGCTGATCTCGAACAACTACTTCCCCACCCTCGCCCAGGACAATGTCGACCTGGTGACCGAAGGCATCGAGGAGGTCACCGCCAACGGGATCGTCTCGAAGACCGGCACCACCCGTGAGATCGATGCCCTCGTCGTGGCGACCGGATTCCACGTCACCGACTCCCCCACCTTCGCGGGAATCTTCGGCAAGGACGGACGCTCGCTCGCCGAGGTCTTCGAAGAGACCGGCATGCAGGGATACAAGGGCGCGGCAGTTGCCAACTTCCCCAACATGTTCTTCCTCGTCGGACCCAACACCGGCCTCGGACATTCGTCGATGGTCTTCATGATCGAGTCGCAGATCAACTACCTGGTCGACGCGATCGCCACCATCGACAAGTACGACATCGGCACCATCGAGGTGCGCAAGGACAAGCAGGACAAGTACAACAAGGACCTGCAGGCAGCTATGTCCAAGAGCGTGTGGAACAACGGCGGTTGCGCCAGCTGGTACATGGACAAGCACGGAAACAACACCACCCTGTGGCCTGGCTTCACCTTCCAGTTCCGCAACGCCACCAAGCATTTCGACCTCGCGGCATACCGCAGCGTCGCCACCTCGGATCTCGGCGCCGTCGGCACCGCGACCACTTCACAGATCGACCTCGACGACGAGAAGGCAGTAGCACAATGAGTGATTTTGCAGGCAAGGTCGTAGTCATCACCGGAGCGGGATCGGGCATCGGTCGCGCACTAGCACTGAACCTGGCCGGCCAGGGCGCCAAGTTGGCAATCTCCGACGTGGACACCATCGGGCTCGCCGAGACAACGCGTCTGGTGGAAGCCATCGGCGCCGAGGTGAAGTCGGACCATCTCGACGTCACCCAGCGCGAAGCGGTTCTCGAGTACGCCGACGCGGTTGTCGCCCATTTCGGCAAGGTCAACCAGATCTACAACAACGCCGGAATCGCCTACCACGGCACTTTCGAGAAGTCCGAATTCAAGGACTTCGAACGTGTCATGGACGTCGACTTCTGGGGAGTTGTCAACGGCACCAAGGCATTCCTCCCCCACGTCATCGCATCCGGCGACGGGCACATCGTGAACGTGTCGAGCCTCTTCGGTCTGCTGTCGATGCCGGGTCAGAGCGCATACAACTCGGCCAAGTTCGCCGTTCGCGGTTTCACCGAGTCGCTTCGCCAGGAAATGCTGATAGCCAAGCACCCGGTGAAGGTGACCTGTGTGCACCCGGGCGGAATCAAGACCGCCATCGCACGCAACGCCACCGCAGGCCCGGGTGAAGATCTTGCGGTCTTCTCCGAGTTCTTCGACCGCAAGCTCGCGCGCACCACACCGGAGGACGCCGCCAAGACGATCGTCAACGGTGTTCGGAAGAGCAAGCCGCGAGTTCTCATCGGGATGGACGCAATCGCACTCGACGCCTGGGTTCGCCTCGTAGGATCGGGCTACCAGCGCATCGTCGCGATCGTCGCCGGCCGAATGATGCCCAAGTCCAGCTGAGTTCGTTTCACAGCGCAGTTCGTTTCACAGCGCAGTTCGCACAAAGAGTCAGGAGCCCTGCCGGTGAGCACGTTCACCCTTCCGCTGCCCGTGGTCGCATTCTTGTTGAAGCCGTACTTCCGTCTGGCTTTCAACTCGCGGCTGCCGTATCGGATTCAACGTCTGTTGCTCGAGGCCGGGGCACCGCTACAGCAGGTT
Organism: Rhodococcus qingshengii JCM 15477; assembly: GCF_023221595.1. Taxonomy (NCBI): domain Bacteria; kingdom Bacillati; phylum Actinomycetota; class Actinomycetes; order Mycobacteriales; family Nocardiaceae; genus Rhodococcus; species Rhodococcus qingshengii. Next base: position 4,417,405 of record NZ_CP096563.1, read on the forward strand.
CCAGCGGGCGCCGTAGTGCGCCCGCTGGAGCTGGCTTGCCGACCGGCAGAGAAGATCACCGTCGGCGCAACCGAGCGCCCCACCGCAGTTCTCTACCTGCATGGCGGGGCGTACACGCTGGGTTCGCTGTCCACACACCGTTCTCTCGCAGCTCATCTCGCCCGTGAGTCGTCCAGTGCGGTCTTCACCTTGGACTACCGTCTCGCGCCGGAGAATCCGTATCCCGCCGCTCTCGACGACGCGGTCTCAGCCTTCATGCAGTTGGTCACCGAGTTCGACTATTCGGAAGACCGCGTTGCCATCGCCGGCGATTCAGCCGGTGGCGGCCTGGCCGCGGCGACCGCTATTCGTCTGATCGAGCGTCACGGCGTGACCCCCGGCGCGCTTGCCCTGATCTCACCGTGGGTCGATCCCGGCGATCGGGGTGCTAACAAAAAGGCCGACCTGGTGGTCAACACAGCGTGGTCCTTCGACGCCGCCGACGCCTACCTTGCCGGAGGCGACCGTACTGATCCCGGCTACGCACCGATGCACGGCAAGCTCGACGGGTTGCCACCCACCAGGATTCACGTCGGTTCCGAGGAAGTCCTCTACCCGCAGATCATGACGTTCACCGACAAGCTCGCCGCTGCCGGCGTCGATGTGTCCCTGGTCGAGTACGCAAGACTCTGGCACGTGGCTCACGCACAGGCGTCACTGGTGAAGGAAGCAGCAGACGCCGTTTCCGACCTCGGCCAGTTCATCGCATCGAAACTGATTCGTGCCAAGGATGATTCGAGTTCAGCAGTAGGCTCGAACAGTCACTGACGGCTGGGACACCCGTCCATGTCACTGACGGGTGTCCCACCAGGTGCGGGCGACTTCCGAGGCTGACGCCTTGCCGGTCCGCACCTGCTCGATCATTGCGGCGAGATCGGTGGTGGACAGTTCACCGGCAACGACGCTGAGCGCCTTGACAGCCGAATCTCCCAGTGCGCCCGCTCGAAAGAGCGGAACGACATTCTGCGCAGCCAGAGCGTGATTCGAATCAGCGAGCACTGTGACGGCATCGGATTGTGCCAACGCCGACAGCGTCGTGGTTCCGAATACTTGTGCACCGGGTACGTCTGCCGGCGTTGCCTGATCGACACCGGCGAAGACACACTCGGCGCCCTCGGCCAACTGTTCCACTGCCCCGTCCTCGACGAATCTCGCGGAGACGAGCGGCGTCGCCGCGGCACACGAAGGAGCAAAGGCTTCTATCGTCTTCGCTCCCAACGACTGTGCGTATCCGGTGTCGAGTGCGAGGACCGCACGATCTTCGGCCATCGCATAGTCGGAGACCGAAAGACCCTCCGGCAGAGAGCGACTCAAGGCTTCGAAGACGTCGTCGGCCTTGCGGGCCGGGGATGACGGGTCGTAGTGATCGAGCAGCGCGCCGGTGAACTCGGGCACCAAAGTGACTCGCGCTGCGTCCAGAGCCTCGAGTGATTGGTTTCGGCCACCACCCACCGATTCGACGCGAGCCGACAGGCCGGAGGAGGAGAGCACCGTCGAATACACCTCGGCCAACACCGAACTCTCCACCGATGCGTCAGCAGCCACCACGATCTGGTCACGAGACTCCGCTTCGACACCCTCTACCACCGAATCACCGTTTGCGCATCCGCTGAGAATCGGCAGGACCATCAGTGCTGCAACAACAGTCGAATACTTCGTGCGTGTGCTCTTCACTGAAATCCTCACATCCAATCCCATGGATCGAAAACCGTGCCATGTCGGTACCTATCGTTACACTTGTCGGGCGATGCGCGGTAACCAGTCCTGACGCAGCCACTCGGTGGCGGCGCCGTCGAAGTCACTCGGGTGGCTTCGCCACAAGGGAATGGTTTCCGACGCCCGAAACACGGGACGCCCGAAAAACCGGAAGGACGCTCATGCGCACCTCACGATTTCGTTCCAACCGTTGGCTCGTAGCCGCGGCAACCGTTGTCTCTCTGACTGCACTGACAGCGTGCGGTAGCAGCGACGGCGACTCCAACAGCGATCCCAACGCGATCGTCGTCGGCTCCGCCAACTTCACCGAATCCGAGACGATCGCCAACATCTACGCCGAAGCACTGCGTGTCAACGGGTTCGATGTGTCCACGTCGTTCAACGTCGGCAGCCGCGAGGCGTACATTCCGGCACTCAAGGACGGGTCCATCAGTGTCATTCCGGATTACACGGGAAATCTCCTGCAGTACTTGGATCCCGACAGCACGGCCACCAGCTCCGCTGACGTCCTCGCTGCTCTTCCCGCAGCTCTCGGGTCGGAATTGGCAATTGCGACGCCTGCATCCGCCGAGGACAAGGACGCCGTCGTCGTCACGAAGGAAACGGCTGACAAGTGGAACCTGAAGACGATCGCCGATCTGGCTCCGCATTCCGCCGAGGTCAAGTTCGGTGCTCCGGCCGAGTTCCAGGAACGTCCAGCCGGATTGCCCGGTTTGAAGTCCAATTACGGCCTCGACATCTCGGCAGCCAACTTCGTTCCGATCGCCGACGGCGGTGGACCGGCAACCGTGAAGGCTCTCTCCTCCGGTGACATCACCGCGGCAAACATCTTCACGACGTCGGCCTCCATCCCGGAGAACAACTTCGTGGTTCTCGAAGACCCGAAGAACAATTTCCCGGCTCAGAACGTGGTGCCGGTGCTGCGTGCCTCGAAGTCTTCCGACAAGTTGAAGACGGTCCTCGATGCGGTGTCCGCCAAGCTCACCACCGAAGAGTTGTTGGCACTCAACGTCCAGGTGTCCGGCGACACCAAGACGGAGCCGGCAGCGGCGGCCAAGGCGTGGGTGACGGCCCAGGGCCTCGACAAGCCGGTCTCGTAGTCACGTGATCACCTTCGAGGGCGTCACCAAGCAGTATCCGGACGGCACCACCGCCGTCGACCGTCTCGATCTCACCATCGAGGCCGAGTCGTTCACGGTGTTCGTGGGGCCGTCCGGGTGCGGCAAGACGACGTCAATGCGCATGATCAACCGGATGATCACACCGACGTCGGGCAAGATCTTCGTCGACGGTCGTGACATCGCCCAGACCGACGCGGTGAAGCTGCGTCTCGGCATCGGGTACGTCATCCAGAACGCCGGCTTGCTTCCGCATCGCACCGTGATCGACAACGTCGCAACAGTTCCGGTACTGCGCGGTGAGTCCCGCCGCGCAGCGCGCAAAGCCGCGTTGGGGGTACTCGAACGAGTCGGTCTGGACATCTCCCTTGCCACCCGCTATCCCGGACAACTCTCGGGTGGGCAGCAACAACGTGTGGGAGTTGCGCGAGCATTGGCTGCCGATCCGCCGATCCTGTTGATGGACGAGCCCTTCAGCGCCGTCGACCCGGTGGTGCGTGAGGATCTGCAGACCGAAATGCTCCGTCTTCAAAGCGAACTGAAGAAGACGATCGTCTTTGTCACCCACGACATCGACGAGGCAGTCAAACTCGGTGATCACATTGCCGTCTTCGGTCCCGGCGGGCGGCTTCAGCAGGTTGCGGCACCTCGCGACGTGTTGGCCGCACCGGCAACGGATTTTGTCGCCGGATTCGTCGGACGCGATCGCGGCTATCGGGGATTGTCGTTCCGCGCTGCCGACGAGGTTCCGTTGCACCCTGTACGCACGGCCGTCGAGAACGAATTGAAGGCTCTGCGTCTCGAATTGGGCGAATGGGTTCTCGTGGTCACGGACAACGGAACTCCGCAGGGATGGATCGACGTGACCGGCGTCGAAGGCCTGCGCTCGGGACGAACCCTTGCTCAGTCGACGTCTGCCGGTGGTTCGCTGTTCTCCCCCGGCGGCGATCTCCGCCAAGCACTCGATGCGGCAATCTCGTCGCCTTCCGGTATCGGCGTTGCCGTCGACGGCGAGGGAGCGGTCATCGGCGGGATCCTCGGTTCCGAAGTCGTGGCGAAATTGGCAGATCAGCGTCGACGCGAGGACGAGGAACGCAACCGCGTCGCCTTCACCGAGGGATTCGGGTCGTAGCGGCATGCGCTGGCTCATCGACAATTTCTCGACGGTCGTGGATTACTCGAAGACCCATCTGTATCTGGCACTGCTTCCTTTGCTGATCGGTCTCCTGATTGCCGTTCCGGTCGGAACAGCGATCCGCAACGTCAGATGGCTGCGCCGAATCACGTTGACCCTGGCGAGCATTGCGTTCACGATTCCGTCGCTCGCGCTGTTCGTCACCATCCCCCAGTTGTTCGGACTCAAGACCCTTGATCCTCTCAACGTCGTGATCGCACTCAGCGTGTATGCGACGGCACTGCTCATCCGGGCTGTACCCGAAGCACTCGACTCGGTGCCGGACAACGTCATCGACGCCTCCACCGCCGTCGGTTTCACACCGCTACGACGCGCTCTGACGGTCGAGTTGCCATTGGCGCTGCCGGTGATGATCGCGAACATCAGAGTTATTGCCGTTACCAATATTTCGCTGGTGTCAGTCGGATCTCTGATCGGAATCGGCGGGCTTGGAGTCCTGTTCAAACAAGGCTACGACCGCGACTATCCCGACCAGATCGTTGCGGGCATCATCGCGATCGTCGTGCTGGCACTGGCGCTCGATCTGATCCTGTATCTGATCGGCCGATTCCTGACCCCGTGGACCAGAACGTCGACCTCGTCGAAGGTTCCCGCCGTCCTGTCAGCCGAGGGGGAACCCGTATGAGCATCTTCACCGGGGCCTGGGACTTCATCGTCGATCCCGGAAATTGGAGCGGCGACACCGGAATCGGCACCCGCATCCTCCAGCACCTCTGGTACAGCGTTCTGGCCGTGGCACTTTCGGCTGTGATCGCGGTGCCCATCGGATTACTCATCGGCCATCTGCGTCGCGGTGAGATCGTGGTCGTCAGTCTGGTCAACGCACTGCGGTCACTGCCCACTCTCGGCCTGCTGACCTTCCTCGTTCTTCTCATGGGTCTGGGAGTGATGCCGCCGATTCTCGCCCTCGTCATTCTTGGTATTCCCCCACTACTCGCCGGCACGTACGCCGGAATCGCCAGCGTCGACCGCGGCGTCGTCGAGGCCGCACGGGCGATGGGTATGACCGAACTCCAAGTGCTCTTCCGCGTCGAGATACCCAATGCGCTGCCATTGATTCTCGGCGGACTGCGTAACGCAACACTGCAGGTGATTGCCACGGCAACGGTCGCCGCCTACGTCAACCTCGGCGGCCTCGGCCGGTACATCTTCGACGGTCTCGCACTCTACAAGTACGACCGAGTCGTCGTCGGCGCAATCCTGGTCGCGGTTGTGGCTCTCGTCGTGGACGGCTTACTGGCGCTGGTGGTCTGGGCATCGGTTCCCGGGACCGGCAGGCTGCGCCGAACACCCGACCTCACTCGTCTGTAGCTCTCGGTACACACGAAAAAGCCCCGATCGGAACCTTGTGTGCGGGTTCCGATCGGGGCTTTCGTAGTCCCTCTTAGCTGGTCACGCCCTCAGCATGCGCTGCGGCCGCGACGGCTTCCGCTACTGCGGGTGCCACGCGAGGGTCGAGTGGGCTGGGGACGATTTTGTCCGCCGCCAACTCGTCGCCGACCACCGACAGGATTGCCTCGGCGGCAGCGAGCTTCATACCTTCGGTGATGCGACGGGCGCCGGCGTCGAGCGCGCCCTTGAAGACACCGGGGAAGGCAAGAACGTTGTTGATCTGGTTCGGGAAATCACTACGGCCCGTCGCCACGATCGCCGCGTACTTCGACGCGGTTTCGGGGTGAATCTCCGGGTCCGGGTTGGAGAGTGCGAACACGATCGACTCGGGAGCCATCGAAGCGATGAGCTCCTCGGGGATCTTGCCCGCCGAGACACCGAGGAACACGTCAGCACCTTCGAGAGCCTCGATGGCACCACCATGCAGGTCACGGGGATTGGTGCGGGCCGCGAGTTCTGCCTTCACGTCGTTGAGGTCGCTGCGCTCACCCGAGATGATGCCCTTCGAGTCCAGCACGATGACGTCGCTGATTCCGGCGGCAAGCAGGATGTTCGCGCAGGCAACACCCGCAGCGCCGGCGCCGGAGATGACGACCTTGAGTGTGGTGATGTCGCGGCTCTGGACCTTCACGGCGCCCTTGAGTGCCGCGAGGACCACGATGGCGGTTCCGTGCTGATCGTCGTGCATGACGGGGCAGTCGAGAGCTTCGATGACGCGCTTCTCGATCTCGAAGCAACGCGGCGCCGAGATGTCCTCGAGGTTGACCGCGCCGAAGCTCGGACGCAGTCGGATGAGCGTCTCGACGATCTCGTCGGGATCCTTGGTGTCGAGAACCAGCGGAATGGAGTTCAGTCCGGCAAAGTTCTTGAACAGTGCCGACTTGCCCTCCATGACGGGCAGCGACGCGCGGGGGCCGATGTCGCCGAGTCCGAGAACCGCGGTGCCGTCGCTGACCACGACGACGAGTCGGTTGGTCCACGTGTATCGATCGGCAAGGGTTTCGTCTGCAGCGATGGCGCGGCTCACCTGAGCAACACCCGGCGTGTAGGCGATCGAGAGGGCCCGCTGCGTATCGAGCGGTGCTGTGGTCTCGACCGAGAGCTTGCCACCGACGTGAGCGGCAAAGATTTCTTCGTCGGTCAACTCGACCTTGGGTACGTTGATGGCTTCAGTCACGAGGGACACGATGACACTCCTGATTAGTCCAGCCTCAAGTGGGGCTGGGTTACTGGGAAGTAATCCTTCGGACCGCTGCGAAACTACGTTCACAACGGTCAGAGATCATTTCTTCCGCGAACGACTACTGAGAAGAAGAGCATTCGGCGTGCGCGAGAAAGTGGGCCGCAATACATCCGAAGCGTCATGGTGTGGGGCGGGTGAGCCCTGGCGTATCCATGCAATCTAGGTTTCGGGAGAAATTCTGACGAAACCTGCACTTCGGGGCCGGGCTGTGGCGCCGCCTCGAAGTAACTCCAGTTTGCCACCAGAGTCGGATCACAATCAAATCCTCCAAGCGGTCGGATTCCTCACCACACTCGAACCCGAGCCGTCATCCCCACCGTGCCATCCCCACCCAGTCATCCCCACCGTGTCATCCCCACCCAGTCATCCCCACCCAGTCATCCCCACCGTGTCATCCCCACCCAGTCATCCCCACCACTGCGTCACCAACAACAGCCCCGCCACCACGAGCACGACCACCGATCCGGCAACCGCCGCGATACCCCGCCTGCGGTCGCACCAGATCTGCGCGGCGAGAGCAACCACCGAGGCCGCAATGTGCGCGGTGATCGACGTTGTTCCCGGACCCGGGAATCCGCGGTTGCCGCCCAGATATGCCGAACCGATGATCACGAGTGTCAAGACCACGATTCCGGCCGCCACGGTGCCACTCAGGGCGCGTAGAGCGCGGACCAGCAGCCATTGTCGTTTGTCGGCGGGATAGTCGTAATCGTCTTCGTACTGATAGTCCTGATATTCCTGGTACTGGTAGTCGTCCTCGTACCTGTCGTTCCGGTCGTACCTGTCGTCGTATGTCATCTCTTACGCTCCCGCGACGAATCCGCGGACTGATTCCGCAATGAGTTGAACCGCGATGGCGGCGAGCAGAAGACCGGCGATGCGTGCCAGCAGACTGATGCCACCCTCGCCCAGTATCCGGATCAGTGCGGTCGAGAAGCGCAGGACCACGAACAGCACGAGGTGGATGGACAGAATCGCCAACGCGATCGCCAGATACGACGCCGCTTCACCGTCGGCCTGGGCGACAAAGACGATGACGGCCGCTATCGCACCGGGACCGGCCATCATCGGCGTTCCCAGAGGAACGAGTGCGACGTTGACGTCGTCGGCTCCCTGCGGACGGTTGGAGGCCTTTCCGGTCAGCAGTTCGAGTGCGATGAGAAGCAGCAGCAATCCGCCGGCGCCCTGCAACGCCGGAATGCCGATGTGGAGGTAGTTGAGGATCGCCTGACCGCCGATGGCAAAGACCGAGATGACCGCCAGGGAGACGGCGGGGGCCTGCCATGCCGCTCGATTGCGATCTTCACGACTTTTACGTCCGACGAGTGACAAAAACACCGGGATGACTCCGGGCGGGTCCATGATCACGAACAGCGTGATGAACACGGTGAGGTAGAGCGTGGTGTCGAGCATCAGCGCCCCAGTACCTCCACGCCGGTGGCAGCCGAGACGAGTTTGTCGAACTCGGCTTCGTCCGTGAGCTCGTCGCCGAGTCCGATCGTCTTGTTCTCGCCGTGGTAGTCAGAGGATCCGGTGACTGCCAAACCGAGGTCGACAGCCAGGCGGCGCAGGACGTCACGATCGTCGCTGCGATGGTCCGGGTGATCGACTTCGAGACCCCCGAGACCCAGATTGGCCAGATCGCGGATGTGGTCGAGCGCAAGCAATCCGCCGCGCGAACGGGCCCGTCCATGCGCCAGGACGGTCACTCCCCCGGCGGCTGCCACCAGTTCGACGGCGTACTCGAGCGGAGTGTCGTACTTGGGAACGTCGTATCGTCCTCGACTGGACAACAGGTCGGAGAAAGCCTCACTGATGCTCGACACCACTCCCGCTCGCATCAGGGCCGCTGCGACGTGCGGGCGTCCGACGGACGGACCGGCGTCAGCCAAGATCTGATCGGGATCGACGGGCAGACCGTCACGCGCCATCATGGTCGTCATCACCCGGATACGTTCGACGCGTTCGGCGCGCAGTCGCTCACGTTCTTTTGCGAATTCGGGGTGCGTCGGATCGAACAGGTACGCCAGAAGATGTACAGCGACCGGCCAACCACGCTCACCTCGACCTTCGCACGACATCTCCATCCCACGAACCAGGCTGACGCCGGCCGGCAAGGCCTGCGCCGCCTCGGCCCAGCCCGAAGTCGTGTCGTGATCGGTGATGGCGACGACGTCGAGTCCGGCGTCGGCTGCGGCGCGCATGAGGGCAGCCGGGGTGTCGGTGCCGTCCGATGCGTTGGAGTGGGTGTGAAGATCTATTCGCACTGTTCCAGTGTGTCAGCAATCGGCAACTTCATCGCGCTCCGGTGGGCGAGCCGGAAGCTGACGTACGATTACGCCGCAGCGGCAGCGCAATTCGATCAGGTGTCGCTGTAGTGCCGTTCCCCTGCCGTTCCACTGCATTACAGACCGAGAAGGAGCGAGCGTGCCAACCATGCCGTCACTGCCGAATTGGTCGAACGGCAAATCGACGCAAGCCGATGCGCCCAAGATCCCCGTTCCGGCAGCCCGCGCGATCGTCGACTGCGCGGTCTACGTGGACGGCGTGCGGTTGCCGGGCAAGTACACGCACCGCGCTGCGTTGGCCGAGGTTCGTAGTCGCGACAACGCGTTCGTCTGGGTGGGCATGCACGCTCCCGACGAAGGTCAGATGCAAGATGTCGCAGCAACTTTCGGACTCCACGAGCTGATGGTCGAGGATGCTGTCCATGCACACGAGCGCCCGAAACTCGAACGCTACGACGACGTCATGTTCCTGGTGCTGCGCACGGTCGTCTACGTACCGCACGAGTCCGTCGCGACGGCGAGCGAGATCGTCGAAACCGGCGAGATCATGGTGTTCGTCGGCCCCGACTTCGTGGTGACCGTCCGGCACGGGGATCACTCCGAACTGGCAAGCGTGCGCAAGTCACTCGAGCAGAACCCCGAGCGCCTCACCATGGGCCCGTTCGCGGTGTTGCACGCGATCACCGACCACGTCGTCGACAGCTATCTCTCCGTCATCCAACTCGTCGAACAGGACGTCGACAGCATGGAAGAGTTGGTGTTCAACCCGCGGAACACCGTTGCCGTCGAGCACATCTACCTGCTCAAACGTGAAATCGTCGAACTACGACGCTCGGTCACTCCACTCGGATTGCCACTGCTCCAGCTGACCCAGCCCGCGGGCGGCCTCGTCCCGAAGGAGATCCGGCGATACTTCCGTGACGTACGAGATCACCACACGATCGTGGCCGAACGTATCTCGGAATACGACGAGGTGTTGAGTTCGCTGGTCGACGCCGCACTCGCGAAGATCGCGGTGCAGCAAAACACCGACATGCGCAAGATCTCCGCGTGGGTCGCTATCGCCGCCGTGCCGACCGGCGTTGCCGGTATCTACGGGATGAACTTCGAGAACATGCCGGAACTCGGTTACAAGTACGGCTATCAGTCCATCCTGTTCCTCATCGCGTCGGTGTGTGTCGGCTTGTTCTTTCTCTTCCGTCGCAACAACTGGCTGTGAACCTCGCACGCTGACTCCCTGTACTTGCCACCGTCGCAGGCGGACAATGGATATGGGTACGCATTTTCATTCCGTTCCCGAAATCCATTTTGCGACAAGCAAATTCAGATCCAAGGAGAAGTGGAGGAGCAACCATGCCTACAGTCGAGCAATCCGTGGAGATCGCGTTGCCACCCAAGGACGTCTGGGAGTACATCGCCGTCGCCGAGAACTGGCCCAACTGGGAGAATTCGATGGTCGAGTGCAAACAGATCACCGACGGCCCGATGGGCGTGGGAAGCCGCTGGCACGGTGTCTCGCGAATCCTGGGCAAGCGTCTCGAGTGGACATCCGAATTCACCGAGTACGACCCACCGAGATCGTCGAAATCGACGTCCGTCGAAAGTCCGGTCAGCTTCTCGCAGACCACGACCTGCGAAGAAGTCGGTGACGGCACTCGGGTCACCTACCGACTCGACAGCGAAAGCGGCCTGGGAGGAGTATTCGGCAAGATGGCCGACCCGATCGTCACGAAAGCATTTTCACGGACGGTTCGGGTAAGTCTCGAGAACTTGGCGGACATCCTCGTGCACGCCGAATGATCTGACGGACAAAGCGCCAGCGCAGCTAGAGCGAGGCAGCGGAACGGTGCGGATCGCGGATGTCGATCCCCGCCTCGGTCCACGCTTCCCTCAGTGCCTCCGCGCCGCGCAGACGCACCCAGGCGGCTTCGGTACCGGTCAGGGGGACCACACCAAGGAAGCGCACCGGGTCGAACGGCTCCGGCAGCGTCAGGTCTTCGATCCCGCTGTCACCGAGAAGCACCGCCGTGAACGCAGTGTCCTTCCACAGCGGCTCGCCCAGGTCCAACAGTGCGTCCTCGAGCAGCACGACGCCTTCGACGGACGGCGCCGCGGCCAGCACCGCGAGCGTCCTGGCCACACCTGACGCCACACCGGTGCCACCGCGCAGCGTGAGTACCAACTCGGCGCGGGGTCCGCGTGTGGGGTCTGCGACCAGTTCGTTGGGGTCGCCCATCGGATGACGCGAGCACCCCAGTGTGACGTAGCGGACCAGGCCGTCGGGTGATTCGAAACGCAGCACGTCCAGCGGTTCGACACCGAGGAACGTCACCGAGGCCGCGGTGGGGTCCGGCCCCTCGATGCTGCTGACGAGATGGGCCCGGACGGAAGATACGACGCTGTCTGACACTCGTCCATCTAAACACCGTGCCCGCGAGGTTCGCAGCGCAGATACCTCGCGGTGGCGGTAGCGTCGTCGAAATGGTCTCCGTTCTCGCTGTCAGCGACGAGACCGTCGAATTCCTGTGGAGCAGTCAGGTTCGTTCACTCGGAGTCGACGTGATCCTCGGCGCGGGCGATCTGCCGTTTGCGTATCTGGAGTACCTGTCCGATCAGCTGAATGCGCCTTGCGTGTTCGTTCCCGGAAACCACGACGCCGATCTGTCCGGATATTCGAACAAGAGATCGGGTTGGACGCGGGCCGGGATGCCGGCGCAGTGGCCAGGGCCTACCGGCGCTGTCAACGCCGACGGACGCATCGTGACCGTCGCCGGTCTGCGGATCGCGGGCCTCGGTGGTTCCATCCGGTACAACACCGGCCCCAATCAGTGGTCCGAGCGCCAGCAGAGTCGACGCGCTCGCTCGCTCACCTGGCGAAACGCTTGGCAATCGAGACTTCCCGGCAGTCGGAGGGGCGTGGATGTGCTGCTCACCCACAGCCCCGCCCGTGGCGTCGGCGACGCCGAGGATCGACCACATCGAGGGTTCGAATGCCTCACGCCTTTGATTCACAACCTTGATCCGACGGTCATGGTCCACGGACACATCCATCCGCACGGGCGAACACCTCTCGATCTGGAGGTGGGCCGGACTATCGTGCTCAATACCGTCGGCTTCACGCTGATGGAGATTTCCCCAGGTACTCCGCCGACGATCGTGAGGCGCCGACATGGCTCGTGACACCGGTTTTCCCACAGCCGACGCGGAAAACGACTTTGCTCGTCAGCGTCGACGCGCCGACGTGGCACGTCTGGTCAGTTGGCTACGACGCGAACCGGACGACGTCAACGCGATCCTGCCGTTCGACGAGGTTGTCGCCGCTCTCGGCAAGGTCGGCGAGAAGTCTCTGGGTCTGCAGGTCGTCACCATCGAATCGATCGTCGGAAGTGTCGACCGCACAGGTGATTTCGACAGGTACTTCCGGCCGACGTCAACTCACTCTCGTGCGCGTTGGGAACGGCTTGCCGTGGCGCAACGACGCGGCGAATCGGTGCCACCCGTTCAGTTGTACCGTGTCGGCTCCATGCACTTCGTGATCGACGGACACCACCGAGTGTCCATTGCGTGTGCGATGCACCAGAAGACAATCGATGCGTACGTCACCGAGATCATCACGCGTATCTCGCCGGAAGGCATCACTCAGCGCGCCGATCTGCTCATCAAGGACCATCGCCGACTCTTCCTCACTCGCGTTCCGCTGCAGGGTTCACAACGCGAAGCTGTCCAGGTCACCGACCCGTGGGAGTACGCCGAACTCAGTGAGTGCGTGGAGGCGTGGGGTTTTCGGCTCATGCAGGAAAAGGGTGAGTTCCTCGGCCGAGACACGGTCGCCCGGCGCTGGTTCGGCGAGGAGTTTCTCCCCGTCGTGCGAATGCTGAGGGGCGCCGACATGTTGCCCGAGCACACCGATGCCGAGGCGTACTTGTGGATCGCCCGGGAGCGGTACCGGTTGGTGCGGCGCCACATGTGGAACGACGAGATCGTGGCCGAACTGCGCGATCGAGCACCCCGAAAGCACAAGCCCGCTACGTAGATGCAGTGAAGCGAACCTCGCGGTTCGGGATCTTCGGGTGCATGAACTTCAGCAACGAACGCGCTTCTTTCTCGATGGACGCGAGGGCGGTCTTCGGTTGCTGCGCAAACAGAGTCGCACCCAACTCGACCGTCTCCTTTGCCGGCGTCACCGTCGCATATCCCACCACCTTCCCGCGCACCAGGATGGCGGGCTTGATGATGCCGTTCACGGTGAAGACGCGAGTTCGGTACTGCTCGTCCATGATTCGAGATCGGTCGGCGTGCGAGAGCAAGATGTTGTCGAACGGTGCAAGGATTCTGACCGGGGGTGTTCCGGAGGTCGGTCGTGGCGCGTCCGGCAGGTCGAACACCTCGGCCCCATTCTCGTTGACAAAGGTGACCAAGCCGGGTCGTAGCCGCTCGAATACTTCGGCGAGTCTCGTGAGCCCTGACCACGCTTGGGCATCTTTCACACTCGCGGGCCCGAAGGCCGCCAGATAACGAAGCACCATCACATCCGGATCCGGAGTCGAACTCACTTCCGTGCCAAGCCAATTCTCCAAGGTCGTCAGTGCCGGTGCTCCGGATCGTCCCCACAGGCCTCGCGGTGGGACCTGCACCATCGGCAGAAGTCCTCGAACGCCGTGCGCCAGCCCCTCGGCCGCGTGGCCGGGAAAGCGCTCTGCCAGTATCGGTCTCATCTGCATTTGGGTGAGCGGCCCGTCCGCTACGAGGTCCCGTCCCGCCCGCGCCAGAGCGTCGAGATCCAACCCGGTGAGCGCCGCACGCTGTGTGCTGTTGGTGTGGAGATCGCGTTCCATGATCGTCTGAACCGTGGCCCGGAATGGGCCCGCATCCGCGGCCGAAAGAGCAAAGACCGTGCCCCGCATGGCAACAAGCCGCACCACCTGGCGCTTCTCGACAAGGGTGGAGAGGTCTTCTGCCGCAAAGTTCTTCAGCCGCGCCCACAGCGCCAGGTAGGGCGGGTTCGGCGCCTGGGCCTGCAGACCTGCCAGGTGCTCGATCGCATCCAACGCACTGACCTCGGCCCTCCGCAGCAGGAACTGCCGCGCCAGAGTCGCCAGGTTGAGCTCGCGATCGGTGATCAGTGCAGCCATCGACAACTCCTCAACGATCGTGGTCAGTGGCGGTGACGATCTGGAACGGTATCTCGACTCGCGCGAGGGTTCCGGACTCTTCACCCGGTCCGACCGAGAACGAGCCACCCGCGGCAACCACTCGCAGTTCGTGCGAGAGCAGTCCGATGTGCCCGGCAGCCCGTCGTTCGGCAATCCGATCGGCGCTGATCCCCCGACCGTCGTCCGAGACCACGAGCACCGCACGGTGGTCCAGTCGTGCAAGCTCGATCCGGACGTTCTGCGCGCCGGCATGTTTGACGACGTTGCCCAGAAGCTCTCGGGTGGCGCCGAACAAGACCTCGTCGGCAGACGTGCGTAGATCGTCGTTCCAGCCCGAAGTGTCGACGTCGACCACTACTCCGCCGCGTCCCTGCGCCGATCGCGCGAGGTCCCCGATCGCGCGGGCAAGGCCCACGTGGACGAGAACTGTGGGATGCAGTTCCGAGACGGACGATCTCAACAGCGTGGTCGCTTCACCGAGCGCTTTTCCGGCTCGCGCCAAAGCGACAGGCTCCGCACTGTCTGCCAATTCGTCGAGATCCATCCGCGCGGCGAGAACGTACTGGAGCGCCCCGTCGTGCAACTGCTCGGACAGTTCCGTGCGCTCTCGCTGCTCGAGCCCCATGAGTTCGGCCAGAAGGCTGGTTCGATGCCCGACGAGTTGTCCGATGGTCAACACGCGTGATCTTTGAATCCGAGTCAGTCCGATTGCGCCTGCGCCCACTCCGGCCAAGGCCATGGTGCTCAGCAGGATCGACGGCCACGGCTCGGAGTTCGAAGTCATCGTTGCCCAACTGGAAACGAAGAACACACCGATCGTGCAGGCAACGACGCCGACACACACGTCCGTCCGCAGTTGCGTACACGCCAGAACCGGAATGACGAAGAGCCCGTTACTCAAGATGTCGGCGGTCCAACTCTGCTCGGCCGCGAGACCGGTCAGCAATGTCAGAGTTGCGAGCACGGCAAGGTCGACGAACAAGCCGAGCCAGATCATCGTCACCGGGCCTGTGCCGCCCTTGCGGATCCACAGCGCCACGGCTGCCGACCAGAGTGCATAGGCGCCCAGAATCGCGAAACACCATCCCGCGTCGTTCATCGGCGGGACGAAAATCAGTGTCAGGGCGATGAACAGCACCAGAGCGCCGCGCACCGTCAGTTGGAGGTACGCACCGCGGTAGGCGTGTTCGCGCATGATCCGCTCGAGGTCCGGGCCACCGGGCAGGTGCTCGGTTCGTACCGAGGATTCGTTCATCTGTCCTCCTGTGCCGCCCATCCCAGTTCCCTGTGAATGAGCTTCGCACACGAGATTTCACAATCAACCCGCAATACCGTGAATGGCACAGCATTCACCGAACCTCGAAACCACGCAGGAGTGCTCATGATCTCGACCCGAGCAAGCAAGCGCCGCATCGCCACTCGATTTGCCGTCGCCGGCGCCCTGGCAGCGGCGCCGATCGCCGTGGTCGCCGGGACAGCGCAAGCCGCCCCGGCCTCCACCCATCACGAACAATTCGGCCGCCTGGTCCCCCTACCCGAACCGGCCGACGCAGCGCCCGGCCCCGAACAGGTACCGCTCCCCTGGGGCGCGACGTATTCGGTCACCTTGCCCGGGTAAAGGTCACAGCAGCAGATTGGCTCCCGTACCGCCGTCGAACACTGCGATCTTGGCGGGATCGAACCAGAGATCGACAGACCTGCCCTGGGCCACCGTGGACTCGGACGAGAGCCTGGCAACCAGTTGACCGCCACCAGCGACGGCCGTTCCCGAATCGGCAGCGAGTTCCTCGAGTTCACGAGAGTTGACGGCGGGGCCACCAGCGAGGAAATACGCGTACTTGTCCGAACCCATCGATTCCAGCACGTCGACGTCGACGGTGAACGTCCCGCCGTGCGGCTTCTGCGCTGCATCGACCAGCGCCACGTCCTCGAAATGCTCCGGTCTGATACCGACCACCACGTCCTTGCCCGAACCGCTGCCCGAGATCTTCGACTGCGCCGCCGCTGGCAGGCGAACATCGCCGATCGGCGTGCTCACACCGTCGGCCGTCAACTGTCCGGGGAAGAAGTTCATGGACGGGGACCCGATGAATCCCGCCACGAACAGATTGTTCGGACGATCGTAGAGTTCCTGCGGCGCACCGATCTGTTGCACGATTCCGCCGCGCAGCACGACTACCCGATCGCCGAGCGTCATCGCCTCGGTCTGGTCGTGGGTCACGTAAATCGTTGTCGTACCGAGTCGCTGCTGCAGACGGGCGATCTCCGTCCTCATCTGCACGCGCAGTTTCGCGTCCAGGTTCGATAGCGGCTCGTCCATGAGAAACGCCTTCGGGCTGCGCACGATTGCGCGTCCCATCGCGACACGCTGACGCTGACCGCCCGACAGGTTCGCCGGTTTGCGATCGAGATGCTGGGTGAGGTCGAGGACCCGCGCAGCGTCGTCGACCTTGGCGTTGATCTCGTCCTTGGACATCTTCGCCAATGTCAGTGGGAAAGCGATGTTCTGACGCACCGTCATGTGCGGATACAGCGCATACGACTGGAACACCATCGCGATGTCGCGGTCCTTGGGGGCGCGTTCGTTGACGCGTTCACCCGCGATCCGCAACTCACCGGTCGAAATGTCTTCCAGCCCGGCAATCATGTTGAGCGTCGTGGATTTTCCACAACCGGACGGGCCCACGAGAATGATGAATTCTCCGTCGGCGATGGTGATGTCGACATCACTGACCGCCTTGGCTCCGTCCGGGTACAGCTTGGTCACCTTGTCCAGCACGATCTCGGCCACAGGCTTATCCCTTCACTGCGCCGGAAGTAAGCCCGGCCACGATACGACGTTGGAAGAACAGAACAAAGATGATGATCGGAATGGTGATGACCATGGCGGCCGCGGCGATCGACCCGGTGGGCTCCTCGAATTGTGAAGCGCCGGTGAAGTTTGCGATGGCCGCAGGGGCGGTGATGGAGCGTTCGGTCGACGTCAGCGAAATCGCGAACAACAGGTCGTTCCAGCAGAAGATGAACACCAGGATTCCCGCAGTGACGATGCCGGGCGCGGCCAGTGGAGCCACCACCTTCCGGAACGCCTGCCCCGGAGTCGCGCCGTCCATCTGCGCCGCCTTTTCGAGTTCCCAAGGAATCTCTTTGAAGAACGCCGAGAGCGTGTAGATCGCCAACGGCAACGCAAAGGTGATGTACGGCAGGATGAGTCCGGCCCAGGTGTCGAAGAGTCCGAGCCGTCGTTCGATGTCGAACAGCGGGCTCACCAATGAAATCTGCGGGAACATCGCGATCAGCAGGGCAACAGCCACCAGCAGCTTCTTGCCCGGAAAATCCAGGCGCGCAATCGCGTAAGCAGCCATGGTTCCGATCACCACGGCGATGACCGTCGAGATGAGTCCGATACCGATCGAGTTGATCAGAGCACTGGTGAAGGCGCTGGTGTCGAAGATTCCTCGGTAGTTGTCCAGGGTCCACTTCTCCGGAATGAACTTGCCGTCCTTGATGGTTCCGGCCGGTTTGAAGGACAGGCTGGCGATCCACAGGACGGGAACCAGCGCGTACAGCAAGACCAGAAGGTTGACGACGGACCAGCTGATCTTGAGTCTGGGAGTCACGGTCATGTCAGCGTCCTTCCGTATCGGATCCGGGAGCCGAAGCACCGAAAAGTTTGATGAAGATGAACGCGATCACGGCCACACACACGAAGATCAACACGCTGATCGCGGATCCGATGCCCAAGTTGAATGCCTTGAACAGATTGTCGTAACCCAGAATCGACACCGACCCGGTGTCGTTCGCTCCCTTCGTCAGCACGTAGATGTTGTCGAAGATGCGGAATGCGTCGAGTGTGCGGAACAGCAGAGCGACGAGGATGGCGGGCTTCATCAGCGGAAGGATGATGCGTACCAACCGGGTCCACGCGCCGGCGCCGTCCACCTGAGCCGCCTTGAGAAGGTCATCGGGCACGAGCGCCAAGCCGGCGAGCAGGAGCAGCGCCATGAACGGCGTCGTCTTCCAGACCTCGGCAAGGACGATGATCGCGAGCGACGGGATCTGGTCGGTGAGCGGCGCACTGCCGTCGGGCAGGAGATTGGCGAGGTAGCCGGTCCCCGGCGTCCACGCGTAGTACCAGCTGTATGCCGCCGCGACGGTGACGATGCCGTACGGGATGAGCACAACGGTGCGGACGAGCCCCTTACCCACGATCGTTCGGTGCATCACCAGTGCGATGGTCAGTCCGAGAACGAACTCGATGACGACCGAGACAACCGTGATCGACGTCGTCACCGCGAACGCTTGCCACCAGTAACCGTCGGTCAGCACCGACACGTAGTTGTCGAACCACACGAACTTTCGTTGATCCGGGAAGCGCAGGTCGTAGCGCTGCAAACTCAGCCAAACGGCGTAGACCACCGGATATGCGGTCACCGCGATCATGAGAATCGCGGCCGGGGCCACCAGCCAGAGACCGAGGCGACGCTCGGCCGCCTTTCCGTCCGACATCTTCGACTTCGCGGAGTGCTTCGGCTCCGGCGATGCCGTCGCGACTGTTGGTGCAGCTCCCGAATTTTCGCTGTCGATCGTCACGGAATCAGCCCCTCGGAATTGACTGCCTTGCGTACCTGCTCGGCAAGATCGTTCACGGTCGATTCCGGATCGATGTTTCCCACAGGGTTCAGCGTGGCAGTGATGAGCGTCGAAATACTCTGATAGGCAGGAGAAACCGGACGAACCGAAGCGGTGTCCAGGCTGTCGCGAACCTCACGCCACGCCGGGTACGCCTCCTGAAACGCCGGGTCGTCGTACAGGCTCTCGAGAGTCGGCGGAACGCCACCGGCTACCGCGTTGTTGCGCTGATTCTCCTCGTTACGCAGACAGGTGAGCGCCTCGAAAGCGAGGTCCGGATGCTGGCTGGTCTTGGCCACCGCTACGTTGAAGCCGCCGATCGTGACCTCGGCCGGCTTACCCTCGATCACCGAGGGATACGGAGCGGCAAGGAAATTCCGTTCTCCGTTCACCGTGAGCACCGTGTTTCCGGTGTTCTCACTGGTGACGTTGCCCTTGTCGTCGATGTACGGCAGATCGCCCTTCTCGGCGTTCTCCATGATGCCGGGCAGCACGAACGGCCAGTTGACCTGGAAGGCAGATTTGCCGCTCTCCATACCCAGTCGCGACGACGCTTCATCCCCCTGCGAGATCGAGGGATCCGCACCCTTGGCGGTAGCGACGCGCTTCATGACGGTCAGCGCCTGCTGGGCAGCATCACCGTCGGCCACCGTCACGGTTGTTCCGTCCGGCCCCACCACCGATCCGCCGGCACTGGCGAGAAGGGTGTTGAACCAGACCATCAATCCTTCGTACTGCTTGCCCTGCACACCGATCCAGCTGGGGCGCCCCTCCGCGGCCAGGCCTTCGGAGATGTCGATCATCTGATCCCAGGTCTGGGGTGGTTGCCCGTCCGGCATCAAATCCTTTCGATACCAGAGCAATTGGGTGTTGGTGTTCAATGGCGCCGCATAGAGCTGGTCCTGCCACTTCGCCGACTCCAGCGGACCCTCGAGCGTCCCGTTGCTGACCTCGGCCGCCACGTCGTCAGGAAGCGGCAATGCCCATCCCGCTTCGGCGAATTCGGCAGTCCACACCACGTCGAGCGTCATCAGATCGAGTGACTTGTCATTGCCGGTCAGACGCCGGGCCAACTGAAGTCGCTGGTCGTCGGCACCCTTGGGCAGAGTTTTCTGCTCGACCCGGTACGCGCCGTTCGACGCCGCCGAACAATTGGCGGCGGCCTCCGCATACTGCTCGGCTCCGTCGGCAGCGGTGTAGAAGGACAGCACCACGCCGTCGTCATTGTCCGATCCGCACGCACTGAGCAAGGGCGCCAACAACAATGTTGCCGCGCCGAGCAGCCCCGCCCGCAATTTCTTCTTTTGTCCCGCCCGCGATCTCTCGTTCTGCACAGCCGTCCTCCTCGGGCGGCGAGACGGCGCAGTCGTTACGGCTGGCCGACGCACCACACATCGGCACTTTTGCCGGAGAAGGGACCTATTTCCTTGTCCGGCAAACGGTCACGGGAAGCGAGTACTACCTCGCCCGCGTGTACATAAAGTAACCGAGATCACATAAATTGGCAGCCCGAGTGAGAATGTCAGATAGCGAGCTTGGCGAGCAGGTCGCGCGCCGACTCCGCCGTCTTGGGCTCACACAGTACGTCGTAACGTCCGGCGACCAACTGCATCGTCGAGGCGAAGTCCCGCTGCCCACGCGTCGCGGCGTACGGAATCGTCGTGGAGATGACACCGAAGATGATGCCGCCCACGATGCCCGCGATCAGCGGAGCGAGGAAACCACCGGTGACGATTCCGAGCACCAGGCCGAAGAAGACACCGAGCCACGCGCCGGAGACGATGCCGCCACCGATCACCTTGGCCCACGTCAACCGACCGAGAACTCGCTCGACCTGCATCAGGTTCACGCCGACGATCGTGACGTCCTGAACCGGGAATTCCTGATCGGAGAGGTAATCGACTGCGCGCTGCGCCTCGGCGTAGGTGGGGTACGACCCGATGGGCCATCCCGAAGGCGGTGTCGGCAACGCTCCACGGCGCGACCCATTCGACGATTGACCGAGCGGATTGGACATGGCTGGCTGCGCTCCTCTTTTCGGGCACGTCATCCACGCGGATGACGCAAGTACATCTACCCCCTATTGTGCCCTTTACAGACCTGATTCGTTCGGCTATGCGAGCGTCAGGCGTGTTCGGGCGGCGTGAATTCCGAGGTGCGCGTCATCCCCGCGGCGCGGCCCTTGGCCGAAATCACCAGTGCCATCTTGCGACTCGCCTCGTCGATCATCTCGTCGCCGAGCATGACGGCGCCCCGCCCTCCCCCGGCAGCCGAGGTGTGGAACGCGTACGCGTCCAAGATGAGTTCCGCACGGTCGTAGTCGGATTGGCGCGGACTGAACACCTCGTTGGCCGCCTCGATCTGCGTGGGGTGCAGAACCCACTTGCCGTCGAAACCGAGCGCTGCCGTTCGCGCAGCCGACCGAGTGAAAGCCTCGACGTCGCGGATCTGCAGGTACGGCCCGTCGATGGCCTGGACGCCGTGCGCCCGCGCGGCCATCAAGATGGTCATCAGGATGTGGTGATACGCGTCACCGCGGTCGTAGCCGTCCGGTTGCTCACCGACGACCAGAGTTCGCATGTTCAAGCTCGCCATGAAGTCGGCCGGGCCGAACACGAGCGCCTCGACGCGGGGACTCGCGGTGGCGATCGCGTCGATGTTGGTCAAGCCGATCGCGTTCTCGATCTGCGGTTCGATCCCGATCCTGCCGACCTCGAGACCGTTGGCCTTCTCGACCTGCGTCAACAACAGATCGAGCGCCTGGACGTGACTCGCATCGGGAACCTTGGGCAGCAGAATGGCGTCCAGATGCGCTCCGGCGCGGCCCACCACCTCCACGACGTCGGCATACGTCCATTCGGTGGTCCAGTCGTTGACCCGGACGACCTTGACCTGTTTGCCCCACCCGTCCTCGGCCAACGCGTCGCCGATCGACTCCCTGGCCGCCTGCTTCGCCAGCGGCGCCACCGCATCTTCGAGGTCGAGAAAGATCTCGTCGGCGGGCAATCCCTTCGCCTTGTCGATCATCTTCCGACTGCTGCCGGGAACTGCCAATACCGATCGACGGGAACGGTTGCGTGAAGTCATTGCGGACTGTCCTTCTCGATTTTCGGTGGCGCCGTTGCAGATTTTGACGCTGGACGAATTAGCCTTGCAATCATGGCAGCAGCAGGCAAGGTATTTGCAGCCAGGCTTGCCGGCCTGGTTGTACTCGGCCCGGACGGCGAATCGATCGGTCGTGTGCGCGACGTCGTCATCACGGTCCGTATCGGACGCCAGCAACCGCGGGTTCTCGGTCTGGTGATCGAAATGTTCACGCGCAAACGTATTTTCGTTCCGATGTTGCGTGTGACAGCAATCGAACCGAGTGCAGTCACCCTCACCACCGGCAACGTCAGTCTGCGGCGCTTCAACCAGCGCCCGGGCGAAGTGCTCGCTCTGGCGCAGGTACTCGATTCGCATGTGCGCGTGGACGACCCGGAACTCGAGGAGCTTCACGGCGTCGACACGATAGTCGTCGATCTCGGAATCGAATCGACGCGGACGCGAGACTGGGTGGTCTCCAAGGTCGCGGTTCGCGGCCATCGCGGACGCCTCGGTCGACGCGCGGCGATTCACATCGTCGACTGGCAGCACGTCGCCGGCCTCACCCAGAGCGACCTCTCACTCCCCGGCCAGGGCGTAGCTCACCTGCTTCTCCAGTACGAAGGCATGCGACCCGCCGATGTGGCCAACGCCATGCGCGAACTGCCGGAGAAGCGCCGCCACGAACTGGCCGTGGCGCTCGACGACGAACGCCTCGCCGACGTCGTACAGGAACTGCCGGCGGACGACCAGACCGATCTGCTGATGCACCTGGAAGTCGAACGTGCCGCCGATCTACTCGAAGCGATGGATCCCGACGACGCCGCCGACCTGTTGGGCGAGCTGCCCGAAACCGAGGCCGAGTCACTGCTTCAGTTGATGGACCCGCAGGATTCCGAACCTGTTCGACGCCTGCTCGAGCATTCCCCGGACACTGCCGGTGGTCTGATGACGCCCGAACCGGTGGTACTGACGGCCTCGACGACGGTCGCGGAGGCCCTTGCCCGCGCCCGCAACTACGACGTGACCCCGGCGCTGTCGAGCATGGTCTTCGTCGTACGTCCGCCGACGGCGACTCCGACCGGGCGGTATCTCGGCTGCGTCCACTTGCAGAAGCTTCTCCGCGAGCCTCCCGCCAGCCTGGTAGGCGGACTACTCGACACCGACATGCCCCGGTTGGCCCCGGACGACTCGTTGGCGTCGGTCACCCGATATTTTGCGACGTACAACTTGGTATGCGGGCCGGTCGTGGACGACGAGAACCACCTGATCGGGGCCGTGACGGTCGACGACGTGCTCGATCACCTCCTGCCGGAAGACTGGCGTGAGGATTACTCCGACGACGAGGAACTACTCCGATGAGCGAACGGGCGTCGAGCACGACCGCACGGCAACGACTGGAAACGCCCCGCGGAAGCCGCCGGTTCAATCTCGATTTCGACGTCGAAGCTGTCGGGCGCGTCAGTGAACGCATCGCCCGCTTCCTCGGCACCGGGCGTTATCTCGCAATCCAGACGATCATCGTGATCGTCTGGATCCTGATCAACGTGTTCGCGGTGGCCCTGCAGTGGGACCCGTACCCGTTCATCCTGCTCAACCTGGCCTTCTCCACCCAGGCCGCCTACGCGGCGCCGCTGATCCTGCTGGCCCAGAACCGTCAGGAGAACCGCGACCGGGTCTCGCTCGAGGAGGACCGCTCACGCGCCGAGCAAACCAAGGCGGATACCGAATTCCTCGCCCGAGAACTCGCAGCTCTGCGTATCGCCGTCGGCGAGGTTGCCACCCGCGACTACCTGCGACGGGAGCTCGAGGAGATCAAGTCGATCCTTGCTGCCGACGGCGAACCGACCCCGAAGAAGAAGCACCGTGACTCGAATACTGCGAAACAAAGTCACAACTAGCTGAGCGTTCGCTGAGTTTTGCTGCACGCACCGTGACCGATATGTAACGTAAGTCACAGCAATATGGATATCACGGTGGGTACTCCGGAGCGGGAGCGCCAGCAAAGGGGAATCGTGCGAGTACGCGGAATAATTGCAGCATCCACACTGGTGGGGGGACTGCTCGTCGTCACAGGTCCAGCGGCCCTCACTGCCGGAAGCGCACCGACCGGAGGGTCACAGGTTCCGATCGCACTGGCGGGCTCCGCCTCGATTGCGCAGCCGGACTCTGTCGACTTCCTCCCGACGCCCCGCACGGTCCGAACGCAAAGATCGGCCCCGCCCAGCGATACGGTCGCCGGCGCCCCGGCAGCGCCCAACGCTGCGGCCGTCGTCCTCACCTCTCTGGGCATCCCCGAGATCGTCCTGAACGCGTACCGCTCCGCGGAGCTGGTGATGATGACCGAGGCACCGGGATGCGGAATCCCCTGGCATCTTCTGGCCGGCATCGGACGCATCGAATCCGGTCACGCCAACGGCGGCAAGACGACCTCGGTGGGTACGACGGTCACCCCGATCCTCGGCCCCGTCCTCGACGGACGGCTGGCAGGCAACGAAGTCATTCGGGACACCGACAAGGGCGCAATCGACGGCGACCCCACTCACGACCGCGCCGTCGGGCCGATGCAGTTCATTCCGGCCACCTGGGCCGGATATGCCAGCGACGGCAACGGGGACGGAATCAAGGACCCCAACAACGTCTTCGATGCGGCACTCTCGGCAGCGAAGTACCTCTGCAGCGGCGGACTCAACCTGCGCGATGTCGCCCAGGAGACCAAAGCTGTTCTGCGATACAACAACTCGGCCACTTACGCAGCAAACGTGATCATGTGGTCGACGGCATACAAGAACGGTGTCATTCCTTCCGGTCAGCTGCCGTACACCTCGGGCATCAACACCGGCAGCTCCGCGATCAACGCCGCCGCCTCGGCAGACTCCGCCGCTTCGGCCGTACTCGCCGCGGCTGCGGCTACCGATCCGGCGGCCGGCGACAAGGAATCAGCGTCGACGACGCCGACCCCGACCACCACTCCCCTCTTCCCGGGTCTGCCGGACATGCCTGCACTCTCACCCGAGATCCAGGCACTGATCCCGCCGGGCGTCATGCCGACCAGCCCCGCTCCGGGACCCAACGCCGCCCGGAACGCAGCTCCCGGTCCGATCATCCCGCTCCCCGTCCTCACCTCACGGGGTCTCGTGTGGCCGATTCTGACGGCCGAGGGATGGCGCTGGCCCGACGACATGTGTGTGATCCTTCCGGACCCCGCAGCCCTCGACGCCTTGCAGGACGGCATCCTTCTGCCGTGCACGATCCCGGGCATGGCAGTGGCCGCCACGGCACCCGCCACCACCGACGCGGCTCCCGCGGAATCCTCTCCACCCGCCGCCCCCTCTCCGGAGCCCGCACCGGCACCGGCACCCGCACCCGCACCGGCCCCGGCTCCGGCATTCGTGCCGTTCTTCCCGGGCCTGCCCGGCATGCCCGCTCTGTAACCGAAAAATCACGAAAGAACAGTGCATATGCCCCAAACTGCCCTCCTAGATCACGGTTGAATAACGGAAACGCAACAAATCAGGTAGCCTCGACTCCGTCAGTTGAACGGAAAACCTCCTCGCGGAGGTTCAGGAGGCATAAACAGTGGGTCGGCACAGCAAGAAGACAGATTCGCACATCCGTCGAAATTCGGTCATCGCGCTCACCGGACTCATCCCTATCGGACTCGTCACCGCAGCCAACACGGCCGGCGCCGCTCCCAAGGTCCCGTTCTTCAACACCAGCTCCGCCGAAACGGTGGACACCGCCGCACAAGCCACGCAGGAACCGCAGGCGCAGATTCTGCCCGCCGTCGAAGCAATCGCCGAGCCGGCTCCCGCCCCCGCGCCCGAACCCGCGCCGCTGGCTCCCGTGCAGGCCACTCCCCCGCTCCCCGCCTCGATGGCCGAGGGAGCACTCGGAATCCCGAGCGTGAGCGTCGCCGCCTACCAGAACGCCGAGCGAATCCTCGCTGTCGAGAAGCCCAACTGCAACATGCACTGGACGCTCCTCGCCGGAATCGGCCGCGTCGAATCCGGCCACGCCAACGACGGCAAGGACGCCGACGCGAACGGCAACCTCTACAAGCCCGTGATCGGCCTGCCACTCAACGGCAGCCTCCCCGGCCAGGCCGTCATCATGGACACCGACGGCGGCGCCCTCGACGGCGACACCGTCTACGACCGCGCAGTCGGCCCGATGCAGTTCATCCCGTCCACGTGGAACCAATACGCCGGTGACGGCAACGGTGACGGAATCGCCGACCCGCAGAACCTTTTCGACTCCGCACTGACCACCGGCAAGTACCTGTGCGACGGCGGACTCAACATGCAGGACGTCACCCAGGTTGCCTCCGCCATCCACCGCTACAACAACTCGGCCGCCTACGTCGCCAACGTTCTGGCCTGGTCGCTCGGGTACTCCACCGGCATCGTGCCCGCCGCATCGGACCTGCCGCGCATCCACTGACCTACCTGGACTTACCATGGAGTCATGTCTGTACTGACCGAGTCCGACGTTCGCTCCGCGCTCGCGCGAGTTCTGGACCCAGAGATCCGCAAACCCATCACCGAACTGGGGATGGTCAAGGGAATCTCCCTCTCCAGTGACAACAGCGTCGACATCGGCATCTATCTCACGACCGCCGGCTGCCCGATGCGCACCGAGATCACCGAACGCGTCACCAAGGCCGTCGCCGATGTCGCCGGGGTCGGTGCGATTCGCGTCGAACTCGACGTCATGGACGACGCCCAGCGGACCGAGCTTCGCAAGTCGCTTCGCGGCGATTCCGCCGAGCCCGTCATCCCGTTCGCCCAGCCGGGTTCACTCACCCGCGTCTACGCCGTGGCCTCCGGCAAGGGTGGCGTCGGAAAGTCCAGTGTGACAGTCAATCTCGCGGCAGCAATGGCCGCGCGCGGACTGTCTGTCGGTGTACTCGACGCGGATATCTACGGCCACTCGATCCCCCGCATGCTCGGCACCGACGCCAAGCCGACTCAGGTCGAGCGCATGATCATGCCGCCCGTCGCCCACGACGTGAAGATGATCTCCATCGCGCAGTTCACCCAGGGCAACACACCTGTCGTCTGGCGCGGACCGATGCTGCACCGCGCGCTCCAGCAGTTCCTCGCCGACGTGTTCTGGGGCGATCTGGACGTGCTGCTGCTCGATCTGCCGCCCGGCACCGGTGACATCGCCATCTCGGTGGCTCAGCTCATCCCGAGCGCCGAGATCCTGGTCGTCACCACACCGCAGCAGGCTGCTGCAGAGGTCGCCGAGCGCGCGGGCGCGATCGCCCTGCAGACCCGCCAGCGCGTCGCCGGCGTCGTCGAGAACATGTCCTGGCTCGAACTTCCCGACGGCACCCGTATGGACGTCTTCGGCGAAGGCGGCGGGCAGACCGTCTCCGATCGCCTCACGAAGGCCGTCGGCGCCAAGGTTCCGCTTCTCGGACAGATCCCGCTGGATCCGTCCGTCCGCGAGGCAGGCGACGCCGGGACGCCGATCGTCCTCAGCGCTCCCGATTCACCCGCAGCCATCGCACTCAAGGACATCGCCGACAAGTTGGCCGTCCGTCAGCGCGGGCTGGCCGGAATGTCGCTTGGTATCAACACGGTTCGCAACCTGTAGAACCCCCTCATACGGAAGGGCGCCTGTCACCGATCGGTGACAGGCGCCCTTGCGTATGTCGACTCTAGGTGGCGTCGAAGTCCACAGGAGGACGTTCGCCGGCGGTGAGTGGCTTGTCCTTCGACAGCGTCTTCGGCTCCTGCACTCCGCTCTGCGGCTTCTTGTCGAAGTTGCCCGTGAAGATGGAGTCGTCGCCGTCGAGGAGGTGCTGGGTGATCACAGCGCGCGGCGTCATTCCGCGCAGCTTGTTCAGATCTGCGAGCGGTTTACGCAGATCCTCGAAATCGGTGCCCAGTTCTTCCTTGAGCTGATTGGAAGCGCCCGAAGCATATTCGCGCACCTGCCTCAGGGATTTCGTGACCCAGGAGACCGCACCAGGAAGCCGCTCAGGTCCCAAGATGACCAGAGCCGCTACGAGGAGGATCATGAACTCGCCCCAACCGATGTTGCCAAACACAGGGTCAGCCTACTGTGTGCTCGCTCGGTGCGCGCATGTCCGGATCAACCTCACAGGAAGATCGCAGGGTCCGATCAGTCCGACACCGGCGTGACCGAAATGTCGACCTGCCGTCCGTCGCGGATCAACTGAACGTTGACAGGCTGATCGACGGTCGTCGCGTTGACCGCAACCACCAATTCGTCGGCGCTTGTCACCGGTCGGTCACCGACCTTGACGATGACGTCACCCTCGACGATCCCCGCACGTTGAGCGGGGCTGCCGTCGCGCACGTTGGCCACCGCAGCACCACTGGTCGCGTCATTGACCGCGGTGCGGGCATTCACGCCGATGTCGGGGTGATGAACCTTGCCGTCACGGATGATGGTCTGAGCCACCTCGGTGACCGTGTCGATCGGAATCGCGAAGCCGAGCCCGACCGAACCACCGGACTCACTGAGCATTGCGGTGTTGATGCCGATGACGCGGGCTTCATCGTCGACGAGCGCACCACCGGAGTTGCCGTGATTGATCGCCGCGTCGGTCTGGACGGCGTCGATGACGGCGTTGGTGTCAGTGCCTTCACCCGACAACCGCAGAGGCCGGTTCAGTGCACTGACGATCCCGCGGGTGACAGTCTTGCTCAATCCGAGCGGTGAGCCGACGGCGACGACGTCGTCGCCCACCTGAACATCCTCGGATTTTCCGAGCTGAGCGACCGTCAGATTGTTCGCCGACACCTTGAGCACTGCGAGGTCTGTCTTGACATCACGTCCGACGATCTGGGCGTCGGTCTTGGTTCCGTCGGAGAAGATCACCTGGATCTTCGCGTCCTGAGCGGGCGGAACAGCCGAGGAGATCACGTGGTTGTTGGTGACGATGTATCCGGCGCCGTCGATGACCACACCGGAACCCGTGCTGCCCTGGTCGCCGACGGCGACCTGAATCGACACCACGGATGGCAGTACGGCGTCGGCGACTTTCGCCACCTGAGACTCCGGCTGTTCCCCACCGCCGGATTGAACGAGCGTGACACGTGAGCTGGTGAGTGAACTGCGATCGGCAGTGATGACAGTGGCAAGCAATCCACCGACGAGAGCGATGACAAGCGCAATGCCCGCAAGCGCGGCCAGTGCCGAGGGGGCGACCTTGCGACCGAACAACAGCTCACGCACGTCGAGTTTCTGGGCGGGAGGCAACTGCACCGGCGCCTCGGACTCTGCGGGCTTGCCCAGCGAGACGGCGGATTCAGGATCACGCCACGGATCACTCGGCGTTTCTTCGTCGGGTGTGTTGTTCGCCGACGCCTCGGGATCGCGACCGATCGACTCGGTGGCGTCTGCCGGTCGACCGAATGCTTCGGCCAGAACCGGGTCCGGATTCCCGATCACGACGTCGGAAGACGGGGTCGATCGCGTGGCAATCGGAGTGAACGAGCCCTCGACTCCACTCGGCCGACCGAACACCTGGCGCGAGGCCGGATCGATCCGGGGTCGATAGACCGGACGGGGGTCGAGAACCGGCGCATCTGCCGGTCTGTCCACCGAACCGTTTGCCGAAGAATCCGAACTCACTCCGGAGTGCCCCCTTTTTCCGTCAGTCACATGGTCCAGTATCACTGATCCGCGCCGGGACGCTGGCGCGCGGCGTCATTTGCGCCAGCGACGGGACAACCTCTTGCTGATGGTGGAGAAGCCGGCGGGTTGATTACCGACGGAACTGTCGGCGTTTTCCGAATTCGGCCCGGTAGTCGGACTGTTGCACGAAGGAATCTGGCTGAGAAGTCCCACCAGGGACAACGGCATCGTCATCTCGCCGCTTCGACGCAGCGCACCACGTGCCTGCTGCTGAGCATCGACGGCCGCAGCGCACTCGGCGCAGATCGAGATGTGATGCGAGGCCCGCAAGTAGGCCTGCATTCGGAGTTCTCCGTCGACGTAGGCAGCGATTGCCTCGCTGGCCAGATGTTCGGTCGAACCGAACTGGCGATGTGCCCGCGCCTCCGTCATTCGTCCCTCCAGGTGATTGACCACGTCCCGCTCTGTAGCTCGAACCCGACCGTCAGAAACCGACGAGTTCGGATTCGGCTGCGCGCTGCGCTGCCAGATGATCACGAATCGCCTGTCGCCCACGATGGATACGGCTACGAACCGTTCCGAGCTTCACTCCCAGTGTGGCACCGATTTCCTCGTACGACAGACCTTCGATGTCACAGAGCACGACAGCGGCACGAAATTCAGGTGCGAGCGAGTCCAGTGCGGCCTGCAGACCTGCGTCGAGGCGCGCGTCGTGGTAGATCTGCTCGGGGTCGGGACCGGGCGAGGGAACGCGGTCGTAGTCCTCGGGCAGCGCTTCCATACGGATGCGATTGCGTCGGCGAACCATGTCGAGGAACAGGTTTGTGGTGATGCGGTGCAACCAGCCCTCGAAAGTTCCGGGCTGATAATCGGAGAGCGAGCGGAACACCCGGATGAAGGTGTCCTGCGTCAAGTCCTCGGCGTCCTGGGCATCGCCTGACAACCGGTAGGCCAGGCGGTACACCCGGTCACCGTGCTGACGCACGAGTTCGTCCCAAGACGGCATGGAGGACTTCTCACCAGTTGCATCGAACACAGCAGTGCCGATCAATTCGGAATCCACAGCCGATTCCGTCGTCAAAACTTCCGACTCTCGAGGGCGAGGCTCGTCGTTGACCTGGTAAATAAGTTGATCCTCCTGCTCGGGATCGCGTAGTTCGATCACCGCGTTGTCCGAATCACGTGATGCGCGATATTCGGGAGAACCAGCCGATGCTGTGATTTGTTCCCGATCACCGAGCTGCGAAAGATCAACTTGGTAGAAATCGATACCGCCGTGCGATCTTCGATCCGGCGATGTATACACCTTTTCTCATCGCGGTGTGCACGCCATATGAGGAGCCTGAGGGATTCCTGAGAATCCTGGTGACTGCGCGCCTTGCAGCGACAATCCGAACCGCCCGATAACCTCATGAGCGTGACCCACGCCGAACAGATACTCCGCCACGTCGAGGACGTAGTTTCCGAGGACGAGATTTTGACCGCGGCGCGAGATCGAGCGCTGGATCTCGGAGCCCATCCGGTGACGCCCGCCGTCGGTGCGACGCTCGCGATGTTCGCGAGGATGCTCGACGCGAAGACGGCCGTCGAGGTGGGTACCGGAGCCGGCGTGAGCAGCCTGTGGCTTCTGCACGGAATGCGCGACGACGGCGTCCTGACCACGATCGACAGCGAACCCGAACATCAGCGGGCCGCCAAGCTGACCTTCCGCGAAAGCGGAATCGCTCCGGCACGCACTCGCCTGATCAACGGACGGGCTCTCGACGTGCTTCCCCGGCTCGCGGACGGCGGCTACGACCTGGTGTTCGTCGACTGCGCCGCGATCGACCACCCGCACTACGTCCGCGAAGGTGTCCGCCTGCTGCGCTCCGGCGGTGTCATCGTTCTGCACAACGCCCTGGCCGACGGCCGCGTTGCAGACAGCTCCGCACGCGACGCGACAACGGTTGCGGTCCGAGAAGCGGCAAAGGCCGTGACCGAGGACGAGCGACTCATTCGAGTCCTCCTCCCCCTCGGTGACGGCCTCCTCTGCGCGAGCAAGCTCTAGATCCAGACGCCCTTACCGATGGCGACGACGCCACCCTGACTGACGGCAAATCGTTCGCGGTCACGTTCGAGATCGACGCCGATGATTTCGCCGTCACCGACGACGATGTTCTTGTCGAGGATCGCTCGCCGTACGACGGCACCCTTGCCGATGCGCACACCCGGCATCAGCACGCTGCCCTCGACGGTCGCACCGTCCTCGATCATCACGTTGGAACTGAGTACCGAATTGCGCACGGTCGCCGCGGACAGGATCGACCCAGCACCGACCACCGATTCCTGCGCGAGTCCGCCCTTCACGAACTTTGCGGGCGCGAGATTCTCGGTGGCGCCGCGGATGGGCCAGCGACGGTTGTAGAGATTGAAGATCGGGTGCACCGACACCAGGTCCATGTGAGCGTCGTAGAAGGCGTCGAGGGTACCGACGTCACGCCAGTAGCCGCGGTCTCGATCAGTGGCACCGGGAACGACGTTGTCCTTGAAGTCGTAGACCGACGCCTCACCCGCGGCGACCAAGGCGGGAATGATGTCTCCGCCCATGTCGTGATCGGAATCGGAATTCTCTGAATCAGCGCGGATGGCGTCCACGAGTACCTTGGTGGTGAACACATAGTTACCCATGGACGCGAACGTCGAATTGGGGTCGTCCGGTGTCCCGGGAGGATGGGCGGGCTTTTCCAGGAACTGGGTGATGCGTCCGGACTCGTCACTGTCGATGCAGCCGAAAGCAAAAGCCTCACTTCGCGGTACACGAATACCCGCGACCGTCACGCCTGCCCCGGATTCGATGTGGTGCTGAACCATCTGTTCCGGATCCATCCGGTACACGTGGTCGGCACCGAAAACCACGATGTACTCGGGGTCCTCGTCGTAAACGAGATTGAGCGACTGCAGGATTGCATCGGCACTGCCGGTGTACCAGCGCGGCCCGAGCCGCTGCTGGGCCGGGACCGGGGTGATGTACTCACCCGCGAACCCGGACAATCGCCACGTCTGCGAAATGTGGCGGTCGAGTGAATGTGACTTGTATTGCGTCAACACACAAATACGCAGATATCCCGCGTTGACAAGGTTGCTCAACACGAAGTCGATAAGTCGATATGCACCTCCGAAGGGCACTGCGGGCTTCGCTCTGTCCGCGGTCAGCGGATACAAGCGTTTGCCCTCGCCCCCGGCGAGCACGATTCCAAGCACATGCGGCTGGCTTCTCACACCGCTAACCTATCCGCACTGGTGAACTCCCGCTAGCGAAGCAGTCCGAGAGGTCCGATCGTGTCCCCCTCCGAACGGTCGGGGATAACGTGATCGGTAGCCGGATCGACCACGGGCGGTTAGGTTTAGCGCGTGCGAGTCGCGATGATGACCAAGGAATACCCGCCGGAGATCTACGGCGGCGCAGGAGTACACGTAACCGAGCTCGTCGCTCAGATGAAACGGCTGTGCGAGGTCGACGTGCACTGCATGGGCGCCCCGCGCGAAGGCGCGATCGTCCACTCTCCCGACCCCGCTCTCGCCGGATCCAACCCGGCCCTGACGACGCTCTCCACCGAACTGCGCATGGCGGACGCCGCGGCCGGTGTCGACATCGTCCACTCCCACACCTGGTACACCGGACTGGCCGGGCATCTCGCGTCGGCTCTCTACGACGTGCCGCACATCCTCACCGCGCACTCACTCGAGCCCAGACGCCCGTGGAAGGCCGAACAGCTAGGCGGCGGCTATCGGATCTCGTCGTGGTCCGAACGCAACGCCGTCGAGCACGCAGACGCGATCATCGCCGTCAGTTCCGGTATGCGACTCGACGTCCTCGACGCGTACCCCGCTGTCGATCCGAGTCGCGTTCACGTAGTCCGCAACGGAATCGACACCGAGGTATGGCATCCCGGGGGATCTGCGCCGGGAGCACAGTCCGCACTCGCGTCGATCGGCGTCGACCCGGCAAAACCCATCGTGGCCTTTGTCGGACGCATCACGAGGCAGAAGGGCGTCGGGCACCTCGTCGCGGCAGCCCACCACTTCGACCCGGAGATTCAGCTCGTGCTGTGCGCCGGCGCTCCCGATACGCCGGAGATCGCCGCCGAGACGGAGAAGGCGGTGGCCGAACTCGCCCGGCACCGGGGCAATGTCTACTGGGTGCGCGAGATGCTCCCGACCGAGCAGATCAGGGAAATACTTTCGGCAGCAACGGTATTCGTCTGCCCTTCGGTGTACGAACCCCTCGGGATCGTCAATCTCGAAGCCATGGCGTGTGAGACCGCCGTGGTCGCTTCCGACGTCGGCGGCATCCCCGAGGTGGTCGCCGACGGCGTCACCGGTCGACTCGTGCACTACAACGCCTACGAGCCGACCGCATTCGAGGAATCGCTCGCGGCCACCGTCAATGCCGTTGTCGCCGACCGAGAAGGCGCCGACGCGATGGGTCGTGCGGGCAGGATCCGTGCGATCGACGAGTTCTCCTGGGCCGAAATCGCCAAGCAGACGCTCGAGGTCTACGCGGACGCCGTCACGAGACGCTGATCCGCGTCAGATCTTGCGATAGGTCGAGACCGTCGCCGACGCGGTGACGGTGCTCGGCTGCGGCAGCTTCGCCACGGCGGCAGCCAGATCGGCGGGCGTCAGGTGTCTCGCCGACGGTCCCATCCCCACCAAGTCGAGGACGTCCTGGTGTGAGAGTGACATCGTGAACTCGACCTCGTCGCTACTCACACGCTCGAAGTATCCGGCCATCGACGATTCGAGACGTTCCACTTTGCGGTCGTCGACCCGGACCATCGCGAGAATGTCGATCAGCTCGCGCAGATGCCTGTCGGTGGGCGTCAGGACCACCAGAACGCCGTCTTCGGCGAGAACTCGATGGGACTGCGGACCGTTACGAGGAGCGAACACACAGAGCACGTGAGAGAGCGCTCCGTCGCGAATGGGCAGTGGTTGCCAGACGTCTGCGACGATCGAACCGATTCTTTCGTGGACCTTCGCGGCACGCCGGGCCGCGAACTTGGACACGTCCAAGGCTATCGCCCGAGAATCAGGCAGCGAATCCACGACGTGTGCGAGGTATTGTCCTGTGCCTGCGCCGATTTCGACGATCCGCGCGGGATCCGACTTCGCCGTCGTCGCGCAGGCTCGGGTGACGGCATCCATCAGCGGGCCGAAGTGGCCGGCGCCGAGCAATCGTGCACGCGCGGCAATCATCTCGGCACTGTCGCCGGTGAACTTCGTGGCACCGCCACTGATCAGGCTCACGTAACCCTGGCGAGCGATATCGAATCGATGTCCGCGGTCGCACTCGGCGGCGCCGTCCACCAATTCCAGATCAGCAGCACACTGCGGGCAGGACAGAAGATCGATCACGGCGGCAAGCATTGATCCGTCCTTTCGGCTACCGGCGGTGCGCACACACTTCAGGCCCCGTACCGAAACGGATACGGAGCCTGCGTGCAATCACGTGCTGTTGTTTGTACTGCTACAACCTGGACCCGACTAGCTGGTGACGTTCGTGAGTTCCACACCGAGCGCTGCAGCTTCATCCGGGGTCAGCTCGACGACGAGGCGTCCGCCACCCTCGAGTGGAACCCGCATGACGATTCCTCGTCCCTCTTTGGTTGCTTCGAGGGGACCGTCCCCGGTCCGGGGCTTCATGGCCGCCATCCTCTGCTCCCTCCAGATCTGCGCTGCATTGCTCTGCGCCTCGACTAACGGTGCGCCCCGCCAACAATCAGCGAGGCTCGTACCCTCCATTGTTCCCTATGGATGCGGGAACCGGGAATCTGAGTCACATTTAGGGGTGTTCAGTCGACCGTCACACCTGCACCGGAACCCAGCAATCAGCCACGTGATCATCGACCATTCCGGTAGCCTGCATGAGCGCATAAGCCGTGGTAGGACCCACAAACTTGAACCCGCGCCGCTTGAGTTCCTTAGCCATGGCAGTCGACTCGGGAGTGACCGCGGGAACCTCTGCAATTGATGTCAGTCTTCTGGTGCGTCGAGGCGGTGAGAACGACCAGAGTAACGAATCGAGGTCCAGATCGGGCGAATTCACGAGCACTCGGGCGTTGGAAATCGTCGCCTCGATCTTCGCGCGATTGCGGACGATCGCGGCATCGGAGAGCAATCTCTCGACATCCGCAACTCCGTACGCTGCGACCTTGTCCGGATCGAACCCGTCGAAGGCTTCGCGGAACGCCTCGCGTTTGCGCAGAATCGTGATCCACGAAAGTCCCGATTGGAATGCTTCGAGGGCGAGTCGTTCGAACAGTTCGTCGCGCCCGTGCAGCGGACGCCCCCACTCCTCGTCGTGATAGTCGCGGTAGAGCGTGTCGCCGGGCGTCTCGACCACCCAGCCGCACCGAACGAGTCCGTCGGCCATCAGCCCTGGGAATCCTTCGATTCGGATACGGTCTCAGGCTCCTCCTGCGATGCTTCGGCCTTGGCCGGAGCATCCGCTTTCACCAGGACCTCAGATCGCTCGTCACGGCCCAGTTGTGCACGCAGAGAATCGATTTCCAACCCGAGGCGATGCAGGGCCCAATCCACTTCACTCGCCTTGTAGCCACGCAGCACCTGCTGAAAACGCAGCGCGTCGACATCCGCCCCGGTGACGTCCTCTGCCGGGAGTACGGTCGCCGTCGTGCCAGGAGGCAGTGGCGGCAGCTCTTCCGAGCGCCCGAACACAGCACTGGCGGCGAGGAAGATCATCGCGCCGACCAGTGCCATGACAATCAGGTACAGGAGGATCGTCATCATGGACCGATACTCCCATACCCGAGTGTGAGCGGTCAGACCCCCGCGGTGCGCACTATCGAATTCATCGGGGGTCGATCGAGTAGCGAAACCTCGGTGGTCTCGGGCACGAAAGAATCGCCGTCGACCAGGAATTGGGTCAACCCGGCACCCGAATCCTCGATCCCGCACCGCCTGAGCATCGTTCCGATGATCTGCCGGCTCATCACACCGAGGTCGGCGAGCGGCCGGTTGCGATGCTTGCGCACACCGAGATTGACCTGACCGATCGCCGCCAGCCCCAACGTGTCGTACGTGTCGAGCAGCAAACCGATCTCGACGCCGTAGCCGGGCGCGAACGGGACAGCGGACAGCAGCTCACGGGTGCCCGCGTATTCACCGCCAAGCGGTTGCAGTACCGACGTGAGTTCCGGCCGCAGCGCGGCCAACATGGGCCGCGCAACCAATTCCGTGACTCGCCCGCCGCCGTTGGCATCCTCCGTGCCGCTCACGCGCAGCGGACGGCGGTAGTAACCCTTCACCAGATGGATGCCGTCAACCGTGAGCAGCGGCCCCAGCAGTTTGGGCACGAACGCCGGATCGGGATTGATGAGATCGGAGTCGACGAATGCGATCAGATCGCCGGTCGTTGCGGCGACCGAACGCCACAGCACCTCACCCTTGCCCGCGGTCGGCGGGATGGACGGGACTGCGCTCTCACGACTGATCACCGTCGCCCCCGCCGCGCGAGCACGCTCGGCGGTACGGTCGGTCGAACCGGAATCGAGAACGATCAACTCGTCGACCAGGCCACCGAGCAACGGATGAATGGTGTCGACCACCGCAGCAACGGTGTCCTCTTCGTTGAGCGCGGGCAACACCACCGAGACGGTTCGGCCCCCCTTCGCCCGTTCGAGTTCGGCGACCGTCCAACTCGGATGGTCCCAACTGTTGGCTTCTGCCCATACGCGGGTCGGGCCCGCACCGGTGATGCTCATGCCAGACCTCGAACCGTACGTACCGGGGCACGGCGTCCCTGGATCGCGGCCACCATGTCGACTACTCGACGGGTGGACGCCACCTCGTGAACACGGAACACCCGGGCGCCGCCCGCCGCGGCCATTGCTGTCGCTGCCAATGTTCCCTCCAACCTCTCGGAAAGCTCCACACCAAGAGTCTCCCCGATGAAGTCCTTATTACTCAGCGCCATCAGCACTGGCCACCCGGTGTTTACAAGAACGTCCACTTTCCGCAACAACTCGAGCCCGTGGAAGGTGTTCTTACCGAAATCGTGGGTGGGATCGATCAGGATCGCGTCACGCGGAACCCCGAGTGCCAGGGCGCGCTCTGCCGCCGACACGACCTCGGTGACCACATCTGCGACGACGTCGTCGTAGCGGACACGATGCGGGCGGGTGCGCGGAACCGCGCCACCCGTGTGCGAGCAGACGATCCCGGCACCAGTCTCGGCAGCAACCAGGACGAGGTCGGGATCCGCACCCGCCCACGTGTCGTTGATCAGGTCGGCGCCTTCGGCGCGTGCCAACCGCGCGACGCCGCTCCGCCAGGTGTCGACGCTGATGATCTGCTCGGGGTACTTGGCTCTGATCGCGGCGACGAACGGAACGACCCGCCTGACCTCTTCGTCGGCGTCGACGAGGTCACCGGGCCCAGCTTTCACTCCCCCGATGTCCACCAGATCGGCGCCCTCGTCGACGGCCCTGTCGACGGCAGCCATCGCTGCCGAATCCGAGAACGTCGCGCCTTGGTCGTAGAAGGAATCGGGAGTGCGGTTGACGATGGCCATCACCAGTGCACGGTCGACCGCGACCGGACGCCCACACAGGGTGGGCGCCGGACCTGGCTGCGCGGTAGCACCGGGGAGTGAAGACATGCCACTCATACTGGCATGACGGAACTCGGTCTAGCCCTTGGGTACCGAGCCCGCCGCGACCTTTCCGACGTATTCGTCGTACGAGTCCACGTAACCACCCTCACGGCCTTCGAGAACGTGCAGAGTGTCGGCGCCGACGTCGTAGCCCTCGTTGCGCAATTCCACCTTGCGCGACTTGAAAGTGCTGGTGTGTTCGAGTGAGTCGACGATGCGGATGAACAGCGGGACCGCGTAGTTGGGAAGCTTGCCGTAGAGATGAGCCGCGACTTCGCTGCCCTCGAAACTCTGACTGTCACGTAACTTCACCGCCGCCATGCCCGCGCGCCCGTCGGTACCAGGAATCTCGACGCCGTAGACAACTGCTTCTTCGACGGCCGGATGCGAACTCAGCGCGCCCTCGACCTCCGTGGTGGCAACGTTCTCTCCCTTCCAACGGAAGGTGTCGCCGAGGCGGTCGACGAAGGCGACGTGGCCCCATCCCTGCTTGCGCACCAGGTCTCCGGTGTCGAACCAGGTGTCGTCGTCCTTGAATCCGCCGCGTACCAGTTTGCTGTTGCTCGCCGCTTCGTCGGTGTAACCGTCGAAAGGCGCCCGGTCGGTGACCTTCGACAGCAGGAGTCCGACCTGACCCGTGGAAACCTTGCGGAGTCGACCGTCGGCTCCACGCAACGCTTTTCCGGTGTCCTCGTCGAACTCCACGACGGCGTGCGGCAACGGGCAGATGCCTGCTGTCTTGTCGACGTTGAGTGCGTTGACGAACGCGATGTTGCATTCGCTCGCACCGTAGAACTCGGCGACGCGGGGTATGCCGAACCGCTGGGTGAATTCGGCCCAGATCTCAGGGCGCAGACCGTTACCCACCATCAGCCGAACAGCATTGTCGCTGTCGGTCGGCTTGACCGGCTGGTTGAGCAGATAGCGGCACAGTTCGCCGATGTAGGTGAACGCGGTCGCCTTGTTGAGTGCGATGTCGTCCCAGAACCGCGAGGCCGAGAACTGACGTCCGATCGCGATTGTCGCACCGGACGCGAGCACCGAGGACAGCGAGACCGTCAACGCGTTGTTGTGGTAGAGCGGCAGGCAGCAGTACAGGGTGTCCGAGCCGCGCAAGCGCACGCCCATCAACCCGAGCCCCGACATCGACTTCAACCAACGGAAGTGAGTCATCAAGCTGGCCTTGGGCATTCCGGTGGTGCCCGAGGTGAAGATGTAGAACGCCTTCTCCTTTGCCAGCACCTCGGCGGTGACCGCGGGGTTGGACGGATCAGCCGTCTTCGCCAGATCCGCGAGTTCGCTGACGAGAAGTTGGTTCGGTCCGCTAAATCCGGCGGGCAACGATTCGAGGGCTTCTTCGCACTCGTCGGCGACCACCAGGACCCGCGCGTCGAGGAGCGTAAGGCTGTGTGCCAGAACGTCGTCGCGCTGGTTGTAGTTCAGCATGCCCGCTGCCGCGCCGAGTTTTACCGCGGCCAAGGCGATCAACAGCGCTTCGGGAGTGTTCTTTGCCAGCACTCCGACGACGTCTCCGCGGTCGACTCCTCGACCACGGAGAACGTCCGCGTAGCGGTTCACCAGTTCGTTGGCTTCCGCGTAACTGGTCGCGTGGCCCTCGAACCGGATGAACGGGCGCGACGGGTGCGCGTGCGCGGCCTTCTGGAAGATCAACCCGATCGATTCCTTGGCCGAAGGCTTACGGGTGAGCCCGGCGGCCCCCCGCGCCAGGATCGGCACCTCGGTGATCATCGACGGCAGTTTTGCCGCCAGATCGAGCAGGCCGACGGTCGAACGGGCTTCCGAACTCATGGCTCCCCTA
Organism: Rhodococcus qingshengii JCM 15477; assembly: GCF_023221595.1. Taxonomy (NCBI): domain Bacteria; kingdom Bacillati; phylum Actinomycetota; class Actinomycetes; order Mycobacteriales; family Nocardiaceae; genus Rhodococcus; species Rhodococcus qingshengii. The sequence goes on from NZ_CP096563.1 coordinate 4,457,357, forward strand.
ACACGTATCCGGCGCCCATTCGGCCGCCCAGTCTGCGGCCACCTTACTGCACGGTAATAAAGCCCGCCATGCCCCAGGTCAGGGTTTCACGCACGCGTCTGATCAGGATTTGACGCACGCGTCGAGCGCGGCCTCGACGTCCGTCCTCACCAGCAGAGTGTCCAGCGCCTGACGCCCGACGAAGCCGGTCCCGTCGAGCTTGTTCAACCACTCGAGCAGGCCGGTGAAGTGGCCGACGGGATCGAGCATCACGACAGGTTTCTCGTGCATTCCCAGGTAGCCGGCTGTCCACGTCTCGAACAACTCTTCCAGCGTCCCGATTCCGCCGGGCAGCGTGATGAACGCGTCGGCGTGGTCTTCCATCAGCTTCTTGCGTTCGCGCATGGTGTCCGTGACGATCAGCTCGTCGGCATCGACGTCGGCAACTTCCTTGTGCACCAAGGCCTTCGGGATGACGCCGACGGTCCAGGCACCCGCCGCGCGAGCGGACTCGGCGACAGCGCCCATCATCGACACGTTGCCGCCACCCGAGACCAACTGCCATCCGCGTCGACCGATCGCGGTTCCCACCTCGGCAGCCAACGCCAGGAACGATTCGTCCACCGGACCCGACGCGCAGTAGACGCAGATCGAGTACTTCTTGTCGGAATCGGTCACCATTCTTCTTCTTTCCCCAGATCTGCGGCCTCGTCGACGCCCTTGTCGGCGTTGAGGACGATTCGTACTGCTTCTTCCACACTGTCGGTGACGTGCAGCAAGTTCACGTCACCTTCGGAAATCTTGCCGTCACGCTCGAGGGTGCCGCGGATCCAATCGACGAGTCCGGACCAGTACTCGGTACCGAACAGGACGATCGGGAAGCGCGTGACCTTGTGGGTCTGCACCAGGGTGAGTGCCTCGAACAGCTCGTCGAGTGTTCCGAAGCCACCCGGCAGGCAGATGAATGCCTGGGAGTACTTCACGAACATCGTCTTGCGTGCGAAGAAGTACCGGAAGTTGATTCCGAGATCCACCCACTCGTTGAGTCCCTGCTCGAACGGCAACTCGATGCCGAGGCCGATCGAGTACCCGCCGGCCTCACTGCAACCGCGGTTGGCAGCTTCCATCACTCCTGGCCCACCACCGGTGATGACGGCGTACCCGGCCTCGGCCAACGCCGTTCCCAGCTCGCGCCCGGATTGGTACTCGGGATGATCGACCGTGGTGCGGGCCGAACCGAACACCGTCACCGCACGCGGGACCTCGGCGAGTGCGCCGAAACCTTCGATGAATTCGCTCTGGATACGCAGCACACGCCACGGATCGGTGTGTACCCAATCCGTGGGTCCGCGCTTGTCGAGCAAGCGCTGATCCGTCGTGGTCTTCTCGTCCTTGCGCTTGCGTCGAAGTTGAACCGGCCCGCGGTGCTTGATCGACGAGCTCTGCTTCTTCGAAGCCGAATTCTTCTCTGGTGCCATGCGGCAAGGCTAACGGTCAGGCCGACAGATACTTCCTCAGCACGGCCGCGACGTCGGTGATCTGCTGCACCGGAACGTGCTCGTCGCGCTTGTGCGCGAGGTTCGGATCACCCGGTCCGTAGTTCACGGCAGGAATGCCGAGTGCCGAGAACCTGGACACGTCGGTCCACCCGTACTTCGCACGGAACTGACCACCGGCCGCCTCGATCAGGGCGGCAGCGGACGGGTTCGCCAAGCCGGGCAGCGCGCCAGGCGAGGAGTCGGTGACCTCGAATCCGAGGCCCAGACCGTCGAACACTTCGCGCACGTGTGCCTCGGCTTGTACCTCGCTGCGATCGGGTGCGAATCGGAAGTTGACGTCCATCTCGGCTTCGTCCGGGACGACGTTTCCGGCGACGCCACCGGAGATCCGCACCGCCGACAAGCCCTCGCGGTAGCCGCAACCGTCGATGTCGACCGAGCGCGGCTGGTAACTCGACAACCGCTCCAACGCTCCGCCGAACTTGTGAATGGCATTGTCCCCCAGCCAGGACCTGGCCGAATGGGCGCGAGTTCCCGAAGCCGTCAACCGCACCCGCATCGTGCCCTGACACCCGGCCTCGATGAAACCGGCCGTCGGCTCACCGAGAATTGCGACGTCCGCCGCGAGCCATTGCGGGATCTCGCGTTCGATCCGTCCCAGGCCGTTGTACGTTGCGGCGATCTCTTCGCAGTCGTAGAAGACGAGGGTCAGATCGTGGGCCAGGTTCTCGATGGTGGCCGCAAGGTGTAGGAAGACCGCGTCGCCCGACTTCATGTCCACGGTCCCGCAGCCGAGCAGGATGTCGCCGTCACGCCGCGAAGGAACGTTGTCCGCGATCGGCACCGTATCCAGATGTCCGGCGAGCATGACCCGACTGGGCAAACCACGCGACGTACGCGCCAACACGGCATTGCCGTTGCGGATGATCTCGAAGCCCGAAGTCTGCTCACGCAGCGCATCCTCGACAGCCTGCGCAATGACGGATTCGTCGTGCGAGACGCTGGGGATGTCGACCAGGGCGGCCGTCAAGTCGATGGGGTCCGAAGCAAGATCGAGGATGCTCACACGCACCAGCCTAGGCCGGTGCACCCACCACCCAGTAATCTCTAGTCCCGTGAGCGCACAGGGAGCAACAGCAGTAGGTATCGCCAACGTGACCGCGGACGGAACCGTCCTCGACACCTGGTTCCCGGCACCGGAGCTGGGAACATTCGACAAGACCGGTACCGAGAACGTCGAGGGAACAGATATTCCTTCCGATCTTGCACTGCTGGCAGGCACTGATGACGCTCGCGAGGTATCGCAGGTCGTCGTGCGCACCACCATCGCCGATCTCTCCAAGGCGCCGGTCGACGCACATGACGTCTACCTGCGCCTCCATCTCCTCTCGCACCGTCTCGTCGCACCCCACGGTGTCAACCTCGACGGCCAGTTCGGCCTGCTCAGCAACGTCGTGTGGACCAACTTCGGCCCGTGCGCCGTCGAAGGTTTCGAGCAGGTTCGCTCGCGTCTGCGCATCCGCGGCGTCGTGACCGTGTTCAGCGTCGACAAGTTCCCCCGCATGGTCGACTACGTCGTGCCGTCCGGAGTCCGCATCGGTGACGCGGACCGTGTCCGACTCGGTGCACACCTCGCCAGCGGAACGACCGTCATGCACGAGGGCTTCGTCAACTTCAACGCCGGCACCCTCGGCAACTCGATGGTCGAAGGCCGCATCTCCGCGGGCGTCGTCGTCGACGACGGATCCGATGTGGGCGGCGGCGCCTCGATCATGGGCACCCTCTCCGGTGGAGGCAAGGAAACGATCTCCCTCGGCAAGCGCTGCCTCCTCGGTGCAAACGCCGGCCTCGGCATTTCGCTCGGCGACGACTGCGTCCTCGAAGCGGGCCTCTACGTCACCGCCGGCACCAAGGTCACCGGCCCGGACGGAACCGTCGTCAAGGCCAAGGAACTGAGCGGCAAGTCGAACCTTCTCTTCCGTCGTAACTCGGTCTCGGGTGCCGTCGAGGTCGTGCCGTGGAAGGGCACCGGCGTCGAACTGAACGCTGCCTTGCACGCCAACGACTGATGAGTAGCACCGACGTCTCCGACGGAACAACCACTGCTCTCGGCCACGGTCTCAAGGTCCGCCATCTGACGATGATGGGCCTGGGCTCGGCCATCGGCGCCGGCCTGTTCCTCGGAACCGGCGTCGGTATCGCCAAGGCCGGGCCGGCCGTCCTGATCTCCTACATCCTTGCGGGCGCCGTCGTGGTGTTCGTGATGCGCATGCTCGGCGAGATGGGCGCCGCGATCCCGGCCAGCGGTTCCTTCTCTCACTACGCGCGCCTGGGGATCGGCGAGTGGGCCGGCTTCGTGATGGGCTGGCTCTACTGGTTCATGCTGATCATGGTGCTGGGCGCCGAGATCACCGGGGCTTCGGCGATCGTGAACGACTGGGTGCCGTCGATCCCGCAATGGGTTGTCGCCCTGGTTTTCGTGGTGTTCTTCGCCGTGGTGAACCTGGCGAAAGTCAGCAACTTCGGTGAGTTCGAGTTCTGGTTCGCCGCAATCAAAGTCACCGTCATCATCGGCTTCCTGATCATCGGTGTCCTGCTGGTGTTCGGCATCCTCCCCGATACCGATCCGGTCGGTACGAGCAATCTGTTCGGGCAGGGCGGCTTCATGCCCAATGGATTGTCCGGCATTGCCGCAGGACTTCTCGTCGTGGCATTCGCCTTCGGTGGGATCGAGATCGTCACCATCGCCGCAGCCGAATCCGAGAATCCGGAACGCTCCATCGCCGTCGCTGTCCGGAGCGTCGTGTGGCGCATCAGCGTCTTCTACATCGGCGCCATCTCGATCATGGTTCTGGTGCTGCCCTGGAACGACCCCGAACTCGAGAGCGGCCCGTTTGTGGCCGTCCTGAACAAGGCGAACATTCCAGGCGTTGCCGGGTTCATGGAACTCGTCGTAGTGGTGGCGTTGCTTTCCGCCTTCAACGCCAACATCTACGGCACCTCTCGCATGGCGTTCTCACTTTCGCGCCGCGGCGACGGACCCGCCTTCATGGCGAAATTGTCGAGCACCGGAGTTCCGACCAATGCCGTTCTGCTGTCGGTGTTCTTCGGCTTCGTCAGCGTCCTGCTCAACTGGCTGCTCCCCGACGACCTGCTCGGCATCCTGCTCAACGCAGTCGGCGCTGCGCTGCTGGTCATCTGGATCTTCATCGTCGTCTCGCATCTGCGACTGCGTAAACAACTCGAAGCGTCGGGCAAGCTGACGGTTCGGATGTGGCTGTTCCCGTATCTGAGCTACGCGACACTCGCGATGCTCGGTGTGTTCGTCGTCCTCATGCTCTTCGACGCCGATGCCCGTGCACAGTTGATCTCGACCACCGTGTTGTTCCTCGTGATCGCGGCATTGGGTTTCCTGAACGCCCGTTGGCGTAAGCAGAATCAGCCCGTCTGATCCGTGTGCCTATGCATCCCGCCTGTTCACGACGACGATGCTGAGACCGAATACGACGAGTACGAAAAGGGCGAAGTAGATCAGGCTGCCCCAGGGTCCCCAGTGGAAATCGACGCCACCGCTGGAACCGAGAAAGTTGTTGGCGTTCATGAACGGCAGGAACGGCATGATCTTCTCGCCGATACTTCCGAACAGGTTGAAAAGATTCTCGATCAGCAAGGGCCACAACAGCAATAATGCGATCGCACCTGCAGACTGCCGGAGCAACGCGCCCACTCCGACTGCTAGAACTACGCAGAAGAACGCGTAGATCGGTGTTCCGTAGACGACCCGCCAGTTCTCGTCGCCGGACAGAGTCAAGAATCTTCCGGCGTCACCTGCCGTGGCCTTCGTGAGGGCGAAGGCGCCGAACGACAACACGAGAGTCAGCACCGCTCCGAACCCACCGATGAGGCCCGCTTTGGCGACGAGCACCGAGGCGCGGTTCGGAACTGCCTGGAAGGTGGTGCGGATGGTCCCGAAACGATATTCGCTGGTGATCGCGAGAGCCGCCATGATCATCAGAACCAACACACCGAAGCCGGTCACTCCACTGAGTGCCCCCGAAACTGTCGGCATCATTGCACCGTTGGGGCTGCTGAGCGACGACTTGGCGCTCAGTCCGAAAACGGTAGCGAGTCCCAACCCGAGCACGATGATGATGATCGTGCACCACAGCGGCGACTTGGTCGTGGTGATCTTGATACGTTCAGCACTGAGAACAGCCATTACAGTGCACCTCCCATAGCCTGCTGCGTGTTTGCCTGCTGTGTATTTGCGTGGTGTGCACCGACACCCGGATCGATACCGGATGCGTGGTACTGGACATCGTCCCCGGTCAACTTCATGAACGCATCCTCGAGCGACCCCTGCTGAGAAGCCAACTCGTACAACACGATTCCCTGCGAACCAGCCAACCCACCGATCACATCGGTGGTCGAATCCACGACCACCAATGCCGGGGCAACGCCGGAACCGTCTTCACGCACCGTCAGCCCCTGCGAGAGCAACACACTGCGCAACGCATCGAGCTGTGGGCTGCGCACGCGCACCGTCGACTCCGACGAACGATCCACGAACTCCGCGACCGTCGAATCCGAAATCAACCGACCCCGACCGATCACCACCAACTGCTCCGCCGTGAGCGCCATCTCCGACAGAAGGTGACTCGACACCAACACCGTGCGGCCCTCGGCCGCCAACCGCTGCATGAACTTACGAATCCAGACGATGCCCTCCGGATCGAGACCGTTGACCGGCTCGTCGAACAACAACACCTTCGGATCCCCCAACAACGCACCCGCCAACCCCAGACGCTGCGACATACCGAGCGAGAACCCGCCGGCCTTCTTGCCCGCCACCTCGGACAACCCGACCAACCCGAGCACCTCGTCGACGCGGGACTTCGGGATCCCGTTCGAAGCAGCCATCCACTGCAGATGTGCACGCGCACTGCGATTGGGGTGCACCCACTTCGCATCCAGCAACGCGCCGACAGTCCGCAACGGCGTCTTGAGCTCCCGGTACGGCTTGCCCTCGATCAACGCCGCACCCGAGGTCGGCTGATCCAAACCCAGGATCATCCGCATCGTCGTCGACTTACCAGCACCGTTCGGGCCCAGAAAGCCCGTCACGATGCCCGGCTTGACCGTGAACGACAAATCGTCCACCGCTTTCGTCGGTCCGTAAACCTTGGTCAATCCCCTCAGCTCGATCATGAGGACCAGTCAACCATGAAAACCGAACTGTCGGAACTTTCAGACGCCAACGGAGAAAGGCGTTGCGTCCGTTCGCTGTCGAGGCTAGTATCGAATGTATGTTCGACACTACCGGGGGGTAAAAGTGACGACGCAAGTATCTGAACAGGCCATATCCAAACAGGCGATATCCGAAGAGACCATCGGACAATTCCGAGCATCACTCGTCAGCATGGATCGATCCATCGACAACGCAGCACGCGTGGATCTTCTGCGCGCTTTGGAAGAGTTGAAGGCCAGTTGCGCTGGTGCCCAGGCATTGCTGGCTGCCGATCTCGACGCGTTCACCCGCAACGACCGCAGCGAACGGGGAGTGCCGCGCGCATACCAAGGCCGTGGAATCAACGCGCAGATTGCCCTCGCACGGCGAGAGTCGGCTTGGTTCGGAACTCAGCATCTGAACCTGGCCCGCGCACTGAACGACGAGATGCCGCACACACTTCGACTACTCGTCGACGGCTCCATCAGTGAGCATCAGGCGACTATCCTCATGCGCGAGACTTCATGTCTCACCGCCCAGGATCGCGCTACGTTGGATCGCGAGTTCTGCTGCGACGCTGCAATCTTGGACGGATGCGGCAACCATCAACTGACACAAAGAATCCGCGCACGCGCTGCCGAAATAGACTCCGACAGTGTTGCCAGACGAGCACGCAAAGCCGTGGGAGACAGACGAGTGACGTCACGGCCTGCGCCCGACACGATGTGCTGGCTCAATGTGTTTCTTCCCGCGGCCGAAGGTATCGCCGTGCACGCCACGCTCAGGCGCGACGCAGATTCCGTACTTGCCGGCGGGGACAAGCGCACCCGAGCGCAAATCATGGCTGATCTCCTGGTCGAGCGGGTTACCGGAATCGGCCGCGCCACACCGACACCCGTCACCGTGAATCTGGTTGTCTCCGACCAGTCATTGTTGGGCGACAATTCCGCCCCGGCGTACGTCCACGGGTACGGACCTGTACCAGCCGCTATTGCACGCGAATGGATCACCAAGGCCAGCGAAGACTCCGAAACGGTGGCAACGGTCCGAAAGCTCTACGCACGCCCCGATACGGGCGCGCTGACCGCAATGGAATCCACGGCGAGAACCTTCCCGAAGGGGTTGGCGCGATTGATCGAACTCCGTGATCGAAGCTGCCGTACTCCGTGGTGCGACGCGCCGGTTCGCCACCGCGACCACATTCGCGATCACTCGAGGGGTGGACTCACCAGCGCAGCCAACGGTGCCGGGTTGTGTGCGGCATGCAATTACGCGAAACAGGGCTCGGACTGGACTGCCGAACCTGTACCAGGTAACCGGCACACCTTCACCACGACGACACCTACCGGGCACCGGTATTCGTCTGAGGCTCCGCCACTTCCGGCACCCTGGACCAGTCCGGATGCGGCCTAAGTTCCTCGGTGAGCCAATGCGTTCACGAACACCTCGGAAATCTCCGAGGGGTCACGAGCGATGTACGTCGAACCGCCCGTCACGCGGGAGATATCGGCGAGCGCCGCCGCATCTGCGTCATCGGTGATGCCGATGGTGACGATGATGACCGGACGCGCCGGATCCTGCTCGCGTGCAAGAACATCGAGCAACTGTTCACGGCTGATGCTGTCAGGATCTTCGTTTGCGCCGTCGGTCAAGATGATGACGCTGTTGACCGCTCGCGGATCGTACGATTCCTGAACCTTACGGAATGCGGCCAGAGTCGTGTCGTACAAACCTGTGGCGCCACGTTTGAGTTCGGTGAGCCGGTTCGCCTGATCTGCCATCAACTTTCGTTGAGTCACACCGTCGACGATCGTGTCGTAGCGCCTGATCGGCACCAATTCCTGGAAGTCCTGGGTTCCGTTCATACCTTGGGAAAACGCCCAGAGACCGGCAGCGACGCTGTCTGGGAAGACCTGATTGCCGGCCAGAGCAGCAGCAGTGGTCAACTGCATGCGCGTCTTGCCGCCTGCAGCCGGGTAGTCCATCGACGCAGACACGTCGATCGCAACGAGTGTCCGGATCGGCTTGGCCATCAGAGCCCAAGCGCCCAGCGTTTGATCGGCCACCGACTGTTCGGACACGGTCAGTGCCGTGACGTCACCGACTCCACCTTCGACGGCTCCACCGCCGGAAGTACGGAACCCGCTGCGCGTCAGCACTTCCTGAGCAGATTCACTGTGCAACAGCTCGGCGATGGCGTCACTCTTCTTGGCTGCGGCGTAGTGCCGGTCCGGTGCCGAAGCACTGACCACCAGGGGGTAATCCATGATCATGGTTCCCGTCGCCGGTACTGTCGCGGAAATCTTCGACTCGGCCTTCGTGAACTCGACGACCTGTTGCTCGGTCGAAACACCGACCTTTCCGGAGCTGACCAATTCGGTGAGCATCTTCTGTCCTACCGGCTGATCTTCGGTACGAACACTCTCCGCTTGCGCATGGGGTACGAGTGCCGCTCGAACGGATTCGGAGGTGGCCCCGGTTTCCGCGAGAGCTCCGAGAATGGGCGCCGACGCAACCCCTGTGAACAACGGATTGCCCAACGCCAGATCGGGAACCTGTAGCGCCGCGAGCCAACTGGCAAACTGTTCGCCACCGCCGGAGGCGAGAACGACAGGCGAGGTGGCGATCGAACCGCCGGCGGCAGCGACCGGCCCCTTGGCCGTCAATGCAGCTTTGCCCACCCACGCTGTCGAATCCGGTATCCACATGTCCGGAGCGTCCACGCCCTTACCTAAAGTTCCCGCAACGTCCCCGGGCAGCGCAGAGGTAACCGTGATCCGCGAACAGCCTGTCTGCTCCGGCGACGATTCTGCGAGGATCTCCGTGACTGCCGGCGCGATCGCAGGATCCGCTGCCAGCGAGTACTCGTCGACGCTCTCGCAGGAATCGGACTGTGTTGCCTTGAAGACCACCACCCCGGTGGCGATTACCGCGACGGCAACCAACCCACCCACTGCGTAGAACCCGATCGACCGCCCGCTGTCAGGACTCGAATGCCGTCCGCCCGCCATGAAATCTGCCCTTCCGAGGCCACTCGCACTCAGGCATACCGACGGTATGCGCGCGACTGGAACTGTCCCTACCGGGCGGTAGTGTAGCCAAGAACACAGAAATTCCAACTAGCGCTGAATCGTCGGAGAACCGGCGAGCCCACATTTCGGGACAGGCCGGCCGAATTCACGAACCTTCAAGCGTCGCAGCGACTTTTCAGCAAACTGACCTGCCTAGAGCAGCTCACGCTTCTGAACCTTGCCCATCGCGTTACGTGGCAGAGTCTCGGCAAATCGAACCTCACGGGGACGCTTGTGCGCCGACAACTCCGCCCCGACCAACTCGACCAATTCGGCTTCGGTGACCTCGGGAGTCCCGGGCTTACGGACTACGACGGCGATGATCCGTTGCCCCAGATCGGCGTCGGGGACACCGATCACCGCAACTTCGGACACCGAAGGGTGCCCGAGGATGGCGGTCTCGATCTCGCCGGCGCCGACTCTGAATCCACCGGATTTGATCAAGTCGATGGATTCGCGGCCGACGATTCGGTGGAACCCACCCTCGTCGATGACGGCGACGTCACCGGTCTTGAAGTAGCCGTCCTCCGTCCAGGACTCGGCGGTTGCGTCCGGACGGTTCAAGTAGCCGTCGAAAAGCATCGGCCCACGTACCTGTAGGCCGCCGATACTCTCGCCGTCGTGCGGCACATCGTTGCCCTTCTCGTCACGAAGACGAGTCTCGACTCCGCGCAGCGGCACGCCGACCCACCCCGGGCGTCGCTCGCCGTCGAAACGCGTGCTCAGGGTCAGCATCGTCTCACTCATGCCGTAACGCTCGATGGGCGTCAATCCTGTTCGCTCCCGCAACTTTTCGAAGACCGGCACGGGAAGCGGCGCACTACCGGAGACCAGAAGTCGGGCACCGGACAACGCGCGGGCAGCTTCTTCGTCTTCGGCGATACGCGACCAGACGGTGGGGACACCGAAGTAGAGGGAGCCCTTGGCCCTTGCGTAGTTTTCCGGCGTCGGCTTGACGGTGTGGATCACCCGGCTGCCGATCCGGAGGGGGCCGAGGATTCCGAGAATCAGTCCGTGCACGTGGAAGAGCGGAAGCCCGTGTACGAGGGTGTCTCGCCACGTCCAGTCCCAGGCCTCGGCGAGCGCGTCGAGCCCGGCTGCGATAGCCGAGCGACTGAGCAGAACGCCCTTCGGTGGGCCGGTAGTTCCGGACGTGTACAGGACGAATGCTGTGGACTGCGGTGCCGGTTCGGGATAGCTGTGCCACGAGCGAGCGTGCAATCGGACGGGAACCACGGGCAGGCCTTCGCAGTGGTCGTCCGTTTCGCCGAGCCACGCCTGGGCACCGGAGTCACGCAGAATGTGCTCTCGCTCAGCCTTCCCCGAGTCCGGCGGGACCGGCACAACGGTGACGCCGGCAATCAACGCCCCGACGACGGCGAGAATCGTTTTTGCTGTGGGAGTTGCCAATACGGCAACCCGATCGGCCTGCGCCACTCGCTCCGCGACCGAGGTCGCGGCACCGAGAATGGCACTCCGCGAGAGAACCGTGTCACCGATCGTCACGGCGTCGTCGAGGTCGTCACCGCGGGCAACAGCAAGGGGGTTCAAGGATCTCAGCAGCACCACGACAGCATCTCACAGCGCGGATGGTCGCAAACTTTCTCCTGCCCGACGCGCGTCCATCGAGTGCGGAGGGAACAGCGTCACCAGCGCAGCCCCCAAGAGCGCCCCGGAAAGCACCGCGAATCCGTGTGCGTCGTCGACCGTCACCAATGTTGCGCCGCCGACGACAATCACGACCGTCAGAACAATCTCAGGCATTCGCGGGCGCACCAGAACGCCGATCCCCGCGGCCGCCGCTGCCAGAGCAAGCGTGGCACCGGAGTTGCCTGCGCCGGTCGACGGGAAGACTGCGGTGGTGAGCAAACCGAACAACAGTTGACCGAGCAGGAAGAGAGCCCAGCCACGTGCGGCGCCCCAGAGCCGAAACGCAAGCGGTGCAACCACGGCCAGCGTCGCGAGATTGGTGACAGTTCCTGCGGCCCCTCCGTCCTGAACGAGCACGGAGGTCAGAATGCGCCACCATTGCCCGTCACGAATCAACGCGGGATCACGACGAAACATCTCGAGCAGTCCCGGCATCGCCGCCTGCAAGATGGAAGGCACTGCAACCATCAGCCAGAGGAGAGCTGCCGAGAGTGGGAATTCTCCGAAAACTCGACGACTTTTCAACCACACGAGCATCAGTGCAACCGAGGCAGCAACGACAGCAAAAATCAGTACCGCGTCCAAGCCGCCGGTCCCTGAGGTGGTCACAGCGCGACCTTACATCGGACCGATACCGACATCAGGGAACCTGACACCTGGGAAAGCACACGATTCAGGCGGAGAGGCGCTTTGCTGCCGCGGCGATTCGTTCGTCTGTTGCAGTGAGCGCGATCCGCACGTGCTTGCTCCCGCTCGGTCCGTAGAACTCACCGGGGGCAATGAGGATCCCACGATCGGCGAACCAACTGACCGTCGCTCGACATTCCTCGCCGCGCGTCGCCCAGAGGTACAGACCTGCCTCGGAATTGTCGACGGTGAATCCGGCGCCTCGAACAGCTTCGATCAACACACTACGACGCTCGCGGTACCGCTCGCGCTGGATGTTCTCGTGTTGGTCGTCGCCCAAGGCTGCGGTCATCGCCGCCTGGATCGGTAGCGGCAGGATCATGCCCGCATGCTTGCGCACCTCGAGCAGTTCCGTCACCAGAGCCGGATCACCGGTGACGAACCCGGCGCGATAGCTCGCGAGATTGGACGTCTTCGAAAGTGAGTGGACCGCAAGCAAACCGGTCAGATCACCGTCGTTGACACGAGGATCGAGAATGGAGAGCGCATCGGCTTCCCACGTCAATCCGAGGTAGCACTCGTCGGAGACGACGATGGCGCCGCGCTCGCGCGCCCAGGCCACGACCTTCTGCAAGTGCTCGAGGCCGAGCACCTTGCCGGTGGGATTCGAGGGCGAGTTCACGAAGATCATCGCCGCCGACTCGGGACCGAGCTTGTTCAAGCCGTCGGCGCGCAGGACGCGAGCACCTGCCAGTTTCGCTGCGACCTCGTATGTCGGGTACGCCAACTCCGGAATGACCACCAGATCGCCGGCTCCGAGACCGAGCAATTTCGGCAGCCACGCGATCATTTCCTTGGTACCGATGGCCGGCAGCACCGCTGCCGGATCGACGTCGGGAATGTTGTAGCGGCGATCCAGTGACTCCGCCACGGCCTCGCGAAGCGCGAGCGTGCCATGAGTCGTCGGGTATCCGGGCACCTCGGCAACAGAGGCCAGAGCCTCCTGAATCACCGGGTCCACCGGATCCACCGGCGTCCCCACGGACAGGTTCACGATGCCGTCGGGATGAGAGTGCGCCTTCGCCGTGACATCGGCGAGCGAATCCCACGGAAAATCAGGAAGCCCAGCGGCCACCGGAGTACGAGACAAGATCTCTATTCCTCACCCATGGGAGGCAGCGCCTTGATGAACGGCGTGTCGTAGTCGACCTTGCCGAGCTTGGCCGCTCCACCCGGTGAGCCGAGATCGTCGAAGAAATCGACGTTGGTGCTGATGTACGCGTTCCACTGGTCCGGGACGTCGTCTTCGTAGAAGATGGCTTCGACGGGACAGACAGGCTCACACGCGCCGCAGTCGACACACTCGTCGGGGTGGATGTAAAGCATGCGTCCACCCTCGTAGATGCAGTCGACAGGGCATTCTTCGATGCACGCCTTGTCCATCACATCTACACACGGTTCAGCAATCGTGTAGGTCACTGCCGATCTCCCTGCCTTCCTGTCGTGCATCGCCGCCGCAACACGCAGTTGCAAGGGGCCGAAAATCCGATACGACTCTCACGTACCGCGGGAACAGCCTATTATCCCCCTGCCGACCGACTCTGAGCAGGCGGGGTAACACATTTCAGCCTACTGCGGTGAAGTTCCTCGACCGAATCGCGATCCACTTCTCCCCCAGAGCGGCCGCGCGTACCAGTGCGCCCCGCTCACCGAGGTAATCCGCCACGACGCCGACCACCGGAATCTTGCCGATGATCTCGTACGGTTTTGTCCGCGACGGCCGCTTGTGCAACTCGTCCGTGATGGCACGAAAAGTCTTGGACGTGCGCCACAACGTTCCGATGAGCGCGAACGGGCGCCAGGTCTCGTCGGCGCCGCCGGCTGATTTCTCGGCGAAGTCTTCTCCGGTGAGAAGCTCTCGAGACTTCGTCTCACGCCGGCACAGCACCGACGCCAGGAGGTCCACCTGCTGATCCCGTTCGGTCACTCCGTGTTCACGGGCAACCGCAACGAGCACAACGGCCTGATTCGCGAAGGCCAGCAGGTCCTGGATCGGCAACCGATTGAGGAGGACGCCGAAGATGCCGGGAAACGCGACGGCGACGGTGTTGAGTGCACCCAACCGGGTCGTCCACCACTTCGAGCGCTGCTCGTCGGTCATCACCGACCACGCCGCCGTCCCGGGGAACTTGACGACGTCGAGGACCCAAGCGGCCGCGTCCAACACCATCGCAGCAGCGTTTCGCTCGGGATCGGTCGGCTCGAACGTCCGACGTTTGATACCGAGCGGATCGCTGTAGGCGAGGTCGAGAACCGGGTTGATCCCCCACACCGCTCGATCGAGAACCTCGACGACCTTGCGGTCCCCCAGTACGTCAGCCATCAGGCAATCGCTCCTTCGCGTCGTGCATGTGTGGTGGTTCGTTCGCGTGCCGGACGTCCGATTCCCTCGGCGATGGCGCGCAGTTCTGCGACGGTCTTCTCGGAACCGTGTTCGGAGCCGGCCATCCGCGAGATCGTCTCTTCCATCAGCGTTCCGCCGAGGTCGTTGGCGCCGCCGTTGAGCATCATCTGCGTTCCGGTGATGCCAAGTTTGACCCAGCTGGTCTGGATATTGGGTATGCGGCCGTGCAGCATGATGCGTGCCAACGCGTGCGCAGCGCGGTTGTCCCGATTGGTCGGCCCTGGCCGTGAAGCGCCCGCCAGGTACAGGGGCGCGCTCTGGTGAACGAACGGCAGCAGCACGAACTCCGTGAATCCGCCTGTACGGTCCTGGATTCCGCGAAGAACGTTCAGGTGCCCGACCCAATGGTGCGGCTGATCGACATGCCCGTACATCATCGTCGAACTCGACCGCAGCCCCACCTCGTGGGCCGTGGTGACCACTTCGATCCATTCCGCCGTCGGCAGTTTGCCCTTGGTGAGGATCCAGCGCACCTCGTCGTCGAGGATCTCCGCTGCCGTACCGGGAATGGTGTCCAGGCCCGCCTCACGAAGGGCCGTCAGCCAATCCCTGATGCTCTCACCACTGCGCGATGCACCGTTCACGATCTCCATCGGAGAGAACGCGTGGACGTGCATCGACGGCACGCGCTTCTTGACGGCCCGGACCAGGTCGGCGTAACCGGTGACGGGAAGTTCCGGATCGATACCGCCCTGCATGCACACCTCGGTTGCGCCGGCGACGTGCGCTTCCCACGCACGGTCGGCGACCTGCTCTGCCGACAGCGTGAACGCGTCGGCGTCACCCTTGCGCTGCGCGAACGCACAGAATCGGCAGCCCGTGTAGCAGATGTTGGTGAAGTTGATGTTCCGGTTCACCACGTAGGTGACGTCCTCGCCGACGGCATCCTTGCGCAGCGCATCCGCCAGTGCCACAACGGCTTCCAGGCCCGGGCCCTCCGCCGTGGCGAGGGCCAGGTACTCGTCGTCGGAACATCCGGCCGGGTCGCGTTCGGCACTGCGGAGCGCAGCCAGCAGATCGGTGTCGACGCGAATCGGAGCACTGAGCTCGAGAACCTGTTCGCGCACGGTCTCCCAGTCGCCGAACGCACTGCCCAGGTCACTGCGGGTCTCGGTGTTGCGCCCGTCCGTGTCGATCTCGGTATTGAGATCGACGCGTCCGCTCGATTCCCACGACTCGTCCGGTTCCTGCCACGGCCGACCCACCGGCTTGGTGTCGGGCAAGGCGAGACCGGTCTTGGGATCCGCCAGCGCCTGCACGTGACCCGCAATACGCGGATCGATCCACGGAGCCCCGGCCAGGACATATGCCGGCTGAGCCGCAGTGCGTTCGGTCAGCGTGAAGCCGCCCTCGGCGCTGATCTCGGCCAAGGTCTCGAGATTCGGCCAGGGACGCTCGGGGTTGACGTGATCGGGGGTCAACGGTGATACCCCGCCCCAGTCGTCGACGCCGGCGCCGAGCAGCGCGAGGCACTCGCTGTTCGAGACGAGATTCGGCGGACTCTGAATCCGCATCGTCGGCCCGAGCAACAGGCGTGCGACGGCGATGGCCGCGAGAAACTCGTCGAGTCCCGCATCAGGCGTATTGCGCATCGCGGTATCAGGCTTGGCCAGGAAGTTCTGAATGATCACTTCCTGGATGTGGCCGAACGCCTTCTGCGACTTGCGTATCGCCATGATCGACTCGGCACGTTCGAGGAAGTTCTCCCCGATGCCCACAAGAATTCCCGTGGTGAAGGGGATGTTCAGTCGGCCTGCGTCGGTCAGGGTGCGTAGCCGAACCGCCGGGTCCTTGTCCGGGCTGCCGTAGTGGCACTCACCCTTGTCGGTGAACAGCCGGGTAGCGGTCGTCTCGAGCATCATGCCCATCGACGGCGCAACGGGCTTGAGCCGCGAGAGTTCCTGCCAGCTCATCACACCGGGATTGAGGTGTGGGAGCAGGCCTGTCTCCTCGAGTACCCGGATCGACATCGCTCGCACGTAGTCGAGGGTGGAGTCGTAGCCGCGTTCGTCCAGCCATTGCTTGGCTTCCGGCCAGCGAGCCTCGGGGCGATCCCCCAGCGTGAACAACGCTTCCTTGCAGCCCAATTCGGCGCCTGCCCTGGCAATGTCCAAAACCTCGTCCGGTTCCAGGAACATGCCGTGCCCAGCGGCACGCAGCTTCCCCGGCACCGTGACGAATGTGCAGTAGTGGCACTTGTCCTGGCACAGACGGGTCAGCGGAATGAAAACTTTTCGCGAATACGTCACGGTGTTCGGCCGACCCGCTGCCAGCAGACCGGCATCGCGAACCTTGGCCGCCGAAGAACACAGATCGGTCAGATCGGTTCCCCGTGCCTGCAGCAGCGTTGCCGCCTCGTCGACGTTCAGGGTCGCTCCGTCGCGTGCACGACGGAGAACTCGCCGCATCGCCGACGCTGACGGGCCGGGCGACGGACTGGACGAGGCGGACGCGGAAATACCTGGCATCGGAAGCATGGTGGGTTTGCCGGAGTCATCACCAGTTCGGTTCACCTAGCGATCATGCGCCATGTGGGACGACTAGTGCCACCCGGTGCCAGAAGTAGGAGGCCTCACCGCCCCGACACCGCCTCGATCACGACGGCCGGTAGTCGTCGTCGACCGCAACCTCGACTCGTTGATCCACCACGTCAGCCACTGGCGCGTCGAGCGGAATGTCGGTCAGATCGGGTTCTTCAGGGGCGTTCGGATCTACGGGTGTCGATTGTTCGAGCGCATCTGATTCCGGAGCCTCCGGGTCGAATGTCGCATCTTGTTCGGTCATCACGTGCTCCCTTCGCGGTCGCCACACTCCACGATAGGGCCGATGTCGACAGATCGCCCCTCACTCGACCAAAGTAGTGCCCATGACTGCGCCGCAACCGCTGACCATGGCCGACCCGTTATGGCGACCCAGCACCAAAGCCCCGAGGCTGTGGGCAATCACTGCCTCACTGTTCTGGGTACCCGTCATCGTCGCCGAAATCGTCTGTGCCGTCTTGGTACCCGGAATCCCGTCCTGGGTGGTCGGCACCGTATTCGCAGTCACCGTACTCTTCGCTGCCACCTACATTCTGATGGTCCCGGCGTGGCGGTATCGGGTCCACCGATGGGAGATCAGTGACACCGCGGTATACACCCGCACCGGCTGGTTCACCCAGGAGCGACGCATCGCACCGATCTCGCGCGTGCAGACCGTGGACACCGAGCGCGGACCGATCGACCGCATGTTGGGTCTGGCAACCGTCACGGTCACGACAGCGTCGTCGGCCGGGGCCGTGAAGATCTCCGCACTCGACCAGGAGGTCGCCGACCGCACGGTGGCTCAACTGACGGAGATCGCGGGTACCAACGTGGGAGACGCGACGTGAACGAGAAACAGTTGGGCGACCCGACCGCGATCGAGATCCCGGTAGAGGCGGAAACGGCAGCTGCCGAGGCCGCGGAAGAGGAACAGCCCTGGCTCCGCCTCGACCGACGCATGCTTCTGGTCCACCCCGTCAACGAAGTCGTCAAACTGCTCCCGGTCCTACTCGTCTCCGTAGTTCTCGGCAGCCAATCCGGAAACCACTGGTGGGGACTCGGCGTCGTCACTCTGCTCGTCATCTTCGGTTTGTTGCGGTATTTCACCACCACGTACCGAATCGGACCCGTCCACGTTCAACTGCGCACCGGGGTCTTCCAGAAAAAGCTGCTCTCCGTCCCGCGTAGCCGCATCCGATCCGTCGACGTCGAGGCCGGGGTCATGCACCGGTTGCTCGGACTGTCGATCGTGCGCATCGGTACCGGCCAGCGCGCCGGGAGCGGCCACGATTCGAACAAGTTCGAGCTCAACGCCCTGTCGACCGCCCTGGTTCCGGACCTACGCGCCGCACTGTTGGCCGGCGCCCAGCAAGCACGGCGACTGGAAACCCCGGGCACGCCGGTCGAAAGCATCACCGAACCGGTCGACACCGAAATCGGTCACTGGGAACCGAGTTGGGTTCGCTACGCCCCCTTTTCGTTCACCGGAATCGCCATCATCGCAGCCATCATCGGCATCTCGTTCCAATACGGCATCGGCACTGCCGTCGCGAAATCCTCGGCAGTGAGCGACAGCTTCGACTCACTCGAGAGCCTCGGCATCGCACTGATGGTCGTCATCGCACTCGTCGTGCTGCTGGTGCTGTCGAGTGCACTCGCCTGCGTCCAGTACCTGATCGCGTTCGGCAACATGAAACTCACCGACAACGGCCGCATCCTGCATGTCAGTCACGGCCTGTTGAAGACTCGGCAAACCACACTCGACCGCGCCCGCCTCCGCGGCACGACGCTCAAGGAACCGCTCCTGCTGCGATTGGCCCGCGGCGCGCGGCTCGACGCCATCATGACCGGGGTCAGCGCCGAGAAGAAGGAATCTTCGCTACTGCTCCCGCAGGGACCGCGCAGGGAAGCCGAGCGAGTGATGGCCACCGTGATCGGTGACTCACGCCAGGCGTCCGCCCCGCTGATCCCGCACGGCCCGGCCGCGCGGCGTCGCCGGTACACCCGAGCACTGTTCCTCGCCGCGGTGGCGTTCCTGGTCTGTGTGGCGTGCGCGGCTTCTGGACTCGATGTACCGATCTACGCGTGGTTCGGGGTCGCCGTACTCGCCATCGGTGGCACCGCCCTCGCCTACGACCGATACAAGGGCCTCGGCCACGCAGTACTACCCGGATGGTTGATCACCCGAAACGGCTCGCTCGATCGCCAGCGTCACAGTCTCGAATCCGAAGGTGTCATCGGATGGACGGTGCGCGAGACGTTCTTCCAACGACGCGCGGGAGTGGCAACCGTCGTCGCCGCGACGCCCGCCGGCACCGGAAGCTACGAGGTGATCGATCTCCCCGCCGAGAACGCGTGGGAATTGATCGAAGCCGTCACTCCGGGCGGTGGCGACGTGTGGGCAGGTCGTCGATGATGAGCCTCGCCAGCGAACCGAGACGCGATCGCTCGGGCTGGATGGTCGGAACACCGAGGAGTTCCAGCGGAGCGGCCGTGACCGGTCCGACGCAGTAGGTCGGTACCGGTCCGCGCATCGCTGCGACGAACCGCTCCAACTCGCCCATTTCTTTTGCCGTGCTGAGCATCGAGGAGACCGCGGGGGCACTGGTGAAGGTCAGCGCGTCGATCGCACCGGAACGAACTGCAGCGACCAACGCGCGGACCGGCGACTGATCCGGCGGCCGGATCCACCGATAGACCGATACCGGAGTGACAACCGCGCCGATGTCGGCGAGGGAGGCGCTCAGGTCCGTCAACGGCTCCCATTCGGTGATGGTGCCGTGCAACTGGACTGCGATGCGCAAGCCTGCCACTCCCTCGCTTCCGAGATGTGCCAGAACTTCCTCGGACGACTCACCCGAAGGCGACCATTCCTCGCGCAGTCCGGCGCCTCGGATGGCGCCCGTCGCCTTCGGGCCGCGGGCGATGATGCGCGTGTGGGCGAGAGCCCCGAGGAACTCGTCGGTCAAACCCCACGAGGCGACGGCGTCGAGCCAACCCCTGAAGCCGATCCCGGTACTGATCACGACCAATTCCGGAGGATCGGCAATCAAAGCGGACGTCTGAGTCCTCAGGTCTCGATCGTCCACCAACGGCAGCACATGGATCACCGGTGTCCGCACGATCTCCGCGCCTCGACGTTCGAGGAGCGTCGCAAATTCTTCGACACGCCGTTCTGCGGTCAAGGCGATAGTCGCACCCGCCAAATCATGTTCAGCCACAGGCTGAGTGTCCCTTATGCACGGGTCAGTTTCCTACGCGCGCGCCGAGAACTATTGCGAGCTGAGGGTGGCGAGTCTGTTGATCGCCACCTTGAAGAGGAAAACGGCGGCCGGAGCGATCGCACCGACCAGCAGCAGGAAGGTCAGAGGGGACGAAAGCACGAGTACGTCGCCGCCGGGGCCGCCCACCATGCACACCAAGAACCCGACGATCCAACCGGCGAGCGGCAATGCGGCCCTACCCGGCGTCGTAACCGTGCGGGCGGCGATCACCAATACGAGGTTCGCGGTCGCGGCTACGAGAATGCTGATGGGAAATGCCGTCGTACCGAGATGAGTCGGCAAGAACAGGACGGACAACACCGCGCACAAGAATCCGTCGAAAATCAGGACGCCGAGGATGACAGGGTCGAGCCACGACAGCGACGTTCCTGTCGAGGCGTCCGTGTTGTTCTCGACGGTCGTCATGGTTTTGATAGTGGTCTATCGGTCGTCATCGCGCGAGCGCGGGGTCCCTCCCGACAAGCACCCCGGCTCGCGCCCGAAAAGCACGAAGCTGATCAGGGAACCGGCGGGAACCCGAGCAGAGTCAGCAAATGACTCTGCTGATCTGCGAATGCGTAGAGCGACCCGTAATACAAGTCGTGGTAATAACCAGCCATCGGACGCAACGAATCGACGAAGGCGACGATCTGGTTTTGCAGGTCCCAGTTGTACATTTCTTCAGCCCCCAGGCTTTGCTGTTACCGAAAGGACCACCCATCCGGTGACACGCATCACACACCACTACGGCGTCGATCGCAATGCCTGTGAGCCGACGCCCAGGTCAGCTGTGCAGCCCGTCGAACAGATCGCGCTCGCGGCCGTCCTCACCCACCGGACCGAGCGCGCCGGCGGCCAATACGAAATGCTCGACCGTCAGGATCGGTTGGACCACGTTGTTCGACAATGCGAACTCGGCTCGGCTCGGGGCTACCGTCACCTGAGTGGCGTGGGCGCTCAATGCCCTCGCCTTCGCATCGATGACGCCTCGAACGTCGATTGCCGTCGTCACGTCTGTGTCCTCGACGCTCGGCAATTCCCCGGGCTCGGGCAGACGCCAGTTCTCCGGGAACTCGGAAATCGCCGCGATGCCGCGTTCGAGTCCGCTGCGCTCGGTCACGGTCCAGTAGAACTTCGGAGTCGACCACGGCTCGCCGGTCTCGGGATACGCGGTCGTTCCTGCAGCTTCGACGGCCGCTGTCGTGATCGCGTGCGCCTGGATGTGGTCCGGGTGCCCGTAGCCGCCGTTGGGGTCGTACGTGATCACGACGTGCGGCCGAATCTCACGAATGACGGCGACCACCGCGCCGACTGCTTCGTCGAGTCGAGCATTGACAAAAGCACGGGGATTGGCGGCCGAAGGTGTGCCGATCATTCCGGAGTCGCGATACCGACCGGCATCGGCGAGGAAGCGAGGAGCGGCACTGCCCAAAGCCGACAAAGCAGCGCTCAGTTCCGCGATCCGGTAGCCACCGAGTTGATCGGCCTCGGAAGCCACGAGCCCGGCCCACGCATCACCGATCACTTCGCCTTCCTCCCCCAACGTGCAGGTGAGGACTGTGACCTCGACGCCTTCGGACGCGTATCGCGCGATGGTGCCACCGGTGGTGATCGTTTCGTCGTCCGGATGTGCGTGCACCAACAGAAGTCGCTTCGCCGACGCGGTCACTTTTCCACCCTCACCCAGTCCGTAGCGTTTCCGAATATCCCCACCTGCACCGGCCCGTCGAGGACCACGCCCTCGACTCCGGTCCCGACCGCGACCAGCGCTCGGCTCTGCACGATCGGCAAAACCGCCGCAAGATCCCACAGCTTGGGTTCCGCATCGGCGATCAACGACCCGAGATCCCCGATGCCACTGAGCGCTTCGTCGATCCGACCTTGCAACGCCGGATCACACAGCCCGGACAGGTTGCTCGGAGCCTCGACGCTTGTCGTTCGGATGGGCTCCGGTGTCTGCGACGGCGTCGGTGCGGGCACTGCCGAACTTGTTGCCGGAGTGGAAGGTGCGCTCGGGCAACTGAACCGCGAGGCCAGCGAAGTGGCCGTGTCGGCGCCTGCCCGGCTCCAACCGACGATCATGTCGACGCGTCCTGTCGTCAGGTCCTCGCCGTAGAGTTCCTCCGGCGCCACCGATTCGACGGTCGCCAGGATTCCCACGTCACGCAATTCGTCGGCAGCGGTGTTTGCCACGGCGATCGCGATGTCGTCGTTTTCGGGAGCGCCGATCAGCAGTGTCAACTGGGCGCCGTCACGGACGATCGATCCGACTGTTCCAGTGCCCGTGACGATTCCGGTGGGCGGTGCCGTCAGGTAGCCGGCTGCGGTCAGCTCGCCCAGCGCCTGCTCCCTGGTCGGTTTCGGCGGCGCGGTGGGCGCATATCCCGGATCCGACGGAGCGAGAATCTGAGCTTTCACCGGGGCGGACGCCGATTCACTCCCTGCCGCCACCACGGCGAGCAGGTCCGGATCGAGCAGTCCCAGAACACCTTTACGCACCCGAACATCCGCGAAGTTCTTGCTTCGCCCGTTCACGTTGATGTCGAGAGTGCGCGGAACGTAGGAGAACGCCGTCCTGACACCCGGGATTGCAGACAGCTGAATATCCGTGGCACTACCCGAATGAACCTGCGCCACTTGGGCATCGTCGGTACGCAGCGCATCCGCCAACTGTGCAGCCGTTCCTCCGCGTCGCAGAACTATCTGATCCGGGTCTGAAGGCTTGCCCCAGAATCG
Source organism: Rhodococcus qingshengii JCM 15477 (assembly GCF_023221595.1). Lineage (NCBI taxonomy): Bacteria > Bacillati > Actinomycetota > Actinomycetes > Mycobacteriales > Nocardiaceae > Rhodococcus > Rhodococcus qingshengii. The sequence continues at coordinate 4,480,395 of NZ_CP096563.1, forward strand.
GTCGTTGCGTTCGAGCACGATTTCGTCCCGGCCGCGGTCGACCGAGCGCACGTGAAAGTGGGCTCCCGACACCGGAATCCCCTCACTCAGGCCGGTGCTGAAACCGCCGGGAGTGTCCTTGATCAGGTGGGACGGAAGAATATCGGTGAACAACTCTCGCCATGCCGGATACGGCGCACGCATCACGACGTTGACCGTTTTGCCGCCGCCGGACGAGTTCACGTCGTCGATCATCTGATAGCCCGCGGGATTGACCACACCGGGAACCGAGATCATCTGCTGCCACAGGTAGCGAAAGTCTTCTGCCGCAATGGGAGCGCCGTCCGACCATTGGGCTTCGTTGCGCAGTTGGTAGCGAATCGTGAACGGGGCCTCCGACGTCACTTCAGCGGAAACGAGGAAAGAATCGTCGATCGCCCACTCCGTCGCGCCAGGTTGTGTGGGCGAATTGATCGGGCGAAACGCACTGGGCAGTACGAGGTTGCCGACTGCGGAGTTGACCGGCGACTGATCCGCGAGCAGGTGCGGGTTGAATCCGCCTCCCACCTCGTCGATTGCCACAGTGACCTGCTTCATCGCCGGAACGACCGGAGTCGGTGTGGGCTTGACGGTTTCGGTGCTCTCGACCGGAGGCGGCGGATCGGCTGTACATGCAGTCAGTGACAACGCCGTCACTGCCACTGCCAACGCCAGGTAGCGACGTCCTGAGGCCACAGACAATTCCTTCCGTACGGGGCCGCGTCGCCCCTTTGCACTCGATTCCCTGGCAGATCTTTCGCCTGGAAACCATGAAGGCGAATGTACCTTTCCGCCGAAAACTCGGCTGAAAGGCACATCCGCCTGTCAGGTTGTAACCGACGAAAGACTACAGAGCAGCCTTGTCGCGTGCCTTGCTACGTGAACGCTCGCGAGCGCGCTCGGTTGCGTTGAGGTGCACCTTGCGGACGCGGACGTCCTCCGGGGTGACCTCGACGCACTCGTCGCTGGAGCAGAACTCCATCGCTGCTTCGAGTTCGAGCTTGATCGGCTTTGCGAGGGTCTCCATCACGTCTGCGGACGACTGACGCATGTTGGTCAGCTTCTTCTCGCGGGTGACGTTGATGTCGAGGTCTTCCTGACGCGGGTTGATACCGACGACGTGTCCCTCGTAGGTGTCTGCGCCGGGCTCGACGAAGAAGGTTCCACGGTCGGCCAACTGGATCATGGCGAACGGCGTCACCGTGCCGGAGCGGTCCGAGACGAGCGAGCCGGTGTGGCGCGCACGGATCTCGCCGGCCCACGGGCCGTATCCGTCGAACACGGCGTTGGCGATACCGGTTCCGCGGGTTTCCGTGAGGAAGTCCGTACGGAAGCCGATGAGGCCACGCGAAGGAACGATGAACTCCATGCGAACCCAGCCTGCGCCGTGGTTCGACATCTGGACCATCTTGCCCTTGCGGTTGGCCAGGAGCTGCGTGATGGCGCCGAGGTACTCCTCGGGGCTGTCGATGGTCAGCTCTTCGAAAGGCTCGTGAACCTTGCCGTCGACGAGCTGCGTGACAACCTGCGGCTTACCGACGGTGAGTTCGAAGCCTTCACGACGCATCTGCTCGACGAGGATGGCGAGCGCGAGCTCTCCACGACCCTGGACCTCCCACGCATCGGGGCGACCGATGTCGAGGACCTTGAGCGAGACGTTACCGACGAGCTCCTGGTCCAGGCGGGACTTGACCATGCGTGCAGTCAGCTTGTGACCCTTGACGCGACCGACGAGCGGTGACGTGTTGGTGCCGATCGTGACCGAGATTGCCGGCTGGTCGACGGTGATGCGGGGCAGTGCGACCGGGTTCTCCAGATCAGCGAGGGTGTCGCCGATCATGATGTCCGGGAATCCTGCGACGGCGCAGATGTCACCGGCGACGGCGACCTCACCGGGAACGCGCTCGACACCGATGGTCGTGAGGAGTTCGGTGATCTTGGTCTTCGTGACGACGGGCTCGCCGTCGACCTCGCGGCACCAGGACACGGTCTGGCCCTTGCGCAGCTCGCCGTTGTGGATGCGAACGAGTGCGAGGCGACCGAGGAATGCGGATGCGTCGAGGTTGGTGACGTGAGCCTGCAGCGGTGCGTCGACCGAGCCCTTCGGCGCGGGGACGTACTCCATCAGCACCTGGAAGAGCGCGGTGAGGTCCTCGGCGTCGGGAGCCTTGCCGTTCTCGGGCTGCACGGTCGATGCCTTGCCTTCGCGACCGGACGCGTAGAGGACGGGAAGTTCGAGTGCGAGCTCAGCGGCTTCGGCGGCCTCGTCGGAAAGGTCCGATGCGAGGTCGAGGAGCAGGTCCTGAGCCTCGGTGACAACCTCTTCGATGCGGGCGTCGGGGCGGTCCGTCTTGTTGACGACCAGGATGACGGGCAGCGAAGCGGCGAGTGCCTTGCGCAGCACGAAACGCGTCTGCGGCAGGGGTCCCTCGGAAGCATCGACGAGCAGGACGACGCCGTCGACCATGGACAGGCCGCGCTCGACCTCGCCACCGAAGTCGGCGTGGCCGGGGGTGTCGATGACGTTGATGACGGTGATGGAACCGTCTTCGTTGACCTTATGTACTGCGGTGTTCTTCGCGAGAATGGTGATGCCCTTCTCGCGTTCGAGGTCGCCGGAGTCCATAACGCGATCGACCAGCTCGGCGCGCTCCTCGAACGCGCCGGACTGACGAAGCATGGCGTCGACGAGGGTGGTCTTGCCGTGGTCGACGTGTGCGACGATGGCAACGTTACGGAAGCTGGTGATGGTCACGCGATGGCTCTCCTGGCTGAGTTGATTCGGCCACGCGAAAGTCAAGTCGCACGGCTCTTCTGGTGGCCGCTGCACGAGTGTGTGATCCGAATCAGGGCACGAATCGCCTGAGAAGGCACCGCGGCCTAGTAAATACTACTCGCTCCGGGCTGATACTCCTGCATTGTGCGGCCTCTATCACCGCCCCCACCAGCGAATGGTGATCTGCACCACGCCGATGCGCGTAGGATTACGACCTGGAGAAACAGGTCATTTAAGGGTACGCTAACCTCGTTCCAAGAGCGGGCTCTCCGCCGTAGTGAAACAGGAAAGCCGCAGCGTCACATGGGAAAAGTCAAGGCAAGCAAGGTCTCGCAGCTCAAGCCGAAGAAGAAGTGCTGCCGCAAGAAGACGCGGTGCATCAAGTGTCCCGTCGTCATCATGCGGATGAAGAAGCTCGAGAACGAGGGCGCATCCAAGAAGGAACTGAAAGCGGGTCTCAAGAAGGCTCGTGCGGCGTAAGCGCGCTCAATTCCGCGAGTAACTCGGGGATCCAGGCTCGATCGTTGTCCACCAGATCCATCGACAACAGTTCTTCGGCGTCGACCCATGTCAATTGAGCATGGTCGAGCGCGACCGGTTCTCCCGACACCAACTCCGCCCGGTAGGCCCGCAGGACCAACCCAGGCGACAGTGGCACGTCGACGCCGATTCTTGCGCCGCATCTCACCTCGACCGCCAGTTCCTCGAGCAGCTCCCGCGCCAACGCGTTCTGTGGCGATTCGAATTCTTCGACCTTCCCGCCCGGCAGCTCCCAACGACCGGCCAAAGCCGGCGGACTCGTCCGCTGCGCGAGGAGCAGCCTTCCCTCGCGGAAGATCGCACCGGCGACAACTTCCCGATCCCTTGCAGGTGCATCACTCATCGCACCATGATGGAGTATGGCCACTTTGTTGTCCGACTCCGCGATCCAAAACGCTCTCGACGAACTGCCCGCCTGGCAACTGTCGCCAGGGTCGATCACTCGCACGGTCGACTCCGCGACATTCCCGGACGCCATCGCGCTTCTTCAACGCATCGCGGCAGTCGCCGAGGCCGCGGATCATCATCCCGACATCGACGTTCGCTGGCGAAAGGTCACGTACACGCTTTCGACACACTCGGCGGGCGGTCTCACGGAACTGGACTTCGACCTTGCCCGTCGAATTGACGTACTCGTCGACGATTCGGTCCGTTTCGACTGATCTTCGAGTGAACAAACCTCGCAATCTGACGTAACAGTTGCATCAACTTTCACATAGATCACTTCAGTCACAGGTATGGTCGCCGTAAATCACGATCGAGGCCGGTCATGCCATAGACTCCCCCCGGTGCGTAGCTGCTCAGCAACTGAACAGCTGTACAACCCGGGGGCTCTGTACATAGAGTGACCCCTCGAGCCGTCAAACGCGGAGCTCGCCTAGGCGCCCGCGCGGTATGACTAAGGATGGGGAAACAGTGCTTCGAACCCGAGGTATGCGAAAGGCGTTCACCGCCGTCGCTATTGCCGCAGTAGCAGGACTGGCATTGCCGGCACAGGCAATGGCCGATCCGGCAGCACCGCCCGCACCCGAAAGTGTGCCGATCGAGTTCCTCGCATCGTTTGCGCCCGCCATCATCGGCGCCGCCGCAGGTCCGGCCGATGTTGCAGGCGGACCGCAGCAAGCGTTGCTCGACCAGGCTCGCGCGATCCTGAACTCCCCCGGCATTCCGCCCGAGATCAAGGCCACCCTCGAGAAGGTCATCACCTTCCTCGACGGCAGCGGCGGCGGCGGACCGGCGATCCCGGACGAGAACGCCCCCGTCATCGCGCAGTTCCTCTACCCGACGCTTGGCAAGGGCTGCATCTCGGCCACCGCCGATTCGGTCGGAACTGCACTTGCCGTTCCCGGCCCGGCTCACCTGCCTCCTCCCGGTCCCGCTGCCGGTCAGGCCGGATTCGTCTTCACCGCTCTCGGTACGGCTCCCGCCGTCGACGACCAGCCGGTGCCGATGACCGTCACCTGGGTCAACATCGACAACCAGCGCAGCGCCACCCAGAACTTGACCAACGCCGCACGCATCAACCCGGACGGCCCAGCCACTCTGTCGGCTATCGCCGATACCGGCCCCGGACGCGTTCTCTCGGTGATCAGCGGTTCGCTGACCACCCAGCCGGAAGGCGCAGATCGCATCACCTGCAGCTTCCTTCCGACCGTGGGCATGTTCGCGGTAGCTTGATCGAAGTCTTGTGAAAGGGACCCACCGAATTTCGGTGGGTCCCTTTTGCATCTCCGATCACCGTGATAGACCCGATAGATGGGACATCTACGAGTGGACATCACGCACGGTCGTCCAGAGAAGAAATCCGGCCCAGACCAGTCGATACGGTCACACAAGTCGACGCGATCGATACTGTCCATCCGATCCGAGGGGTCCATTCTCTCGATCGGATCGGCGTACTCGATCCTGTCGATCGGTAGCGTCGGCTCTTTTCTTTCGATCGGAAGCATCGGGTCTACGGCGTCGGTCCTGAGTTCGGGCTCGTTCGCCAGTCTCGGGTCCGCGCTGTCCGGTCTCTCACGTTGGTCACTGCTCTCCTGGCGTGGAAATCATGCAGCCCCCGAAGAGCACCCGAAACTTGTTGTCATTGCGCCGGAATCGGATTCGAGCGATCCGGACCGCTCACTACGATCCGTCTCGCACTCTCAGACCTGATTCGGTCGCGGCCATTCGCGGCCTTCCAGCGCTTCGACCGAGGTATTGAATTGCCGCAGTAGGTCACCGAGCGCGAGACGCTGCTCCGGCGTCCACTCCCGGAGAACCTTTTCGACACCGGCCGTCGAATGTTCGCGATCAGCACGAAGTTTCGACAGCCCCTGCGCCGTCGGCCGGACCTTTCGCGCGAGCCCTCCGTCCGGATCCTCCACTCGCTCCACCAAGCCCTGACGCCTCAGCGCGCCGATCTGCCGGTTGATGGTGGAGATGTCGAGCGAGAAAGCGCAGGAGAGCTCCTTGAGGCTCATGGGATGTTGCAATTCCAGTCGACCGAGCAGTAGATACGCCGACCGGTCCAGATGAAGTTCGGCCCGTTGTGCGAGCGCGTGGTAACGCGAGAGCAGAGTCAACTCGTACTCGATATTCACCAGATCAGGGTCCCGGTCCATCCTCATATTGTGCAGACTACACACGATGTGTAGCGTGCACACTGGGGCGAACGCACCAATCAGAACACGCCATGGCGGGAGCCGCATGTCCGTTCACGCAGGGTCGTCCAATGTCGACGAGAAAATCCCCGACACGAACTACGCATCCTCGGGTCCAGTGCTCACCGTTCTAGGACTGTGCGGAATCGTCGTCGCCTTGATGCAGACGCTGGTAGTCCCCATCATTCCGCAATTGCCGCACCTGTTGAACTCCACTCCCGCCGACACCTCGTGGGCGGTCACCGCAACACTCCTCGCCGCCGCGGTGATCACGCCGATCAGCGGGCGCCTCGGCGACATGTTCGGCAAGAAACGAATGCTGCTGGTCAGTCTCGCGATGGTCGTTCTGGGCTCGGCCATCTGCGCGATCGCACCATCACTGATCGTGCTCGTTGTCGGCCGTGCACTTCAAGGAGCATCGGTCGGGGCAATTCCATTGGGCATAGCCATCATTCGTGACGTTCTTCCACCGAAGAAAGTGGCCGGCGCGATGGCGGTCATGAGCGCCACCCTCGGCGTCGGCGGTGCGATCGGACTGCCGATCGCCGCGGTGATCGCCCAGAATGCCAACTGGCACTTCCTCTTCGTCACATCGGCAGCGTTCGGGCTGATCTGCATCGCACTGGTTGCGTTCGTCATTCCCGAATCGACCGTACGACGCCCGGGACGTTTCGACTTCGTCGGTGCGCTCGGCCTCACCGTTGGTCTGATCACCCTGTTACTCCCCATCACCAAGGGCGGAACCTGGGGATGGAGCGACGCGAAAACCCTGGGGCTCCTTGCGGTTTCCGCGCTCAGCTTCCTGATGTGGGGATGGTGGGAACTTCGACGCAACGCACCGCTGGTGGACCTCCGCGTATCGGCCCGGCCGCAAGTTCTCTTCACCAACTTCGCGTCGATCGCCGTCGGTTTTGCCATGTACGGCAATTCTCTGACGCTCCCCCAACTGCTCATGGCACCGACGTCCACCGGTTACGGACTCGGACTGTCCATGGTTGCAGCGGGACTCGCACTGGCCCCCGGCGGACTCGTCATGATGGCGCTCTCGCCCGTCTCCGCTCGAATTTCGGCGTGGCGTGGCCCACGAATCACGCTGATGCTCGGCGCCCTCGTCATCGGATTGGGTTACGCCTTCGCATATTTCACGGTGTCGAGCGTCTGGCAGGTCGCGGTGGCCGGAATGTTCATCGGAGCGGGCGTCGGGCTCTCGTACTCGGCCATGCCGGCCTTGATCATGGGCGCAGTCCCCATCACGGAATCTGCAGCCGCGAACGGACTGAACTCACTGATGCGATCGATCGGCACGTCGACGTCTGCCGCGATCGTGAGCGTCGTCCTGGCCGGAATGACCATCACCGTCGGCACCGCAGTGATCCCCTCGTTCGAGGCGTTTCGTGCCACGTTCCTGATCTCCATCGCCGCCGCCGTCGTGACGATGGTGTTCGCCGGGTTGATTCCCAAACAGAAAGTCTCGTAAGGGAATCAGCCCGGCGGAGGACTCACTTCTCCGAAGAGCCTTCGATGCTGCCCGTCTGCAACTTCGACAGAAGTGTGTAGATGAAATTGATGATGATATCCACGTGGTGCCCTCTCACATAACGGGTCCCCGACCCGACAACGACGGTACCGCAGAACTCTTCTCCATCGAATCGCCGACAATCAATTCTGGAACGTGTTCTAATTTGAGGCGACGACTACCCGAGGAGCCTTTCATGACCTGGACACGCACCGAACTCGAAGACGCCTTCGCGGGTTACCAGAACACCGTTGTCGAGTGCACTCGTTCCGGCGATTGGAACGCCTTCGCGGACATGTTCACCGAGGACGTCGTCTACGTGGAACACGCTTTCGGCACCCTCAATGGCCGAGAGGCCGTACGCAAGTGGGTCACTCGCACGATGACGGAGTTCCCGGGGCACCGCATGACCGAATTCCCGGCCAACTGGTTCGTGGTCGACGAGCAGCGCGGATGGATCGTGTGCGAGATCGACAACCCGATGGAGGATCCGGGTGACGGATCCAAGCACGGAGCCGCCAACATCACGATCCTGCACTACGCCGGCAACGGACTGTGGTCTCGCGAAGAAGACGCCTACAACCCGATGAACTTCCTGTCGATGGCAAAATCATGGTGCCTCGCCGCGGAAGCGGCGGGCACCCTCCCCGACGACGCCAAGGCCTGGCTCGCCAAATTCGGCGCTATGGTGCGATAGATCCTGTCGGCAACGAGGATCCGACCGGCTGGGCCGGACCGACCGCACCGGCCAACGACCACTGCCCGTAGTCCCGAGTGAGGATCGAGTTCAGATCCACGCCGACGCCGTCGACCTTGCGCTTGTCGATCTCGAACTGATGCAGGTTTGCCCGCGGGTGCACATACCCTGCGGGCGAGCCCCAGTTGTGCTGCCAGAACCAGGTTCCGACGCCGGCACTGATCATTGCGTCGATCACGCGAGTGTTTCCGTAGACGCCGAGCGCTCCGTTGCCGACAACCGAGGCCCACCCCTCGAGGTACGGCGCGATCAGCGTAGTGATTTCAGTACTGGTCGGGTTGTCGTCGATCGACGCGTAGATCGGCCGACCGGACGGCCCACCAGCCGCCGCATGTAGTTCGAGGCCACGGGCAGCATGACGCTTGCCCGCTTCGCGGGCCCCGCGCCAGTCCGCCGTTCCGCCCTTGCCGAATTGATAGCAAGAAACGACTTGAAGTCCGGCCGCGGTCAACGCGTCGGTTTCCCGCGCCAGTACGGGCTTGCCGACCATCCAATCGGCGCCCGGGCGCCTGTCCGAGACGTATCGAATGGCGCCCGCATACCCGGCGGCCTTGATTGCCTGAGCGGACGGCACACCGGCGGCGTAATCGAGCAGGGTCCCGAGCGAACCGGCATTGGCCACCGACGTCGTACCGCTCAATGCAGCGAGTCCGGCAGCCGCCGATCCAGCCGCTGCGTACTTGAAGAGGTTTCTTCGCGAGACGTGCACAAAGCTCCGATCATCGGCGTGTCCCGCTCGAAGTGGCGGGCAGGCAAGCTATCTTCTTTCGCTCGCATTCCACCACAGTCACATCATCCCCGCCATGCACTTGGCCAACATGAGCCACATTTGCGACAAATGGGCTCGGTGCCCACTCCACCGCGCAGCTCGATGAAACAGAGAAGTGCCCCCGCGCCACAGGCTCGGGGGCACTTCTTGCTCTGCGGGACTTACTCTGCCGACAGGCCTTCAACGCTTCCGGAGATGAAGTCGAGGAATCCGAAGAGGTCAGCGAAAGCGCCGAGGAAGTCTGAGATGTCGCCGAAACCGATAGTAGGCATTGATATTGCTCCTGTCAGTGATGAACTGTCCGTGATGGCGGGCCACTGGCTGGCTGCCGGGGCTAACACTAGAGCCCTTCCGTTACTTTTACGACACCAAATGTGTCCGGGACGTTACATTTCAGGCCCGCTCTAGTGACCTCATATCCACAGGTAACAACCAGTCACGGTGAACAATTTGTCACCATATTGCGCATTCCTGACAAAATTCGGAGCAATGATCAGAACCTGTGGATGGTTCTCGGCGAGGCGGCGTGAGTGGGCGCACCTTCCCGGGAATGATCTGAAATTCCATCAGCTCTGATCAGGACCGGCGTTGGCGCGCTGGTTCGGGAAGGTACGCCCATGCTCACGGTAGTTCAGGATCAGCAATCCTCCAACGACGACAGCGGTGTTGGTCGGTCGTTGCTTGACGAGATCGTTCGCGACGGTGCCCGGCAGATGCTCGCGGCGGCGTTGGCCGCCGAAGTCGCCGCATACATCGAGCAGTTCGCCGAGCATCTCGATGAGCACGGCCGGCGGCTGGTGGTCCGCAACGGCTATCACCACGAGCGTGACGTGCTCACCGCGGCGGGGGCGGTGACGGTGACCGCACCGCGGGTCAACGACCGCCGTGTCGACGCCGAGACCGGTGAACGGCAACGGTTTTCCTCGGCGATCCTGCCGGCGTGGTCACGCAAGTCCCCGCAGATGACCGAGGTGTTGCCGCTGCTGTACCTGCACGGGCTGTCCAGCGGCGACTTCGGTGCGGCGTTGGAGCAGTTCCTCGGCACTGGTGCCGGGCTGTCGGCCTCGACGATCACCCGGCTGACCGCGCAATGGCAGGACGAGGCGAAGGCCTTCGCCGACCGGGATCTCTCGGGCACCGATTTCGTGTACCTATGGGTCGACGGCATCCATCTCAAGGTCCGCCTGGAGCAGGAGAAGCTGTGCTTGCTCGTGATGATCGGCGTCCGCGCCGACGGCCGCAAGGAGCTCGTCGCGCTCACCGATGGGTTCCGGGAGTCCACAGAGTCGTGGGCTGATCTGCTGCGCTCATGCCGACGCCGCGGGATGACCGCCCCGGTGCTGGCCGTCGGTGATGGGGCGCTGGGGTTCTGGAAGGCACTGCGGGAGGTGTTTCCGGATACCCGTGAACAGCGCTGCTGGTTTCACAAGCAGGCCAATGTGCTTGCTGCGCTGCCCAAGTCGGCTCATCCAGGTGCGACCGCGGCGATGCGGGAAATCTACAACGCCGAGGACATCGACAAGGCCCAGGTCGCGATCAAGGCCTTCGAGGTAGATTACGGCGCGAAGTACCCCAAGGCGGTCGCCAAGATCGTCGACGACGCCGACGTGCTCCTGGAGTTCTACCGGTACCCGGCCGAGCACTGGATCCACTTGCGCACTACGAATCCGATCGAATCGACGTTTGCGACCGTGCGGTTGCGAACCAAGGTCACCAAGGGCCCTGGGTCACGCGCAGCGGGGATTGCCATGGCCTACAAGCTGATCGACGCCGCACAAGCCCGCTGGCGGGCGGTCAACGCCCCCCATCTGGTCGCGCTGGTCCGTGCCGGCGCGGTGTTCCACAAAGGCAAGCTGCTCGAACGACCCATCGACATCTCACCCGCTGAGCCCGACGAATCAAGCGAAACGGAGGTCGCCTGAAACACCCTCATCCACAGGTCTTGACAATATCTCCAAAATTCGAACATGGTTGCCGAGATCAGTTATCGTGCAGCATCACCGCTGGACCGGTGCTGCAAGAACAGAGGGCTCGACTTCCCCACCCTGAGAGATTCGCCGTCAAAGTCTCTTACTTGCGAATCGATGCCAAATTTCCCCATCCAGGGCACATTGCATCCTGAGCGTGTGCGCAATTTTTCAGCCATAACTTCAGTTAGCGAGATCTTTACGCCGAAAACGACCGGCCCGACGGCCCGCGGGACCGTACCTATCGGTCATCATGGTGACGCTATTCACACTGATTTGAGGAACTCCCGGCACCGATAACAACCGGATCTCGACACCGATTGGACGTTCGAGGGCACAGTGGAGTTCATGAACCTCACAAAGAAGAAGTCCTGGAGTGAGCTGTCACCCGCGCAACGCCGCGTCGTCGCCGTGCTCGCAACGATTCAGTCCCTGTTGGCGATCGCCGCGTGGACAGACCTGGCGCGACGCCCTGCCGATACGGTCAACGGCAGCAAGAAGAAGTGGGCGGCGATCATCTTCGTCAACTTCTTCGGGCCACTCACCTACTTCCGCCGAGGCCGGATTCAGTCGAAGTAGTCCCAGAACTGCAGCCACTTCACCGACGCAAAGAGCGTCAGAGTCACTGCGTACACCGCAATTACCGCCGCGACGCCGCGCCAGTTGGTGCGGGGAACGGCGCCGTCGACCGGGTCCAGCCAATGACGGAACCATCTCGTGACCGTCGGCATCAGGAACCACGTCATGGCGCCGACGCTGACTATCTGGCTCAACCACATCGACAGCCACGGCGGCGCTCCGATCCTGTCGAGCAGCGGCCCGAGAAACCTCGACAGCGTCATCACCGTCGGATAGAGGACGAGCAGGATGATCATCGCCGTCTTCCAATTCGGCGTCGCGCGAGTCTGCCCGTTCTCCGTGCGCAGAATGGTGCCGAACGGTGTCGACCGCGTGGTCTCGGTGAAGTCCTCGGCCAACTCGGCCCGCAGTTTCGGTAGTGCTGCGGCCCTCTGGGGCGACGCCATCCACACCGCCAACTGCTGCTCTGTCCGAAACCGAAGGACGGACTTCCACTGGGTGGAGTCGGTGACCGACCGCAACAACATCACCGACTCGTAGCCGGAGAATCGCGAACTGAGATCGATGAGGTGTCGTTGCGTTCGCAGAAACTCGTTCTCCTTACCCACGACGACGGCGTGGTCGTACACACCGATACCGGGCGGCGGCAGCACGCCGTCGATCAGAACGAGATCACTCGTCTGCGCCAGAATTCCCGTTGCAGCAGCTGATCTTTCGAGATCGCGGCGATCAGTCGACTCCAGCCAACGATGAAGATCGTCGGCACTGTCGAAAGTGACGGACACGCCGTGCGACACCGGTTCCGGTTGATCACTGATGCCACAGCTCAGGTAGCCGTCGAATCGACCGGCGGTCTCAGCCGCACGCTCGACCCACGCCCGGAATCCCGAACTCGTTCGGTGGTACCCGGTGATGGCAGTTGCGGACACGTCAGCCCGATATCCGGCGCCCTTGCACGTACACGTGCGCAATCGCGGGCTCGCGCATCGCCATCAGGAGCCCGAAGAGCGTCTGGTCGCGGGCGAGTATCGGATCATCCGAACGCGTTCCGTAGTTGACGAGCCCGGCGAGCGGCGGCCACCCGGACGGATCGATCACCAGGAAGTCGGCCTCTTTGCCCTCGTCGAAGTTGCCGATCCGGTTCTCCATGTCCAGCGCGCGAGCACCGGCGAGTGTTCCGGTGAACAGCAGTTCGGCAGGGTGCATCGACACTCCGTCGTCGCCGGCTTCGGAGATGTGAACCTTGAAGGCGTCGCCGAGGACTCGGGTGAGCAGGCACTCGTCGCCGCCACCGAAGTCCGATCCGATCGCGATGTTGACCCCTGACGCAACGGTTCGTTTCCACGGCATGGTGCCGGAGCCGAGAAACTGCTGGGAAGTAGGGCAATGTGCGATCGAGGTTCCGGTCTCGGCCATTCGTGCGAGTTCGGAGTCCTGGCAGTGCACCGAGTGCGCGAGTATCGCGCGTGGACCCAGGAAGCTCTTTCCGCCGACCTGTGAGCCGGGGAGGAACTTGCCGTCGTACGTGTCGAGATAGGTCTCGACCTCGTACTCGGCGAGTGTGGTCGCCACCTCGCCGGTTCCGGGCCGATTGTTCTCGTTGAGATGACTGTGGAAGTAGACGCCCCGGTCACGGACGGAGTCGTACAACTCCCCCAAGTCCTTCAGCGTCCGTGTTGTCACCGCGAGAGAGAAGCGGGGAACCACTGCGACGTGAACGAGCGCAGTGTTCACGTCGCCGGTGTCGGCCGCGTGCCACTTGTCGATCTCCTCGCGGGTGAGTCTGATCGCGTCCTCTTCCGAGGTGATCAGCGCGGCAGCGGAGGCCGGGCCGGTGGTCTGAATCCCACGTCCGCTGACCACTCGAAGGCCGCGTTTCAGAGTTTCCGAGAACAGGGCGTCCTGCGCGTGCGGGAAGGCCGATCCGAACACCATCGCGGCCGTGGTTCCCGTGGCGACTCGGCGAGCGCAGAAGGCCTCGGCAGCGTGCTGGGCGAATTCCGGATCAGCGAATCTCGATTCGGAGGGAAAGACGCACAGGTCGAGCCACTCGAGGAGTTGGCCGCCGCCGTAGGCGTCGCCGGCGTAGGTCTGCGGGAAATGAATGTGTGCATCGACGAATCCGGGCAGCAGGAAACCCGGTCGGTGGTCGTGGGTTTCAGCGCCTTCGAGACCGCTCGGGAGTGATCCGAATTCTCCGCAGTAGACGATCGTTCCGGCGTCGTCGATCGCCAAGACGCCGTCGGGGATCGAGACGAGCGACTGCGCCGCATCCTCTACCGTCGGACGACCGGAGATGTGGAAGACATGGCCTCGATGAAGGTGCGTCACTTACTTAGCAAAGCACAAAACTACCCGGCGTCGCGCGGCGAATGCTGTCCTTTTTGTCAGATATTGGGATCAAGCAAGAGTTGCATGCCAAACAAGAGCCGCAGCCAGCGCACCGGCACCGTTCAACGACCAATGCAGAGCAATCGGCGCAATGAGGCTGCCGCTGCGATGACGAAGCCAGGTGAATACGAGACCGGCCGCAGCGGTGGCGAGAACGGCTCCGAGGATGCCGGCGACCTGGCCGACGACTCCGGTACCGAGAAAGCCGGACAGCCCTTCGTTACCGCTGGTCAAACCCATCGACGACGCGATGTGCCACAGTCCGAACATCAGAGAACCGGCAGCGGCGACGCCGCGGAATCCACTGACCCGGTTCAACGTGCCGTGCAGGACGCCACGGAAAGCCAACTCTTCGGGAATGACGGTCTGCAGCGGGATCACGATCATCGACGCGATGATCGCGCCGGAAATAGTGGCGTAGCGATCCGCCATGAAGAAAGGACGTGTGAGCGGAAGCAGAGCGCCGACGGCGACAACCGTCAGGACCAGGCCGACGGCAGCAAGCGCGTACTTCGAACCTCGCCGCAGGTCACGAGGGGACAGCCCCAATTCCGCCCACCCCATTCCCCGGCGCTTGGTGAGCGCCAACAGGACGAGAGCAGAGATAGGTACCGTCGCGATGCTTGCCCAGGCGGTGGTGAAATGCGCGATCAGATTGGTTCCCACCAGCACCACGATCACAACAGCGATATCCACGTATGCATGCATCCGCGGAAAACGAGGAGCGGTCGCTTCGATCTCCACTGGGCCGCCGCTCGTTAGCTGAAAGTTCACTTTTTCCAGTGTACTGACGCACGAGAACTGCCCGCCACTGTTTGCGAACACGCTCACAGTGACGGGCAGGTCCCGAAACAGCTCTGATCAGGCGACGAGCGTGCTCGCAAACTTCGGAACGGCGTTGTCGATTGCGTAGGTCAACCCCGGTACCGAGCCACTCGAGAACGCATTGACGAGTGCCGGGTCATCGAGGATCAACAGATGTCCCTCCTGGGCCGACGGGATTGCGCGCAGTAGCGGATCGTTCGCAAACGCACTGCTGTCGAGGAAGATCGGGAACAGCACGGTCAGGTCGGCGTCGAACAGATTCAGGTTCTCGTTGGCAACCGGGATGTAGAAGTTTCCGGTGGCTTTTTCGGTGATCGCCGTCGGGATCGTGAAGCCGAGACGGGTCATGAAGTCTGCGCGTGCGTCGCCGGGTACGTACGCGCCGTAACCGTCGGTACTGTAGGCGCCGACGGCCGCTGTCTTACCCGCAAAACTCGGATTGGCGGCAATTGCAGCGTCGAACTTGGCGTCGAGGCCGGACAGTAGCGCCTTTCCTTCTGCTTCCTTGCCGAGAGCCTTCGCGACGAGTTCGGTCTGCTGCTCGACCGTCGTCCCGTACGCAGTGGACAGACCCGGCGGCGGCCCGACCGTCGGCGCGATGGCGCTGAGCTTGTCGTAGGTGGCCTGCGTGTTGTCGCTTCTCGTCCACAAAATCAGGTCCGGGTCGAGAGCAATGACGTCCTCGATGCTCAGGTCCATGGTTCCGAGGATCTTCGGGTCCGTGGTGAACTCGTCCGCAATCCAGGGTCCGACGCCCTTGCCACCGAACGCCATCCAGTCCGCGACGCCCACTGGTTGAGTGCCCAGAGCGAGTGCCGTCTCGGCGTCCGACCAACCGAGCGCGACGACGCGCTCCGGGTTGGCCGGGACCTCGACGTCACCGAACATGGTCGAGACGGTTGCTCCCGCCTCCGCGGGTGCGTCAGCGCTGTCGCTGCTGCAGCCGGCAAGTCCGGCGACGGCGAGCGAGGCCGCCAAGGCGGTGACTGCAATCTTCATTCGAGAGACTTTGATTCGCATGGTTACCAGCACTCCTCCAACGCTCCAGCGAGAATTAGGGAAGGCTAGCATCAGCTAACGAAGGCTGTCGCCCATCGGCCAGATCGTGTTCAGGACGCGTCTGCGGCCCGTTCGAGCTCCGCGATGTCGATCTTCTTCATCTTCATCATCGCGTCCGTGGCGCGTTGCGCCTTGGCCCGATCCGGATCCTTCATCAGTTCGAGAAGGCGATTCGGGACTACCTGCCAGGACAATCCGAACTTGTCCTTGGCCCATCCGCACGGGCCCTCTTCCCCACCCTCGGTCAGCCTGGACTAGTAGTGATCGACCTCAGCCTGATCGACGCACGGAATCTCGAAAGACACTGCTTCCGAGAACGTGAACATCGGCCCGCCGTTCAATCCGGTGAATCGCTGACCGCCGAGTTCGAAGCTGACGGTCATCACCGAGCCTGCCGGCATTCCGGAGGGCGATCCCTCGACGTACCTTTCGATTCCGAGTATCTGCCCGGAACCGAACACCGAGATGTAGAAGTTGGCTGCTTCTTCTGCTTGGTTGTCGAACCACAAACAGGGAGTGATGGAAGGCATGTTCTGTCCTTGTCGGAGAGGTTACGAAACAGGTGTACAGGGTTATAGACCCGACCCGAAACGAAAACTCATCGCCAGGAACTGCTCAAGCGGACAACGCAGATTCGAGCATCGGCCAGGAACGAACGAGTTCGTCGCGCCAGTACGGCCAACCGTGCGTCCCCACCGGCTGAGCGCTGCGGGTGACATCGACTCCGCGATCACGCAACACCTGAGTGATCTGGTCGGTGCACAGGTTCGATCCCAGTTCCATGACCCCGCCGACGACCAGTACCCGGCCCAGGGCAGGAGTATCGAGAGTTTCGTGCGGACCTGGTAGTCCCGATCCCGAGGCGAGATACACCTTGGTGCCGCGCAGCTTGTCGGCATTGGCGAAAATGTCGTGCTCTTGCCAAGCCTCACTGCCGGCCGGACCCCACATCTGCTCCGAACGGGCATTTCCGTTGATCACCACAAGATCGGTCAACGCCTTGCCGAATCCTCCGACGGTTGTGTAGCAGCCGCTGTAGCCCGCGACCACGTCGTACAACCCGGCCGAGCGTTGGGCCAGGATCAGCGCGGCTTCTGCACCCATCGAGATCCCGCCGATTGCGTTGTGCCCGTTGGTGGCGAACCTCGTGTCGATCAGTGGGGGAAGCTCTTTCGTCAGGAACGTCTCCCACTTCAGACGACCGAATTTCGGGTGGTCTTCCTGCCAATCGGTGTACATGGTGCCGGTTCCACCGATGGGGAGTACGACGTTCACATTCTTGTCGGCAAAGAACGGGACGATATCGCCGTTAGCCGGGGCCAACCAGTTGTTCTCTTCGATCTGCCCGGAATTGCCGTCCAGGAGATACAGCGTCCCGCGCGGTTCCGAGCGGTCGGCAGGAAGCAGCACTTTCACCGCCATGGTGCGCCCCATGGCGGGACTCGCGACGTCGAGAAGAACCAAGCGCGAAGACAGTTCGGTGGCACTCGTTATCTTCGGGGTCTCGTCGGCGAGCGCGGTCGAAGGCGGCGCCAGTACTGAAATCAAGGCGAGCGCGCCTACGAGAACGACGCTTCGAAGACTTGCTCGTTGGGGCCTCACACGCCGAGCGACGCGGCGATCATCGGCCACGAGTCGTGTAAGTCGTCTTCCCAGTATCCCCATGAATGCGTTCCTGCCGGCTTGAAGTTGTAGCGAATGTTGTTCATACCCAATGCGTTCGTCCTGTCCGCAAGCTGGGTGGTGCAGTAGTGAGTTGCCGCCTCGATTCCGCCACCGAGAACAAGCTGCAACGCCAAATCTGTGACGTCGTTGTCGATCCGCGGATCGGCAAGTCTGTCGTACGGACCCGGAATTCCGGTTGCGGTTGTGATGTACATCGGGATTCGAGGTAGCTTGTCCGCGTTGACAACCGGATCGTGAGCCGGCCAACCCGGACCATCGTACGGACCCCACATGTTTTCCGCGTCACCCCCACCGACGGCGACCACGAGTTTCACGAAGTCCTGCCCGATGCCCGGACTCGTCATCGCGCACCCGCTGAAGGACCCGACACTCTTGTACAGCGCGGGCGCCGCCATAGCCAGATCCAGTACCGACGTGCCTGCCATCGACAGGCCTGCCAGTGCGTTCTCGCCGGTCGTCCCGAACGTCGAATCAATGACTGGCGGTATTTCTTCCGTCAGGAACGTGGTCCACATGTTGACCCCGTTGTTGTTGCCGGATTTCGCGAGGCCGGGGTCCGGCCGCTCCCAATCGGTGTAATAGCTGAATGCTCCACTGAGAGGGGTGACCACGTTGACGTGCTTGTCCGCGAAGAACTTCGGTGCGTCGGTCCGCACCGACCACGTCGCGTCGTCTTTTCCTCCGTCTACTCCGTTGAGTAGGTAGAGCGTCGGAGCAGGCGTCGAAGTATCAGCCGGCCGCAAGACCTGCAACGGAATGTCGCGCCCCATCGACGGTGAGTGCACCGAGATGTCGACCAGCCTGCTGTCCGCCGACTGAGCGTGACCTGGTGCGGTGAGGAGCTGGAACCCACACACTGCCGTGGCCAACGCCACGAAGACACGGAAAACCGTTCGTAACGCACGAGTCTCGATCATCCGGGTCACTCTCTTCCGCAGCGGAACCTTTCGAACGGTACCGCCTGAAACAGGCAAACCCGACGTGATCGGAAATACTCGATCCGGTCGACACGGAAAGGCTCACGCACCGAGTGCGTGAGCCTTTCTCGTCAGACGACGCTTACTTGGGCGTAACCGTGCCGCCGCTGAGCGTGGTCAGTGCGTCGACGAGACGCTGACCGAGGTTGTTGACGCTTCCGATGGCTTCACCGAGAGATCCCATGAGTTTCCTCCTGCAGTTTGTCGAAATTGAAGTAACTACACCCGGAGCGGGCGTGGCAATGTCGCGCTGAATTAGGGGGTGGGGTCCTTGGAGATGGTCTCTACCGATCCCATGAAGGTCTTGAGCAGACCGTCAGCGCTGAACAGTGATCCCAGGCCCTGAACAACAGCGCCGAGAATTCCTTCCATTGAACCCATGTGAATCTCCTTGAGAGGTCAGAGGTCAGCTGCCAAAAGCACCCGACAGTGCTGTGACAGCTGCGTCACATCTGTAATGTATCCGTGACGTGGGTAACAGTAATCATACGAACGACCAGTTGGCAAAGGATTCCGACAATGGGGTCATTATTTCGACTAATAAGGTCTGCTACTGAAAAAATTCCGGCCAATCGGTCGAATTTGACCAATTCTGTCGCCGCATTGATCAACCGCCCCAAATCCTGCGGTTACCCACCAGTAAACTGAAATCATGTCTAGCGCAACCTCACTCACGCAGGTAGCTAATTTCCGGTGGCACCGCCATCAACTCGACCGAGCGGTTGTCGGTGACGCCGATCACAGCGATTGCAGCATTCTCGATCTCGGGATTCAGAACACCGGACCTGACGGAGCCGCCTGGGCCCTGCGGATCCGCGGCGTCCGCGTCGACGCCACTGAGCTCGCTCTTGCCTGGACGTTGCGCGGAGCCCCCCACTATTACCGTCGGGGCGACCTGCCTGCCGTCGCCGCCGCCACGTCGCCGTTCAGCGAAGCCGATGCAGCCAAACGCATTTACGACGCGAATCGGCCCCTGAAGGCCGCCGGCATCCCGACGCTGACTGCCCTGCAAACAGTTGCTGCTGCGATGCGGGACATCGTCTCGAAACCAACCGTCAAGGGCGAGATGTCCGCGCAGTTGACCAACCGAGTGACCGAGCCCTATCTGAGATTCTGCCGCCCGTGCAACGCCACTCATCTGTACGAGATGCCGTTCCGGCTCGCGGCACTCCAGGCAGGCCTCGAGCTACAGCCGGACACATCTCCCCCAGTGCTCGAACGCATTCCGGGTTGGCGCCGACGCCCATTCAGCGCCACGGGCGCAGACGCAGATTCCCGCTTCGACGTGATCCGGGGTTATCTGCGGTTCTACGGCCCCGCGACTCCTGCTCACGTCGCGTCGTTTCTCGATGCTCCGGTCAGGGACGTCAAAGCCCACTGGCCAATCGATGCCGAGGAGATCGAGGTGAACGGCGAGAAGCGGTGGATTCTCGAACAGGACCGCGAAGACTTGTTCGGCTCCCCCACCGATTCGAGTACGCGCTTGCTCGGGCCTTTCGATCCGTATGTACAGCTCAAGGATCGGGAGACCCTGGTTCCCGATCCGACCGCCCAGAAGACGGTGTGGCCGCCCCTCGGGCGACCGGGCACGGTGGTGGTCGGTGGCACGATCACCGGATTGTGGCGACCACGAGCATCCGGAAAGAAGCTGAAGGTCGCGATCACCCCGTGGGGAACGTGGTCACGATCGGCCCGCGCAGCAATGGCCCAGCAGGCCGAAATACTTGCCGAATTTCGCGGCGTCGAGCTCTCCGAACTGGTCGAAGTATCTTGATCGAGCCAGTGGCATCCGGATAATTCCAGCTCACACCCGCCCCGATTCGGAGAAGGAAACCCCCAACGATAACCTGAATGCGACCTTCGCACGCACCCTTGTTCAGGAGAGATGATGGCCGACTTCCTCTATGAGGACCTGTTGCCGATCGGTGATGACACCACCGAGTACCGATTGCTCACCACCGAAGGGGTGTCGACAGTCGAGGGACCGGACGGCCGCACCTTCCTGCAGGTCGAGCCGGAAGCGATGCGCTTGCTGACCGAAACGGCGCTGCACGACATCTCTCATTACCTGCGCACGGATCACCTGACGCAACTCGCGAGCATCCTCGACGATCCCGAAGCGTCGAACAACGACAAGTTCGTCGCGCTCGATCTGCTCAAGAACGCCAATATCGCCGCTGCCGGGGTTCTGCCGATGTGCCAGGACACCGGAACCGCCATCGTCATGGGCAAGCGTGGACAGCATGTGCTCACCCCCGGCGACGACGAGAAGTCCATTGCCCGCGGTGTCTACGACGCCTACACGCGTCTGAACCTGCGCTACTCGCAGAACGCCCCCATCACGATGTGGGACGAGAAGAACACCGGCAACAACTTGCCCGCGCAGATCGAGCTGTACGCCGATACTGCTGCCGGACATGAGAACTCGTACAAGTTCCTCTTCATGGCCAAGGGCGGCGGAAGCGCCAACAAGTCCTACCTGTACCAGGAAACCAAAGCGATCCTGAACCCCGACTCGATGATGCAGTTCCTCGAGGCGAAGATCCGCTCACTCGGCACCGCGGCCTGCCCGCCGTACCACCTCGCGATCGTCGTCGGCGGTACCTCGGCCGAGTTCGCGATGAAGACGGCCAAGTACGCGTCCGCGCACTACCTCGACGAATTGCCCACCGAAGGCGCCATCACGGGCCGCGGCTTCCGCGATCACGAACTCGAGAAGAAGGTCTTCGAGCTCACGCAGAAGATCGGCATCGGCGCACAGTTCGGCGGTAAGTACTTCTGCCACGACGTCCGCGTCGTTCGACTCCCCCGCCACGGCGCTTCGTTGCCCGTCGCCATTGCGGTGTCCTGCTCGGCAGATCGACAGGCGAAGGCCAAGATCACCCCGGAGGGCGTGTTCCTGGAACAGCTCGAATTCAACCCGGGCCGTTTCCTGCCCGAGGTCACGGACGCTCAGCTCGACGAAGAGACGGATGGCATTTCGGGTACCGGCAAGGGCGCTGCGGTCAAGATCGATCTGACCAAGCCGATGTCGGAGATCCTGGCCGAGCTCTCCAAGCACCCGGTGAAGACTCGTCTCTCCTTGACCGGTCCGCTCGTCGTGGCACGCGACATCGCGCACGCCAAGATCAAGGAACGCCTCGACGCAGGCGAAGAGATGCCGCAGTATCTCAAGGATCACCCGGTGTACTACGCCGGCCCCGCCAAGACGCCCGACGGCATGGCGTCCGGTTCGTTCGGCCCGACCACGGCCGGCCGTATGGACTCGTACGTCGAGCAGTTCCAGGCCGCCGGTGGCTCGATGATCATGCTGGCCAAGGGAAACCGCTCCAAGCAGGTCACCGACGCCTGCAACTCGCACGGCGGTTTCTACCTCGGGTCGATCGGTGGACCGGCCGCTCGCCTGGCGCTCGACTGCATCAAGAAGGTCGACATCCTCGAGTACGCCGAACTGGGAATGGAAGCCGTCTGGAAGATCGACGTCGAGGACTTCCCCGCCTTCATCGTCGTCGACGACAAGGGCAACGACTTCTTTGCGCACACCGGTGAAGTGACCCTGACGATCGGCAAGCGTCCGGGTCTGTAGACACGTCAACAGCAAAGAGCCCCGGCGAGTTTCGATCGCCGGGGCTCTTTTGTGTCTTTGTCAGGTCCAGAGCGCGGCCACGAATACGGTCACGATCGACAAACCGCCGACGACGTGTACCAGATTCGGATTGGGCTGGCCCTTCTTCTGCTTCGCCCGGGTGATCTCGGCAAGCGCCACGATGACCAGCGAAAGCACCAGCTTCACAGCGATCTTCGCGTGAATGTAGTTCTTGTCCAGGGCGCCTTCGCCCAACCCGACGATGATCAGGCCGGACACGAACTGCATCCTGGCACCCCACACCATGACCTCGGTGATCGAAGGAGCCTTGAGGACGGTGAAGTAGCTACCGACCAGGGCAGCCATGCCGAGTAGGTGAATCACTACAAAGACGTTGTATAGAACAGACATACAAGCACTTTAACTTGTACCTTGTTCTGGCCGAACGGAACTGCGACTTCTCTCAGAGAATTCCGGCTTCGGATGCGGCGGAACGATACTTCGCTGCCAATGTGTCCACCGTCTCGTGTGCGTTGAGGCCGCTGGGATTGGGCACGATCCAGAGTTTTGTCCCCTCGAAATCACGGTCCTGACGCCCAGCCTTCGCCTTCTTGTCACCGAAAGCTGTTCGATAGGCGGTGATTCCGGCGAAGGCAACGACTACTGGATTGGTTGCGCGCACGATGTTTCGGACCCGAACTCCGCCAGTTGCGAGTTCCTCCGACGTCAATTCATCGGCGCGCGCAGTTGCCCGCACCGCCAAATTGGTGATGCCCACTCCCCGATCGATCAGATGCTGTGTGTCAGCGTCCGACATACCCGCGGAAGGATCGATCGCATGCTCGATGATGCCTGCCCGCAGCAGTGCCGGATAGAACCGATTGCCCGGCCTGGCGAAATGCGCGCCTGTTGCGGCAGTCCACAGTCCCGGGTTGATACCGACGAACAACAGCCGGCAATCCGGCCCGATCAGATCCTCGATCTCGGCGTCTCGGAACGATTCCAGTTCGGCGCGCGTGAATCCCATGCAGCCAGTACATCAGGCCGTCACGACAGCGCCTCGCGCACCTCGTCGATCGCGTCGTGCATCATCTGCTCGTACACATCGATGTCCGGAATCGAGGCCGGACTGCTGGTGATGCTGATCGTCACCGTGTCCCCGATCCCGTGTACGCCGTGGGTCAACGACATGACCGGCGACAAACTCGGGAAGCCCGCTGTGAACCGAACGACGCCGCCTCCGAGCACCAGATCCGCGTCACCGCGCGCGACACTCGACACCACGGTGTTTCCAGTGACCTCGTCGGGTACTGCCGTGAAATCGTATTGCTGCACGCCCCAACGGACCAGCGGGCCGGGAACAGCGTTCAGCGCGAGATCCGACGCTGCGCTGGATGGATGGGACGCACGTGCGCGACGCTCGTCCATCGACTCCCTGATCAATTGGGCTCGCTCACGAAGATCATCGACTTCCGGGAACAGCCCGACACCTGCATTGCGGAAGTGATTGCGCGCCGTGGGTGTACCTGCCTTGGCGATGGTCACCTCAGCTCCCAATTCGGGCGGTACCGAGCCGTCTCGCTCGGTGAGGTAGTTCGCCATCGCTACCGAGATGGCTGTCATCGCTCCGACTGTGACGGATACGCCGTCGCCACGGAAATCTGCGCTGTCCCGCACGACCATGCGCACCAGTCGGTGCGGTCCGGGAGGGATGTTCGAGCGCACCTTCGGACGGCTCGCTGCCTGCGGCGCAACAACTCCCGATTCGGTGTCCGCCTGCAGCTGTAACTGCGCGCGGTGCCCCGCCCGGCCGTCGCGGAACAGCGAAACAAGTTGGCCCGGAAGGCGCAGGGCGGCGCGGCCCAGAATCTCGGCTGATCCGCTACGCCGCACGTCCGTCTTCTGCTTCGCGGGCGGTTGCGGCGAGAACAGCTGGCGAGCAATCGCCGACGCGCGTTTGCCGTCCGCCAGAGAATGAGCGACCTGCAGAACTGCGATCAGCGCCGGGCCACTGCAGCGCGGCACGCCGGTGACGCCGTGAAACAGGTGCAGCGTCCACGGGGACTCGCGCGGGTCGACGTGGTTCTCGAGTAGCTTCTCGATTCCGTGAATGCACGAGAGCCACGAGTTTTCGGGCAGCTCATGCACTCTCACCAAGGAGGCGTCGACCGGCATGGGCTCCCACACCGGATAGTCGAGGTGCCACGGTGATTCACGAATCCGAACATTGAGATCCGGAATGAGCGACGCTCTTTCCACCACCGAGCGTCGTAGCTCGTCCATGTGCTGGCTCTGCCCGTCGAAACAGTAGAGCAGCAGCTGATCGTTCGGGATCTTCTCCGAAATCCAGAAGGTTTGGGCATCGGTGGGCGTCATCCGTAACACCGGGAGACGGTACCACCGGCTTGTCAGCTCTTTTCTGCAGCAGCTTTCAGCTGGGACAGGCCCTTCTCGAAATCCTTTCCGACAAGCTTGTCCATGCTGAAGATGAAACCGAAGATCTTGAAGAACAGATTCTTCTCTCCGGTCATCTTCCACGTCACCTGAACTTCACCGGAATTCGGCGAGATGAGAAACGTGGTGACGTTCTGCGCCTTGAACGGCTTGAGGAAGGCCAGGTCCAAAACTACTCGTTCATTCGGGACGGATTCGGTGATCACCATCGAACCGGAGCCCGCCTTCTTGTTTCCCGCCCAGGCGTACGAAGCCCCGACGCCCGCGTCAGGACCCGCGTACGTACGCTGCATCGCCGGGTCGAGACCTTCCCACGGCGACCACTGAGTCCACTGATGGAAATCGTTGATCAACGCGAAGACGACCGGTGCTTCTGCCTTGACGATCGTCGTACGTTCTACCAGGAATTCGTCGGAATTCTGCGAAGCCATCGTCGATCTCCAATTCTCGGGCGTGACAAGTGTTCGGAATTATCCACGGTCGACGAGATCGGAGCGAGTCGACACTCAGTCCCGCAGGCACAGGCAGAAAAAGTGACCGACCGGGTCGCGGTACACGCGGAAAGTCTGATGTTCCGGAATGTCGGTCACCCGCTGCGCACCCAGGCTGATCACCCAAGCCTCGGCGGGTTCAAGAGAATCCACGAACAGATCCAGATGGATCCCGACACCGGAGGTCGGCCAGTCCACCGGAACGAAATCCGGAGCGAGCTGAAATGCGAGCCGCCCCCCGCCGGGCCCTTCGATCACGTGCCAATCATCCTCGTCGCGAACACTTTTCCACTCGAGGACCTGGACGTAGAAGTTGGCCAATGCAGCCGGATCCGGGCAGTCCAGGACTGCGTAGTCCATACCGATGTTCGGGCGCGTCACTGTGCCTTCTTCTCCTGAACTTTCTTACGCACGAACAACAACGGAAGAACCAGCGTCGCAACGGCGGTTACCAGCCACACGACGACGGTTCCCAGAATCCACGTCGAGACACCGGAGATCGACAGATTGGAGAAGAGCGACGCCACCAACAGCGCGACAAATGTCGACACCAATCCGATTCCGCCGAGAAATGCCGGTGCATGGCGCTTTGCCACCGTGGCGATGAACGGCGCCAGGACCGACTGCGCAATCGCAAAGATCACGACCGCAACGATGAATCCGGATGTGGGCGCCGAGAAGCCCGAAAGAATCAACGACGCAACTAGAAGCCCGACAGCGGCAGAACCCAGGAAGATCGCGGCGCGAATCAGGAAGCTGATCATTTGTTGATCCTATATGTCGGATATCGAGGAGAACAGATATTCACAATCCCAGAGATTCCTGCACCTCTCGCAATGTCCGGGCAGAAGATCGGAGCCCCGAAGCCTCTCTTTCCGATAGCGGTACTTCGAGGACTCGGCCGGCACCAGCACGACCAACCATCGTGGGAAGGGACAGGCAAACGTGCTCGAGTCCGTGGACGCCGCTCTGCAAAGTCGACACCGGCAGAACCCGTTGTTCGTCCCGCAACACGACTTCCGCGATGAATGCGCTCGACAATCCGATGGCGAGGTTGGTCGCACCCTTACCCTCGATGATCTCGTAAGCACTCTCGACTACAGACTTCGCTACTTTCGCGCGTAGGTCGGGGCCGAGGACGCCACCCGACGGTCCCACGAACGAGGTTGCCGGCACTCCGCCGATGGTTGCGCTCGACCAGAGCGGAATCTCGGAATCCCCGTGCTCGCCCACGATGAAGGCATGAACGTTCTCCACCGCGACTCCGAGTTCGGTAGCCAGCAGGAATCGCAATCGGGCCGTGTCCAGCACGGTCCCAGATCCGAAAATTCGGCCGCGGTACGACAGTCCCGCGGCCTGGATCGCTGCGTAGGTCGCCACGTCGACCGGGTTGGTGACGAAGAGAAGGACCGCGTCCGGTGACACCGCCAACAGTTGTTCGGTCAGTGTCTGCGCGATCTTGACGTTCACCGCGGCAAGTTCGAGCCGCGACTGACCGGGATGCTGTTTGGCACCCGCGGTGACGACGACCAAGTCGGATCCCGCGGTGACCGAGATGTCATCGCCTCCGTCGACAGTGCACGGCGGTGTGAACTGGGTGCCGTGGTTGAGATCGAGAACTTCGGCCCGGACCTTTGCGCTGTTGGTGTCGTAGAGGGCGAGCGCGTCGGCCGATCCGCGTATCAGGCACGCATACGCAATTGCGGTGCCGACACTTCCCGCACCGACAACGGACACTTTTCGTCTGGATGAACGATTCGGCGTCGTCATGGGTAAATGGTGCTCGCTCGATAACGATTTCGCAGTACAACGGATTGCCAGTCTCTTCTCAGGGTTTGGATGCAGACCTCTCAGAATCGACGTGGATGATCGCTGACATGGCTGAGGTAACCGTTCTTGCAGTTGGCGGCACCGGCGAATCCCACGTCGGCGACCACGGCGCCCGTGTGCGCGGACTCCTCAGTGCCGTCACCGACGAACTCGACAGTCGATTCGATTCTCGCTGGGTCGCTTATCCCGCATCGTACGGTCCGGTCGCCGACGGTGGCCTGAGCTTTCGGCACAGCACCGCGATGGGTGTGAAGGCCCTCACCGCCGAAATCGCACAGACAGACGGCCCGGTCATGCTGATCGGATACTCACAGGGATGCACCGTGATCCGCTCGGCTCTTCCGACGCTGAACCGCGCCAACATCATCGGAGTCGGACTGATCTCCGATCCTCAACAACCGGCAGACGTGATCGAAGGTTGTGAGGGACACGGAGTTGCCGGCGACGGACCCGAGATCCAGCCGTGGATTCCGGTCAAGTGGATCGGGCACCCGCAGGACATGATCTGTAATGCCAGCGACGACAGCTACATTCGCGACATCGCAGACTTGACGCGCTGGATGTCCTTCTCGCAGGCACGCGTGTGGGCAGGAAAGGTTTGGGAACTACTTCGTAGCAATGCTTTCCAGAATGCGCAGAAGACTCGTTTCAGTCCGAAACAGTGGCGTACCGATCTACGACGTATTCGCACCGCGTTCCTCGAAGTACTTGGTTACCTGCCGACGAAGTTGAACCTGAACCGATTTCAGCTCAAGAACCCTCGCGGCGGTAGACACATCAGCTACGCGATCGAACCTCTCGACGAGAGCGGACTGACCGGGTGTGAGCTTCTGGCGTCGTGGATGAAGGTCCACGCGAGCGGCGTCGGGCAGCGCATTCACGCGGCCTGACCTTTACCGTTAGTTTACCTAACGAACCCCGGCGAGCCATTCGACGCCTCTACGTTCCTTTCATGCAACTGAGCAGAATATTGTCGTGCGCCGCCGTGACCGTCGCACTCCCCCTCACCGCCCTGGCGGCCCCGGCCGCCGCATCGCCAACCGGCAGTCTCGACTGGTCCGGTTCGTTCGGTAGTTCAGCGCCCCAGCCGGTTTCGACATTCGACGTCCAAGCCCACCGCGGCGGGCTCGGCCTGTACACGGAAAGCAGCCTGGCCGCGTTCGCGAATGCCCTCGAAATGGGCGTCAGCACACTGGAACTCGATACCCAGATCACCGAGGACGGGATCGCTGTCGTCACGCACGATCGCAAGATCTCGAACAAGAAATGCCTCGACACCGAGCCCGCAACTGCGGGTGACCCGGAGTTCCCGTACGTCGGCAAATTCGTCAACACGCTGAGCCTGCAGCAAATCAAGACCATGGACTGCGGCACTCTCCCCCTTGCCGGATACCCTGAGCAGCAGAATGTTCCGGGAGCGAAAATGCAGACGCTCGAAGAAGTGCTTGCCCTGGTGAAGTCGTACAACGCACCCGGAATCAAGCTCAATATCGAGACCAAGGTGGAAGCGGGAGCGCCTCACGAGACCGCCCCGCGTGAGCAGTTCGTCTCTGTAGTCCTCGATACGATCCGGGCAGCCGGATTGTTGGACAGCGTCACCATTCAGAGCTTCGACTGGGGCTCGCTCATGCTCACCCGTCAACTCGCGCCGAGTGTCCCCGTCGTTGCGCTCACAAACGGCGACTTTCTCCAGGTAGGCAAGGACGGAGCGTCACCGTGGCTCGGCGGTCTGGACATCGATGATTTCGGTGGCGACGGCATCGCGGCGGTAGCAAGCTTTGGTGCCTCCGCCTACTCCCCCGTCCAAGGAACTCCGCAGGGCGGAAAGGTCGGGGATCCCGGTTTCACCCTCTATCCGACAGCCGACATGATCGCGAGCGCACATGCGCGCGGCATGAAGGTCATCCCGTGGACCGTCGATGATCCCGCCACCATGCACGCCCTGATCGACCTCGGTGTCGACGGGATCATCACCGACTACCCCGATCGTCTCCGAGCCGTTCTGGCCGAGCGAGGCATGCCACTACCTGCACCTGCGGTCAAGAAGTAGCCTCCACCGCGCACCGAAGCAGGTACCTGAACAGGTACTACGGCCGATGTCCCCGGGGTCCCGTCGGCCGCATCCTGGACAGGTACTTGCTCGGGTGATCGGAGGTGAATTCTGATGATGTCTTTGAAGGATCAGTTGGACAACTGCGAATACCTACTTGCCGACGCGGAAATGGCCGGCGACTGGAATGCGGTCCGGCGATTCAGGGAATACCGGCTCAGGCTCGTTCGACAACTGTGCAGGCAAAGGGCCGCCGGCCTCTGCGCCTAGAGGCCCGACCTCAACCGTATCTGAGCTGGTCCCTCTGGGCGGTTACGATCCGCCGTCGCCCGAGTCACAGTCGGGTGCTCTCACCAATTGAGCTACAGAAGGTATGGCCCGCAGTGCTTTTCGACTGCGATCTTTCTCTGCCGAACCATACGGGCCCGCATCTCGTCCGCGCTACTGATTTTCGAGTAGACGATCTACACCGACCACCGCTGTGAGTTCGGTTTCCGCGTCCCCCGCGGGGACGTCCCCGTCGAGGCCACACCGAATCACCGCTGACCAGTAGTCGATGGGATGATGACCCGCGTGTCCATGTCCCCACCGCTGCCCGTCAAGAACGGGGTTGGCCCGACGCGCCTACGCATCCCGCTCTCTGGGCCGTGGGCGACGATCGCCGAGTACGTCGTAGCCAAGTTCGACCATCTGGACGCCGAGAACCTGTATCGGCGGTTCGACGACGGCGAGTTCGTAGATACCGACGGCCACTCGATCTGCCTGAACACAGAACTCAGCGCGCACCGGTTCGTCTGGTACTACCGTGAGTTGCCGGCGGAGGACCCGGTGCCGTTCCACGAGGAGATCCTGCACACCGACGACGATCTCGTCGTCATCGACAAGCCACATTTTCTCCCGACCACTCCGAGCGGGCGATACCTGCGTGAGTCGGCGCTCGTCCGCCTGCGGGTTCGTCTCGACAACCCAGATCTGACCCCGATCCATCGACTCGACCGCGGCACCGCAGGGGTGGTGATGTTCTCGGCCCGCCCCGCGACGCGCGGCGCGTACCAGTCACTGTTCGAGAAGCGTCAGGTCACGAAGGTCTACGAGGCGGTGTCGGCGCGACCGACCCGGCGGGGCCGGGATGCACCAGCGCTCGACGTCCCTCTCGTTTACCGCAACCACATCGAAGCTCGACGCGGCGAGTTGCGAGTCGTCGTCGACGACAGCCGTGAACCCAACTCCGAGACCATGATCGAGGCGCGAGGGATGGGCGTGAGTGCCTCCGGACGTGCTGTGCTGCACACGGTTCTACGTCCGCGCTCCGGACGGATGCACCAGTTGCGGGTGCATTTGGCAGCTCTCGGCGCCGGGATCCTGGGCGACCGGCGATACCCCGACCTGCTTCCCGACGCCCCGGACGATCATTCTCTCCCACTCCAATTGCTCGCGAGGGAACTCGAATTCACCGACCCGCTGTCGGGGAAAGCGCGGCGGTTCGTCACCCGTCGGACGCTCAGCGAGATGCCCGCCTCCGACTGCTGAGCGCCCGCGTGTCGTCTGTGCCCTCGGACACCTAGAGAGCCTGGCAATCCAGGCGAAGACTTCCTTGTGGATCTCTGGCGGACTCGCGGTCGCGAATCTTACATCTAAGTCCTTCGGGAACACACATGTTGAAGGACGGCTACCGGACCCGATCCGCAAAACGTCCCCGCGGGGACGTCTCCATCAATGCCACAACGAACCCTGTCGGAGCAACACACGATGCTATCCACCTCGTGCAGATCAACGACGTATTGATCCTCTCACTGCCGTCACCTCCGTGGATCCAATTCTTGAGCTGGATCAACCGCGATATTCGCGCCGAAGTCAATTCGAATGCCCGCTTTACCCCGCGCTGCAGGATCGCCGCACACCGTGAGGAATTATTGTGCGGGCTCGGTTGTAAAAGGCTGACCTGCCAAACCTGAAGAATCGGGTAGCGGTAGGTCGTCCTCAAGACTTGTCTCATGTCGGCATTGACAGTCACCACGCTGGGTGACTGGGGGGGTGTACCGCACGCACGAATGTAGAAAGCTGAAATCATCGCGAGCTTTGAGGGCACCAATTTGATGGAGCAAAACACACCAACTCGAATACTCAAAGTGGGGAGTTCACCTTTTCAGATTCAAACGGTCCATCTGGTTCTTGGATAACTAGTCCGCGCATAACGGAGCTCTGAGGAGCACTCTTCAGGTCAGTCGGGAAGGGCTACTGGCCCTTGCGATGGGAGATACCCGGATCATCTTTCCTAGACCAGCATGGGTCAACAAAAGTTCATCCAACACGAATTCATCCAACACGCCGAAAAAACTACCGCATGTTCGGTTCTCTGACGTGCCAGGATATGTGCGTGACTAATCTTCTGCACGAGGCGTGCACTCGCCTGGATGTCTCACCCTCACGTCCTCTTCTTGAAGGTGGCCAGAAGCAGGTGCACGTCGTGGTCCACCCAAACGGCAACTCCAGCGTTCTAAAACTTATTGATCTCGGGCTTGCCGCAGACCCAGCCGCACTCGAACGAGCAAAGCGTGAGGTCGAACTCTTGAAGAGCATTGATCACCCGAATGTCGTAGCAGTCAGGTCTGATCTCCTCATCCTGGGCGACGCCCCAGTTGCTGTGTTTTGGCTCGAGGAACTCCTTGATGGAGTAGATCTGAGATACGCGGGCTCCCATTGGCAGGCGGCACAATTGACGATGCTCGGTCGTGACGTGGCCGCCGGCCTCGGCGCCCTCCACGAAAAGAAAGTAATTCATAGAGACCTAAGCCCGGGCAATGTGCAGCGTCTTACCTCGGGCCGATTTGTTGTTCTAGACCCTGGCTTCGCGAAGCACACATTCAGAAGCGGCTTGACCGTTGGCGGACAGCCCGGCACACCAGGGTTTATGACCCCCGAACATATTCAGTCGTACTCAGGTTCACCCACTGCGGCCTCCGACGTATTCGGGTGCTGTGCGCTCGTATATTGTGCGGCAACCGGGCAGCCTCCGATCTTCTACAAAGGCGACGATCATGACTACCTGCGACGCCTCCGCACGGCGGATCATATTCCGCTGCAAGAGGCACGCCCCGACCTGCCCGCGAGTCTCGTCACGGTTGTTGAGCGCGGCCTTCACCCTCAGCCTGCTCGCAGGTTCCGAAACGGAGCATCCTTAATGCGCGCGTTCGAGGCTGCGTGATGGGAGTCTTCATCAGCGACATGGCTCGCAACACCCTCATCAGATGGACCACGCGTGCGGTGGACGGCGGATACGGAATCGGCGCCTACATGTCGCCGTTTACATCCCCAATGCTTGCAAATGGTTACAAGCGCTCGGCTGAAGATACTTCGGACTCGATCCGCGCGTCAGGAGGCGAGTTTTGGTTCGACCCGATGACCTACGCGCTGAACACACCACGTGCAGGGGATTTCCGACACTACGACACTTGGAATCTTTGGCCCGGTCAGCGCGGAGACCTAAATACACCCCAGGCTCTACGGGCCCATATTGATCGCGTATACGAAATTCAAGATGAGTTGTCCAGCCCGAGGCTCGCACCATCACTTCTCGTCTCGTATCCTGACACCCCTAGAAGTCAATGTGCGTTGGAACTCAGTCAGGAAGCTATCGCTGCCTCATCCTCGGCGTGGCTCACAATTGCGGGCGACCAGGAATTTTGGAGCGCTGGCACAGAACTCGACGCACACATAGGGGCTCTCGATCAGCTTGAGCCCACAGGATGGCTCCTGGTAGTCACTCGATCGGACAACTCAATGCCTCCAAGTGCTACCCCCGAGGAAATCCACGGGATCATGCGCACCACTTTCGCTCTCAGCCAGGATAGGCCTGTACGCGTCGCTTTCGGTGATGTTGCAGCACTCCCCGCTGTCGCCGCTGGCGCAGAAGCGATTGGTACAGGCTGGGATCTCCGTCAGCGAATTTGTGCGTACCAAGACTTTGAGGAGCGAGAAGCTGATGCGGGTAGCGGCGGTGGTTGGTACCAGCGCCCAACACTGAACGGCCTCATGGGTGGACTATCCAACGGAGAGCACGACATCTTAGTTTCTGAGTCGGCTGAACTGGCTAGGCAACTGACGCCAGGCACCATTGGTCCCAAGCCAGAGCAAGCATTTCGACACCACGCTGGTGTGTTGACTGGAATCGTGGACGAACTGAACACGCTGAGTGGCCTAGCTCGCGTGGATTCGTTGCGAAGCCGCTATCTTGATGCGAAGACGCACTGGCCCGAAGTCAAGAGAATCACAGGTACGAAAATAGGATCAGATCGCTGGATCAAACCATTCCTCGAAGGAATAGACCTATTTAGGGCATCAGAAGGTTGGATCTGAGCCTGCAATCGCAGCGTACAAATACTCGAAACCCCGAATCCGCTTCGCAAGGGCCGGATTTCTGGCCTTCGGGTGCACGATCCACCCAGCCGCTGAGTACAAGCCGGCCCCGTCTCGCGAAACATCTTGACGTGCACGTGATTCTGCGACTGCGCCAACCTCACCTAAGACCACTACGTAGTTGTTCGCCCAAGTCCTATAGGTACGGCCCTGAAGGACTGCCTTCTGCCAATCCTTCACCTTCGCTTCGAGCGCTGTCAGAGACCCACTGGGCACCAATGCCTGATTCAACGTAACGGCACCCCGTGGAGTACAGCGGATTGCGTTCGCTCTCTCAAGCCTCGTCAGCACAGGTTCAAGTTCAAAGAGGCCCCAACCTATTCGGCGGGCAATCGTTTCCGGCGCGAGCGACTGTTTGGAATGAAGTGCGGCGAGAACCAGGCACTCGGACTCTCCCAGAATTGGCTCGATTCCGACCGCCCGCCTAGAACGTAGCCATTCCCATCCCCCGGCAAGCGCCACGAAATCGGGGAGCCCAAGAGGACTTGGCATCTCTGGTATGAGCAGAATGTCGCCCGTGGCGCCACGCAGAGTAGAAGCGGCAGCCTCCGCAAGTCCGTGTAGTTCTAGCTCCGCGAGAGGCTCGAAACGACGACCTCCATGCGACGAGGACGGGAGGACGAATCGAATGTTATGCACTCGCTGGCCCTTCGATTGTTCCTTTTGAGTCGTGACCACACAGTTGAATATCGACCGCAGCGACGAAACGCCAATCCGGGCCACCCGGGCGTTCATTGCTATTTTGTCAGTCGGAACAGAGTCAGGCATTCGCGGCCGCGTCGCTCCAGCAACTCCGAGTTAGCGGATCACTACTTCCAACTAGACGTTGAAGCGGAACTCCACCACATCGCCGTCGGCCATGACGTATTCCTTGCCCTCCATGCGGACCTTGCCGGCAGCCTTGGCTGCGGCCATGGAACCGGCCTCGACGAGGTCGTCGAACGACACGATTTCAGCCTTGATGAAGCCACGCTCGAAGTCGGTGTGAATGACGCCGGCAGCCTGGGGAGCGGTGTCACCCTTGTGGATGGTCCAGGCGCGAGCTTCCTTCGGACCAGCCGTCAGGTAAGTCTGCAGTCCGAGGGTGTGGAAGCCGGTGCGCGCGAGAGCGTGCAGGCCGGGCTCGGTCTGACCGATCGAGTCGAGCATTTCCTGGCGATCTTCCTCGTCCAGCTCGAGCAGTTCCTGCTCGACCTTCGCGTCGAGGAACACGGCATCGGCAGGGGCGACGGAAGCGCGCAATTCCGCGATCTTCGCCTCGTCGGTGAGCACCGACTCGTCGGCGTTGAAGACGTACAGGAAGGGCTTGGTGGTGAGCAGGCTCAGCTCACGCAGCAACGAGAAATCGAGCTTGTCCTTGACGCTGAAGAGCGTCGTGCCCTCGTTGAGGAATGCCTGAGCCTTGAGTGCCTCGTCGTGGGCCGGCTTGAGCTCCTTGTTCTTGCGAGCTTCCTTGTCCAGACGCGGGAGAGCCTTCTCGAGAGTCTGCATGTCGGCGATCACGAGCTCGGTCTCGATGACCTCGATATCGGAGGCCGGGTCGACCTTGCCGTCGACGTGGATGACGTCGTCGTCGGCGAAGACGCGAACTACCTGGCAGATGGCGTCCGCTTCACGAATGTTGGCCAGGAACTTGTTGCCCAGACCTGCGCCCTCGGACGCTCCCTTGACGATGCCGGCAATGTCGACGAACGACACGGTCGCGGGGAGGATGCGCTCGGAGCCGAAGATCTCGGCGAGCTTCTGCAGCCGCGGATCGGGCAGCTCGACCAGACCGACGTTGGGTTCGATGGTCGCGAACGGGTAGTTCGCTGCCAACACGTCGTTGTTGGTCAGTGCATTGAAAAGGGTGGACTTGCCGACGTTGGGCAGTCCGACGATTCCGAGGGTAAGGCTCACGGTCTGTGGATTCTACGGCCTCGCGGCGACGTGACGGGTACTCGCCCCACCGTCACGTCGCGGCAGGTGATCAGTTGTAGGTATACGAATCGACGGACGACACGATCGCAACCAGGAAGATCACGTAGAACGCGATGAACAGCACCCAGCAGATGACGGCTATCAGGAGCGAAATCTGCCCGAGCTTCTTCACCCGCTCGGACGCGTACTGCGCGCCCTGGTGATCGCCCATCGCCCACTTCGGGTAGATGTCGTGGAGATGGTTGAACGCGGCGAACGCGATAGGCCAGAAGAAGATGATCGACGCGACGGCCCATCCCGCGTTGGACTTCGGCGGACCGTACTGAGGCGCCGCGTACGTGGGAGCAGCGCTGTACTGCTGGGCTGCGCTGTACTGCTGACCGGTCGGATACTGCTGTCCGGCTGAGTACTGCGGGTCGGTTGGGTACTGCTGGCCCGTCGGATATTCCTGGCCTGCTGAATATTGCTGACCGGCTGAATACTGCTGGCCCGCCGGATACTGCTGCTCCTTCGGATCCTGCGGGTCGGTCGGATATTGCGGTTCGGTCATCATTCCCCCAAAGAGTCGGATTCGGTTCTCTATCGCAGAACCTAGTGGAGACTTACCGCTGCCGTGTCACAGTGAGCGCCTACGCTCTCGAGGTGACTCGGATGCTGATCGTGCTCTTGATATGGATAGTGGGTCTCGGCACCGCCGCGCTCGCAATTGTCGCCTCGCCTGGATGGTGGGTGATCGCTGTCGTCACTCTCGCGCTGGCGGCGATGGGCACCTACGACCTCACTCAGAAGTCTCACAGCATCCTCCGTAACTATCCGGTCCTGGGGCACGCGCGATTCCTCCTCGAGAAGATTCGACCGGAGATCCAGCAGTACTTCGTCGAATCATCCACCGATGGAATGCCATTCGATCGCGAAACGCGAGATCTGGTTTACGAGCGGGCAAAGGGAACACTGGCGGAAGAGCCCTTCGGGACCGAGCGCGACGTCAATGCGATCGGCTACGAGTTCATGACGCATTCGATTCGCGCACGGACCGCCCCCGACACCGTTCCCCGAGTTCGCCTCGGCGGACGCGATTGCACGAAGCCGTACGACATCGCTCTCCTGAACGTCTCCGCGATGAGCTTCGGGTCGTTGTCCGCCAACGCAATCGAAGCCCTCAACGCCGGCGCCGCCAAAGGCGGCTTCGCCCACGACACCGGCGAAGGCGCGATCAGTCCGTATCACCGCAAACACGGCGGCGATCTGATCTGGGAAATCGCCTCGGGATACTTCGGATGCCGAACCGAGGACGGCCGATTCGATCCTGACCGTTTTGCCGAGCGTGCCGGACTCGATCAGGTGAAGGCCATTTCGATCAAGCTCTCGCAAGGTGCGAAACCCGGGTTGGGTGGCGTGCTTCCCGGAGTCAAGGTCTCCCCCGAAATCGCCGAAACCCGCGGGGTACCCGTCGGCCAGACCGTGATTTCGCCACCCGCGCACACCGCGTTCAGCACCCCGGTCGAACTGGTCGATTTCATCGCGACCCTGCGAAAACTGTCGGGAGGCAAGCCGGTCGGGATGAAACTGTGTGTCGGCTCGCGTCGTGAATTCCTCGGAATCTGCAAGGCGATGATCGAACGCGGTATCACGCCCGACTTCATCATCGTGGACGGTTCCGAAGGCGGCACCGGCGCAGGTCCGGTGGAGTTCGAGGACCACATGGGCATGCCGTTGACCGAGGGCCTGATGCTGGTGCACAACGCTCTGGTGGGAACTGGTTTGCGCCCTCTCGTGAAAGTCGGCGCTTCCGGAAAGGTGGCGAGCGGTTCCGACATCGTCAAACGCATCATCCAGGGCGCAGACTTCACGATGGCGGCCCGCGCAATGATGTTCGCAGTGGGCTGTATTCAGGCCCAGATGTGTCACACCAACCGCTGCCCGGTCGGCGTTGCCACTCAGGATCCGGCACGCACCCGCGCACTCGACATCCCCGACAAGAGCGAGCGCGTCTACCGATTCCAGAAGGCAACCGTCGCCAGCGCGCAACAGATGATCGCGTCGATGGGCATCGATTCCTTCGACCAACTGCAACCGGGAATGCTCAACCGCCGCGTCGACGGTCTCACCACTCGCACCTATGCCGACCTGTTCGACTGGCTGATGCCGGGCGAACTGCTCGACTCCCCGCCGCAGAGCTGGCTCACCGATTGGATCGACGCCGACGCTCACCGATTCTGACGTCGGTCGACTCCCGCGTTTCAGATCGCGCGGATTCACCCTTCTGGTCCTACAGTGACAGATGGCCCGCTGTGACGGCGGCCACACGTGCACTAGTGGACGGAGTTCGACGATGAGCTTGACGACTGCGCCGGAACCAAATGTCGAGTACCTGAAAACCGATCCTGACCTGCCACCTGTCGGCGTCATCGACAAAACACCCATCTCCACGACTGCGCGCGTCGTCTTCCTTGTTCTCGGACTGGTCGGCGCGGGCGCCTGGTACATGATTGCGATCGTCCGCGGTGAACACATCAGTGCCGTCTGGTTCGTGTTGGCCGCAATTTGCACTTATCTGATTGCCTACCGCTTCTATGCGCGGTTGATCGAACGCAAGATCGTCAAACCCCGCGACGACGTCGCCACTCCCGCCGAGATCATGGAGAACGGCGCCGACTACATGCCGACCGACCGTCGGGTGCTGTTCGGTCACCACTTCGCGGCAATCGCCGGTGCCGGCCCCCTGGTCGGACCCGTGTTGGCCGCACAGATGGGATATCTTCCGGGAACGATCTGGATCATCGTCGGCGTCGTGTTCGCCGGGGCGGTGCAGGACTTCATGGTCCTGTGGATCTCGTCGAAGCGCCGCGGGCGCAGCCTCGGTCAGATGGCCCGCGAAGAACTCGGCCTCGTCGGCGGCGTCGCCGCACTGATCGGCGTGTTCGTCATCATGATCATCCTCATCGCGGTGCTCGGACTTGTGGTCGTCAATGCGCTCGCCGAGTCCCCGTGGGGAGTGTTCTCGATCGCGATGACCATCCCCATCGCGCTGTTCATGGGCGTGTACCTGCGGTATCTGCGGCCGGGCAAGGTTTCCGAGGTCTCCCTGATCGGCGTCGTCCTGCTTCTCCTTGCCATCGTCTCCGGCGGATGGGTTGCCGATACCGGTTGGGGCGCAGACTGGTTCACACTCTCGAAGGTCACCATCGCGTGGCTGATGATCGCGTACGGATTCGCCGCATCGGTGCTGCCAGTCTGGCTGCTCCTGGCACCGCGCGACTACTTGTCGACGTTCATGAAGGTCGGCACCATCGCGCTGCTGGCCATCGGAATTCTGGTCGCACGACCCGCGCTGAACATGCCGGCAGTGACGCCGTTCGCCTCCAACGGCGAAGGCCCGGCCTTTGCCGGTTCACTGTTCCCGTTCCTGTTCATCACCATTGCCTGTGGCGCGCTCTCGGGCTTCCACGCACTGATCGCGTCCGGTACGACGCCGAAGCTGCTCGAGAAGGAAAGCCAGACCAAGATGATCGGGTACGGCGGCATGCTGACCGAATCGTTTGTCGCGATCATGGCTCTGGTCACCGCCTGCATCCTCGATCAGCACCTGTACTTCGCACTCAACGCTCCCGCGGCACTGACCGGTGGAACACCGGAAACCGCAGCCGAATACGTCAACAATCTGCCCCTCGGCACTGCCCCCATCACACCGGACGTGCTGACTCAGGCAGCCGAGGCCGTCGGCGAAGAATCGATCATCTCGCGAACCGGCGGCGCCCCGACGCTCGCGTTCGGAATGTCCGAAGTGCTCAGCGACGTCTTCGGCGGCGACTCGCTGAAATCGTTCTGGTACCACTTCGCGATCATGTTCGAGGCGCTCTTCATCCTCACCACGATCGATGCCGGCACCCGCGTCGCTCGATTCATGCTCTCCGACTCGCTCGGCAACTTCGGCGGTCCGGCGAAGAAGTTCAAGGACCCGTCGTGGCGCATCGGCGCGTGGCTGTGCTCGCTGATCGTCGTCGCTGCCTGGGGCGCGATTCTGCTCATGGGTGTCACCGATCCGCTGGGCGGAATCAACACACTCTTCCCGCTCTTCGGCATCGCCAACCAGCTACTCGCCGCGATCGCACTGACGGTGGTCATGACGATCGTCATGAAGAAGGGCCTGTTCAAATGGGCCTGGATTCCCGGCGTGCCGCTGGTGTGGGACCTGGTCGTAACCATGACCGCGTCGTACCAGAAGATCTTCTCCGACAACCCCGCGATCGGGTACTGGGCTCAGCACAACGTGTTCAAGGACGCGAAGGCTGCCGGCGAGACGGCGCACGGTTCCGCGAAGACTCCGGAGGCCATCGATGCCGTCATTCGCAACACCTTCATCCAGGGCACGTTGTCGATCATCTTCGCGTCACTGGTGATCGTCGTGGTCATCGCCGGGATCATCGTATGTGCCAAGGCAATCCGAGCGGGCGGGCTGCCGACCACCGAGTCCCCGGAAGAACCGTCGAAAATCTTCGGACCCGCCAGCTTCATTCCGACGCCCGCGGAGAAGGAAATCCAGAAAGAATGGGACGAGCTGATCAAAGCCGGGAAAGTCCGGGCGCCCGGCGCCGCACACGGAGGTGGGCACTGACCATGACGACGGCGACCATGACGGCAAAACTCACCACAGCGTTCCGCGGAACGCTGTGGTGGGTTCGCTCGGTGATGGGTGATCTCGACTATCAGCGCTACGTCGAGCACACCCGACGCCACCACGCCGACTCACCGGTGATCAGCGAACGAGAGTTCTGGCGCCGCCGACACGCAGCAGCCGACGCCAACCCAGGCGCCCGCTGCTGCTGAATCCGGTCAGGGGCAGGTGGCCTTCGCGAGTTCGTAAATGTGGCCGGCCTGCTCGTCGGTGGGCTTGTTGCCGTTGTTCTCGGCCAGGTCGGTGATCTTGGTCTTGACCTCCGCCTCGTCCGTGCCGTTGGCGACCTCGGTACACGTGGTCGTCAAGATCTCCTCGATGTCTGCGTCGTCGCGGTTCTCCGCCAACGGTGCGTAAGCCCCACGGAACGTGGCGACGAACAGCGCCGTCTTGCCCTGATCGATGGCGTTGCCCGCTGACTGTTTCGCCGTCTCGAGCGCCTGTTGCCCGCTCGTGACTGCCTCGCTGATCTTGTTCTGCGCGTTGTCCTGATCCTCGGTGCTACACGCGGTGAGCCCGAGAACGACGATTGCTGCTGCCCCGACTGCTGCTGCGATTCTCATGACGGAAATGTTAGTCCGATCAGCATGCTTCAAAACACAGTATTGCAGCGCAACACACGAGTTATCGCATGCAGTCGTTACGATCAGCTCAGCTAGATCACCGGATTCGCACATCGGCGAGGAGATCCCTGCGCCGACGGAAAGGACGATCAGTGAGCGAGCAAGACAAGGGGACGTCCGCAGGGGTGCGCAAGCGCGACCGCGGCGAGATCATCGGGCAAGGGGGTATGTGGCTCGCAAAATGGTCGTTGGTGTTGGCGTCGATTTCGCTGGGCGCCTGGATTTTCGGCTGGCTGATCGAAAAGCTCTGGGTCATCATCCTGCCGGTGGCTCTGGCTATCGTTGTTGCGACAGTCATGTGGCCGCCGACCCGCGGCATGATCAAGCGCGGTATGCCACCGGCCGCGGCAGCCGGCATCACCCTGGTGCTCTCGATCGGAATCCTGGCCGGTGTGATCGCCGGCATCGTTCCGTCAGTGGTCAGCCAGGCCCCCGAGCTCGCGAACAAGACCACCGAGGGCATCAACCAGGTTCAGGACTGGCTCCAGGGTCCGCCGCTGAACCTGAAGGACGACCAGATCGACAACGCCGTCCATGCCGTCATCACCAAGGTGCAGGAAAGTGGAACCGCCATCGCTTCAGGCGTTTTCAGCGGCGTGAGCACAGCGAGCTCGTTGTTGGTCACGCTCGGTTTGGTCCTGATTCTCGCTTTCTTCTTCATCAAGGACGGACCGAGGTTCATCCCCTGGCTCCACGCTGTCGGCGGCGGCCGTGCCGGTCGGCATCTCGAAGAGGTCCTCACCCGCATGTGGGACACGCTCGGCGGATTCATCAGGACACAAGCACTGGTGAGTCTGATCGACGCGGTCTTCATCGGCGCCGGATTGCTGATACTCGGGGTTCCGCTGGCACCGGTGCTGGCAATTCTCACGTTCATCGGTGGCTTCATCCCGATCGTCGGTGCCTTTGTCGCCGGCGCCCTGGCCGTGTTGGTTGCGCTGGTGGCCAACGGTCTCACCACCGCCATCATCGTGTTGATCATCATCCTGGCCGTTCAGCAGATCGAAGGAAACGTCCTTCAGCCTGTGCTGCAGAGCAAGTCGATGAAACTCCACGCCGTCATCGTGCTGCTTGCCGTGGCCGCCGGTAGCTCGCTGTACGGCATCGTCGGCGCCTTCCTCGCAGTGCCCGTCGCCGCTGTGGCAGCAGTTGTCATCCGGTACATCGGCGAGCAGATCGACGAACGCGCAAGCGACAACGAGCCGATGCCCGCCGGCGATGCGTCGGACATCC
Source organism: Rhodococcus qingshengii JCM 15477 (assembly GCF_023221595.1). Taxonomy (NCBI): domain Bacteria; kingdom Bacillati; phylum Actinomycetota; class Actinomycetes; order Mycobacteriales; family Nocardiaceae; genus Rhodococcus; species Rhodococcus qingshengii. The sequence continues at coordinate 4,522,175 of NZ_CP096563.1, forward strand.
TCGAGGATCAAGACGACGACGCCGAGTCAGAGGTAGAGAACAAAAAGGCCTGATCAGCCCGCGATCACCTTCACCGAGGAGCCTGCACGTCCGCGAATGACGTGCAGGCGACTCGGGATTCGCTGCCTCATCTCGTCCACGTGACTGACGATGCCCACCACTCGTCCACCGTCGCGAAGCTCATCCAACACAGCCATCACCGAGTCGAGGGTGTCGGCGTCGAGAGTGCCGAATCCTTCGTCGATGAACATCGTGTCGAGAACGATTCCGCCGGACTCCGCCGCAACCACATCGGCAAGTCCGAGGGCCAAAGACAATGACGCCAAGAATGATTCACCGCCCGAGAGCGTCTTCGCCGAGCGAACGACACCCGTGAAGTCGTCCCGGATGTCGAGCCCCAGACCGCCGCGGCGACCCCGAGAACCTGCCTCGTCACTGTGCACGAACTCGTATCTGCCCCCGGACATCCGCTGCAGCCGAACCGATGCCGACACCGCGATCTCTTCCAACCGCGACGCGAGTACATAAGCCCTCAGCGACATCTTGCGACTGTTCTGCCCTTTACCGGCGATCACGTCGGCGAGGGCCGCGAGTTCGTCGTGCAGTTCCCGCTCAGGTGCAACCGCTTCGTATGCCTTCTCGAGTTGTCCGCTGAACCGTTCGAGATCCGACACACGGTTCTCGGCCAGGGAAGCAGCTGCAACAGCCGAGTTCACCACCTCGGCGCACTGAAGAGCACGCTCGCGAGGACCGTCGACGTCGACTGTCTCGACTTCGCTCACCGCAACGACCTCGGGGTCGTCGAGGACCGTCCGAGCGGCCACCTCGAGGTCGCGTGCTTTGGCGAGTTCCGTTTCGATCGCTGCGATTCGGGCCGGCGATCTCACCCCTTCGATCGCAGCCTCGACCGAATCGAATCCAGCAGCGGCCGCCGCAGCGGCCAGTTTGGTCGACAGTTCCGCCGATCGCGCCTGCGCACGAACGGCGTCGTCACGCATCTCAGACGCCGCCGAGGCAGCGGAGGCAAGCCTTTCGAACCGCGAGCGCTGAGCAGCGATGGTCGAATCTTCTCCCACCGCAGCGACGATCGCCGCTCGAATCTGCTCGACCGTGGCCGACAGAGTCGTCGTACGCTCGGTCAGTGCCGCCAATTCGGCCGTCAGAGAAGCGGATTCCTGTTGCAGCTCGCCGTCACGCTCGTTGAGATGCCCGAGCTTGTCGGCCAACCCTCCAACCTGACCGGCAGAGTGGGTCGCCTCGTCAACGGCGTTCCGAGCCGCGGCGCGGAGCCTGTCGAGTTCTGCGACGTCGCCGTCCCCGCCGCGGGCGATCACCCGGTCGATGTCACGGTCGACGGTTACCTGGCGGTCGACTACCTTGCTCAGGGCTTTCTCGGCCGCACGCTCGGCTGCGGACGCGACTTCCAGATCGGGCTCGGTGACCGTCACGACATCAGACTGCGCCGGCGCAGGGTGTTCACGCGAACCACACACCTGGCATGGGTCACCGGGCGCGAGTGAACTCGCCAACTCCGCAGCCATGCCCTCGATACGCTTCTGCACGAGGTCGAGCCAGCGCCCGCGAGCACTCTGATGGGCGTCGCGCGCATCCAACACCTGCACACGAATCTTCTCGGCTTGCGCACGCAGAGAGACGAATTCATGAGCCGCTGCCGCAGCATCCGATGCTTTGGCCAGTGCAGCTTCGAGGCCGGGCAGAGCCGCGTGCGCGCGTTGCGCATCCTCCAGTCGTTGGCCGGCCGAGCGCACCATTTCTGGCAGTTGAGTGCGTTCAACCGCGATGGCATCGATGCGCTCGGACAGAGCGTCTCGCCGAACTCCGAGTTTCTCGATCTCGGCTTCTGCCGCATCGGCTCTGCGAGCATCCTCCGCCATTGCGTCCAGGCGAACGATCTCGTCACGCCAGGTCCGGATCCGAGCTACGACGCGTTGACGCTCGTCGTCGGTGGGTGGCCACACCTCCGGCACGAAAATCTCCGGACCGCCCGTTGCGGAGTAGGTCGACATCGCTGCGGTCATCGATTCGAGTGCGGCAGCGAGGTGCAAGCCGGCAGCGTCCACATCGCCGGCGACAGCGGCCACCGGCAGTGCGCGCTTGGCGGTCTCGAGTTCAGCGCCGATCACAGCTCTTTGGGCGGCGCCCGTATTGAATGCTGCGAGTTCAGCGGTCGCACGATTACGGCGAGCGACCAGATCTGCGGTTCGCTGCGCAACGGTGAGCACCCGATTAGCCTCGGCTGCTGCATCTTTCGCGGTCACCAGCTCCGCAAGACTTGTATCGCGGGTGTCCTGAGCCTCGGCGAGGAGTTTGCGCGACCATTCCAGTGGGTGTGCCTCGGCGCCTACCTCGAGTCCCGCAGCTGTCTCGACCTTCGCGAGCAGCAGCCGCACGGATTGCTCCCTTGCCGCGAGCGCGGTCGCACTTGCCTTTCGCTTGGCGTCGAACCATGCCTCGACGGAGACAAAACGCTTGGTGTCGAACAGACGCTCGAGCAGTTTGCCTCGCTCGTCACTCTCGGCACGCAGGAATTTGGCGAACTCACCCTGTGGCAAGAGCACCACCTGGAAGAACTGATCAGCGCTCATGCCCATGAGGCGGTTGATCTCGTCACCGATGTCAGGGATGCGCGAAAGATTCTCGCCGCGGCCGTCCAACCACGTCAGTGTGGCCTTTGCATTCTCTGTGATCGAACCGGTGCCACGCTTCTTCGGGCGCGAATACTCTGGACTACGAACAAGTTTGATTCTGCGACCACTGATGGTCGCTTCGAGTTCCACGCGCGGCACCGAACCGGCGGGCGCGTGATCGGACAGTAGCCGTTTGCCCTCGTTGCGCGCACCCGGCACCCGCCCGTACAGGGCAAACGCAACCGCGTCGAGGATCGTGGTCTTGCCTGCCCCGGTGTCACCGTGCAGAAGGAACAGCCCGTCTGCACCCAAACGGTCGAAGTCGACCTCGACCGTGTCGGCGAAGGGCCCGAAAGAGCTGACTTCGAGTTTGTGCAGCCTCACGCGGTTTCACTCAGTTCTACCGTGGACTCCTCGGCGCGCGCGGCAGCGCTGAGCGCTTCGGCCATCAACGTGACCTCCCGCTCGGACGGGTCACTACGCACGGCCGAGACAAAGCCACGGGCGATCTCCATGTCGGTTCGACCCCGTACCGCGTCGCGATACTTGAGATCCGATTGTCCTTCCGGCCTTTGCCATTCGAGGTGAACGGCAAAGGGGAAACGTGCCTGGAGGTGCCTCATGGCATCGACGGGACGAACCGGGTCGGTGAGCAAAGCGGAGACGTAGCACTGCTCGGAATCGGCGTACTTCGACTCGGTGAGAAGTTGCTCGAGAGTTCCCGTCACCTGGCTCAGCCCTCGAATCACCGGAAGATCGAGGCGCTGCACCGACGACAGACCGGCTGCGTCGAGTTCGATCAAAAGCGCAGCCTTGCGGTGGCTGCGCTCACCGAACGAATACGGCAACGGTGAACCTGAGTACCGCACACTCTCCGAGAGCATCTGCGGAGAATGCAGGTGTCCGAGGGCGACATAGTCGACGCCGTCGAATTCGCCCACTGCGACGGTCTCCACTCCGCCGACCGAGATGGAGCGTTCCGATTCAGAGGCCTCACCGCCCACGACGAAGGCATGGGCGAGCAATACCGATCGAGTCGCGGGGTCGGCAGCCGTTCGTTCGGCGAGATCTCGCCGAACACGCGACATGGCCGCTCCGAGGATGTCGGAATGAGTACGAGCCCGGGGCACGTCCAACTCGACGCGCGTGATCTCCGGCTCGAGGTACGGAATCCCGTAAAAGGCGACAGGACCGAACTGATCGCTCAGCATCACCGGAGTACCGATCTGGCCGACGCGAGTGATCAAGTGCAAGCCGCCGGCAGCGGCAAAGGATGCCCCGGCTCCGAGCCGCACCGCGGAATCGTGATTGCCGGACGTCGCGACGATGACCGCCCCCGCCGCCCGGATTGCCTCGAAGCCTCGATTGCACACGGTGACCGCGTCGGAACTGGGAATCGAGCGGTCGTAGATGTCACCGGGCACGACCACGACGTCGACGCCGTGTTCGCGGACGGAATCTGCGATGGAACCGAGCACACTCGCCTGATCGGCCAACAGATCGACGCCGTGAAAGGTGCGACCTATATGCCAATCGGAGGTGTGCAGAATCTTCATGAATCCGACGGTAGAGCAGCCCACCGACACCGCCGATCTCCCACGCTGACGGCTTCGTCGGTGTGCCCCAACCCACGAACGTCCGGTGACCCTGCACACAATCCGTCCGGTTCGTTTGACGAAGAACCCGAAACCATCGCGCCATCGCGTCGATAAATGCGCCAGCCACGACCCGCACAAACACGGCCGACAACGCAAGAGCCGCTAATGTCGTTATGTGTCTGCAACCCAACGTGCTCGCTCCGGGGTACCGCTGGACAAGCGATCGCTCATCGTGACCGTCCCCGGCCTGCCCTGGTGGGGAGTGATCCTGCTTGCTGCCGGTGTGACCGCCGTCGGCGTACTGATCGATGCCACCGGAGGCGGCGGAGAGCTCACCGCGGTGTTCTCGACGTTCTACTTCCTGGGCTGTCTCTTCGCTGTGGTTGCCGCTTCGAACAAGGCCCTCTTCACCGCGATGGCCCAACCGCCGTTGCTGCTCTTCGCTGCGGTGCCGATCGGGCACACGCTCATCGGCAAGGACAACAGCACCGCGCTGCGCGATATCGCGATCAACATCGCGTATCCGTTGGTCAACCGCTTTCCGATCATGTTGGCCGCAACCGTGGTCGTGCTGATCATCGGTGGCTTCCGGTACTTCCTGCTCAATCAGCGCCCCACCGGACCCGCGCGCTCGACCCGCTCCCGCCGCTCGGCGGCCACCACTCGTGACTCCTCTGCAGCTGCCACGCGAGAACAACCCGCACCCGAGACCGGGCGTCGACGCAGAGTCTCGGACGCGCCCGTCCCCGGGCCCCCGCGTCGCCGCGCCCCCGAGGTGGACGAGCAGCCCGCCTACCGAAGCACCCCCAGGCGCGAGCCGATCCAGGACGAGCGTCTGCTGCCGCCTCGGAGAAGCCCTCAGCCACCCAGGGTCGATCGCACGCACCAACCGCCTACGCGTCGCCCCCAGCCCGACAGTCGGCCCGTGGCAGACGACGACTACCCGTCGTACGGTCGCCGCCGGGCGCCCGAGCCCACTCCGTCGCCCAGACGTGAGGAGCGGATGGAGCCCTTCTTCGCTTCGGGTGACGACGTATCGCCGCCGCTGCCCCCTCGCCGCCGCCCACCCGGAGTCGATCTTCCCGCGTATCCGCCGCCGCGAGTTCGGTACCGCGATCGCGAAGAGCCCTGAACAGACGCGCCCGGTAGCACAAAAATGCGGGGCACCTTCCAGATGGAAGGTGCCCCGCATTTTCTTGTTTCAGGACGTGCGCGCTGCTCGCAATTCACGGGGAAGGGCGAACACCAGAGTCTCGTTGGCAGTGGTGACGGGTTGAACGTCGTTGTATCCGTGCTCGGCAAGGAGTTCGATCACGCCGCGCACGAGCACCTCGGGTACCGATGCGCCTGACGTGATGCCGACTGTCTGGACACCCTCGAGCCACGCGAGATCGACCTCACGGGCGTAGTCGACCAGGTACGACGCGGCAGCGCCCGCCCCGAGCGCGACCTCGACCAGGCGAACCGAGTTGGACGAGTTCCGCGAACCCACCACGATCACGAGATCGCACTCGGGAGCCATCGCCTTGACCGCGACCTGACGGTTCTGCGTGGCGTAGCAGATGTCGTCGGACGGCGGGTCCTGCAGATTGGGGAAGCGCTCACGCAGGCGCGCGACGGTCTGCATCGTCTCGTCGACGCTCAGTGTGGTCTGGGAAAGCCAGATGACCTTCGACTCGTCACGAACCGCGACCGCGTCGACCGAATCCGGGCCGTCGACGATGGTGACGTGATCGGGAGCCTCACCTGCGGTGCCCTCGACCTCCTCGTGGCCTTCGTGGCCGATGAGCAGAATGTCGTAATCGTCGCGGGCGAATCGCTTTGCTTCCTGGTGCACCTTCGTGACCAGGGGGCACGTTGCGTCGATCGTGCGCAGGTTCCGCTCGGCAGCCGAGTCGTGGACGGCCGGCGACACACCGTGCGCCGAGAACACGAGCAACGATCCCTCGGGAACCTCGTCGGTTTCGTCGACGAAGATCACGCCTTGATCTTCGAGCGTCTCGACGACGTGGCGATTGTGGACGATCTCCTTACGCACGTAGATGGGTGCGCCGTGCTTCTCGAGGGCCTTCTCGACGGTCTCGACCGCGCGGTCGACGCCGGCGCAGTAGCCGCGAGGCTCGGCGAGGAGCACGCGCTTGGCGCTGCCCTTGCGGGTGGACGGCGAATCAGCCGAGTGCGCGATACCGAGATTGAGAGGAACAGCCGAAGACATGTGACCAGCCTACTGGCACCTCGAACGTGAGACACTCCGGCAAACGTGAACACCTCGGTTTCGGGCTCCGATCGAAGGTTCCGAAGTAAACGAGTACGGCCGTCACAGGCAAGTCGGCTACCGATTGTCGGAGCTTTGCGGCAAGCTGTGGGAATGATCCGACCACCGTTCGTGGCGCGCGTTGCCGCGGGACTCGCCGTCACCGCGATGGAAGAGGCAAAGAAGTTGCCCACCACCGCCGTCGCCCTGCCGATGACCGCCGTGAGCCAGATGCTGCAGACAAGCATGCGCGTGCAGCAGTCGATCACCTCGTTGGCCATCAAGGGCGATCAGGCATTTGCACTGATCAACTGGTCTTCCGAGGACGAACAGCCCGAGTGGGCGGTCTTCGACGAAGACGTCGACGCGCCTGCTGACCCGACGTCTTCCACCGGATCGACCACCGCTGACACCCCGACCAACGCCGGTCGCTTCGCGCTCTACTCGCTCGAGCCGACTGCCCCCATCGAGGAACCCGCACCCGTCGCCGAGTCCGAATCCACGGCAGCTACGACGGACGGACCTGCCGAAGAGCCCGAGATCGTCACCGAACTCGACTACCCCAACCTCACACTCGCACAGCTCCGTGCGCGCATCCGGACGCTCAGCATCGACGAGCTGACCGCAGTCCTGGACTACGAGAATGCGACGCTCGCCCGGGCACCGTTCCAGACCATGCTCACCAACCGCATCACCACAGCCAAGGCAAAGTGACTTCCGCAACGCCCCCCGCTTCATCGCAGCGATCGTCCGGCGCCAGCAGCGCTGAGCAGCCGTGGCCGGTCCGCACGGTTTCCGCCAAGGTCGCCGGCTGGATCGATCGGCTCGGCAGCATCTGGGTCGAAGGCCAGATCACCCAGATCAATGCACGCCCCGGCACCCGAACGGCCTTTCTCGTCCTGCGTGATCCGTCGGCAGACATGTCGCTGTCGATCACGTGCTCACCGCAGTTGTTGCACAACTCCCCGGTGCCGTTGACCGAGGGCTCGCGTGTCGTGATGTTCGGCAAGCTCTCGTTCTACACCGGACGCGGAACGGTGTCGTTGCGTGTCACCGAGATTCGCGCCGTGGGTATCGGTGAGCTGCTTGCCCGCATCGAGAGACTGCGCGCCTTGCTCGCCGCCGAGGGCTTGTTCGATCCGCGGCTCAAACGGCCGCTTCCGTTTCTGCCCGGCACGATCGGCCTGATCACGGGCCGAGCCAGTGCGGCCGAGAAGGATGTCGTCTCAGTCGCCCATCGTCGTTGGCCAGCAGTTGCCATCGCAGTGCGTAACACCGCGGTTCAGGGCCCGACTGCTGTTCCCCAGATCATCGAAGCGCTGAAGGAACTCGACGCCAACCCGGTAGTCGACGTCATCATCCTCGCTCGCGGCGGCGGTAGCGTCGAGGATCTCCTGCCGTTCTCCGACGAAGCGCTGTGCCGCGCCATCGTGGCCTGCACGACGCCGATCGTCAGTGCCATCGGACACGAGCCGGACAGCCCGCTCAGTGACCACGTCGCCGACCTGCGCGCAGCCACACCCACGGACGCGGCCAAGCGCGTCGTACCCGACGCGGTTGCGGAAGCTGCCCTGGTTGCGGATCTGCGTGACCGCAGCGCTGCGGCACTGCGCAGCTGGGTCAAGCGTGAGTCTCATCTGATCGAACAGTTGCGCACTCGACCGGTCATGGCATCGCCGCTGCTCGCGGTGGACCGTCGCGCCGAGGAGGTCGAAAGGCTCCAAGCCGCCGGACGACGCGATGTGACTCGGTTGATCGACTCCGAGTCCCGAACGATCGAGCATCTGCGCGCCCGGCTCACCACGCTGGGCCCCGCCGCGACGCTGGCCCGCGGATACGCAGTCGTGCAACGTGTTGTCGCCGAAGGCGATCCGGAGGTTCTGCGCTCGGTCGAGGACGCGCCACCCGGTACCCAGATTCGAGTTCGACTTGCAGACGGCGCCGTTCGCGCCGCAGTGATGGGAAGAGAAAAATGAGCAACGCCACCGACACCGACATCAACGAACTCGGCTACGAAGCAGCCCGGGACGAACTGGTGAGCGTCGTGAAGATTCTCGAACAGGGCGGTCTGGACCTCGACGCGTCACTCTCACTGTGGGAGCGAGGCGAAGCGTTGGCCAAGCGCTGTGAAGAGCACTTGGCCGGCGCGAGGGCCCGCGTCGAAAAGGCTCTGGCCGAAGCGGACGAGTAGCGTCCGCTCCGACCGCAAATCCTATGGCGTGATCGGCTGCGCTGCGCCGACCTTCTCGGCAAGAATCCGGAACTCTTCCGGCGTCGCCGCGCCCGTGAGCAACAGGCGAACATCCCCGACGTCCGTGACCCAGATCGACTCGACACCTTCGCCGCCGAAGACGTTCCACGTATCGGCACCGACGGTCTCGACTCCGGTCGCGAATCGCTGTCCACCGGCAACATGTGACACCAACGGGAATTCCTCGGCGTTGCTCTGTGTCAGCTGGATGTAGCGACCACTGGTCGTGATGAATCCCACAGTGCTCGAATCTCCGCCGCCGTCGCCGGAGATGATCTTGCGACTGCCGGAGTTCGGAGTCCACCCGTCCGGAACACCGGGATTACGGATGGGAAATCCGAGTTCCTTCGCGTCGTAGTTCAGAGCTGCGTCCACGTCGACGCTCGGGATAGGCCCCTGTGTCGGGCCGCCAGGACTGAACGTGCACTGGCTGGCGATGCCCGCAATGATGATGCAGAACAGCACCAACGGTACGAGAGACCAGACCATGTCTTTGTTGTCTTCGAGAATGCGGGGTTTCTTCGATGCCACACCCCCAGTATCCAGGTACTGCGCAGTAGATACGATTCCCGGTCCCCCTCGAGCGAGACAAAACGTCGCAGCGGCGACCCGACAGCGCACGTAGCCGCTCCCATCTGGGACAATGACGCCTGAAGAAACCACTGCGTCGACACACCCCGTCGACCGCGACCGCGCCAGGAGGCACCGCACATGACGGCCAGCAGCACTCATCGTGAGACCCCGGACCGTAACCTCGCACTCGAATTGGTCCGAGTCACCGAAGCCGGTGCTATGGCTGCCGGCCGCTGGGTAGGCCGCGGCGACAAGGAAGGCGGCGACGGAGCAGCCGTCGACGCCATGCGTCAGCTCGTCTCCTCCGTCTCGATGCGCGGCATCGTCGTCATCGGTGAAGGCGAGAAGGACGAAGCGCCGATGCTGTTCAACGGCGAAGAGGTCGGAAACGGCGACGGCCCCGACTGTGACTTCGCCGTCGACCCGGTCGACGGCACCACCTTGATGTCCAAGGGCATGCCCAACGCAATCTCTGTTCTGGCTGTTGCCGAGCGCGGCGCGATGTTCGATCCGTCGGCCGTGTTCTACATGGAGAAGATCGCTGTCGGGCCGGATGCCGCAGATGTCATCGACATCAGCGCACCGATCGCCGAGAACATCAAGCGCGTGGCCAAGGTCAAGAAGGCGTCGGTCTCCGACATCACGATCTGCATCCTGGACCGCCCGCGTCACAACCAGCTGATCCAGGACGTTCGCGACACCGGCGCTCGTATCCGTCTGATCTCCGATGGTGACGTTGCCGGCGCGATCGCCGCAGCGCGTCCGGAGTCCGGCACCGACATGCTCGTGGGCATCGGCGGAACGCCAGAGGGCATCATCGCCGCAGCAGCCATGCGCTGCATGGGTGGATCGCTGCAGGGCAAGCTGGCCCCCACCGACGACGAAGAGCGTCAGAAGGCCATCGACGCCGGTCACGATCTCGATCGGATCCTGTCCACCGAAGATCTCGTCTCGGGCGAGAACGTCTTCTTCTGCGCCACCGGCGTCACCGACGGTGACCTCCTGCGCGGCGTCCGCTACTACGGCGGCGGCGCCAGCACGCAGTCCATCGTGATGCGTAGCAAGTCCGGCACCGTTCGCATGATCGACGCGTACCACCGTCTCGAGAAGCTGCGCGAGTACAGCTCCGTCGACTTCGACGGCGAAGAGGGCGCGGTTCCCCCGACGTTCTGATGGGCTCCGCCCCGTGAGTGGTTAGGGAGTCCCTGCATTCCTCAACCGCTCACGGGGGACGTAGTCCCCTACCCGCTCTCGAAAAGTGGCAATGTGGAGCCATGACGGAGAGCAACGATCAACAGTTCCGAATCGAACACGACACCATGGGCGAAGTTCGGGTGCCCATCGACGCACTGTGGCGAGCACAGACCCAGCGTGCAGTCGAGAACTTCCCGATCAGCGGGCGCCCGCTCGAGCGCACCCAGATCCGCGCAATGGGCTTGCTGAAAGCAGCGTGTGCGCAGGTCAACAAGGACCTCGGACTCCTCGACGCGGACAAGGCCGACGCAATCATCGCCGCCGCGAACGAGATCGCCGAAGGCAAGCACGACGATCAGTTCCCCATCGACGTCTTCCAGACCGGCTCGGGAACCAGTTCGAACATGAACGCCAACGAGGTCATCGCATCCATCGCGAAGGCCGCCGGTGTGGACGTACATCCCAATGATCACGTCAACATGTCGCAGTCCTCCAACGACACCTTCCCCACCGCCACGCATGTCGCAGCTACCGAAGCAGCGGTCACCGATCTTGTTCCGGCACTGGAACATCTGCATGCTGCGCTTGCCACGAAGGCGACCGAGTGGAAGACCGTCGTCAAATCCGGGCGCACCCATCTGATGGACGCTGTGCCGGTCACGCTCGGTCAGGAGTTCGGCGGCTACGCACGTCAGATCGAGGCCGGCATCGAGCGCGTCAACGCAACACTCCCCCGCCTCGGCGAGCTGCCGATCGGCGGAACAGCAGTCGGCACCGGTCTCAATGCTCCGGATGGATTCGGCCCCAAAGTTGTTGCCGAACTGGTCAAGTCGACCGGCGTCGACGCGCTGACTCCGGCGAAGAACAGCTTCGAAGCGCAGGCCGCGCGTGACGGACTGGTCGAGGCATCGGGCGCGCTGCGGACCATCGCCGTCTCACTGACGAAGATTGCCAACGACATTCGGTGGATGGGATCGGGTCCGCTGACCGGGCTCGGCGAGATCGCACTCCCCGATCTGCAGCCGGGTAGCTCGATCATGCCCGGAAAGGTGAACCCGGTCCTGCCCGAGGCAACTACTCAGGTTGCGGCTCAGGTGATCGGAAACGACGCCGCCATCGCGTGGGGTGGCGCAGCCGGAGCTTTCGAACTCAACGTCTACATCCCGGTCATGGCTCGCAACCTGCTGGAGTCGTTCACCTTACTGGCCAACGTCTCTCGACTGTTCGCCGACAAGTGCGTGAGCGGACTGGTCGCGCACGAGGAGCACCTCAAGACACTCGCCGAATCGTCGCCGTCGATCGTGACGCCCCTCAACTCGGCAATCGGTTACGAGGAAGCCGCAGCCGTCGCGAAGCAGGCACTCAAGGAGAAGAAGACGATCCGTCAGGTCGTCATCGAGCGCGGACTCGTCCCGGACAAGCTGAGCGAGGAAGAACTCGACAAGCGTCTCGACGTTCTGGCGATGGCGAAGGTCAAGGACTGAACAAACAACAGAGTGGCGGTTTCCACTTCGGAAACCGCCACCCTTGCACTCACACCGCAGCGGTTGCCCGCCACTCGTCGGTGCGATCGGGGCTCGCCTCGGCCAATGCCTTCAACGTCGCTTCTCGATCGAAGTCCTTGCCGTACACCGGAGTTCCCGGCTGCTGACGCCAGGAATCGTCGATCGTTCCCGCATCGACGGGATCGAAGCCCAACTGATTGATCAGATCGAAGACGACCTGCTTGTTCGCGTCGTCGTCGCCGGCGATGGGTAGCGCAATGCGCCCCTCTGCACCTTCGGGAAGCCCCTTCTCGAGGAGATGCTTCCACCAGATTCCGTTGAACGCCTTAAATACCGGAACACCCAGGTGCTCCTGCACCCATCCGCTTTCGGTCTGCCCGTCCTCGATGGCCGAGATCAGACCGTCACGCTGTTGCGGGTAGTAGTTGTTGGTCTCGATGACCGGGGCACCTGCGACCGCACCGCTGAGAATCCCCGCCGGTAGATCAACCACGTTCTTCTGCGGAATGCTCACGATGACCAGCTCGGCACCCTCGGCGGCCTCGGTGCTGCGGACTGCCTTCGCACCCGTCTCGGCTTCCAGTTCTGCAAGCGTGTCCGGTGTCCGCGAGTTCGAGACGCGCACGTCGTGACCGAGCGCAGCGAGCCTACGTGTGAGCGTGCCACCGATCTGACCGGCTCCGATGATTCCGATGCGCATGATCCTGCTCCTTCGTCGTGTGGAGTGGCGATCGCGCCACCGCTGCATTCGTCAACGACGAGAACGCACCGGGTCATTCCGCACCGGCCATTTCAACTCCCGTTGATTCAATCGGTTGACGAATCGAGTGCGAGTTTGATGCGAACACTGACCGGGTCGGTCTGCAATCCGCGAAAGGCAGAGGCCGTCAGCGCCGATCTGATCTTCCCCGACGCAAATGTCTTCACCCGCGCCGGCACGTCGTCGTCCGGCATGATCTGGGCCTGTCCGTCCACCCACTCGCCGCGGCGACGGATCCGAACCTTCGGCGTCGCAGAGATATTGGCACCCCACCCCGTGCCGGTGCCATGCTGCGCAATGACCCACGCCTCGTCACCGTCGTAGGTGATCGCAACGGGCACTCGGCGGGTCAGACCGGTTCGGCGTCCAACCGTCTCGATCTCGGTCATCAACGACGGCATCAAACCGATCCGATTCAATCCGGTGACCAGCGGATTGGCGAAATACTTCCCGACTGCGACTTCGATTCTTCGTTTTCGTGCAACTGACGTCGGTACCGGCATGTCGTTTCCTCTCCTCCGAAGCTAGTGCTCGAAGCAACAGCTCTATACCGCACGATATAACCACTGTTCGGGCAGTTTTGCCACCAAGAATCTCCGTCGATACCCACCACCTGCACACAACACTTGACTGTGTCTGTCGGTTACATCTAGTCTCAGATTCGTTCCTATACCGATCGACATACTGGGAGGCAGTGATGAACACACCTCGAGACGCCTTGTTGCCATGACCGGCCCGCAGACGCGTTGTCCGATCGCCGCAGCGCGTCGCAAGTGGGGAGTACCAAGAGAATCAGCGGCACCAGATGATTCGAACAGCACTGCGATTGCATACGATGGCGGGATGGCCGACTCCGATTCCCGCACTCTGATGCTGGTCGGCGCCATCAATGCCTTCCGTGAACACGGGATCGCGACGACCTCGCTCACCGAGATCGTCGAACGCTCGGGAGCTCCCCGCGGGTCGGTGTACCACTACTTTCCCGAGGGCAAAGGACAGCTGGCCGGCGAAGCAGTTGCCTACTTCGGCCGGGGCGTCAGTGCCGCCATCAGTTCGATGATCGCTCAGTCTTCCCCACCGGAGATCATCGACGCGGTTGTCACGATATTTCGAAACAGCTTGGTAGAGAGCGATTTCACCTCCTCCTGTCCGGTCGCAGCCGCGGCAGTGGAGGGCGCGTCGACGCCGGCGGCATTAACTGCTGCGGGCGAATCCTTCACCTCGTGGGAATCGCTACTCACATCGTTCTTCTGGCAGCAGGGACAGCCGTCCGAGACTGCAGCACAATGGGCAACCGTCGTGATCGCGTCAATCGAAGGCGCGACGCTGATGGCAAAAGCTCAGCACACCACGGCGCCTCTCGATCGCATCGGCGCTCACCTCAAGGCTCTGGTCTCGGCCCCGAGCTGACCAACCCTCTTTCTTCCAACCGCTGCTGCCGTCCGCGCAGGAGCAGAGATGGCGTACAAACATGTCTCACACACTTGCACCGGTGCCCTCGGCGCCCATGATGACCAAGTCCCGTCGATTCACTGCGCTGATCTTCATCTGCCTCGCCGAACTCCTTGTCGTGCTGGACAACACAGTGGTCAACGTCGCACTGCCGACGATGAGCGTCGACTTGTTCGCCAGCGTCAGCGACCTGCAGTGGATCGTCGACGCGTACACGTTGACCTTCGCCGGGTTCCTACTCACTTTCGGCCACCTGGGTGACCGCTTCGGACGCCGCCGAGTGATGATCATCGGCTTGATCGGCGTCGGTGCGATGTCGCTCGTCGGCGCTTTGGCTTCCAACCTCGAACAGGTGATCATGGCGCGAGCCGCCATGGGTGTCTTTGCCGCAGCTGTCTTTCCGGCTACGTTGGCCATGATCACCAACATCTTCACCGACGCCAGAGAACGAGCCATCGCCATCGCGGCCTGGACCGCAATGGCCGGCTTCGCGATTGCCATCGGCCCGACTGCGGGCGGCTGGCTTCTCGAGCACTTCTCCTGGCACTCGGTGTTCTGGATGAACGTTCCGGCAGCACTGTTGGTCATCGTGGGTGTGCTGCTGGTTGTTCCGGAATCGAAGGCGCTCCACGTCGGCCGATTCGATTTCGTCGGAACAATCTTGTCGCTACTCGGCATCGTCATTCTGGTGTGGACCATCATCGACGCACCACATCGCGGATGGGTGTCGACATTCAGCATCACGGGATACCTCTCTGCGACAGTGTTTTTGGCCGCATTCGTCGCATGGGAACTGCGCACCGACGCGCCGATCCTGAACATGAATCTCTTCCGAATCCGGCGGTTTTCTTTCCCCGCCTTGGCTATTGCTGTCAGCTACTTCAGCATGTTCGGATTCTTGTTCCTGATCACGCAGTACTTCCAGGGCGTTCGGGAGTACTCGCCGCTCGAATTCGGCATCCACTCTTTGCCTTTCGCTGCAGCTGTCGCCGTGGGCGCCCCAGTCGCCACCTTGGCGGCACAGAAACTCGGCACGACTGCAGTGATGGTGTTCGGCCTCCTGGTACTCAGCGGCGGGATGTTCCTGGCGGGTCGGACGACCGTCGAGACGCCCTACCTCGGACCCGTCGTGATCTCGATGGTCCTCATGGGTCTGGGCCTCGCAATTGTCCAGGGACCGGCGACCGACTCCATCATGTCCTCGGTGCCCCTCGACGAAGCGGGCGCAGGTTCGGCAGTCAACGACACGACGCGTGAGCTCGGCGGGACCCTGGGTGTCGCCGTCATCGGTTCGATCGTCGCCTCGTACTACACGTCCAAGGTGGCTCCGATCGTCGACGCCATTCCCGACGCCGTGATGTCGGCGCAGGAGAAAGGCTTCGCTCGTGAGTCCGTGCTCAGCGTCATCGAAATCCGCTCCCGCGACATCAGTCCGCTCTTCGAGCAGCAGAAGGACAGTCTGATCTACACGATGAAGACCGCATGCCTGGAAGGCTTCGCCATCGCGTCGTACTTCACGGTCGGAGCAGCATTGATCACCGCTCTGCTGGTCGCGTTGTTGCTCCCTTGGAAGCCGGTCACGGAAGGCTCCATTCTCGGCAGTCTGACAACCAACACCCCGAAGTAGCTACAAGGTTTCCCGATTTGTCCCAATATCAGCCCGCCGTTCCCCGATACTGGATTGACCGAGTGGTACCGACGACAACCCTGCTAGGGAGAATCTCGTGTCCATCACCAGTAGAAACAGCTCGCGACTGTCGGCAGCGGCGGTTCCGGTAGTACTGACGGTCGCCCTGCTCGCCGGATGCTCGTCCGATTCAGACACCACCTCGGCGCCCGGGCCGGTCGTCAGCGACGCCAGCCCGGGTCTCGACGCCGGGGTGCCGATCCCGGACGGGCAAATCGACGACGCGGTCGGGAAGCTCGACGGCCTCGCGAACGACCTCATGGCAAGTTCCGGTGTTCCCGGCATGGCGGTGGCCGTGGTGCACGGAGGTAAGACTGTGTACGCAAAGGGATTCGGGGTTCGCGAGTTGGGTAAGAGCGCCACCGTCGATGCCGACACCGTGTTCCAACTGGCATCGGTGTCGAAATCGGTCGGGGCCACGGTGGTCGCCCACGAAGTCGGAATCGGGACCGTCGACTGGGACACTCCGGTGATCTCGAAACTGCCGGGGTTTGCGCTTGCCGATCCGTGGGTGACCGACCACCTCACGATCTCCGATCTCTACACGCATCGGTCGGGGTTACCGGACCACGCCGGCGACGGGCTGGAGGACCTGGGCTACAACCGGGCCCAGGTGCTCGAAAAACTTCGCCAACTTCCGCTCAATCCATTCCGAATCACATACGAGTACACGAACTTCGGCGTCACTGCCGGTGCGGAGGCCGTTGCAGCCGCGGCGGGCACCGATTGGGAAACGCTGTCGCAGAACACGATCTACGGTCCGCTCGGTATGACATCGACGTCTTCGCGGTTCGCCGATTACCAAGCCCGAGAAAATCGAACAGTCGGCCATATCCTCGAAGACGGAAAGTACAAGGTAGGGCCGGTTCGGGACGCCGATGCCCAATCCCCCGCCGGTGGAGTCAGCTCCTCGGTGAACGACATGGCCAAGTGGTTGGACATGGTGCTGTCTGGCGGTCGGTATCAGGGGCAGCAGGTCGTTCAGACGGATGCGCTCGTGCCCGCAGTCAACCCGGAAATCGTCTCGCGCCATGCGCAGGAAATCGGGGAACGTTCCGGCTTCTACGGCTACGGGTTCAACGTTTCCGACAGCGCGGCAGGCCGTGTGACCGCCAGCCACTCCGGCGCCTTCCTGCTCGGTGCCGGGACCAATTTCGTGACGATTCCCTCCGCTGACGTCGGCATAGTCGTTCTGACCAACGGCACGCCCACCGGCGTCGCAGAGACTTTGACCGCCGAATTCGCCGATCTGGTGCAGTTCGGGAAGATCACCCGCGAGTGGCGCCCGCTGTACGAAGCGTCCTTTGCCTCACAAGCCGACCCTGAGGGCGAACTTGCCGGGAAGACGCCGCCGGCCTCCCCCGCTCCCGCGCCACCGACAGACCAATTGACCGGCGACTACGGCAATCCGTACTGGGGTCCCGCGCTCGTGACGCAGCAGAACGGTGCGCTGACCTTGACCATGGGTCCCGCGGCCGCGACGTACCCTCTGACCCACTGGGACGGAAACACCTTCACGTTCCCGCTCAGCGGCGAGAACGCACCGGCCGGGACGGTCTCGAAGGCCACCTTCGACGGAAACTCGCTAACCTTGGAGTACTTCGATCACGATCATCTCGGTACCTTCATCCGGGCAACACCGGCCGAATAGTCAGCCAAGGACACCCCATGAGTAGTTCGACAGCCACGGTGAACGCAATGTTCGCGGCCCTCACCGATTTCGACGTGGACGCCGCAGCCGAATTGATGACAGACGACATCGTCTGGCAGAACGTCTCGCTCCCCACCCTGCGAGGCAAGAAGACCGTCGTGCGAGCGCTTCGTCTGGTCACCAAGCCTTCACTGAAATTCGAGGCGGAGATGCACCACATCGTCGGCGACGAGTCCACGGTGCTCACCGAACGCACCGACATCCTCACTGTCGGACCGTTGCGCATCGAGTTCTGGGTATGCGGAACTTTCGAACTGCGCGACGGCAAGGTCTGCGTCTGGCGGGACTACTTCAGTCTGCGAGACGTCGCGTGGGGCGTGGTAACCGCGGTCGGCCGCGCAGTCGTCGGGACCGGGACACGAAGTAGGCTTGCTCCGGCCTGAAATCACCTGCCGAAAGCGAGCGAACCTGCCATGTCCGAAAACACCACGCCTGACTCCTTCGACGCCGGATTGGCTGTGCGCACCGAAGTCATGGGGGCCGATTTCGTCGACGCCGCCTTCGAGCGCACCCGGGGAACGGACAGCGAAGAACTGCAGAACTTCGTGACGGCCAACGTCTGGGGTTCGGTATGGACGCGTCCCGGTCTCGATCGACGCAGCCGCAGCCTGATCAATCTGGGAATGCTGATCGCCCTGCGCGCGGAGAACGAACTGAAAGGCCACGTCCGCGGCGCGTTGCGAAATGGCTTGACGCGCACCGAGATCGTCGAAACCGTGATACATGCCAGCGCGTACTGCGGCGCCCCGGCCGGACTCGCCGCGATGCGCGTGGTCCAGGAAGTCCTCAACGCAGAATTGGGACCGCTGGAGAACTGAGCTTCTCCCCGCGCGGCACGAGTGCCGCACGGGGAGAACAATTCTCAAGGAGTCGGTCCGCACTCCTCCAACATTTCGGTAACCAATTCGGCGATCGGCGAACGCTCGCTTCGCGTGAGCGTGATGTGCGCGAACAGTGGATGCCCCTTGAGCTTTTCGATCACGGCGGCAACACCGTCGTGGCGGCCCACTCGCAGGTTGTCGCGCTGCGCAACATCGTGCGTCAACACCACTCGAGATCCGGTTCCGAGTCGAGAAAGCACCGTCAGCAACACATTTCGTTCGAGGGACTGCGCTTCGTCGACGATCACGAACGAATCGTGCAGCGACCGACCGCGAATGTGCGTCAGCGGCAACACTTCCAGCATTCCGCGGGCGAGAACCTCTTCGAGAACCTCTGGCGAGGCCAACCCGTCGAGAGTGTCGAAAACGGCCTGAGCCCACGGGCCCATCTTCTCGCTCTCACTACCGGGAAGGTAGCCGAGTTCTTGTCCGCCAACGGCATACAACGGACGGAAGACGACAACCTTGCGCTGAGTGCGGCGCTCGAGAACGGCTTCCAAACCTGCTGTCAGAGCCAAGGCCGACTTACCGGTGCCCGCCTTACCACCGAGAGAGATGATGCCGATGCTCTCGTCCATGAGGAGATCGAGCGCAATGCGCTGCTCGGCGGAGCGGCCGTGCAACCCGAACGCCTCGCGCTCACCGCGCACCAACTGGATGCGCTTGTCGGGAGTCACCCGACCGAGGGCGCTCGACGAACCACCGAGCAGGCGAAGACCCGTGTGACACGGTAGATCTCGCGCTTCGTCGAGGTCCAGGAAACCCTCGTTGAACAGCTCGTCGATGTCCGTCGAGGCGACGTCCAGCTCAGTCATGCCCGTCCATCCGGATGGCACGACGTCGTGAGCGTGGTACTCGTCGGCAGGTAGTCCCACCGCGCCTGCCTTCACACGAAGCGGAATGTCCTTGCTGACGAGGACTACATCCTTGCCCTCCGCAGCAAGATTCAGCGCACACGCCAGAATCCTCGAATCGTTACTGTCCGTGCGGAATCCGACGGGCAGGACCGCAGGGTCGGTGTGATTGAGTTCGACCTGCAGTGTCCCGTTCTCGGTGCCGATCGGCACCGGACGGTCGAGGCGGCTGTATTCGATCCGTAGATCGTCGAGCATGCGGAGCGATTCTCGGGCGAACCATCCCAGTTCGTGGTGGTGCCGTTTGCCTTCGAGTTCACTGATCACGACCAGTGGGAGTACCACGTGGTGTTCGGCGAATCGAGTGACAGCCCATGGATCGGACAGTAGTACCGAGGTATCCAAGACGTACGTGCGAAGTGCATCTCCCGAATGATTCCCGGCTGATAGATCAGCCCGGGCCGAGTGGGCAGAGACGGAGCGTGATGCAGTCACGTTGGGCTCCTAGGTCTGCGCGGCACCCGCGCAAACTCAGCTCGCTGGGCCGGACGGCTCTGGTGTCAGGTGACGCTGTGTCAGCTGAAACAAGGGCCGGGCGCCGGCCCTCTCGTACTGAGTGTTTCAGTCACGATCAGAACCTCCCGCACAAGTAACTTCTGGTTACTCGTTACTGCCGACGGTACTGCGGATCGGACACTCGCGCCACGGAACGAGCCGCACATCTGGTGAACGCCAGGTAACAAAATGCCACTCGTGTGATTCGGCGTCACTCAGGACTCGATCAGACCCCACTTCGCGGCGCGCACCGCTGCCTGAACCCGCGAATTGGTTCCGGTCTTGACGAAGATGTTCTCGAGATGGGTGGCGACGGTGCGACGGCTGACGAACAACTCCTCGGCGATCTCGACATTGCCCGCGCCCCTGGCCACCAATTGCAGTACTTGAATCTCCCGTGGGCTCAGATGGACACGATCGAGCGCCACCTGGTCCCCCACGACGCGCGAGCAGGCTGCGCTGGACGCCGCCACCACCTCCCGTACGCGATCGACGACGCCGGAATCCGCGAAGCTCATGTGCAGCAATCCGGTCACCTCACGGCCGGAGAACCCCAATGCGACCGAGGCACCCTCGGCGTACCCGGACGGCCGCAGAACATCGGTGACCATCTCGACCTGCTCGAATCGTGGCACGTCCTGCCAGAACACGGGCACGCCCGAAGCCTCGCGAATGATGCCGAAGAGATTGCGATCGGCGACGAAGTCCTCGAGCAGGAACTCGAGCACCCTGGCGTCGTATCCGGAACACGCCAGAGCCCGATGTCTTCCGCTCGACGGGTCTCGGTACGTGACCGCCGCAGCCGAGTACGCGAGTCCACGTGCGCGGAGTTCTTCGGCGCACAGGCCGAGAATTCCGTACGCCCCGGCCGCCGGCGATCGCGGCGCGAACATGTCAGGTCCAGCGCCGCGATCAGGCAGTACAGACGTCATCACACCAATCTAGCCAATCGTGTGAGCTAGGCCACGACCAGTGAATCGGCCGGCTTCTTGTCCGCCCACGGACGTGCCGCTTCGAAGTTCGCGGCAGCCCGCAGGACCACTGCGTCCTGGCGGTGACGTGCGGCGATCTGCAGCCCCACCGGTCGACCGTCGGCGGTGAATCCAGCGGGCACGGTGATCGCCGGATTGTTGAGCATGTTGTACGGGTAGGTGAAGAGCCAATCGAGCAACTGCTCACGCAGCGACGCACCCTCGAGCCACGACGGCGCGAACTGACTGAGCGGGAACGTGGCCGAAGCCAAGGTCGGCGAGACCAACACGTCGTAGTCGTTCATGAACGCGGTCCACGTGTCCCACATGACGCCGCGGAATGCGTCGGCCCGCCCGACGTCGACACCGGTGAGCCGCTCGGCCTCGTGCATGATCTCGATCAGGTTGTCGTCGACCTCGCCGCGCTGGTTCTCCCAGTCGAGCAAGTCGTATTCGGAAGCGAAACCGGGAACCCAGATGCCGTTCCACATCGACTCCGACGGATTTCCCCACTGCGGGGTCGCCTCGGTGATCCGGGCACCCAATTCCTCGAATGCCGACAACGCGTCGAGACACACCGCCAGCACCTCCGGATCAACATGGCCGAGACCGAGATTCGTCGACCACGCCACGCGAAGGCCCTTCACGTCGCCCTTCGAGGCTTCGACGTACGAGGTCTCGGCACGCTCGATCGAGAGCGGGTCCGCATTGTCCGGCCCGGCCATGATGTCGAGCATCAGCGCGTTGTCGGCGACAGTCCGGGTGATCGGACCGTGATACGCCCAGTTGTAGAAGCGCCCGGCCAGGATGGTCTGCGGGATGACGCCGGTGGTCGGCTTCAACCCGACGACCCCGCAGAGCGCCGACGGGATACGCACCGATCCCGCGCCGTCACTGCCCTCGGCGAGTGGCCCGAGGCCTGCAGCCACGGCAGCCGACGCACCGCCACTGGACCCGCCCGCGCTGTTGCCGAGCTTCCACGGGTTGTGCGTCGGCCCGTACAGGTGGTTGTCCGTGCCTCCGTAGTAACCACTTTCGGGAGTATTCGTCTTTCCCAGGAACAGTCCGCCGGCGCCTCGCAGCCTGTCCACGACGACGGCATTTCCCGTCGCGATGTTGTCGGCCATCGGCTTCATCCCGAACGTGGTCGGCAGCCCGTCGACTGCCGTCAGATCTTTGATCGTGAACGGAACGCCGTGCAGCGGGCCGAGCTTCTCGCCCGCTTCCTGTTGCCGTGAGAGTTCGGCCGCATCGCGCGTCACCTGCTCGCGATCGAACTGCACTATCGCGTTGATCGACGGATTGACGGCGTCGACGCGCTGGATCATCGCTTCGGCAATCTCGTTGGGCGAGAGACTGTTCGACGCGACCGACGCCGCCATCTCGGTAGCGGAGAGCCAATGCAGATTCTGTTCGGTCATGGGGTTTCCTTCGCCGGAGGGGTGATGCTCTCAGGCTAGGAAGCACCGAACTCGGCCACCATCGGTCATGTGACCGATGCCACAATCCGCGACTGGCAAAAAACCAGCGGCCCGGCCCCTCGAAAGGGACCGGGCCGTCGGTGAAGGAATACCTAGACGTTCTTGCTGAGCAGGCCCCAGTTCTCGAGACCGTCGTACAGCGGAAGGTCGAGGGCGAGCTTGGCGACGCGCGCACGCAGCGCCGGCAGATCCGCGTTGCCGGCCAGAGCGGTACCGATGATGTCGGCGACCTCGGTGAACTCGGCATCGCCGAATCCGCGAGTGGCCAACGCTGCGGTACCGATACGCAGACCGGAGGTGGTCATCGGCGGGCGGGGATCGAACGGAACAGCGTTGCGGTTGACCGTGATGCCGATTTCGTGCAGAAGGTCCTCACCCTGCTGGCCGTCGAGCTGCGAGTTACGCAGGTCCACGAGCACGAGGTGGACGTCAGTGCCGCCGGTCAGGACGCTGATGCCCTGGTCTGCGACGTCCTTGTTGCCCAGACGCTCGGCAAGGATGCGCGCACCGGAAAGGGTGCGTGCCTGACGATCCTTGAACTCTTCACCGGCAGCGATCTTGAAGGTGACTGCCTTGGCCGCGATGGCGTGCATGAGCGGTCCACCCTGCTGACCGGGGAAGACAGCGGAGTTGAGCTTCTTGGCCCACTCTTTCTTCGCCAGGATCAGGCCCGAACGCGGACCACCGAGGGTCTTGTGGACGGTCGAGGAGACGACGTCTGCGTACGGGACGGGCGACGGGTGCAGTCCTGCCGCAACCAGTCCGGCGAAGTGAGCCATGTCCACCCACAGGTACGCCCCGACCTCGTCGGCGATCGCGCGGAACGCCGCGAAGTCCTGCTGACGCGGGTACGCGGACCAGCCGGCAACGATGACCTTCGGCTTCTCGGCGAGGGCGATCGAGCGCACCTCGTCCATGTCGATGCGGTGATCTTCCTTGCTGACGCCGTAGGACGCGACGTCGTACAACTTGCCGGAGAAGTTGAGCTTCATGCCGTGCGTGAGGTGACCGCCGTGTGCAAGGTCGAGGCCGAGCAGCTTCTCACCCGGGTTCATCAGTGCCATCAGAACAGCAGCGTTGGCCTGTGCGCCCGAGTGCGGCTGAACGTTCGCGAACTCTGCACCGAAGAGTTCCTTCGCACGGTTGCGCGCCAGATCCTCGATGACGTCGACGTGCTCGCAACCGCCGTAGTAACGACGTCCCGGGTAGCCCTCGGCGTACTTGTTGGTCAGGACGCTGCCCTGAGCCTGCAGAACCGAGCGGGGAACGAAGTTCTCCGACGCGATCATCTCGAGCGTGTCGCGCTGACGAGCCAATTCACCAGCCATCGCCTCGGCGACTTCGGGGTCGAGTTCGGCGAGTGATGCAGAGTTGACGTCGGAGCCGGGCACAGCGGTCATCGAGGAATCTCCAAGCTGGATGCGGAAACGAATGCGTCCAGTCTACGAAGTTCGCTCCCGCCGTCTCCACCCGGCACTAGGCAGCACGCAGAGAGCTGGGGACCAGCGGCTCGTCGAGCAGCCTGCGGAAGCGTTCGGTGCGCTCCGCGCCCACCGGCACCTCGTCCAGCCATCCCCCGAGCAGCCGGTATCCCTCGACATACGTGCTGGTGTATGCCCGCCACAGCGGCGAAGACAGGAACTTGAGCGATTGGCGAGCGCGTTCCGGCGTCGACAGCGACCACCGTTCGAGGAACAGCGCCACGTCGTCGAGGCTGCGCCCCTCGTCGTGCAACATCAGCGCCGCATCCTGCCGGACACTCAGCAGTTGCCCCGACGCGGCGGAGAGCCGTTGCGCCTTTTCCCCGTCGAAAGAGAAGCCGAGGTCGGCGTAGATGTCCTGCGCCCACACACCCCAGTCCGGGCCGACAATCGCTTCCAGCGCCAAATCCGCGAGGCCTTCGGCCATGATGCACTGCGGCGTGTTGACCAGGAACAGTGTCTGCTCGAGCTGGCCCGAACCGACCAGACCGGCTTCCTTACGGCAATGCTCGGTGTGATGGCCGGGGTAGGACTCGTGCGCGATCAGCCGCGGCAGGTTGGCCATGAACTGCGGCAGATCCGAATTGATCGCAACCTTGGAGCGGTAGTCACCGAGGTAGTAGTTGAAGCCGGACCACGGCTTGTCCCCCACCACTTCGTATTCGACGGTTTCCGACGCGGGAAGCCCGAAGGTGCCGCGGACCAGATCGCGCAGCGCACTCGACATTGCCTCGACGCATTCGTTCAGTTTCGCCGCGGGGATCTCGTCGGCCTTGCGATGCGCCTGCACCCGCTGCGCCAGCGGTCCCGGACCGGGCAGAACTTCACCCATCAACCGGTGAGCGTCGCTGTAGGCGTCCTCGTTTCCCTTTTCGATTCGTACGTCGAAGTACGCCTCGACCTCGTCCACGAAGCCGATGTCCTCACCCGCGAACTTGCGCCCGGAGCATTCCAGGGCGCGAAGGTGTACGTCGACGAAGTGGGAGCGTTCGGCATTCAGACCACTTCCGGCCAACTCGCCCCGCAATTCACGTGCCGTGCGGGCAAGTTCACGCGGATCGGGCTTCGGGGCGCTCTCGATCTGCTTACGCAGCGCCGGGTCACCGGTGAACGCGTCGACGAACCCGTCTTCGAGACGGTCGAAACCCAGTCCGAGCAGCAGGTATTGGCGAACAAGTGTGTCTGGATCCATAACCACCGAGCCTAGTCGCTCGCTCCGGAATGCCACCCGGCGAAAGTCCCGGACGTGGCACCGAGCACAATCCGACTATGCACTCGGATCGTGCGCACACGCGCCTGGCTTGCTCGCATAGCTGTTTCGTCCGCCGGGCCCCGGGTTCACTACGTGCCGGTGAGCTGGGCTGATGGCGCGCACCAACGAATCGAGTCCCTACGTCGAGTTCGACCGCAAGCAGTGGCGGACACTGCGTAAGTCGACGCCACTGGTGTTGACCGAGGACGAGTTGTACGGCTTGCGTGGTCTCGGCGAGCAGATCGATCTCGAAGAAGTTGCCGAGGTTTATCTCCCCCTCGCACGTCTGATCCACCTACAGGTAGCGGCGCGCCAACGACTGTTCGCGGCCACCGCGACCTTCCTCGGCGAGAAGCATCCCGACCGTCAGGTGCCCTTCGTCATCGGCGTCGCCGGTTCGGTCGCGGTCGGAAAATCCACGACTGCTCGTGTGCTGCAAGCTCTCCTGGCCCGCTGGGATCACCATCCGCGCGTCGACCTCGTCACCACGGACGGATTCCTCTATCCGACCAGGGAACTCCAGCGTCGGGGCATCATGCACCGCAAGGGTTTTCCCGAAAGCTACGATCGCCGCAAGCTGTTGCGCTTCGTCACCGAAGTCAAGTCCGGGGCGGAAGAGGTAGCGGCGCCGGTCTATTCGCATACGTCGTACGACATCATCCCGGGCCAGTACCACCTGATCCGCCAGCCCGACATCCTCATCATCGAGGGCCTCAACGTCCTGCAGACCGGCCCGCGTCTGATGGTCTCCGATCTGTTCGACTTCTCGATCTACGTCGACGCCCGCATCGAGGACATCGAAGCCTGGTACATCCAGCGGTTCCTCGCGCTACGCAACACGTCGTTCGCCGATCCGAACGCCCACTTTCACCACTACTCCGGCCTCTCCGACCGTGACGCGACCATCGCGGCGAAGGAGATCTGGAACTCGATCAACCACCCGAACCTGGTGGAGAACATTCTCCCCACCCGCCCCCGCGCAACCCTGGTGCTGCGCAAGGACGCCGATCACACGATCAACCGGCTGCGACTGCGCAAGCTCTGAGACGGCTCAGGCGCCGAACCGGCGGTGGCGCGCCGCGTAATCGCGCAAGGCTCGAAGAAAGTCGACTCGACGGAATTCGGGCCAGTACGCCTCGGTGAACCAGATCTCCGAATAGGCGCTCTGCCACAACAGGAATCCGGAGAGCCGCTGCTCGCCGGAGGTGCGGATCACCAGATCCGGATCGGGCTGTCCCGACGTGTACAGATGCCCGTCGATGCCGTCGACCGTGACGGCCTGGATCAGTTCGTCGCCGCTCAGACCCGCACCGATCTTGTCGCGCAGGAGCGATTGGACGGCGTCGGCGATCTCCTGACGCCCGCCGTATCCGATCGCGACGTTGACATGTGTCCCGGTTCGGCCGCTCGTCCCCGCCGCCGCTTCCCGCAAGCGCCTGGACTGCTCGGGAGGCAGAAGATCGAGAGCACCGACGATCTGCACACTCCAGTTCTTGCCGGGCCCGGAGATCTCTTCGACGACGTCGGTGATGATTTCGAGGAGGGTGTCGAGCTCTTCCGGCTCGCGGCGCAGGTTCTCGGTCGAGAGCAGGTAGATGGTTGCCATCTCGATTCCGGCGGCGTCGCACCACTCGAGCAATTCGGCAATTTTGAGCGCGCCCATGCGGTGCCCGTGACTGACATCGGTGAAGCCGTTCTCGCGAGCCCATCGCCGATTTCCGTCACACATCACGGCTACGTGCCGTGGGTGCGCGAGACCGTCGAGATGACTGAGGAGTCGTCGCTCGTAGATGCTGTACAGCAGTCCGCGCAGATTCACCGTGACATCACCATGGTGTCAAAGACTACGCCCGGCAGTGACAGCCACATGCGAGCGCCGTCACGCTTTTTGTACGCGTCGAAAACCCGCAGGTAGGTTATGCTACTGATGCGTAACCTACGGTACCGTAGGTTACGCGGTTCGCAACAGTACGGAACGAGAGGGGTTGCACATGACGGCATTCGGGCTCGACGAGCTTCCGGTCAAACCACGCATGCGCGGTTGGATCCATCTGTGGGCGCTCGGTGTCTCCGTCGTCGCAGGCATCGTTCTCGTCTCCGTAGCCGGCGCTCAGGTCGGCGCCAAAGCGGCTTGGGCAACCGCGATCTACAGCGTCACGATCTGCGGCCTCTTCGGCATCAGTGCGACGTATCACCGCATCCAGTGGCAGACGGTCAAGGGCCGTACGTGGATGAAGCGTGCGGACCATTCGATGATCTTTCTCTTCATCGCCGGCAGCTACACACCGTTCGCCATGCTCGGCCTCCCGACTCACACCGGCAAGATCATCCTCGCGATCGTGTGGGCAGGCGCGCTCGCCGGCGTCGCACTCAAGATGCTCTGGCCCACCGCCCCGAAATGGGTGGGAGTCCCGCTCTACCTGCTCCTCGGTTGGGCGATCGTTCCCGTGGTCGGTGAACTGACGCACCAGGTCGGTGTGGCGCCTATGGTGCTGCTGCTCGTCGGCGGAATCTTCTACAGCGTCGGCGCAATTCTGTACGCGACGAAATGGCCAAACCCGTGGCCCACGACGTTCGGGCATCACGAGTTCTTCCACGCCGCGACGGTCGTCGCAGCGATCTGCCACTACATCGCGGTATGGCTCGTCGTGTTCAACTGACTCGCCAGTTCCACCACCGTCGTCACCGGCCGATCACACACGAATCCCCGACAGATGTACGCGGCTTCACCACCGTCGACGAGGGGTCGATCTGCAAGCAGCGGTGAAGAATCCGGGGCACCCCCGACAACCACTGCACCACCCGGCGCAAGCCGGCGGGCATCGGCCAACAGCGAACCTTCCCCGACGACGGCCACCTGTATCGGACCACGCAACGACGCTTCCGCCACCGCGAGCCAGTGCCCCGCCGACCGAGGCGCACGCTCGAGCGGCAGCGTGGCCCTCGCCAGCGCGTCCGCCGCGGCCTGGGCGTAACGAGAAGAGCGCTCGGCATCGGTCAACGCCGCTGCGGTCAACAGAGCCTCCGCGACGCTCGACGCACCGGACGGCGTCGCGCCGTCCAACGGGTCTCGGGGCCGAGTCACGAGCGACTCCGCGAAATCGGCCGTGTCGAACCAGCTTCCCGGCTCGGCCGGATCAGCGAAGTGGTCGACAGTGACGTCGAGCAACTGCTGCGCCGCATCGAGCCACCGCGCCAATCCCGTTGCCTGGTATAGAGCCAGGAGGCCGGTGGCCAACATTGCGTAATCCTCGAGCACGCCCGTCGGGGCGCCGACAGCCCCGCCGAGGGAAGCGCGACGCAAGTGACCGTCCACCAGGTGAAGGTCGAGAAGAGCGCCAGCGCACTCGGCCGCCGCCGCGATCCAGTCGGGTCGGTCCAGGGCAAGTCCCGCTTCCGTCAAGGCCGTGACGGTCAACCCGTTCCAGGCCGTCACCACCTTGTCGTCGCGGCCGGGCTGTGGACGCTGAGCCCGGACGGCGCGTAGAGCGTCGGAGACCGTCTGCCAGCGCGACCAGTCGTCGGGGTCACGGAGCAACTGCAGTACCGACGCACCCTCTTCGAAGGTTCCGGTATCGGTGACCCGGAACAACTCCGAGGCCCACTGCCCGTCCTCCGCGCCGAGTACCTCGACCAGCTGCGTCGGCGTCCATACGTACGTGAGGCCTTCGACGCCGTCGGTGTCAGCATCGAGAGCCGAAGCGAAGCAACCGTTCTCGGTCAGCAGATCGGAGAGCAGGAACCTTGCGGTCTCCTCGGTGACGCGAGTGGCGAGGTCCGATCCGGTGCGCCGCGCCCAGTGCGCGTAGAACCGCAGGAGCAGCGCATTGTCGTAGAGCATCTTCTCGAAGTGCGGAACCACCCACTCGGCATCGACCGAGTACCGCGAGAAACCGCCACCCAACTGGTCGTAGATCCCGCCACGTGCCATTGCTTCGGCGGTGCGCTCGATGCCGCCGAGGATCTCGCCCGAACCCGTTCGCTCGTACTGTCGGAGCAGCCCCTCCAGTAGTGCCGACGGTGGAAACTTCGGTGCCCCACCGAATCCCCCGCGCGGGACGTCCTCGTCGCCGAGGATCGACCGACCCGCCGCGTTCAGCAGCTCGGCGTCGATGGGTGCTCCGCCGTACGGAATCCCGCCCGACGCGCGCTGAAGTTCCGTGACGATCGACTGTGCCGCGTTGTCGACCTCGTCGCGCCGATTCGTGAAGGTGTCGGCTATCGCTTCGAGAAGCTGTGTGAACGAAGGCATTCCGCCGCGAGGCGTCGGCGGGTAGTACGTGCCGCAGTAGAACGGTGAACCGTCGGGAGTCAGGAAACAGGTCATGGGCCAGCCGCCCTGGCCGGTCATCGCAACCGTCGCATTCATGTAGACGGCGTCGATGTCGGGACGTTCTTCTCGGTCCACCTTCACACAGACGAAGTTCGCGTTCATGACGGCCGCGATCTCGTCGTTCTCGAACGACTCGTGCGCCATGACGTGGCACCAGTGGCACGCCGAGTATCCGATCGAGAGGAGGATCGGCACGTTGCGCTCGCGCGCCCACTCCATCGCTTCTTCGCCCCACTGTTGCCAGTGGACCGGATTGTCGGCGTGCTGACGCAGGTAAGGGCTCGAGGACCCACCCAGGTTGTTCCGCATCCGTGGGTCCATCGCCGCTACCTCGTTCGTCTCAGGATTCTTGCTTGGGCTTCTTCTCGGTAGAGACGTTGGGTTCCGCCGGGCTCGGAGCAGTGATAGCTCCCCGGTCGGTGCCTTCGTCTGCCTGCTGATCGAGTTCGGGATGATCCGGTTCGAACGTCTCCGGCAGCTTCTTGAGCTGGCGGTTCATCGACCGAACCAGGAGGATCACACCGATGAGCAGCGCAAGAATCACCAGCAGGCCGACCGGAGACGACTTTCCGAACTCCGGGCCGGATGGGTTACTCGGGGTCTGAGCAAGAAATTGTGTGGTGCCGAGAACTACCTCGGCGGACAGAGCATTCACTTCTGAGCGTCCTCTTCGAGACCTGCGAACAGGTCGGTTTCCGGAATGGACGTGGTGACCCGCGTCTTGGCGAGCTCGAATTCCTCGGTGGGCCAGATCTTCTGCTGAATGTCGAGCGGCACAGCGAAGAACGAACCGTTGGGATCGATCTGCGTCGCGTGTGCGCGCAGAGCATCGTCACGCTGGGGAAAGTAGTCGCCGCACGTGACCTGAGTGGTCACCCGGACCATCATGTCGCCGCGTTCGGTCTTCCACTTCTTGAGCCAGTCCGCCATCGGGAACGGCTCTCCGCGACGCTCGTACTCCTCCTGGAAGAGTTCGAGGCGCTTACGGATGAATCCGTGCGAGTAGTAGACCTTCTTGATTTCCCACGGCTGACCGTCCTCGGGGAAGTACTCGGGATCGGCGGCGGCTTCGTAGGCTGCCATCGTCACCTCGTGGCACCGGATGTGATCCGGGTGCGGGTATCCGCCGTTCTCGTCGTACGTCGTGACGACGTGGGGACGGAACTCGCGAATCACCTTGACCAGAGCGCGCGTCGACTCTTCGAGCGGAACGAGGGCGAAGCACCCTTCGGGCAGCGGCGGAAGAGGGTCGCCCTCGGGAAGCCCGGAATCGACGAAACCGAGCCAGCGCTGCTTCACGCCCAGGATGCGAGCGGCCTCGGCCATCTCCTCCTGGCGAACTTCGCTGATTCGATCGCGGACACCGGGAACGTCCATGGCCGGGTTGAGAATGTCGCCACGCTCACCCCCGGTGAGCGTCAGGACCATCACTTCGTGGCCTTCGGCTGCATAACGGGCGGTGGTGGCCGCACCCTTGCTCGACTCGTCGTCGGGATGGGCATGGACGGCCATGAGCCGGAATCCGCTCACGTGTTCGTTCACCTCAACTTCACCTGTAGCCGTTGCCGGCAGTTCACCTGTAGCCGTCACCGGCAGTCTTCGAATCACACGCTGTGCACCGCTCGGATTACTCCGGGCCGTTGCCGTCAAACGTACCGACTGCCGACAAACCTACCGACGGCGCGACGGGATACGTCCTCTATAGTTCCACCCGAGAGTTCCTGGCGCAGCCGTGACCCCTTCGGTAATCCGGCGGGACACAGTCAGTTGCTGCACGACACGCGAACTCGAGTCTTCGAGAGCAGAGTGATGAGCAAACCGCTTCCCCAAGATCGGTACCCGAGCACAACTCGCACGGGCAGTCCCCGCAAGTGGATGGTGTGGGCTCTGACCGCTCTCGTCATCGTCGTAGGCGGCGGAATCGCGTACTACGCGTACGGAAAATTTGCGGTCAAGGAAATCGAGACCGAGACCATCTCGTTCGACATCGCCAACGACTCCACGGTGAAGATCCGTTTCACCGTCACACGCGACGACTCGTCGCGTGAAGCGATGTGCATCGTGCGCGCACGCTCGAAGGACGGCTCCGAAACCGGTCGACGTGAGGTCTACGTCCCGTCGTCGGAACATCAGACCCTCGAGTTCAACACCGAGGTCAAGACGTCCCAGCCGCCAGGCATGGCCGACGTCTACGGCTGCAGCTTCGACGTTCCGGAGTACCTGACCAAGAGCTGACCTCGGGACGCACCCACCCTGCCGGACGTTTGACGCCGGACAGGGCGGGTAGTCATGCGTGATAGAATAGCCCGATACACGGTTCCGGGTGGAACCGTGTATTGCTGCATTGACGCAAGGTTTGACGGCAAGGTTGCATCCCTGGTGGTGCTTCTGTGTCGTTGTTCGCTGCTGTTGCAGCGATCGTCGAGGGAGCCCCCGGCTCCGACTACTAGGGAGTGATCGAGATGACCGAGACCCAGGTGACCTGGCTTACCCAGGAATCACATGACAGGCTCAAGAACGAACTCGACCAGCTCATCGCCAATCGCCCGGTCATCGCCGCCGAGATCAACGAGCGCCGCGAAGAGGGCGACCTGAAGGAGAATGGCGGCTACCACGCTGCCCGCGAAGAGCAGGGTCAGCAGGAAGCCCGCATTCGCCAGCTCCAGGAGCTGCTGAACAGCGCAAAGGTCGGCGAGGCCCCCACTCAGTCCGGTGTCGCACTGCCCGGATCCGTAGTCAAGGTCTACTACGACGGCGACGAGAGTGACACCGAGACGTTCCTGATCGCTACCCGCGAAGAAGGCGCACGTGACGCCAAGCTCGAGGTCTACTCGCCGAACTCACCGCTGGGCGGCGCGCTGCTCGAAGCCAAGGTCGGCGACACGCGTGAGTACAACCTGCCCAACGGCAGCACCATGAAGGTCACGCTGCTGAGCGCGGAGCCTTACCACAGCTGATCGGCTGTACCAGCTCTGAAAAGAAGCGCCACCCGACTCGGTCGGGTGGCGTTTCTTGCTCTGTCGGCGCTCGCTGTTTCCTGCCCACTCACACCACGCGGCGAGCCTTCATGCCGGCGAAGATCGGGCCGACCTTCACCACGTCGCCGAACGTGGGTGCGTGAAGCATCTGACCGTTGCCGACGTAGATCGCCACGTGGCCGGGGCCGCCTGCCTGCCAGTTGCCGAACAACAGGTCACCGGGCTGCGCCTGATCCAGCGGGATCTCGACGCCGACACCCCACTGCGTCTCCGAGGTCCGGGGCAGAGTCACCCCGGTGGCCGCGTGAATCGCGTACGACGTCAGCCCCGAGCAGTCGAACCCGCCCATCGACGGCCCGTTGATGTTTCCGCCACCCCACACGTACGGCAATCCGAGAAACTTCAGACCGGCCTCGACGACGCCGCCCACCGCTGCGGCGAGGTTGTTGTAGTCGAAGGGCGCAAGCATCAGGGCGAACGAGTCCTGCAACGATTTGATCTGGGCGACGAACGGAGCGGCGACCGCCTGCTCCGCAGGAACCTCGCCCGACTTGTCTGCCGGAACGCCGCCCGCTTCGCGAACTGCGTCCGGCCCGACGTCGTAGGCAGCGAGCGCGAGGTCGACGGTATCGCCCTCGACCTCACCGGACTTCTGCCAGGACTGCGCTTGCTTCACGAGATCGCACAACCGGTATCCGGTTGTCATCACCGGATCGGCAACGCCCAGGATGTCCATCTTTCCGTCGCCGTCACCGTCCTTGCCGTATGCCGTCCACGCTGCGGTGGTGAAGCGGCCAGGCCCGCGCCCACCTTCCGGTGAGATGTCGGTATCGGGTCCGTACTTGAATCCGTTCTCGACCGAGTACAGCGAGGCGATCACCGCGGGCGTGATCTCCGAGCACAGAGCACCGGCCTTTTTGATCCACGGCGCGAACACTGCCACCGCTCCCACGGGCGCCAATGTCGCTCCCGGAAAGTTGGAGGGTACGGAAGGCACGATTCCCTCAGGTGTGTCCTGAGTTCGTGCCGGTCCGTTCCAGGCTGCAAGTGAGACTGCAGCATTCGAAGACCCGTTCTTCTCGACTTGTGCGGGCGCTCCGAGAGTTCCACTCATCACGCCCAGTGCGGTGCCGATCGACACAGCGATCGCCAGGACACCGACTGCCATCCGAACCTCCGATAAACCTCTGAAAATCCACGTACGTGGTCGTACCCGAAACTTGTCGGTGCGAACATCTACTCTTTCGAACATGCATTCGACACGGCTCAGTCTCGCGACTCCTGTAACCAATGTCTCATTTATCTCGGCGGGCGTTACGCAAATGACTACAGACGCCAAGGCTTTTCTCAGGTTCGGCGTGCAAGCTGAGTCCATGAGCGACGATCGGCCACGACCCGCCCGGGGACGCACTACGGTGTATCGACCCGTTCGCCTCGCCCTCGCAGCCACGGCTGTGGCGGGAGCACTCGCAAGCGGCGGACTTTCACTCGTTTCTTCTCCCACTGCCACGGCACTCGCGCCGGACACGTCGGCTTCTCACACCAAGAATCCCGTAGCGAAGCGGCCCGTCGTGGTCGCCGGATTCGGAACCCCGGACGCCGTCTCCAACGGTTCGTGAGTACTCCGCGCTCGGCCTCCGAGTGGCTCACGTGGGGGGTTCAGGCCCGGGTCGTCGTCACCGACCCTGAAGTCCTTCCCTCCGCGGCCAGCCTGGTTCGCGGGTACCTCACCGCTGCCGACGCCGCCACCAATCGAGATCGTGCCGACTCCGAGATTCGTACCTATGTCAGCGCCGCGAGCAACGTCGACGGCGTCGCCGTGACCCCGATGTTCGCGCACTTCCTCGAAGACGCGTTGGCTGTCGCACGACTGACCGACGGCAAACTCACGCCGACGGCCGGGTCGGCAGACCCTCACTCCTGGTGGAAGATTCGCGTCGAGAACAACCGCGTGTACAGCCCGGACGACGTCGTTCTCGATCTGTCCGCGACGGCCCGCGCCAGTTCAGCGGACCACTGTGCCGCGTCCACTGCGACTCTTCTCGGGTGTGGCGTGCTGGTCGGCCTCGGCGGGGACATCGCGGTTGCCGGCCCGGCGCCGGAAGACGGCTGGCAGATTCAGGTGCAAGACCTGCCCGGCGACCCGACCTGCCAGGTAGCACTTCCGTCCGACTGCGGGATCGCCACGGCCAGCACCGTCAAGCCACTGCACCGCGAATCGACGGCGACGCCGATGTGGCGCACGGTGTCGGTGATTGCATCCTCCTGCGCCCAGGCCGCCGCATTCAGTCGGGTTGCGGTCGGCATGGGCGGTTCGGCCATCGACTGGCTACATCAACTCGACGTACCCGCCAGGCTGGTCGACCAGGAGTACCGCGTGACGGTTCTGGGCGGCTGGCCTGACGAGTAACTCGCCTCAGTTCTGCAGTCGTACTGCGTAACCGGCGCGGTCGAAGGCCGTCAGAAGTTCCGCCTTGTTGTCCGGACCACGCGTCTCGACGGTGAGGAAGACTTCCACTTCGTCGAGTGCAAGTTCGCCACCGGTACGGGAATGGATGACATCGACCACGCTGGCGCCGTTCGCTCGAACCACTTCGAGCAACGAGACCAGTGCGCCCGGCCGATCGTCGATGGTGATGTGAACTCCGAGGAACCGTCCGGCCGCTCGCAGACCGTGCGAGATGACGTGCGTGAGAAGTAGCGGATCGATGTTGCCGCCGGAAAGCACGGCGCACACCGGCCCTGTCAGTCCCAGCTCCTCCGGAGTACAGGTCATCAAGGCCGCGACGGCCGCGACGCCGGCCGGTTCGACGATGAGCTTGGCGCGTTCGAGGCACAGCAGGAGCGCTTTGGACAGCGCTTCCTCGCTGACCGTCACCACGGCGTCGACATGGGCGGCAACTTCGGCGAACGGAACCTCGCCCGGGCAGCCAACGGCGATACCGTCTGCCATCGTGGACATCGACGCCAAGGCGGTCGGCTTCCCGGCTGCCAACGACGCCGGCCAGGCAGCCGCGGTCTCGGCCTGCACTCCGACGATGCGGACCTGCGGGCGTACAGCTTTGACGGCTGCAGCCACTCCCGCGATCAAACCGCCGCCGCCGGTGGGAACGAGGATCGTGCCGACCTCAGGCAGTTGCTCGAGGATTTCGAGCCCCACAGTCCCCTGCCCCGCCACGACGTCCTCGTGGTCGAACGGGTGGACCAGAACTGCTCCGGTTCGGTCCGCGAATTCGCGAGCGGCCACGAGCGCTTCGTCGACAGTCGAACCGTGCAGGTGGACCTGAGCTCCATATGCCTTGGTGGCCACCAACTTCGGCAGCGGCGCACCCGTCGGCATGAAGACGGTCGACTTGATTCCCAATTCTGTTGCAGACCAGGCAACTCCCTGCGCATGGTTACCGGCACTGGCCGCCACCACGCCCGCTGCCCGTTCCTCTGCGGAAAGATTGGCAATGCGGTTGTACGCACCGCGCGGTTTGAAAGAGCCGGTGCGCTGCAGGTTTTCACATTTCAAGCTCACGGCGAAGCCGGTGGTTTCGGACAACACTCGCGAGGCCACGACCGGGGTGCGTCGCATGACCGGGGCGAGCAGTTGCTGTGCAGCCTTTATCTGTTCGAGATTCACGCATGCCTCCAGAAAGTGCGCCTCCACACCCTCGTGAGGTGTGAAGGCGCACTGCAGATTCGAAGTCGAATTACTGTAGAGCGAAGATCAGGACAGCGCTTGCTCGATGTCGCCGACCAGATCGGAGGCGTCTTCGATGCCGACCGACAGGCGAACCAGATCGTCGGGAACCTCGAGAGCGGAACCGGCCGTCGAGGCGTGGGTCATCGCACCGGGGAATTCGATGAGGGATTCGACTCCGCCGAGAGATTCTGCCAGCGTGAAGATCTCGGTGCGCGAGCACAGGTCGAGAGCTGCCGCCTTGCCGCCCTTGAGGCGGACGGAGATCATGCCGCCGAAGCGTCGCATCTGCTTGGCCGCGACCTTGTGCGACGGATGCGAAGCCAGTCCGGGGTAGATGACGCCGGCAACCGCGGGGTGGCCGTCGAGCAATTCGACGACCTTCTCCGCGTTGTCACTGTGACGCTCCATGCGCAGCGCCAGTGTCTTGATTCCGCGCAACGTCAGGAACGCGTCGAACGGGCCGGGAACGCCGCCGGATCCGTTCTGCAGGAAGGCAAACGCGGTGTCCAGTTCTTCGTCGTTGCAGACGAGAGCGCCACCGACCACGTCGGAGTGTCCGCCGATGTACTTGGTCGTGGAGTGCAGCGCGATGTCGGCACCGAGCTGCAGCGGCTGCTGCAGGTACGGCGAGGCGAAGGTGTTGTCCACCACGATCTTTGCGTTGCCCTCGTGGGCGACCTCGGCAAGGAGCTCGATGTCACCGATATTGAGCAGCGGGTTCGTGGGCGTCTCGACCCAGACCAGCTTGGTGTTGGACTTCATCGCCGCGCGCACCGCATCGACGTCGGACACCGGAGCCGGGGTGTACTCGATCCCCCACTGCGTGAAGACCTTGTCGATGAGGCGGAAGGTTCCGCCGTACGCGTCGTCGGGGATGACCAGGTGATCGCCCGGTCGAAGTACCGAACGGAGCAGGCAGTCGGTGGCCGCCATTCCCGAACTGAACGCTCGGCCGTAGGTTCCGGATTCGAGCGCTGCGAGGTTCGCCTCGAGTGGGCGACGGGTGGGGTTACCCGTTCGCGCGTACTCGAAGCCACTGCGCATTCCACCGACGCCGTCCTGGGCGAAGGTGGAACTCGCGTAGATCGGCACGTTGACCGCACCGGTCAGCGGATCGGGTTCGTAACCCGCATGCACCGCTTTCGTGGAGAAACCCTGCCAGCTGATGTTGTCGGCCTTGCTGCGTTGCTCACTCATGGTCCCCAGCCTAATGGCGCCGGTGCCGGCGCAGGAATCCGAACTCAGGAATCCGAACTCAGGAAACCCAGGAGATCGTGGCGCGTGATGACACCGACCGGCTTGCCGTCGTCGACGACCATGAGTGCGTCGGTGTCCCCGAGCGCCTTCGTGGCAGCCGAGACCGGCTCGCCGGAACCGATGAGCGGGAACGGCTTGCTCATGTGCTTCTCGACGGAATCCGCAAGGTGCGCACGGCCTTCGAAGACCGCGCTCAGCAGATCCCGCTCGGACACACTTCCGGCGACCTCGCCTGCCATGACCGGCGGTTCCGCACCCACGACGGGCATCTGGGACACGCCGTACTCGCGCAGGATCTCGATCGCGTCGCGCAGGGTCTCCGACGGGTGGGTGTGAACGAGGTCCGGCAGCTCGCCCGACTTGCCACGCAGAACGTCGCCGACGGTGGGGACGTTGGTCTTGCCGTCGAGTGGGGTGCGCAGGAATCCGTACGACGCCATCCACTGATCGTTGAAGATCTTGGACAGGTAGCCGCGGCCACCGTCCGGGAGGAGGACGACGATCAGGGCGTCGGGGCCCTCACGCTTGGCTACTTCGAGGGCAGCGACGACGGCCATACCGCAGGAACCGCCGACCAGCAGTCCCTCCTCGCGGGCGAGGCGACGCGTCATCTCGAAGGAATCGGCATCCGAGACGGCGATGATCTCGTCCGGGATGGACGGGTCGTATGCCGACGGCCAGAAGTCTTCGCCGACGCCTTCGACCAGATACGGACGACCGGTGCCGCCGGAGTAGACGGAGCCCTCGGGGTCTGCGCCGATGACCTTGACCTTGCCGCCCGAAACTTCCTTGAGGTAGCGGCCGGTGCCGGTGATGGTGCCGCCGGTGCCGACGCCCGCGACGAAGTGCGTGATCTTGCCGTCGGTGTCGGCCCAGATCTCGGGGCCGGTGGTCTCGTAGTGGCTCTCCGGTCCGCCCGGGTTGGAGTACTGGTTGGGCTTCCAGGCGCCGGGGATCTCACGGGTGAGGCGGTCGGAGACGCTGTAGTAGCTGTTCGGGTTGTCCGGCGCGACGGCCGTGGGGCACACGACCACCTCGGCGCCGTAGGCGCGCAGGACGTTGCGCTTGTCTTCGCTGACCTTGTCTGGGCAGACGAAAACGCACTTGTATCCACGCTTTTGCGCCACGAGCGCCAAGCCGATTCCGGTGTTGCCCGAGGTCGGCTCGACGATGGTGCCGCCCGGCTTCAGTTCACCCGAAGCCTCGGCTGCGTCGATCATCTTGACGGCGATGCGGTCCTTGGAGCTACCGCCAGGGTTGAGGTATTCGACCTTGGCTGCCACCGTGCCGAAGTTTTCGCCCGTGACGGACGTGAGCTTGACGAGTGGGGTGTTGCCGATGAGGTCGACGACGTGTTCCGCGATGCGCATTCGTCCATGTTCCCAGATGAAAGAAAACGGTGCGCGCGGACGTCGGGCGAAGGTGGTGCAATCCGGCTAGATTGGCAAGTGTGAGTCGAACCGGACTGAAAGCGTCGGTGGCCACGGTGGTGGCCGGATCGAGTGCAGGCACGCTCTCCTGGTTGGGCTACAACTATCTGATGTCGCAGGCGGGGGCGGCCCGCGGGGTGATCGGTCGCAATATCGCCAAGCCACCCGAGGCGGACGGGGTGTACGCGCCCGGCGCCGACAACCCGGAACTCTGGTGGCGGGCCGTGCCCTTCGATCTCCACTTGATGATCTTCGGCGATTCGTCTGCGGCCGGCGTCGGCGCGCTGACGGCCTCGGAAGTACCGGGTGTTCAGGTCGCGAAGCTGCTTGCGAGTGAAACCGGGAAGCGAATCCGTTTGAGCACCAAGGCCATCGGGGGCGCCACCTCCCGCGGGTTGAGTGGGCAGGTCGACGCCATGTTCGTCGCCGGTCCTCCCCCGGACGCTGCGGTGATCCTGATCGGCGCCAACGACGTCACCGCCAAGAACGCGATTCACGCGTCGGCTAAACGCCTCGGCGACGCGGTTCGACGCTTACGCGAGAGCGGCGCCGTCGTTGTTGTCGGCACCTGCCCGGATCTAGGGGTGGTCACGGCGATCCCGCAACCTCTGCGCTCCGTGGTGCGCGAATGGGGCCATCGCCTCGCACTCGCCCAGGCGGCCGCGACCAGAAACGCCGGGGGTCATCCCGTTCCACTGGCCGACCTGCTGGCCAAGGAATTCCTGGCCTCGCCCGACACGATGTTCTCGGCCGACCGTTTCCATCCGTCCGCGGCCGGATACGAACTCGCGGCGAAGCAGATCGTCCCGGTTCTCGCGTCGGCTCTGGGTGAATGGCAGGGTGGCCCGCTACCCGAGCTCCCCCACGTTTCAGAGGCGGCGCAAGCCCGCACCGTCGCGGCCCGACTGACGGCGGCGGCAACCCAGTGGAAAGCCTTCGCGAGACGCACCAAACCTGCAGGTCAGCGCCCCGACGTCAACTGAGTGAGACTGCGTGACCACCATCTGGGAGCGGCAACGTAAATTGTAAGTCGAAGCTGCATTCAACTTGCCCTGCTCGACGGCGTTTCAAGCCGCCCTCGAGCAGTACACAAAAGGAGTTTTCATGCCCGAGGCAGTAATCGTCTCAGCAGTACGGTCGCCCATCGGCCGCGCAATGAAGGGTTCGCTCAAGGACATCCGCCCGGATGACCTCGCAACTCAGATGGTTGCCGCCGCGTTGGCAAAGATCCCCGAGCTCGACCCCACCGAGATCGACGACCTCATGCTCGGTTGCGGCCAGCCCGCCGGTCAGTCGGGCTTCAACATCGCCCGCGTCGTCGCCGTCCAGCTCGGCTACGACTTCCTCCCCGGTGTCACGGTCAACCGTTACTGTTCCTCCTCGCTGCAGACCACCCGCATGGCGCTGCACGCCATCCGCGCAGGCGAGGGCGACGTCTTCATCTCCGCCGGCGTCGAGTCCGTCTCCAGCTTCATCACCGGCAACGCCGACGGCCTCCCCAACACCAAGAACCCGCTCTTCGACGCAGCGCAGGCCCGTAGCGCCAAGCTCGCCGAAGGTGGAGTCGCCTGGACCGATCCTCGCGAAGAGGGCCTGATCCCCGACGTGTACCTGGGTATGGGCCAGACCGCGGAGAACGTCGCTTCGGCCACCGGCATCACCCGCGAAGACCAGGACCGCTGGGCAGTTCGCAGCCAGAACCGCGCCGAGGAAGCCATCGCTCGCGGCTTCTTCGAGCGTGAGATCACGCCCGTCACGCTCGCCGACGGCACCGTCGTCTCCAAGGACGACGGCCCCCGCGCCGGCACCACCTACGAAGGCATCAGCGGCCTCAAGCCCGTCTTCCGCCCCGACGGCACCGTCACCGCCGGCAACGCCTGCCCGCTCAACGACGGCGCAGCCGCACTGGTGATCATGTCCGACACCAAGGCAAAGGCACTCGGCCTGACCCCGCTCGCTCGCATCGTCTCCACCGGCGTCTCGGGCCTGTCCCCCGAGATCATGGGCCTCGGCCCGATCCAGGCCGTCAAGAACGCCCTGAAGATCGCCGGCAAGTCGATCTCCGACATCGACCTGTTCGAGATCAACGAGGCATTCGCAGTGCAGGTCCTCGGATCCGCTCGCGAACTGGGCATCGAAGAGGACAAGCTCAACATCTCCGGTGGCGCGATCGCGCTGGGTCACCCCTTCGGTATGACCGGTGCCCGTATCACCAACACCCTGATCAACAACCTGCAGGAGCAGGACAAGACCTTCGGCGTCGAGACCATGTGTGTCGGCGGCGGACAGGGCATGGCAATGGTGATCGAGCGCCTCAGCTGATCCCCTGAGCACGTCGAAAGCGGCCGCCCGGCTTCTGCCGGGCGGCCGCTTTCGTGTGGTCGGGTTTCAGGTATTCGTGAACTTCCGAGCAAAACTCCCCAACTCGCGAATCAACTCTCGCGCAGCGTCGTCCTCACGCTGCACGGCAGCGCGAGCTTCGTCCGCCCATCCGTGACGGAGCAGTCGTTTGGCGGCAAGGACTGCCGGTCCGACGTTGGCGGCAATCTGCTCGGCACTCTCGTGGGCGCGTGCCTGTACCTGGTCGGCCG
Organism: Rhodococcus qingshengii JCM 15477; assembly: GCF_023221595.1. Classification (NCBI taxonomy): domain Bacteria; kingdom Bacillati; phylum Actinomycetota; class Actinomycetes; order Mycobacteriales; family Nocardiaceae; genus Rhodococcus; species Rhodococcus qingshengii. The sequence continues at coordinate 4,563,563 of NZ_CP096563.1, forward strand.
GCACGGCGGCTGTCGCCAGTCCGTAGGCGGCAGCTTCGACGCCGCTGAGCCACCGGGCCGACAGGATCAGCTCGGCGGCTCGCTGCGTTCCGATCACCTTGGGCAGCAACCAACTACTGGCAGCTTCGGGAGCTGTACCCAGCGAAGTGAACGGTGCCCGCAGACGTGCGTCCTCGGCAACGTAGACGACGTCGCAGTAAAGCAGCATGGTCAGGCCGATGCCGACGGCAGCGCCGTGTACCGCGGCGATCAATGGCTTCGGGAACTCCACCAGCGCGACGATCAGCGGCGCGAATGCGTGGCCGAAGTCGGCGTTGTCTGCGCCTGGTTCGGCGAGTGCGCGTAGGTCGACGCCACTGGAAAATGCCTTGCCTGCACCCTCGACGATCACCACGGCCACGGCTTCGTCCGACGCCGCGTCGTCGAGCGCCTTGGTGAACGCTCGAAAACCGGCTGCATCAAATGCGTTCAGGCGACTCGGATTATTGAAGGTCAGCGTTCGCACTGCTCCGGCATCCGCGACCAGGATGGGTTCAGAGGTGTTTGTCGACATTCGCTCCCCTTCGTTCCAAACCAAGCAGTTGCTAGGTATCCAAGCACCGTAACCGTCCACAGACGACAAAAGAAGGGCCCCTCGCGGGGCCCTTCTTCGTGTTACGGATCGACTCGAGAACTAGTCGTTGTTGAAGTAGCTCAGCAGACGCAGGATCTCGACGTACAGCCAGACCAAGGTGACGGTGAGCCCGAATGCGACGCCCCAGGCTGCCTTCTCGGGCGCCTGTGCGCGGATCAGCTGATCAGCGGCGTCGAAGTCGAGCAGGAAGCTGAAGGCTGCGATGCCGATGCAGACGAGGCTGAAGATGATGGCGACGGTTCCACCGTCACGCAGTCCCAGTCCGCCCTCGGTGAAGAAGCTCGCGACGAGGTTACCGAGCGCCAGAACGACAACACCGATCAACGCACCGATGATCATTCGCGTCAGACGAGGTGTCACCCGAATCGCACCGGTCTTGTAGACGACCAACATGCCGAAGAACACGCCGAAGGTTCCGAGGACCGCCTGCGCAATCAGCATCGACGCGTCAGCGCCTTGGAGTTGGAAGGTGAACATGAACGACAGCGCACCGAGGAACAGGCCCTCGGCCGCGGCGTACGCCAACACGATTGCCGGGTTGTCCATTTTGCGACCGAACGTCGCGACCAGAACCAGAACGAGGCCGACGAGACCGCCGCCGATGACCAGCGGGGCTGCGAGGTCGGCGTTGTTGTTGACCAGGAAGTACGACACCAGTGCCGAGATCGTCAGCACACCGAGCGTGATGCCCGTCTTGGTGACGACGTCGTCGATCGTCATGGCCCGCGAGGTGGGACCGGTCTGGTACGGCTCGGCCGGAGCGTACTGCGGCTGACCGAACTGCTGGGTTGCCTGCGAGGCGCCCGCCGTCGCAGATCCGAACGAGGCGTATCCGTTGCCCTCTTGCTTGGGCAGATTGCGGAACACCGGGTTGCTGGTGGTGCGCACCGTGATCATCCCTTCATCGTGGTGGCCTACGACGGGTGCGTCGCGGGTTCGCCGGACGGATCCGAGTTTCCGACACGGTCCGTGTACCTGACTAAAAGTAAAGCACTCGTAATTTACAACGTCGAAGCTTCGGTTGTAGTTCCCGGCGCATTTCCGGAAGATCAACACTCTTCGACACTCGTCCCTTTTCGATACTAGGACGGTTTGACCGACTTCATCACGATGAACTTCGCGTTCTTCGCCATCGCCTCGCTCGGACCCACCGCGGCTTTCAACGGTTCGCGATACCCCAGATGCGCGTTGTGAACAGTCCACAACTCGCCACCGGGACGCAGGACACGGCCGGCAGCTTCGAACATCTTGAGTGCTCCGCCGGTGTGGACCGCCGCGCCGACGTGGAACGGCGGGTTCAACAGAACCAGATCCGCGCTCGCACTGGGCAACGAACTCACGGCGTCGTCGCGCAGGCCGCTCACTCGATCGCCGACGCCATTTGCGGACGTGGTCGCCAGAGCCGAAGCGACGGCTGCCGAGGACTGATCCGTTGCGATCACGTGCACGTCCGGGAACTTCCGCGCGATCGCCGCCGCGAGAATGCCGCTGCCACAACCCAGATCGATCACGTCGCTCAGCGGATCGACCGCAATCTTTCCGAGGTTCTCCAGGAGCAACCGGGTGCCGATGTCCAGGCTCGCACCGGCAAACACTGCGCCGTGAGCAACGACGTCGAGGTCGAATTCGTCGAGGCGTTCGGTCACCGGGAACGTGATAGCAACATCGGGCTTCGGTTCCGAAGCCTTGAGTACGCGGGACTTCTGACGCCCACGCGAGGCGCTGACGTCGGAAAACGATTCGCCGAGAACCTTGTTCATCGCTGGGGTGATGTGCTTGTCACGCCCACCGGCGAAGACACGAACCGCCGGGTCGGCGTGAAGCGCGATCAGCTGGGCGATCTCGGCAAGTTCGGCGAGGCTACGCGGCAATTGCATGAGCACGACGCGGGCGCCGCTGAGCAACTCCTCGTCCAGTCCGTGCGAGGTGAAGGCGTCACTGAATCCGAGTTCGCGCGCATTGTTCGCGAGGGCCAGCTCTCCGGTGAGCGGATCCTGGTGAACGCGCACGGCGGCGATTCCGTGCACGAGCGCAACACCGGCAGTCAGCGCACCGTAGTGATCGCCGATCACGACGACGGTGCCCGCCGGTGCCGCGGCGAGAGCGTCGGCGGCCTCGTCGAGGATCAGACGATCAGCCGCATCGACGGCAAAGAGATTGGGTGCCTCGACATCGGGGAATCGGCGCAGACGATCGAACAGTTCGGGTGTGTCGGACATGCCACCAGTCTTTCAGGTGGAACTACGCAACACTCAATCCCCCGACCAGCAGGTGATCAGTTCGACATCCCTGTCAGTTCGACATCCCTGTCAGTTCGACATCCACTGCACGACGTTGTCGACGGTTTCGCGTTCGGTGCGGAATCCGTTCACCGGGTGGTCGGCGTCGGGGTATCCGAACGAGATCGCGCAGACAACCTTGCGAGTGTCGTCGATACCGAAATGCTCGTGAATGAACTTGGAGCTGCCCGCGAGCGCCGCCTGCGGGATGGTGGCGACCCCCAGACTCTGGGCCGCGAGCAGGAAGCTGTTCACGTACAACCCGCAGTCGACTGCGCCGTAGGTGCCCAATGCCTCGTCGGTGGTGATGATCGCGACGTGAGGAGCGCCGAAGAGCTCGAAATTCTTCATCGTCTGTGCCGCGGATCCGGCGCGGTCACCGTGCTCGATTCCGACGCTCGAATACAGCGCCATCGCGCAGTCGAACCGACGCGACTTGTAGATGCCCTGGTACGCGCGCGGGAACTCGAAGTCCGACTCCTGGGCGTTGGCCATCACGTACTCACCGAGGCCGGCGCGGAATCGCTCGGTGCCCTCCCCTTCGGTGATCGCGACCTGCCACGGTTGCGTGTTGCACCACGACGGCGTCTTCTGCGCCAGCCGAAGGATCTCCTCGATCACCTCACGTGGCACCTGACGGTCCTCGTAGGCGCGGCAGCTGATCCGGGCGTCGAGCAACGCTTCCAGGCTCGTATCCACGACGATGCTCTCGGTCATGTGTTCTCTCCTCGATCAGGCTGCACTACAACACTTCGCACGATAGAACTACCGCCTCGACGCAATAGTCAGCGGGTCACCTTTGCGAAGGCCGCCACCAGCTCGCCGAACTCTGCCATCGCCGCATCCGGATCCGGATCTACTGCTGCCAGCGCAACCAGCACATCGGTGGCACCGGATTCGAGCAGCTGCTCGGCGCCGATCATCGTCGCCGGGAGGTCGATCGAACCGTCGGACCCGCGTACGACGGTCAGTCGCCCACGGACCTGCAATTCCGCTGGATCGCGTCCGAGATCCGCCATCGCTTTGCCGATGACGTCGATCCCTTCACGTAGGTCGTCGTCCGCGGCACCCATTATCGGAATCCACCCGTCACCCCAGGTTGCGACGCGTCGTACAACGGCCTTGGAGAGCGAACCGGACACCCAGATCGGGATTCCAGCGGCCGGACGGGGCGCACAGTACACGTCGTCGAACTTCAGACGAGGGGTGTCGATGCTCGCCGGCGCCGAACTCCACAGGGCCCGGCACACTGCGAGAGCGTCGTCGAGCAGTGGTCCCCTTTTACCGAAGTCCATACCTGCCGCCTCGTATTCACGTTCCTGCCAACCGGTTCCGACGCCCAGGTCGAGTCGGCCCCCGGAGAGCAGATCGAGTGTCGCGGCCGTCTTGGCCAGTACCGCTCCCCCGCGCAGCGCCGCGATGACGATTCCGGTCCCCAAGCGAATTGTCTTCGTCTGTCCGGCAACAAAAGCCAGGACGGTCAGCGGCTCGAGCCAGTTGGCGTCGGGCTCGGTGGGGAACGCCGACCACGTGTACGCCGAGTTGTCCGAGCCCATCACCACGTGATCGGTGACGAGGACCCGGTCGAAGCCGGCAGCTTCCGCGCTCTGACAGACCTGCACGAGTTTCGCGTAGGAGTCCTCCGCGAGAGTGGTGCCGAAGTTGGGAACGTTCAGACTGAAAGTTGTCATGTGTCAAGCCTTTCGGGGCCGGTTGGTCCAGCCACCCTCTTCTGTGGGGAACCAGCCTCCGGCAGCGTGCGAGCCGCCGTCGACGTGGATCACGGTTCCGGTGATGTATCTCGCCAGGTCGGAAGCCAGGAACAGTGCGGGGCCGGCAATGTCGACCGGCTGGCCCGGTCCGCCCAACGGTGCCCACCCCGGCCACTTGTCCCAGTCGTCGGCAGGAACGATCGTGCGATACGGCACCTGTACCGACTCGATCAGATCCGGGGCAATGGCGTTGACGCGCACTCCGGTTCGACCGATCTCCACACCAAGGCTCCTGGTGAACTGTGTCAGCGCGGCCTTGTATGCCGAGTACATCGTGTGGCCCGGGATCGCTCGATGCGCCTCCACCGTCGTCAGGTTCACGATCGATCCACCCAAACCGCGGTCGATCATGCCGGGAAGCAGGGCATGGGTCAGACGCACGACGTGATCGAAATTGATGCTGCCGGCCTCGGACCAGAAACCGGGATCCGTACCGGTGAACTCTGTCGGCGGGTTCAGGAAATGACCCACGTTGTTCACAAGGACGTCCGGGGCGAACTCGGTCAACGCGACGGGGACTTCCCGCGTCCGCACGTCGTACTCGAGATAGTTGATCGAACCACCTGCAGCCGAGTCGAATTCGACGTCGCCAAGAGGAGCCACGTCGACAACCAGAACTGACGCGCCATGCGATGCAAATGCTCGAACAATCGCTGCGCCGATTCCCTGGGAACCGCCTGTGACCACTGCCTTCTTACCCACCAACATCGGCCCTGGGGAGTACGCCGATCCGACCACCACGAAGACACCCTTCTGCAGTTCGATGTGAAGCACTTCGGCGTACCGTCACACATCGAACGGCAAAACGGGCGCAAAGTTCTCACTCAGTGGTAGCCGCGACACCCCACCTGCTCGAACCGCCGAGTCGCCCATTCAAATAGTGCGGAATCTCGGCTGCCCGTATCGGCATTCCCTCGAGGTACCCCTGGATCACGTCACATCCGCACTCGGTCACTATCGCGCGCTGCCTCTCCGTCTCCACGCCCTCGGCGACGGTGTCCAGCCCCAGAGACTTGGCAATCGCGATGACGGCTCGCAAGACAGCGAACCTCGAATTCGAGGGATCCGCGTCCAGCGGTGCGACGAACGCCCGATCGATCTTCAACCGATCGAGCGGCAGCCGGGCCAAGCTGGCAACCGAGGAGAACCCTGTGCCGAAGTCGTCCATCGCAATGGCGATGCCGAGCGCCGAGAGCTGTACCAACACATCTCGGTCGGCGTCGTCGATGACCAACGATTCGGTCACCTCGATCTCGAGTCGGCTGGGGTGGAGGTTCACCTCGATCAGTGTCCGGCGTACCGAGTCGACGTATCGACTCGAACGCAGTTGCACCTGAGAAACATTGACGGCAACCCGAATGTCCTCCGGCCACGTTGTCGCCGCCGTGCAGGCAGCCCTCAGAACACCTGCACCGATCGGCACGATCAAGCCGGTTTCCTCGGCGACCGAAATGAAGTCTCCCGGCGAGACGAGACCTGAAGTCGGATGGTTCCACCGCAGCAGAGCCTCGAACCCGACGACAACTCCCGTCGCGGCCGAGACCTGTGGCTGATAGACCAACTCGAACTCTTCGTCGATCAACGCACGACGAAGATCCAACAATGCCCTGGCCCTACCCGTCGCACGATCCCGCAAAGTCGCATCGAAGGCGCGAATCTGGTTCCGACCGCTCTCCTTTGCGTGGTAAAGCGCGAGGTCCGCGACAATCACCAGGTCTTCGAGGCTGTCGGCGTCGTCGGGCATCGAGCCGTACCCCAGACTGGCACGAATGCGAATCTGGTTGCCGACCAGTGAAAATGGTCGTTCGAATGAGTCGAGAATCGTTTGGAATCTCTTCTCCACCTCATCTGCACTCCCGATGTCGTCGAAGGCTAGGTCGTCGAAGGCGATGGCGAACTCGTCACCCCCCAGTCGGCCACAGATCTCGTTCGATCGCAGAACGCTGTGCAGTCTGCCGGCAACATCGCGAAGCACGTCGTCTCCGATGTGGTGTCCCAACCGGTCGTTGATCGACTTGAAGTTGTCCAGATCCAGAATTGCCAGCCACACCCTGTGTCCGTCCCGAATCCGCGAAGACAGTTGAGCGTTGAAGCTGTACCGATTTCTGAGCCCGGTCAACGAATCGATCTCTGCCAATCGCAAGATGTTCTGGCGCTGGTGATACGAGTGCGTGATATCGGATCCGACACCGCGCCACCCGTAGGTCGCCCCATCGCCACTGCCCGGGTGACCTGACATCGACCACCAGCGAGTATCGCCCCGAACGACGACCTGCATGGTGAGGTCCCGAAACGCCGTCCCGGCTTGAAAATTCGCGGCGAGGAGATCAAGGGACTTCCTGCCCACATCTGTTCGGGACGCGCCGATCCCGATCAGGATCTCGTGCATTGTGCGGCCCCGAATCTGTGCTGCCGGCAAACCGACCTGCTCGGCGAAGCGATACGACACGGTACTGGCGATACCGCGCGAATCGGTCTCCCAGAGCCAATCCTGTGCTCCGTCTTCGAGATCGTTGAGCAACAACTCGACGAGATCTCGTTCGTCCTCGGCTATCAGTTCGGCGCGTAGCCGTCTCTCGAAAAGTTTGGCCAACAGCAAAGTTCCGCTGTAGAGCGAACCTACAAAGACGACCAGCACCCCGATCAGCACGAAACGCGATGTGCCCGGTTCCGTCCAGAACGCCCCGGCCAACCCGACTCCCACCAGGCTGATCCAGACCACAGTGATTCCGCGAAACATCATGGTGGGAAACACGCCGACCGCGATCCCACCGATCAAGGTCGAGCTCAGTACCAACTCGTCACGAGGATCGAGCATCGGGAAGAGAACGAGAGCCAAGCACGCCAGGAGCACTCCCCAGACAATGATTTCGACTGTGAGTACCACCAGTTCGGTGGTCTGGGACTCGGAGACGCCGAGACGCGAGCGCCGGAGCCAATACACACTGAATCCAGCCCTCGACAACAGCATGACGCTCGACCAGGCGAAGGTGAACCATCCGGCATCCACCGGCAGAAGCACCACGATCGCTGACAAGGCAACCGCCGCGGTCAGAAACGACCACGGCAGTACGCGCGCGGTGAACCGCAGTCGTCGATCGAGTAGGCGACGGCGATCGTAATCCGAGAGGTGTTGTTCCGTGCCGCTGCGACCGAGTTTGCGCACCGACGTCCCGACGCGACGCCTACGGAGTACTGCCGGGTCACCCACGTCGGCCTGCTACCGCCCCTGCGACCGCGTCGACCGACATGGCTCCGCCGGCGATGTATCCCTGAACAGTCCTCACCCTTGCAGCGGCCACGGACTTCAAGTCCTCCTCACCGTCGACTCCCGAGACGACGACCTCCATTCCCAACGCGTCGACCAGATCCACGACAGCTTCGAGGATCGACCGTCCACCAGGCACTGCACCCGAAATGGAGCGCTCTATCCGGACTCGGGTGAACGGAAGGCCGGACAGTGATGCGAGCGAGGAGAATCCGGCGCCGAACTCGTCCACGGTCAGCGCGATTCCCATGTCCGCGATGGCGTGCAACGCAAACTTGGACTCGTCGGTGATCGCCGATGATTCGTTGAGTTGGAGCTCGAGCTGATGTGCACTGACACCTGATCGTCGAAGCGAATCCCCTATCGCGACGACAAAGGAATCCGATTCGAGCTGACGCGTCGATACCGCGACGGCTACCCGCAGGTGATCAGGAAGGCGGGACGCCGCCTCGCAGGCCAACTCGAAGACGGTAGTCCCCAGTGAGTACGCCAAACCGGTGTCGTCTGCGACGCTCATGAATTCGGCGGACGTAACGGCACCGAGGCGGGCGTTGTGCCAGATCACGCGGACTTCCACGGCCACGATCTCGCGGGAAACCACGTCGATCCTGGGCAACAGCTCGAGTTCGAGGTCCTTCTCCGCGACAGTGTTTCCCAGATCTTCGAGCAGGCGGGCCCGCCGATCGGCCACGGACTTCATCGAGTCTCGATATTCACGTACGGCCCCGCGCCCGGATTCCTTTGCCGCGAACAAGGCCAGGTCCGCAGCGCCCATCATCTCGTCGGCGGAGGACGGCAGCTCGTCGGGGAGGTAGTACCCGATGCTGCATCCGATCTCCAACCGCGTACCGGCCACTGTGATCGGCTCGTGCAGAGTTTCGATGTAGCGGCCGAGCAGAGTACGAACTTGTGAGCTGTCACCCACATCGGTGAAAAGAACCGCGAACTCGTCTCCCCCCAGACGTGCGAACAACTGTGACACCCCGCCGGCTTCGGACAGGCGATCCGCGACCTCTCGCAGAACCGCGTCGCCAACGGTGTGTCCCAGTGTGTCGTTGACCGACTTGAAGTTGTCGAGGTCGAGCATGGCCAACGCGAGACCACTTTCGCTTGTGTACGGCTCGCGCAGCAGTCGCTCGAGCTCGGTCCAGAAGCTGTGCCGGTTCGGCATACCGGTGAGTGCGTCCACACGACCCATCCGCACGATCTCGTCACTCTGCAGTTTTACTTCCGTGACGTCGGAACCGACTCCTCGCCAGACGAACTCGTCGGGTGTACGGCCGGGGCGCGGGCGTCCGGAGATCTGCCACCACCGAATTTCACCGTGAACTCGGACCGGAACGAGCACGTCGACGAATGCGGTCTTCGTGTGGCGGGCCTGCTGCAACTCCATGAGCGCATCGATCCCGCCGGGGATCCGTAGGGTGCCCAACTCCATGAACAGGTCCTGCCACGCCGTTCCCTGCAACTCGGTGGAGTCCAGCCCCGCTTCGACCGCGAGCCGCGTCGGGATTCGGTTGAACTTGCCTTTCTGGTCCGTCTCCCACACGAAGTCCCCGGCGTTGCCTTCGAAGTCTTCGAGAAGCATCTGCACGACCGATCGTTCCGACGCGGCGCTCAATTCAGCTCGATAGCGAGATTCCAGGTTGCCCGAGACCACTATCGTGCCGCCGATCAGAGCCGCGCCATAGGCGATCATTCCAATGAGAATTCGTTCGAACTCGGGTCCCGGCTGAAGCCAGAATGCCACCCCGAGGATTATCAGATTGGACAGGACCCAGGTGACCCCCACCACTCGCAACATCGCGGTGGCCACGGCTCCGGCACCGGTGATCGATGTGGTGACCGCTATCAGGATCAGATCGCCGGAATCGTCCAGGATCGGGTACAGGACCAGGGCGAGCGAGGAATACAGGATCCCGACTACAGCAAATTCGACGATGAGAAACGCGTAGGACATCCGGTACGTGGGTGTGATCAGGTTGAAATGAATGGCGAGACCCACGCACATCCCCACCAACCCGATCACGCCGGACAGAAATGGCCACAGGCTTGGTAACAGTCCGCTGTCCGGCGGAATCACATACAACGTCAGCCCGAGTGTGACGACGAGGTGGACGGCAGCGGCCCATGGCAGCACGCCGAAGGTGACGGCTATCTGCTCGCGAGTGACGTCATCGCGCTGGGCGGGCGTCAGTCTTTCTCTCTGGTGGGGTTGAAGAAGAGACAGGACTGACATCTCTTACCTCCCGCTCCCACGACGCAATCGAATCGGACGTCCGACTCAGCAATTCTCCCGTAATTGGGCACTGCGGTGTCAACCAGTACGTCCGACCTATTTCGGAGTCAGGTCTGCCCACAGACACAGTAATCAGCAAACTGCTGGTCTGCCGGAAGTTGGTGCGGCGAGTTTGATACCCACGGTTGAAATCAGACATGAGGGACAATGGCCGGAGATCGCCGATCACGTCGGTGGAGATTCCTCGACGGGTAACACGATCGGACTCATTCGAGTTCAGACAAGGACTATCACGATGGCAATCGACTACACCCGACGTTCCGGCGAGTCCACTCCGTCGCAAGCACCGGTCAGCCTGAGCAAGATCACGCTCACCAAATCGGCGCCGACGGTCAACCTCGCGAAGGCGGGTGAACGACAAGGCAATATGCGCGTGAACCTCAACTGGTCACAGGGGGCTCCACCGAAGAAGACCGGTTTTCTCGCCAAGCTCGCCGGCGCAGGCTCTGGTGCGGTCGACCTGGACCTCGGATGCCTCTACGAACTTGCCGACGGGTCCAAGGGAGTAGTTCAGGCCTTGGGTAACAGTTTCGGTTCACTGACTTCTCCGCCCTACATCTCCCTCGACGGCGACGACCGCAGTGGCGCGAACACCGGCGGCGAGAACATGCACGTCAATCTTGGTGACCCAAGCGCTTTCCGGCGAATCCTGATCTTCGCGATGATCTACGACGGCGCTCCCAACTGGGCGGCGGTGGACGGCGTCGTCACCTTGTATCCCACCAACGGGCCGGAAGTGGAAGTGCGACTCGACTCCGCCAGCAACCAGGAGCGACTGTGCGCAATCGCTCTCATCCAGAGTTCAGGTCAGGGCGTGACGGTGACCCGTGAAGTTCAGTACATCAACGGCAGTCAGTCAGATCTCGATCGGGCCTACAACTGGGGAATGAAATGGGCTGCCGGACGAAAGTAGGGGCTGCGGACGCGATCTCCCCCATCCGAACGACAATGTCCGAATCATCCACAATGTCGCAAGTTACTGGATAGTGTCGAGAAGTGGGGTCGGACATGAGGGGTCACGCTCGACACCGATAGTGGGTCGGTGACGCTATGTGCTTGGCGGCGCCGACGTTCGACCGGAAAGGCCCTCGATTTCCCCCGAGATCGAGGGCCTTTTCGTATCTTGCGTCACTGTTCGCACCCTTTCATTAGTTGATCGTTAAACTAGGCGTTCGTCCAACATGCACCGATGGAGAACGTGAATGTCCACGAATTCAGATCGACGCCCGCGCCTGCCCGTGAGAATCGCCTACCTCGCCGCAGGAGTTCTCTTTGTCGCCGCCATGCTCCTGTTGGCAAGCGTCGTCAACCCTGATCGGGACCGCGATTTCTCGATGAACCACGTCCCCGCGGGGACGTCGACGACCGCCTTCGCCGCAACGTCCGACCTCGGCTAACGAAGGTACCGGTACGTAAGTGGCGCACGTCACGAACTGTGGGTAGTTTCAACGCCGATGGTTCGCCGTAGGTCGGTATTGAGAGGGACGGCCAACCACTGCCCTGCCTGGTTGCCCCACCCAAGCAGGCAGGGCACCCCAGATCAGGCAGGCACCCCAGATCAGGCAGGCACCCCCGATAATTTAAGCCTCAAGTAACTGTTACTCGGGAAAGACTTGTATCAAACCGGGGCGAATCGTACATTTCATCCGGCAGTCGGCCTTCGTCCGACGCCTTTGCCGTCAATGTCGACGGAACTTCTCTGAACACCACCACAAGTCGGCCACTTGTCGTGACCGCATTCGTCCTCGCGAAAGGCTCGCCCATGTTCGATTTCTTCGGCGCAATCTCCGGCTTCTTCGGCCTACTGTTCGGCACCGGCTCGTCGAGCGGGAGCTCGGGAGGAAGCAGCGACGCACCCGTCGCGCCGCCTACCTGATCCACAAGCCTCACCCGGCACCGATCCGCCGGGTGAGGCTCTCGCCAATCTCTTTGAAACACAACGTAACAGCACTTCAACTCCACCGACTTTTCTGCGGATTCACGCCGACACACTCCGGCGTCCGGACAGTTTCACCACATCGCCTGCAGTAATGGGTCCTGTGTCCGCCATTCTCCGCCGAGGCACACCCGCAGACCTCCCAACCGACAAGGCATGTGTTCGCCGTGAGCCGGTGTCCATTGGGGCAGCAGTCCGGGGATTGCTCGGTCAACCGCATCTCCACATTTTCGCACACATGTTCGACAACTTGATACTGCACGCTGCACATTCGATTACACCGGCCGCTTCCGGTCGGCCCGAGCGCAACTATCCCTTCCGTCACTTCGGTCTGCTTTAATACGAAGGCTTTGTCGGGGGTTTACCAATGTCCGAAGTTGTCGAATTTCTGCGAGCACACGCAGGCGAACACGGGGTTGAACTATGGGTTTCTTCAAGAAGGCGGCTGTGACTGCTCTAGCGGTCGCTGCAGTCGGAGCATCAACAGGGATCGCATCAGCTGATCCGTCGACCGACGTGAATTACGAAGCGAAGGTCGTCGACAAGTCGATCGTCACCACCATCGACGCCGGGCTGTTCAAGGTGTCCGGCGACGGCAAGTCCGTCGTCTTGCAGGACAGCAAGGGAGCCGACCTTGTTTCCCTGCCTCTCGCATACAACCTCGGGGATCTACAGTTCCCCTTCGATCGCACGATCAGTGAAGACGGTAAGACCCTCACGCTGACACCGATCACCGATTCTGCGAAGGCAACACCTCGACCCGAGAGTGCGCCTGCGGCAAAGGAATGGACGCCCGTCGCCTCGCCCGAGGAGAATGATCGGGCGATTGCGCACTTCCAGAGCCAACTCGGACTCGGCACTCAGGTCGGCAGCCTGCTCGGCACCATCGTCGGCGCCGGAATCGGTTGCGCTGTCGGCGCTCCGCTGGGCTTGACCATCGTCGGACTCCCCGTCGCCGCGGCACTGTGCCTGGGTGGCCTCGCAACAGGCGCCGGAATCGGCGGTGTCGCCGGAACGATCCTCGGCGGCGGCGGCGCGGCTGTCGTAGCCGGCATCGATCTCGTCAACACGCTGAATGCTCCTGCAGGGACGACCGTCTGGGCTCAGTAGCCACGTGGTGGTCAGTCACTGCTCCACGGAAAACCCCGCCCGTCCGAAGAGGACGAGCGGGGTTTTTCGATTCAATGTGCAGGAGGATCTACGTGGTGCCCCCAGTCGGACTCGAACCGACACTTGACGGATTTTAAGTCCGTTGCCTCTGCCAATTGGGCTATGGGGGCCTTGCCGCACCCGACGGGTCGGGTGCGGCAGGGATCAGACTATCGGGTCGGTCTGAGCTACCGACATCGCGATGCCGTCGAGTATGTCGTGTTCGCTGACAACCAGTTCGGTGATCCCGGCTTTGGCTTCGAACGCTTGAGCCAGCACCGTGGTGATGATCGCTCCGCCGCCGATGACGTCCACCCGCCCCGGATGCATCGGGCCGAAGGCAGCACGATCAACCCGAGGCATAGCAATGAGACGCTCGCACACGTCGAACAGTTGATTGAACGAAATCCTCGACAGGTGCACCTTCTCGGCGTCGTACTCCGGAAGATCCTGCGCGATCGCGGCCAGCGTCGTCATGGTTCCAGCGACACCCACCCACGTGTGCGCCTTCTCGACGGGTACGGCCTCGAACGCCTCGGCAAGTTTCGTGGTCGCGAAAGCCGTCGCCTCGGAAACCTGCTCTGCTGTAGGCGGATCCGACGGTAAGCACCGCTCCGTGACGCGCACACAGCCGATGTCGGTGGAGTACGCAGCCTGGACGCCCGACGTGTCGCCGAGGACAACTTCGGTGGATCCGCCGCCGAGATCGACCACCACGAAGGGGCCCTCCGACGGATCGAGTTCTCCCACAGCACCGCTGAACGAGAGGCGCGCCTCTTCGTCGCCGGTGATGACCTCTGCTCCGGATCCGGGAACCACCGCGCCGAGCACGTCCCGCGTCATCGTGAAGAATTCTTCCCGATTCGCAGCGTCGCGAGTAGCCGAGGTGGCGACCATGCGAACGGCGGTTGCTCCGGCATCGGCGATCATCGACGCGTACTCGACCAGCGCGACCCGGGTGCGTTCGATGGCCTCGGGCGCGAATGTCCCTGTCGCATCAACACCTTGACCGAGTCGCACGACGCGCATCTCGCGCCGGACATCCACCAGACGACCGTCGGCGCCGACGTCCGCGATCAGCAGTCGAACGGAGTTGGTACCGCAATCGACTGCGGCGACACGGCGAGTCACCGGTCGGTGTTGTCGGCATCGTCGATGCCAGGCCAGTCCGCGGGAATTGCAGTGCCGCGCAGCTTTCCGTGACCGGCCAACGCGACGGACTCGTCACCGAGCGGATTGACGCCGGGTCCCTTGGCAAGCGAATGTGCCATCAGCACGTGCAGGCACTTGACACGATCCGGCATCCCACCGCCGGCAAAGTCGGTTCCCAGAGATTCGATCGCGTCCCGCTCGGCAAGGTACGACTCGTATGCCCGTCGATAGGCCGCGGCAAGTTCCGGATCCTGGGTCAGGCGTTCGGTCATTTCACGCATGACGCCGGCGGATTCCTGACGGCTCGCTTCGGCAGTCAGTCGCGGGTCCGTGAGGTAGTACAACGTCGGGAACGGTGTTCCGTCCGGAAGTTTGGGGGCGGTCTTGACCACGCCCGGCTGACCGTCCGGGCTGCGGTACGCGATCTCGATCACTCCGCGTGGCTCACGGCCCAATTGAGCGGCAACGGCGTCGAGATCCGCTTGTGAAACCTGTGGGGAATTTTCGGACGTGTTGCTCACCCGGTGGGTACTCCTTGTTCTTCTGGCTCTATCGGCGCCAACGGCATCGGGGCCGGTGTCGTCGTCTCGGGAACCACTGGCGGTTCCGAAATCGTTTGCCACAGATCGCGATACCACGGGCCTGTGAGCGGTGTTTCCTTTTCCTGCTTCTTCTCGGGTTCCTTGTAGTCACCGGGAAGCTGAACCTGGAACGGGGTCTCGCCCGGTTTGACGTACCGAAGGCGTTCTCGTGCAAGAGCTTCGATGTACGCAGGGTCGTCGAAGCGCGCGTTCTGCCCTTGCAGCTTTCGCAGCTCTTCCTCGAGTACCTGACGTTCCGCCGCCACCTGCGCGGCATCCGAACGCTGGCTGATGTAAGTACGGAGCGGCACTGCCAGTGTCAGCGCCAGCATGAGCACAACCATCGCGAGCACAACTGCCCGACTGGTGGACAAGCCGAAAATGGTGTTGTCCGACTTCGGAAGCCGAGACCAGAACTTGTTGGTTCCGCTCTTCCCCAGGGCCGACTTCGACCCTCGCGCCGACGCTTTCTCGGCGGAGACCCCCGGTTGCGCGGGGTCTGTCACAGCGGAATCGACTGCTTCCGGATCTACCGAAGGTTCCGACACGCGTGGGCGTCGGGCACTGTCCCGACGCGCACGCGACGGTGTGTCCCCACGACGGGAACCACGACCCCCCGGACTTCCGCCGGGGGATCGTGGCTTACCGCGCTGTGCAGACACTACTGAATCTTAGATTTCCGTCAGGCCTCGAAAGCGAAGCGCGGGAACGCAACCTCGCCGGCGTAACGTGCTGCGTCGCCGAGGTTTTCCTCGATGCGCAGCAGCTGGTTGTACTTGGCAACGCGCTCGCTGCGTGCCGGAGCACCGGTCTTGATCTGGCCGCTGCCGACGGCAACCGCGAGGTCGGCGATGGTGGTGTCCTCGGTCTCGCCGGAACGGTGGCTCATCATCGTCTTGTAGCCGTTGCGGTGAGCGAGATCGACGGCGTCGAGGGTCTCGGTCAGGGTGCCGATCTGGTTGACCTTCACCAGGAGTGCGTTGGCCGCACCCTTGACGATGCCTTCTTCGAGGCGCTCGGGGTTGGTGACGAAGAGGTCGTCGCCGACGAGCTGGATCTTGTTGCCGATCTGATCGGTGAGTGCGACCCAGCCGTCCCAGTCGTCTTCGTCGAGCGGATCCTCGATGGAAACGAGCGGGTAGGCGTCGATGAGCTCGGCGTAGAACGCCGCCATCTCGGCCGCGGTGCGGTTCTTGCCCTCGAACTTGTAGCCGGTGCCGTCGGTGTAGAACTCGGTGGCAGCGACGTCGAGAGCGAGCGCGACGTCGGTACCCAGCTTGAGGCCGGTCTTGTTCACGGCGATCGTGATGAGGTCGAGTGCTTCCTTGGTGCCTGCGACGTCGGGCGCGAATCCGCCTTCGTCGCCGAGACCGGTGGAGAGGCCCTTCTCCTTGAGAACCGACTTCAGGGAGTGGTAGACCTCGGCGCCCCAGCGCAGCGATTCCTTGAAGCTCGGTGCGCCGATGGGAGCAACCATGAACTCCTGGACGTCGACACCGGTGTCTGCGTGCGCGCCACCGTTGAGGATGTTCATCATCGGGACAGGGAGAACGTGAGCGTTGGGGCCACCGACGTAGCGGAACAGCTCGAGGCCCGAGGACTCGGCGGCGGCGCGAGCCACGGCAAGCGAGGCACCGAGCAGAGCGTTTGCGCCGAGACGCGACTTGTCCGGGGTGCCGTCCGCGTCGAGCAGCGCCTGGTCGACCGTGCGCTGCTCGGTTGCGTCGATGCCGATGATGGCAGGAGCGATCTCGCCGAGCACAGCCTCCACGGCCTTCTCGACGCCCTTTCCGCCGTAGCGTGCGCCACCGTCGCGCAGTTCGACGGCTTCGTGCTCACCCGTCGAAGCGCCGGACGGCACCGCAGCCCTGGCGAAACTTCCGTCTTCGAGCAGAACCTCGACCTCAACCGTGGGGTTACCACGGGAATCAAGGATCTCGCGAGCTCCGACCTGCTCAATACTGGCCACTGTGTGGTTCTCCTTCGAATGGGCTTCGCATTGGGGCACGCTCTGCGTGCTTGACACTTGGGCTCCGACCCCTCCGGTCGAAAGAGGACCACGATCGCGGCTGGGCCTCTGCAGTGCCAGCACCTCTGTAGTGCCAGCACACAGCCTAACCGCACGGGCCGAAGGCTTCTTTATCGACGCGCGGTCACGGGTCCGACCTGCGGATCGATCACCGTCAGTCCGGCCGTACCCCGACTGAATACGCCGACGCACGATCACGAACGAGCGCGAGATAGTCGCCCGAGAGGTTGTACGCCATCAGTGCCTGCTGCCATCCGGCAGCGGAAGTGAGGTCTCCCCCGCGTGCACACAGGTAGCGGGCGGCCGTGAGGGCAGCGTCGTCGATGTTGTCGGGGTCCACCCGGCCGTCGCCGTTGGCGTCGACTCCCCATTTGAGCCACGTCTCGGGGATGAACTGCATGGGCCCCATCGCACGGTCGTGCACTGGATCGCCGTCCATCGCCCCGCCGTCGGTGTCGGGGATCTCGGCAACTCCCGGGCCACCGTCGAGAGGGATTCCCCGAATGATCGGAGCAACCTGGCCGAACGCGTCGACCGACGAGCCGTCGTAGGTCCCGTGGCGGCTCTCGACGCTGCCGATACCGGCCAAAGTTGTCCACCCGATTCCGCAGCCGGGAAGCGTCTCGGCCATGACCGCAGCGGCGTACCCGTAGGCCTCGAGTGCCGTCGTCCCGATCCCGATGTCGTCCGACAATCCCGCTGCCCAGTCGGCGAGTTGATCAGCACTGCGGCCGGGAGCATTGATGTCGATCGGCGGCGTCGGAGAGCCGGTACCTGGGGGTATGCCCTCCGGAATGGCTACTTTCGGTTCGTTCGATCCACACGCCACGATGCCTGCGCCCAGCAAAGCTGTTCCGGCAGCTACTGCTGCTACGGCTCGCGAGAGACGCCGGGGACTTCTGCGGGCTGCGGGAGTTCGGTACACCCCTCCATCATCCACATGCGAGTGAACTACTCCCGAATCCATTAGTAAAGAACAGCAAAAGTACAGGTGAGAGCATGGTTCGCCGTCGATGATGGAGTATCTTCTTCTGAGTTAAGGCTGGCCTAGCCTCATGCGTTCGTCAGAAGCTGTTGCACTCACTCAGTCAGGAGTCGCCCGTGCCCGTGTCGGTACTCGCTGCCGCGAGCACACCATCAGTTGCCACCCAGTTATTCGGCAGTGGCCTGATCGGTCTGCGCGAAGGCCTCGAAGCGGGCATCGTGGTGATGATTCTCGCCGCCTACCTCGTGAAGGCCCAGCGCAAGGACGCACTGAAATGGGTGTGGCTCGGCGTCGCGATCGCCGTCGCGATGGTGGCGATCATCTTCTTCGCGATCCACTACGGAACGTCGACGGTCGACGGCCTGACCGCGGAGATCATCGCGGGCGTTGCCTCCCTGATCGCCGTCGTCATCGTCACGATCATGGTCCTGTGGATGCGCACGGCCGCCAAAAACATTTCCGGAGATCTGAAAGCGGGGATGGAGAAGGCGTTGATCGCCGGACCCGTCGCCATCTTGTCGCTGTCGTTCTTCGCGGTCGGTCGTGAAGGCGTCGAGACTGCGTTGCTCATGGTCGGTTACGCCGAGAACACCGCAGGCAGCTCCTGGCCGTTGGTCGGACTGCTCCTCGGAATTCTCCTGGCCGCCGTCTTGACCGTCGCCATGTACTTCGGCGCCCTCCGTCTCAACCTGACGACCTTCTTCCGGTACACGGCGATCTTCCTCATCGTCGTAGCCGCCGGAATCCTCTCGTACGGTGTTCGCGCTCTGCAGACCGGAAACGTCCTGCCGGGCGGTTCGAATCTCGCGTTCAACCTGACACCCGGCTACGACCCGTCGACCTGGTACGGCACCGTCCTCGCCGGAATCTTCAACTTCCGCCCGGACCCGACCGTCCTGCAAGCCGTCGCATGGGTCGTCTACCTCGTAGTCGTCCTCGCGCTCTTCCTACGTCCCCTTCCGTCGAGCCCATCGGAACCGACAACCCCGCCTGCGCACGACACACACGTTCCCGAAAAATCCTGAGAGGCATTGCCGACATGCGTAAATCCACCCTCGTACTGGCCACGGCCGCGGTACTTCCCTTCTCCCTCGCCGCATGCACCGAGAAGACGACCGCGAGCGACGGCGACATCGTCGTCACGGCCACCGACGATTCGTGTGACGTCAGTGCCACCACTGGAACCACTGGCAGTGCGACGTTCCAGGTGACGAACAACGGCTCGAAGGTCACCGAGTTCTACGTCTTCGCCGAGGGCGATCGAGCGATGGGCGAAGTCGAGAACATCGGCCCCGGCCTTACCCGGCAGCTGATCGTCTCCCTCCCCGAGGCTGCGACCTATCAACTCGCGTGCAAGCCGGGCATGGTCGGAACCGGCATCCGTCAGGACTTCGTCGTCACGGGCGATTCGCAGGCGGCCACCGACGAGAGCGGCCAACTCGCCGAAGCTGCCGACGGCTACCGGAGGTACATCCGCAGCCAGATCGTCGCGCTGCAGGACACCGCTGCTCAGTTCGTCGCCGCCGTCCAATCCGGCAACGTCGACCAGGCGAAGGCACTCTTCCCAATCGCACGTACCTACTACGAGCGCATCGAACCCGAAGCCGAGAGCTTCGGCGAACTCGATCCCAAGCTGGACCTGCGCGAAGCGGATCTGGAGCCCGGTCAGGTCTGGACGGGATTCCACCGCCTCGAGAAGGATTTGTGGGTGACCGGGCTTCAGCCGGATACCAACGCGGTCGCCGATCAACTGCTCGAAGACATTCAGTATCTTGCCGACCAGCTGAATGCCGAGGATTACACGATCGATCCAACCAAGATCGCCGGCGACGCCCAAGGACTGCTCGACGAGATCTCGACTTCCAAGATCACCGGCGAGGAAGACATCTTCTCGCACACCGACCTGTGGGATTTCCAGGCCAACGTCGACGGCTCGCAAGCGGCGATCGCGGCACTGAACCCGATTCTGCAGGAACGTAATCCCGAGCTCGCCCAGCGCATCGCTGACCGATTCGCCGACCTCGACGCTGCGCTGGCGCAGTTCCGGGTCGGCGACGGATTCGTGTACTACGACACCGTCACCGAGGCGCAGCGTCAGGAACTCTCGCGTAAAATCGATGCACTGTCCGCCGAGGTCAGCCAGGTCCAGGAAGTAGTCGCGGGACAGTAGATGACTGATTCACCAGAAGGCACACCCGCTGCGGAAAACGCAGCACCGCACGCAGTCTCACGACGCCGACTGTTCGGCGCCGTGGGGGCCGGCGCCGTTCTGGCCGGTGCCGGTGCCGTCATCGGGCGGGTGACCGCCGACGAGAGTTCCGGCGCCGATCACGCAGACGTGGTCGCCTTTCGCGGCGAGCATCAGGCAGGCATCACGACGCCGGCCCAGGATCGTATGCACTTCGTCGCTTTCGATGTGACGACGAAGTCGCGCGACGAACTGATCACGCTGCTGCAGACGTGGACGGCGATGGCCGAACGAATGACGGCGGGTCAGGAAGCAACCGAAGACGGAGCGACCGGCGACGGTCCGTATGCACCACCGAGCGATACGGGTGAGGCACTCGATCTCGCGCCGTCGCAACTCACCCTGACCATCGGATTCGGACCGTCACTTTTCGACGACCGTTTCGGGCTCGCAGACAAGAAACCTGCTGCCCTGCTCGATCTCCCCCACTTCCGTGCGGACAACCTCGACCCGAATCGGAGCGGGGGCGACATCGCCATCCAAGCGTGCGCCAACGATCCCCAGGTTGCCGTCCATGCGATCCGCAACCTCGCGCGAGTCGCGTTCGGGACCGCGTCGGTCAAATGGTCGCAACTCGGGTTCGGACGAACATCCTCGACCTCGACGACGCAGGCGACACCACGAAATCTGTTCGGGTTCAAGGACGGAACAGCCAACATCAAGGCGGAAGATCCAAACGCACTCGCCCAGCACGTCTGGGTTGATCCCACTGACGATCAGGCCTGGATGGCGGGCGGATCATTCCTCGTCGCCAGACGAATCCGCATGCTGATCGAGCAGTGGGATCGCGCAGTACTCAAGGAACAGGAAGCTGTCATCGGCCGCTCCAAACGCAGCGGAGCGCCGCTCGGCGGCAAGGACGAGTTCGACGAGCTCGATCTCGATTCCAAAATGGGACACGACTTCGTCATCCCGGAGGATTCACACGTGCGCCTGGCCTCTGCCGAGGAACTCGGTGGGATTCAGATCTTGCGCCGCGGATACAACTTCACGGACGGCTCCGATGGCTTCGGCCACCTGGACGCGGGACTGTTCTTCGTTGCGTACTGCCGGAATCCGGTCGAGCAGTTTGTTCCGATGCAGCAAAACCTTTCACGACACGATGCGCTGAACGAATACATCCAGCACGTCGGTTCTGCGGTCTTCGCTTGCCCCGGCGGTCTCGCCGACGGCAAGGACTGGAGTTCCCAACTGTTCACCTGACGCGAGTCTCTGTGTTCAGTACCTCCACGAACGCACCAAATTGACCGGTGCCCGATTCCGCTCGGTCAGTGGATCGATTGCTCTGGTCGTGGTCGGCGGCAGCAAGTCGGAGGTAGGTACCGGCGCGACAATTGCCGTTGTTTGCGCCTGCGGCGGTTCCGCCTGTGCAGGATCCGAAAACGGGCGCAGCACCGCCCACGCGAGGAAGCTGGTCAGCGCAACCATCGAGAACCCGACGCCCACAAGGATTTGCATCCTCCCAAGCCCACCAGCAGGTAGCGAATCCGATTCGGTGTCTTCTTCGGTTTCACCGACGCTGTGCACCACGGCCTGATCGGAAGACATTTCTACAGTATCCGTTGCGATTTCCGAGTCGGAGACTGCCGAAACCGCGACGTCCGAAACCGCGACTTCCGAGCTGGGGTGCTCCTGATGTAAGACCTCGGCTATCAATGCTGCGCCCTTGGCCGAGGCGAGCTCGGGCTCGGCCGGCCTGATCACCGGTACCGAAAACTCCCGCGCGAGTATCTTCTCCACCAGTGAAATTCGGGCGCCTCCTCCGACGAGAACCAAAGCGTCAGGGACACACCGAGCGCGTGCCGCAACTTCTCGAATCACCATCAGCGTGTCTTCGACTTCACGCTTGACAACCGAATCGAAACGGATGCACATGGATTCGGGAACGGGCATCACCTGCGCACGACGGGAGCCACTGGCGAGATACTCCTTGACTTCGCGGGCGTCGAACGCTGAATCAGCGTCGAGGGCTGCATCAACAGTGGTTGCGGGAAGTAACTCCGCGACAACCCCGTCGAGCCTGTCACCGGCGAGTGCCGTCGACCGCGTGGACGCGATGGTTGTCGCGGTCCCGATCTCGATCATCGAGACAGTCACTCCGGTTCGACCGATATCGAGAACTGTAAGTAACCGAAAACCTTCGGCCGCACCCGAAGTCCGTACCAACGCGACAACGGCAACCGCTTCCGGCACCGTGACAACGCCCTCGATACCTCGGGCACGCAGTTCTGATTCGAGCGCTACGTTCTGCCGCTCGTCGGGAACCGAAATGACCATCCGTGACGTGTCCCCGCGGACCGCAGCAACTAGGTGAATCGCGGCTGTCCGGACCGGAGAGGCGTCGTATGCATCTACAGTCCGAGTCAGGAATCGACCGCTCGTGGATCCGGTTTCCGGCTGGGGGTCGGCCCGAACAATACGAACCGAGGCAGCGCCCAACGACGCACCGAACACTGGATCCATCGCTGTACGCACCCCCATATCCAACTCTTGCACTGTTCATCCGCCGCAAAACATACTTGCGGTATGTTATCTGTAGCGGGAAGTTTACCGGATCCTCTGGAAACCGGAGAACTACGCGAAACTGGCAGGCCGAATCAATGTGTGGAGAGGTCCTTGAACAAATCGATGGCCAACATGACAACCGTGATGTCCGCACTACACGCACCCAACCCCACCCTGCTGGCGATCACCACCCGGCGCCTCCGCGACCGCCAGACACCGACCGGGATTCGCACGATCGACACGTGGATTCCGGGCCCTGGTGATGGGGCACTGTTCGCCTCGGTTCACCTGCCGTCGGATGCTGCCGTGCGTGGTGCCGTGGTCATATGTCCACCCCTCGCGAAGGAACACATCAGCGCTTATCGGGGACTGCGCCAACTCGCCCAAGAACTTGCCGAGCACGGATTCCTCGCTCTTCGTTTCGACTATGAGGGACAAGGAGATTCATCCGGTCGGCAGGATGACCCGCTAGCAGTTGCGCACTGGCAGGCCAGCGTGACAGCAGCCGTTTCGTACGTGCGGCGCACAGGTATCGAGTCCGTTGCCGTCGCAGGTTTGCGTGCAGGGGCCCTACTGGCCGCGTCCACCGTAGATACACTTGGCGACCTACGTGCGATGGTCTTGTGGGATCCGGTCATATCCGGTAGGGCCTATGTTCGAGAACTGACGTCGCTGTACCGCGTTTCGGTCGACGACGACCCCCACCACGACGATTGCACATCGATCGTCGGCGGCCTGCTGGCTTCCGCAGCGGTGAATGACCTTTCCGGACTTGACCTCAGCACGTTCGATCCGAGTTCGTCGACAAAAGTCCTCGCCGCGATTCGCCCTGAATTCGCTGATTCGCCCCGCGTGGTACGGATGCTCGAGCGATCCGGTGCTGAACGCATATTCGTCGAACGCCAGAATCAGTTCGTTTCCCCCAGCAGTTTCGTACTCTCGGTGCCTACGCACGACATACAGCGGATTTCGAGTTGGGTGTCGCGACAATTCGGCGAGGACAAGACTTCCGTCGATCCAGAGATCACGTCGGCGGCGCATGTCGCGACGGCTGACGACGGCGAAGAAGTCTGGGAAATATTGGAACGACGGTCCACCGGATCACTATTTGCAATCTCCACCGCATCCCGCACGACCGCGAGCCACGCTGCCACAGCGATCTTTCACAGCACCGCGAACGAGCACCGGATCGGGCCGGCGAGACTGTGGGTCGAGTCCGCTCGAACTCTCGCCTCGCACGGTATTCGCTCGATTCGCTTCGACAGGATGGGCACAGGAGACAGCGGCACGGTCTGCACCGACGAGAGCACGCCCATCGTGTCTCCGGAAGCGCGCCGCAATGTGTTGGATCTCGTCGACACTCTCGACGTGCCGCCGTCCCGCCGGATGCACGTCGGAATGTGTTCCGGCGCATGGATGGGCGCCTATGCAGCAAGCCAGCGCGGCGCAAGGTCCGTGGTGCTTCTCAACATAGTGAACTGGTCGATCAACAATCGCCGACCACCAGTGAAGAAAGCACACGTCGATGCAATGGAGTCTGACGTTGCAAACCGAATTTTCCTCGTGGCCAGAACAATTCGCAATTCCGGACGACGAGCTCAGCGGTACGTCCCCTACCCGGTGTGGCTCGGTCTCGGTTTCCTCGGATTGGTCAATGCCCCCGAGTCGATGCTTCGGACCTTGACCCGCCGCGGGACAAAAACTGCAGTGTCACTCTCGCCGGAAGACGAAGCGTGGTTCGAGGCGAACAGAGGCCGACGAGGTATAGCGCGTCTTTCGAGATCGAGGAATCCTCCACAGGTCTTGTTCTCAGGCTCCGGCGATCACAACCTGTTCCATCGCAGTTCGCGAGAACGCGTCCGCCGGTTGATAGTTGCCTCTGCACTCGATGCGTTCGGAGACCGAAAACTCACCGTGTCGAAGCGCGATCAGGAGCGACTCGGAGCATGATGCGCACGTCTACCCGGGACGGAATTACAACGTCGTCCCAAGTATTTGTAGTCGTTGCAGCGACAACCGTGGCGCTTCTGACCGGTTGCACTGCCCACACAAGGCCCTCAAAACCGACTCCTACGTCCGTACCTCTTCCCTCGATCAGCGCCGACGCCGTCGCGGCCAGAGGCAAACTGGAAAGTGCGTCCGCGTTCGACGAAATCGATCCACTGATCGCCGACGTGGGCGCGACTGCCCACCAGATCACGTACCGATCAACTTCAGGTATGGACGGAAGCTCAACGGTCGTGTCTGGAGTCGTCTTCGTTCCGGAAGGCGATCCACCACCCGGCGGGCGGTCTGTTGTCACCGTCGGTCACGGCACAACGGGAGTGACTGCGGAGTGCGGACCTTCGATGTACCCGAATCTCCTGGGTTACGCGAGCACGATCGTCCCTTTGATGAAACTTGGGTTCGTCGCAGTCATGACCGACTACCAAGGATTGGGTCCGGCAGGCGGCATCAACCCGTACCTCGATCCGAACACCAGCGCATTCAACCTGATCGACGGAGTTCGCGCGGCGCGAGAAATGGTCCCGGACACGTCCGGGAAATGGGCAGGACTCGGCGTGTCGATCGGCGGGCAGGCGACATGGGCGGCGGCAGAGTTGTCCGGTTTCTACGCGCCCGAATTGAATTTTGTCGGATCGGTAGCGCTGGCTCCGGCGGCAGATCTTTCCAAGCTCGCCGACTTGGCCCAGTCGCAGTGGCTGACGCATGAACAGCAGATCATGATGTCGTACGTAGTATCTGGGCTGACCATCGCTCGACCCGGCACCGATCCAGGCAACTACCTACACGGCGCGCTGGCGAGCAACTCTGCGATGTGGCTGGCATGTGCGGGTCCGGTGTTGAAAGAACGCGGCGAACAAGCATCACGACTGAATCCCGCCGATACCCTGCCGAACTCCGACGAGGCCGGAGCAGTCTTGCGCGACTGGCTCATATCGATCGCCCTTCCGCAGCGTCCGGCCGGAGGACCACTCTTGGTCATCAACGGCGACGCTGATCAGACGATCCGCCCACAGTGGGTGCAAGAGGCCGTCGACAATGCCTGTGCGTTCGGCGATTCGGTGCAGCACATCGTCAGGGCAGGCCAAACTCACAATAATCTGGATCCGGGGTCCGAGACCGCAGTCTGGCTCCAAGCGCGCTTCAGAGGCGAGTCACCGCCGTCGGACTGCTGATTATCGTCCAAAACTCGAATCGACCAGGTACTCCATGTTCTGAACCGCAGGAGTGGACACGACGTCTGAATGTGCCTTCGCCGAAGCCACTTCCGCCCCGTTTCGAACCACGCTGACCGAGACGGCGCCGACCGCCGATGGAACCGTGCAGATGTCCATCCCTGTATCGGCACTGCACGTGGTCGTCGTACCGCCGACCGTGACTTTCACTTCGGCACCTTCGACCAAGAAGGTCAAAACCTCGATCGTGTCGCGAACCGGGGACGACCCCGCACGCAGAATCATCGGTGATACCGAGGGTAGTGCGGGTTGCGCGGACGACAGCTGGTTCCGATAGGTGACGTACGCGATATCACGTGCAATCGCCGGTGCCGTTCCGGTCTTGAACCAGTCGACAAAATATGCGTTCAAATCGAGCAGCGCACGACCGTGCCCCTCGCTCGGTGCAAACGCCGTACCTTCGCTGTAGTCGTTCCACGAAATTAGTTGCACCCATTCGCTATCCGATTCGCGCGCAATCTGCCAGGTGTTTCGGAGATTCCCAGTGTTCTGCGCTTCGTCGAAAACCGATTGGCTGGGACGCGCATCCTGGAACGAGACCGACTGCATCCATATCTTGCCGAGAGCGTGCGCTCGGTTCACCTGATCCAGTGGCGAGCCGATCCCGGTGTCCGTCACTGGATTGAAGGAAGGGTTACGTCCACCCCACGTCGACATTCCATAGCTTATCGACGCGAATGAATCCATATTCGTGGTGGAGTTCAGGAAGAGTGGAACGAAGGCCACCTCGATCCCGTAGCGGGCCTTCATGATTTCGAGAAACTGCGACCACCACGCCGGGTCGTGTTTCTCGGCAAGAAAGGGCGAAATCACCACCCGGTTGTCCGTCAATCGAAAAACCGACGGCGATGACGCGTACCGCGACAACTCGCCTGCCAGATTCGCGGGGTCCAATGTGCCGAGTTCGCCGTTCATATCCGGCATCAGCATTATTTCGAACGCAGGATCAACCGCAGCCGAAGCGGCGAGAAGTTGGGACGGAACGGACGAAGACCACAACGGGTTCGACGACTTCGTCAGAATGTCAACCGAGAACCCACTGATTCCCGCGTCGATTGCCTGCCGTACTTCATCTTCGAGATCTCGCTGCCTCCACTGTGGGTCAGCTGAAACAGGCCGTGGTTGCGGTCGGTCTCGAAGAAACCCTCCGAATGCGGCGTATGAACCTCGTTCACCGTTCGGATTGAGATACTGCGTGGCGTAATAGTCTTCGCCCGACGGTAGGTTGTCGATCGAAAGGGGATACGGCGGGAAGTAGTGCGCAAAGACCATTTTGCCGGTCGACTGTCCGTTGTCCGGAAGCTCGACGGCGGGATGTGATGACACCGCCGCGTCAACCCTCGCGTTTGGGTCCACTCCATCAGAGAGCCTGAGGCCGGCCACTACGAGAAGCACTGACGACACCAGCGCAATGCCGATGGCAACTGCACGAAATTTCCTGTCCCGCGAACCTTCGATACTCACCCGTTTCCGTTTTCGGGCATCGGCGTTCACCGAATCAGCCACCCCTTCTCACACACAGCCTTACGCCGCAATGTCCGGTGACGTTGACATCCCGAACCTGGAAATCGAATTCCAATTCAATTCTGCTGCACGGAATCCGAAGCTTGCGACGGGTGATTCGACCTGGAATCGAAATCGCCGTTCCCACCGAGTGATCTTACCTGCCGCTTATCGGTCGGCAACTCGTCACTCGAGAGGTTCGCCTTCTGCGCGACCTTTGTGCGGAGCATCGAGCGAGGGATCGCCACTGTCGGACTGTCCAGATCACTGCGCGTGTAGCGCCCCTCAGTCTCCGCCGGCTCCCATTCGTCGAAATCGATGCGCATATCTTCGGCCGGAGATTCGGCCGAATCCCCCGAATCATGCTTGTCCACTTCATTCTTCCCCGTCGATCCCACACCTGGTTCTGCGTGTACTACCTGCGCGCCGGCTCCTCGTTCAACGGGAGGCCACGCGCCGACTGGTTCATTCGATGCATCATTCACCGGAGGCTCGTTCGCCGCAGGCTCGTCCACCACACTCACACGGCTGCGGACCTTGACCAAGCCACCCCGTCCGACACCCGACAGCACCGCGCCCAACAGGTTCGCGCCGGCAGCGCGCAGCGTGGTCGCTGCGCCTTCCACCTCGTCGACCGACGAAATACTCTGTGTTGAAACAAGAACCACGCCGTCGACGACTGAGCCGATCACAGCCGAATCGGAATAGAGCGACAACGGTGGACCCACGACGATCGTGTATTCGAATTTCTCGGAGGCTTCCGAAAGCATCTCGCGTGCCGAGACCGATGCGATGGCATCACCGGAATCGGATCGTATCGAGCCGGCGGGCAGCAGAGTCAATGAGCGACCGGGTACCTGAACGAGCACGTCCACGAGCGGAATCGCACCGGCCAGCACGTCGGAAAAGCCGACTGCCGGCTTGATACCGAGGTATGAATCCAAGCTCGGCGACCTCAAGTCACCGTCCACCAACAGCACTCGACGTCCCGCTTCGGACAGGACAACCGCGAGATCGGCTGCGATGCACCCCGCAGGCTCCGAGTACCGAGGCGAGGCGATGAGGACCGAACGGATCGCGTCGGCACTCGGGCCGGCGAACTCGATACCTGTCCTGAGCTTGCGTATCGACTCGGCATAGGCGGTCGCGCCGTCGGCGGGGAACGTCAACGCGCGAAATCCCCGCGAGGCCGATTCCGGAACTGTCGCCAAAATCGGTACACCTGCAACGGCCGAGAGCATGGAAGCGCTTCGAACGGACCGGTCGAGCCGCCCAAGGAGCACCCGGACGCCGATGCCGACGACCAGGCCACCGAAGATGCCGAACAAGGACGTCATCACGAGATTCGAACCCCCACTGGCATCTTCAGCGTTGGCCTCGGTGACCACCTGGACGGAGGTATTCGGACGGCCACCACCGTTAGGGGTCTCCAACTGCCCCACATATTGTGCAAAATTCTTCGCATACGCATTGGCGATACCGGCCGATCCTTCGGCCGTCGAATCCGTGACCGAGACCTGCAAGAGCACAGTTTTCTCAACTGCTGCCGCCGAAACCTGCGAGGCCAAATCATGTCCGCTCATTGGAAGACCCAGGTCGTCGATCACCTTGACCGCCAGATCGTCGCTCGAAAACAGTTGGGCATAGGTCGCCGCTCGTTGCTGAGAAAACAGATCGCCCTGGTAGGCGCCAGCCGAGTCAGCACTGATCGGCGAGCCGATGAACAGCACAGTTGTCGACGTGTAGGACGACGGACTCGAGATGGCCATGAAAGCACCGAGGATCAAGCCGAGCACCGCGAAGACAGGTATTGCCCACCCCCGCCTCAGAATTCGCGCGGCAGTGCTGAGTGCATTCATGTGTTCGCCTTTCTTGGAGATCGCTGTGTGCGTGTGTCTCCGTCGCGCCGTGGCGTGTAACTTGCCACCGAGTCAGTTGTGTCTGGCCGATTCACGGGCAACACTGCCCCTCGCTGCGTTCGGCGCGTGGTCGTCAAGAGGACCGAACCTTCGATTTTCGCTCCTGCGATTTCCAGATCGTGAATCTTCGCCATCAACGTCTGCATGTTTGTCGAATGAGACTGAACGACAAGGATTATCGAACGGCATACCTTGGCCAGTCGGCCCGAGTCAGCGTACTGCGTCCCGCCGGAGTCGAAAACAACCACTACGTCGAACCTGGCACTCAGATCTCGCAGCATGCGCCTGAACGACTCAGACTCGAAGACTCGCTCCGGAGTTTCGGTCGGCGAACCGCTCCGGAGGAGAGTCGGATGCAGCGGTGTCGAGATCAGAACATCATCGAGGACGCTGTCCGACATGACGATGTCGGTGACCCCGAACTCGATATGTGCACGCGAGGATCGGAAGTTGCAGTCGACGAGAACCACCGAATACCCCAGAGCGCAAGCAGCATCGGCGATGCCGCCAGCTGCGAACCTGCTGATCTTCCCCTCATCCGCAGCGGTCACGAGCACGGGTGACGCGGGCGTACCTGACCCGATGAGATCTCGGTTGAACTGCAGTCTCTCAAAATAACTTCTCGATGCCGACTGAGCACCTTCCTCGGCGGACAATCCCCTGTCACCGAGGTACGGGATCGACTCGAGCACAGGTAGACCCGTCCAGGCCGCTAATTCGTCGACACCCTGAACTGCTCTCGACCTCGCAGCAGCCAAGATCACACCAGTCACTCCAACCATCGATCCGACGACCAACCCCAGAAGAACGTTCGGAATCGTCTGCGGACCAGCCGGGCTCGTCGGTGCTGACGCCGTGACGACAGTCAGCGGCTGAACCGTCGGGATCAAAGTCCCACTCGGCGTCTCGAGTCGCCGGATCGTCTCGTTCATCTCATCCGAAGCCGCGTTCGTCAGTTGCAACGCCCGGTCTACGCTGTCGGTGGTGCCAGAGATTTCGAGCAACACGGTGTCGGGCACAACGCGAACCGAAATGCTTTCGACGTCACGCAGACCACTCTCGCCCAGACGACTTGCGACGCGGGCCGAGAAGTCGGCACCCTCCGCCAGACGCGTGTACGTACCCGCTCGTTGCTGCGAGAATTCGTCACCTTGGAAAGGGCTCGAATCGGCATTGCCCAGAGTGGTCGGTGTACCCCACCCTGGCGTGGTGAGAAAGAGCTGGGTCGAGGACTTGAAAGTGGTCGGCGTGAGCAATGTCAGCAGAACGCCTACCAGCAGGCCGAGCAATGTCGAGATGCCGACGACAACCCACTTGTCACGAAGGACTCCGAAGAAGCGGGACGAGTTCATCGCAGAATCCCCCCATTCGGCGCGCCCTCGCGAATCACACCGGAGGCGGTCAGCGATTCCACCAGTTTCTGAGCAATCACTGCGTTCCCCACTGCATTCGGGTGCACACCGTCCTCGAATTTCAGTGTCGTGAGGTCCACGTCGGCGTACCAACCGTCGGCAACAGGATCGATCACGGTCGCGGCAACCGATTCCCCGTAACTTCGCAGCGTTGATACGAATTGGTCGTATCCGTCGTACGGCACAGGTGTGACGTATGTCGGCACGATGATCACCAGACGCGCATCCGGCCATGCATCCCGGACGGTATCGATGTACGACGTCATGACGGGAAACAAATCCATCGGACTCATGTGCAGATCGTTTCGCCCACCGTCCACGAAAATGATGTCCGCTCGATACCGCTCGATCGACTGTCGGCGGCCATGAAATTCTGCCCGGAGACGGCCACGAAACTGCCCGCTGGCGGACATGAAACCTGCCCGGTGGCGGTCATGGGATCTGCCCGACACGACGTCGTCTGCCTCACCGGCTCCGACGGTTGAGGCCCCTCCTCAGGTGCGATCGGCGGTGCTGAAGCGCCCGTCGCCCTGAGGAGGGACAACTTGAAGTCTGCCGAGGAGATCATGGAAATCCTGGATGCCTACGACCTGACAGGGTCGTTGCGTGATGCCGGCGAGCTGGCCGGATGCTCGCACCACACGGTCAAGCACTACGTGGACCGCCGTGCTGCCGGGGGTGAGCTGGACAAGGCCGTGACTCGGCCGCAGTTGATCGATGAGTACCTGCCCAAGGTCGAGGAGTGGGTCGAGCGGTCCAAGGGCAAGGTCCGTGCCGACAGAGCGCACGAGAAGCTGCTCGCGATGGGCTACAAGGGTTCGGAGCGCACCACCCGTCGTGCGGTCGCATCGGTGAAGAAGTCATACCGGTCAGGACATGTGCGGGTCCACCGGCCCTGGGTCACCGAGCCGGGGATGTGGCTGCAGTACGACTACGGCGACGGACCTGTCGTCGACGGCGTCAAGACGGTTCTGTTCGTGGCGTGGCTGGCGTGGTCGCGGTTCCGGGTCGTGATCGCGCTGCGCGATAAGACCATGCCGTCCGTGTTCGCCGCGCTGGACCAGACCTTCCGCCGGTTGGGTGGGGTGCCGACCTACGTGCTGACCGACAACGAGAAGACCGTCACGACCGAGCACATCGCCGGGATCCCGGTCCGCAACGGACAGCTCGTCACCTTCGCCGAGCACTACTCGGTCGTGGTCCACACCTGTGTGCCGGCGGATCCGGCGTCCAAGGGCGGCACCGAGTCGTCGGTGAAGATCAGCAAGGCCGACCTGGTGCCCAAGGACACCAACCTGCGTGAGGAGTACGCGTCGTTTAGCGAGCTCGAGGAGGCGTGTGAGGCGTTCTGTCAGAAGGTCAACACCCGGGCTCACCGGACCACGAAGCGGCCACCGGTCGAGATGTTGGCCGAAGAGCGGACACGGCTACACCCGGTCCCGACACAGCCGCACACAGTCGCGTTCGGCACCACCCGGGTAGTGCCGGGCAACACGCCGATGGTGATGTTCGAGTCCGGCCAGTACTCGGTGCCACACACCCTGCTCGGCGCCACGGTGTGGGTTCGTGCCCAAGGACTCGGCGACGGCGAGGAGGTCGTCATCGTTCACGTCGGCGAGGACGGACCCGCCGAGGTCGCCCGCCACGCGCGCGCGACGCCGGGCACGCCGAGGATCAACGACGAGCACTTCCCACCGCAGCCGGAAGGTCCGTTGAACCGGCAGCCGCGAGCGAAGAACCCAGCGGAAGCCGAGTTCCTCGACCTGGGCGAGGGCGCCCGCCTGTGGCTGGTCGAGGCCGCTGCGGCGGGCACGCCGCGGATGAGGGTCAAGATGGCCGAAGCCCTCAGCCTGGCCAAGCTGTTCGACCCCGTCGAGGTCGACTGGGCACTCGGCCACGCCGCCGTCCACGGCCGGTTCGCCGAGGCCGATCTGTCCTCGATCCTCGACCACCACGCCCGGCAACCCGCTGTTGGCGAGCACCGTGCCGGCGAAGAACGGTCGCTGACCCAGGGCACCGCCGGATGGGCACGTCTCGGCCAGCACGACAGCCAGCACGACAGCCGCGAGGGGAACGAGGTGACCCGATGACGACCAAGACCACCACACCATCGATGGCGTCCGCGCCGCCGTTGCCGGCCGAGTTGGAGGACCTCTTGCGGCGGCTTCGGCTGCCCCACATCCGTCGCCACGCACCGGAGGTCGTCGCGACCGCGAAGGCCCAACGCTGGGAGCCCGCCGAGGTGCTCAAGGCTCTGTTCGCCGAGGAGGTCGCCGGAAGGGAACGCTCCGCACTGGCCACCCGCAGGGCGGCTGCGGGGTTCCCGACCGGGAAGACGTTCGATGCGTGGCAGCCCGAGGCATCCTCGATCCCGGCACCGACCCAGCAGGCACTCCGCACCCTGGAATGGGTCCACCGTCGGGAAAACCTCGTCGTGTGCGGGCCGTCGGGGACCGGGAAGACGTTCCTACTGGAGGCACTCGGTCACCAAGCCGTCGAGGCCGGGTTGAAGGTCGCCTGGTTCACCCTGGAAGACCTCGGGGTCCTGCTGCGCCGCCATCGTGCCGACGACACGGTGTCCAAGGCCATCGCCCGTGTGCTGCGCGCCGATCTCGTTGTCGTCGACGACATCGGCCTGTTGCCGGTCGCCCAGGATGCCGCCGAGGGGCTCTACCGGCTCGTCGACGCCGCCTACGAGAAGCGGTCGGTCGCGATCAGCTCGAACCTGCACCCGTCCGGGTTCGACGAGCTGATGCCCAAGACGCTGGCGACCGCCACCGTCGACCGGCTACTGCACCACGCCCACGTGTGCCAGACCAGCGGAGACTCCGTGCGACTTACCCAGGCACTCGCCGGCCGAGGGGTGAGTCCCTTGAGCTGAGTGCTCTGGTCGGTGGTGGCCGCAAGCCCACTGGGCAGATCCCATGGCCACCACCGGGCAGTTCTCGTGACCGTCAGCGGGCAGGTCTCACGACCGCCCCTGGGCAGTTCCTACTGTCCCTTGACAATCGACACCTGTAGTCGATTCTCGAATCGTGTTGTAGCTCCCTGATACTCGGGTGCGCCGTCGTTGGTGAAACCGGTGCTTCCCTGAGCATCGACATTGCAGTCCCACCCCATCCGGACGCAGATGATTCTCGGGTATGCCCCGAGCCCGATTCCGTTGATGCCCGCAGTGAAGCTGTCGCCGAACCACATCGATGCCGGCGCTGTGTCCGGCGGCAACTGAGGAACCGTTGTCTCTGCTGTGAGGGCGGACCGGCCGTTTCCGGCAGCCGAATTTTGACGCACCGCCAGCGCCGTCGCACAAACGACCAGTACCACCAGCAGAGCAAGGCCCACGAGTTCCAGCGGGCGACGGGCAGAGATTCTCGACGGGAATCGGTTCGTCCGAGTCATCGAGTCACCTCCCGCCGTGAGACGAAGAATGCACAACCGATGATGACGAGGAAGTACGACATCGCTTGCAGCAGTGATCCTCTGAGCAGAATGATCAGGTAGAAGGGCAGGATGCAGGCAAGGATCGTCGGCGCCCTGGACTGGCGCAGCGACAGTTCGATTCGTCTGTCCTGAATCCCTGCGATCAAGCCTAGAGCAACCATTCCGACAATCAGCGCGATCCACCCACCGTTGACGAACAGCTCGGACCACAACGGAGCAGAAAGGTTCTTGACCGTGTAGTTGCGGCTCTCCGCGAGCAGGATGCCCGTGTCCGTAGCTTTGCCGGGCCAGATGGTCCGCGGAATCCAGAAAAGAACAACTCCGAGTGCCTGCTTGCCATCGGTAACCCCGTGCGTATTCACAAAGTTGACGGTGTTGTTGACCTGCGCAAATGCGTCGTAGTCCGGAGACGTGAGCGATTCGAGAGGCGAGCTTGTCTTGAACTGTGCCGACGTGCTGTACCTGAACGCATCGGCGAGCGGAAAGACCAGGACAAGTGCAGCCACGGCAAGCAGGGCAACCACACGGAAACGACCACGGGTCGCGAAGAGTCCGAAAAGTGCCGCCACGGCTAGTGCTGCAGTACCGAACAGATACCTCGCACTCGAGATCGGATTGAAAGTCAACAACAGCACGGCTCCGAGCACGATGGCGCAGAGAAGAAACGAACGATCGGCTCCCGGATTCTGATCACGGTATTTGACCACCGCGATGAATGCGACAAGCAAAGACATCATCGCGACGGCGCCGATGATGCTGGCGACCGTGGATTGCCCCAGCGACGCACTCGCCTGCTCCACCACGGCACTTCGGCTCGACAGAAGCGTCCCTACACCAAGTTTCTTGATGTAGTACGCGTTGGCGACCAGGGCGCAACCGGCAAGAATCAAAACCCGAACGGGATCCACACGCACGCTCGTGGCGTTTCCCCATCGCGTGTCTCTGATTCGACGCCACACCGCTCCGGAGAACGCTAATCCCACCAGGAAGCCGCCGATTCCCAGAAGGACGATAGCCACCGCTGTCGAGTTGAGGGACGGATCCACTCGGGGCGTCGTAGGAGGAATCTCTCGCAGGCGGAGCTGGGCAAGTGGGGCAAGACCCATGAAGACATAGGTGAAAACCCAGAACGACATCTCGACGAGCCGACGAAAGCCCTCGCCCACAATCCACGCATAGCGCAGTCCCGAAATCGTGGTGACGGCAAGTACCGCCATCCATACACGCCCTGGCGGTGTCGGAGTGAACTCGACGACTGCGAAAGGCACGATGATCACCATGATCACCGCGGTCCAGATCGCAATCAGCGGTGGCATCAACGAGTCCTGCCGCCCGACGTCGAATTCCGCGAACTCGTGAGGCTTTGTCCGCCCGCTGGAAATTGTTTTCACGTGGTCGTCCCGGCCAGTGCGCCTGTTCGTGTTCGGCGCAGATCGCCTGGTTCGGCACGATCAGCAGTGGACGGCACGCTCGCGGGGTCTTCACGGCCGGAGTGCTTCCGTTGGGCAGCGACCACCAGGCACACCGCAACGAGGACGGACGAGACCGCCAGCCCGATCGCGACTCCGACCGCGGTTCCTGTGAGGGCCGCGGCCGCGCTGCAGATGACGATTGCCGTGAGACTCTGGACAATTCGCAGCTTGAGCAGTCGTCCGCTGGCTCCTTGAGTGCGGTAGAGATTGTAAACACCCGCTATCCAACAGATCGCCGCGTACTCGAGTCCGAGAAACGGCAGAACATGGCGAGCCTCGGCCCAGGACTCACCTAGAACGACTCGGCCGAGTGCATCTGGAAGGAAGGGAGCGGCGAATCCGATCGTTGCCGCCATCGCAGATGTGAGCCACGCTGCATAACGCAGTGTGCTCCACACCTGGCGCGCGGTATGGCCGGCCCGCACCGATTCGGGAATGACGATCAGTGGAAGAGAACTGATCAGCACGGCGAACGGCCCCAGGACGGTCACGGCTCCGCGTAAAGACGCGGCAGCCACCGTTCCGATGAAGGCCGTGGACACCGCGACGATCACGATTGCAGCCAGTTGGTCGATGCCACTCTCGAATCCGAACCGGATTCGATGAGTCCAGAACGACGCCCACCAGCGATACAGACCAGTCAGTCGCGGTAGCGTCTGTACGCGAATCATCAGGTAAACGAGTGCGAGTCCTCCGGCGACGGACCACAACCAAATCATCTCTGCGATCGAAAGTGCCTCTGGTCGAATCCAAGTCACGACAAGCACACCGAACGCCGCACTCGCCCACAACGCGTCGCTGAAGAACGCGTGTTCCGGTTCTCCCATCGACATCGCGGTGAACCGCAAGGCATCCTGCGCGAGAACAACCGGCGCGGCAACGGCGTATGCAATCCCCACCTGCGGTTCGTGAAGGAAAACCGAGACTCCGAGGGCAACGATCCCAACCAGGACTCCGAAGGTGGCAGCACCCGAGATCGCGTGTCTGCTCTCCGCGCGAATCCTGTTGCGACTGTGGGCACTCATCAACAGCAGGGGTGTGCCAACTGCACCTCGAACGAATCCGAGCGCAGCCGTGAGGATGGAGAAA
Organism: Rhodococcus qingshengii JCM 15477; assembly: GCF_023221595.1. Classification (NCBI taxonomy): domain Bacteria; kingdom Bacillati; phylum Actinomycetota; class Actinomycetes; order Mycobacteriales; family Nocardiaceae; genus Rhodococcus; species Rhodococcus qingshengii. The sequence continues at coordinate 4,600,475 of NZ_CP096563.1, forward strand.
ACAAGGATCGCCAGACCGAACTCACTGACGGAGGACGGTCCGGCCATCGCGAACAGAATCAACGCGTTACTTACGCTGGACAGCACTTGGTCACCCGCACTGAACAGCACTCGCAGCTTCAGACCTGCCACGACCCCACCTCCCTTGCACACGTGGTGTCTCCAGACTGAGATCAAATTGAAACCGTCGGTCGGCTCAGTCCACCTGAAACAGTCTATAGGATTGTTTACTGCGAAGTAGCCGGGGTTGCCTTCGTGCATTCCTCCAGAGAGAGAACCTCCTCCAGACGAACCTTCTCTAGTCGAAGTGCGAGCCAGTGTTGACCGCGATTCGAAGCCCGAGGTAGGCGGCCGCAGCGTTGACGGCCGAACGCATCTTCTCGAGATCGACGAAATTACCCGAATGGCTGTATGTACAGTCGGCGTAGCGGCCCGTCGTGCGCATGTTGGACGCGAGAACTGCCGGCTCGAGTGTCTGCATTCCCCTCGCGAACGCCAGATCACCACCACTGAACGCATGATCTCGATCACCGGGCACCCGAAAACACGACATTGTAGTTGCAAGCACCATCGGGGACGCCACGCCATCAGGGTCGGCCCGGGACCGACTATTGCGCCGTCCGACCAACTCCCCAGCAGCACGCCGGACGAGCGCCTCGCCGGAGCGAATCCTCGACCGAACCTGCGAAGCCACTTCGAGGGGACTACTAGCTGTCCAATCTGCCCGGAAAGGAATGTGACTGAACGCATTCCCCCCTGTCCTCGCCAGTAGGGGCGATGCCGATCGCAGGTCGACAACCACGTGATGAGTGACGTCGGGGCCGCACTCCAGAGCCGCGAGCACTGCGCAATAGAAATACACGGAAGGCACACGGGTTCCAGGTGCTGCAACCAAACGAACGGAGAGCCACCACCCGCGAACAGGTTCCGTGGATACGGCCGAGGACGAGATTGCGTTTCCCGATGCCCGCCGACTCACCACCTCACGCTGGAACATACTTGTACCACTGAGGATTCGCCTCAGGGACGTCGCGGCAATCAAGGGATTGGTCGACGCCATCAAAAGCCCGGCAGCAACGATCCGACGCTTCGACAATCTGCGCACAGCGGGAGAGCGCGGACCAAGCGCCGGATCCAGACCCGACAACGCAAGAAAGAGTCGTTCTGATTTCGGCATGAAGACCGTCTCGTCACCAAACATGTGTGAATAGATCAGGCCGATCATGTTGCGCGCAACGACGACAGTGATCTCGCGAGGGTCACTGAATCGTCGCGCATTGAAATACTTGAACAATGTCCGGTCGAATACCTCGACGCCTATCGCCGAAGACACGTCGGCCACGCGCATTCCTTCGACGGCACCCAGTCCGTGTAACGAGGCAGTAGGCGAACCCTCACCAGCGGTACGCATCTCGAAAATCAGGGGGAAGACCCCGATACCCGCTTCGAAAGTCTCCGAGATCCACTCGTTGACAACGGCTACGACACCAGCTCTATCGACTGGGCCGAAGGACTCCTGCGCGTGACAGCAGTACGTGCTTGCCAGCGGATCGACCTTCACTTCATCCCTCCACGATCACGTGTGCCCGAAATTCAATCCTCACCGACCAATTTCCCTTCGTTCGCGGCAAAACAACCGTGCGCCGGTTTCAGCGAGTTTGCAGAACCTCCGAGGGAACCCGCGGCCGGATCGAAATCTCCGCCTTTCGCCAGTGCGCTCCGCCACATTCGAAATTGCCCAACGAGGCCAGTCCATCCATCACCCTGTTGCAACCTGCTGGTTAACACTACGCGCGCACAGGCTCGCCTCCATCTGATGCAGCAACATCGCTCCCGGCGATCGAAGCACGACATGAGACCAGTTGATAAACCGTGGAAATAGGGCTTAAATAGCGTAAACCAAACCATTTGACTGTTTGAAGCGCAGTTTACCAACTGGAGGTTCGTCATCAGCACCCAGATCGACCAGATGCACGACAAACCTGGTGACGTCTCCGCGACTTTCGAGTTATCCAATCGTGGTCCCGTCGAATCGCTGAACATCACGATTCTCGGCATCAACTACGCGCCGGAAACCACGGGGATAGCCCCGTACATGACGGACCTTGCCGAGTCCCTCGGCGAGCGCGGGCACAAGGTGCACGTCGTCACCGGGTACCCGCACTATCCGGCGTGGGAAATCGACGCTTCCTACCATGGACGGTCGATCGACGAGGTCGTGAACGGCGTTCACGTTCACCGACGCCGCCACTTCGTGCCCAGCCCACCGAATGCCTTGGGACGAATCAAGATGGAGCTGAGTTTCGGCGCACGTGCCGCCAGTTCCGGATGGAACACACCTGACGTAATCGTGTGCACCAGTCCGGCATTGCTGGCCACTGCGATGGTTCTCGGACGTGCTCGGCTGACACCCAAACGTCCGGCCATCGGGGTCTGGGTACACGACTTGTACGGTCAAGGCGTCGTGGAGACCGGTGCGATGACAGGCCGCAGTGCCCGCGCAACGTCCAGGCTCGAGGCGGCTGTCGTGAAGTCCGCCGACGGAATCGCCGTCGTCCATGACCGTTTCGTCGACCATGTCGTCAACGAACTTCACGTCCCACGCGAACGAGTCACAGTGGTTCGGAACTGGACGCACGTGACGCCGATCGATGTGGACGATCTCACCGCCGCACGCACCAAATTCGGTTGGTCGCCTGACGAAACCATTGTTCTGCACACCGGAAACATGGGCGTGAAACAAGGTCTGGAAAATGTCGTCGAGGCCGCTCGACTCGCCGACGAGCAGAGTCTGCCAATCCGATTCGTTCTGGTCGGTGACGGCAATCAGCGACCGAACCTCGAAGCCGCGGCAGTCGGAGTCGATCGAATCGACTTCGTCCGCCCACTCGACGACCAGGATTTCCGCACTGCCATGGCCGCCGCCGACGTTTTACTGGTCAACGAGGCACCCGGGATCGTCGGGATGGCAGTGCCGAGCAAGCTGACGTCGTATTTCAGCAGCGGTACCCCGATTGTCGCCGCAACCGATGTGGCATCTACGACTGCCGACGAGATCCGTGCCTCCGGTGCTGGGGTCGTCACTCAGAACGGTGATCCCGCAGGCCTGCTCTCTGCAGCCCTACAACTCGCGGGCGACGCGGAGACTTCCGCCAGACTTGGTGCCGCCGGGGTCCATTACTGCGCCACCTCGGTTGGCAAAACCGCGTCCATCGACAAATGCGAAAAGTGGATCCGCGAGCTGGTGGCCGGCCGCAGTTAGTACGCGAGCTGCTCGGAACAAAACCTCACACATCTCGACTCGGATCTGAAGACGACGAACATAGACAAGGCAGCTGACGCTCGATGACCAAACGCGCACTCATCACAGGGATCACCGGACAGGACGGTTCCTACCTGGCAGAACTGTTGTTGGCCAAAGGTTACGAAGTTCACGGATTGATCAGACGCGCATCAACTTTCAACACGTCACGCATCGATCACCTCTATCAGGACCCTCACGAACTGGGCGCACGGCTGTTCTTGCACTACGGTGACCTGTCCGACGGCGCACGACTCGTCACGCTCCTGTCGAAGATCGCACCAGACGAGGTATACAACCTCGCTGCGCAGTCGCACGTGCGGGTCAGCTTCGACGAGCCCGAACACACAGGCAACACAACCGGAATCGGGTCTATTCGTTTGCTCGAAGCAGTCCGCATGACGGGATTGCAGTGCCGCTTCTACCAAGCTTCGAGTTCAGAAATGTTCGGAGCCAGTCCGCCTCCACAGAACGAGGACACCCCGTTCTATCCGCGGTCGCCGTACGGCGCTGCAAAGGTGTACTCGTACTGGGTCACCAGGAACTATCGCGAGGCCTACGGAATTCACGCGGTGAACGGGATCCTCTTCAATCACGAGTCACCCCGCCGCGGTGAAACATTCGTCACGAGAAAGATCACGCGTGCAGTCGCGCGAATCCAGGCCGGGATCGAAGATTCCCTGTACCTGGGCAATTTGGACGCGGTCAGGGACTGGGGCTACGCACCCGAGTACGTCGAGGGTATGTGGCGGATGCTTCAAGTCGACGAACCAGATGACTACGTGTTGGCCACTGGAGGAAACTTCACGGTCCAAGATTTTGTCGTGGCCTCATTCGAACATGTGGGTCTCGACTGGCAGAAGTACGTCAAATTCGATCCTCGCTACCTTCGCCCCACAGAGGTGGACGCTCTGGTCGGCGATGCAGGCAAGGCCGAGGACAAACTGGGCTGGAAAGCGACAGTACAGACCCCAGAATTGGCTCGAATCATGATGGACGCCGACATCGCAGCATTGGCGCATGCCGGCACACCGTGGATCGACACGCCGCATCTCCCTGATTGGAAGATCTCGCTCTCATGATCACAACGAAATCGATTGCACCTCTTGATCGCAGCGCCCCGACTTACATCGCCGGACACAAGGGACTGGTGGGATCCGCGCTCTGGCGCAAGCTCGAACAGAGTGGCTTCACCGACCTGATCGGCCGCACATCTGCCGAACTCGATCTGCGAAACCGAGCAGACGTATTCGCCTTCTTCGAAGCCGCCAAACCGTCGTGCGTCGTCTTGGCTGCCGCGAAGGTCGGAGGAATCGTCGCGAACAACACGTATCCGGTCGATTTCATCTCCGACAACCTTCAGATCCAGACCAATGTGCTCGACGCAGCGCTGCGGCACGGCGTGCGCCGATTGCTGTTCCTCGGGTCCTCGTGCATCTACCCGCGCCTGGCGCCACAGCCGATCAGAGAAGATCAATTACTGAACGGCCATCTCGAACCGACCAACGACGCATATGCGATCGCCAAGATTGCGGGAATCATCCAGGTCCAGGCTGTTCGTAGGCAGTTCGGGTTGCCCTGGATCTCGGCGATGCCGACAAGCCTGTACGGACCCGGCGACAACTTCTCGGAGAATGTTTCGCACGTACTTCCTGCGATGATCCGCCGTCTCGACCAAGCCAAGAACGAGGGAATTGAATCAGTCACAAACTGGGGTTCGGGGAGCCCACGTCGAGAATTCCTCCATGTGGACGACTTGGCCGATGCACTCCTTCACCTACTTGACACCTTCGACGAGTCCGGGCATGTCAACGTCGGTACCGGTCACGACGAAACCATTAAAGAGCTCGCAAATATTGTGGCCGAAGCAGTGGGATATGAAGGCCGAATGGACTGGGACACAAGCAAGCCCGATGGTGCACCGCGCAAACTACTCGACGTGTCCACATTGATGGCCACCGGTTGGAAACCACAGATCTCAACCCGCGAGGGCATCGAGTCGACCGTAGCCTGGTATCGCGAGCACGTACGGGATTCGTCTGCAGCGGTCCGACTGTGAGCACAAACCGCACTCTGTCCGGGTTCACCGGTGCAGGATACGACAAGGGACGCGGCCCGCTGGTTCAAATCTCCTGGCTCGCGATTTCCGGTGTGCTGCTTTCTCATTGGTGGTGCCCCAATGGAGTACGCGTTGCAGTTCTCCGGCGGTTCGGTGCCGACATCGCCGACGGGGTCCTGATTCGACACCGCGTCCGTATCCACTGGCCGTGGAAACTGACGGTCGGAGCAGACTCGTGGATCGGCGAGGGAACATGGATACTCAATCTCGAACCCGTCACGATAGGGGCGAATACGGCTATCTCGCAGGATGTCCTCCTGTGTACGGGCAGTCATGATCACCGAAGTCCCACATTCGAGTTCGACAATGCTCCCATCGCCATCGGTGACCAAGCATGGATCGCCGCCCGTGCGACGATACTCCGCGGTGTAACGATCGGGGACAACGCAATCGTCGGCGCGACGGCTTTGGTGACGTCCGATGTTTCCGCCGGAGCCACGATGTTGGCGCCACGGGCCGGCGCTGCACGATGAAGATACTGCAGATCGTCACTCTCTTCTCACCGGACGCCGCCTACGGAGGGCCTATCAGGGTCGCCCTAAATCAGTCGAAAGCATTGCAGGACAATGGGCATGACGTAACTATCGCCGCGGGTGAGCGTGGATACGCGGTGCCACCGACACGCGAGCAGGGTATCGCTCTGCAGTTGTTTCCGGCGCGAACCGTGATCCCCAAAATCGGGTACGCGGGAATCGGCGCGCCGTCGATGCTTGTGTGGCTTCGCAAGCACGTCCGAGAATTCGACGTCGTGCACATTCATCTCGCGCGTGACCTGGTGACCCTTCCTGCCGCGAAATTGGCTCTTGCATACGGTATTCCAGTTTTCGCACAAACTCACGGGATGATCGACGAGACAGACAAATTGCTGGCAAGGCCGTTGGACGCTGCTTTCACGATCCCGGTCCTCAAACGAGCACGGACAGTGTTCTATCTGACCGAACGAGAGCACACAGACCTGCAGTCTGTTGTCGGAGACAGTCGCGTCAACTTGGTGGAACTCAACAACGGGATCCCCGAGGCCGAAGACCTCGAGTCACGGCCAGTCAACAGTTGCGACCCGCCCGAGGTCCTCTACCTCGCACGACTACAGGCAAGAAAGCGACCCCAGGTCTTCGTCGAAGCCGCAAAAGAGTTGTTGGACAGCGGACACACGGCGCGCTTTTCGATAGTCGGACCGGATGAGGGTGAAGCAGAAGCCGTCAACCGACTGATCGAACGCTCCGGACATAGCAATTGCATCCAGTACGAAGGCCCACTACCGTTCGACAAGTCTCCCGAACGATTTCGTCAAGCCGCTGTATATGTCTTGCCTTCCGTGAACGAACCGTTCCCGATGTCTGTACTCGAGGCGATGGCCGCTGGACTGCCCGTAGTCGTCACCGACACGTGCGGCCTCGCACCACTGATCCGGGATGGTCGGTGTGGCCTCGTGACCGATGACGCCACCGAATCAGTGACCGCGGCGATCTCGTCGCTCTTGAAGGATCCCGTCGCCGCTGCAGAGATGGGCGCCCGCGCGCGAAATGTTGCTCGCGAACGACTAGGAATGCCTGCCGTTCGTGCGGTGCTCGAAACCCAGTACGGGCTCTGAGCGGCTCCCACATCTGCACTACAGGAAGTAATTGTGAAATCCACTCGCCCCAAGGTCCGTCGACGCGTACTCGTTCTCAGCGGGATTGTCGGCGGACTTACTGCAATCACTGCCGCCGGCTGGCCGGTCTACGTCGATCCGGTGATCGACACACCCGAAATGGCCGACGCGATAGTTGTTCTCGGCGGTGATCACGACGGCAGAGAAGAATACGGACTGTCCTTGGCCGAGCAGGGCTACGCGCCCCAGATCATCTTTTCGAATCCGTATCGAAGCAATGATCCGAGGATCACCGCAATATGCGAGGGCACCTACGACTTCGAGGTCAGCTGTTTCAAGCCAGATCCGTCGACCACGCGTGGTGAAGGACAGGAGATTCGGCGTCGCGCCGAGGCACAGGGATGGAAGCGTGTCATCGTTGTGACCTTCGTTCCCCATGTCTCTCGCAGTCGCTACATCATCAACCGTTGCTGGGACGGTGACATCGACGTAGTCGCGGACCCCCGACCACTTCCGGTCTGGGTCTGGGCCGCGAACTATGTGTGGCAAACCGCCGGGTATGTTCGCGCCCAGTTCCAGGAATGCTGACTGCCTCTGTCCGGTCAGTACGCTCCGTCGCTCCTGAGCACTGCGGATACGGTCCTGGTGATGATCGAGATATTCTGCGCCGCAGACCAATTCTCCACGTAGGAAGAGTCGAGACGAACAGATTCTTCCCAGGAGAGATCACTGCGACCACTTACCTGCCAGAGACCGGTGATGCCAGGCTTGACCAGCAGGCGCCGGGCAACCTCGTCGTCGTACATCTCGACCTCGCGACGCAATGGCGGCCGCGGGCCGACAACGCTCATCTCTCCGCGAATGACGTTGAAGAACTGCGGTAGCTCGTCGATACTCAATCGACGAAGGATCTTGCCGACGGACGTGATTCGTGGATCCTCACGCATCTTGAACAACACACCTCCGGCGCCTTCGTTGTCCCCCATCAGATCGACAACCTGCTGATCGGCGCCTTCCACCATGGTACGAAACTTGAACATGGGGAACGGTTTCCCGTTGAGGCCGATGCGTTCCGCCTTGTAGAACACCGGGCCTTTGGACGTGAACTTGACTGCAGCGGCAGCGGCGAGCATGACCGGCGCCACGAGGAGGATCATCAGCATCGAGAACACCGCGTCGAAAACAGCGGGCTCAAGCCGGTTCGCGCCATGGTAGCGCGGCCGCGCAACGTGAATCAACGGGAGTCCCGCCGCAGGGCGAAACATCAAGCGAGCCTTCGACACATCGGCCACGACCGGTGAAACCACCATGTCGACGCCCTCGGCTTCGAGGTCCCACATCAGTTTGCGAATGCCCACCTGTCCGAGGTCTTCGGTCCCGGTTACGATGACGGTGTCTGCGCCACTTGCGCGCATCGCCTCGACTACCTCGAACTCGTTGCCCATTACCGGGACTGCTGCTCCGTCGACAACGATGTGATCGTCCAACGCGGTCGCCCGACGCGGAATGCACGCTCCCACAACGTCGTAGCCTGCCGAGGATTCCCGCACGAAGGCACGCGTAGTAGCAACGACGGACGCATGTCCACCAACCAACAGCACCGAGTTACGGCAATCCCCGATCGCACGCTTCTTTCGAATGTCGCGTCGCCAGAGGTAGCGTCCGAGAAGCAGCGCAGCGAGTCCGACGGGCAGTGCGATCATGAGGTAGCTTCGCGCAATTCCCACGCCCAGAATGATCCCGGCCAATGCGCCTACTCCGAAGACCTGGCCGGTAGCGAGCAGTACCTTCTCGTACTCGTCACTGCCCTCGCCCAGCATCGCCTGATGACGGCTACGCCCCCGTGCGAGGGCGATCATCCACAGTCCGCCCAACGCTGCAGACGCGATCACTTTAAGTGGTGTCAGCCACTCGATGGGATGCGGCCACATACTGCCGATCTGAGCGAGTGCGATCACGAACAGGACCGTGATCGAATCGCTCACTGCGATCCGCTTCCGGTATGCCCGGCGCCAGTCTGTTCCGACATGAGCGGAATCCTGCGATACCGCCGACCGGCTCTCCACCTCAGCATGAACGCTCATTTGCCATCAGTCTTTCTTGTCATACGAACGGCGTCAGCGGATCGAACGGCTTGGGGGATCGCTGATCGGTAGCCACCGCGAGCGTCCAGGTACGGCAACACCCCGCCGGTTGCCGTACCTCGCTGCTCGCAGTGCAGAAATGAACCGTCATCGGACCCCCCTACATAACCGCCGATCAAAGGCCAATACATGCAAGAAAACGACCCAGTGTTGCTCATTTCGTACGTAAACATACCTTAGGTTTGTTTCAACTGCACTCACCAAGCCCAAGCTATTTTCCGATTGCCAGGTGATTACCGGGCAATTACGTCAAAGTGGGCTAATCCTCCACGTCTTCGAGACGTCTTCCCTCACGAATCCGAATGTCGGCGATCAGCATGTCCAGGGCGCCCAGGAGTGCAGTGTCGGCGCGTCGGCACTGCTCGATCAGAGCTTCCAGATCAGCTTCATCGGCGCTTTCGATCACACCAGCTTTGGCGGCCCTGCTCAGTACTTTTTCGGCGAGGAGCAACGGCGGCTGCGACCGAGCGATGCCGTCCATGGATGACGCGCGAGCCTTCTCGGCAGCCTTCAAAGCGTCCCACGCCCGCTCTTGCTCAGCGATGTCGACCGCCCCGGAACTGACCAGGTGCGGGCTGCGGTGCACGAGTTTCGCGATCAATGCACCGGCCACGTCGTCCAATTCGAAAACACCGTGTGCTTGAGCGATCCGCGAGTGGAACAACACCTGAAGCAACAGGTCTCCGAGTTCCTCCCGAAGATCGCTCTCGTCGTCGCTTCGAATCGCGTCGAGTACCTCGTAGGTCTCCTCGACGAGGTAAACGGAGAGGCTCTCGTGCGTCTGGGTCGACTCCCAACCGCCGCGATTCCACAACCGGTCCATGATCGACGCCGCTTCCACCAGTCGATCGCCGTGAATGGGTTTGGCGCGAATCATCTTTACCCCAGCGGCAGACAACGCCGCGATCTTCGGCTCGGCGGTGTCCATCATCACAGTCACCGCGGCGCCGGGTGTCGTGGCCGGCAGTGCGCCGCGTACCGAGTCGGGGACGTCCGGGTCGATATCGATCGCGCCGGACAGGAACGGGAGCGCCTCCAGCGGAAAGACATGCGGCCGCAAAGGATCGAGCAGTACGACGACGGGCGATTCGTTCACCGTGTGCTCACGCCTCGACCAGGACGGCACCGGCGGCGCGCCCGTCAATCGCCAGGATGAAGTCCGCGATGTACTGGAGCAATTCGACGTCCCGCAGGCGATCCGAGCCGACTCCGCCGGTGCGAGGCAGCGGGAGTTGCACGAGCCCGGTCGTTGCCCGGTACTGCGCGCTCGGATAGATCCTCTTGAGCCTGATCTGTTTGGAATCGGGCAGTGACATAGGCGAGATCTTGAGCTGAGTTCCGGTGACGGCGACTTCCTCCAGTTGATACTCGCGGCAGAGCAGTCGAAGCTTGGCCACCGAGATCAGCCGTCGAACCTCTTCGGGCAGTGGGCCGTAGCGATCGACCAGTTCTTCGACTACGGCAGCGATGCCGTCGGAATCAGTTGCCGCAGCGAGCTTGCGGTACCCCTCCAACCTGAGCCTGTCACTGGTGACGTAGTCGGGCGGGATGTGCGCGTCCACCGGTAGGTCGATCCGGACTTCCTTCGTGCCCTCGTCCATTGTGATCGGTTTGCCGTCGGCTGCAGCCCGGAAGGCTTCGACCGCCTCACCGACCAGCCTGACGTACAGATCGAACCCGACCCCCGCGACGTGGCCGGACTGCTCTGCGCCCAGAACATTTCCGGCTCCACGGATTTCGAGGTCCTTCATCGCGACGGCCATACCCGCGCCGAGGTCCGAATTCTGCGAAATCGTTGCCAGTCGGTCGTATGCCGTTTCCGTCAAAGGCTTTTCGGCCGGGTACAGGAAATAGGCGTATCCACGTTCACGACTACGCCCGACGCGTCCGCGAAGCTGATGCAACTGCGAGAGGCCCAGCGAATCCGCACGTTCGACGATCAGTGTGTTCGCGTTCGAGATGTCCAGACCGGTTTCGATGATCGTGGTACAGACCAACACGTCGAAGTCGCGTTCCCAGAATCCTTGCACGGTCTTTTCGAGAGTGTCCTCGTTCATCTGACCGTGCGCGACGACGACGCGAGCCTCCGGGACGAGTTCACGGATCTTCTTGGCTGCCTTGTCGATCGAGCTGACACGGTTGTGTACGTAGAAGACCTGGCCGTCGCGCAGAAGTTCACGCCGGATGGCCGCGGCAACCTGCTTGTCCGCATACGCGCCGACGTACGTGAGGATCGGATGACGTTCTTCCGGCGGTGTGAGGATCGTGGACATCTCGCGGATCCCGGCCATGCTCATCTCGAGAGTACGAGGAATCGGGGTAGCCGACATCGTCAGGACGTCGACGTGGGTGCGTAACGCCTTGATGTGTTCCTTGTGCTCGACTCCGAATCGCTGTTCCTCGTCGACGATCACAAGCCCGAGGTCCTTCCAGCGAATACCGGTCTGCAGCAACCTGTGAGTACCGACGACGATGTCGATCTCACCTTCCGCCATGCCGGCGATGATTTCCTTCGAGTCCTTGGCGTCGGTGAACCGGGACAGCCCTCGCACCTTCACCGGGAACGACGCCATTCGTTCGGTGAAGGTCTGAAGATGTTGCTGTGCAAGCAGAGTCGTCGGCACCAGCACCGCCACTTGCTTGCCGTCCTGCACTGCCTTGAACGCGGCGCGGACGGCGATCTCCGTCTTGCCGTACCCGACGTCACCGATGACCACCCGGTCCATCGGAACCGGCTTCTCCATGTCGGCCTTGACCTCACTGATAACGGTCAACTGGTCGATCGTCTCGGTGAACGCGAATGCGTCTTCGAGTTCCTTCTGCCACGGTGTGTCCGGGCCGAACGCATGCCCGGGAGCAGCCTGACGCGCTGCGTAGAGCTGAACCAGCTCGCCCGCGATCTCACGAACTGCCTTGCGGGCCTTACGCTTGGTGTTTGCCCAGTCGGATCCACCGAGCTTGCTCAGCGCCGGCAACTCCCCACCGACGTATCGGGAGAGTTGATCGAGCGATTCCATCGGGACGAACAGACGATCGCCCGGGTGACCGCGCTTGCTCGGCGCGTATTCGATGACCAGGTATTCACGACGCGCCCCACCGATGGTGCGTTCGACCATTTCGACGAACCGGCCGATACCGTGCTGATCATGCACGACCATGTCCCCTGCCGACAGCGCGAGGGGATCAACCTGATTGCGGCGCTTGGCCGGCAAGCGCTTTCCGTCGCCGACCGCAGCAACGCGGTTGCCGGTCAGATCGGACTCGGTGACGATCACCATCCCAGGCGTCGAGTCGTCGCCGGCGAGTACCAGTCCGTCATGCAGTGATCCGCGGAGCACCGCGACCTGTCCACGGGCGGGGGTAGCGCCGGCATCGAGCATCTTGGCGGGCACTTCGGCTTCACCGAGTCGCTCCACGACGCGGCTTGCGGTTCCGGCACCTGCCACCACGATCGCCGCGCGACCGCCCGTGCTCACGTGCGCCCGAAGGCTGACGAACAGCTCGGCCAACAGGTCGTCGGAACCGCGCACCTGCGGTGCCGCACGCACCGGGAGTTCGAGTTCTTCACCGTTTCCCGACGCCAGCGGGCTGACTGTCCACCAGGGTCTGCCGGCAGCTTCGGCAGATTCGCGAACATGACGAAGCGACCGGTACGCGGAGGCACCGAGATCGACTCCTCCGCCGTTGAGGATCGACGTGTCGAGCGGTGCAGCGCCGCCGATCGACGCCGCCGTCCACGATGCTTCCAAGAATTCCTGGCCGGTGCGCACCAGGTCGGTGGCGCGGGTGCGCACCTTTTCCGGATCACACAGAAGAATGTGCGCCCCTTCAGGAAGTACATCGGAAAGTAGCTGCAGTTCACCGGGTTTGAGAACCGGGAGCAGAGCTTCCATCCCCTCGACGGGGATACCTGCCGAGATCTTGTCCAGCATCTCGACCAACGACGCGTCAGCCTGGTTCTCAGCAGCGAGTGCGGCAGCTCGATCACGAACATCAGCTGTCAAAATCAGTTCACGACACGGCGGCGCGATCACGGAATCGACGTCGACGTCCGCTAGCGAACGCTGATCGGCAACTGAGAAGTAGCGAAGCTCCGATACCTCGTCACCCCAGAATTCGATACGGACCGGATGATCCGCCGTCGGCGAGAACAGGTCGAGAATGCCACCACGGACCGCGAACTCACCACGCTTTCCCACCATGTCGACGCGGCTGTACGCCATCTCCACGAGACGAACCAGAACGGAATCGAAATCGATCTCGGTGCCGACGCGCAACGTGATCGGTTCTATCTCGCCCAGGCCTGGTGCCATCGGCTGAACGAGAGAGCGCACCGTGGTGACGATCACCCGAAGTGGCGATCCGTACGAGGCGTCGTCTGGTCTGGCGAGTCTGCGCAGTACCTCCACCCGTCGCCCAACGGTATCCGCGCTCGGCGACAGTCGCTCGTGCGGCAATGTTTCCCACGACGGAAACTGCGCCACGCCTCCACCGAGCATCTCGGTGAGTTCCGAAGTCAGATCGTCGGCTTCACGACCGGTGGCCGTCACCAGCAGCACCGGCGTGCGAGCGGCGAGTGCAGCGGCGATGAACGGCCGAGCCGGCTTCGGAGCCACGATGTCCAAGGCGGCCGAGCCGATGGATTCGATCACCGGAGTGAACGCGGCATCTGCGAGGGCGACCTCGGCGAGTCCAGCGAGCGCAGTCTGGGCAGAGGACAAGGAAGTCAACGAACGCGCTCCTGAACAGTAATGACGGGTTGCGGACGCACAGCCCGAGCGCAATATCCCCACCGAGGCAGAGTTGTGCGCCGGTTCGATTCTATCGGTGTGCGATCTCGCAGCGCAGTCCGATCCGTTCAGTTTCCCGTAGCACTCGTCTTCTTCGACGTCCGCTTGGACGGCGAGGATTGTGTGACCGGAGTGATCGGCGGCGCCACGGCCACACTCACGTGCGAGTTGAGCGCCCGAACGCGACCGATCACTTTCGTCGCCTGACCGGTTCTCCGTAGGCGTACAGTCCTGCGACCGTTCGGCGCGAGGTGGAACCAGGAGTCTTCGGGCTCGAAGCCCTGCAGTTCGAGGGCAACGTATTGGGCTGAAGCATCCGTCGAGACGTCGACTACCCACTCCGAGTCACCGACGTTGCGCGCTGTGGCAACAAGTCCGACCGATCGCTCGCGAGGCCGCGCCGAGCCACCCAGGAGGTGGACCACTTCGTCCACCATCTCGCCGTCTTCGTCCTCGAGTGTGACGGTGACGGCGTCGTATGTCCGCGCCCCGAACCGAAAGACGTGAGTGAGGTCGGTGAAACGGCCGACAAGGCTGTCCACGGACCAGGTCAGACTTGAATGCGCTTCCACCTTGACCGGTAGCGCGACGTCGACCGGGACGACACCTGACCGACTGTGCGCTCGAAACCTGATCTCGCCGACGACAGGTTCGGCGGTCTCGTTGATCGCGTCGAGCCTCAATCCGTCCATACCGTCGTCCGTGACGAGGAGCGCAATCGGTTTGGCGCTCCTACGGAGCACGAACCACGGAGCTTTGGGGCTGCCGCTCCAATCGAGGACCCCCCATCCCGGTCCGGGCTCCAGGTCTCGCAGTGCGAGTGTCAAGGCGCCGTCGCACCGAGAGTCCGGGCGACGCCAGTATCCGAGCGTCGATGCGAACGCCTCACATACAGCTGCTCGCCCCAGGTCGAGATAGCGTTCCGGGTCGGACCACCGGACTTCACGAGCGTCTTCGCCGAAAAGCGCGTAGACGTAGTGGTCCCGAACATCCTCGAAATCCCACGACGATCCGTTGTCCCTAGGCACCGCGGCTTTCCATGCCGGGTGGTGCCCCGCGACGGCGAGTGAACCGAATTCGTTCTCGATCACGGCATTCGACGGTGGAATCGAAAATGCCAATGATTCGGTCGCAAAACGTACTCGCGCGCTGAGCACGTCGGCCAGTGGACGACGATAGGCACCCACCCCGAAGTAGTGAGCGACCCCGCTTCCGACATGCGTTGCCAATTGCTCGCCCCCGCGAGGCGCCGAGGGGGACGACGTCACGTACTCGAGTTCGGGTGCCACCGTCGAGATCAACTCCGGCAGTCTCGAATGAATGAGCGGGATGTGTTGATCGACCAAGCCCAGCATGGTCGGCTGCTGTTCGGTCTCGCTGCCGCCGCAGAAGACTGCCAAAGCGGGA
Organism: Rhodococcus qingshengii JCM 15477; assembly: GCF_023221595.1. NCBI lineage: Bacteria > Bacillati > Actinomycetota > Actinomycetes > Mycobacteriales > Nocardiaceae > Rhodococcus > Rhodococcus qingshengii. The sequence continues at coordinate 4,615,826 of NZ_CP096563.1, forward strand.
TTTCCGCGCACTCTGTGCAAGAACTCGGTGACCTCGGAGGCAACGAGTTCGAAGAATTCGTCGGTGTCGGGCGGATCGAGCGTCGCCAACATCATGTCCTGCCACACGAGAATGCCCAGTCGCGCGCATTCCTCCCAGAAGTGGTCGCTCTCGTAGACCATCGTCCCCGGGATTCGAATCATGTTCAGGCCGGCCTCTGCCAGGCGTTCCAAGACGCGAGTGGTGCCGGCGTCGCCTTGAAGCGAGATCGGGTCGGTCGGCACCCACACCGAACCACGGCAGTACACCCGGATGCCGTTGACATACAAACGGAATCCACCATCGGATCTGTCGACCTCCACCGTCCGGAAGCCAACTGAACCGAGATGCTCGGAGACTCCGACCGCTTCCATCGTCACCGGATAAGTGCGCGGGGTGCCATGAGTGTGCGGCCACCACAACTTCGCTTCCGGCACTTCGACGACGCCGGACACCTCGAGAAATCCATCCGGTCCGGCGGATACAGCCAATTGCCGCGAGTGTTCGCCGACACGCACGGTCACGTACTCCAGCGAGGCCGGCAATCCGGTGAGCCGAGCACTGACGGCAACGCGACCGGTTGTGCCGTCAACACTCGCATGCTTGACAGCAGAGACTACGGCGACAATCCCCTTGTCCAACAAGCGGATACCCCGCCACGGACCCACCGGTACCGGCACACCACTGAACACGGGAGCCATACCGAGCATCGTGGTTCGGATCCACCGAAGGCCCTGCTCACGGACCATCGACGAGCGCCAACGTCCTCGAGGACGCCTCGATCTCAAAATCGCGGAGAGAGAATGAAAATGAACAGCCACCTGGACACGTTTACCAGCGCCGACTCCGGCCGGAATGCTCACTTCCCCAGGTGCGAACATGGATTCAGTGGACGCGACACGGACACCGCCGATCCAGACATCCGCAAACGCCGTCATACCGTCGAACTGGAGCAGCCACGACCCCTCACCAGTCGTGGCCACGGTAGTCACGAACCACCAGTCCGACGATGAAACGGATGATTCTGAAACAGACGACGAAACGGACTTTGTGCGTCCGGCGTCCGTTTGCGCCGCACGTAACGCACCGACGACTGTTCCAGGCACGGACGCTGCGACCCACTCGGTCACGGCTTCGAGGGCATCCGGGTCAGATATGGATCCGGGTTCGGTTGCAGCGCATCGCCATATCGCGCCGGCCAGCAGGTCTGCTGACGAACGTGGCACTGTCAGACCAACCTCAGGTGTCGATGCGAGTCGACGCCGACTGTGTCGGCAACGATTTCCATCGCCCTCTTCCACGACACGGCCATCTCGTCGAGTTGCTCACGCGGGTCCACCGCGCGGCCCCTGGAGGCACGCGCCATCTGAAACTGCACGCTCTTGGCACCGGATGCCACTTTGCGGAAATCTGGCGCAGCTTCGCCTGTCCCGGAGAAACCTGCAGTGTCCAAGAACTCGCTGGCGTCGGCGGCCAGCTCCGCGCTGGCCCCGCACTGACGAAGTAGCCCGAAGGACCAGAGGTGAAAGGCATCCATACCCGCCCCCTGCACCCATTCGAGGTCGTCGATCACCTTGCGTCCCAGCTCTCGCACGGGATTACCCACCGCTCGAACCGCTACATTCCGCCGAGCCACTTCGGCGATGTTTCCGGCGTTGGTCGCGTGAACCGGATTCAACCTGATCTGTTCGACGTAGGGCACGAACGAAGGAAGTGAGGAACGATCGAGATCGAAGACGCCGGAGAAATCGTCGCCTCGCAGCAAGTAGTACCCGCTGTTGTGAAAGTACTCGAGCTCGCCGGCAACGCGATCGATCCGATTGGGCACGATCGTGGTCTTGGTGTGCCCCTCGTGATAACTCGTTCCAAGAGTGTCGGGAAGCCAGTATCCGTCCACTTCAACCGTCGACAGCATCCCAACCGCGAGGTTGTCCTCGACGTGGATCAGCGGTGCCCGCCAGACGTTCATCTCGGCGACTTCGATTCCGTACAGCGCGTAGATGTCCTCGGCCTTGAGCTTGAGGAACGTCCACTGAGTCCCGTCGAACCGCGATGCGAAGGCACATGCCAATGCCGGGACGGGGTCCAATCCCAGCGAATGCAACACTTCGATCCACAGATCCGTGTAGCAGTTGGTCTGCGCCCACACGCGGTCGTCCTGGTGCAACGAATGGGGCCGGTAGCGATCAGGTGAAATGTCGATCAGCCGTGACATCAGATGCCCATTCGTTCACGAACGGAGGTTGGCCATGCAGCCACGTCAAGACCATGAGTCCGCAACAAGGACAACGCGATTCGCTCCATCCCGAAGCCGACGCACGAGCTGTGTGCCACCTCCCCCTCCGCCGTTCGGATGTCGAAGTTGATACCGAAATGGTCGAGATGGTTGTTCGAGGACACGATCGCCGTGCCCTCGTCGAGATCTCCGTAGAGCCGAACTGTCAGTTCCGTCTTGAGATTCTCTTCACGCTGGTTGGCTGCAAGCATCTTTCCGGCGCGCCCGAAGAAAGGATCATTGGCGATCACCGGGGTAGCGTCGAGTTCGAGCCGGCCGAGCACCTCGAGCCCCCGCTCGATCCAATGCTCGCGATGCGCTCGCGCTGCCGCGGCGTCACCGATCGTCACGAACTCGTGCATCCGAAACGCTTGCATGCGAGCCGGATCGATCGCCGGTTCGTGCCGGAAGCAAAAACCGTAGATGTCCAGCAGCACGCCGCCTTCGGGCAGAACTCCGGTGTACCGCGCATAGGCAGGATGGCACGCTGCGGACACGAGCATGGTCTCGGTCGGCTCGAGGTGGCGGTCCCACGATTGTCCGTCGGCGCGATCGGCCAGCAGTCGCGCGTGATCGCGATTGGAACCAGCGAAGGTGTTGATGGCGCCGGTGAGGTTGGGAAACGAAGCGATGTAGTCGGTGCGCTCGAAACTGCTCCGCGGGAACACCGGCGGGAACCGCAGCCGAGTCGCGGCGTCGCCTGGCCCCGCTGCAATCACCACTCGGTCGATACCGTCGACGATGTCCTCGAACACTCCGGAACGCCCGTAGAGTCCCGGCACCTCCGTCTCGACGAGAAGTCCTTCGACGAGCAGTTCACGTTGAAATGCAGCCCGGGCCCGATCCAGATCGGTCCCGCCTGTCACAGTCTCGGTCGTCACAGTCTCGTTCGTCATAGCGTTCCCCGGTATCCGATAGCCATGTGCGCTGAACCTGCCATGATTCGATCGTTGTTCACCATCACCGCTGCGCCGTGCGCGTCACGAAGGTGCCGACCGAGCGAGAATTCGGTGTCCTCGCGATATCCCGAGATTCCACAGATCAACATTGTCTGCCCCACGATTTCCACCACCGCTGTCGACGCTGTGACTTTCAGGTTGTTCATTGCGAGCGAAAATCCCACCGCTCCCGTCGCCTCGAAATCGGCAACGCCTTCCTCCGCGTGGACTGCGCGGTCGTACCTGCGTGCAGAGGCGCCGACGAGATCGGCGAATTGTTGTGCCGAAGCGGCAACTTCGGCGAGCCGCAGCGCTCCGGGGGAAGTGACCCCGGGCTGCTTGCGGGCGGCGGCACGCACGTACTTGCGCGCCTTCTCGACCGCAGCGTCGGCAATTCCCAACCACACCGAACTCCAGACGACGTGCGAGACCGGAAGCATCGTGTGGGTGGAGATATCGGAATACGGTACGCCGGCGACCATCTCCGGCGTCGAGGTGGCCCGAAGGATGTAACCGAGACTGCAAGTTCCCCTCAGCCCCAGCGTGTTCCACTCGGTGGTGCGTTCGAGCGTCAGGTCTGGGGTACGACACACCACGAGAACCTGATCGTTCGGCTGACTCTCCGGGGTTCGCCGAGCCGTCACGACTATCGCGTCGGAGTGTTCACCGTACGAAATGACAGGCGCGTTCTTGATCAACAGCAGGTGACCGCCCAAGTCTTCCACCGCGCAGTAACTCCGGCTGACGTCACCACCGATTCCCAGCTCAGTGGTTGCCGATGCCAACAGCAATTGCTTGTCGACCGTTTCTTCGACAAACTCGCGTAGTGCTTCGGTGTTGCCGTGCTTGACCAACGAGTATATCTGCGTCTGATGCATCGCGAAAATCATTCCGCTTGCTGCACAGCGTGTTCCGATCACACGGGCGATCTGCGACACTTCCTGCAGCGAGAGCCCTTCGCCGCCTAGTTCCCTCGGCACAGCTACGGACAGCAGCCGTTCGCTTCGCATGGCGTCGACAGCTTCACGCGGAAACCTTGCTTCTGCATCGACTTCGTCGGCCCACACCGCTGCAACTTCGTCGGCCAACCGTGCGGCCCGCTCGAGGGCCGTTCCGGTGGAGCACTGCGATTGCGGAGCGTTCATGCAGCACCCAACTCCGTCAACGCACCCTCGATCGCCTTGACGCTTGCGAAAGTACTCTTCCGCAACAACTCGTCAGGGAACTCGATGTCGAACGAATCCTCCAGCGCCAACATGACATTCACGCTCGCGTGCGACGTCAAACCCAACTCGTAAAGATCGGCCTCTCCGTCGATCGTGCTCACGTCGACTGCCAGCCGACCGTGCTCGACGAGCACTTTCCGAATTGCCTGATCAATCATCAGCGATGTCGTCCTTCTTTTCGATGCGAGCGCCCGAGCGTGTTGCGATCACCATTGCGATGGCCACGTCCGCTTCGTGCGAGATAGATACTTGAAAATCGTGCAGATCCTGGGCCCGCGCGAGTTCCGCGGCATTACCGGACAGCGTCACCCCACAGCCACCCCACTCGGCCCGAGTGATTTCGACGGAACTCCACGGAACGGGAACGTCACCAGGCCGCAGTACCTTCACCACCGCCTCTTTGGCGGCGAAACGTGCAGCCAATCGTTGATCCCGCGCCGGCCCGGCGCAGGTCTGCAATTCGTGCGGGGTGAAGGTCCGATCGAGATACCTCCGCCCGAAGAGTTCGATACTTCGAGTGACATCCACGACGTTCACTACGTCACAGCCGATCCGCGGGCCGATGTCGAGCATCGGCGTCGGCGCAGTGTCACCCATCTGTTGACTCCCCATCTGGGGTCGTACACGCCGGGCAGCCCCCTATGCTGCCCGGTGCGCCGACGCCGTCACCCTGCCCTGACAAACCTTCATTCTCAGCAATTCTTCAGCTACCGATAGAACATACCGCAATCCGAAGATTGACGGCAAGATCGGACTTTCAGATTCCCATCAATACTATAAACATACTCTTAGTTTGTTTCGAATGCAGAACAAAGAGAACAATGTCCCTACCAGGACATTTGCAGTAAATTGACCAAAGGAGCAGTGCGGAGAGCCAGTGATTTCAGTGATCACTGGCAAGGCGACGGGCCGCGAATTGCCTGAAGTACTCCACTTTCGATTCCGGGACCACGATCGGAAGTATCAGGTTCCACGATGCCTTCATAGAGTCCGAAAGCTCACGAACGGTCCCGGTCGCGGCTGCCATCAGCCGAACTCCCGACGCAACTTCCAACAGGAAACGAGCAATGTCAGCAGAATCCGCGTCCGAACGCAGATCACCTTCGTCGGCCGCACGGCTGGCAAGTTCACGGTAAATGTCGAGCCACACGTCCAGAGTCGCCGGCCCGGAGCCCCGATAGTCCCCGATCTCGACCAACAAGCGGAACGTAGCTCTAACCATGGCGTCATGCGCACCGATGTCGACGATGACCGACGAAATACCGATCAGTGACTCGAGCGCGGGAGTTCGACGGTCCAACCAGAGCTCACATTTTGCGTCGAAACGTGCCGAACCCTCGTCGATCACGGCCCGCGCGAGTTCTTCCTTGGACCCGAAATGGAAGTACAGGGCGCCTTTGGTCACCTGCGACTCGGCGATGATCTCGCTCAAGCTGGCATTGGCATAGCCCAGGCGCAAGAACACACCCGCTGCTCCGCGCAGCACCGAATCACGGGTGGCTTCTGCCCGCTCTTGCCTCACCATCGATCCGGCCTCCAATCACCACACATCGAACGAATTCTTGGTCTTACCCGTTCACAGCGTCAAAATGGATGGCACGGTTCGGCATTCAACCCACCCTGCAAACAAATGAGACATTTGCCCATCAAACGATCGTGATACAGCGAACACAGCTTAGACCGCGATCCATCTCTGCGCGGCAGGCGCGCCTGGTTAACCCTCCAATTGTGGATCGGCTTCCAGATTCGTCAGCCCATTCCAACACAAATTCACGAGGTGAGCGGCGACAACTTCCTTCGACGGAGTCCGTTCGTCGAGCCACCAAGTAGCCGTAGTGGACACCATGCCGACAAGCGCCTGTGCGTACATCGTTGCTAGTCCGGGGTCGAAACCGCGTCTGGAGAAGTCCCCCGCCAACAGGTAGCCCACCTGACTGATCGCATCGTTGAGCAAGCTCGAATATGTCCCACTGGGCGCGACAACGGACGAATCGCGCACGAGTATCCGAAATCCGTCGGTGTGCTCTTCCACGTAGGTGAGCAAAGCCAACGCAACCCGCTCGACTCGAACTCTCGAGCGATTTTGTGAGAGCGAAGACGTGATCATCTCGAGGAGTCGCGACATCTCCCGGTCCACTACGACGGCGTACAGCCCCTCCTTGCCGCCGAAGTGCTCGTACACGACAGGCTTGGACACGTTCGCGCGCTGGGCGATCTCCTCGATCGAGGTCGCTTCGTATCCCCGTTCGGCGAACAATGCCCGCCCGATCTCGATCAGCTGTTGCCGACGTTGGGTACCGGTCATCCGGATCCGTGTCACTCGTTCGGGAACTGGATCCCCGCCACCCGAACCGGACACCGTCGCCATTGTCTTCCTCTCGCCGACACACAAATCACTGCTGTGGACGCTCAGCCTATCGGGACTTCAGGGGCCCGATCGGAGGAGCGGTTCGACCTACGGCGGGTCGGCATGCGATTATTCTTTCGCGCGTTCGGCCGCAAGGCTCGGCAATGCGTGGCAATCCGCCGTGGTGTAATGGCAGCACCTCTGATTTTGGTTCAGATAGTTCAGGTTCGAGTCCTGGCGGCGGAGCTGGTGAACAACATGCTTTCCCGAGCGGAAATGTATGTCTTGATCGACAGTTTGATCGACAGTTTGATCGACAGAGGGAGCTCAAACCAGTGCAGACCGCCGTGATCGTTCTCGCAGCGGGTGCCGGTACACGAATGAAGTCGAAGACTCCCAAGGTCCTCCACACTCTCGCCGGACGCAGCATGCTGGCACATTCGCTTCACGCGGCAACCTCACTGAATCCCACGCACCTGGTGACCGTCGTCGGTCACGATCGTGAGCGTGTCACCGAAGCCGTGAACGCAGTCGCCGGGGAACTGGACCGTTCCGTCACCGTCGCCGTTCAGGACGAGCAGAAGGGCACCGGGCACGCTGTCAGTTGTGGGCTCGAGGGGTTGCCGGCCGACTTCTCCGGGACCGTACTCGTCACAGCCGCCGACGTGCCTCTGCTCGACGGCAAGACCATCGCAGACCTCCTCGCCCAGCACACGGCTGCTCCCGCGGCCGCGGTGACGGTGTTGACATCGACGGCCGTCGACCCCACCGGCTACGGGCGAATCCTTCGTACGACGGACGGCGAGGTGAACGCCATAGTCGAGGAGAAGGAAGCCACCGATTCGCAGCGCTCGATCACCGAAGTCAATTCAGGGGTCTACGCCTTCGACTTCGAAACTCTGCGCGACGCGCTGGCGTCCCTCGACTCCAACAACGCACAACACGAGTTCTATCTCACCGATGTGATCATGATCGCCCGTCGCGCGGGCAAGCGTGTTCGTGCTCAGCACATCGCGGATTCGGTTCTCGTCGCGGGCGCCAACGATCGCGTGCAGCTCTCGACGCTCGCCCGCGAGATGAACCGTCGGATCCTCGAGAAGTGGATGCGTGCCGGCGTCACCGTCGTCGATCCTGCGAGCACATGGATAGATTGCGACGTGCACGTCGCACAGGACGTGACGCTCCTGCCCGGAGTTCAGTTGACCGGCACGACCTCGGTGGGCGAAGACGCCGTGATCGGCCCGGATACCACCTTGGACAACGTGACCGTCGGTGAGCGCGCAGTCGTCGTCCGCTCGCACGGGACCGACTCCGTTGTCGGCGCGGACGCGGCTGTGGGCCCCTTCGCCTATCTCCGGCCTGGTACCCGCCTCGGGGCACACGGCAAGATCGGCGCCTACGTGGAAACCAAGAACGCGGATATCGGCGAGCATTCGAAGATTCCGCATCTTACCTACGTCGGCGACGCCACCATCGGCCATCACAGCAATATCGGAGCTTCGAGCGTCTTCGTCAATTACGACGGGGTGAACAAGAGCCGTACTGTGGTGGGGTCGCATGTCCGAACAGGCTCCGACACCATGTTCGTCGCCCCTCTCGTCGTGGGAGACGGCGCATACACGGGTGCGGGCACGGTCTTGAAGAACGACGTACCGCCTGGGGCGCTCGCCGTCTCGGGTGGGGTGCAGCGCAACATCGAGGGCTGGGTCCAGAAGAATCGTCCCGGCACACCCGCGGCCGATGCCGCTGCAGCAGCTGCACAACCTGACGGCCCTGCAACAACCTGACAGCCCTGCAACAACCTGACAGCCCTGCACAACAGACAGCACAGATCACCACCAGATCGACCGGCAAGTACAAAAGGATGGCATGAACCAGTGACTGCGAATTGGATCGACAACCAGAAGAACCTGATGTTGTTCTCGGGTCGCGCACATCCCGAGTTGGCGGAGCAGGTGGCGAAGGAACTCGATATCCGCGTCACCCCGCAGACCGCGCGCGACTTCGCGAACGGTGAGATCTTCGTTCGATTCGAAGAGTCGGTTCGCGGCTCCGATGCGTTCGTCCTGCAGAGTCATCCGGCACCGCTGAACACGTGGGTGATGGAGCAGCTCATCATGATCGACGCTCTCAAGCGTGGATCGGCAAAGCGCATCACCGCCGTTCTTCCGTTCTACCCGTACGCCCGCCAGGACAAGAAGCATCGCGGACGCGAGCCGATCTCCGCTCGCCTGATTGCCGACCTGCTCAAGACCGCCGGCGCCGATCGCATCATCACGGTCGACCTGCATACCGATCAGATCCAGGGCTTTTTCGACGGCCCCGTCGATCACATGCACGCACACAGCCAGTTGGCCAACCACATTCGCGCGGGCTACAACCTCGAGAACATCACGGTGGTGTCCCCCGACTCGGGCCGCGTTCGTGTCGCCGAGAAGTGGGCCGACTCGCTCGGCGGAGCACCGCTGGCATTCATTCACAAGACGCGCGACCCGTTGGTACCCAACCAGGTCAAGTCCAACCGCGTCGTCGGTGAGGTCGAAGGTCGCACCTGCATCCTGATCGACGACATGATCGACACCGGCGGAACCATCGCCGGCGCGGTCAAGGTGCTCAAGGAGGCCGGTGCAGGTGACGTCGTCATCGCTGCAACCCACGGCGTCCTCTCCGACCCTGCGGCCGAGCGTCTGTCGACGTGTGGCGCGAAGGAAGTTGTTGTCACCAACACACTTCCGATCGACGAGTCGAAGAAGTTCCCGACGCTGACGGTGCTGTCCATCGCACCGCTGCTCGCTCGCACCATCAAGGAAGTTTTCGAGAACGGTTCTGTGACTTCGTTGTTCAACGGCAGCGCCTAGTCTCGCGCCGCACTACGGGCGCGTACCTGTGACTTCACGGTCACCGGTACGCGCCCGTCGTCGTCTTCGTGAAGGTCTCAGAAACAGACCACCCGGTCATCATGAAACCACCTGTGGGACACACGAATACCGCCGAATGCGACGATTGACATGATCTTGATCACGCTACCGTCGAGAAACCCAGGTCGATGTTGGGGTGGTGTTCACCGCGCCGCAATCTTCGCCTAGTGTGGCTCGTCGTGATCGACGCGCAAACCCTGGAATCCCGGCCCGAATCTCATTCCCTGAATTCATCAGTTCCGACGATCCGGCGGTGGCGCCCAGGATCTTGTGTCTGGTGCGGAGACGACAACTCCGTGGACATGTTCCGCAACGAACCCCGCTGCGGAAAATGCCGTGAAAACGAAGGCATCATCGACGACGCCAAGCGCTTCCTCGGCATGTACGGTCTGCGCCCGCTCGGCGGCACGCTGCAGTCCGACGACGACGAAGAGCGCGAGTACCGCGTCAACGCACGCGAGGCCCGCCGAGTCCTGAACGAGATCCGTATGGACGTCCTTCCTGATGCGGCCGCTGTTCGCAAGGCAATTCGGCCCCGCGCCGCAACGGTTGTCGCCGACACGTCACCCGCACGCGCTTCCCGCCCCGCCAGCACGGGCACAGCGACGCGTGTTGCCGCTCCGGTCAAGACCGACACCGTGGACATCGACACGCTCCAGACGCGCGTCCTAGGGCTTCTCGATCAGCTCGGTTCGATCGACGAGCAGATCAAGGTCGCCGAACTCGCACAAGGGTTGCCGGCTCGCGCACGACTGAGCGATCTGAACAAGCAGAAGGCCACGGTTCTTCGCACGCTGGCCGCTCTCGAGAAGGCCCGCATCGCCGCCTCCAACTAATTCCCCTCGCGTCCGTCCCACGGCCCCGTCTCACTTGCGAGACGGGGCCGTTCTGTATGAGCAGGTACCTTTACGAATCGTGAATGACATCACCATCACTTTCGTCGTGCTTGCACTGGTCGTGGCGCTGTTCGTGATCGGCCGAATCCCGGTCGGCATCATCGCGATCGGCACTGCCCTGGCGCTGTACGCCACCGGTGTGATCACGATGGAGCAGGCGCTCGCCGGATTCGGCGATCCCACGGTGGTGTTCATCGCCGCGCTTTTTGTCGTCAGCGAAGCCCTCGACGCCACCGGTGTCACCACGTGGGCGGGCGAGAAACTGCTGGCGAAAGTCGGCGAATCCCGAGTCCGTCTCGTGAGTGCGATCATGTTGCTGGTTGCCGCGTTGACCGCATTGATCAGCGTCAACGGGGCCGTAGCCGCGTTGGTACCGATGGTGGTCGTCTTGGCGGTACGTCTCGGTAAATCGACGTCACAACTGCTTCTGCCGTTGGCATTTGCCGCCCATGCCGGATCGATGCTCACCTTGACCGGAACACCGGTCAACATCATCGTTTCCGAAGCCGCCGAGGAATCCGGGGCCGGTGCTTTCGGGTTCTTCAGTTTCACCTTGGTCGGTGCGCCGCTCGTATTGGGAACGATTGCGATCGCCGTACTTCTCGGTCCTCACGTCCTCCCCCATCGTGCTGGGACGTCGATGTCGCCTGACCTGAGCCGGCATGCCAAGACCCTCGCGAAGCAGTATCAGCTCATGGGAAAGGATGCGCCGTCCGCAGAGCCCTTGATCACCAAGCACGACGGCGTGGTCGAAGTGATCATCCCGCCGCGCTCGGAAATGATCGGCGACAGGGCTTTTCCGGGCATGGTGACCGACAGTGGAGATCTGGTGATACTCGCAGTCCAGCGCGCCGGTGAGGACTGCGGCCCCAAGGGCGTCAAGTTGGCGGCCGGTGACACGCTTCTCCTGCAAGGAAGCTGGGACGATCTCGACACCCACACCGCCGTCGATCCGAACGTCCTCGTGGTCGACGCACCTGCCCAGATCCGTAAGCAGGCAGCCCCGTTGGGAACCCGCGCGGTCATCGCTCTCGTCGTCGTCGCGGCGATGGTAGTGATGCTGACGTTCGGATTGGTGCCGTCCGCGATAGCCGGACTCCTCGCGGCATGTGCGATGGTGCTGCTACGAGTCATCAGCGTCGAGCAGGCGCATCGGTCCATCTCGTGGACCACGTTGATTCTCGTCGGCGGAATGATCCCGCTGTCGACCGCAATCCAGCAGACCGGCGCGGCCGAAAAGCTCGCGCATGCGTTTGTCGACGTCGTCGGTGGGGCAAGCCCGTATGTCGTCGTCGCGGGACTCTTCGTCGTGACGGCGACTCTGGGCCAGCTGATCAGCAACACTGCAACCGCGTTGATCATCACGCCGATCGCGATCTCGGTCGCCATCGAACTCGACATCTCGGTGCTGCCCCTTCTGATGACGGTCACCGTCTCTGCCGCGGCCTCCTTCCTGACACCTGTAGCCACTCCCGCGAACATGATGGTGATGGGCCCTGGTGGTTACAAGTTCGGCGACTACTGGAAGCTCGGACTCCCGATGTTGTTGTGGTTCCTGATAGTTGCAACGGTATTGATCCCAGTGATCTGGAGTTTCTGATGTGCTCACCGAAGGTCTTGTCGGAGGTCTACGAATCAATCGGACGCGAGGGCAGGAAGATCAGCCGTCGATCGATGTTCGCGGCGCTGGGCACCGGTGCCCTCGGCGCGACCGTCATGGCCGGCGCTGTACAGCCCGCTGCGTCGGCAACGCCATCGGGTCGGACCATCGTCGATCTGACACACGTACTGACGCCGGATTTCCCGGTGTGGCCGGGCGCGCGCTCGTTCGAGATGAGGAACCTGGCGAAGATCGCCGACGCCGGCGGGTCTCTGGGCTCGCTCGGCTCCGCCGGGTCAGGTGGAAAGTTCTACCTCAACGAACTCCGCCTCGAGGAACACACTGGTACTCACATCGACGCGCCCGCACACGCCAGTGCGGACGGGATCACCGTCGAGAAGATTCCGGTTGCCGACCTCGTCGTACCGATTGCGGTCGTCGACATCAGCGCCCGCGCCGCCGTCGACCCCGACACACTGCTCACCCGCCAGGACATCCTCGATTGGGAGTCCCTCCACGGGACCATCGCTCCCCGCAGCCTGGTTGCGATGAACTCGGGTTGGGATACCCGGGCCGGTGCCGGTGGCGCCTTCACGAATCGAGATGCACTCGGCGTGCAACACACACCGGGATTCAACCCCGAGGCGATCGACTTTCTCGTCCGCGAGCGCAACATAGTCGCCGTGGGCTCTGACACCCTCAGCATCGACGCGGGCCGAAGCACCACCCACGGGGCTCACCGAAGCGCTTTGGGCTCAGGAAAGTACGCAGTCGAAGCCCTTGCAAACCTGTCCGCACTTCCGGCCGTCGGCGCCACGGTGATGGTGGGAGCGCCGACGCATGCGGGTGGTTCGGGTGGTCCGTGCCGGGTCATCGCCTGGTACTGAAGATCAGGGCGTAGGCGTCACCCGCAGCACCGTGTCGCCGGCGCCGTTGTCGGTGGTCACCAGGAGCGAGCCGTCGGGCGTCGGGGTCACCGACCGCAAGCGACCGAACTGGTTCTCCAACCCGAAGGTCTGCGCGTCGACCGAGCGTCCGTCGGCACTCAGGCGGAGGAAGATCAGTTCCTTGCTCTTGAGGCCACCCATTACGAGCGCACCGTCCCAGGCACCCCATGCAGCTCCACCGGTGAAGGCAGCGCTGGCGGTAGCCAACGTCGAGCTACCCGAACGCCACACCGCCGCAATCGCTCCCGGCACTCGCACGGGATCGGTCATCGGCACGGATTCGTCGTACGTTCCGGGAAGCCGATCCGGGCGGTAGCCGTAATTTCCGCCGGGGGTAAGCAGGTTGACTTCGTCGTCGACGCTTGTGCCCTGTTCAACCGAGTACACCCGGCCGGTTCCGGGTTGCACGGCCAAGCCTTGGACGTTGCGGTGCCCGAGCGTGTAGACCGGGCTGGAAGCATTCGGATTCCCCGCCGCCGGAGTTCCGTCGGCGTTGATGTGCAAGACCTTGCCGCCCAGCGAATTCGGATCCTGGGGGACGCTCGGCGTCGCGGTGTCACCCGTCCCGACGAACAGCGTTCCGTCCTGCGCCGCAAGAATTCGGCAACCCCCGTGACGCCCGGACGAGACCGGGATTCCTGGCAATACGGTTCCGGTTCGCGTGAGTGCGGTCCATCCGGCGTCGACGGTCCACGCGATCACTCGAACGTCCGTGACTCCCCCAGCACTGAATCCTTGGCAGGTGTACAGGGTGCGCGACTGAGCGAAGTCGCGAGCAAGCGCGATGCCCATGAGCCCGGTTTCGGACTGCGCGTAGAGATCCGAAAGGTCAGCAGCGACTGGACCTGTCGTGTTGTCGCCTCGGCGAACGAAGAATCCGCCGGATCGTTGTCCGGTCAGGATTGCACCGTCCGGGGCCGCCACCACGTCCCAGGGGGTGGTCGAGTCCGTCGACCAGTGTGGTGACCGACAACTGCGGGAGGGTGTCCTCGATGGGTATGTCCGGGTCGTCGCTCCCCAACGATCCGGTGCTTCCGTTGCCGAAACTGCCGGGGTCGAAGGGGAATGGTTGAGCCACGCTCTGCGTTACCGGCATCACCAGTACTGCAGTCAGGGCCACGGTCAATGCGGCGAGCTTCGGATGACGCACGCGTTCTCCTCGGGTCGGAAACCGTTCTGCGCCTCACTATAAACAGACAAACACCATTTTTCGGGCCCTCTCGCTATACCCGCAGGCCACAGGAGAAACGAAACCCCTTCAGAAGTCGGCAAACTCCGGCAAAGCGTTCGCCAGCGGGGATGCGTTACGTCTTGATGCAGATCGTGCCTTCCGCCAGCCGGGCACACTCCAGTCCAGGAGGTATTCGAGATCCGCTTCCACTCCCCTGTCCCGAAGTCCGAAACGTCGTTCCAGCGCATCGTCGTCCGTCAAATGCAGTCTCGCCGCGTCGGGCACTCTCAGTTCGGGGTCACAGAATGGGCCTACGGGCGCGGTAACCGTTCGTCGTCCTGACGGATCTTTCCACTCCAGAAGACCACCTCCGATTTGCTTCACTGTCCACCTGCCAAACGTCTTCAGTCGGTGATGTTTTCGACACAGACAGGCCAAGTTCCGTTCTGCAGTAGGCCCTCCCTGAGCGGGGTTGCCGTGATCGAACGGCACCGTGTGATCGATATCGCAACTATCAGAACGCACAACACAATTCGGAAAGCGGCACGTACCGTCTCGCGTCCTTACAATCGTCACCAACGCCGCGGACGGCTGGTACGTGGATTCACCGCGCCGCGAACCACTGTTCCTTCTCGAGCGATTATCCCTTGCCGCAGCGGGCAATATCTCCGGTGAGCGCATCGACCGACCCACGCCGAGCACCGGTCCGACTGCCCCCGCAGTCGAACAATGTTGCACCTCGGACGGTGCAAGGGTGAGGACTCT
Source organism: Rhodococcus qingshengii JCM 15477 (assembly GCF_023221595.1). Lineage (NCBI taxonomy): Bacteria > Bacillati > Actinomycetota > Actinomycetes > Mycobacteriales > Nocardiaceae > Rhodococcus > Rhodococcus qingshengii. The sequence goes on from NZ_CP096563.1 coordinate 4,630,927, forward strand.
CTGCCACGTGGCGTCCGCGGCGATCGCGCGCGCATGGTCGGCATCGATGTGGCCGTACCCCTGCAAATAGCCTGGCAGGTCGTCGAATCCGAGCAGGGTGGAGGCGTTGACACCCACAAGAATTGTCGCAATCGGGAGCGCGGAGGTCTTCGTATCATCCCTACGGGTGCAATCGCCGTCGCACTGACAATCCAACGACGTCTTTCCTTCCGCCAATGCGATCAGTGCATCGGCACGCCGTTGCCCGAAAGTTCTCGGATCGGAACCACAGACCTGCATCGACATCGCACGGAGCCTCGTGGCCAAAGTCTGAGCGCCGACCGCTGGAAGCATTCCGTCCAGAGTCGACATACCGTCGTGCGACGCGCACGTCCGAACGTCCCGATCCGCCTCCGCACGAACTCGCCTGGCACGCACCCCATCAGGGTCGTGCCGAGCAATGAGACCTCGTGCGCGCGCCTTCAACTTGTTACCGGTTACACGGCAGGCACCGTCCACGAGGAGTCGCTCGATGTCATCGAGCGCGTGCTCGGAGACGTTGGCGAGAGCTTCGGACAGCGCCATCGCTTTGGCCAGATCGATGTCACCGCAAGCAAATGCGGCCGCCACCCGCGGAAGTCGCCAGCGCAGGTCACATCCCAGTGCAATCATTTTCTGCGCGGCGTACTCCGTAATGCTCAGTATCGACGCGATCTCCACGTGCGCGAATTGACCCCGAAAAGCCTCATTGACTCCAACCGCGGCATCCTCCTCACAACGGTCCAAGTACAGCGCAGTGACCGCGTCGATCTCGAGGAAGTGGGCGCGCGCGATTTCCGCATGCTGCCGAAACAGCGCGTCCGCGGAAGTCTTCGATTCGAACATATGAGCGATTCTACGGGCGCCCACCGACAAGTTTTTGCGAAATCCCGGGGTATTCACCGATACCTTTTGCGCTCCGATGTCACTACGTTCAATCGCATGACTCAGCATCCGACACGAGATCAACCGTACTTCGGCATAGCGATATTCGAGTTGGGGAAGAATGACGGGGTCGGGTGCTTCCACCGAGAGGACTGTTATCTCATCTGGGCTGGCGACCCCGCTGAGGCGCAGTCAAAATTCGAGCGCAAGGCCGGCGAGCAGGAGTATCCGCTCGGCGCGAGCGATGACCAGTCCTATGTAAAACTCGCGCATCTCGTGGATCTTGCGCCGGTGTCGGACGCTGTCCATACCGGCACCGCAGATCTCTACTCTCGACACTTCTCAAATATTGCCGCCTACAGAACTTTTGAGACACTTCTAGGGGGAGACAGCATCCTCTGACAAGCGCCCACTTCACGCCCGCTGCGCACACAACAGCGCAAAGCGCTGATCCCGATCCGTCCACACCTTCCGCACCCCGAAGCCCGCGGACGCGAGTTCCGCGGCAATCCCCTCCTCGGTGAACTTCGCCGAGATCTCGGTGCGCAGCTGCTCGCCCGCTGCGAAGGTGATCTCCAGATCCAGGTCGTCGATGTGCACCGAGACTTCACGAAGTGCTTCCAGGCGCATCTCGATCCACTCGTTCTCGGCATCCCAGAGCGCGACGTGACGGAAGTCCTCCAAGGGAAAGTTCGCTCCCAGTTGCTTGTTCAGGACCGAGAGAACATTGAGATTGAACTGAGCAGTCACACCGGCAGCGTCGTCGTAGGCGGGCACGAGGACTGCGGGATCGATCACCAATCCCACGCCCAGGATCAGGTTCTCACCGGGATCGAGCACCGCTGCAATGCCCGAGAGGAACTCGGCGCGTTCTGCCGGAACGAGATTGCCGAGAGTTCCACCGAGAAACGCGACCGCCCGCCGTCCACCACCTGGCAGATGATGCAGCGAACCGGTGAAGTCACTGACCACCCCGACCACATCGATGCCGGGGAATTCGGCACCGACTTGCTGCGCCGCGCCTTCCAGTACTGTCACCGAAACATCCTGCGGTACATACGTTCGCAGAGTTCCACGAGCAGTCATTGCATCGAGCAGCAACCGCGTCTTCTCCGAGGAACCGGAACCCAGTTCGATCAGGATCTCAGGATCGGTGAACGCAGCGATCTCGTCGGCGTACCGAGCGAGCAGGCCGCGTTCGGTACGGGTGGGGTAATACTCGGGTAAGGCCGTGATCTCCTCGAACAGTTCACTTCCACGCGCGTCGTAGAACCATTTGGGCGAGAGCCACTTCGGCGTAGCGGTCAAGCCCTCCCTGGCCTCGGCTCGCAATGCGTCGACCGATTCGGCCGGTGTCAGATAAACCTCGAGCGTAGGGGTTTTCATTGTTCTCCCATCGGTATCGGGGTGATGATCAAATGGCCGGGACGCGCGCAGACGATGTGCCGGTCCGGCACCTGCTCCCAGTCCGGTGAACGATCGGACGGTTCGGAAACGATCAGTGCCCGCGACTCGTCGACCCGCGTGTACAACGTGTGGCCCCACGCCGTGGCCCACAGTTCCTGCCCGTCGCCGAACAGGAGGTTCAATCGTGAATCCGGTGCCGCCGCAGCCACATCGTGAACGAGGCTCGTCACGGCGGCTTCCGCGGGCTTCGACTTCAACCGATGCCGAAGCACTGTCCACAACAAGGCAGCATCCGTCGGCGCGGGCATCTTCAGCAATTCGACGGCCGGAACTTCTGCTGCCAAGTCGGCGAGTGAGCCAGGCCAACCGGATACCGCTCCGTTGTGGCTGAAAGCGTAGGTTCCGTCGACGAACGGTGCGCAGGCACCGATCTCGACGGCCATCCCCTCCGTCGCGGAACGTACGGCGGCGAGAACGGATCCGGAAACGATGTGGGACAACGTCTCGTCGACTGTCGGGTCCGACCAGATCGGCGAGATACTGCGGTACCGTCCCTGCCTTCCACCGTTCCACCACACCGCGCCGAATCCGTCGGCATTGATGGTCCCGCCGCCACGCATCTCGCGAGGTGCCCACGACTGTCGCATCAGTGAGTTCTCGCCGTCGTGGAGGAGTTCACGAACCGAACGCGGCGGCCCGAGATACCCGAGGTGCCGACACATGTCAGGATCTACCCGAAATCGTTCTGGCGCAGCGAAAACCCGAGAAGATCTGGCGCCTGATCGGGTGGTCCCAGTTGCGGAACGTCCCCCGGCAGGCAACGCTGTCGGTCCCGAACGATCCCCCTCGCAACACTTTGTAGTCGCCGCCGAAGAACACCTCCGAGTACTCCCGGTAGGGGAAGGCCCGGAAACCCGGATACGGATGGAAACCCGAAGACGTCCACTCCCACACGTCACCGATCAACTGCTCGACACCTGCTGCCGATGCACCCGCCGGGTACGAGCCGACGCCGGCGGGACCGAGATGGCGCTGACCGAGATTGGCAAGTTTCTCGTCTGCGGACACGTCCCCCCACGGGAATCGTCGCGATCTTCCGGATTCCGGATCCCACCGCGCGGCCTTTTCCCATTCCGCCTCGGTGGGAAGCCGTTTGCCTGCCCAGCACGCGTAGGCCTCGGCTTCGTAGAAGCTCACATGCACGACGGGCTTGTCCGGTGGGACCGGAGCCTCGACGCCGAAAGTCTCGTGCCACCAACCCGAACTGTCGCGTTCCCAGAACAGTGGTGCACGGAGCTTCGCGTCGACGCGATGCCGCCAACCGTCTCGAGACCACAGTTCCGGTCGGGAATAGCCGCCGTCCTCGATGAATTCGACGAACTGCCCATTGGTGACCGGGAATCTGTCGATCGCGAAGTCGGTGAGATAGACCTGATGCGCAGTGCGCTCGTTGTCGAGTGCCCACGGTTCGTCGTCGGTCCCCATGACGAAGGGGCCGGCGGGGATCGTGACCTCGTCGAGTTCCGGCATGCGGGCCGCTTGCGGAGCGGGTGTGGCAACGAGTGCCGTGGGTCCCGAACGCAATTGGTGTGTTGCGAGCATGGTTTCGGCGTGTTGCTGCTCGTGCTGCGCGATCATCCCGAAGGCAAAACCGTCCATGTCGAGTTCTGTGCGTCCGAAGGTGCTGGCTTCGAGCACATCCCAGACCTTCCCGCGAACCGTACGTACGTATTCGCGCGCCTCGGCCGGGTTGAGCAGGGGAAGTGTGGGTCTCGACGATCTCGAATGCTTGAACGCGTCGTACAGCTCGTCTATGTCGCTACGCACCGGATCGCGGCCACCGACATCTCGCACCAGCCAGAGTTCCTCTTGATTGCCGATATGCGCCAGGTCCCACACGAGTGGACTCATCAACGGAGAATGCTGAGCGACCAATTCGGTATCGTCGACGCAGTCGGTGAGTAGCGTCGACCGTTCACGCGCTCGCAGAAGTACGGCCTCGACCGCTTCCTTGGTGATCTCCCCCGTCATGTGTCGCTCTCACCGGGCACAATTGCGCGACAACACCGTTCGGCTGCGGCATCGAGAAGACGGACAAACTGCGGCTCCGGCGCGTACGACGCGGCAAGCGACATCAGAGAGGTTGCCGCCGAACGCAGTTCGACGTCGTCCAAACCGTACTCTGCCGCATCCCGCCATCTCCCGGCCGTCGACGCTGCGGCATCACTCGCCTCACGCATCACGGCAGGCCCGGACAGCAACGCGTCGATCGCTGCTACCGGTACTCGCCACAGATCTCCCGGCTGCGCATCGATGTAGCGAACCTCCAGATGGCCGACAGCGCGAACCGGCGGGAACAGCGTGGACAGGTGATAGTCCAAGTCCGCCCAGACGGGTCGGCGTCCGATCTCGGCATCCACAGCGCCGTCTATCCAGTCCCCGAAAGTGGCACCCCGCGGAGCCGTCCAATCGTCGCCCTCGTTTCGCACACACATCAGCGGAACATCGAGCGCCCAGCCGGCGTAGTCCTGCACTTCCGGGACTGCGACCGTTCGCCAGGAATCGAGTTCGAGCCACGTCCGCATGCGTTGGGACGCCCAATCCCCTCTCGGAACCCCTTGCAAGCGTGGAGAACACGCAAACGCAGCGATGAGCGCCGGCCCCATGTCCCCGAGGAGCCGCCAACGCTGGGCAATGGACTCCGGGCTGCCGCCGGCATCGACACTGACCTGCACTGCTGCTGTATTGCACATCATCAAGGTGCCGTACGGTCCTATCCCGGCGAAGCGGGATTCCATTGCGCAATAACGTGGCAACCGGAGAATCCGGGAAGGTGGTCGGGCGACGTCGGCCGCGGCAGAACTGATTTCGATGGAGTACGACGCGAGGAGTGTTTCGAGAGTACGACGGTCTTCGTCGAGACAGTCACACAGTTCTCGGGCGGACGTCCGCGGCGCTGACGAGAGTTCGATCTGTCCGCCAGGTTCTACGGTGACGAGGCTGCCACGAGGAAGCGGAACCGCTGGTGAATCCGGGTCGATACTGGTGGGTGCGTGTCGCCCGAGTGCCTTTGCCAGAGTCGCTGCTGACGGCCGCTCCCCACCGGGAACCTGGCTGGTCAGCCACTCGAGCTCAGCTCCGACCAAACGGGGTGGCCCCTGTTTGAAGCACACACCACCGACGTAGGCCTCGGCCGCAGGACGTGAATCCACCTGCGTGGTCTGTGCTGCTGTCAACGCTGCTGTCACCATTCGACTTCCCCTTCGGGCGGTCTTCGCGGTCGCTACCGACGATAGAACGCCAACGTCCGAGATGCACCCTTTGTGGTGTTACGTGTCGTTGAATTTCTTCAGTCGTATCCACCGGTACCCACAACCGGCCAGAACCACACCTGCCCCGGAAACAACCGCGATCCACGGAAGTGTGACCACCAGAACGACACAACCAGCCGCGCCGACCGCTTGCAGCCACTTCGGATACAACCGGTCCACACCCCGTTGGCTGTACGCACTCACGTTCGCGACGAAGTAGTAGAGCAGCACTCCGAACGACGAAAAGCCGATCACCCCACGAAGATCGGTCGTCGAGACCAAGACAATCACAACGGCACCGACCACAAGTTCCGCATGGTGAGGGACCCCGAACCGTGGATGGACTGCAGCGAGGGCCACTGGCAGATCGCGCTCGCGGGCCATCGCCATTGCCGTACGGCTCACCCCCGCGATCAGAGCCAGCAGCGCCCCCGCCGACGCCGCCGCGGCACCGATCACCACTACGGGAACCGCCCAGTTCCACCCGGCCGTGCCCACTGCATCGGCCAGTGGTCGCGCCGAATTCGCCAGCCGATCAGGTCCCAGCGTCACCAACAGCACCACCGCTACCAGCGCATAGAGGATGACGGCGACGGTGAGTGCGATCAGGATCGCCCGCGGAATCGTTCGACGCGGATCACGCACTTCCTCCCCCAGCGTCGCGATCCTGGCGTACCCGGCGAAGGCAAAGAACAGCAGTCCCGCCGATTGCAGAATTCCGTACCACGACCCGAATGCGAGATCCGGGAACTCGCGCACCGCACCAGGACCGACGACGGCAACCACCAGCGCTACACACAGCGCCGTCGTCGACACGGCGACGATCACCCTGGCCATGTGCGCCGTCCGCGTGACTCCGCGGTAGTTGACTGCAACCAGCGCTGCCACCACCAATACCGCGACGGGGACACGCCAGGCCGTAGGCGCAACATACGTCGCGAAAGTCAGAGCCATTGCCGCGCAGCTCGCGGTCTTCCCGATCACGAACGACCAGCCGGCGGCAAACCCCCACCAGGGTCCGAGCTGCTCACGTCCGTAGACGTAGGTCCCACCTGAAGTGGGGTATCTGGCCGCAAGCTGCGCCGACGACGTCGCGTTGCAGAATGCGATGAACGCTGCAATCGCCAGGCCCACAAGCAACCCGGTACCGGCTACTGCGGCAGCGGGCGCGAACACCACGAAGACTCCGGCGCCGATCATCGCGCCGAGGCCGATCACCACGGCATCGGCCGTGCCCAGTCTTCGCTCCATCGGGACAGCTTCGTTCACAGGTAGTTTGAACCACACCGACATGAACGGAAGGTGCCATGTTCGATCTCGACACGATCCGCCGCGACACTCCCGGATGCCTTGACAAGGTGTTCCTCGACAGCGCGGGATCCTCGCTCCCGCCCGAGCCGGTGCCGGCCACGATGATCGAGCACCTGCGACGTGAAGCCGACGTCGGCGGATACGTCGCAGCTGCTCGTCAGAGCGGCGCCCTCGCTGCTGTTCCCCATTCGCTGGCCCGGGTCATCGGTGCTCAGGCAACCGATATCGCTTTGACGGACAGCGCGACCCGCGCGTGGAACGACTTCCTCGCTGCCGTTCCGCTCGGACCCGGTGATCGAATTCTCATCAGCGGAGTCGAATACGCGAGCAACGCCATCGCTGCACTGGGGCGGGCGCGTTCGACCGGTGCCCACGTCGAGATCATCCCGAGCGATCAGTACGGACGCATCGACCTCGACGCACTCGAGAACATGCTCGACGATCGTGTTCGCGTCGTCTCCGTCGTCCACGTCCCCACCAACGGCGGCCTGATCAACCCCGTCCGCGAGGTCGTCGAACTCGCGAGGGCCCACGGCTCGCTCGTTCTGCTCGACGCATGCCAGTCCGTCGGCCAATTGCCCATCGACGTCACCGAACTCGGCGTCGACGCCCTCAGCGCAACCGGCCGCAAGTGGCTCCGCGGGCCACGCGGAACCGGATTCCTGTACGTCCGCCCCGGACTCGTCGACGCACTCGAACCCGCTGCGATGGACCTGCACGGAGCGGAATGGACCGGCGAGAACAGCTTCGTACCCGCACCGGACGCAACACGATTCGAGCTCTGGGAAACGAGTGTCGCTGCGCGCCTGGGTCTCGGCGTCGCCGCCGACTATCTGCTCTCGATCGGCACCGACACGGCGTGGGAGCAGATCGAATCCCGAGCAGTCACGCTGAGGGAAGGTCTGGCAGCGATTTCCGGAGTCGAAGTCCGCGATCGAGGAACCCATCTGAGCGGCATCGTTTCCTTCACCGTCGACGGTATTTCCGAGCACCTGGTTCGGGATCAGCTTGCAGCACAGAACATCACCGTCACCGTCAGCGGTCGCGGGTCCACCCTCCTCGACATGGATGCCCGCGGGCTCGATGCCGTGGTTCGCGCATCGCCGCACTACTTCGTCGACGAAGCCGACCTGGACACATTTCTGGGCGCGGTCAGGGGATTACAAACCTCCCGTTGACCGGGACCATGCCTGATCTGCGGAAGTCGAAACTGCAACTGTGGGGTGATCAGCAGTTTCGCCTTCCGAGAGGACTATTCGCATGGCCGACCCCACCGTCAGACCGATCTCCGCTGCCGACATCACCACCTGGGACTACGAGGCCGACGTCGTCGTCGCGGGATACGGCATCGCCGGCGTCACCGCTGCGATCGAAGCAGCGCGTGCCGGCGCCGAGGTGCTCGTCCTGGAGCGGACGGGCGGTTGGGGCGGAGCCGCGTCACTGGCTGGTGGATTCATCTACCTGGGCGGTGGAACGCCGTTGCAGAAGGCGTGCGGGTTCGAGGACTCGGTCGAGAACATGAAGACGTTCATGAAGGCAGCGCTCGGCCCCGGAACCGACGATACGAAGATCGACGCGTACTGCGAGGGCAGCGTCGATCACTACAACTGGCTCGTCGACGCCGGGGTCCCGTTCAAGGAATCGTTCTGGGGTCAGCCCGGCTGGGAACCGCCGTACGACGACGGCCTCATGTACTCGGGAGGCGAGAACGCCGCGCCGTTCAACACCCTCGTCGATCCCGCGCCCCGCGGACACGTTCCGCAGATGTCCGAGAAGAACACCGGCGAGAAGGGCGGCGGCTACATGCTGATGAAGCCACTCGTCGAGACGGCCGAAAAGCTCGGCGTCCGAGCAGAATACGATCTGCGCGTCCAAACTGTGGTGGTAGACGGCGATCGGGTTGTCGGCGTCGTCGCCAAGCGCTACGGCAAGGATGTCGCGATTCGTGCCCGCAAAGGCGTAGTGCTGGCGATGGGCAGCTTCGCGTACAACAACGAGATGGTGCGCTCGAACGCACCGCGCATCTTCGGCCACCCGGCGGCCTCCATCGAGGCGCACGACGGCCGCGCAATCCAGATCGGTCAGGCACTCGGCGCCGACACCGCACACATGGACGCCACCGAGGTCGCGTTCTTCTGCGACCCGCAGTTGATGGTGCGCGGCATTCTTGTCAACGGCCGCGGTCAGCGATACATCCCCGAGGACACCTACCCCGGCCGCGTCGGCCAGGCAACGCTGTTCCAGCAGGACAACCAGGCATTCCTCGTGATCGACGAAGCTGCGTACGAGGAAGGCATGAATGCCGAATCGTCCAGTGCACAGTTGCGGGCGCAGCCGAGCTGGGTGGCGGAGACCGTCGAGGAACTCGAAGGCGAGATGGGATTGCCCGCCGGATCGCTGCAATCCACCGTCGACCTCTACAACCGGCACGCGGCTGAAGGTTCGGATCCGGTGCTCGGCAAGAAGTCCGAGTGGGTGAAGCCGATCGTCGGCCCGTTCGCGGCAATCGATCTCCGTGGCCGCACAGGCGGATTCACGCTGGGAGGATTGAAGACCACCGTCGATTCCGAGGTTCTGCACGTCTCGGGTGCGCCGATCCCCGGACTTTTCGCAGCGGGTCGCTGCACGTCCGGTGTCTGTGCGGGCGGTTACGCCAGCGGGACAAGTCTCGGCGACGGCAGCTTCTTCGGACGTCGTGCCGGAATCAGCGCGGCGCGCTAGATCACCACAACTCGCACGCCCTCGGCAAAGCGGTACGGCTGAGTCTGCAGGACCGCGCCGAGGTGTTTCCTCAGTCTGGACACCTCGGCGCGCACTGCCACGACATGCTCGCGATCACCGAAGAGCACTTCGCTCAGGCCTGCGGCATCCACACCTGCCGAACCGACGGCTGCCAGTGCCCGCAAGATCTGGGCGTGACGCGGCGAAAGCGCGCGCGTCCAGTTGGCGTCACCACGCACCGTCACCTGCGGCGATGCGCCGAGGGCCAGCTCCAGCTCGATCAACGGCCCGCCGACGCCGGTGCACAACAGCCAACCGTCTCCGAGCGGCTCAGGCAGACACATCCCCAGACCTGGCACGATGACGGGCTTTCCCGCACTGGGTGCTGCCACGCGGTCGGGCGCGGCAATCCCGCTGGCGCCGGCCACCCAGCCGTATTCGTCGACCACCAATGCCGGACCTGTTCCTGCCGCGAACAGCGGTGCCGCCCGCGAGCGCAGGCGCTCGAGCGAAGCCGCGTGCTCGCGCCACAGCGTCGCCTCCGCGAGGCGAACCGCGGTGCGCACCAGCGCGACGGTGGTGGGATGCACCGAAGCTGCGGATCCACTGATGTCCACCACGCCCAGGATCTCGCCCGTCCGTGGGTCGTGCACGGGCGAGCCGGTACACGACCAATTGTGATGCGTGGGCGCATAGTGCTCGGCCGAGAAGAGTTGCACCGCAGAGTCTTCGATCAGCGCGGTACCTATCGCGTTGGTCCCCACCGACTGCTCCGACCAGCGTGCGCCTTCCGCGAACCCGAGAGCGTCCGCCGCACGTTTGACGGTCTTCGCCCCTTCGCGCCAGAGCAGGACACCGTCGGCGTCGGCAACGACCACGATGAAGCCCGCGTCCTCGGCGACCTCGGTGAGCGTGGTTCGCAGTTCGGGCAGAACGCTTCGCAGCGCGGTACGCGAACGCCTCGCCTCCAACTCGGAGAAATCGGCAACAGTAGACGCACCGCAGTGATCCGGCGTGAGCCCGCCGGCGGCCACCCTCGACCACGACCGCGCCACGACGGTCCGCGGCTGCGCCGGTGGTTCCTGGCCGGAGAGAACTGCGTCGTGCACCCGACTGAGTAGGCGAGCATGCTGCGACAGGTCGGTACCCGGCACGACGGCACCGAGCCGACTGCCTTCGGGAGCGTTCCCCACGATGGTCACTCCGTCAGGCTACCGCTTTCGATGTGACGCGAACCACGTCCACACGGCCAGGTCCCCACCACCTGCGATTAGCGGCCGGGAGCAAACTCCGGTAACGTATCCAAAGTTGTCTCGGCGAGGGTGAATCGCAGCAGTTCCACACGTTGCAGGTTTACCGTGATTGACGCGGCTACGGCTCAGCTCGAGCGTTTCGCTCCTGGCCGTGTGCGCGCCTGTCCGCCTTGCCGCAGGCAAAACCACACGTCAGTAAACCGAGCACGAACCCCGTGAGTTGTAGGAGCCGTTTCATCATGTCTGAAGAAAACAACCTCGTCGCCGTCGTCCGCACCGAATTCGGCAAGGGCGCAGCTCGCCGCGCACGTCGTGACGGCCAGGTCCCCACGGTTCTGTACGGCCACGGTGAAGATCCCCGCCACCTCAATGTGCCGGCTCGCGACTTCGCCGCCATCCTCCGTGCACACGGCACCAACGCCATCCTCACCCTCGACATCGAGGGCACGGAGCAGGTTGCACTGACCAAGTCGGTCGTCGTGCACCCCATCCGCAACTACATCGAGCACGCCGACCTCCTCGTCATCAAGAAGGGCGAGAAGGTCACGATCGACGTGAACGTCATCGTCGTCGGCGATGCTGCTGCAGGCACGATGGTCGCGCAGGACGCATCCACGATCTCCATCGAGGCCGACGCGCTTCACATCCCCGAGCAGATCGAGGTTTCGGTCGAGGGTCTCGAGATCGGAACCCAGATCCTGGCCAGCCAGCTCGAACTGCCCAAGGGCTCGACCCTGCAGGCTGACGCCGACACCCTGATCGTCAACGTCGTTGCTGCACCCACCGAGGCAGACCTCGAAGAGGGCGCAGAAGCTCCCGCCGCCGACGAGGCTGCAGAAGAGGCCTGATCCTCTCGGTTCCAACAGAACTCACTGCGCGCGGCGCGTCATTCCGATTCGGAGTGACGCGCCGTTCGTGCGTAGCAGGAAAAATCAAGCCAGAAAGTAGCGTCCGTTGAGCACAGATACCGCCCTCGTCATCGGCCTGGGTAATCCCGGCCCCCAGTACGAGAAGACCCGGCACAACGTCGGCTTCATGGTCGCCGGCACCCTTGCCGGGCGCATGGGCGGAAAGTTCAACGTACACAAGAAGAGTGGTGCCGAAATCGTCGAAGGTCGCCTCGCCGGCCGGCGCGTGATTCTCGGAAAACCACGCTCGTACATGAATCTCTCGGGTGGCGCTGTCGCCGGTCTCGCACGGTTCTTCTCGGTCGACGCCGCGAACATCATCGTCGTCCACGACGAACTGGATCTCGATTTCGGGACGATCAGACTCAAACTCGGCGGCGGCGAAGGCGGCCACAACGGCCTGCGGTCCATTTCGAGTTCGTTGACCACCAAGGACTACCTGCGCACGCGCGTCGGGATCGGTCGTCCGCCGGGCCGCATGGACCCGGCGGACTACGTTCTCAAGCCGTTCTCGTCCACGGAGCGAAAAGAACTCGATCTCGTATGCGAAGAGGCTGCGGATGCAGTGGAGCTACTGCTCGAACTCGGGTTGGAAGCCGCACAGAACCGCCTGCACTGACGGTCAGTTACCCAGCAGTGCAGCCGAATTCGCGCGGCGGAGCTTCCCCGACGACGTCTTCGGGATACTGCCGGGACCCAGGACCGCAACGGCGCGAGGTCGGACACCGACGTCGGCAACCACGGCGTGGACCACTTCGCGTTCGATACGCTTGACCTCTTCCGGATCTTCGAAAGCGTTGGTCTCGACGGCGACTGCAAAGCTCTCACGCTTCTGGCCGGCGTCGAGACGAATCGCGACGGCGTTTCCGGGACGCACACCGGCAACGGTTCCGGCCGCCCGTTCGATGTCTGTGGGGTACACGTTCCGGCCGCCCATGATGATGACGTCCTTGACACGCCCGCACACCACGACCAGTCCTTCCTCGGTGAAGTACCCGACGTCACCGGTGTCGAGCCAACCGTCGTCGTCCTGGGCCGGCTTGTGTCCGTCGACCGTGACGTACCCGGGAGTGACTGCCTTGCCGCGAACCTCGATGATTCCGACACCGCGGGCCGGAAGCACCTGACCGTCACGGTCGACGATGCGTCCCTCGAGGTCAGGCACCATCTTGCCGAGTGTGGCGAGGGCACGAGCGTTGGGGCGATTGGACGGCACCGCTCGAGACATCGATTCGAGAAAGTCTGGATCGACGTAGTCGAGGACCTGACCTTGATCGGGATCCGGAATCGACACGGCGAGCGTGGTTTCCGCCATTCCGTACACGGGCGCCAGCGCAGTCGGGTTCAAACCGAAACGCGCACCTGCCTCGGCGAGTGCATCCATCGTGTCGGGATCCACCGGCTCGGCGCCGTTCCACATGTATCGGACGCTGGACAGGTCGACTGCCCCGTCTTCCGCCTGTGCGAGTCGACGAGCCAAGAGCGAGTACGCGAAGTTCGGTGCGGCGGTGACGGTTCCGCCGTACTTGCCCATCAGCTCGGCCCACAGCACCGGGGTGCGCAGGAAATCCATCGGCGTGATGCTGATGACCTCTGCGCCCACCTGCATCGGAACCGTGAGAAAACCGACCATGCCCATGTCGTGGAAGAGCGGAAGCCAGCTCACCATCACGTCGTCTTCGATGGAGAACTTGATGCGGTTGATCATGGCGTAGGCATTTGTGTAGAAGTTCTCGTGCGTGATCTGCACAGCCTTGGGCGAACCGGTGGAACCGGACGTCAACTGCTGGAGTGCGATATCCGATTCGGCCGTCTCCACGGGATCGATCGACGTTCCGCTGCGAAGCTCGTCCACCGTCACGACGGTGATGCCACGCTCTTCGAGGAGCGGCTTGGCCGCGTCGAAGGGCGCACCCAGAATGACGGCTTTCGCGGAGATCATGTCGATCACAGTCTCGGTGTCCTGAGCCCAGACGCCCAGATCCGTTCGGGGGGTCGGCTGATGCAGCATCGTCACCGACGCACCGCGCATCCACGTCGCCTGGCAGGCAGGTGCGATGTCGACGGGCTGTCCGGCGAGAATGCCGATCGCGACGCCGCGATCGATACCGACCTCGGCCAGGCCGCCGGCCATGCGCCTAGCCTCCTGGTGGATGTCGCCCCAGGTCTGACGGAAAGCGTTGTCCGGCTCTCCCGTCACCAGGCCGCGGTCGGTGACTGCGGCGGTCGCATACATCTCTTCGGTGAACTTGCTCAACGCAACTCCTCGGTCAGTGTCACTCTTCGATCAGTGCAACTCTTCGCAGGACACAAATGGCTGTGTGTTCGAACACACACATACATGGATAATCAGCGATCGTTCGCCGAGTGTTACGCCGCAGTGGCTATCGCATCGTGGTCTGCGAGTATCCTTTCTCTGTTGTGCTGCCGCACTCTCCACCTGTCCGCGCACCGGCACGTCGCCGGCACCGACGCCCACTTCGAGAGGTTCTTCGTTGACTACCCCGTCCGACTCGACCGTCCCTTCCGACTCGACTGTCCAGTCCGACACCGAAGGCCCCGATTCAACCGAGAGCGGGTCGGTCGCGGTCACGACGACGACCAAGGGCCTGTCCGCCGAGGCAGAGCGTCGCCGAACCTTCGCCGTCATCTCGCATCCCGACGCCGGAAAGTCGACGCTGACCGAAGCGCTGGCACTGCACGCGAAGAAGATCTCGGAGGCAGGAGCCGTCCACGGCAAGGCAGGCCGCAAGTCGACGGTCTCGGACTGGATGGAGATGGAGAAGGCCCGCGGCATTTCCGTCAGTTCCACCGCACTGCAGTTCAACTACCACTCGTCCGAGACCCCGGACGAGCAGATCAACGTCATCAACCTCGTCGACACCCCCGGTCACTCCGACTTCTCCGAGGACACGTACCGCGTCCTGACCGCCGTCGACGCGGCGGTCATGCTCATCGACGCTGCCAAGGGCCTCGAACCGCAGACGCTCAAGCTGTTTCAGGTGTGTCGTCACCGCGGCATTCCGGTCATCACCGTCATCAACAAGTGGGACCGTCCCGGTCAGACTCCTCTCGAACTGCTCGACGAGATCAGCGAACGGATCGGCCTCACACCGACCCCCCTGTACTGGCCGGTCGGCATCGCCGGCGACTTCCGCGGACTGCTGCGGCGCGGTGAAGACGGTGAGGCTCGCGAGTACGTCCGCTTCACCCGTACCGCAGGCGGCGCGAAGATCGCCCCCGAAGAGGTCATGGACGCCGACGCGGCGCTCGCCAAGGAAGGCTCCGAGTGGGAGACCGCGGCCGAGGAGAGTGAACTGCTCTCCGCTACCGGCCAGGACCACGATCAGGAGATGTTCCTCGCCGGTCAGACTTCCCCGGTGATCTTCGCGTCCGCGATGCTCAACTTCGGCGTCCGCCAGATCCTCGACACCCTCGTCGAATTGGCGCCGCCGCCGCGTGGGCGCGAAGACCTCAGCGGCAAGCCGCGCGAGGTCACCGATCCGTTCAGTGCGGTCGTCTTCAAGGTGCAGGCCGGTATGGACACCGCGCACCGCGACCGTCTGGCGTTCATGCGCATCGTCTCCGGCGTGTTCGAGCGCGGCATGGTTGTCACACACGCCCAAACCGGCAAGCCCTTCACGACCAAGTACGCCCAGACGGTATTCGGACGTGAACGTTCCACCGTCGAATCCGCGTTCCCCGGCGACGTCGTCGGCCTCGTCAACGCCACCGCACTCGCACCCGGCCACACGCTGTACACCGAGAAGAAGGTGGAGTTCCCGCCGATCCCGTCGTTCGCGCCGGAACACTTCTCGATCCTGCGCGCCGAAAGCGCCGGCAAGTACAAGCAGTTCCGCCGTGCTGTCGACCAACTCGATTCCGAGGGCGTCGTCCAGATTCTCCGCAACGACATCCGCGGCGACGCCTCCCCCGTCATGGCGGCCGTCGGCCCGATGCAGTTCGAGGTCGTCGCAGCACGCATGAAGGCCGAGTTCAACGTCGAGGCCAAGATGGAACCGCTCGGCTACGCATTGGCTCGCCGTACCGACGCCGCGTCCGAGGTCGAACTGAACCGTCAGCGCGGTGTGGAGGTCTTCACCCGATCCGACGGTGTTCTGCTCGCCCTGGTCAGTGACAAGTGGCGCCTGCAGTACATCCAGAAGGAACTCCCGGATCTGACGCTCGAACCCCTCGTCGCTGCTGCGGACTGATGAGCCTGATCGAGGCGCTGTTCGACGCCGAACTGCACATCGGCAGCGCCACGATTCTCTGGCGAGAGATCATCGGAAACGCGTTCGGAATCGGCTCCGCGATCGCGGGCGCGCGACGCTCGGTATGGGCGTGGCCCGTCGGTATAGCCGGAAATGCCTTGTTGTTCACGGTGTTCATGGGCGCACTTTTCCACACTCCGCAAGAGCTCAATCTCTACGGCCAGGCCGGCCGTCAGTTGCTGTTCATCACCGTCAGCGTCTACGGGTGGACTCAGTGGCGACGCGGGGCACGCGACTCCGGTCGCGCAGTCCTGCCCCACTGGGCGACAACTCGCGAGCGCGTCGCCATGATCGCCGTCATGGCCAGCGGCACAATCGCTTTCGCCTGGATCTTCGACCTCCTCGGCTCGTACGGAGCGTGGGCGGAGGCCTGGATCTTCACCGGCTCCATCCTCGCGACATACGGCATGGCGCGCGGCTGGACCGAATTCTGGCTCATCTGGATCGGCGTCGACGCCGTTGGTGTTCCGCTTCTTTTCCGAGCCGGCTATTACCCTTCGGCGATCCTCTATCTGGTCTATGCATTCTTCGTACTGTGGGGCTTCGCAATGTGGCTGCGCATTCAACGCCGAACTCCACAAGGGGTGTGACCGTAAACCAACTCCTGGTATGTTTGCGTCGATTAAGCAAACCGGCGGTCTGTTTACGGGCATCAGGAGCGAAACAATGGAAGACAAGAATTCTCACGGAATAGCGGGCCCCAACGGTTCCGGCAACGGATCGAGAGCCAATAGTTCCGCAAGTAATGGTTCTGCAAGCAATGGTTCTGCAAGCAATGGTTCTGGGAGCAACCTTTCCACCAGCAACGGTTCCAGCAGTGCCACCGCCACAGCGGATTTTCTGTCGACCGCACCCAAGCAATCCGATGCATTCACGTTTCCGCTTCCTGCCCGAACCACGGCCGCACACAGCAGCGGAGAGGACCTTTCAGTGCCAGCTTCAACACGCGAATCATCGAGGACGCTCGAAACTCGGAGTCGTACCGTCGTACGTCGCGACGCGATGGGCGTAGCCGCCGTTCGAGTGGCCGGTCGACTCACCCACACCGAACTCATCGCAAATCAGGCCTCACCCTCGAGCGCACATTCCTCCGATCCCACGACGGATCTGGACGAGTTGCTCACGATGCTCGGCAGCTACCTGTTGTCCTCGGGGTTCGAACATCCCGAAATCCACGCCAAGCTGGGCGGACAGTCGATCGTCGTCAACCTCGTATCGCCGGAGATCAGCGCGAGCTGATCTGGGCCCAGCTGCCCCTTAGGGCCACAGCACTGCTCGTGTCCATGCTCGGTCCGAGCCGCGCCGGTACAACCACCGCTGATGCCGACGCCCGGAGTCTGCCTGCCAGAACTCGACAGACTCCGGCTGGAGGCACCACGCACGCCAGTCCTTCGACACGAACCCTGGGTCGTCGCTGATTCTTGCTTCCGCAGCGGCCACCGACGTGTCGTACGCCCCTAAGTCTTCGAGCACCTCGCTCTGCTCACTTGCCGTCGCCACCGCTCTCGCCGTGACGGAGCGTTCGACGAAGTCTCGGCGTCGAAGTGCGTCGTCGCCCTCGCGAACCGTTCCGCGAATCCGGACCTGTTGGCCTGTTTCGCGCCAGTAGAAGGCGAGCGATGCTCGCGGATTTTCTTTCAACTCAACACCTTTCGGCGAAGCAGCTGAACCAGAGAACCAGAACCCACCCTCGGTCACGTCCTTGAGGATGAGGAAACGAGAATCAGGCATACCGTCGCCGTCCACGGTCGAGAGCGCACACACGTGTGGCTCGACGACGCCGAAGGCCACGGCCGCACGGAGCCAGTCGAGGAACAACTCCCCCGGCTTTTCCGGAAAACACTCGGGCGCGGGCGGCGGAGTTCCGGTCAGCGCGGGGATACCGCGAATCCACGTCCGTACGTCAGGCAGCGAAAAATCTGCATCAACCATGAGCCGACTCTAATCGCGGGTGGCCTCAGGAGACGTTGCGAACTACCGAGTCGCCGAACGACGGTTGCTGCAGCAGCGCCCACTTGTTGGACGTCAATCGGAAACTCGGCATGTCGGCGAGCGCCACCACCGATTCCCAGGTCCGCTCGTAGCTCGTGTGGGAGATTCGCCATTCACCGTCGCTGCAGCGGGTGTATCTGTCGTGATAGAAGGCCGATCCGCGAAGCAGCATGCCGTCTTCGGGGATGACCACTGTGTCCGCGAGGCACCAGATCCCGGTTGCAGTGTCTCCGTCGACGTCGATCTCGGGTTGCCCGCACTGATGTTCGGTGATGATGTGTGATCCGAGAGTGTTCTCGAGGAAGGAGACGAACGAATCTCGGGAATCGAAACTGAGTTGTTCTCCGTAGATCGCGGTGGCGTCGACGGTCAGAGTGTCGGCGAATTCGACCCACGATTTGGTGTCCAAGGCGCGTGCGTATCGGTACTTGAGTCTTTGGATGAGAACAATCGCTTCGAGATCCATGATCCCCGCCTCCCGGTGCAGCAACCACCCGTCCTATGTGTGCACATTAGCCTGTAACACGCCGAAACGGGCATTACTCTCAAAGCTAGTAGAAATGTCAGCCGATAACACGCTTTTCCAGGCCGTCGAGCATGATCGTGATCTTCTCGTCCAACCAACCTCGCCCGTGCCACGTCGATTCGTCGCCGATTCCCTCGATCAACGACTCCGATGCATTCCAACTTTCCTGATACGCCTGTCGCGCGGAACGTGAATCGGCGGAGCTGACGGTCTTGTCCATCGCCGCCATCATTGCGAACTGCGTCATGGTCACCTCGGAGATGAAGTCCACCGCCAATATCGCATCGTGGGGTGTGAAGCCTTGCGCAGTCAACGAACCGACCAGTTTCTCCACGATCTCGATTATCGCCTGCGGCGTGCCCGGAACTGCGAGACCGACCTGGGCCAGACCTGGATAGCGCTCGAACGAGGACCACAGAACGTCGCAGAAATCCTTCAGGAATTCGCGCCACGGACGATTCGTATCGGGCCATACAGTCTGACGCACAACATGATCCGAGCAGGCACGCAGCAGCGCTTCGCGGTCTGCGAAGTAGCGATAAAGTGCAGAATGACTGACGCCCAGCCGCTTTGCCACGCTCGGCATGGTCAGTTCACTCAGATCACCGGCCAGGGCGGCCTCGACGATGTCCGTTGTCGACAACGTCGGCGGCCGCCCCGTCTTCTTTCCGGTCTGCATTCTCCTCAGCTTGCCACCAACCGCCATCCCGACGCACGGTGGCGCTGGTTCCAGAACGCGGCGTAGTTCCCACCGGCTGCGAGCAGAACTTCGTGGGTTCCCACTTCGACGATCGATCCGTCGTCACCGAGCACGATGATCTGATCTGCGGCCACGACGGTCGACAGTTTGTGAGCGATCACGAGCAGTGTGCTTTCCCTGGCGAGTTCTTGCATCGCACGCTGCACGTGTGCCTCGTTCTCGGGATCGAGTGCGGCCGTCGCCTCGTCGAGCAGAACGACAGGTGCGCGTTTGAGGAGTGCGCGCGCAATGGAGACCCGCTGCCGCTCTCCACCGGACAGTGCCGTCCCGCCCTCACCGACACGGGTGTCCCAACCCCGCGGAAGCCGCTCGACGATTTCCGCGACGCCCGCGATCCGAGCCACGTCGAAGACTTCCTCGTCCGTGGCTTCGGGGCGGCCGAGGCGGATGTTCGCGATCAACGTGTCGTCGAAGAGGTACACGTCCTGGAAGACCAGAGACAGCTGCGACATCAGGTCGGCACTCGTGAGGTCCCGCACGTCGACGCCGCCGACACGCACCACACCGGAGTCGACGTCGTAGAAGCGCGAGATCAACCGGGTGACGGTGGTTTTGCCGGACCCTGACGGACCGACCAACGCCGTCAACGACTTCCGTGGCACGTCGAAGGAGATGTTTCGCAGAACCTGCCCACCGTCCGCGTATCCGAAGTCGACGGCGTCGAACTGCACTGCCGTCTCCCCCGTCGCCGTCCCGCTGGTATCGGGTTCGACCATTGGTTCAACTTCGAGGATCTCGGACATTCGCCGGATTTCATTGCGTGCCATTCTGATTGCACCGCCGAACTCGCCGATCTCACCCAGCGGCTGGATGAACCGTGCGGTCAGTCCGAGTAGCGCGATCAACGTGACCGGATCGATGTCGCCGCCGAGCGCGAGGAACGCGCCCAAGATGATCACGGCAGAGAACACGAATTGCAGGGCGATCCCGTTGACCACGGACCCGATCACCACGAACCACAGTTGTGAACGACCCGCAGTGTGTTGCGCTTCGATCGCGTCGTCGAGCGGTTCGTACACCCCGTGGGTGCGTCCGAAAGCACGCAGGACCGGTTGGCAACGCGCGTATTCGAGCACTCGATTGTTCGATTCGACGGCCGCTGCATGGGCCCGATCGTCGGCCTTGGCAGTCATCGTCGAGGCAAATCGTGCTGCCGCGAAGAGAATCGGAACGCTGATTACCAGCGCGAGCCCGAGCCGCCAGTCGAAGAACAACATGCACACGACAATGGTTGCCGGGCTGGCAATTCCGGAGATGATCGGTGTCATCAGGTGTGCAGCCGCCCCCATCACCGAGATGGTGCCCTTGCTGGCAACCTGCGATACCTGCCCGAGTCGGCCGGCGCCGAACCAGCCGAGCGGCAGAGTGACGAGATGATCTCCCAGACGAAGATGCATCGTCCGCAGCAGAGTGAGGGCCGACTCGAAGCCCTTCATCGCCTGCAGGTAGTGCGCAATCGAACTGATCACAGCGCATACGGCCATGGCGGCGAGCCACCGAACGAAACTGCCCCAGCTCTGATCGAACAGTGCCTGCACCGCAGGGACCAGAAGCGCCACTGCCAAACCCTGCATCACGCCGTACAACACTGCCCACACCAGGAACTCGCGATAGCGGCCCTGATTCTGCGGGCCGAGTATCCGGAAGAGGTCGCGAATCATGAGTTGGCCTTTCCTGCTGCGTCAGACTTACCTGCGATGTTGCGTTCAATCGAGTCGGCCCGACTGTGCTCAATCGAGTCGGCCCGACTGTGACTCGCCCACATCCGGGCATAGGTTGAACCACTCGCCACGAGCTGATCGTGCGTGCCCTTCTCCACGATCCGTCCGGCGTCGAGGACCACGATCTGATCGGCACTCACGATCGAAGCCAACCGGTGCGCGATCACCAGCACGGTGCGCCCCACCGTCAAACGCGACAGCGCTTCTTGGATATCGGCTTCGGACTCCGGGTCGGCGAAAGCGGTTGCCTCGTCGAGCACGAGAACAGGAGTGTCCGCGAGAATCGCACGCGCGATGGAGACTCTTTGGGCTTCACCACCCGAGAATCTGGCGTCGACCCCGACCACCGAGTCGTACCCCCTCGGGAGCGCTTCGATTCGGGTGTCGATCTGCGCGGCTGCGGCAGCGGCCTTCACCTCGGCCGAAGTCGCCTGCGGTCGGGCAAGCCGAATGTTGTCGAGCACGGTCGCTTCGACCAGCTGCACGTCCTGCAGAACGAATCCGACGTGGCGGTACAGCTCGTCGGTAGCGACTTCCCTGACGTCGACACCACCGATGGCCACGGATCCGGCACGCACGTCGTGGAACCTCGGAACCAGCGTTGCCAGCGTCGACTTACCCGAACCCGAAGGTCCGACCAACGCCGTCACCGTGCCCTCCGGCAGCGTCAGATCGATGCCGGTCAGAACGTCGGCGCCGTCGTCGTATGCAAAGGAAACTCCGGAGAATCGAACTTCGTTCCCCACAGGCTTTTTCGGATGATCGGTTTCCGGCAGAGCGTCGGTTGCGAACAGCGCGATCAGTCGCGCCGCAGCGGCGGCTGCCTCACGGCGTGCCTGCATACCGAAACCGATGGTCGTCACCGAAACCGGAATCACCATCGCGACAAGAGAACTGGTCAGCACATCGATGGGTGACACCCATCCGGAGTGAACGAACCACGAGCCGAGGCCAAGGTTGACCACCAGCACAACCGGTGCGCTCAACGCAATCGAGGCCAGCGCCTCGGTCCGGAGCATCGGGCGAACCCAGCCCTCGTACGAGACGGCAAACGCCTTGGCAGCGTCGCGGTATCGAGAATGTGACTGCTTGTCCTGACCGAAGGTCTTGACCACTGCGATGCCGGTGACGAACTCGACGATGGTGTTGCTGATGGCCGCGATGCCCTCATTCATCCGGCTCAACTTGACGGCCATGTCCTTGGTCATCATCGCGTAGGCGATCATGTAGATCGGGAGGGTGGCAATCGCGACCAGTCCCAGACGCCAGTCGATCGAGATCACGTAGCCGAGCCCGACGAGCGGCACCGCAATGGCGCCGGTGGTCTCGACGGCGCTGTGCGCAACCAGGTAGTGGAGATCGGAGATGTCGTTCTGCGCGGCTTTTCGCACGGTTCCGGACGAGTGGGAGGTGAACCAGCCCAGTGGAAGTCGACCGAGTGTCGCTGCGATTCGACGCCGAAGCACAGCCTGAAGATTGACATCGGCGAAGTGCGTCACGATCAATGCACCGCCTCCGAAGAACGCGCGCATACCCAGACCGAAGACGACCACCCACACGATCGTCCAGACGCGAGACGAGTCGATGTCGCCGCCCACGATCAGCGTCTTACCCAACTCGGCGATGGCCACGTACGGCACGATGGCCGCGACCGCGGCGATCACCTGCATCACCATCGCGATGGTGGTCCGTGTACGAACTGGCGCAAGGAGTTCGCGAAGCGCGCTCTTGTGCGCCGCCGCTTCAGCTTTGGCTTGCGAGGCTTCGGCCGTCGCTCCTTGTGATGCGTCGGCCTCTTCAGATGAAATGTCTGCTTTCGTAGCCTGTGTCGTCGTCATTTCGAGAACGCCTTCCATCGGGTTACTGCGTCGGCGTCGGATGCGATGCGGCCTTGGAGTTCCGCGCCGGTGAGAGTGAGATCGGCAAGAGCCTCGAGGTCTTCGAGGATCCAGTAGACCGCGAAAGGATAACTGCCGAACCAAAGTTCACCGCTCACGTCCACTGTGCGTCCGGCCTTCACTGCGGAGATCTCGTTGAACAGTGGATTTGCGTGAACTAGAGCGCCGTCGTAGATGTTGCCCGAGGTCACGACCATCGCGTCCGCCGCGTGCTGTCCGACCTCCTCGCCTGACACCGAAGACGTGGCAACACCTGTGTTGGGGCCGATCTTCGCGTCGAGTTCGGCTTGCGGGCGCCCGAAACCGGCTTCCTCGATGATCGAGGACATCGGCGACTGTGGGATGACGGTGTAGATGCCGCCGGAGAATCCCACCAGCACTGACAGTGTCTGCGGTTGCGCCTCGACCGTTCCGGATACTTCGGCAAATTTGGCCTCGAGCCTCGACACGATTTCGCGAGCTTCGGACTCTCGACCCAGTGCAGTCGCCGCGGTATTCAGAACTTCGCGCCACGGCGCCGCATAGGCGAGCACCGTCGTCGGGGCAATCTCGTTGGCCCGCACGGTGATCGACGTCAACGAGCCGACATCACTGAGCAGGATTCGGTCAGGATGAACGGCCGCGATCTGCTCCGCATCTGGTGATTGGAAGAACGTCGGTTTGTCGACGACCTCGATCCCCTCACTCTGCAATATCTCCTTCGCCGCCTGCGACTGCAGCGTGGCGAAGACCGTATCGGGCTTGACCCCGAGCGTGAGTGCGTTGAGCGCTGCGAACTCGTCCAGTGCGAGCAGTTTCTGAGGTGCAGGTACGGCCGACGACTCGCCTGTTTCCGATGCGTCTGCGTCATCGCCGCCCACGGAGCAACCGACAAGCGCCGTTACTGTCGCTGCGAGTGCCGTTGCTCGCAGGCCCCACTGCTGCCGCATCCTTCTCTCCCCGCTTTAGTTACACGCTGTCTCGATTAGGGGAGCCTACAATAAGTCACGCCTTTTGTGCAGTCCTCGTCGCTGGAAGTGCAATCGCCGGCAGACAGGCGACAACACTGATGACGGCACCCATCACGAACGCCAGCGCGAACGAGTCGCCGGAAATGCCGATCGCCAGGACCGCTGTGGTCACCGGGGCGCCCACCGCCGAACCGACGGTTCTGATCACACTGTTGACTCCACTGGCTGCTGCCATTTCCGATGGCGGGACGATCGAGGCAACCAACAGAGCACAGACCGCGAACCCCACGCCGTTCCCCAATCCGACGAGGGAAAAGAACGCCACGATCGCAACCACCGAACTCGGCCAGATCGCGAGTCCGACTGCGCCCGCCGCCATGAGGGCCAGCGCTATGACAGCGGGCACCCGCGGCCCGAATCGCCGCGCGAGAGCCGGCGTCAAGCGGCCACCGAGAAAGACGAGGACAGCGGCGGGCAAGAGCGCCAAGCCGGTCTGCACAACGGTGAATCCGCTTCCATACGTGGACGTTTCCGGCGCCTGGAGGATCCGCGGCAGACAGAGATAGAAAATGTACGGCACGAACCCGAACACCAGGGTGAGTGCGCTGGTGATCATCATCGGCTTGTCCCGAAAAACTCGCATGTCGACGATCGGCGCGTCGTGGCGGGAATCGACGGCAATCAGTGTCGCGAACGAAACGAACGCGACTACCACCAGACCCCAGAATCCGAGCGACAAAACTCCCCAGTCGGAGGCTTTCGTGATCGCCAATAGCAGGCTCACCAATCCGAACGCCAGAGCGCCGGCACCGGCCCAGTCCGTCGGCATACCCGGGCGGCGATGCGAGCCCGGAACCACGGCCACCACTGCGACCAATGCGAGCACGATCAAGATCCCGGTGATCACGAACAACCACTGCCAACTGAGATACTCGAGGATGACACCGCCGATCACCAGTGCACTTCCGGCACCGATTCCCAAAGTCCCAGCGAGCCAACCTATCCCTGAAGACAACTCGGGACCTACTACCGTTCTCCGCAGTACTGCCATCGCAAGCGGGAAGCTCGCCATGCTCACTCCCTGGACAGCTCGAACGACAAGCAGCACCCCGATATTCGGGGCGGCTGCCGCGGCAAATGTCGCGAGAGCGAAGATGATCAGGACGATCACCAGGACTCGCTTGTCGCCGAATCGGTCACCCATCGCGCCGACTATCGGAGCCATCACCGCGGCCGCCAACAGGTACGCCGTCAGGATCCAGCCGGTCACCGCCACGGACGTGTCGAAATGCTCACCCAACACCGGCAACGCCGGTACCAGCATGGTCTGCATGAGCGAGTAGACGAGTACCGCCCCCGCAAGCGCGGCGATCACCCGGCTCCCGGATCGCGTGGGCGCCTCCGCCAAGGTTGTCATCGACACCTTCCTCCAATCATGAATCGAATCGGAACGGAACACTCCGTTCCGATTGAGTAAACCATGCATTGCTAGCCTGTGGGAATGGCGAAAGAGAATGCGAGCCTCCCCGGACGCGCCCGAGAAGCCGCAGACAACGACGTCACCGTACTGCGAGCAGCGCGCGAGATTTTTGCCGAACAGGGTTGGAATGCACCGGTATCGGCAATTGCCACCCGGGCCGGAGTGGGAGTAGGCAGCATCTATCGCCGATACCGAGGCAAGGAGGAACTGGCGCAATCCCTGCGCGTCTGGGCGATCGACCACCTCGCCACCCTCGCCCGAGAGTGCATGAGCACCGCGAAAACCGATGAAGCCGTATTGAAGACGTTCTTCTCGCGATATCTCACCGAATCAGTGGGACCGCTCATTCCGGTCCTCGGCGGCAAGTTACCTGAACACGCCGAAGTCACTCGTGCCGCCGAAGAATTGGAGGCCGCACTGCAATCGATGGTCGACGTCTGCATCGACGCTCGCGAAGTCCCGCCCGACTTCACTGCTGCTGACGTCATGCTCATGACAGTGCATCTGCGGCCGACTCTGCCGATCGAGGGTGATCGAGCCACCGAAATACACACGCGCTATCTCGACTTCATGCTCGACGGACTTCGTGGCGGAACACCTCGACCAACGATCACTCCCCCGTCCTGGAGCGAATGGCTTCAGATGTGGCAGGGCAACTGACCCCGAGAACACCCGAATGACATGTCAGGTTAGGCTTACCTAGCTTATTTCGCCATGTTCGGAAGGTTCTCATGAAAATCAATCGCCGGCTCGCCGGCTTCGCCGCACTACCCGCCGTCGCCACGCTCCTACTCGCCGGTTGCGGAAGTAGCGACGCAGCGCCCTCTACCGAGACCAGGTCTGCCGACCAGTCCTGGAGTTACACAACGGGATACGGAAACACGATCACCCTCGACCACGCCCCGGAGCGGATCGTCGTCGACGCGTACTCCGCTGCGGCTCTGTGGGACTACGGCATTCGGCCGGTCGGCATCTTCGGTTACGGCGTCGGCAATCCAGACGTCACCGATCGCGCTGACGAGTCGACGATGACCGTCGTCGGCCGTGAAGGTGAACTCAGCGCGGAAGCTCTTGCGGCGCTGGACCCAGACCTGGTCATCGGGTACGGCAACAGCGACGACCCGACACGATGGACTTGGTGGGACGAGCCGATGGGCAAGACCGTCAACAATGTTGCACCGTTTGTCGGCGTCAAGTTCTCCGGAGCCTCGACACCGGACGTGTTGAACGAGTACGCCTCACTCGCCGAAGCACTCGGCGGGAACACCGACACAGCCGCAGCACGCGAGGGCAAGGAAGCATTCGAATCCGGTGCAGAGCGCATCCGAACTGCTGCGGCCAAGGTCGACGACATCGAAGTCCTCGCCCTGAACGGTGACAGCTCCGAGTTGTACGCAGGCACAACGGCGCTCGCTCAGTTCGGGTACCTGAAGGAACTGGGCGTGAAGTTCACCGGTCCGGGAGGCGACAAGGGCTGGGCCGATCTCAGCTGGGAACAGGTACCGGACTATCCGGCGGACATCGTGTTCCAGTTCGCGAAGTCGGCAGAGGCATTCGCGGCATCACCCGTGTTCGTCAAGCTGCCCGCGGTGACCGCGAACCAGGTGATCGACTTCGACGACAAGCGTCCCAACACCTACGCCAATTACGGCGCCTGGTTCGAGCAGGTTGCACAACTACTCGACCAGGCCCGCAACGTCGCCTGAATTACTGCCCAGCAGTGATTCGTCCGGCCGCTTCCTCGAGAACGTCGAGGAAGATGGCCGCGGTGAGCGCAAATCCTTGGTTGTATCGCGCGTCGCTGGTCAACACGTTGCCCGCTTGAACTGCAGGCAACCGCTGCCACGTCGGCTGCGACTTGATCGCGTCGAGCGCTTCCTGATCGCGTGCTTGGGCGATGATCACATCCGCCGGAGCCAAGGTGTCGAGTTGCTCGAACGACAACTCGAACGAGTTCTCTGCATTGTCGTCGTCACGGAAAAGCACGTCCAGGCCGGCATCGAGTGCAACACTGATTCGCAGATTCCGCTGATGCACAAGGAAGCCCGTCGGCGTCTGAACGCCGAACACGATCTTCTTTCCGCCCAGCTTCTCCTGCAACATCGGTCGCAGTCTCGCGAGCTTGTCGTCGTACCCCGCAATGGAAGCCTCGGCGATCGTCACCCGGTCGAGCTGGCTCGCCTGCGCCATCAGAGCACCTCGCCAGTCGACCGGGTGCCCGGCAATCGGTTCGACGTCGTCGCCGACGACCAACAGCGGCGCGATGGAAGACAAGCGCTCGGTGCCGTACCAGTCACTGGTGTATCCGATCGCAGTGATGACGATCAGATCGGGCTCGAGAGCGAGCAGAGCCTCGAAGTTGGTGGAGAAGTCGCCGGCGACGTTGACGAAGCTCGCGTCCTCGATGGTGCGGCCGGGAAACTGGAATCCTGCCTTGGCGTCGGGGAACCAGAAGTTGCCCGATCCGACGATCGGGTAGTCCATCATCATCGCGAATTCGAGGTCGACGCGGCCGTCGAGCACCACCACACGCCTCGGGTCGCGCGGAACGTCGCCGCTGAACTCGGCCCACGTGTACGGGAGAGTGTCACTGGCAGAGTCGGATTCGCCATCGGAGCTTCCGCAGGCGCTCAGCGCCAATGCTGCAGCCACACCAGCTGCGCCACCGAAGAATCGGCGTCGCGAAATGCGGTCGACGATCTGAGCCCACTCCGTGTCGGTAACCTGCGCATCCAGGACGAGTGTCATACCTTTGCTCCTTCGATGTTTCGCTGACGCTCGCGTCCCAGCGGAATGACCAGCGGTGTGTGGGAAACCGGATCGTCGATGATGCGGCACGCCATGCCGAACACCTCCTGCACCAGTTCTTCGGTGATGATCTCCGCGGGCGGGCCCTCGGCGACCACCGCGCCGTCCTTCATCGCGATGATGTGAGTTCCGTAGCGGCACGCGTGATTGAGATCGTGAAGCACCGCCACCAGCGTGTGTCCGTCGTTCTCGTTCAGATCGCGGCAGAGTTCCAGCAGCTCGATCTGGTGCGCGATGTCGAGGAACGTCGTCGGCTCGTCCAGTAGCACCAACGGAGTCTGCTGCGCGAGAACCATAGCTACCCAGACACGTTGGCGCTGACCACCGGACAGTTCGTCGACCGGCCTGGCCGACAGATCCGTGACCTTGGTTGCTTCCATCGCCTTGATGACGGCGGCCTCGTCCTCTCGGGACCACTGGCGGATCAGCTTCTGGTGCGGATAACGCCCTCGCGCAACCAGATCGGCGACTTTGATTCCGTCCGGCGCGATCGACGTCTGCGGCAGAAGCCCGAGTCGCCTCGCAACTTCCTTTGCCGGGTACGACGTGATCGCCTTGCCGTCGAGAAGGACCTTGCCGGTGGTCGGCTTGAGCAACCGGGACAGCGCACGCAGAAGCGTCGACTTGCCGCAGGCATTGGGACCGACGATGACGGTGAAGCCACCGTCGGGGATTTCGACGTCGAGGTGTTCCGAGATGACGCGCTTGTCGTAACCGATCGTGACGTCCTCGGCGCGAAGCCGATTCGTCCTTTCGACCACGACGGCGGCCGTACTTGTCTCGTTCACGCTGTTCCTCGTTCCTTCACCGATCACTGCTTACGTGCCTCTCGCGCGAGAAGCCATACGAAATAGATGCCACCGATGGAGACGGTGACGACGCCGACCGGCAACTGTGTCGGCGCGAAAGCTCGCTGCGCCACCCAGTCGCTGACCATCAGCAACGCGCCACCCATTGCTGCCGACGGCAGCAGGGTCACTCCGGCACTACCGGTCAATCGCCTCACCAACTGCGGAGCCGCCAGCGAGACGAACCCGATGGGACCGGCCGCTGCTGTCACCATGGCCGTCAGGGCGACGCCGAGAACAACCAGGGAAAGCCGCGTGGGTTCGGCCCGGACGCCGAGCGCCTTGGCGGCGTCGTCGCCCATCTCGAGCATCTGCATCCGCCTGCCCAACACCAGGATCAGCGGAACGAGGATGGCCAGCACGACGACCACCGGCCACACCTGAGTCCAGCCGAGTCCGTTCAACGAACCGGCACCCCACACTGCGGCAGCCATGGCGTCGTCAAGTTTCGCCTTGAGGATCATCCAGGTGTTGACCGAGCCCAACATCGCGCTGATGGCGATACCGACGATGATCAACCGGAATCCCTGCACACCTCGCTTGTACGCAAGGAGATAAACAACTGCTGCGGTGGCGATTCCGCCCACCAGAGCACCGACTGCGATCTCGTAGTAAGTACCACCGATGAGGAGGATGACCACCAGAGCGCCCGTGTACGCACCGGAGTTGAAGCCGATGATGTCCGGGCTACCCAACGGGTTCCTGGTCAGCGATTGGAAGATCGCACCGCTCATACCGAGCGCCGCACCGAGCATCAGCGCCAACAGAACTCGGGGCAGACGCCATTCCACGACGACCATGTGGATACGCGCGGGGGCTTCGCCGAACAGTGCACCGAGGACGTCCCCGATCGGCACTTGGTAGTCACCACTACCGAGCGCGATGACACCGATGGCCAATGCAAGCGCAACGAGGACGAGGCAGACTGTGACCGTGCGGACGTCGATCCGCGCGGACCAGCCTTCTTTGGGTGAGCGCACCACCGTGGTGGCGCGCCCGAAATCGATGCTCACAGACCGCTCACCTTGCTTCGACGCACCAGCATGATCAGCACCGGAGCGCCGATGAAGGCCGTGACGATGCCGACCTGAAGTTCACCCGGGCGCAGCACGATTCGGCCGACGACGTCGGAGAAGAGAAGAAGAATCGGCGAGCACACCAACGTGTACGGGAGAATCCATCGCTGATCCGGTCCGACGAACCATCTCGCGACGTGCGGAACCATCAATCCGACGAATCCGATCGGCCCGGCCGCAGCTGTCGCCGCGCCGCACAGCAATGTCACCGCGATGACACCGAGGATGCGAGTACGAGTGATGTTGGCACCGAGCGAACGTGCCAGATCGTCACCCAGGGCCACCGCGTTGAGTTGGCGCGCCAACGCGAGCGCCAGGAAGAGCCCGATGAGAATGAACGGTGCGACGGCGAGAACGATTTCCAACGAACGCCCGCTGAGTGAGCCGGCATTCCACTGGCGCATCTGGTCGAAGGCGGTCGGGTTGAGCAAGGTGATCCCGGACGAGATACCGCCGAGCACGGAGCCGATGGCAACACCGGCAAGCGTCAGCCGAATGGGCGTCGCACCACCTCGACCGATCGAGCCCAGCGTGTAGACGATCGCCGTGGCTATCACCGCTCCGAGCAAAGCGAACCAGATGTACGACCAGATGCTGGTCAAGTCGAAGACCGCGACGGCAACGACCATCGCGAAGCCCGCGCCGGCATTGACACCGAGAATTCCGGGATCAGCCAAGGGATTTCGTGTCATCGCCTGGATGAGGCCACCGGCCACACCCAGTGCCATACCGACTATCAGACCGAGCAGAGTACGAGGTAGCCGCAGATCACGGATGATCACATGATCATTGGAATCGTCGTAGTTCACCAGCGCGTCGATCACGGTGCCGAACGGAATGGTCTTCGATCCCACCGCGATACTCAGCAGGAGCACGGCGGCGAGCACCACCAGGCACACCAGAAGACCCGCCATACGACGAGAGTTGGTCGATACCAGCCCGTCCGGTTGCTTCTGCTTCTCGTGCAGCGACTCGTCGATCAGTTCTTCGGTGTGTTTGTCGACTGCGCTCTTGTCCGCCGCACCGCTGTCGACAGCACTCTTGTCGAATCCAACGGTCACAAGCCGGCGCTCTCTAGAGTCTTCTCGACCTCGTCGCGGATCTCTTCCTCGTCGCGGTCCGATTCCCAGGCCGCATCGAGTGCCGCGCGGACACTTTCGTCGAGGGCCTCGTACTTCGCGTTCCACACCTCGGCTTTGTACGTCCAGTAGCCGATGACCTTGTACTGCTCACCCGGCAACTTCAGTTCGTGGCGAAGGTACTTGCGGATGTCACGGAGCATCGTGCTCTCGCCTGCAACCCACACGTATCCGAGTTCGGTGGGCAGGTTCATCGCGCGAACCGCGTCCGGCAACTTCGACGGTGCAACACCGTTGCCACTGCCGACCAGCCAGATGAACTCGACGTCGGCCGACGAGGTGATCTGCTGCTTGTGAGACTCGTCCACCACCTCGACGATCGCCTTGGCCGACATCCCGGCGGGCAACTGTTCGATCAAGCGCCCGAGTGCGGGGAGTCCAGTCGCGTCGGCGACGAACACCTGCCAACGTGCGTCGGCCGGGGGCTCGTAGAGGCCACGAGACTCGCCGATCGCCAACTTGTCACCGATCTCGGCCTTCTGCGCCCAGTCGCTGGCGATACCACCCTCGTGAACGACGAAGTCGATCGTCATGCAGCTGGTTTCGGAATCGAACCGTCGCACGGTGTACGGCTGGCACGGGGACGGTTCCTCTCCCTCCGGGTATCGCCAACCGCGCGGTGCATCCGGATCTTCCGCCGGAAGAACGAACTTGCCTGTAGCCGGGACCGGGAAGTGGAGGCGCAGGTATTCGTCACCGGTACCGGTGGTTTCGAAGGCGGTCAGCTCCTCCCCACCGAACACGATACGAACCATTCCCGGGGTCACGTACTCCTTGTGAAGTACCTCGCCGAACACAAGACTCACAACAATCTCCAACATCGATGGAACATGAACCGGACCCGAACACGAGGATCCATCCGACTTCCGGACATAGTTAACCCGTGCTAAGTAAGGTAGACCTTAATTTATTGCAGTGTCGTCGATGAGTCGATGCCTTCTCCGCTGCAACGGGGCCAACTACTATCGCAATTCGGCCAACGCAATACGTATGGCCTGTTCACGACAAGTATTGGCACCGGTGTGACTTCTGACTACCGCCCACGATCCCTAGCGTGGACCCAGTGCCTTCGACACCACTTCTTTCGGCCGAGACAAACGGTCCCCCAACCAGCCCGGCGATCACGCCGCGTCAGGTAATCACACGCGCGATCGCTTCCGAAGGTCGCGGAGCCAAGCTGGCGGCCGCGTCCGTCGGCTTCACCGGCCACCAGGTCGCGGAAGCGTTGGTGCCGGTGGTGATCGGTGCGGTCATCGACCGTGCTGTGGCGACCAACGATGCCGCCGCACTCGGAAAGTGGATCCTCGTTCTCGGAATTCTCTTCACCGGCTTGTTGCTCAGTTGGCGCTTCGCGGCGCGCATCTCCGATTCCGTCACCGAGCACGGAGCACATCGCTTGCGGATGGACATCGCGCGCCGAGGCCTCGATCCGCACGGCATGTCGCCGCGGCGTATGCCGGGCGAGGTCTACTCGATTGCAACATCCGACGCGGGTTCGGTGGCCGGATTCACGCACACGCTGAGCACCAAACTTGCGGCCGCTTGCGGAGTGCTGACCGCCGCGATTTCGCTACTGGTGATCTCGGTGCCACTTGGCCTGCTCGTCATCCTCGGCACTCCCCCGGTGCTGGCTCTCATGCAGGTGGTCAGTCGGCCGCTCGAACGCCGAGCCGAAACCGATCAGTGGCAGGGCGCCAAGGCCGGCGCGCTAGCCGCAGATCTACTCTCCGGACTCCGAATCCTCTCCGGAATCGGCGCCGGAGATGCTGCAGCGCAGCGGTATCGGGCAGCCAGCCGGACTTCGTTGGAAGCAACCCTTCGCGCACAGAGATACCAAGCGATGTACTCCGCCGCCAACGTTGCGATCGCCGGCGCTTTCCTCGCCGTCATCGCGTACGTGGGCGGACGGATGGCAGCGTCCGGGAGCATCTCGGTCGGTGAATTCGTTGCCGTGGTTGGTCTGGCACAGTTCCTTCGCGGTCCGTTGATCGACATCATCTACTTCGGCGCCGGCCTGGCACGGGCACGCGCCTCGGCCAACCGCGTCGCAGCACTTCTCGGGACCGGCGAGGCTGTCACTCCCGCGGGTGAACCTGTGTCCCTGAATCACTCCGAGTTCCTGACGCTGCGCGACGTCGTGTTGGCCGGAGCGTCACCAGTCGATCTCGACGTCAAACGCGGCGAGATCATCGGCATCGTCACCGAGAATGCCGCCTGGGCGGATGCGTTGGTCGACGCACTGGCGCGTCGAATCGAGCCTTCGAGCGGAACAATTCATCTCGGCGACAACGCCATTCACGAGCTGCACATCGACGAACTTCGCACTCACGTTCTGGCAGCACCGCACGACGCGGCACTGTTCATCGGCACAGTCGGCGACAACATCGACGCCCTCGCACCGATCGGCAGCCGCAACGACGAGGCCATCGCCGCTGCTGCGGCAGATCAAGTGATCTCGGCACTGCCGCTCGGCCTCGCAACCCGAGTCACCGAGCAAGGGAATTCTTTGTCCGGCGGTCAACGTCAGCGCATCGCGTTGGCGAGGGCACTGGCGAGCGAAGCTCCCGTCCTGGTCCTGCACGATCCCACCACTGCCGTCGACTCCGTCACCGAAGCGCGCATTGCTCGCGGGATCGCCGAGGTACGCGGGGCGCACGCCACAATACTTCTGACCAGCAGCCCCGTGCTGCTCGATATCTGCGATCGGGTGATCGAGCTGTGAACGAACTACTCCCCACCGCAACACCGAAACAAGCGCGGCGCGCGGCACTTCGGTTGATGGGACCCCACCGGATTTCCGCGATCGCAGCAGTCGTCACCCTGACCGCCGCGACCGCGATCGGTCTGCTCACACCGCTGGTCCTCGGCGCCATGGTCGACGCCGTGACCGACGCAGACGGCGACGCTGTCTCTCGCATCGGCACACTGACTCTCGCGTTGGTCGGTATCGCGGTTGCCTCATCCCTTCTCGTCGGAGTGAGCAACTACCTGCTCGCCGGCGTCGGCGAGCGCGTTGTCGCCGACCTTCGCGAAGAAGTTGTCGTCCGGGTTCTCGACCTTCCGCAGAGCGACGTCGAACGGGCCGGGCGCGGAGATCTCGTCTCCCGCATCACCGGCGACGTGCGGTTGGTGACCCGGGCCGTATCCGAAGCACTTCCGGTTTTTGCCACCGCGGCACTGACCATCGTGTTGACCCTGATCGGATTGGGTAGCCTCGATTGGAGATTCGCCGTCGCCGCGGTGATCGCGGAACCCATCCAGATCCAGGCGCTGCGCTGGTACCTCTCGAGGTCGGCACCGGTCTACCGCGAGGAGCGGGAGGCAGAAGGTGCACGTGCGCAACAGCTCCTGGACTCGCTGAGCAACTCCGACACCGTCGGATCGCTTCGCCTGGCGCAGCCGCATCTCGAACAGATCGAATCCCGATCGATGACGGCCGTCCGGCTGAGCTTGTTGACCACGCGTCTACGCACCAGGTTCTTCGGCCGGCTCAACATCGCGGAGTTCATCGGCCTGTCCGCTGTGCTGATCACCGGCTTCTGGCTGGTGAAGGACGGTCAGATCAGCATCGGTGCCGCCACCGCCGCAGCCCTGTTCTTCCACCGCCTCTTCGATCCGGTGGGCGCGGTTCTCAGCGTGTTCGACGAATTGCAGGAAGGCACAATCGCGTTGGCTCGCCTGGTCGGAGTCACGCTTGCGCCCGTGCCATCCGCACCGACCGATCCGCAGGAACCTGTCGACAGCTCAGCTTCTTTGGAACGCGTCACATTCTCGTACCGAAGCGGCGACGCTCCTGTTCTGCGAGACATCGACATCACCATTCCGGCAGGAACCGTCACCGCACTGGTGGGCGCTACCGGAGCCGGAAAATCTACAGTCGCAAAGCTGATCGCGGGAACCTACGAACCGACCGAAGGCGTCGTGAAGATCGGGACGGTGCCCCGGAACGAACTGCCACCGTCGACATCTCGGAGCGCGGTGGCCCTCGTGACTCAGGAGGTCCACGTCTTCGCCGGCACGTTGGCCGAGGATCTGCGGCTGGCCGACCCGTCGGCAACCGACAACGACATCACCGCGGCGCTCGATACCGTAGGCGCGTCGGATTGGCTGCGGGCTCTCCCGGACGGACTCGAAACCGTGGTCGGAGACGGTGGACACCGGCTGACCGCAACACAGGCCCAACAACTTGCGTTGGCAAGAATCGAACTACTGGATCCGCCGCTGCTGATTCTCGACGAGGCGACCGCCGAAGCGGGCAGCGCCGGAGCCAGGGTCCTCGACGATGCCGCTCTCGCTCTGACCCGGGGTCGCACTGCTGTCACAGTGGCACACCGACTCTCACAGGCCGTCGACGCCGATCAGATCCTGGTGATGGACCACGGCCGCGTCGTCGAGCACGGCTCTCACGACGAGTTGGTCAACCTCGGGGGTCGGTACGCGGAGCTGTGGGAAGCGTGGTCCGCTCCGCGGAGTTGACCGCGACGGTTGCACCGAGCACTTCCGCCCGGTGCAACCCAACTCATGCGTGCAGAAGGTACGGCACCGATTCGGGCGCCACACTCCGCTTGTTCATCATGCTGCCGGGTGTGCGGCCGGTGACCCGGCGGAACACCGCGACAAAGGCACTCGGAGTTTCGTATCCGACCCGCCTACTGACAACCGAAACCGGCACTCCAGCAGCTAAATACGTCAATGCTGCGCGGACACGTACCTGAATTCGCCACTGCGCAAAAGTCATTCCAGTGCCCTGCGCGAACACACGCGTCAGCGTACGGACGCTACCGCCAGCCGTCAGCGCCCATTCGGACAGCGACCGCTGGTCTGCCGGATTGGCGACCAACGCTTCGGCGACGAACAACGCTCGCGGATCGGTCGGCATCGGAACCTCCACCGCAGCAACTTCGAGCGGCTGCAACATGTCGAAGGCCACCCGCTCGGCGCGACTGCGCGCCTCGTCGGGCATGTTCCGCCGATGCATGTGCAGGAGTACCTCACGCAGGAGAGCGCTGACACCGAACAAGCCCGGAACACCCGACGGCGCCTCGTGAGCCTCGGGCCGGAAGTAGGTGCAGAAGAACTCCGTACCCGGACCGGCCTTCACGGCATGCAACGCCCCGGCAGGCAGCCACAGTCCGGCCGAAGGCGGCACCTCCCAAGTGATGCCGTCAGCGACAACCGTGAGCATTCCACCGGAGTTTCCCCAGATCAGCTCATGTTCAGGATGACGATGCGGGGCCCACTGCCGCTGATGAGAGAGCTTCAGAGTCACCGTTGTCATCGAGTAGGGGTGATCGATGGAACGCGGCCCCACGGGCACCGAAATTCTCTCTGCCACAGCTGTCATGAAGACGAGTATAGGACTTTCGTTAGGCATACCTAAATAGGAACCCGAAAATCGTTGACTGTGACCTCAGAGTTACACATACCAGGGTCCCCGATATCGTGACTGCAACTCCCGGCTACGGGTCGGCAACGAGAGGTACATGATGGTTGACGCATCACGAATCCCGGTCATCGTCGGCGTCGGCGATCTGCGCTGGAATCCTGCCGACGGGCACCGCGAACCCCTCGATCTGATTCACGACGCCACCGTCGCCGCGTTGAACGACAGTGGCCACGCTGAACTGGGAACACAGATCGATTCCGTGTTCGCGATCAAGACAGTCAGCTGGTCGTACGACGATCTCCCCGGGCTGCTTGCCTCACGATTAGGCGCGACCCCCACGGTCACCTCTACCTCGCCGATCGGTGGCCACTGGCCCGCGGCGCTCCTCGATCGGATCGGCGCGGCCATCGCTCGCGGTGAATCCTCGGCTGCTCTGCTCGTGGGCGGCGAATCGCACGCCAGCAGCACCGCGCTGCGAAAGTCCGGAGTCGCCCCCGACTCGATCGGGTGGACAGCCGCGCCCGGTGGGCCTCCCGGATTCGATCCGACCGACCTGGGAAGCCCCGAAATGCAGCGCGCCGGTTTCATCGTGCCGACTCGTGTCTACCCGCTCTTCGAGAACTGTTTCAGTGCTGCCGAGGGCCATGACGCCCGTGAATCGCTCGACTGGTCCGCGCGGATGTACGCCGCGTTCTCGGAACTGGCTTCGAAGAATCCCGCCTCCTGGACGTCGGAGATCCGATCGGCAGACGAGATCGGCACCGTCGGCCCCGGCAATCGGATGGTCGCCGAGCCGTACCCGCTGATGCTCAACGCCATGCCTTTCGTCAATCAGGCTGCGGCCGTTGTCGTCTGCTCGTTGTCGACGGCCCGCGAGTTCGGGATCGATGAAAACAAGCTGGTGTACCTCTGGGGCGGCGCAGGTGCGAGTGATCCGTTGGACATACTCAGCCGCAACAGCTTCGACAGCTCGGCCGCGATGCATGACGCCGTACATCGCACACTCGACGGTGCCGGAGTCGGCGCCGACGCACTCGACATCGTCGATGCCTACAGCTGCTTCCCGATCGTGCCCAAGCTGTTGATCCGCGAACTCGGACTTCGCGATACCGCGATCCCAAGCGTCACCGGAGGACACTCGTTCTTCGGTGGACCGCTCAACAGCTACACCCTGCATTCCGTCGCTGAAGTCACCAGGCGAATTCGCGACGGCGCGAACCTTGCCCTCGTCCACGGCAACGGTGGATTCCTCACCTACCAGCACTGCGTACTGCTGTCGTCCGCCGCTCACGCTGGCGGGTACGTCGGTGATCCCGACGCACGCGCGCTAACTGCGGAGGTTCCGGAACTGATCACTGATTACACGGGCACGGCGGAAATAGTTACGGCCTCTGTCGAATACGGCCGCACCGGGGAGCCTGAGATCGGGTTCGTGATCGCGGCAACGCCGGACGGCGGCCGCGTCGCCGGTCACACCGGTCCCGAGAATGCCGCCGAACTGACCCAGCTTCGCGGTGACAACCCTCCGTCGATCGGGCGAACTGTTCACATCAGCGACGAGAACGGGCGACTCACGCTCACGTTCTGACAGTAGCGTTCTGACAGTAGACAGCCGTCAGCACCGGGGCATGGTTGTGCCCCGGTGCTCACGTCTTCAGTTGTCGCGATTCACGCCGCGGTGGGTGGGCTGTTCCCGCCGATCGGCTGCTGATACGGATCAACAGACA
This sequence comes from Rhodococcus qingshengii JCM 15477, assembly GCF_023221595.1. NCBI lineage: Bacteria > Bacillati > Actinomycetota > Actinomycetes > Mycobacteriales > Nocardiaceae > Rhodococcus > Rhodococcus qingshengii. The sequence continues at coordinate 4,669,326 of NZ_CP096563.1, forward strand.
TCGGCGGATAGAACACCGATTTGCGATCCGGCCCGATCTCCACCCGCCATTCGGTGTGGTGCATCGTCCGATGATGATGACCGCACAACAAGATCAGATTGTCGAGATCCGTTGGGCCACCATCGTTCCAGTGAACAATATGATGGGCATCGCACCACCCCGACGGTGTCCCGCATCCCGGAAACGCACACCCACCATCACGAACCGCCAACGCCCGCCGCTGGGGTAGCGTCGCGGTCCTTGCTTCTTTGCCGCAGTCGAGCGGAACACCGTTCTCGTCCAACAAAATCCGGGTGACCGTGCAGTCGCACGCCAGCATCCGGGCAGTATCGATACTGATCGGACCTACCCAATCCGCCCACGCGAAACCCAGTTCCTGAGTCGACGGCAGTAGATCCTTCAATGCTTTGAGGTCGGTCATGTCTTTTGCACTGGCGGTGACTGTGATGTGCGGTTTCACTCCGCCTTCGATCGGACCCAGCCCCGCCCGCTCGTACCGCCGCAACAATTCGCAGAACCCATCCGCCCGTCGTAATGCCGGCGTGCGGGCGTCCTTGACGCCGTCTTTCTCCGGCGTCGGCGCCGACAGGCTCGACAGCAACGTGATCAGACGTGCCCCGTTCACAGCATCCAGGTCGCCCTTCACGGTCACCCGCCCGTACAAGCCTTTCGAGGCGTAGAACTCGTTACGCTCCGAATCCTCACCCACCGGAACGCCGTCTTCGCGTTTGCCGTACTGCTTCTCGATCCGCCGGATCGCTGCCCGCACTGCATCACAATCGGCGATGTTCTTCGACGCCAGGCCAAGCAGGATCCCGCGAGCCTTGTCCACATCCGCCAGGGTCATGTTCTTGGGTGGATGCTGACAAAACGACGCCACCTGCCGCGCCTTCAACGCATCCACGTCACCACGGTGAAACGCATCCGCGACAACAGGTTCGAGCATCAGCAACCGCGCCAACCCGACCAGCAGACTGCACTCACCGATCTCCAGATTCGTCGACCCATGCAACCACTGCGCGATCGCCCGAAAACCCTTCCCACCGAGAACCTCCCGGGAAAACATCTCCACGATCAGCAACACCATCCGCGACTGCAACTCGTGTCGGGCGCGCACCAGATCCAGAACCTCACCCTTGAGGTCCTCGCCATCCAGCTGCCACGCTTCCCGACTGTCCATGCTCAAAGTTTAATAGAACATACTTTCGATAACCAGAGACAAACCGGACAACTTCGGGAACATGAAGACTTGAGACCTGTTGAAGTACATAAACATTCGCCTAGTCGTCCAATATCACGCGATAGAAGACATACCCCACAAAACACGCAATCGCAACAACGCACAGCACGAGCAGGATGTCGAAAAAGACGGGCCGGGTTGGGTTTCGAGCCTGGTCGATGAGAGGCGTCGAAGACGAGGCGGGCGTGCCACACGGCAGCGCACGGCACTACTTCGAAAACGCGCGTGGACTGATAGTCGAGGTGGTGCGACACCTTCTGGACGGTGATCTTCCTCGCCCGGGCGAGACGCCGAAGCAACAGGTGGCCCGGTGGCTGGGGCCTGAATCCGGCCGCACTCGGGCGCGTTACGAACTGATCATCGCGTCATTCCACGATCCCGACCTCGCAGTGGAACTGGTGCGTGGTCGGGATCGGTTTGTCGACATCCTGGTCGAACGCGGCATGACCTCGTCCGATGCAACGGAGTTGGTCGCAGCACTGGACGGGCTCGTTCTGGACGCACTGCTGTGCAGGCAGGCGCCGGAAACCCTGGATCCAGAGCAAACCTTCAAGAGGTTCGGGGCGAAGTTCCCCTAGCCGTCCAACTCGGCGAAGAGCTCCATCCACTGCTCTTCGGCGGCTTCCTTGTCGGCGATGACCTGCTTGAGTTCTGCGCCGAGTTTCTGCAGCTTGTCCGGGTCGGTGGCCGCGTCGGCGAGGGAAGCGTGCAGTTTCTTCTCGCGGTCGTCGAACTTCGCAATTGACCGCTCGAGCTTCGAAAGTTCCTTGCGTGCAGCGCGATCCGCGGCACCGTCGCGGACCTGCTTGCTCTTCGACGCACCACTCGCCGTCGAGGCCACCGACGGGTTGTCGCCATCCCCCATCGCTGCGCGTCGACGCAGGTAGTCCTCGATACCACCCGGCAGGTTGGTGAGCTTGCGGTCACCGAAGAGAGCCCAGGTGGTGTCACAGATGCGCTCGATCAGGTACCGGTCGTGCGAGATGACCACCATGGTGCCCGCCCAGCCGTCGAGCAGATCTTCGAGTTGCTGAAGCGTGTCGATGTCGAGATCGTTGGTCGGCTCGTCGAGAAGCAGGACGTTGGGCTCGGCCATGAGGACACGCGTCAACTGCAGACGTCGGCGCTCACCACCGGAGAGATCACCGACTGGGGTGCGCTGACGCGCCGGTGTGAAGCCCAACCGCTCAGCCAGCTGACCCGCCGATACTTCCTTGTCTCCCAGCGTGATTCGCTCGGCTACATCCTTGACCGCGTCGAGTACGCGCATGTCGGTCGGTAGATCGTCGAGTTCCTGCTTGAGCCAACCGATGTGGACGGTCTGCCCCTGAATGCGCTTTCCGGCGGCAGGCTCGAGTTCGCCGGCCAGAGTCCGCAGCAGAGTCGTCTTGCCCGAGCCGTTGACACCGACCAGGCCGACACGCTCACCTGGAGCGAGACGCCAGGTCAGATCCTCGACGAGTACACGGCCGTCCGGAGTCTCCAGACGCGCGTCTTCGAGTTCGATGACAACCTTGCCGAGTCGACGCTGGGCGAAGGACGCAAGTGCCACCGCGTCACGAGGTGCCGGAACGTCGGCGATCAGGGCCTCCGCGGCCTCGATGCGGTACTTCGGCTTGGACGTACGGGCCGGCGCACCGCGGCGCAGCCATGCGAGTTCCTTGCGTGCAAGGTTGCGTCGACGCTCTTCGGAAGCGTCAGCCTGACGCGAACGCTCGGCGCGAGCGAACACCCAGTCGTTGTAGCCACCCTCGTAGCTTTCGACGCCGCCGCCGACAACCTCCCAGGTGCGGGTGGCGACGGTGTCGAGGAACCAGCGATCGTGGGTCACGACGACAAGCGCGCTGCGACGCGAGACGAGGTGCTCGGCCAACCACTGAACACCTTCGACGTCGAGGTGGTTGGTGGGCTCGTCGAGCACCAGCAGGTCGAGGTCCTGAACCAGGGCCGCAGCGAGAGCCACGCGGCGACGCTCACCGCCGGACAGGCCGTCGACCTTGGCGTCCAATGCGGACCGCTCGCCACCGGCGCCCAGGTTGTCGATGCCGATACCCGAGAGCACCGAACGGATGCGCGCGTCGCCGGCCCATTCGTGTTGCGCCACTCCGAGCGGCCCCAGGACCACTTCACCGACAGTGGAGCCGGGAGGCAGCACACCGCGCTGCGTCACGACGGCCATACGCAATCCGCCGACGCGGCTGACGCGTCCCGAATCCGGCTGCTCCACACCCGCGAGGACTTCGAGCATGGTCGTCTTACCGCCACCGTTGAGGCCGACGACGCCGATGCGCTCGCCCTCCTCGACGCCCAGGGAGACCCCGTCGAGCAACGGCTTGACGCCGAAAGACTTCGACACGTTTTCCAGATTGATCAGATTCGCCATCAGTGCTGTCCCTTTGCCGCATTGTCGAGTATTCGTGCTCCGGGAACGGGTCCGCTCGCCACGCGAACGGTGCGGCACACCCCCGCTCCCGCAAGTTCTGCGCTCACTTCCACCGCGGACTGTGCGTCGGCGCAGAGAAAGGCGCATGTCGGTCCGGAGCCGGAGACGATGCCGGCCAAAGCTCCGGCTTCGACGCCCGCTCGAAGCGTCCGTCGTAGATCCGGGTTGAGTGAGAGTGCCGCAGCCTGCAGATCGTTGCCGAGCAGCGACGCAAGCAGATGAGCGTCACCCGTGGTCAGTGCCTGGATCAACGCATCGGCGCTCCCCAACCGTTTCGGGGAGCCTTCTGCCCGCAGCTTGTCCAGCTCGCGGAACACGACTGGTGTGCTCAAGCCACCCTTGGCCAGCGCCAACACCCAGTGAAAAGTGTGGCGGGTCAACACGGGGACAAGTTGTTCGCCGCGGCCGGTTCCGAGGGCAGTGCCACCGTGCAGCGAGAACGGAACGTCACTCCCGAGGCGTGCCGCAAAAGCGTCGAGATCAGGCCGCGAGAAGTCGAGCTTCCACAAAGCGTTGAGCGCAACCAAAGCGGCGGCTGCGTCGGCACTCCCGCCGGCCATTCCGCCTGCGACGGGGATGCCTTTCTCGATGACTATCTCGACGTTCGGGGCCACGCCACCCTCGACGGCGAGCATCTCGGCGGCACGCCACACGAGGTTGGTGCGATCGGTCGGCACGGCCGCGGCGTCGTCGCCGATCACCCGCACGGTCAAGGTGTCCGCAGGCGCCACCGTGAGGGTGTCTGCCAGCGACAATGCCTGAAAAACCGTCGTCAGCTCGTGATAGCCGTCGTCTCGCAGGTCCCCGACGGCAAGGTGGAGATTCACCTTGGACGGGGCCCGGACGACTACGGGGCGTGGAACGACGGAGAGCACAAGGAACAACAATAGGCGCTGCGAACACCTGGGCGAAAACCTGCGACCGCAGCAGCCCGTCCGACAGCCAGCACACCCACGCTATTTCACCGCGCGCACACCTACGCCCAGACCGACCACCGCCACGCCCAAGGCGGCGACGATTCCTGCCAGAACGCTGCTCGACGCGAAGTCTCCGGCAAAGAGTGCCCGCTCGGCGTCTACGACGTAGCCGAGCGGATTGATGTTCACGAGGACCTTCATCCAACCTGGTGCGTCCTCGAGTGGAAGCATGGTTCCCGACAGGATCAGGAGCGGGAACATCAGCGTCTGCTGAACGACCCAGAACATCCAATCCTGCTCCCGCACAGCCAGAGCGAGAGCGTACGAGAGCGCACCGAGTCCGACGCCGAACACTCCCAGCAGGACTATCCCGAGCGCGGCTCCCGCTGCATTGACGTCCAATCCGAGCGGAAGTGCGACAAGAATGATCAGAATCGCCTGCGCGGCAAGCGGAACCATCTCCTTGCACGCTCGCCCGATCAACAAGGACGAGCGTCGGAGCGGAGTCACCAACATTCGCTCGTGCGATCCCTGCTGCATCTCCATCAGGAGGTTGGACCCGGTCATCGTCGTTCCGAAGATCGCGATCATCACCAACACACCGGGAATGAACCAATTCCATACGCCGTCACCGGTACCCGGAACCCCTTTGAGCAGAGGCCCGAACAACGCCAACAGGATCAGCGGCTGGATGAGGCTGAAGATGACGCTGACCGGGTCGCGCAACATCGGTCGCAGCTCACGGCCCATCACGATTGCGCTGTCTCGAACGATGTTGCCGTGCACGGTACGTGGGGTATCGAGTGTGATTGTCATGGCGGATTCCTGTTCGTCGAAGTTCTTTGTCGTGTTTCAGGAAGCGACCGCGGCGGCGCTCTCGCGCAGGCTGCGGCCGGTGAGAGTGAGGAAGACGTCGTCGAGAGTCGGCCTGGTGATGTCGGCAGTGAGTGCGCGGGCACCACGGGCATCGGCTTCACGCAGCAACACCGGTAGCGTCGAATCACCCTCGCCGGCACGGATACTCACCGAACTCGCCTGGACGGTGACGTCACGCACAGTGACAAGTCGCTCGGCCACCGACGCTGCGACGGCGGCCGCCTCGACGCTGTCGAAGGTGAGCAGAAGATGATCCCCCGCAAGATCCGCTTTGAGTGCAGCGGCGGTGTTGTCCGCGATAACAGTGCCCTCGTCGATGACGATGACCCGCTCTGCCATCGAATCCGCTTCTTCGAGGTAGTGCGTGGTCAGCACGATCGTGGTGCCCATCTCGCGCCGCAGCCGGAGGATGTGGTCCCAGAGGTTGGCCCGACTCTGCGGGTCCATGCCCGTGGTCGGCTCGTCGAGGAACAGGAGCGGTGGGCGATGGACCAGGCCCAGAGCGATATCGAGCCGCCGTCGCTGCCCGCCGGACAACGTACTGACCTTTCGAGTGCCCAACTCGGTGAGTTCGAGATCACGCAGCAGCTCGTCGGCCCGGACCTGCGAGTCACCCTTGGGCATTCCGTAGCACAACCCCTGCGTCACCAACTCGTCGCGAACTCGCTGGTTGTGGCCGGCTCCGTTCCCCTGTCCGACGTATCCGAGGCTCGATCGCACCTCGTTTCGTGCCGCAGCGATGTCAAATCCTGCGATTCGCGCGCTGCCGGACGTGGGCTCGAGCAAGGTGGTCAACATGCGCAACGTCGTCGATTTCCCGGCGCCGTTCGGCCCCAGCAAGGCAACCAACTCACCCTCCGCTACGTCGAGAGTGACTCCCTTGACTGCTTCCACGAGTTTCTTGCCCTGAGCGAAGTGCTTGGTGAGCGCCTTCGTCTCGATCATCGGTCTGCCGTCGTTGATGCGACTCATGACGTGGCCCCAATTTCTTCTCGACTGGTCGGATGTGGACCAACCTAAATTCAATTGAGGACTCATACGGTCCTAAATGTTTGGCAGACTTCTGGCCATGAAGGAGACATCGGCTCGCCTACTGCGGTTGCTGTCACTGCTCCAGACGCGTCGAGACTGGTCCGGTGCCGAACTCGCAGACAAACTCGCGATCACCCCGCGCACGGTTCGACGTGACGTGGACCGCCTCCGCGATCTCGGCTATCCGGTCGACGCGACAGTCGGAGTCGGTGGCGGATATCGCCTGGGTGCCGGCGCGGAGATGCCCCCGCTACAGCTCGATGACGAAGAAGTGCTCGCGGTGGCACTTTCACTGCAGTCCGGAGCGACCGGCTCTGTGGTCGGCATCGGCGAGGCTTCGATGCGCGCGCTGGCGAAGCTGCGGCAGATCATGCCGTCGAGGCTGCGACACCGTCTGGAGTCGCTGTCGATCGATGTCGTGCCACGCGAGCCCGCCGCGAGCGCAGTCGATGCGTCGGTCTTGTCCGCCATCGCGTCGGTGTGCCACAACCACGAACGCCTGCGATTCGATTACAGCACTCACGACGGCACCCAGAGCCGGCGCGAGGTGGAACCGTACCGGCTCGTACGGTCGGGTGTCCGGTGGTATCTGGTGGCCTGGGATCTCGCTCGCGAAGACTGGCGATCATTTCGCGTAGACAGAATGGAACCCAAGATCCCCACCGGCCCACGATTCGTGCCGCGGGAACTACCCGCCGGTGGTGCAGCAGACTTCGTTTCCCGCGGTGTCGCTCGGGCCTATTCCTCCACGCGCGCAACCGTTCTACTGCATGCACCCATCGAGCAGATAGCACCGATGGTCAACGAACAGTGGGGATCGGTGGAGTCCACCGACGAAGGGCGTTGCGTCATAGTGCTTTCGGGCACTTCTCTGCGATCGATCGCACACTGGCTCAGAGCTTTCGACGTCGATTTCACCGTTGTGAATCCACCTGAACTCCGCGAGGAATGCCGCACGATCGCGGCGGAAACGGCAGTCGCCACTCAGCGGTATCTCGATGCATGACAGCGTTTTTCACCCAAATACAACAAGACCCCAACTCCGAAGAGTTGGGGTCTTGTCAGTACGTCATGCGTCGGTTGCCCGACTCGCATGGACGTCTTAGACGATGGTAACGCCGGTGGCCTGCGGGCCCTTGTTGCCCTGACCGATCTCGAACGCCACGCGCTGGTTCTCCTCGAGAGTGCGGAAGCCGCCACTCTGGATCTCGGAGTAGTGAACGAAGACGTCAGCACTGCCGTCTTCGGGAGCGATGAAGCCGAACCCCTTCTCGGAGTTGAACCACTTCACGATGCCCTCTGCCATGTAAATCTCCTCTAACACAGTGTCAACAGGCAGTCGCTTCGACCGCCCGGGTCACTTACTACGACCGTTCTGAGACAAATCCGTGGAGGATGTCCAAACGCTCGCAACCTAACCATTTGCGAGCGTGGAAACACAAACACAAACACTTACGACCAACACAAGTAGACCACACATCCGCCGTGTTGTCTTCCTTGAGGCCTTCATCACTGCCCAGCCCGTTGACAGGCATACCCCCTGGGGGTACCTTCGATTGCAGAGCGATACCTACACCGGGTATCCGTAAAATAAGCTTTCCACAACCGAAGGGATCTGCGATGACCACCGCCGAATACACCGTTTCCGGAATGACCTGCGGACACTGCGTCGGATCCGTCAAGGAAGAGATCGGCAACATCGCGGGAGTAACCGCGGTGGATGTCGAACTGGCGAGCGGACGCGTCGTTGTCACCAGCGATGCTCCCGTCTCCGCAGCCGACGTCGTCGCAGCAGTCGACGAAGCCGGCTACGCAGTCGTACCAAGCTGAGTCAGCCGTGCGCACCTCGACAACACTTGCCGCCTACGCCGTAGGGCTGGTCGCCGTCTTCGGCGCCGCCCTCGGCGTGGGGGCCGCAATCGGAAGCCCGATAGACATGTCCACCACCCAGCACAGCACCCACGAATCAACCACCGAATCGATGCCAGGCATGGATTCGGCAACACCTGCAGGTCTCGAAGTCTCTTCCGGCGGATACACACTCACCGATGTGACCGCACCCGGTCGAGCTGGGGAGCCGGGAACCTTGACCTTCCGGATTCTCGACGACACCAACACGCCCGTCGTCGATTTCGACCTCCTGCACGAGAAGAAACTCCACCTCATTGTCGTCCGAAACGACACCAGCGAATTCCGCCACGTACATCCGTCCCTCGCTGCAGACGGCACCTGGTCGATCGACTGGGCCTGGCCCGCCGCCGGCACCTACCGAGTCTTCGCGGACTTCGATCCCACCGACGGCACCCAACTGACACTCGGCCGAAACTTCGACGTGGCAGGCGAATTCACTCCTGCGCCGCTACCTGAGAAGAGCGCGACCGCAACCGTCGACGGATACACCGTGACTCTCGACGGTGATCTGACCACTGCCGGCGGCCCGATCACGCTGAGCGTTGCTCGCGACGGAGCCCCGGTCACCGATCTCGATCCGTACCTCGGTGCCTTCGGTCACCTCGTTGCCCTGCGCACCGGCGACCTCGCCTACCTGCACGTGCACCCCGAAGGCGAGCCAGGCGACGGCGTCACAGCTCCTGGTCCGGACATTTCCTTCCACGCACAGGCACCGAGCGAAGGCACATACCGACTGTTCCTCGACTTCCAGCACGAAGGCGTGGTTCGGACCGCCGAATTCACTGTTGATGCAGGCACTTCCACGGCTTCAGTTCCAGACAATCACGAGGGAGGGCACTGATGACGTCACCGACTGCGGTCGACAATGCTGCCAACTCGAGCAGCGTCGAACTCGCGATCACCGGGATGACCTGCGCCTCCTGCGCGTCACGAATCGAGAAGAAGCTCAACAAGATCGACGGCGTCACAGCCACCGTCAACTACGCGACGGAGAAGGCCAAGGTCACCTTCCCGGACGGGGTACCCGTCGAAGATCTGGTCACTGCCGTCGAGAACGCCGGTTATTCCGCCGCGCTCCCCAAGCCGCCCAGCGCGCCGGACACCGTCGACCCGGATGCGGAAACCCCGCAGGATCGTGATCTGCGCGAGCTCCGTACCCGCCTGATCATCTCGACTCTTCTCTCCGTGCCGGTCATCGCTATGGCAATGATTCCTGCGCTGCAGTTCGACAACTGGCAATGGCTCTCCCTCACACTGGCCGCACCGGTCATCGTGTGGGCGGCCCTCCCCTTCCACCGGGCTGCCTGGGTGAACCTGCGTCACGGCGCGGCCACGATGGACACGCTCATCTCGCTGGGCACCATCTCGGCCTTCGTCTGGTCGCTCTACGCACTGTTCTTCGGCACTGCGGGCGAAGCCGGTATGAAGCACGCCTTCCGGCTGACGGTCGACCGGATGGACGGCAGCGCCAACATCTACCTCGAAGTTGCCGCGGGCGTCATCACGTTCGTGCTGGCCGGACGCTACTTCGAGCACAAGTCCAAGCGCACGTCCGGCGCCGCACTACGCGCACTCATGGAACTCGGTGCGAAAGACGTCGCGGTATTGCGCAACGGCGTCGAAGTACGAATCCCCGCCGAAGAACTGGCAGCGGGCGACTCCTTCATCGTCCGGCCCGGCGAGAAGATCGCCACCGACGGCATCATCACCGAGGGCCGCTCAGCCGTCGACATGAGCATGTTGACCGGCGAATCCGTGCCGGAGGAAGTCGGTGTCGGGGACACTGTCGTCGGCGCCACCGTCAATGTCGGTGGAACCTTGACCGTCGAGGCAACCCGGGTCGGGAGCGACACCCAACTCGCCCAGATGGCGGCACTGGTCGAAGACGCCCAGAACGGCAAGGCCGAAGTTCAGCGCCTCGCCGATCGGATCGCCGGTATCTTCGTGCCGGTCGTCATCGCGATTGCCGTTGCGACACTGGGCTACTGGCTCGGTACCGGTAACCCCATCGAGATGGCCTTCACCGCTGCGGTCGCCGTGCTGATCATCGCGTGCCCCTGTGCCCTCGGATTGGCAACGCCCACAGCCCTGTTGGTGGGCACGGGTCGCGGAGCTCAGATGGGAATCCTCATCAAGGGACCCGAGGTGCTCGAATCGACGCGCGCAGTCGACACCGTCGTGCTCGACAAGACGGGAACCGTCACCACCGGTCAGATGACATTGCTGGACACCGTGGTGGGCGAAGGAACAACCGTCGACGAGGTCCTTCGGCTGGCCGGCGCACTCGAACATCGCTCCGAGCACCCCATCGCCGCAGCGATCGCGAAGGGTGCGACCGAAGCTGTGGGCGAATTGCCTACGGTCGAGGATTTCGTGAACGTCGCCGGGCGCGGCGTGCAGGGAATGGTCGACGGTCACGCCGTCGTCGCGGGCCGAGACGCGCTGCTCGCCGACTGGTCGATGCCGTTGCCGGAAAATCTCCGCGAGGCGAAGGCTGCAGCAGAGAAGGCCGGGCGCACCGCAATCGCGGTGGGCTGGGACGGCAAGGCGCACGGCATCCTCGTGATCGCCGACGCGGTCAAGGACACGAGCGCCGAAGCAATCGCGCAGTTGAAAGCACTCGGCCTCGAACCGGTTCTGCTGACCGGTGACAACGCCACCGTTGCTCGCACTGTCGCGGATCAGGTCGGGATCAGCACCGTCTTCGCCGAGGTCATGCCTGCGGACAAGGTCGACGCCGTCAAGAAACTGCAAGCGGAAGGACGCGTCGTGGCCATGGTCGGCGACGGCGTGAACGACGCGGCAGCCCTGGCTCAGGCCGATCTCGGCCTGGCGATGGGCACGGGTACCGACGTTGCGATCGAGGCCAGCGACATCACTCTGGTGCGAGGTGACCTGCGGTCGGCAGCCGATGCAATTCGACTGTCCCGCAAGACGCTCAAGACCATCAAGGGCAACCTGTTCTGGGCATTCGCCTACAACACGGCTGCGATCCCGCTGGCTGCGGCCGGCCTGCTCAACCCGATGCTCGCCGGTGCCGCAATGGCATTCAGCAGTGTGTTCGTGGTGAGCAACAGCCTGAGGTTGCGGCGGTTCAAATAAGGGGGCAAGCCCCTGTGCGCGGTTAGGGAGTCCCTGCACTCCTTAACCGCGCACGGGGCTATTCGCCTCCAGCCAGCCGAACGAAGGCTGCTGCGTCGAGCATCTCACCACGCGTCTGTGGCTCGATGCCGGCAGCGAGGAGCCGTCGTTCGGCCTCGGCAGGCGAACCTGCCCAACCGCTGAGCGCGGCACGCAAAGTCTTGCGGCGCTGCGCGAATGCGGCGTCGATCGCCGCAAAAACCTGCTTGCGGTGCTTCTCGTCCATCGGCCACGGCGGCTCCGCATACCGGTCGATACGAACCAGACCTGATTCCACCTTCGGCACCGGCCAGAACACGTTGCGTCCGACGGCACCGGCGCGGCGAACCTCGCCGAAGAAGTTGGCCTTGACGCTGGGAACGCCGTAGATCTTGCTTCCCGGATCAGCCGCCAGGCGGTCGGCAACCTCGGCTTGCACCATCACGAGTGCGGTCCGCAGACTCGGAAGCGACGCGAACAGGTGCAACAGCACCGGCACCGCGACGTTGTACGGCAGGTTCGCGACAAGCGCGGTCGGCTCGCCGGGAATCTGCGAAGGCAGCACACGCATCGCGTCGGCTTCGACGACGGTCAGGCGATCGGCCAGTTCCGGCGCTCGCTCGGCCACCGTCTTCGGCAGGCGAGCCGCGAGGTTGGGATCGATCTCGACCGCGATGACCCGATCGACCACGTCCATCAGCGCCATCGTCAGCGAACCGAGACCAGGCCCTACCTCGAGAACGACGTCGTCACGTGTCACGCCTGCCGTGGTGACGATGCGCCTCACGGTATTGGCGTCGTGAACGAAGTTCTGCCCCAACTGTTTCGTGGGCCGGACACCGAATTCCTCGGCAAGAGCGCGCACCTCGACCGGACCGAGCAGGGCTGCCTGCCCGCGCGGAGTAGCGATGGGTTCGTTCGATTGTTCGGCGTCTGACACCAGTAGAACTTATCCCAGTCCGAGGCGACCCGAGCACGACGGCCATGCGCCCCAGCCCTGAGTGCGCTGGGTCTGTGTCGCAATCGCGATCTGTTCTTCACGGGTGGCGAGGTCGGCGCGGGGCGCATACTTCAACCCGCCCTGTCGTTCCCAGGTGTTCTGATCGAACTGCACGCCGCCGTAGAAACCGTTGCCGGTGTTGATGGCCCAGTTACCGGTGGCCTCGCACTGTGCGAGCGCATCCCACGTCGAACCGTTCTCCACGGGCGGCACCTCGGTGCCCGGCTTCGTTCCGACACGCACGACCTTCGGCTGCGCCGGTGTGGTGATCGTCTCCGCGACCTGGGTACGTCCGGCTTCGACACCGTTGACGAGATTCACGGCGAACGTCACGTCACGCACGCCGGGCACGCCCGGGTTCTCGACGATCGTGCGGCTCTGGTTCATCGTCGGATCCTCGATGCGCTGATCCGGCGGATCGAGCGGCAAGGTCTCGACCTTGCTCTCGGTGCGGTTGCGCGTCACCGTGACCTCCAGGCCCTCGGTCAGTGGAGCGTCGGCGGCGGGAACCACCGTGTCCGACTGCTCGAGCGGAGTGCCGTTGGCGGTAAGGAACTCCCCGACCGTCGGCGCCGCGATACGCACGTCTGCTGCCGCGTTTGCGCCGTCGACCAGTTTTGCGACGACCGGTGTCAGCACGTCGAGCGCGGCGCCGTCCAGCGGAAGACGCTGCGAGCGCGAAGCCGACACGTGCACATCCGCCGCGACGTCCAACTGCTTCAACGCGTCGTCGACGGTCAAGGCTGTGGTCCAGAGCTTCTGCGGCTGACCGTCGACCGTCAGCGTGATCTCACGGGCACGACGGAGCACCACGGTGTCGCCGTCGGACAGCGAAGCGTCGGCCGCGGGAGCAACTGCATCCTTGTCACCGATCGGGTAACCCGCGTCCTCGAGAGCGCCGTCGACGTTGGTCGACATGGTGCTCAGGCGAATCTGCTCACCGTCGACATCGAGAGTGATGGTCTTGTGCCGGACGACGGCCAGAACACCACCCACGAGAACCGTCAGGAGAAGAGCGGCGATCGCCGAGTACAACAACGGCGACCTGGTCGAGTTGATTTTGGCGAACGGTGACATCGGTTCCTGTGTTCTGTGAGGTGTGAGCGCGTCAGCGCAGGCCCAATTTGCTGGTGCAGGACGGCCAAGCACCCCAGCCCTGACCGGCGCGGACCTTCTCGCCGATCGCGATCTGCTGTTCACGTGATGCGAGGTCGGCGCGAGCTGCGTACTGACCGCCGCCGAATGCTTCCCAGGTGCTCTGGGTGAACTGAAGTCCTCCGTAGAAACCGTTGCCGGTGTTGATGGCCCAGTTTCCGGTCGCCTCGCACTGAGCAATGGCATCCCACGTCGACGCGTTGGACACAGCGGGAGCGGAAGCCTGCTTGGTACCGACCTTCACCACTGCTGCGACCGGTTCCTTGATCACGGTCGCGGACAGTTCGGTTCGTCCGGCCTCGACGCCGTTGACGGTCTTGACCTCGACGGTGGCCGTGCGCTCACCCGGAACACCCGGGTTCTCGACGACGGTCTTGTCCTTCTCCAGCTCGGGATCCTCGACCTTGTTCTCCGGCGGCGCGATCGGCTGCGTCTCGACGCGAGTGTCCGTGCGGTCGCGAGTGACCTGGATGGTCAGGCCGTTGGTAACGGGTGTCTCGGCGGTGGGAACCACCGAGTCGGCCTGCTCGAGCGGCGTATTCTTGGCCGCGAGAAGATCGCCGACGGTCACGGCGGCGAGCTTGACCTCCGCCGCGGGAGCGCCACCGTCGCTGACGCTGACGGTCTTCGGGCTGACGACGTCGAGCTCGGTCCGTTCGAGCGGCAGACGATGCGAGCGCGAAGCCGAGACTGCGAAGTCGTCGGAAACATCTACCTGCTTCAATGCCTCGTCGACCGTCAATGCGGTGGTCCAGATGGTGGTCGGCTGACCGTCGACGGTCAGAGCCAACTCACGGGCACGGCGTAGTACGACGGTATCGCCATCGGACAGGGAGGAATCGGCACTGGGTGCGAGCGCGTCCTTGGGATCGACCGGGTATCCGGCGTCCTCGAGAGCGGTACCGACGCTGCTCGACATCGTGGACAGCGAAATCATGTCGCCGTCGACGTCGAGGGTGATCGTCTTGTGCCGAACCACGGCGAGCGCACCCCCGACGATGAGCGTCAGAAGCAACGCACCCACCACTGAATAGAGAAGTGGTGACTTCGTGGAGTTGATCTTGGCAAAAGGCGACACAGGAAATCCCAAGGCAGACGACGTTCGATCACAATACGGTAACGACCGAGCGTTGTATCGGCAACCAAATCACAACGAAATGCGACTTTTGTCACGGAACGGCAACGGCGTGTCGTGTGTTCTACACTTTCCGGCTCCGATACCCGTGTATCGATTCAGCTCTGGGCGCAGTATGTTCTCGTCTGGTTCAAAGCAGTCCGGCGATCCCGGGCGCGACAGAAGAAAGCTGGGCGATAGTGCGAAGAAGATTCGACAGACCACGTAATGCCAGGTGGCCGATCCTGGCCATCCTGCTGGCGCTGATCGCAGCGCTGTTCGCCCCCGGAATCGCGAGCGCGCAACCCGGCCGCACCTACACGATCGCCACCGATCTGACATTCGCCCCGTTCGAATTCGAGAACGAAGACGGCAAACTCGTCGGCATCGACATCGACCTGCTCAATGCGATCGCCGAGGACCAAGGCTTCAAGGTCGACATCAAGCAGCTCGGCTTCGACGCGGCCCTTCAGGCCGTGCAGGCCGGGCAGGCGGACGGCGTCATCGCGGGCATGTCCATCACCGACGCCCGCAAGCAGGTGTTCGACTTCTCCGACCCGTACTTCGAGTCGGGCGTGCAGATGGCGGTCCTCGAGACCGACAACGACGTGAAGTCGTACGAGGATCTGAGGGGCAAGCGCGTCGCCGTCAAGAACGGCACCGAGGGCGCCAGCTTCGCCGAGTCCATCAAGGACCAATACGGCTTCACCACAGTCTATTTCGCCGACTCCGCCAGCATGTACGACGAGGTCCGCACCGGGAACTCCGTCGCAGTCTTCGACGACTACCCCGTCCTCGCCTACGGCATCACACAGGGCAACGGCCTCAAGACGGTCACCGAAAAAGAGGTGGGCGCGAGCTACGGCTTCGCAGTCAACAAGGGCCAGAACGCCGAACTGCTCCAGATGTTCAACGCCGGACTGCAGAACCTGCGCGACGACGGCCAGTACGACGAAATCGTCTCGACCTACCTCGGTCAGGGCGCGTCGACGTCGGACAACTCCATCATCGGCTTGATCAAGAGCACCTACCCGCAGCTTCTCAAGGGCCTGTGGTTGACGATCGTTCTCTCCGTCGTCTCGATCGCGATCGCTCTGGTCCTAGGCGCGATCTTCGGTCTCTGCCGCGTGTCCACCAACATGTTCGTCCGAGGTATAGGCACAACCTACGTCGACATCTTCCGCGGCACACCGCTGTTGGTGCAGGCATTCTTCATCTACTTCGGCATCCCGGCAGCCCTGCATTTCCAGATGTCCGCCTTCACCGCAGGCATCATCACGCTCTCGCTCAACGCCGGCGCGTACATGGCTGAAATCGTCCGCGGCGGCATCCTGTCCGTCGACAAGGGACAGATGGAGGCGTCACGAAGCCTGGGCATCAGCTACATGAAGTCGATGCGAAAAGTCATCATGCCGCAGGCAATTCGCACGATGATCCCGTCGTACATCAACCAGTTCGTGATCACCCTCAAGGACACGTCGATCCTGTCGGTCATCGGACTCGCCGAGCTCACTCAGACAGGGCGCATCATCATCGCGCGCAACTTCCAGTCGTTCAACATGTGGCTGATCATCGGCGTCATGTACTTCATCATCATCATGGCGCTCACCAAGCTGTCGAACCGCCTCGAGAAGAGGATCAACAAGTGACCGAAACAGCCGTCAACATGGGCAAGTCCGCCACCGAGGTCAAGATTTCGGTCAAGGGACTGAAGAAGTCGTTCGGCGACAACGAGGTCCTCAAGGGCCTGGACGTCGACATCAAGAGCGGTGAAGTGGTCTGCGTCATCGGGCCTTCAGGTTCCGGCAAGTCGACCTTCCTGCGTTGCCTCAACCGCCTCGAAGACATCACCGCCGGATCCGTGCGCGTCGACCAGTTCGACCTCACGAACAAGGATGTCGACATCGACAAGGTGCGCCAGCACATCGGGATGGTGTTCCAGCACTTCAACCTGTTCCCCCACATGAGCGTCGTCGAAAACGTGATGCTCGCTCCGGTGCAGACCGGGCGATCGACCAAGGAGCAGGCTCGCGAGATCGCCGTCAAACTGCTCGGCCAGGTCGGTCTCGCGGAGAAGGCAGATGCCAAGCCCGCCAGCCTGTCCGGTGGGCAGAAGCAGCGCGTTGCCATCGCCCGCGCACTCGCGATGAGTCCGGACATCATGCTCTTCGACGAGGCCACCAGCGCCCTCGACCCCGAAATGGTGGGTGAGGTTCTGCAGGTGCTGCGCGACCTCGCCAAGCAGGGCATGACCATGGTCGTCGTGACCCACGAGATGGGCTTCGCCCGTGAGGTTTCCGACCGAGTCATCTTCATGGCCGACGGATACATCGTCGAAGAAGGTAAGCCGGAGAGTCTGTTCGGCAACCCCCAGCAGCAGCGCACCCAGGACTTCCTGGCGAAGGTTCTCTAGGGGCAAGCCCCCTGTGCGCCTTTTTGGTAGCGGGGATTACCGGAAAGGCGCACGGGTGGTGGCCAATTCGACGACAACGGCCGTCTCCATCCAGCCACGACGACCGGCAACCAGCGACGACATGCCGCGAAAAGACCGTGGGACCTTCTCGACTCGAACGTGATCGGTGCTCCCAGGTACCAATACCCAGTGCCTGGGTTCTTGTTCGACAAACTCGCCGCGCTCGAGTCGGATCGAGAGAACGATCCCGGCCGTAGGTTCCACGTCGTCGGGATAGATTCCTCCATGAACCGTCCCGTCGAACCACAGCGACTCACGTATGGGGTGCAAAGCCCACGCAGATTTTTCGCCGACCACCGGCAACGGTGCACAGCACTCGAATTCCCACGTTTCGATGCGGACTGTGACCACGTTGTAGTCATTCATCTGAATACTCCGCGCAGTAGACGAACCGGGACACGACGGTCCCGGGCGCGGAGTTACCTGTCAGACCACCATAGCGTCAGAGCTTGTAGACGCGCTCCGCTGTCGCCGTGGACGCTGCTGCCAGCGCCTGCGGATCCTCACCGCGGATGTCTGCGAGCGCGCGCACCGTGTACGGCAGGCAGTACGACTCGTTGGGCGCACCGCGGAACGGGTGCGGCGTCAAGAACGGCGCATCCGTCTCGACGATCAGCTGATCCGAGGGCACCAACAGCGCGGCCTCACGCAGCGCCTTCGCATTCTTGAAACTCACGGTTCCCGAGAAACTCAACACGTAGCCCGCGTCGATGCACGCACGGGCCATCTCCGAATCCGAGGAGAAGCAATGGAACACCACGGTCTCCGGCGCACCTTCCTCGTGCAGCACCCGCAGCAGGTCCTCATCGGCTTCGCGATTGTGAATCATCAGCGTCTTGCCGAGACGCTTCGCGAGGTCGATGTGCCACCGGAAACCGTCGACCTGCTCCTCGATGGTGGCGCACCCTTCGAGCTTGCCTGGCCAGTAGAGATCCAGCCCGGTCTCCCCCACCGCGACGACCCGCGGATCGGACGCCAACCGTTCTATCTCGGCTCTGGTGTCGACATCGAGGACGTTCGCCCTGGTCGGATGGATTGCGACGGCTGCGTAAACCCTCGAATCCCAGTTCGCAGCGTCGACGGCAAAGCGTGCGGCATCAAGGTCGTCGGCCACCGTGACGACCCGTCCGACGCCGACGGCTTCGGCCCGATCGACAATTTCGGCCACGGTCGCAGCGTCGTGCGCACCACAGGCGTCGAGGTGCGTATGTGCGTCGATCAGAGGCGACAAGGGCTCAGGGGCATCGGGGGCGGGACGGTCTTTGCTCACGCCCGATAGAGTAAGCCCACCATGACTGTGCCTGCCTCACCCTCCCAGACCCCGCGCCCGGACTCCGCTGCCCCGGAAGGCGCGGAACGATCGCCGTTCTACATCACGACAGCGATCGCGTATCCCAACGGCGCTCCGCACATCGGCCACGCGTACGAGTACATCTCCTCGGACGCGCTCGCCCGCTTCAAGCGGTTGGACGGTCATGAAGTGTTCTTCATGACCGGCACCGACGAGCACGGTCTGAAGATGCAGCAGACAGCAATCAAAGAGGGCATCGACGTCCGCGAACTCGCGGCTCGGAACTCCGACGTGTTCCAGAACCTCGACAAGGTCCTGAACATCTCGTACGACCGGTTCATCCGCACCACCGACGCCGACCATCAGGTCGCCAGCAAGGCGATCTGGGAAAAGATGGCCGCATCGGGCGACATCTACCTCGACACCTACTCGGGGTGGTATTCGGTTCGTGACGAGGCCTTCTACACCGAAGCCGAGACCACTCTTCTGGACGACGGCACCCGTCAGTCGACGGAGACCGGCACTCCGGTGGAGTGGACCGAGGAGTCCAACTACACCTTCCGTCTCTCGGCCTACGAGGACCGTTTGCTCGCTCTGTACGAAGAGCATCCCGAGTTCATTGCCCCCGCGACACGTCGCAACGAGATCGTCAGCTTCGTCAAGGGCGGCCTCAAGGACCTGTCGATCTCGCGCACCACGTTCGACTGGGGCGTCGAGGTTCCCGGAGACCCCGACCACGTCATGTACGTCTGGGTCGACGCACTCACCAACTACCTGACCGGCGTGGGCTATCCGAACGTCGACTCGGCGGAGTTCGAGAAGTTCTGGCCCGCGAGCCTGCACATCATCGGCAAGGACATCACACGGTTCCACACCGTGTACTGGCCGGCGTTCCTCATGTCTGCCGGCATCGAACTGCCGGAACGAGTCTTCGTCCACGGGTTCTTGTACAACAAGGGCGAGAAGATGTCGAAGTCGGTCGGCAACGTGGTCGATCCGATCGCGATGGTCGATCAGTACGGCCTCGACGCGGTCCGCTTCTTCCTGCTCCGCGAGATCTCGTACGGCCAGGACGGCAGCTACAGCCACGAAGCAATCGTGACTCGCATGAACGCCGACCTGTCCAACGAACTGGGCAACCTCGCGCAGCGTTCACTGACGATGGTCGCGAAGAACTGCGATGCCCAGGTCCCCACCCCCGGTGAGTTCACCGAGGACGACCTGGCGATGCTGGCGTCGGCGGATGCCTTGCTTGCCAAGTGTCGCAGCGAGTTCGACGTGCAGGCGCTGCATCTCGCGTTGGAAGCCATCTGGGGCGTTCTCGGCGAGACCAACCGGTACTTCTCCAAGCAGGAACCGTGGGTTCTGCGCAAGACGGATCCGGCACGCATGGCGACGGTTCTGTACGTGACGCTCGAAGTGGTCCGTATCGTCGGGCTTCTCGTTCAGCCGGTGATGCCCGACGCGGCGTCACGCATCCTCGATCTGCTTGGCCAGAGCGAAGAGAACCGGCAGTTCGCCGACATTGCGGTTCGCATCGACGCGAACCGGAAACTGCCTGCTCCGGCGCCAGTTTTCCCCCGCTTCGTCGAGGAATGAGCTAAGCGAGAGTGCCGCACGTGGGGTCCGAGATATCCGGTTACAGGCGGATGTGTCGGACCCCACGTGCACACTCCAGCCATGACGACGAATAGAACATACATTCGAACCAGCGCTTCGGCGCAGACACTGCCATGGAACGGAGCGCGGGTGTCCACTCAGGAGGTCAGCCCTCAATCCGTCTCTGCGGCGCAGGGTCTCGTCAGCGAACTGACGGCCGCCTACGAACGCGGATGGCAACCGGCGGATCTGATCCATCTGGCACGCCGAAGCAAAGACGCGTCCGACGCCGATCTCGCTGCCACCACCATCCTGTTCGACGCGAAGGCGTCGCGCGCCTCCGATCGCGCTCCGCTCGAATGGGTGGGGCAGTTGCAGACGATCGGCGAGCAGTATCCGAAGTCTCGGCACATCGCTTCTCGAATCACCGTGGACGACGACGTTTTTCGCTCCCTCGCGGCCGGCCTTCTGTTCCAGGATCCCTACTTCCTCGTTTCGCAGATCGTCGACGTCGCGCGATCGTGGATGCGCCTACCTCAGTGGACGGTGTTGCTCGCGCCACCATCCACCTGGCCGTCGCAACGCACCGATACCAGCTATGCCGGCGTCGGCGATACCGAGGTCGACGCCAAGGTACTCAAGCGAATTCGTGGACTACTCGCCAAAGCGGAAGCAACCAACTTCGCGGAAGAAGCCGAGATTTTCACCGCGAAGGCCCAGGAGTTGATGACCCGGTACGCCATCGACTCCGCACTGCTCCACAGTCGCGCCGGGGTCACCGACACATCCGTCAATGCCCGACGCATTCACATCGAGAACCCGTACGTGAAGGAAAAGGTTCACCTCCTGACCGAGATCGGCGAATCGAATCGAGTCAGGACTGTCTGGTTCAGCGACATTGCACTCGCGACCGTCGTCGGCACTCCGGTCGACCTTCAGCAAGTCGACATGCTGTTCACTTCCCTGCTCGTACAGGCAACCCGTGCAATGCAATTCGCCGACTCGAGCAATCGCGGCGGCTCACGCACCACCTCGTTCCGCAAGGGATTCCTGGCCGGGTTCGCCAGCCGCATCGGACACCGCCTGCGTGACGCCGGCACCAAAGCCACCGCCGAAGCGGCCGACGCGGCATCGATGGACGTCGCGGATCTTCTGCCGATCCTCGCCACCACATCCGAGGCCGTCGACGCCGAATTCGATCGATTGTTCCCGACAACCCGCAAGACTCGCGGACGGTCCGTGGACGCCGAAGGCTGGCACGCCGGCCAGGCTGCAGCCGACGACGCCAACCTGCGTCCCGGCGCACCCGCCGTGAACCGCTCCCGCTAGTCCTTTCGAGCGGCCAGGACCGTCTCGTACAACTCACGCTTGGAGACTCCGGCCGTTGCGACCAGAGCACACGCGTCCTTCAATCGTGCTCCCCCCTCGACCAGCCTTTCCACCTCGTCGACCAGATCGGCAGGATCAGATGCCACCAGCACTGCGCCTTCGAGCACCACCGTGATCTCACCGCGAACGCCCTCGGCGGCCCAAGCAGCTAACTCCCCGAGAGTGCCGCGCTTCACTTCCTCGTAGGTCTTGGTCAATTCCCGGCACACGGCTGCGCGGCGATTCGGCCCGAGCACTTCCACCGCATCTGCGAGGCAGTCGGCAAGGCGATGAGGCGCTTCGAAGAACACACACGCTCGCTGCTCGGTTGCCAAGGCAGAGAGCCACGTCTTGCGCTGCCCCTGCTTACGCGGCGGGAACCCGTCGAAGCAGAACCGCTCGACGGGCAATCCGGAGAGTGCCAGCGCCGTCGTCACCGCCGACGGACCGGGCAAGCACGTGACGGCGAGGTTCTCGGCTACGCAGGCGGCGACAAGGCGATATCCGGGATCGCTGACCGACGGCATGCCCGCGTCCGTGACCAGCAGGACGGTCTTGCCTTCGGCGACGTCGGCGACCAGCGCGGGCAGCCGGGAAATCTCGACCTGATCGTAGAAACTGACGATCTTCCCGGTGATGGTTACCTCGAGCGCGGACGCCAGAGACTTGGTGCGTCGTGTGTCCTCCGCAGCAACGACGTCGGCGGTTGCGAGAGCAGACCGAAGACGCGGAGACGCGTCACCGACATCTCCCATGGGTGTTGCGGCGAGTACCAAGCGACCAGTCATACCTGACAGCCTACGATTGCCAGGTGACTGTGCAGACGGACGAGCGGCCAACGCCCGCCACGAGCGATCGGGTAATGCGTAGTCCCGGCCCGCTGGTACCGGATCCTGATTTCGGCCCGACCGACAGATTGCGCGGCTGGATCGTCACCGCTTTCGTCACCGCTATCGCGGCGATCACACGCTTCACGATGCTCGCCTACCCGACCGACGCCGGCACACCTGTCTTCGACGAGAAGCACTACGTTCCGCAGGGCTGGCAAGTTCTGACCGGTGGCGGCATCGAAGACAATCCCGGTTACGGATTGGTGGTACACCCGCCCATCGGTAAGCAGATGATCGCGATCGGCGAAGCACTCTTCGGTTACAACGGTTGGGGGTGGCGATTCTCGTCGGCCCTGGTCGGGACACTGATGGTCTTGCTGATCATCCGGATCGTGCGCCGCATGACGCGCTCCACGCTGATCGGCGCGATTGCCGGAATCCTGCTCATCGTCGACGGCGTCACCTTCGTCTCCTCACGCCTGGGGATGCTCGACATCTTCCTGGCTTTCTTCGTCCTCGCTGCTCTCGGATGCCTGGTGGTCGATCGCGACCAAGTCCGCGAACGGATGGCGAAGGTATACGAAGAGGGCCGAATCGGCGACTCTGCCTGGGGTCCGCGGCTGGGTTTCCGGTGGTGGAGGTTCGGCGCCGGCATCCTGCTCGGCCTGGCCTGCGGAACCAAGTGGTCCGGCATGTACTTCATTCTGTTCTTCGGATTGCTCAGTGTTGCCTTCGACCTGTCAGCGCGCCGCGCCTACCGCGTGCAGCGCCCATGGGTCGGCACTGCAGTTCGCGACATCGGGCCGGCTCTGTATGCGTTGGTGATCATTCCGCTCGGTGTGTACCTCGCGAGCTACTGGGCCTGGTTCACCAGCGAGACCGGCGTCGACCGTCACGCCGTCGGTAACGAGATCGGTGAGGGCGGCACATGGAGCTTCATTCCCTCCGCGCTGCGCTCACTCTGGTACTACAGCGGAAACGTTCTCCAGTTCCACGCCGGTCTGACCAACTCCGCCGGAAACCACCACCCGTGGGAGTCGAAACCGTGGACGTGGCCGATGGGGCTACGACCGATGCTCTACTACTACGCCGACGGCGAGCAGGTCACCGGTTGCGGGGCCGCCAGCTGCGTCAAGGCCGTGATGCTGATCGGCACACCGGCGATGTGGTGGCTGGCCCTACCGATGTTGGCGTGGGCGATCTGGCAGACGTTCGTGCGCAGGGACTGGCGATACGCCGTGGTCCTGACGGGCTACGGTGCCGCTTACCTCCCGTGGTTCGCGACGCTCGACCGCCAGATGTACTACTTCTACGCAGTTGCACTCGCCCCGTTCATGGTCATGGGATTTGCGCTGGTCCTCGGCGATGTACTGGGCAAGGCGAGCGCGTCCGTCGAGCGTCGTACCACCGGACTTCTGGCAGTCAGTCTGTACATCGGTCTGGTCGTGGCCAACTTCGTCTACCTCTGGCCGATACTCACCGCCATGCCGATCACGCCGGAATCGTGGCAGAACCATCTGTGGTTGCCCAGCTGGAAATAACCGGACGACAAAGGGGCACCGAACCGCAGTTCGGTGCCCCTTCACAGTTCAAGTCCTACTCCGCTCAAGTCCTACTCCACTGACTTACCCACACGGCGTCCTCGGCGCGGGCGTAGGAGAGCACGTTTCTGCTCCTTCGCCGCAATGATGATCGGGTCGTGCGAAAGATCCTTGTACAGCGAGAAGCACAGTCCGATCATGACCAGCACGAACGGCGCCGCAGCGATGATCGTCATGGTCTGCAAGCCGTCGAGCGCTTCGGAACCACCGGTCCACAGCAGAAGCGCCGCGACGCCACCGGTCAACATGCCCCAGAACACCACGACCCAGCGACTCGGTTCGAGCGTTCCGCGCTGCGAGAGCGTCCCCATCACCATCGACGCAGCGTCGGCGCCGGAGACGAAGAACACTGCGACGAGCAGCATGACGAGGACAGTCGTCACTCCGGCCAACGGCAGATTGTCGAGCATGCCGAACAGTTGAGCCTCTTCCGAGCCTCGGCCGGACAAGCCGATTCCGTCGCGTTCCTCGCCGATGCCTGCGCCGCCGAAGATCGCGAACCAGAGCAAGCTGACAGTCGTGGGAACGGCGATGACGCCGACGATGAACTGGCGGATCGTGCGGCCGCGGCTGATGCGGGCCAGGAACATGCCGACGAACGGCGTCCACGACACCCACCATGCCCAGTAGAAGATCGTCCACGACGAAAGCCACGCGCCGGTTTCAGGATTCGACGATGCACCCGTGCGGGCCGACATCTGGGCGAGGTCGGAAACGTATGCACCAATGGTCGTCGGGAGCAGATTGAGAATCAGTACGGTCGGCCCGAGAACGAACACGAACAGGGCCAAGATCAGCGCGAGCACCATGTTGATGTTGGAGAGCCACTGAATTCCCTTGGCCACACCGGAAACTGCCGAAGCGACGAACGCCAGGGTCAGCACCGCAACGATGGCCACGAGCAGGAATACGCCGGCTTCTTCCATCCAGCCGACTACCTCGAAACCGGAGCCGATCTGAAGTGCGCCGAGCCCCAAGGATGCTGCGGTGCCGAAAAGCGTCGCAAAGATTGCCAGGATGTCGATGACCTTGCCGATCGGCCCTTCGGCTTTGCGACCGAGCAACGGGATGAAGGCCGAACTGAACAGTTGCTTGCGTCCTCGGCGATACGACCCGTACGCAATGGCAAGGCCCACAACGGCATACATCGCCCAAGGATGAAGACCCCAGTGAAACATGGTGGTAGCCATGGCAGTTCCGACGCCACCGTCGGTACCGGGAGGCGGAGTCACGTAGTGCGCAAGCGGTTCCGCGACACCGAAGAACATCAGGCCGATGCCCATGCCGGCGCTGAACATCATGGCGATCCAGCTGACGGTTCGGAACTCTGGCTTCTCACCGTCTTTGCCCAGCGGAATGTCGCCGAATCGACTGACAGCGAGGTAGATGGAAAACAGCACGAAAGCCGAAGCTGCGAGTACGAAGAGCCAGCCGATGTTCGTCACCAACCAGCCGAGAACACTTCCGGTTACCGAGTTCAGGTTGTCGGGAGCTACGAGACCCCACACGACAATAGCCAGCACCGCTGCGGCCGCCACGGAAAACACCACGTAGTCGGTCCGAACGCCTACCCGAGTGAAGCCCGTCTCCGGGCGCTCTTCGTTGGCCCCGGAATCTTGTTCGGATCGATCAGATTTCGTCACCATAGATGACTACGTTCGTCACTTTGTGGGCCAAAAGCAAGCTGGAAGGCGGGCTCAACAGCCGTTGAACCCGCCTTCTCACCCCGATCAAGCTGGGGTTTTAACCCAACCGTTGCCCTTGCCGATCAATCCGTCGATGCTGATGCGTCCTGCGCCGATAACAGCGATCAAGAGCGAACCGACACCGAGTGCGACGACGAGTTCATAGCCGCCGTTGTCTATGAAGACGCCCTTGTCGGCGTGCACGATGAAGAACGCGCCGACCATGTCGAGGAACAGCAGTGCGCCGACGAGCGGGGTCAGCAGACCCGCGATGAGCAGGATGCCGCCACCGAGTTCGATGGATGCTGCCAGAACTGCAGAAATCTTGGGGAGCGGGGCGCCCATCCCTTCGAATGCGGCCTGCGTTCCGGCGATCTTGTAGGTGAAGAACTTCTGCCAACCGTGGGCGATGAAGATGATCCCGAGGCCGACACGGGCGATGAGGAGTCCGAGGTCACGAGCAATCGACGAATTCATGAGCCAAGACTGACAGCTTTAAGTTGAAGCGTCAACTTAATCAATGTGTCACGCACCTCTCAATGCCGACTCCACCATGGCGACGATCTCAGTGTCGGAGTACCCGAGCGAGCGGACCTTATGCGCAAACGCGGTCGCCGCCTGCTCCGCCTGCGCCTGCACCGGATCGGTCCCCGAAGCGATGAACGTCCCTTGCTTTCCCCTCGTCTCGATCACGCCCTGATCGCTGAGCGCGCGATAAGCCTTCGCGACGGTGTTGGCCGCCAATCCCAGCTCCGAGGCCAATGCACGCACCGTCGGGATCTTGGTTCCCGCAATCAATCCGCCGCCGTGAACCTGCTCGATAATCTGTTGCCGCAGTTGGTCGTACGGAGCTGTGGAGGAATCGTGTTCGATCGCGATCTTCATCGTCACCCTCGTCGTATCTTCTCGGTCACAGCATCTTCTCTCTCACAAACCCTCGATCGCTTCGCGGATCGTATGCGGGCCGGAGGTCAGAACCAATATCTTGCCGACACTGGACGGCGCGTCGATGAGCGCTTCGATCACTGCGGCGACATCTGCACGAGGCACAGAGCCTCGATCGACGGGTGGCTCTGCAAGAAGGACTTCACCGGTGGGGTCGTCGTCTGTCAGAAGGCCTGGCCGAAGAATCGTCCAATCCAGCGAAGTCCTTGTCTTCAGGTCTTCCTCTGCTGCAGTCTTCGCCCGCAGGTAGGCGGCAAAAACCTCGTCGGTGTTCTCCGGTATTTCGTCACCAGCACCCATGGCGCTGATCTGTATGAACCGACGCACTCCCGCTTTCTCGGCGGCATCGGCCAACAGCACCGCCGCAGCTCGGTCTACGGAGTCCTTCCGCTCGATCGAGCTACCAGGTCCGGCGCCCGCGGCGAAGACCGCGACGTCGGCACCGTCGAGTACCTTCGCAACTTCCTCGACCGTGGAGGATTCCAGATCGATCACCACGGGGAACGCGCCGAGTGTGCGGACCGCACCCTCGTGCGCGGAGTTGCGGATCAGCGCTACCGGCCGATCACCATGTCCTGCCAGCAGGTACGTCAGGTGCTGCGCGATCTTGCCGTGCCCACCGGCAATGACCACGCGCCGTTCGTCCACACTTCGATGTTCCGTCATCGTTTTCTCCTCACAAGTCGGTACTTCAAGTGCAGCGCGCCGGAGGTGTCCGTTGTTCCCCTGTTTGTCCCACGAGTTCGGACACAGAGGCAGAATGACGGACATGGCATCTGCAACCATCTTCCACAATCAACGGTGCAACACGTCGCGGACTGTTCTCGGACTTATCCGCGACGCCGGCATCGAACCGACCATTGTGAAGTACCTCGATACTCCGCCTACCCGATCCGAGCTGGAAAAACTCCTCGCCGACGCCGGCCTCGAGCCCAGCCAAGCCGTTCGCAAGCGCGAAACGCAGTACAAGGAACTCGGGCTCGCCGACGCATCCGAATCCGAGATCCTCGACGCGATGATCGAGCACCCAATTCTGATCGAACGCCCGTTCGTGGTCACTGACAAAGGCACCGTCCTCGCGCGGCCTGCAGCCAAGGTGGAAGAAATTCTCTGACAGCGTCGACGGCTTACAGCGGATCGCGGGCGATCGGGCAGGACATGCACCGAGGACCACCTCGGCCGGACCCCAGTTCCGAACCCGCGATTCGCAAAACCTCGATACCCGAGGCCTCCAGCCTGGCGTTCGTTTCGACGTTGCGCTCGTAAGCGACGACGACGCCAGGCTCGACGGCGAGGGTGTTGTTTCCGTCGTCCCACTGCTCACGCTCGGCAGTCACCGTGTCGAGTCCGGTGTCGATCACACGCAGTTTTCCGATTCCCATGGCGTCGGCCGCCGCTTCGAGGAACGGCGTCGCACCGCGAATACTCACCCCGTCGTCTTCCTTGCGCAGAGTGAACGCCGCCAGGGTGTCCTGAATGGCCGGATACATGACGACCGCGTCGGCCTCGACCATGGTGCAGACCGTGTCGAGATGCATCGACGCTCGGCGTTGCTCGATCGGAACAACCAACACCGTGTGGGCGAGGCCGTCGTCGAACACGCTACGCGCCAATGCTTCTGCTCCGGCGGGTGACGTACGTTCACCGACACCGATTGCGATCACCCCCGGCGCGAGAAGCAGCACGTCACCTCCCTCGACAGGAGCCGTGTGCGACTCGTACGCGCGGCGCACGCCTTTGAATCGAGGGTGATGCGCGTAGACGAGATCCGTTATCGAGGATTCGCGAGCTCGCGCTGACAACGCCAAGGACGTGATGATGACCCGTGGCCCGACCCAGAACGACGAATCACGGGTGAAGAGCAAGTTGGGCAACGGGTCGATCACGAAGTCACCGCCGTGATGCATCCTGCGCACCAACGAGGTCGAGTCGGCATCGATCGGCAATTCGTCGAACGTCATTCCTGCAGTAAGGATCGACGAAAGCTCCTTCGGCTCCACCTTTCGCAGGTAGGCGGCCAGGTGTTGCCCGAGCGCGTGGCCGATCTTGCGTGCGTCGACGGCGGCCGCGATTCCCTGGATCCTCGCTGCGCCACTGACCTCGAGCGCCTCGGTGAGGAGATCGGACAAAAGCAGTACCTCGACGCCGCGCTCACGAAGGACGGTCGCAAACTGATCGTGTTCTTCCTGCGCGCGGTCCACCCACGGCAACGCGTCGAACAGCAGCTCGTCGTTGTTGCGCGGAGTCAATCGTTTCAACTCGTCGCCAGGACGATGAAGAATGACCGATCGCAATCGGCCCACCTCGGAATCGACACCGAGGGGGACGGAGCCAGAAGCGTTCATGAGTGAACACTAATCCCGTAGGCCCCACCCAGCAGGGACAAGCAGCTGTCGTACCGGTCCGCGTAACGTCTGATCCGACGCAGGCGAGAGGACCAGGCAATGAGTAGTACGGATCAGGCGGCGCTGAACGGCGCCGGAATCGAGAGGTTCACCGGTCGCTGGGTCGGCGCTGGAGCCGGACATTTCCCCACCATCGACGACTTCGAGTACTCCGAGGAGATCGAGTTCGCGCCCACCCCGAAACCGTTTCTCACCTACTCGTCGCGCACTCGTGGGCTCCCCGACGGACGACCGCTTCACATGGAATCGGGATACCTGCGCCCAACACCGGGTGGTGAGCTCGAATTGCTGGTCAGCCAGCCCACCGGATTCGTCGAGATCCATCGCGGCACCCTCGACTCCGAAGGCACTCTCGCCTTGACCCGTCTCACGCTCGCAGCATCACCCGACGCAAAACCGGTTCACGACGTTCGGCGAGTCATGCGCGTTCAGGGCGACACGCTGACATACGACCTGTGGATGGCGCACGGCGACACCCCGCTGACGCATCATCTCCACGCCACCCTCCACCGCGCGACGGACCGGTAGTCGCCATGGAGATGCCGTCGTGGAAGGCAAAGGAACTCACGCCCGGCCAGCTCTCCGAGCGCAGCGGTGTCGCCGTCTCGGCCCTGCATTTCTACGAACGAGAAGGCCTCATCGTCAGTCGCCGGACCAGCGGAAACCAGCGCCGATACCAACGAGACACGCTTCGACGCGTCGCCTTCATCAGAATCTCGCAACGCGTCGGCATTCCGCTGTCGGAAATCAGAGAGGCCCTCGGCACACTTCCTGAAGGCCGTACCCCGAACCGCGCAGATTGGGAAAGATTGTCGACCGGGTGGCGGCGCCACCTCGATCTACGCATCGAGCAACTGGAACGTCTACGGGACAACCTCACCGGTTGCATCGGTTGCGGGTGCCTCTCGTTGGAGGGGTGCGCCCTCGCCAACCCGCACGATCAACTCGCATCCGCCGGCCCGGGTGCGCGCGTTCTGGAAGTAGATTTCGGTGCAGGCTCAGGCGAGAAATGACTCGACGGCGTCCCGATCGCGCCCCAGCAAGTCCTCGACGGTCTTCTTCAGCAACTTCTCGATCTGGCCGCCGATGATCGGCATCTTCACCTCAGCCGTTCCGTCGACGACCAACCGCGTGCAGGACTCGGCGGCGGTGAGATCGAGCGTCGTCTCGATTCGGATCGGCAGTCCCCGCGCGATTCCGGTGACCGACCCTGCTGCACGCCCGTCCGACAGAGGTCCCCACCGATCGACCCGTTTCAGACCGAGCCGACTCGGCGCAACCTTGGCGACCAGGCTCGGGAGGGAGGCGGAGTCGATTTCCTCGGACACGGATACTTCGATCGATCCGTCTCGAACTTCGATGTCCGAGGTGGCATAAAGGTCTCCGAGTCTGCCTTTCCAATAATTCGGGTCGGTCAAAGTTCGATGCACGTCGTCGATCGGATATTTGAATTCGATATCGAAGTGAAAACTCTTCGGCATGACTTTGGTCCCTATTCGACTAGATAAAAGTCCCGGCGGAGTTAACGCTCATCGCTTGAGCAATTTACTGAACTGGTCGTTCGCTTTTTGCATCACGAACTCGTAAGGCAGGGCGAATTTGCGCGCCCACCAGTATCCGAATCGGATGTCATTGGACGTATATACGAGGTACGTATTCTTCTCGATTCCCCGCAGAATGCACGACGCCACCTTCTCCGGGGAGACAGCACGCGCCTCGAACCGGTGCGTGAGTTTTTCGACCCGCGGGTCGTTCCTGTCGATACCCGCTATTTCCACGGTTCCCACCAATGGCGTCTTCACCCCACCCGGCACAACCAGACTGACCCCGATTCCGTGCCGCTTCAGATCGAATCGCAGCACCTCGGACACCCCGCGAAGGCCGAACTTGCTCGCACTGTAGGCGGCGTGCCACGGCAGGGCCAAAAGTCCGGCAGCCGAAGACACGTTGACCAGGTGTCCACCCTTGCCGGCACGAATCATGGGTGGAACAAACGTCTCCATGACATGGATCGGCCCCATCAGGTTGACGTCCACCATGGACTTCCAATGCCGATGTTCGAGGTTCTCGATAGTTCCCCACGCTGAAATGCCGGCGATATTCATGACGACATCCATCGAAGAAAATTGAGTGTGAATCTCGGTACCGAATTTCACGACCTCGTCGTAGTCCGAGATATCGAGTGCCTTCGCCATGCTGACCGTGCCGCCGCCGGCGCCGACCATCGCGACCGTCTCTTCCAATCCGACGCTGTTGATATCGGTGAGAAACAATTCGGCGCCGACTTCTGATGCACGCAGCGCAGTTGCACGTCCAATTCCACTACCGGCGCCGGTGATCAGGCATTTCTTGCCGTCGAGCGACCTTACAGACATGGATGAACACTCCCCCGCACTCGTACTGTGGACATGCGGGAAAGTCTACGCACGCACGGTGCGGCCGCCCTGAAACACGCAGGACGACCTGCGGGGCACGGCCGTACTCCGCGCAAACACCGCACAGAGACGACCGCAGCGAGCACTAGAGACGCTGCATCATCTGCTCTTGATAGCCCTTGACCGTACGGTCGAGTTCTTCCGCCGCTACATCGTCCCCACGCTTGCGTGCGTCGTGGGCTCGATCCTGAATTTCACGGATTGCGCGGCGCAATTCATCATCGCTCATCGTGTGTTTCATGTCACAATTCTGCACCCACCCGGAGGGTTTAGCTAGCACAGATCGCAATCCGGCAAACCGTTCAAGGTTCAACCCGGAGGTGATCCGCATGACATCGCAACCAGCCACCCTGATCGCGACCCTAAACCTTCAAACATCGCTTGAACTGCAGTTTTTCAATCGAAATAGTTGTGAAAAACCAGGCTAACGCATAGCTAATATCGCCAAAACGGGTAAAAGGTTTGATATTGGGCGGATTGGCCAAGTACTGGAAGGTTCGAATAGCGCAGTCGTAGCTGCACATTTCCGTGTGACGGAAACTCAATGTGCGCTGAGACATAGCTGAGCACTCATTGGGCGGACGAACCGAATCTCGGACACATTTGACAACTAGTCCACTAAACAGACTACGGTGAGCTACCGATCGGTTATCCGCGTGATACCGTAGGATTCACTGAACGGACAATTGCTAGCTAGAGAGGATTACGGGGCGGTTCACAATGGCTGACTTTGCAGAACGATTGAACAAACTGTTCGACAGTGTTCATCCTCCGGGGCGCAAACCCCATACC
Source organism: Rhodococcus qingshengii JCM 15477 (assembly GCF_023221595.1). Lineage (NCBI taxonomy): Bacteria > Bacillati > Actinomycetota > Actinomycetes > Mycobacteriales > Nocardiaceae > Rhodococcus > Rhodococcus qingshengii. The sequence goes on from NZ_CP096563.1 coordinate 4,701,558, forward strand.
AACGCCGAGGTTGCGGCAGCGCTCATCGAAGACGGCCATCAGATCTCCAAGCCGTACATCTCGCAGCTCCGCTCGGGACAGCGCACCAACCCCTCAGACGAGACAGTCGCAGCCTTCGCCCGGTTCTTCAAGGTGAAGCCCGACTACTTCTTCAACGACATCTACGCAGCCAAGATCGATCACGATCTCGAACTGCTCTCACAGCTCCAAGGCTACGGGCTTCGCCGCCTCTCGAGCCGTGCATTCGACCTCTCGGAAGAATCGCAGAATCTACTCACCACGATGGCTGAAAAGCTCCGCGCGAGTGAAGGTTTGCCAGAGGTTCCGCCTGACGCGTCACGCTGATGTGACCGTGCTGAAGCACTGACTCGATCTCGAGCACTGCAATGACATGGAGTAGGTCGACTACGAACGTCGACCTACTTTTGTCGTTTCATCGAGTTCTTTCGCCAACAACAACACCCAGCGGCGCGCCGACATCTTCTCAGGAGGCGCAATCCACCTGGTGTCCAACACATCCGAGGCCAAGGGATCGGCGATCCACCCCGCCAAAATCCCCGCGTGTGCAGTGACGGCCCGCGGCGGTTCCTGACCACCGACGTCGAACATCCCGGCGCCGGACTGGATGTACATCGCATCCATGATCTGCGCGATCATGTCCGATGCCCGCAGCACAGACGTACTCCCGGCGCTGTCCGCGTCGACTACCTCGGGGAATCGCTTGACGAGAAGCGCGTGCATCCGCCGCAGCCGGTACAGATCTCGTCGCGCACGTAACCAGGTCTCGAGAAGCACCCACGTGATGCCCAGCGCAATCAGAACACTCGAGGCAGCGATGAACCACACCCCTGGGCCCGTCCAGATATCCGATTCGAGTGCGCCGGTGCCACCGATCGATTCGACAAGCATCACGACGACCACGACGAGCAGGATCGACGAACCGGTCACGATCAACGCGATTCCGCGCCCCAACGGCGCCCACGCAACGTGCCGTAGCCCCGTCGAAATGACAAGGGACAGAGCGACGATGATAAAGATCAGAGCCGGCGCCGGGTAGCCGAAGAGAACCGCGATCGCCACCAGGAGCCCCACCGAGTACAGCACGGTGGCGAGGCCGCGCATAGCCGGACGTGACATCACCGGCCACGCAGACACGGCGCCGACTGCACTGGCCGCAGACAACGCTGTCCACAAGACGATGACGATCATCGCGGCGGCATGCTGCTCCGGCGCAATGCGATCGACGATGTCCCATACCGCCGGCACCATGACCGTCGACGACAATGCGACCGAGAAGCCTGCAAAGACCATCGACATTCGCAACGGCGTCGCGGTGCGCGCGACAACTCGACCCAGTCTCGCGCCGGCTGCAACCCAGACGAGAAGGGCCACAGCCCAAAAGATCATCCGATCGCCTCGTCGTACCGCAACACCGACAGCGGTGTCCCACGGCCACTCATCGTTCGCAGACGCATGATCAACATCGACGCGAACGTCTCGGCTTCCCACTCCGCGATGTCGTCCATCGGCACGGGTTCGTTGCGCCGCAGAGAACGTTGACTCAACATGTAGGCGATCAAATCGTCACTGACCTCGAGCGTCGCCTCGGCGATCTCGGCACCCTCGTGGCGAAACACTATGTGCCCCAACTCATGTGCCAGAGTCCGCTCGACATTGGGTAGTCCGGGAGCCAAAACGATGACGTCGTGGTCGTCGTAGGCCCGGCGCTGACCGCACACTCCGGTGGCGAGAGGGGTTTCCAGATCGATCTCGATCGGGCGCCCACGCTCGCGGGCGACTGTCTGCACCACCGTCAGCAGTGACACTGCCTCCGACGACGCTGCTGCGTCGCATACGGCATCCACCGCGGCCAGAACGCGGCGATGTGAACGTCTGTCCGGCACGACTCACGCACCTCCCTGTGATCCGGGTGCCAGGAATTCGGCACGCGCGGCAGCCAATCGTGCCTTCTGCAGCGATGCTCCGCGGAAAGTCAGTGCTCCCGCACCGGCCGCTACCACTGCCATTCCGCCTACACCGCCGGCGACGGCGGCGGCGTTGAGAATCGGCGGAAGCCCTTGAGTGAACGCCGTCGGAAACGCCTGCGGGTTGTCAGTCGGAGCCGCGACGTTCGGAACGTTCGACGGTACCTGCGGAGCTACGGGTGCGGGTGCGGCCAGAACCTCGGGTGCGGAAGGGGCTGCGACTGCGCCCGGCGCAGCGTTTGCCGGTCCACCGGCAGAGGGTGCAGGCGGTCCACCGGCAGAGGGTGCAGGCGCTCCGCCGCCCGCTGACGGTCCCTGCGGATCAGACGGTCCAGCCGGCGGAGCCGCTACCGCGGACGACTGCTCGGAACTCGGCTGCGATTCGGAAGGAGACTGTGTCTCGGAGGGTGCTTGGCTCGAAGGACTCTCGGTCTGCGAAGTTGCGTTGGTCGCAGAAGTTGCGTTGGTCGCGGGGGAAGCGCTGCTGCTCGGACGTTGCGACGCCGAAGGGTTGGTCGTGGGCTCAGTCGTGGTCGTGGGATCAGTCGTCGTGGGCTCAGTCGTCGTGGGCTCAGTCGTCGTCGGCTCAGTCGTCGTGGTCGGCTCAGTCGTCGTGGTCGGCTCAGTCGTCGTCGGCTCAGTCGTCGTCGGCTCAGTCGTCGTGGTCGGCTCAGTCGTCGTGGTCGGCTCAGTCGTCGTCGGCTCAGTCGTCGTGGTCGGTGTCGGAATTACGGTCGTGCCGCAGTTGTGACGGTGACAATGCCAGCCATAGTTGCCGTTGCCGTTGTTGCCGCCACCGTTGCCGTTGTGACCGCCACCGTTGCCGTTGTTATTGCCGCCGTTGCCGTTGTTATTGCCGCCGTTGCCGTTGTTATTGCCGCCGTTGTTGCCGTAATTGCCGTTTCCATTGCCGTTGTTGCCACCACCGCTGTTGCCGCCAGGTTGGGCGGCGACGATGGCGGGGAAGACCGATACGGCAAGGACGCCGATACCCATCAGGCACATCACAGCAACAAGCATCATCGCTAGCCGTCGTGGCTGGCTCATCGACATTCCTCCCCGACACATACGTCCGACCTGCGGAAAACTGCGGCAGACTCACCGTGCCTATCGCACCGGACACACCCTCGTTACATTTCCGGCAAACATGTATCCGCCCAAGGATCATCCCTCACTTGGAAGCTCAACGGTCCGGATCAGCGGTCGCAATCGTATGAAACGGCGCACACTCAGATCGAATCTTCGCAATTCGGGCAGGCCCTGAAAATGCAGGAAAGGGTCGTTCAACTTTCGTTGAAAGACCCTTTTCGCTGGTACTTCTTGGTGGAGCTGAGGGGAATCGAACCCCTGACCTCTTCGATGCGAACGAAGCGCGCTACCAACTGCGCCACAGCCCCGTGCCACCGCCTCAGCGGTGCTCGGCAACTCTAACAGGAACGAATACTCCCGTTGGAATCACCCGACACGAACTTTCGGCCCGACAAGATCGGCCCAGAAGATCACTGACCGGACGCGCGACGCATCTCGGTGTGCCTGATCTCTTCTTCGTAGTGATCCAGGTGATCGAACACCGGATCTTCGTCGTCGACCTCGAGGACAACCGCTCCTGGCCGACGCAGTCGCGCCGGAATCAGGCGAAGCTCTTCGTCGGTGTGCGATTCGACTCCGAGTCGCGATCGGTTGAGGCGTTCGGTACGACGGCGGCGAATCTCTTGCTCGATCCGAACCTGCCGACGCAAGTACGCCATGTACCCGCCGAGGCCGCACACGGTCAGCGCAAACAACCACCACACCATCGGCGAGATGATCAATGCGAGAGCGCCCGAGAGAATCGCGACGAACGCAAGTCCCAGCAATGTCCGCTGACGGAATGCATACCGCGCCTCCCGGGCGATGGCATCCGCTTCGGGGTCGAATCCGCCTCGGCCGCGCCGAACCGGAACAAATTCTCCGACCGGTGCACGACCGCCGGCGTAGTCGTCTTCTGCGTGAGTGTCCATCTGGTCCTCCGCGTCGTAGCTGCTGCGCACTGGTTCTGGTTGCCAGTTCGGATCGCTTCGATGTCCTGCTGCCGGCCCGCGCTGAACAGGGTTGCTGTCGCCGCGGTGGAGTACTCGAGTCGCGAGTGCCGCGTCACTCGTCTGCCGGATCCTGGGGCGCTTGTTGACAAGCATCGGCACCAGGACGAACAGCCACACGGCCACCAGCCCGATCCACACGAATGAGCTAGGCATGCCGCGGCCTCCTCCCGATCACCTACCAGCACCTATGCCAGCCGTTGACGAGTCAAGGTTAACGGCCGACGCCCTCGCATCGTTGCCGACGCGCCGAACCCCACCATACTCATGTGTCACACGCGTACCGAACTGAACTTCCGGTTCAGTCCCAAAAGTCTCAAGTTCTGGTTGAATCAAAAACCACATTTTCCCGCCCGAAAGTAGGACTACTCAGCGGTAACTGCTGTTTAGCTCGCGTTTCTCACGCTTCTGGCGCCGTCTTCGTCACACCCACGAAGCACGTCCGGACCGCACCAATCTGTCGACGACGGTGGTGGGTACTTCCTCGATGGTCATTCCGACCAGAAGATGATCACGCCATTGGCCGTCGACATCGAGGTAGCGCTTGAGAAGACCTTCCTCCCGGAACCCCACATTTCGTAGGACTGCGCGACTCGACGCGTTCTCCGGCCGAACAGTGGCCTCCACTCGATGCAGACCGACCTTCGAGAATGCGTGATCGAGTGTGAGTGCAACGGCAGCTGTGGCTACGCCCCCACCGGTCACGTGCGAGGCGACCCAATAGCCCACCCAGGCGGACCGCAGAGCGCCGCGCACCACATTTCCGATGGTGACCTGCCCGCAGTACTTCCCGTCGAGTTCGATCACCAGGGGAAGGATCCTGCCCTTGCGCGCTTCGGAGCGAAGGTTTCCGCACAGGGACGGCCAGACGGTGATGTGGTGGCGAGCATCCCAGGGCGATTCTCCGGTGGGCTCCCACGGCTCGAGGTGCTCGCGATCGCGAATGCGGAGACGACTCCACACAGCAGCGTCACGGAGCTTCACGGGGCGGACGGTCACCACTCCCGCGGGCACTCGCAGCGGGCCGAGATCTTCCGGCCATCCTGGATGGACTGACATCACACCCCACTCGGGTCGGCGTTACCCACGTTGGGCGAGAAAAGCTACGTCGACTTCTTCACCGATGTGCACTTCGGTGACGTCTCGATCGACCAGAACCAAGCAATTGGCTTCCGCCAAGGTCGCGAGGAGATGTGAGGACGCACCGGGCGCACCCCCGAGGGCCTGCACCAGGTACTCCCCTGTCGCTTCGTCACGCATCAGCTGACCACGCAGAAAACCCTTGCGATCGGCAATCGACGTGATCGTTCCCACTGTCCGCGCCTTCACTACTCGCCGCATCGGCTGGCGGCGTCCGAGCGCGATTCTGATCAGCGGGCGAACCATGACTTCGAATACCACCAGTGCGCTGACCGGGTTGGACGGTAGGAGAAAGGTCGGAACCTCGTCCCTTCCCAGCTTTCCGAAGCCTTGCACCGATCCCGGATGCATGGCAACGCGCTCCACCTCGAGTGTCCCCAGGTCGGCAAGCGCCTCACGAACCTCGTCGGACGCTCCGCCGCCCACGGCACCGGCGATGACAACGATTTCCGAGCGAATCAGCTGTCCCTCGACTACTTCGCGAAGACGACGCGAGTCGTTGCCTGCGATTCCCACACGGTTGACGTCGGCGCCGGCATCGCGCGCTGCGGCGGCGAGGGCATACGAATTGACGTCGTAAACCTGACCAGGTCCCGGCGTGCGATCCACGTCGACGAGTTCTCCGCCGACGCTGATGACGGAGAGGCGCGGACGCGGATGGACGAGTACTTTGTCGCGGCCGACCGCGGCAAGCAACCCGACCTGTGCGGCTCCGATGATGGTGCCTGCCCGAACGGCCACGTCGCCCGGCTGGACGTCGTCGCCTGCACGGCGAACGTAATCGCCCGAACGCACCGGCTCGAAGATCCGAACGCGAGCGCGACCACCGTCGGTGTTTTCGAGCGGGAGCACGGCGTCGGCCAGCGTGGGCAGCGGCGCGCCCGTGTCGACTCGAACGGCCTGACGCGGTTGCAAGCGGATCGGTTGGCGTGAGCCCGCCGTCACCTCGCCGACCACCGGCAAGCTGAGGTCCGTAGGCTCGCCGTCCTCGCCTCGGAGGTCGGCTCCAGCTCCGGCGACATCGACACTGCGAACCGCGTAACCGTCGATGGCAGCTTGATCGAATCCCGGCAATGGGCGTTCGGTCACCACTTCCTCGGCACACAGCAGTCCCTGCGCCTCCGAGATGGCGACCCGAACCGGACGGGGTGCCACTGCAGCAGCGGTAACCCTGGTCTGCTGCTCCTCAACCGACCGCATCTGGTCCGCGTCCTCCTGTGTCTGGAAATTCGGTGATATCCGTCAGCTCATGATGCCTTGCCGCCGAAAAGGGACAAGCACATTGATACTGCGTTATCGGGCGATCAACCACCGTGGCGACACGCTCAGCGGTCGAGCCGATCCGCGAGCCACTTACGCAAGGACGGGCCGTAATCGTCACTGTCGAGCGCCAGGTCCACCGAAGCGCGGAGGTACCCGCCGGGGTTGCCCAGGTCATGACGCGTTCCGCGGTGCACCACCACGTGAACCGGATGGCCCTCGGAAATCAGGAGAGCGATGGCGTCGGTGAGTTGCAACTCACCGCCGGCTCCCGGCTCGATGCGACGAAGTGCGTCGAAGATCGCACGATCGAGCAGATAGCGACCTGCAGCGGCAAAGGTCGACGGCGCGTCTTCCACAGCCGGCTTCTCGACCATGCCGACGACCTTGAGGACGTCGGGATTGACCGCGTCGGGAACGATCTCGACGTCGAAGACGCCGTAAGCGCTGACTGCGTCTTTCGGGACGTCGATTGCACAGAGAACGGATCCGCCGCGCTTGGCCCGAACTCGCGCCATGATCTCCAGGACGCCACGCGGTAGTACGAGATCATCGGGCAGAAGGACCGCGATGGCATCTTCGTCGTCGTCGAGAACCGACTCGACGCAACCGACTGCATGCCCGAGGCCGAGGGGCTGCTCCTGAATCACGGAGTCGACTTCGAGCAAACCCGGCGCTTTGCGCACCTTCGCCAGGGCAGCGAGTTTTCCGCTTGCTTCCAGCTTGCTTTCGAGCACGAGATCCTCGACGAAGTGGGCAACCACGCCGTCTTTGCCCGGGGACGTCACGATGACGAGCCGCTCGGCTCCCGAGTCCGCAGCTTCACCTGCCACCAGTTCGATACCCGGTGTGTCCACGACCGGCAGCAATTCTTTCGGAACCGTCTTGGTGGCAGGCAGGAAACGCGTACCAAGTCCGGCTGCGGGAACCACGGCCGTACGGAAGGCCCTCGTGCTGCTAGCGACAACGTCTGTCATGCCAACACCTTAGCCGCCGCTTGTTACCGCTCGGTCAGCACGACGAATATCGTTGCGGGGTGACACCTCAGACAAAAGCACAATGGCGACAAATCACACTCGCAGCACGTGATGCAGTCTCCGAGCACACTCGAAACACGGAAACTGCGGCGTTGATCACGCACATACGTTCAGTGATTGTCGACGGCTCGGTCGTCTGTGCGTACGTCCCCACCCGCACCGAACCAGGATCCACCGATTTGCTCGACGCCGTTGCCGAGATCGCTCAGCGTGTACTACTTCCGATCACCGGGGAGCCGGGACCGTTGTCCTGGGTCGAGTACAGCGGCGCGGACGGTTTGCGCCCCGCGAAGTACGGCATTCGAGAGCCTGTCGGACCCGTCCTACCACCGGAAACCCTGTCCGACGTGGAATGCATGCTTGTCCCTGCTCTCGCGGTGGATCTTCGCGGAACACGCCTCGGCCGTGGCGCAGGCTTCTACGACCGGACGCTCGGGTCGGTCGGACCACAGACTCGGCTCGTGGCAATTGTCAGAGACTCCGAACTCGTCGAGGCCTTGCCTGCCGACGACCACGACATTCCCATGGGCTGGGCATTGACGCCAAGCGGCGGTCTCACGCCGCTCCAAGGCGATTGATCTGCGGGAATAGATCCCTGATTAGCGCTGTTGGCACTGTCACTTGTAGAGTGCTAAAGGCTGCGGTGTAAATACGCGGCTGCTCGAACATCACAGTGCGGAGGAAGCCCGGTGCCCACCTACTCATACGCATGTACGGAATGTGACAACCGTTTCGACATCGTCCAGTCCTTCAGCGAAGATTCGCTGACGGTCTGCCCAGCTTGCTCAGGCAAGCTCCGCAAGCTGTTCAACTCTGTTGGCATCGTGTTCAAGGGCAGCGGCTTCTACCGCACCGACAGCCGCGGCGGCTCCGGGACTGCGAGCGAGCCCGCCAAGAGTGATTCGGCACCCGCTACGAAGTCCGAGTCCAAGTCGGACTCCTCTTCGACATCGAGTTCGTCGACCAGCACGCCGGCGCCCGCAAAGGCTGCCGCGAGCTGATTTCCACAACCTCCGGGTTGTCCACAGTTTCACATGGTTAGGGCCGGAAGCACCGCTTCCGGCCCTAACGTGCATGAATGCCGTCAGCACGTTCTCGCTCGCCGAGGCGCTCCGATCCACTGCGCGCCCAACTCGATCTCAGCCCGAGCACCTTCGATCGCGTCGTCGAACTGACACGCGGCACACGATTCCGCACGGCGACAGTCCGTAAGATCGCAGCCGTTGTCCTGGCCACACTCGGCGTTGTTCTCTTCTTTCGAGGCGATCCCGCGACCGACACCGTCGCCGTAGTTGTCTCGAGCCGCGATCTCACTCCGGGGCAGGTGATTGCGGATTCGGATGTCGAGATGCGAGAGATCGACTCGAAACAACTTCCCGAAGGAGTTGTCTCCGATACCGACCTGGTAGTCGGGAGAACCGTTGCCGGCCCGATTCGCTCCGGAGAAACCGTCACCGACGTGCGCGTTCTCAGCCCACGGCTGGCCGGGTTGTCGGTAGGAACCGACGACGCCCGCATCGTCCCCGTCCGATTGGCCGATGCGGCCGTCGCGGACATGTTGCGCAGCGGGGACGTCGTCGACGTCCTGACCGTCGGCCCTGACACATCCCGCCCAGACACACCCCACCCCGACACACCCAACGAATCAGTTGCAGACAAGGCCCCACAAATTCTTGCGGCAGGAGCGGTAGTCGCGTTGGTCACCACGTCGGAAAGTACACGTACCCAGCAGGAACAGGTGATTTTGCTGGCCCTGCCGACACCAGCAGCCAACGTCGTAGCCGCGGCATCTCTGTCCAATGCGATCACCGTGACATTCCGCTGAGCGCACAAAGCGTCCGAAGCTCCTCTAGGATTTTTCCAGTCGGTTCGGTATCAACGGACCATCTGGCACTTGCCATCGGAGACTCGAGGGGACACCGACATGCTCAAGGGATTCAAGGACTTCCTGCTTCGCGGAAACGTGCTCGACCTGGCCGTCGCAGTGGTCATCGGCGCGGCCTTCACCGCCATCGTGACTGCCTTCACCAGCAATATCATCAACCCACTTGTCGCTTCGATTGGCGGAGCCAACGAATACGGGTGGGGCATTCAGCTGACGGGTGACTCCGCTGAGACGTTCCTGAACTTCGGTGCGGTCGTCACCGCGATCATCAACTTCATCATCATCGCAGCGGTCGTCTACTTCGTGCTGATCGTCCCTGCGAATGCGGCGAAGAAGAAGTTCGTCTCCGAGCCCGAGGACAAGGAAGCCAGCGAAACCGATCTGCTCATCCAGATCCGCGACATCCTCTCGGCCAATGCCGGTGGCGCCGACACGGGAGCGCACGCCAAGACTCTCGAATAGGCAGTGCCCACAGATCAAATCAGGCCCTCGGACAATTGTCCGGGGGCCTGATTTACTTCTCAACCCCCGTGGTGCGGGGGCCGCTGACTGCGCAGCCAGTCGTCGTCCGAGGACCGCGAGGATCCCTCGGGACCCCGCTCGTCCGACGTCGTCTCGGGAAAGACGTCCCCGAAGATGCGCGCCAGGCGCTTCTTGTCGACTGACGGCTTCTTCGGGGTATCGCGTTGCTCCGACAAGCTGTCTCAGCCCTCGAGGCTGGAGAGCTCGGCGATCACGTGACTCGCCAAAGCCGTCAGGGTTGCCATGCCGTCGCGAATTGCCGGCCTGGTCGACGCCAGATTGGCGACCACGGTGCTTCCCGAAACTCCGACGAGGCCGCGGGACAAGCCTGCTTCGAGCGATCCGGCCGAAAGACCGGAAGCACGAAGTGCTTCGGCAATTCCCGGGATCTCGCGATCGAGAACCTCAGCGGTCACGTCAGGAGTGACGTCACGCGGGGATACCCCGGTACCGCCGACCGAGATGACGAGGTCGACGCCACCGATGACTGCGGTGTTGAGAGCGTTGCGGATCTCCACTTCGTCGGCGGCGACGGCGACTGTCGCATCGACGAGAAAACCCGCTTCGTTCAGCAGTTCCGTGACCAGTGGACCGATGGAGTCGGTGTTGTCGCCGTGGGCTGTGCGATCGTCGACGATGACGACCAGAGCGCGGCCGGCCGATGTGGCTTCGAGTTCCATGACTCCTACCGTAGTGTCCGATCCCGACGCCGTTGCGATCTGGCCGAAGATCGGGTCGATCGTCTGCTGATCGCCGAACATCATCGACCGCCCTGCGCTGCCGCGGTTCCCAACGTGACGTCGACGGTCTTGGTCTGCCCGCCGTCGCTGTACGTGATCGAGACCTTGTCGCCGGGAGCATGTGAACGCACTGCCGCGATCAGCGAATCACCATCTGCGACAACACGATCGTCGACCTTGGTGATGACTGCACCCTTCGGGATACCGGCCTTGGCGGCCGGCCCGTCAGCAGTGACATCCATGACGGTTGCGCCGTCGGCGTTGTCCTGCGACGGCACGGTCACGCCGATCATGGCCTGAGTCGCCTTGCCGGTCTTGATCAGTTCGTCGGCGACGCGGCGTGCCTGATCGATCGGGATGGCGAAACCAAGTCCGATCGAACCGCCTTGGGTACCCGACGACGCTCCGAGCGAGGCGATCGCCGTGTTGATGCCGATCAGCTGGCCGTCCATGTTGACGAGGGCGCCACCGGAGTTGCCGGGGTTGATCGCTGCGTCGGTCTGCAGAGCGTCGATGACGGTGTTCTGGTTGCCGGACTCGCCGCTCGTGGAGACCGGGCGATCGAGTGCGGAGATGATGCCTTCGGTGACCGTGCCGGCCAGGCCGAGTGGGGACCCGACGGCAACCACCTGCTGTCCGACCTGGACGTCGCCGGAGTTGCCGAGATCGATGGGCGTGAGGTCGTTGCGACCGTCGACCTTGATGACGGCGATGTCGGAGACGGGGTCGGCACCGACCAGAGTGGCCGAGGCCTTGGTTCCGTCGGAGAACGCAACGCGAAGTTGCGCTCCCTGTGCGCCGGCAACGTGGTTGTTGGTCAGGATCAGACCGTCGGAGGACAGGATGACACCGGAGCCCTCACCGCCCTGTCCCTGCGCGGTGGCTACCTCGATCTGCACGACGCTGGGCACGACCTTCGAGGCAACGGCCTGAACCGAGCCGGCGGGAGCGTTGGACGTGTTGGTCGCAGTGGGCTTCGGAGCGTTCAGAGAGTTGGTGACCGTCGCGGTTCCACCGTTGCGGTCCGCGACGACGGCGCCGACCACGCCACCGACACCACCACTGACCAGGACCAGGGCGAGAGCGCCGGCAACCAGCGCCATGCGTCCCGACTTCGGCTTGGTGGTGGTCGAACCGGAGTTCGGCCCCTGCAGCGGTGCGGGGATCTGATTGTGGCCGCCGCCCGGGCCGTTCGGGCCGCCGGGGCCACCAGGGTTGGGTGCGCCGTACGGGGCGCTCTGCTGGTACGCGGCCTCATGGGCACCGTGCGGGTGGCCGAAAGCCTGCGTGGGCTGCTGCTGTGCCTGCCCGAAGGCTTCGGCGGGTCGGGCGAACGACTCGGTCGGCTGGTACGGCTGCTGAGGCGCCTGCCCCTGAGGCTGCTGCGGCGGCACGGGGGGCTGTGCCTGAGGTGCCGTCGGCTGTGCTTGAGGTGCTGTCGGCTGCGCCTGGGTGGTGGGTTCGCTGTTGGGCTGCTCGGGCCGGGTCGGCCCGACGTTACGGTCCTCGGTCATCGGCTCGCTTTCGTCTACGGTGACCACCGGACGGGCAGTCACAACTGTTCTGCCGACAATGCTGCCTTGCGCTGCTGAGAAGGCGCTGAGACGTGCCTGTCACTTTACCCAGAGTTCGACGTGAAAAACCGGTGTTGTCGGTTCGGCCCGAAAGACTTTCGGGCCGAACGCATTAAGCCGTGACGTCAGTCACCGAAGCGCGGGACCAACGGGTCTACAGAACACGCTACTCGGCACTCGGCCCCGGTTCACCGGGAAGCACGATACGAACAAGCGCTCCCCCACGATCGGATTCGTCGATCGCGATGGTGCCGCCGTGCTTGACGACGACCTGACGCACAATCGCAAGTCCCAGACCCGATCCCGGCATCGAACGTGCCGCAGTCGACCGGTAGAAACGATCGAACACCAACTCCCGATCCTCCTCCGGAATGCCAGGTCCCGCATCACTTACGGTCAATTCCAACAATCCTTGACCCACCGGTCGCATTTCGACGCGTACCTGTTCGCCCTTCGGACTCCACTTCGCAGCGTTGTCGAGGACGTTCAGCACGGCACGCGACAGGCCCGCTTGATCTCCGTAGACGTACCACGGAGTGGTGACCGCCTCGAACTCGATTTCGTTGCGCCTGCGCCGCGCTCGTTCGAGCGCACGCTCGACGACGTCGCTGACGTCGACGCGCTCGTACACGGTTTCGGGTGCGTCTTCACGGGCCAGGTCGACGAGGTCGCCGACCAGAGTCGAGAGTTCCTCGATCTGCGCGACGACGTCGGCACGCAGTTCTGCCATGTCCTCGTCGGGAATCTGCGGCGCACCGGGGCGACTGGACGCGATCAGCAATTCCATGTTGGTGCGCAACGAAGTCAACGGCGTCCGCAACTCGTGTCCGGCGTCCGCGACGAGGCGCGACTGACGCTCGCGGGACTCGGCGAGCGCCCGCAGCATCGTGTTGAAACTCTCTGTCAGGCGCGCCAATTCGTCGCTGCCGGTTACGGGGATCTGCGTCAGATCGTCGGTCCGAGCGACTCGTTCGGTGGCAGCAGTCAGCCTGGCAATGGGTCGTAAACCGGTGCGGCCCACGGTAGTACCCGCCACTGCCGCAAGTATGACGCCACACCCGCCGACCACGAAGAGCACCCAGGCCAGTCGGTCCAGTACTGCAACGGTCGGCGCGAGCCGCTGACCGATCACCAAAGTGCTTCCGTCATGGGTTCGTTGAGCCAGCACTCGCTGACCGTCGACGGTTCGCAGCGAGGAATCCGATTCGCCACGCGCTACGGCGTCTTCGGCTTCACCGATCGGCACGTCGGAACCGGGCGGCTGGTACGTGCTCAGGTCCGAGAAGATCAGGGCCACACTGATGTCAGTGGTGTACAGCGTCGCACCGGAGATGTAGCGAGGATCGAATCGCACGACATTGCTGTCGATCAGCACCGCTGCCCTGGTACGCAACTGGTGATCGACGTCCGCGTAGAGCGCACGCGAAACCACCGCGTAGGCAGCGATCGCCATGACTGCGACGGCAATGGCCACCACCGACGCGGCGAGCAGCGTCACACGCCAACGCAATGACACCGAACGGGTCAGCGGCATCGGCGGGCGCATTTCGACGGACGCTTGGGTGGTGGAGGATTTCTTCGGTTCGGCGTTCTTGCCGAACGGAGCGGTGATCACGGAGGCGTCTCCCGCAGGACGTATCCGACTCCGCGGACGGTGTGGATCAACCTCGGTTCGCCGTCGGCTTCCGTCTTGCGACGCAGGTAGCCGACATACACCTCGAGGGCATTGCCGGACGTCGGGAAGTCGTATCCCCACACTTCTTCGAGAATGCGTCCACGGGTCAGCACGCGGCGTGGGTTGGCCATGAGCATTTCGAGGAGGGAGAACTCGGTGCGCGTCAGGCTGATCGATCGTTCGCCGCGCTTGACCTCACGGGTGACCGGGTCGAGGGTGAGGTCCTCGAACGCCATCATTTCGGAATCGGCGTCCAGATCGGGCGCGGTGCGGCGAAGTAGTGCACGCAACCTGGCAAGCAACTCTTCCAAAGCGAAGGGCTTGGGCAGGTAGTCGTCCGCTCCGGCATCGAGACCGGCCACTCGCTCGCTGACCGAATCGCGGGCGGTGAGCACGAGGATGGGCAGGTCGTCGCCGGCACTGCGAAGACGACGGCACACTTCGAGTCCGTCGAGTCGCGGCATCATGACGTCGAGCACGACGGCGTCGGGCCGGTTGGCGAGGATCTTCTCGAGTGCGTCGAGCCCGTCGACCGCGAGCTCGACCGTGTAGCCGTTGAAGCTGAGCGACCGCCGAAGCGACTCGCGAACCGCCCGGTCGTCGTCGACCACCAAAATACGCATACCGACAGTTTGGACTGAAGTGCTGAGATGCGGCTGAGAGGGTCCGATTCCGGCCTCCGGCGTGTCGCGGTCAGTCCCGGGTTCGCCTCGGCCCGGGCAGGCTCCAATGACGCCATAACGCAAGCAGTCTGAACACCGCGGCGAACGCTGTGCCGCACACCAGCGCGGCGTTGGTGGACAGTCCGGCTTGCGAGACTGTGACCACCAACGCAGCGCCGAGCAGTGCGGGAACCGCGTACAGGTCCTTGTGCAGGAGCAGTGGCACCTCGTTGACGAGAACGTCGCGGATCACGCCGCCGCCGATCGCCGCGGTCGCACCGATCAAGGTCGCCGCCAGCGAACTGGCGTTGTTGTCCAGCGCGATGACGGCGCCGGTGCTCGCGAACAAGCCCATCCCCAGTGCGTCGAGCGCCAGGATTTCACGACGCAGTCGATTGAGCGGCTCGTGGAGGTAGAACACGGCGAGTGAGGTGGCGGCGGCCGTTCCGAAGTACGGCCAACTGCTCAGAGAGCTGGGCGGATGGACGCCGAGGAGAACGTCGCGGACGATACCGCCGCCGATGCCGGTGAACACACCCACCGAGCACACCCCGAAGATGTCGAGTCGCTTGGTGACGCCCACCAGGGCACCCGAGGCCGCGAACGCCACGATGCCCACCAGTTCGAGGATCCTCAGCAGCACCGGCCAAGGATCGCACGGTCAGATGCGGCTCGGGTCGATCACCCCGAGTCGAACTGCTTTGACCAGTCGCCGAGGGACTCGGTGGGTCTGGCCGAAGGCTGTGACCTCGACCAGATCGGGCGCCGTCGCCTTCCACTGGGCACGACGGCTGCGCGTGTTGGAACGGGACATCTTCCGCTTGGGAACGGCCATCAGAGTGCCTTGCGCTTTCCGTAGCGCCGCTCGAACTTCTCGACGCGTCCGGCGGTGTCCATCACACGTTGCGCTCCGGTCCAGAACGGGTGAGAGTCGCTCGTGACGTCGACGACCAGCAGCGGGTACGTGCCACCATCTTCCCATTCGACGGTGCGCTCACTCGTCACGGTCGATCGGGTCAGGAAGCTCTTGCCGGTGCTGGCGTCCTGGAAGACCACCGGGTGGTAGTCGGGGTGCATCTGCTTCTTCATTCGTTTCCCTCTCGCGTTGATTCGGTTTCGGCATAAGGTGATTCGGATTCGTCACACGGGTCTTCGTGAAACTCGCCGAACGGGTCTTCCCACGTTGCCCACGACGCTTCGTCCGCCAATTCGTCGTCGGTGACCAAGGCGTGCTGCAGTGTTCGGTCGATCTCGAGCGGGTTCGCACCGCACGTCAGAACGACCATCGAGGTGTCGCGATCACCGAAACGCTCGTCCCATTTCAGGGCCGCGAGTGCACGGCGTTCAGCTGGAACGCGGTCTCGTTCCTCCGGCGTCATCGCGGCAAGCCAGGTGTCCGCGCTGGCAACTCGCAGGCCACCGCCGGCCGATTCGAGCCAGAGCGCTTCACCCGGTTGCGTCGCCACCCAGACTCGTCCGCGGGAGTACACGACGCCTTCGAGCAGGACGTCGATCGCCTCGTGCAGACGACCGGGGTGGAACGGCCGGTTCGCGGTGAACTCGACGAGCATCACTCCGCCGTCGTCGTCGAGCGGCGGCTGGCGACGCAACAGCGGTGAGTGAGCGTCGGCCAGTTCACCGCGTCGCGCATCCGCAGGCACCTCGAGGAGCAGTGCCTCGATGTCGTCTCCCTCATCGAAGACGGGTACCCGTGGAGCGATGCGCGCGAGAACCGCGTTCAAGCGGGACCGCTGCCAGCCGTCGAGCGCATCGGACCCGCGTAGGACGAGCGCGTCGGCGAAGTCGACCTGCCCGACGACGACCTGAGCCAGGGTGCGGTCGTCGTCGAGAGCTTCGTCGCCGGTGGCGTCTGCCAGCCAGGTCGCCGCGTCGATGCACGTCACGACGGCATCGACGCGGACGTCCCGCTGCGCCGGTCCGTCCAGTTGGCCGACGACGCCGGTCACGACGACGTGCTCGATCGCCCAGCACAGCGCCTCGGGCTCGAGTTGCCGGTCCAACAGCAACACGATCCGCTGCACCGAACTGTGCGAGTGAAGCCGGCGCAGGAGCGGCAGCAAGTCTTCGCGCAGGGTGCAGGAGACGCAGCCGTGCGCGAGCTCGAGGATCGTCTCGCGCTCGGACACAGCGCCGGCAGACCCGGCACTCCCGGTCATCGAGGTGACCGTCCGCCGGACCACCCCTTCACGGACGTGGCTCAGGTCGTGGTGGACCAGAACAGTTCCGGTTCGCAGCAACGCTCGTGCGGTGTGTGGGGTGGATTCGCTCATGCCGGCGACCAGGACCAGCGGAGTCCTGCCGTCCAAGATCGTGTTCACAGCGGGCCTTTCTGGGAATGATTGTCATTACCGAGGTTGAACGGTACATTGATCTCACCGCATTGTCGAAAATGATTGTCATCTGCAAGTTGAAAGGAACACCCATGTCGGCTCACTGCCAAGTGACCGGACGTGTGCCGGGGTTCGGAAAATCCGTCTCGCACTCTCACAAGCGTTCGAACCGTCGCTGGAACCCGAACATCCAGCGCAAGACCTACCTCCTGCCCAGCGAGGGGCGTCGCATCACACTCACGCTCTCGACCAAGGGCATCAAGACGATCGACCGCGACGGCATCGAATCCGTCGTCGCCCGGATCCGCGCGCGCGGCGAGAAGGTCTGAGCAGATGGCACGCAACGAGATCCGCCCGATCGTGAAACTCAAGTCCACCGCGGGCACCGGGTACACGTACGTGACCCGCAAGAACCGTCGTAACGACCCCGATCGACTCGTACTGAAGAAGTACGACCCGGTGCTGCGAAAGCACGTCGATTTCCGAGAAGAGAAGTAGGCATGGCCAAGAAGTCGAAGATCGCGAAGAACAACCAGCGACGGGTCGTCGTCGAGCGGTACGCGGAGCAGCGGTCCGCTCTCAAGGAGACGATCCGCTCCCCGAAAAGCTCGGCAGAGGAGCGCGCGAAGGCCCAAGCGACCCTGCAACGTCTACCACGCGACGCCAGTCCGGTACGATTGCGCAATCGAGACGCTGCGGATGGACGTCCGCGCGGCCACCTGCGGAAGTTCGGGCTCTCCCGGATTCGCGTGCGAGAAATGGCGCACCGTGGGGAACTGCCTGGCGTACACAAGTCGAGCTGGTAAGGAAGTCGGATGGCAGTCAAGCGTTCACCGTCGAAGAAGCCACGCCCCGTAGAGGGTCGTAAGCCCAAGAAGAACCCGTTGTTCGCAGCGAAGATCACGCATGTCGATTACAAGGACATCAACTTGCTTCGCACGTTCATCTCGGACCGCGGCAAGATCCGCAGCCGTCGCGTCACGGGCCTGACCCCGCAGCAGCAGCGTCAGGTCGCCGTTGCAGTGAAGAACGCACGCGAAATGGCGTTGCTCCCCTTCACCGCCGCCCGGTAGTCATACGTGCTCGGTAGTCACACGTAGAAGTACCGAAGAGGTCGCGCAGTCACTCGACTGCGCGGCCTTTTTGTTGCCCTGACTAAGATTTTCCCGAAGTCGTTCATTCCAGTCGAGAGGTGCCCGCAGCGTGTCGGGAGTTGTTGCGGGTTTCACCGTAATTTTTGTTGTCATCGCGGTCGGGTATCTCCTCGGCCGTCTCGGCACCCTCGGTAGCCAAGGACAGTTCGTTCTCGGTCGACTCGTCTTCTTCGTCGCGACGCCTGCCCTGCTGTTCACCACCCTCGCGTCGTCCGATCTTTCGGTGATCTTCTCGCCGACGCTCGCCGTTGCGTCGGCTACTGCCTTTGCCGTCGGCGCTCTGTACGTCGTCGTCGCAAAGATCTGGCTCAACCGGCCGCTACCCGAACTGACCATCGGCGCGCTGTCGGCTTCGTACGTGAATTCGGCCAACCTCGGAATCCCGATCGCGGTGTTCGTGCTCGGCGATGCCACGTTCGTCGCGCCGCTCCTGCTCTTTCAGATCGTCGTGTACTCCCCGATCGCCTTGACGATCCTCGATCTGACGGCCCTTCGCGGCGCGGATGCCGAGAAGCTCTCGTTGATCGACACCGTCACCGCCCCGTTCAAGAATCCGATCGTGCTCGCGGGCGCTGCGGGGTTGATCGTCGCGTTGATCGGTTGGGTACCGCCCCGGCCGCTGATGCAGCCTTTCGAATTGATCGGCGCGACGTCCGTACCCGGTGCGCTGTTGGCATTCGGGCTCTCGCTCTACGGCGTGCGGGTGCTGGAGAAGGGCTCGAGTCCACGCCGCGACGTCGCGCTGGCATCGACGCTCAAGATCGTGGTCCAACCTGTGCTGGCCTATCTGATGGCGCATTTCCTCCTCGGCATCGACGGTCATCAGTTGTTCGCCATCGTGGTCGTCTCGACGTTGCCGACGGCGCAGAACGTCTTCATCTATGCAAGCCGCTATCGGCGCGGAATGGTCCTCGCCCGAGACAGTGCCTTTGTCACCACTTTGGCGTCAATTCCCGCAATTGCGCTGGTCACAGCGCTACTCGCTTGAGCAGGGTTACGGTGGATTCATGCGTGTACTAACCCTCGCCGTTCTGGCCTGCCTTGCTGTGGCCGGATGCTCCGTCGGGGCCCAGACCACGGGGCCGGTTGCCGCACCGAATCCGATGGCGGCCAACGAAGCAAGTCCCGCCGACTGGTCGCTCGGAACCCCCGTTCCCGACGAGGTCGACGACAGCGAGATGGGCACGGAGTTCGACAGCCGCACCGACATCGTGGGTGCGACGGCCACCATGTTCGAATCGTGGTCCGAGGTCGACGATCACACGGTGGCAGTCCACTTCGTGACCGGTACTCCGGAGTGCTACGGCGCGTACGCAACCGTCGAAGAGACTGATACGACGGTGATCGTCACGCTCCGAACCGGAGCATTGCCGGAGGCCGCGGACAAGATGTGCATCTTGGTTGCCGTGTTCGGCAGCCTGGACGTTCCGCTGAGCCGACCGCTCGGCGATCGCCACGTCGTCAACGGCTAGCCGCGCCTAAACGGCACAAGATCACCGATCGAACACTCCGTTTCGTCAGGTGTGGTGTGCGTCTCCTCGGGACAGACTGAAAACCGACACCCGTTCACTCGCTCGTCGGCATCTTTCGACTCGAGCGGTGCTCAACATGAAGGAGCTCGCAAGTGCCTACTCTCCAGAGAGACGTTGCAATCGTCGGCGCCGGCCCCTCTGGCCTGGCAGCTGCAACCGCGCTGCGCAAGGCCGGTTTGACCGTCGCTGTGATCGAAGCGCGCGACCGCGTCGGCGGCCGCACGTGGACCGACACCATCGACGGAGCAGTTCTGGAAATCGGCGGCCAGTGGGTCTCCCCCGACCAGACCGCGCTGATCTCCTTGCTCGACGAACTCGGCCTGAAAACTTTCGAGCGCTACCGCGAGGGCGAGTCCGTCTACATCTCGTCGGCAGGTGAGCGGACGCAGTACACGGGCGATTCCTTCCCCACGAACGACACCACGAAGAAGGAGATGGACCGTCTCATCGACGAGATGGACGATCTCGCAGCGCAGATCGGCGCCGAGGAACCGTGGGCACATCCCCTCGCCCGCGATCTCGACACAGTCTCCTTCAAGCAGTGGCTGATCAATCAGTCCGACGACGCCGAGGCACGTGACAACATCGGTCTCTTCATCGCCGGTGGCATGCTCACCAAGCCCGCCCACTCGTTCTCTGCCCTGCAGGCCGTACTCATGGCCGCTTCCGCAGGCTCGTTCTCCCATCTCGTCGACGAGGACTTCATCCTCGACAAGCGAGTGATCGGCGGAATGCAGCAGGTATCGATCCGCATGGCAGAGGCCCTCGGCGACGACGTCTTCCTCAACGCACCCGTGCGTACGGTGCAGTGGAACGAATCCGGTGCAACGGTGTTGGCGGACGGCGATGTTCGCGTCGAGGCAAGCCGAGTGATCCTGGCCGTACCGCCCAACCTCTACTCCCGGATCTCGTACGATCCCCCGCTGCCGCGTCGTCAGCACCAGATGCACCAGCACCAGTCCCTCGGCCTCGTCATCAAGGTTCACGCGGTGTACGAGACGCCTTTCTGGCGCGAAGACGGCCTCTCCGGCACCGGCTTCGGCGCGTCCGAGGTAGTGCAGGAGGTGTACGACAACACCAACCACGAGGACGATCGCGGCACCCTGGTCGCTTTCGTCTCCGACGAGAAGGCCGACGCGATGTTCGAGCTTTCCGTCGAGGAGCGTAAGGCCACGATTCTGGCCTCACTTGCCCGCTATCTCGGCCCGAAGGCCGAAGAGCCGGTTGTGTACTACGAATCCGACTGGGGCTCGGAGGAATGGACCCGCGGTGCGTACGCAGCGAGCTTCGACCTCGGAGGCCTGCACCGCTACGGCGCGGATTCCCGCACGCCCGTCGGCCCGATTCACTTCTCGTGCTCCGACATTGCGGCCGAGGGGTACCAGCACGTCGACGGTGCCGTTCGGATGGGTCAGCGAACCGCAGCCGACATCATCGCTCGCAGCAAGGCCTGACGGCCGCTTTGCCAAGTCTCGATCATTGCCCGGCAGTCACGATTGCCGGGCAATGATCGAGAGCAGTAGTTCCGCCCGAACCCTGGCCACTTCCAGCCGACAGTCGATTAGGCTCTCCACCTTCGCCATTCGGCTTCGCAGCGTGTGCCGGTGGACGCCCATCGTGATGGCGGCCGCTTCCCAGTGTCCGTTGGCCTCGAGAAATGCCCGCAGCGACGCCAGCAGTTCGGTGCCGTTGTCACGGTCGTAGTCCTCGATCGGTGTGATCATCGTTTCCGCCAGCGTGTTGAGCACTTCACGCGTCGAATCGAAAGACAGCAGCACACTTCCGGTCAGCGCCGCGAATTCCAAAGGTTCGCCACCGATTTCCGCCGCCGACGCACACAGCTGGGACTGTTCGACGGCGACCGCCAGCGCAGCGACCACCCGTCGCGCGCTCAAGCCGACACGAAGCGCGCGAAGATCCGACCTCGATACCCCGCCGAGCAACTCTCGGGCGAACTCGACGTCGTCGGTTCCACGCAGCAGCACCGTGACGCGAGTGTCGTTGATCCGCGAGAACAACTGCCGCCCTGCCTTGTTCATGAACTCGGCAATCTCGGCTCCGAGGCGTCCCGCTACGTCGGACGTGTCGGCAAGAACTGTCAATCCTCGGATCATTCCCTCGCCGTCGGCGGCCTGCCTGATCTGTTGCCATGCCGGCGCCGGGTCGCGATCCTCGGTGAGCAGCAGCCCGAGGGCGTGCGAATTCAACTGATCCTGAGTAGCACGCAGGCGCGCAGGTTTCTCGAAGTCCAACGCCAACAACGAGTTCGCGTGACCGAGCAGTATCTGATCGACGTAGCTGAGCGCCGAAGCACTGATCACCGCCAGGTATCCGTACGGCGTTCGCCCGACGCTGATCTGCTGCACCGCGATCGACGCTCCAGACCTTGCGAGCGTCACGCTACTGGAGGCACCGCCACCGAGAGTTGCTCGCAGTTCGTCGATCACGTCGTCCGTCGGCAGTTGAGGTGAGCTCTCGAGAACTCTTCCGGCGACGTCGAGAAGAAGCACCGTCGCCGAGGTTGCGATCGCCAGTTCACGCACGGTTGCGGCAGTTCCGCCGGAAATGACGGCACGCGTCATCCGCGGTTGCGCCCGCGACGCCCGGAGGACAGCTTCGTATTCCTGCTCTGCCAACCGGCTCATTACGCGCTTGACGACGGCAGCAAAAGGCGTCGGCAACGGCACCTCGATGAGCGGGAGTCCGATCTCGTCGGCGACAGCCACCAGATCGGCCGGAACCTCGGGATACGAGAGTCCGGTCCCGAACCCGACCGCCGCCACACCTGCCGCGTCGAGCATTCGGAGATAACGGCCGCGCTTTTGCTGAGTGGACGGCAATCGGATGCCGGTGGTGAGGATGAATTCGCCGCCGGTCAACCATCGGAAAGGGTCGAGCAACTCCGTGGCGTGCGCAAATGTGATTTCGCGACCGACGCCCTGGGCGCCGCCTTTGAGTTCCAGCGCGAGGTCCGGCTGCGCCAACATCCACCGCACAGCGATCGTCATGGGCTGGACTGTACAACTCGGCGCGTCGGGGATCAAAGATTTCACCTTTTTGGCAGCTGCCTTTACTTGTGAGTCAGCGCACACTTGCTCACACACGCCCCAAAGTGCGAGTTCCGTGCTGATCACCTCGGCCGGAACTCGTTCGACCTCGAGAGGAACCGGTACCGATGTCGATCGTCGTACTCGAGAACTACATCAACGGTGAATTCGTCGCCTCAGCCGCGACGGAAACACTCGACCTGATCAACCCCGTGGACGAGAGTGTGGTCGGGCGTACGCCGGTCTCCACGAAGGAAGACGTCGACGCCGCCGTCGAAGCCGCACAGAGAGCATTCGAGACCTGGGGCAAGACGACGCCGAGCGTGCGGCAGGCTGCACTCCTCAAGCTCGCCGACGCCATCGAAGCGCACAGCGACGAAATCGTCGCAGCCGAAAGCGCCAACACCGGCCAGGCCCACCAGATGATCGCCGACGAAGAGGTCAAGGTCGGAGCCGATCAGATGCGGTTCTTCGCCGGAGCCGCACGACTTCTCGAGGGCAAGGCGGCCGGAGAGTACATGGAGGGTTTCACCTCCTACGTCCGTCGTGAGCCGATCGGCGTCGTCGGTCAGGTCACGCCCTGGAACTACCCGTTCATGATGGCGCTGTGGAAGATCGGGCCCGCCCTCGCGGCCGGCAACACGATCGTCCTCAAGCCCAGCGACACCACACCGGGCAGCACGCTGGTCCTGGCGAAGCTCTCGAAGGGCATCCTGCCGGACGGCGTGTTCAACGTCGTGCTCGGCAACGGCGGAACCGGAGCGACGTTGGTGGAGAACCCGGCCCTCGGTCTCGTCTCGATCACCGGTTCGGTGCGGGCGGGCATCGCTGTCGCCGTGTCCGCAGCACAGCAACTCAAGCGCGCGCACCTCGAACTGGGCGGCAAAGCGCCGGCGATCGTCTTCGGCGACGTCGACATCGAGAAGACCGCCACCGGCATCGCCGAGGCAGCGTTCTTCAACGGCGGCCAGGATTGCACCGCGGCCACTCGCGTGATCGTTCACGAGTCCATCCACGATCAGCTCGTCGAAGCCCTCGTCCGGAACGCCGAGAAGCTGCGCCCCGGAGCGCCTTCCGATCCTGATGCCTTCTACGGCCCGCTCAACAACATCAATCACTTCAACGCCGTGAGCGACAAGATCGCGAACCTGCCGGCGTCGGCCAAGATCGTTACCGGCGGAAAGCGTTCGGGCGAAACCGGATTCTTCTTCGAGCCGACCGTCATCACCGGCGTCGCGCAATCGGACGACATCGTGCAGGAAGAGACTTTCGGTCCTATCCTCACAGTCCAGAGCTTCTCCGACGAGAAGGAGGCGATCACGCTTGCCAACGACGTTCGGTTCGGCCTGGCCTCGAGCATCTGGACCAAGGATCACGGTGTCACGCAACGCGTCTCCGCTGCTCTCGACTTCGGTGCGGTGTGGATCAACTGCCACATCCCGCTCGTCGCCGAAATGCCGCACGGCGGCTTCAAGTATTCCGGTTACGGCAAGGATCTCTCGGCCTACGGAGTCGAGGACTACACCCGTCTCAAGCACGTCATGAGTTCGCACGACTGAGTCGCCGCCCCTCCTGCTGTGCGCCTTTATCAACCCCCCGCGGTTAATAAAGGCGCACAGCAGATTCCTCCAATCCGGAAAAGAGCCACCATGCGCCTTATCGTCGGATACCTCGCCACACCCAGCGGTAAAGACGGGCTGGTCCTCGGGGCCCAGCTCGCGCGCAGTCTCGGCGCGCAACTCGACATCTGCATGGTCCTCCCACCGGATCGGACACTGCCGGCCAAGGTTCCCTCGGAAGCCGGCTACGACGACATCCTCGCCGCGCGTGCACACGACTGGCTCGCCGAGGCGAAAGCGTCGGTGCCCGAGGACATCCAGGTGGAAGTACACCTGAGCTTCCACGAGTCGTTCGCTCAGGGCCTGCTCGACGAAGTGGACCGACTGAATGCGCTCGCGATCGTGGTGGGAGCTTCCGGCGACGGTTTGCTCGGCCGTCACGCGATAGGTTCGGTCTCGACCGAACTGCTTCACTCCGCCCATGTCCCGGTAGCACTGGCGCCTCGCGGAACGCGGAACTCGGCGGCCACTGCGATACGAGAGGTCACCTGTGCACTCGGCACCCGTGTCGGCGCCGACATCGTCTTGAACACCGCCGTGCGCGCCAGCGAACTGATGCAGGTTCCGTTGCGACTGGTCTCACTGGTAGCGCTCGACCCCCAGAACGATCTGCGCGATCATCGCGACACCGCCGAGTCGGCCAGGGAGCGTGCACGAAATCACGCTCAGGACACACTCGACGTCGCAAGAGCCGCGCTCCCCGCGGAGTTCCCCATCGAGGTCATCATTGCCGACGGATCTACCGTGGAATCGGCAGTGCGTCAACTGGACTGGCAGGACGGCGACCTCGTGATGGTCGGTTCCAGCCGTCTCGCGCAGCCCCGCAAACTGTTCCTGGGCTCGACCGCCGCCAAGATGCTGCGCGTACTGCCCGTACCCATGGTCGTAGTGCCAAAGCACGAATTCACCCAGCCGGAGGCACTGTCATGACCAGCACCGAACTGAGTTCCAAAGGCCTCGCCACCGGCAAGATCGGCATGATCTCCGGCGCGGTGCTCGGAATCTCCTCCGTGGCACCGGGTTACACCCTGACGGCCAGCATCGGATTGATCGTCGCTGCGGTCGGTCTCAAGATGCCCGCCATCTTCATCGCCGGCTTCATCCCGATGTTCCTCACCGCGTACGCGTACCGCGAACTGAACTCCGACACACCTGACTGCGGCGCGTCATTCACGTGGTCCACCAAGGCATTCGGACCGTACGTCGGCTGGATGTGCGGCTGGGGCATGGTGATCGCCACGATCATCGTGCTCTCGAACCTCGCTGCGATTGCCGTCGACTTCTTCTATCTGTTCATCGCGCGGGTGGTCGACAATCCGTCGATCGCCGATCTGCCGGGCAATAAATTCGTCAACGTCGGCACCACGCTGGTATTCATCGCGTTGGCCACCTGGATTGCCAGTCGGGGAATCACGACCAGCGAGCGCGTACAGTTCGCGCTCGTCGGCTTCCAGATGGTGCTGCTGGTCGTCTTCGCCGTCGTTGCACTGGTTCACGTCGGCGCCGGCGACGCCCCGGCCGGATTGTCCTTCGACCTGAGTTGGTTCAACCCGTTCAGCGGACTCGCCATCGGTGCGTTTGTCATCGGACTCACCGGATCGATCTTCGCGTTCTGGGGCTGGGATACCTGTCTCACGCTGGGCGAGGAGTCGAAGAACCCCAAGAAGACCCCCGGCCGCGCCGGTTTGCTCTGTGTCGCAACCATTCTCCTGACCTACCTGCTGGTCGCCGTTGCCGCGATGATGTACGCCGGCGTCGGCGAGGAAGGCCTCGGCCTCGGCAATCCCGACAACTCCGAGAACGTCTTCGGCGCTCTGGCCGACCCGGTCCTGGGCAACTGGGGCGGAATGCTTCTGTTCCTCGCGGTCTTCGTCTCTTCAGTCGCCAGCCTGCAGACCACGTTCCTGCCCGCGGCACGAACCATGCTCGCCATGGGTGCATACGGAGCTTTCCCCAAGAAGCTCGCCGAGGTCTCGCCTCGGTTCCTGGTGCCGTCGTACGCGACCGTCGTGGCCGGCGCGGTAACCGCAGTGTTCTACAGCGTCGTCACGTTCCTGTCCGAAAGTGCTCTGCTCGACACGATCGCCGCACTCGGCATCATGATCTGCTGGTATTACGGCATCACCGCATTCGCGTGCGTGTGGTACTTCCGCAAGACGCTTTTCGAGAGCGTACGAAACTTCGTCTTCCGGCTCGCGTTCCCACTCATCGGTGGCCTCATGCTGCTTGCGGTGTTCGTCATTTCGGTCCAGGAGAGTATGAATCCGGACAATGCCAGCGGAGCATCCATCGGCGGAATCGGCCTGGTCTTCTTCCTCGGCTTCGGAATCCTCATCCTCGGCGCGGTCCTGATGATGGTCATGCGAGTGCGCAATCCCGAGTTCTTCGAGGGCAAGACCCTCAACCGCGACACGGAGGCTCTGCGCGACGAGAACGACCTCAGCGTGTCCTAGGAGACAGTAGATTCGGGGGCCTGCGCGATCAGGCCCGCCATCAACACGCGCAAGCCGAATTCGAAGGCGGCGTCGGCACGTTCGGGATTTTTCCCGGACGTTGCCAACGCCGCCTTCATCGCGTCGTTGGCTTCGGGTCCCGACGCCCACTGGACGTCCGGCGCCGCCAGGTCCAAGGCCGAACCGAGAACAAAACTGTCGACGGTCGTGATCGCGTGCAGTGTTTCGGTCGGGTCGAAGCCACCATCGTCAAATGCCTGCGCCAATGCGTTGTACAGAGTGAACGCCACACCGGCCTGCACCGTCTGGGCCGTGAAGAGCGGAATCAGACGAGGATGCGCGGCGTAGCTTCGCCGGTACTCGGCTGCCAGCGCCGCGACGGTCTCACTCCAGGTCCCCGAGGCCGACTCGACGTCGATTCCTGCCATCAGCTTAGCCCTCATCAGTTCGACGATCTCGGCTCGTCCGGAAACGTGGTTGTAGAGCGAGGACGGTCGAACCTTCAGTCTTGCGGCGAGTCCCGGCATGGTGAAGTCGCCGGATTCGTCCACCGACTCGATCGCTGCCTCGGTGATGATCGCCGGTGAGAGCAGTCGTTGCGATGGCCGCGGCATATGTCCTCCTGTAGTGATCCACACCGTTCGGGGCGCTGCAAAAAACAATTCCTCGAAAGTCCTTGATCAATCAGCGCTCACCCACCATACTTAACGAATCACATTCGTTTTACGTTGAACGTCGAATACCCGAGCACCGAGGAAACCCCATGCTGACGATCACCGCCCTCACCCCACCCGAGTCACCGGCCGCGACTTCGCCGTCCACGTCCACCCCTCTGCGTGTGGGTCTCGTCCAACATCGCTGGCACGAGGACCAAGACGACCTCCACGCTGAATTGAGCGAAGGCATTGCGTCCGCAGCGAAGCTGGGCGCTTCCGTGGTCTTTCTTCCGGAGCTGACGCTCAGCCGCTACCCCGCCTCCACCCCGGCCGGCGACAATCCCGGACGCGCGGCGGAAGACCTGCTCACCGGACCCACTTTCGCCTTCGCCACCAAGGCCGCCGCGGAGAACCAGGTTCTCGTTCACGCGTCGTTGTACGAGCGCAGCGACGCCGAGGACGGCCTGGGCTTCAACACCGCGATCCTGGTCTCGCCCGGGGGTGAACTTCTCGGTCGTACCCGCAAGCTCCACATTCCGGTGACGGCCGGGTACTACGAGGACACGTACTTTCGCGGCGGTCCGTCCGAGGACGCATACCCCGTTCACGAGGCACTCGGCGCCAAGTTCGGACTCCCGACATGCTGGGACGAGTGGTTCCCCGAGGTCGCACGTGCATACTCCCTCGCCGGTGCCCAGGTCCTGGTGTACCCGACGGCGATCGGCTCGGAACCCGATCACCCGAACTTCGACACCCAACCGCTGTGGCAGCAAGTGATCGTCGGAAACGGTGTCGCCAACGGCACTTTCATGGTTGTCCCCAATCGCCACGGCAGTGAAGGTCTCATCACCTTCTACGGTTCGTCGTTCATCTCGGACCCGTACGGACGCATCCTCGTTCAGGCTCCGCGCGACGAATCAGCCGTCCTGGTCGCAGATCTCGACCTGCAGCACCGTGAAGACTGGCTTGCGCTGTTCCCGTTCCTGGCCACTCGCCGACCCGACACCTACTCGGCCCTGACCGCACCGGTGAACACTGCAGGAGCCAACCGATGACCTGGCGCATGCCCGCGGAAAGTGAGCCGCACGAACGTACCTGGATGGCGTACCCGAGCGCCGGATACTCTCTCGGGGACACTGCGGAAGAGCAGCACGAAGCGCGCTCGACGTGGGCGGCCGTCGCCCACGCCGTCGCCGAATTCGAGCCGGTCACCGTCGTCGTCGATCCCGCCGAAGTCGAAGAAGCACGAAAGTACCTGTCCGAGAAGGTCGACATCGTCGAGGCACCTCTCAACGACGCGTGGATGCGCGACATCGGGCCGACGTTCGTCCTGTCCGACGAAGGCCGTCTCGGCGGAGTCGACTGGGTGTTCAACGGCTGGGGTGCACAGGATTGGGCGCAGTGGGACAAGGACTCGAAGATCGGCGCATTTGTCGTCGAACAATCCGGTGCCCAGTTGATCGACTCACCAATCGTCAACGAGGGCGGCGGTATTGCGGTCGACGGTCTCGGCACCGTCTTGGTCACCGACACCGTCCAACTCGATCCGGGACGAAACCCCGACCTGACGAAGGCCGACATCGAGGCCGAACTCGCCCGCACCATCGGCGCCAAGCACGTGATCTGGCTTCCCCGCGGATTGACTCGCGATCAGGAGACGTACGGAACGCGCGGACACGTCGACATCGTCGCTGCCATCTCTTCCCCCGGAGTTGTACTCGTCCATGACCAACGCAATCCGGTGCACCCCGACTACGCCGTCAGCAAGACGATCATCGAGTTGTTCGAAAGCTCGACGGACGTCGGCGGTCGGCCGTGGAAGGTCATTCGGGTACCTGCGCCCGAGATCCTGCGCGACGACGAGGGATTCGTCGACTACAGCTACATCAACCATCTCGTGGTCAATCGCGGAGTGATCGCCTGCAGCTTCGACGATCCGGCCGACGCCGAAGCGGCCCGGATCCTTGCGGCCGCCTACCCCGGGCGCACCGTCGTCACCGTCGACGCCAGACCGCTGTTCGAACGTGGCGGCGGCATCCACTGCATCACCCAGCACCAGCCCGCTGAACAAGACTGACGGCGGCAGAATTAGCGGCGACCTCGCATGTAGTCACTCACGACCGCGGCGCCGAGGCCGTCCAGGTCCGGCGCGATGACGCGTCCACCCACCCGGTGCGCCATCCGGTCGACCACCCTGGCCAGACCTGGATCCTCACCGAGGCGGAAGAACGTGACCTTGGCGCCCAGCCTGGCCACCGCGTCGAGTGCTCGAACCGTCAAACCGAGGGTTCGCGCACTCGGCGGGTAGTCGAACCTGGCTTCTCCGTCCGCTTCGAGATGAGCCGTCGGCTCACCGTCGGTGACGATCAGTACCACCGGCTGTGCGTTGGAGTGGCGTCGAAGATGCCTGGCCGCCAACAACAGTGCGTGGTGCAGGTTGGTTCCCTGGTCCCACGCGCCGTCCAAACCAGCGAGCTCCGACGGGCTCAGCACGTGCGCGTGGCGTCCGAAGGCGATCAACTGGAGTTCGTCGCTGCGAAATCGCGTACTCACCAGATGATTGAGTGCCAGAGCGGTGCGCTTCATCGGCACCCAGCGATCTTCCATCACCATCGAGAACGACGTGTCCACCAGGAGAGCAACCGCAGCCTGACTGCGCTGTTCGGTTTCGGCCACCTCGACATCGACGACGCTCAGCCGCACCGGCATTCGGCCCGGGTCACGCAGGACGGCGTTGGTGATGGTTCTCGTGACGTCCCACGGTTCCGTGTCCCCGAATTCCCATTCGCGGGACGCTCCGGTCGGTTCACCCATCGCACCGGCCCGACGCGTATCGCGTTGACCGGTTCGTGACGACAGTTGCCCGGCGACATCGCGCAGAGCAGTCTGTCCGAGCTGTCGCATGGCTTTGGGCGACAAGCGCCATTGACCATCCGGTGCACGATCGAAGAAACCCTGTTCCTGCAAAGCCTTTTCGAGATCGGCCAGGGTGCGAGCATCAGCGGCGGCTTCGTCGCCGAGTTGCCGCGCGAGTAGCTCGGGGTCGATGTCGTCGAGCGCCGCGCCCGCGTATTGCTGCGACAGTTGATCCGCCAAGGATTCCAGCTCGGCGATGTCCTGCAGGGCACCGGTCCCCTCACCCAACCCCATTCCGTTGTCGCCGCGGAACTGTTGCGAACCTTCCCAGTCCTCACCCGGCCGAGCCGCCTGAAGGAACTGGTCGAGTTGACTCAGCTCACTCATCAGGCTCGGATCACCGAACGCCTGCTGCGCCAACGCATCCAACTCGTCACGCTGCTCCTGCGAGAGCGAGTTCCGCAATCGTTGTGCAGCCGCCGCGCGCTGCGCCAAAGAATCCAGAAGTTCCTCGACGTTGCGCGGGTTGTCCGGGAAATACTGCCCGTGCTTGTCCATGAACTCCGCGAACTGCTCCGCAGTGTCGACGCCGCGAGAGTGCGCGTCGAGCAGTTGATTCAGATCAGCCAGCATCTGGCGTATCTGCTCACGATCCTCGTCGGTGGCGCCCTCGAGTGCCTGCTTCATTCCCGAGAAGCGTTGATCGAGAACCTCACGTCCGAGCAGATCACGAATCTTCTCGTAATCCGCGCGAGCCTGTTCGCTGCGCCAGTTGTAGTCGGCCAGATCTTGCACGGCCTGAGCTGTCGACGGCGGTAACTCCTCGATCCGCATTTCGTTGAATCGTGCGTCGTCGTCGAGAGCACGTGCCAGTTCTTTGCGCTCTTCGAGCACCGCCTTGTCGAGAAGCTTACGAACCTCGTCGAGCGTTCCGTCGAGATTGTTGCGGCGTAGCAACTCACGTCGGCGCCGGTTCGCCTGGGCAGCAAGGTCGTCGAGCCCGCGCATGTCCCGGTTGCCTCGGCGCAGGAGCTCTCGGAGGGCATGGCGCGGCGACGTGCCCGACAACACGTCGTCGCCGATTGCTGCCAGGGCCTCGCGCAGATCCACGGGAGGCGCGAGCGGATCGGGACCACCGTCGTAAGGCCCGTACCGCGGATTGTGGATCATCACTGCCCCTTACGAATATACCGAGCGGCCGCCCGGGCCTTGATCTTTGGAGATCCGGCGCGCGAGGTAAAGCCCTTCGAGGGCAAGTTCGGCACCGGCGGCACGCTCGCCGTCGGATTGCGCACCGAGACGTTCGGCTACTTCGTCCAGGACCTCGAGGTCCGGAAGCTCGTCGAGAAATGCCTTGGCCGTGACAGATTCACCGGTGACGATCGTGTTGCCCATCTCCACCGCAGCAACCAGCATCCCCAGGTCGATCCCGCCGAGACGTACCCGAACCGTATCGGCGGTCGCGCGACGCAGCAGGTGCTCGAGCACCTCCAGTTCCCGTCCCTCTTCACCGGATTCGAACTCGACCTTGCCGCGAAGAACCTCGACCACGGACTCGAGATCGACGGGCCGTGCAACAGGATCGGCTTCGCCGAGCACCGCTGCCCGTCGTACCGCGGCGGCACTGACGGTTTCCGCGCCGGCGACGGCAAAGCGTGCCGACACACCCGATCGCTGGTCCACCGAGGTGGATTCGCGGAGCAGGCGAGTGAATCTGGCAAGAATTTCGAGAAGGTAGTCGGGCACCTCCGCGGCCACGTGCGCCTCCTGCTCGATCACCGCGATCTCGCCCGCCAGCTCGACGGGGTAGTGAGTGCGGATCTCGGCGCCGAAGCGGTCCTTGAGTGGTGTGATGATGCGCCCGCGGTTGGTGTAGTCCTCGGGGTTGGCGCTCGCGACCAGAAGAACGTCCAACGGAAGCCGAAGCGTGTACCCGCGGACCTGGATGTCCCGCTCTTCCATCACGTTGAGCAAAGAGACCTGGATGCGTTCGGCGAGGTCGGGGAGCTCGTTGATGGCCACGATTCCGCGATGCGCGCGAGGCACGAGGCCGAAGTGAATGGTCTCCGGATCGCCGAGGCTCCGGCCTTCGGCAACCTTGACCGGATCGACGTCGCCGATCAGGTCGGCGACCGAGGTATCCGGCGTCGCCAACTTCTCGGAGTACCGCTCGCTGCGGTGGCGCCAGGCGATCGGGAGGTCGTCGCCCAGTTCCTTGGCTCGACGTATCGAAGCCGGGGTGATCGGCTCGTACGGGTGCTCCCCCAGTTCCGAGCCTTCGATGACGGGCGTCCACTCGTCGAGCAGGAGCCCGAGAGTGCGAAGCAGCCTCGTCTTTCCCTGACCTCGTTCGCCGAGCAGAACCACGTCGTGGCCGGCGATCAGCGCCCGCTCGAGTTGCGGGGCGACCGTGTCCTCGAACCCGACTATCCCGGGCCAGGGGTCACGGCCGTCCCGCAACGCGGCGAGAAGATTCTCTCGTAGTTCTTCCTTGACACTTCGCTGTACGTGTCCGGAGGCGCGTAGCTCTCCGAGGGTTTTTGCGACAGTCACCACTCCACGCTACGAGTGTTTTCGGGGTTTCGCCTCTCGCCGAGGAAGTTCGGTCGCTCAGCCTTCGATGTTCTCGGGATTCATCCAGATGATTTCCCAGATGTGGCCGTCGGGATCCTGGAAGCTGCGGCTGTACATGAAGCCGTGATCCTGAGTCGCGTTACCTTCGGAACCGCCGGTCTCGAGCGCCTTGTCGACGAGGGCGTCGACGGCCTCACGGGTCTCGGCCGAGAGACCGAGCAGCGCTTCCGTCGACGTCGAGGTGTCGGCGATGCCCTTGGTGGTGAAGGTCTTGAAGAAGGGCTCGGCCAACAGCATCACAACGATGGTGTCACTGATGACCATCGACGACGCATTCTCGTCGGAGAACTGCGTGTTCTTGGAGTATCCGAGGCCCTCGTAGAAGGTGGTGGCCTTGCCGAGGTCCTTGACGGGCAGGTTGAGGAAGAACATCGGCTGCGGGTTTGTCGCCATGAAAGGTCCTTTCCGAGACTTTGCTGTGCGCCTTTATTAACCGCCGGCGGTTAATAAAGGCGCACAGTAGACCTAAACTCCACCCATGGATACCTGGGTGTTGCCGGCCATGCTCGGCCTCGGACTCGCCGCAGCGTCCGGAATGCGAACCTTCCTGCCGCTGCTGATGCTCAGCGCTGCCGTCCACTTCGAGCTGTTCGGGATCACCGTCGGCGAGTCGATGCGGTGGATCGGATCGACCGGCGCGCTGGTCGCATTGGCAATCGCCGCGGTGGTCGAACTGGGTGCCGACCTCATTCCGTTCGTGGACAACGCACTCTCGGTGATCGGGAACGTCACCGGACCGATCGCCGGAGTGATCGCGGCCTGGGCGGCCTTCAGCCATCTCGACCCTGCGATGGCCGCGTTGGCGGGCATCATCGTCGGAGCGCCGACGGCGTTGACGTTCAGCGCCGCGCAGACCGGCACTCGCGCGGTCAGTACGGCCACTACCGGTGGGCTGGCAAATCCCGTCGTTTCCGTCATCGAGGATGTGCTGACTTTCTTCACCTCCTTGATCGCGATGATCTTGCCGCTCCTGATCATTCCCCTGCTCGCCGCGCTCTTGTGGTTCAGCTGGCGTGGCTGGCGTCGTGTCCGGAGTCTGCGCACCGCCTGACCGCACCGACCTGGTAGACAAGTCGTCATGTCCGACACCGAGATCTCGTTCCAATCCGGCGACGTCACCCTGTACGGGAGTCTTCGCCTGGCCGCCTCACCCGACGCCCCTGCCCCGGCCGCGCTGATTCTGGCCGGCAGCGGCCCCACCGATCGCAACGGCGACAGCGCCCTCCTCGAAGGCGACATCGGAACTCTGCGGTTCATCGCGGATCTTCTTGAAAAACAAGGGATTTCAAGCCTGCGTTACGACAAGCTCGGCAGTGGCGAAACCGCCCTCGGTGACTACGACATCGAGGACATCGCCGATCTCGGCTTCAACACTTTTGTCGACGCCGCCTCCGACGGACTGGACTACCTCGCCGGGCAACCCGGCGTCGATCCCGAGCGCTTGTTCGTGGTGGGACACAGCGACGGCGCCGTAGTCGCACTGGCTCTCGCCACCGCGAAAGAGGGCACGAGAGTCAGCGCCCTCGCACTGCTCGAGCCACTGAGCGTCAGACTTCTCGATCTACTCACGACGCAGATTCACCGCCAGCTCGACGCCGTCGTCGGCGCCGGTCAGTTGCCGGTCGAACTGGCTGACGAACTGCGCGTCGCGCTCGCCGATGCCGTCGAGTCGCTGCGATCCGAGGGCACTGTTCCGGATGACCTGCCCGAGCCGCTGCAGAATGCGGGACTCGTACACGCCAATGCCAAGGCACTCGCCGAGGAAGACGCATTGGACCCGGTTGCGCTCGTGGCGGCGCTACCGGCGGGCATGCCCGTTCTCACGAGCTGCTCGGACAAGGACATCCAAGTCATTCCCGCCGATGTCGCGGCACTCGACGCCGCGCTCTCCCATACAGCGCTGACTTCCGTGCGGATGCGCAACGCCAACTTCGTACTCAAGGACATCGGCGACGAACAGTCCACCGGTGCCGACTACGTCGCGCCGCTTCCGTACTCGGCAGAGTTCTCGGAGCCCTTCACAGCGTGGGTCCGTTCGTTCTCCTGATCACGTACAGACCGAACGTCCTCTTTTTCAGGTAGAAAGTTCCCTCCGCGAACCATCGCGGAGGGAATTCTGCTTTCTACGCCTGACCTGCAACGCAGACTCTTTCAATCCAGCGAGCCCGGGGACAGAAGTCACCCGGAGTTTACGTTCGCGGCGCTTTTTATTGGTGCGAACCCTCGATCCGTGCTGTACGGTCATCCATTAACCAGCAACGCCACACAGAAAGGAACGGACATCATGTCGCTACACCCGCACGTCGTATCCGTACCTTCGTGGCGCAGCTGCACCGCAGACAAGCACATTTTTTCGGCCGCAATGTCGGCCAAGCACATGGGCAACAAGCGCGGTGTACCCCGAGAATGATCCCCAGTTTCACCGGATTCGTTCTCGGGCACCCAGGGCAAACGCCTCGGGTGCCTTTTCTTTTACCTTTCACACGCAGGAGCACCACATGAAACTTCGAGTCAACCAACTGTCCATCGCGCCGCCGTATGTCGATCTGCCCGGTGACCTCACCGGATACGCCGTCACCCTGGATCTTTCACACTCCGATGCGGCCCACGAAGCTACCCTCGGCGCATTGATCAGCGAGATCCGCAGTCGCGGAGCCTCACGCGTCGTCATCACCGGCTCACCGCGCGAACTCCAGGGCACCCACAGCAGCGCCGCCTGAAAGACCCGGGCGGCCTGAATGCAGAACGGGCCCCGAACTCCCGTTGAGGAGTCGAGGCCCGCTACCGACGCAGGGGTCAGTGCGCGAAGTGGCGCGCACCGGTCAGATAGAGAGTGACACCGGCTTCCTTGGCTGCGGCAATCACTTCGTTGTCGCGAACCGAACCACCCGGCTGCACAACAGCCTTGACGCCGGCATTGAGCAGCACCTGCAGACCGTCAGGGAACGGGAAGAACGCGTCCGAAGCTGCAACCGAACCTACGACGCGGTCACCGGCTCGCTGAACAGCCAGATGCGCTGCATCGACGCGGTTGACCTGGCCCATACCGACGCCGACGGACGCGCCGCCGGAGGCCAGCAGGATCGCGTTGGACTTCACCGAACGGCTGGCGCGCCAAGCAAATTCGAGGTCAGCGAGAGTCTCGGCATCGGCAGCCTCACCGTTGGCGAGGGTCCAGTTGGCCGGGTTGTCGCCGTCGGCGTCCAGGACGTCGCGCTGCTGGAGCAACGTACCGCCGGAGATCGGACGCAGTTCGATTCCGGTAGCGGTCGGAGCGGCTGCCTTCAGAACACGAATGTTCTTCTTACGCTGCAGAACCTCGACAGCTCCGTCTTCGTACGAGGGCGCGATGACGACCTCGGTGAAGATGTCGGCGATCTGCTCGGCCAGTTCGACGGTGACCTCGCGGTTGGCAGCGATCACACCACCGAAAGCACTGACCGGATCGCATGCATGCGCCTTGCGGTGGGCGTCGGCGATGTCGGTGCCGATGGCGATGCCACACGGGTTGGCGTGCTTGATGATTGCGACGGCCGGATCAGTGAAGTCGTACGCTGCGCGCCACGCTGCGTCGGAGTCCGTGTAGTTGTTGTACGACATCTCCTTGCCGTGCAACTGCTCCGCCTGAGCCAAACCTGCAGGCGCAGCCGGGTTTTCGTACAGCGCAGCGTCCTGCTGCGGGTTCTCGCCGTAGCGAAGAACAGCGCTGCGGTTCCAGGTAGCACCGACCCAGGCCGGGAACAGCGAACCGTCTTCGTCAGCGGCGATCGTGCTCGTCATCCAGCTCGCAACAGCGACGTCGTACGACGCAGTGTGCTGGAAAGCCTGCGCCGCAAGCACAGTGCGCTCACGCAAGGTGAATCCGCCACCGGCAACGGCAGTCAGGACGTCGGCGTACCGAGCCGGATCGACCACGACGGCAACCGACGGATGGTTCTTGGCTGCAGCACGCACCATCGACGGGCCGCCGATGTCGATCTGCTCGACGCACTCGTCCGGGCTAGCGCCCGAGGCAACCGTCTCGGTGAAGGGGTACAGGTTCACGACAACCAATTCGAAGGTCGCGATGCCGAGTTCCTCGAGCTGAGCGAGGTGATCCGGCTTGCGGGTATCGGCGAGAACGCCGGCGTGGACGCGCGGATGCAGCGTCTTCACACGGCCTTCGAGGCATTCCGGGAATCCGGTCAGAGCCTCGACCGGGGTCACGGGGATTCCGGCGTCGGCGATCTTCGACGCGGTCGAACCGGTCGAGACCAACTCGACACCGGCCTCGTGCAGGCCCGTGGCCAGCTCGATCAGACCACTCTTGTCGTAGACGCTGACAAGTGCACGGCGCACAGCCTTGCGTTCACTCACTGGGGATCACGGCCTTTCGTCCATCGGAAACCACTCCGCGCGTAGCAACAGCGGCGATGACGTCCGCCAACAACCGTCGCTCCACAATTTTGATGCGTTCATGCAACGAAGACTCGGTGTCGTCGTCATGCACCGGCACAGCTTCCTGCGCCAAGATCGGCCCGGTATCAACTCCGCCGTCGACGAGATGCACCGTGGAACCGGTGACCTTCACGCCGTACGCCAGAGCGTCGGGAACCGCGTGCGCGCCGGGAAAGGCAGGCAGCAACGCGGGATGAGTGTTGATGATTCGGCCGCCGAAACGCTCGAGAAAGCTGGGGCCGAGGATTTTCATGAAGCCTGCACTGACCACGAGATCGGGTTCGTACTCGGCCACTGCTGCTGTCAGCGCCTCGTCCCAGGCGGCACGATTTTCGTAGGTCTTGATCGAGACCTTGAAGGACGGGATCTTCGAATCCGCAGCGTGCTCGGCGGCGAGGCAGTCACGATCTACACCGACGGCAACGATCTCGGCGGGGTATCCCTCGGCATGCGAAGCGTCGATCAGCGAAGTCAGCAGGGTTCCCGCGCCGGAAGCGAGTACGACTACCCGCGCGACAGAGTCGCGAAATTGGACCCTGTCGGGCATTGTCGGCTGCGGATTGTCGGCCGAGGCAGTCAGCGCACTACTCCTGAGAACTGGAAGATGATGCGGCCGGAGTATCGGCCGCATGACAGCCTAGTCGCTGGACTCCTGCGGCTTCGAGGGCAGGTCGGTCTCCGGCTCGGCCCCGGCTGTGGGGTCCGCCTCGGGTGCCGCGACAACCTCCGCGTCGACTACTTCGATCTCGACGGTTTCCTCTGTCACTACCTGCACGGGTTCGCCTGATTCTTCGACAATTTCGGCTTCGACGACCTTGGTCACTACCACCGCAGATTCCTGGGCGAGCACTTCGTCGGCGTTTTCGTCGTCCTCGCCATCCGTTGTGGCCGCGGCCGTGATCGCAAGTTCGGGCTCGGATTCTCGAGCCGGTTCAGCCGTCGGCGGCGCAACCTCGTCCTTCATGTGTCCGCGGTGTGAGAACCACATCGCGAACAGCGCCGAGACGGTTCCGAACAATCCCAGCCACGCAAAAGTCAGAAGACCGAAGCCCCACCACAGGACCTCGACGGTGCCGAACTGCCCGAGGTCTCCCCCCGCAGCAAGGGCAAGCAGAGCCATGACGACGCCGGCACCGGCAGCTGCCGTCAGCACTGCGAGCACACTGTCCTGCCCGGCGATGCGTCGAGCGCAATCACGGCCGAGCATCACACCCACCGCAGCCGGAACGATCAACAGCACCGGCCAGATTCCGCCGGCGACGCCTTCCGGAACCGCTCCGAGAAGGGGCAAGGGTGGCAGATCTCCACCGATGTTGCCGAACACGCTGATGGAGACGTTTCCGAAATCGGCCGTCGATCCCGTCATCACCGCGGCTGCACCGACCACGAGGTTCGGCAGGTAGAGCAGCGACAACACCGTCAATCCCAGTACGCCGACAAACCCGTTGCCGCGTGCGAGTAGGTCACCGACCGTCGACCACGACACGAGTAGCGACACCACGACGGCCACGGCGCCCGCAGCCAGCAGCGCTGCCGACGCGGCCGCGGCCGGACGAACAGCGGCAGATGCCCACGGCGGAATCTCGGCGACGACGCGATCCCAGTGCGCAGCAGCAACACCGACGGACGCGGCGATCAGGTGAATCCCGGCGACCCAGCCGAAAGCGGCCAACGTGTTGGGGCTCGACAGCGGAATTGCCGCGGAGGCGTCGGCGACAACGGCGAGAGCGATTGCCGTGATAGTCAACGGCCCGGCTACCGCCGCCCCCACCAGGCGGAGGGTGTCGTCACGGGAGTCGGTGTGCACCGCAGTCGACGCGCATCGGCGTGCGACCACCCACATCATGACGGCCGTCGGAAGCAATGGCAGTACACCGAGTTGGACGCCGCTGATAGTCGCCGGCACCTGGTGGATGACCAACCAGGTGGTGGCAATGGCGCCGAAGGTTCCGGTCAGGTCGCTGCTCGCCGATACCAAAGTGACCACGACGACAGCCGCGATCAGCAGCAGCGTCAGGCCCGACGGTCGGAAGGCGACGGTCAGCAGCTTGCGCGCCAGGTCCGGGTTCGGTCCCGGGCGACCGCCGCCGACGCGGCCGCTGCCAGTACGACCACGTCCGGGTCGTGAGGACGTGGGACGGGACCGGGTGCCATCAATCAAAGAACTCATCCCCTCGAGGGTTTCACTCGACAGTGCGCCGCGCACTCAGGCGCGCCGTCGGGCTCACGGAATGTGGCCTCCACCCGCAGCGGGTCGGAGGCCACATTCATGTTCGTGAAACGAAGAAGTACTACTGCTGACGCTCGTCGGGGTTCTGCGAGCCGAAGACCTTGGTCTCGGCCGCGGAATCGCTGCTGCCCTGGTCAGGTTCCGCAGACGGCGTCGGCGCTTCGAAGGTAGGCGGCTCGAAGCCCGTCGGCTGCTCGGTCGAGCCAGTCTGCTGCTGGTTGTACGGCTGGCCGTAACCGCGTGGAGCGGTGAACTGATCCGACGAGTAACTCGGGTTCGGCTGGCCACCGGGCTGAGAGGTCAGCGGATAGTAAGACGACGTCGTCGCGGCCGACGAGTCGGTCTGTCCGGGATTTTGCACCGGGTTCTGCCCGTAGGGAGACGCAGTCTGGCCGTAAGGCGGCTGCGAAGCGGTCGGGTCGACGGGGGCGGCGTGCGCTCCCCCGTATCCCTGCTGCTGCGCCTGCCCGTACTGCGGATTCTGCTGGTACTGGCCCGGCTGCTGAGCCTGCTGAGGCTGGCCGTACTGAGCCTGTCCGTATCCCTGTGGCTGACCTGGCGCCTGCCCCGGCGCCTGGCCGTAAGGCTGCTGCTGACCGTACTGCTGAGCTACCGGTCGGGGCGCGGGCGCCTTCAGGATTCCGATCTCGAACAACAACGCGGCGACTGCGACGACGGTCTGCACGAACGAGAGGATCAGCACGATGATCAGGCCCCAACCGAGGCTGATGTCGACGTAGTCGCTGGTACCGACGGAGAACGCGGCGAACACCAAAGCGAAGAAACCCGTGAGGGTGAGCGCTGCGGCAATGCCTGCATACGACTGCTTCGGGAGCAGCGAGACGCCTGCAACCACACCGCCGGCGAAAACGAATCCGAGGCCGTAGATGCTCGATTCGAAGAAACTCGAACTGGTATCCAGGCCGCTACCGATGCCGCTGCTGCTTCCACTGATCGACGTGAAGGGCGCAAAACCGAGCAGGAAATTGATCAGGCCGAGTGCCGCGACGGCGATGAGCAGGATGAATCCGAGATTCTTGGTTCCACCGCCCGCTGCCGGCTGATTCGGTGGCCCGAAGCTGGGCCCTTGCGGCGTGAACGTCATGACTTCTCCTCGTAGACGGTCTTCGATGGTTACCAGCGTATGTGTCTCGACTTCGCACGCTAACACCGACAGGAGACAATGGGCAGATGCCCTTCACCCTCGCGCCCGGCGCCGACCACGTCGTCGAAACCGAGGTGAAGCACTCACGATTCATCGCCGCGCTTCACCGAGTAGACGACGCCGAAGCCGCCACGGAGTTCGTCGCGGAGCAGAAATCGCTGTATCCCGATGCGCGCCATCATTGTTCGGCTTTCGTGATCGGATACGAGGCGAACTCACGCGTCGAACGTGCACACGACGACGGTGAACCGGGCGGCACTGCCGGGGTGCCGATGCTTCAAGTTCTCAAGTCTCGAGATCTGGTCGATGTGATTGTTGTCGTCACGCGCTATTTCGGCGGAATCAAGCTCGGCGCCGGTGGATTGGTCCGCGCATATTCGGGAGCGGTCTCGGTGGCTCTCGATTCGGCCGAGCTTGTGGCCAGGGAGAGAAAGATCCTGCGCACTTTGGCGATCCGGCACTCAGAGGCCGGTCGGGTGGAAGCGGAGCTGAGAGCGCGGGGCGTCTCGGTGCTCGGAACTACGTATGGATCGAAGGCGGTGATGACGCTCGCCGCCGGTGACGCCGACGATCTCGATTCGATCGTCGCATCCATCACATCCGGTGCGGGGCAGTTGGAACCTGCCGGGTCGATGTGGGTCGATACCACTGTGCGTGGTTAAGGAGTCCGGAGACTCCCTAACCACGCACGGGTGCGAAGCCCCTTACAGGGACTGAAGAATCTCGCGAGCGAGAGCAGCGGTGGCGGACGGCGTCTTGCCGACCTTCACGCCTGCAGCTTCGAGAGCTTCCTGCTTTGCCTGAGCAGTTCCCGAGGAACCGGAGACGATGGCGCCGGCGTGGCCCATGGTCTTGCCTTCGGGAGCGGTGAAGCCTGCCACGTAGCCGACGACCGGCTTGGTGACGTTGGCCTTGATGTAATCGGCTGCACGCTCTTCCGCGTCGCCACCGATTTCACCGATCATCACGATGACCTTGGTCTCGGGATCCTTCTCGAACGCCTCGATGGCGTCGATGTGGGTGGTTCCGATGACCGGGTCGCCGCCGATGCCGATGGCGGTGGAGAAGCCGAAGTCACGGAGTTCGTACATCATCTGGTAGGTCAGGGTGCCCGACTTGGAGACCAGGCCGATGGGGCCGGTGCCTGCAATGTTGGCGGGCGTGATGCCGACGAGGGCCTCACCCGGGGTGATGATGCCGGGGCAGTTCGGTCCGATGATGCGCGTCTTCTTGCCCTTGGACTCGTTGTACGCCCAAGCGTAAGCGGAGTCCTGAACCGGGATGCCCTCGGTGATGACCACGAGGAGCGGGATCTCCGCGTCGATGGCCTCGACGATGGCGTCCTTCGAGAAGGCCGGGGGAACGAATGCGATGGAGACGTCTGCGCCGGTCTCCTTGATTGCCTCTTCGACCGTCGCGAAGACGGGGAGCTCGACAGGGGAACCGTCAGCTGCAACGTGCGAGACCGTGGTGCCGGCCTTGCGAGCGTTGACGCCGCCGACGACCTGGGTGCCGGCCTTGAGCATCAGAGCGGTGTGCTTGGTGCCCTCGCCGCCGGTGATGCCCTGGACGATGACCTTTGAATCCTTGGTGAGGAAGATTGCCATTGTTCTGTGAGTCCCTTACTTCGCTGCGTGAGCGAGTTCGGCGGCCTTGTCGGCGGCCTCGTCCATGGTTGCGACGACCGTGACCAGCGGGTGGTTGGCCTCGGCGAGGATGCGACGACCCTCTTCGACGTTGTTTCCGTCCAGGCGAACGACGAGCGGCTTGTTGGCCTCGTCACCCAGGGTCTTCAGTGCGCCGACGATGCCGTTGGCAACTGCGTCACACGCGGTGATGCCGCCGAAGACGTTGACGAACACGCTCTTGACCTGTGCATCGTTGAGGATGACATCCAGGCCGGCAGCCATGACTGCAGCGGAAGCTCCGCCGCCGATGTCGAGGAAGTTGGCGGGCTTGACGCCACCGTGGTTCTCGCCGGCGTATGCGACGACGTCCAGCGTGGACATGACCAGGCCTGCGCCGTTGCCGATGATTCCGACCTCACCGTCGAGCTTGACGTAGTTGAGGTCGTTTTCCTTGGCCTTGAGCTCGAGGGGATCGGTAGCGTCGCGATCCTCGAATGCCTCGTGGCCGGGCTGACGGAACGCTGCGTTCTCGTCGAGGGTGACCTTGCCGTCGAGGGCGAGGATCTGATCGTCAGGCGTACGAACGAGGGGGTTGACCTCGACGAGGAGTGCGTCTTCGCCGATGAAGACCTCCCACAGCTTCTGGATCGTCACGGCCGCTGCGTCGAGCACCTCTGCGGGCAGCTTTCCTGCCTCGGCGATGCTGCGCGCGAACGCGAGGTCGACGCCCTTGACTGCGTCGACGGGGATCTTGGCGAGAGCGTCGGGGTTCTCCTCGGCGGTGACCTCGATCTCGACGCCACCCTCTACCGAGCACATGGCCAGGTAGGTGCGGTTGGTGCGGTCGAGCAGGAAGGAGATGTAGTACTCCTCGGCAATGTCACTTGCCTCTGCGACCAGCAGCTTCTTGACGACATGGCCCTTGATGTCCAGGCCCAGGATTGCCTCGGCGTTTGCCACTGCGGCATCCACGTCGGGCGAGTACTTGACGCCACCGGCCTTGCCGCGGCCGCCTACCTTGACCTGTGCCTTCACCATCACGGGCTTACCGATTTCTTCGGCAATCTCGCGTGCGCCGGCGACTGTGTCTGTAACACGTCCAGCCGAAGTCGGCACTCCGTGCTTGGCGAAGAGTTCCTTCGCCTGGTATTCGAAGAGATCCATCTGCTCACCGTCTCGTCTGCGTTGTCACCCGCTCGAGGGGTAGGAGCGGGTCTGTTCTGGACTTTAACCAGTTGCCGCGTTCGGTTTGCGCCCGCATTGATGCTATGTGGCCCAAGTCACGCGCAATTGCCCGATGAGGCACGCCTCACCGATTCGGCAAGGTGGCCACACCGAATTTGTCAAGCATCAGTCTCACTGATTCTTGCGCTCGAGAACGCTGCAACGAGAAGCAACACTATGCCCGTGGCCGCTGTGATCGCACCCACCCCCACGGTTGCGTCCGATATGCGCGATGACGTGAGTGGCCACTCACCGACGTACACCAGAGCTGCCACGGCAGATCCGATCAGCAATGCCGCGCCCCGCGACGGCCGCGCGGACGCTGCGATCACAGCGGCGATCACGACGGTGACGCCGACGAGCAGTTGACCCCAGACGTCAATTCCCCACGGCCACTCCAGAACTGAGGCCGCCGCATAGGCGTCGCCCTGATAGAGGGGAAGCGCGGTTCCGATCAGGACAGCGACGGCGCCGATCCCACCGACGAGAAGCACCAGCCCTCTCGAACCGCCACCTACCGACGTGTCGACATCCTCACGCTCGGCGCTTCCCGCCAGCCAGACGAGCAGTCCCGTCGCCGCAGCGAGGAAAGCCGCGCCGCAGAGCACGAAGGCGCCGGCCCCCAACCCGACGCCCGGTACGTCCGTGGCGATGACAGCCGACTGCATGACAGCGGCGACTCCCATCACGACCGTGGTCCACAACACGCCGACGGCCGGCCGCACCACCGCGGCGCGGCCCGGGGCGAACAAGCCCAGACCG
The DNA here is from genome assembly GCF_023221595.1 of Rhodococcus qingshengii JCM 15477. Classification (NCBI taxonomy): domain Bacteria; kingdom Bacillati; phylum Actinomycetota; class Actinomycetes; order Mycobacteriales; family Nocardiaceae; genus Rhodococcus; species Rhodococcus qingshengii. The sequence continues at coordinate 4,745,864 of NZ_CP096563.1, forward strand.
GCGACCAGCAGTACAGCAGCCGCGAGCAGGACAACTCGAGACGAGAGCATGGACGGTTCGGGGATGTTCTCCGGCAACGACAGGACCGGAAGTGCCACCCCCAGGGCTGCCACTGCTGCGGTGACAACTGCGCCGATACCGGCAACGCGGTGAAGTCTGTTCACCCGCGCTTGCGCCGCCCGGGACTGAGCCACCATCGCCGCTTTCAGCGCACCCTTTGTCGTCTTCGCGGGTGCGCGAACCACACTTTCAGCGGGAATCGCATCTGTTTCACGCCTGGAAGCGAGGTAGGGAGCTGAAACTCCGATCACGGCGATGACCACGGCGGCCAGTGCCCCGACCACCGATCCCGAACCGACGCCGATCCGATCGCCGGCCGCGAACCCAGCCATCACCCTGGTTCCACTGACTGCGAGTGCGCCGAGACCGACACCGATCAGGGCGCCGCAGCCCACCGGTAGCGAGATGGACGTCAATGCCGCCGCGACCGCAACGAGTACCGCGACGCCGACCAATCCCGTACCGACGGCGGTGGCCGCCGCCGAGTCGACGAGCGGTTTGACCAGAAAGATCGGATCCTGCGAACTGAAGGAAGGACCGAACAGGGAGAGCACGAACACCACCGCGGCCAGAATCAGCAGCGCTGTCGGCCACCCACCGATCCGCCCGCCAACCGATCGCCCGTCGAATTCCGCGGCGCGAGCGCTGCCGTATCCGTCCCGCTCCGATTCACGATGGACGACCATGAAGCCGAGGACACCAGACGCCACAAGAAGTCCGTGGCCCGCGAGCGCGAGATAAGCGCCCGGACCCGCATCGATCGAACCCGCCGAAATCGGACGGAAAAGGTCCAAGCGGTTTGCATCGATTGCGTCGACGAACAACTGAACGTCGAGGATCGCCGCGCCGAGGGACACCGCGCCGATACCTGCCAGGAGTCCGCCTGCGAAGGCGGGCCTGCGCCCTGAGGTGAGCACCGCAACCAGCGGCACGACGATCGTGCAGACGGCAGCGAAGAGAGCGGCGGAAGCAAGAGCCCCCGTCGTGTCGACCCCGCGGCCACTCCCGACTCCGACGACGGGACTGGCTGCCACTCCGACGGCACCGAGCAGTCCGATTACCGCCGCGAGTGGCGCCCCTGACTTCACTCCGGGGTCGTCGAAACGCGCCTGCGACGTAGTTCCAGGTGTTGTGGACACTCGATCGACGGTAGTGCCTGAATGGACCGGTGATCCGGTTGTGACACGCGTGATCACGAAACGAGATGATTCGTCCGTTTTGCCCGGATCGACATATTCCCAGGTCAAGCTGTGAGGCACGTCACATAATCGGACAGGTTTCCGCTACGGCTTGCGCCCATCGCAATCATTTCGTTACCGTCAGTCGGTCTAAGTCACGGGCTGATCACGAACTCGAGGAGAGAACCGGCATATGCATCACCGCAGCCAGTTCACCGCTAGTAGGTTCTCGAACTCAGCTCCAGACGAGGTCACGACCACTTATCCAACGCACTCGGCCAGGCGTTACACCGAGACCAAAAGTTCTGAGATCTCTACCGATATGTTCACTCGAAATTCATCCTCCACGTCGTCAGATTCCGACTCTCACGAGTTCGTCGAGTCCGACGTGATCAGCACCCCCACTTACGCCACCTCCGCACCGACAGTCGATGTCGAATCTCCGGTTCGCCGCAGCGGTGCTCACCGACTCCCCACCCCTCCCTCCGCTCTCAAGGGCCGCGCCGCCGTTCTGGCAGTTGCAGCCGGCGCGGTTGTCGCCGCGGGCCAGGCAGTTGTCAACGACGGTTCCTCTTCTGCCGCCGACCACTCGGAAGTTGCACTCGCCAACGAGTCCTCCGCGATCGGTACCACCGCAGAACCGCAGGCCGCTCAGTTCGCTCCGGCCACCTCCACGGCAGCCACCACCGAGGCCGACGCTCCGCAGGTCCTCAACGTCGCAGCGCCGACCGACCTCTCCCAGTTCAGCAACCTGCTTGCCAAGGGCCAGCGTTTCAGTGACGAGCGCGCAGCACGCGAAGCCGCTGCCCGTCGCCCGCTGTTCGTCCTGCCGGCAGTGGGCACGTTCACGTCCAACTTCGGCACCCGCTGGGGCACCCTGCACGCCGGCGTCGACATCGCCGCCCCGATCGGGACGCCCATCGTCGCCGTCGCCGACGGCAAGGTCATCGATTCAGGTCCGGCTTCCGGGTTCGGCATGTGGGTACGCCTACAGCACGCAGACGGAACGATCACCGTCTACGGCCACATCGACACGTCCACCGTCACGGTTGGTCAGCAGGTCATGGCCGGCGACCAGATCGCCACTGTCGGCAACCGCGGCTTCTCCACCGGCCCGCACCTTCACTTCGAGGTTCATCTCGCCGGCGAGAACAAGATCGATCCCCTCCCCTGGCTCGCCTCACGCGGCATCAGCCTCGGCGTCGAGCAGGACTGATCGCAAGCCCAACGCTTCTGATGAAAAACTTCCGGCCCGCACCTTTCCAGGTACGGGCCGGAAGTTTTTGCCTGTCTTCTACAGCTTGACCATCGGCACACCGCCGATGAGCATCAACCGCACCTTGCCCGCGCTACCGAAGTCGATGGTGACCGTCGCGGTGGGGCCAGTGCCCTTGGTTTCCAACACGGTGCCCAGACCGTACTTGTCGTGACTGACGCGGTCACCCGTGGCGAGGACCAGAACGTTGTTGCGGCCACGCGCGGCACCGAAACTGGGAGTCGACGCGGCCTTGCCGGACCCTCCCCCGTAGTTCTGCCCGCCGCCGTATCCCTGGCCGCCCTGGCTGCCGTAGCGGCTTCCGCTGCCGTAACCCGGCCTGCCGCTTCCGAATCCGCCACCGGTGCCCGGATCCTCACGGCGCCAGTTGATCAGGTCCTCCGGGATCTCCTGGATGAACCGCGACGCCGGGTTCTGGATCGGTTGCCCCCACGCCGAACGCATGATCGCGCGCGTCAGGTACAGGCGCTGCCTGGCACGGGTGATGCCGACGTAAGCAAGTCGACGCTCTTCGGACAGCTCCGCCGGATCGCCGAGGGCGCGCATGTGCGGGAACTGCCCGTCCTCCCAACCGGTGACGAAGACGACCGGGAACTCGAGGCCCTTAGCGGTGTGAAGCGTCATCATGGTCACGACGCCGTCGTCGGAGTCCGGCAGTTGATCGGCGTCGGCGACAAGCGATACCCGTTCGAGGAAGGCGGCAAGCGAACCCGGATCGGGTTCACCTTCACGCATTGCTGCGGTTTCCTCGTCGTCCGGATCGATCAGCCCGGCCGCGTTTCGCGCGTCGGAACTGAATTCCCTTGCCACGCTGACGAGTTCGTTCAAGTTGTCGAGTCGCGCGCCATCCTGCGGATCGCTGCTCGCCGCAAGCTCGGCGCGGTAGCCGGTGCGCTCGAGCACCGCCTCGGCAACCTCACCGATGTCACCGAGCTCGAACGGTTCGTCCTCGTCGGCGGCCGCTGTCGGTAGCAGGGCCCGCAGCCCGTCCATCATCTCGAGGAACGACGCGATGGCCTTCTGTGACCGCGTATTGAGCAGCGCCACTTTGCCTTCCGCGCCGTCACGGAGAGCGGCGGCGAAGCTGATGTTGCGATGCTCGGAGTGCACGGCGACGCAGGCTTCGGCTCGATCACCGATACCGCGTCGGGGCGTGTTGAGAATGCGTCGCAGGCTCACGGTGTCGTCCTCGTTGGCGAGGACGCGCAGATACGCGACGATGTCCCGAACTTCCTTGCGCTCGTAGAAGCGAACGCCGCCGACCACCTTGTACGGCACTCCGAGTCGAATGAAGATCTCCTCGAGCGCGCGCGAGGAGTTGTTGGTCCGGTAGAACACCGCGATGTCGGCGAACTTGGTCTCGCCCTGGTCCACCAGCCGATCGATCTCCGAGGCGACAAACGATGCTTCGTCGTGCTCGTTGTCTGCAACGTAGCCGACGATCAGTTCGCCTTCACCCGAATCGGTCCACAGACGCTTTTCTCGTCGACCGGTGTTCTTGGAAATCACGGAGTTGGCCGCAGACAGAATGTTCTGCGTCGAACGGTAGTTCTGTTCGAGAAGGATGGTCCGAGCATCCGGGTAGTCGCGTTCGAACTCTTCGATGTTGCGGATAGTGGCTCCGCGGAATGCGTAGATCGATTGATCGGCGTCACCGACGACGCACAGTTCGGCCGGGGCAACGGCGTGGTCGGACTCGCCGGCTCCACCGACCAGTTCACGCACAAGCATGTATTGCGCGTGGTTGGTGTCCTGGTACTCGTCGACGAGCACGTGACGGAAGCGGCGGCGGTAGTACTCGGCGATCTGTGGAAACGCCTGAAGAAGCGCGACGGTCTCACCGATGAGATCGTCGAAGTCGAGTGCGTTCGCCGCACGCAGCCGCTGTTGGTAGTGGCCGTAGACCTTGGCGATCAGTCGCGGAAGTTCGGCCGGATCCTGATCGGCTGCGACAACCGCCTCTTCCGGTCCGACGAGTTCGTTCTTCAGGTTGGAGATGTGAGTGGCGAGAAGGCGCGCGGAGAATCGTTTGGTGTCGAGCTCGAGGTCCTTCGAGATCATCGTCAGCAGTCGACGCGAATCGTCGGAATCGTAGATCGAGAAATTCGAGTTCAAACCGGGTAGGAGCGCCGCCTGTGCTCGCAGGATCCGCACGCAACTGGAGTGGAACGTCGATACCCACATGGCGTTGGCACGCGGTCCGACAAGAGCTGCCACACGCTCGCGCATCTCGGCCGCAGCCTTGTTGGTGAACGTGATGGCCAGGATCTGACCGGGGGTGACACCCCGTTCGGCCAACAGATAGGCGATGCGACGCGTCAGCACTGCAGTCTTGCCCGAGCCGGCTCCCGCGACTATCAGCAACGGCGAACCGGCATGGACCACGGCCTCGCGCTGTTGCGGGTTGAGACCCTCGAGGAGGGCGTCCGAACCCGCGTCGTGTCCCCGCGCGCCGCCCCCGTCGTGCTGGGAATGTCCGTCGTGCTCACCGAGTGCTGGGTACGTGTTCATCGCCTGTCCACGCTACCGGCGTCCACCGACACGGTCGTCAGTGCGTCCACCTGCTGGTAGAGGCACTTGGATTACCTGTGTCGAGCATGGCAAACTGGACGCTATGTTCAGCATTTCCGTTCGCGACAACACGGCCGACCCCGTCGGCCCGCTGTGGCGTTACTTTACGTGCCCCGGACCTCGGTGCACGTGATCTGAACAGCTCACCCGCCCCTGGTCCGAATCGGATCCGGGGCATTTTCGTCAGTGTGCCTGGATCGGTAACGACCCGAGCCGAGACCACGATCCACGCAGTAGGAAGAGGAGACGAATAGCAATGAGCACCCAGGCTGCAGCCCCCCATGGAAATACTGTCGATACTGTAAAAACTGCTCCGACAGACGTCGAGATCCCCCAGAGTGAGGCGGAGATCGACGAACTACGGAAAGAAATCGACCGTCTCGACGCCGAGATCCTCGCGGCCATCAAACGTCGCTCCGAGGTCTCCCAGATCATCGGCCGTACCCGGATGGCATCGGGTGGTCCGCGTCTGGTGCACAGCCGCGAGATGAAGGTCCTCGAACGATTCAACGAGCTGGGCCAGGAAGGCCACACCCTCGCGATGCTGCTCCTGCGCCTGGGCCGCGGACGCCTGGGCCACTAGCGCACGACCTGTTCACTTGCGAACGGCCACATCGGATGCCTCTGGCAGTCCCGATGTGGCCGTTCGCGTGTGTATCAGCTCTCGAGCGCGATGTACTTCGTGTTCAGGTATTCCTCGATCCCCTCGGTCCCGCCCTCGCGGCCGAATCCGGATTCCTTCACGCCACCGAACGGCGCTGCCGCGTCCGAGATCACTCCGCGGTTGACGCCGATCATTCCTGATTCCAGTGCATCGGAAACCCGAAGCGCACGGTCGAGATCCCTTGTGAAGATGTACGCGGCCAGTCCGAACTCGGTGTCGTTGGCGGCTGCGATTCCCTCGGCTTCGGTGTCGAAGCCGGTGATCGCGGCGACGGGTCCGAACACCTCTTCTTTCAGAATCCGCGCGCTGGCCGGAACGTCTGCCAACACCGTGGCTGGATAGAAGTACCCTTCACCACCCGGCGCTTCGCCGCCCAGTCGCACCTTCGCCCCGGCATCCACCGCATCTGCAACCAACTCCGCGACCGTGTCGAGTTGATTCTGGTTGATCAGCGGGCCGAGCTTCGTCTCCGGGTCGGTACCGGGTCCCATCGTGAAAGTCGCCATCTTCTCGGTCAGCTTGGTCGTGAACTCTTCACGCACGGCGTTGGCGACGTGGAACCGGTTGGCGGCGGTGCATGCTTCGCCTCCGTTGCGAAGCTTCGCCAGTACCGCGCCCTCGACTGCCTTGTCGACGTCCGCGTCGTCGAACACCACGAAGGGTGCGTTGCCACCCAATTCCATCGACGTGCGGAGCAATCGCTTCGCGGACTTCTCCACCAGCATCTTGCCGACGCCGGTGGACCCGGTGAAGGTGAGCTTGCGCAGTCGAGGGTCGTCGATGAGAGGGCCGGTCACTTCACCGGATTTCGATGTCGGCAACACCGAGAGGACTCCGTCGGGCAACCCGGCTTCGGCCATGAGCTGAGCAAGCAACAACATCGTCAACGGGGTCTCCGAGGCGGGCTTGACGATGATCGTGCAGCCGGCGGCCAACGCCGGGCCGATCTTGCGGGTACCCATCGCCAACGGGAAATTCCAGGGAGTGATGGCCAGACACGGTCCGACCGGCGCCTTGGTGACAAGGATCCGGCCGTTGCCCGCCGGCGCCGGCGTGTAGCGCCCGCCGATGCGAACGGCCTCCTCGCTGAACCACCGGAAGAACTCCGCCCCGTACTTCACCTCGGCGCGACTTTCGGCGAGTGCCTTGCCCATTTCGAGGGTCATCAGCAGCGCCACGTCCTCGGCTCGCTCGGTGATCTTCTCGAAAACGGCTCGCAGGATTTCACCACGCTCGCGCGCAGGTGTGCTCGCCCACTTCGACGAGACGGCGACGGCTTCGTCGAGAGCGCGCAGCGCGTCCGCGGGGCTCGCATCGGCGACATCGGTCAACGATTTCCCGGTCGCCGGATCCGCCACCGGGAAGGTCGCGTTGTTCTCCGCGGGCACGAACCGACCGCCGACGAACAACTGGGTGGGAACTGATCGAATGAATTCGAATGTGTCCATGGGTTCCATGATGCTCGTCGGAGCCGCGTCCGTCTGCCCGCGAGCGAGACTCACGCGGAAGTTTCCAGCTTGTGCCACTAAAGTCGATGATCGTGAGCACTGACATCACCGGAACCTCAGCCTGGCAGAAACTGCGCGCTCATTACGCCGACATCGAAGGCGTTCACCTGCGAGAACTCTTCCAGGACGATCCAGCCCGCGGGCGAGAGCTGACGATCGACGCCGGTGATCTTCACATCGACTACAGCAAGCATCGCGTCAGCCGCGAGACTCTCGCGCTGCTCGTCGACCTGGCCCGCGAGGCCGGCGTCGAGGCACGACGCGACGCGATGTTCGCGGGCGATCACATCAACACTTCCGAAGACCGCGCCGTACTACACACAGCGCTGCGTCTGCCCAAGGATTCTGCGCTGACCGTCGACGGTCAAGACGTCGTCGCCGACGTTCACGAAGTTCTGGACGCGATGGGCGCTTTTGCCGATCGTGTGCGCAGCGGCGAGTGGACCGGAGCTACCGGCAAGCGCATCCGCACCATCGTCAACATCGGCATCGGCGGTTCCGACCTCGGGCCGGTGATGGTCTACCGCGCATTACGGCATTACGCCGACGCCGGAATCAGCGTCCGGTTCGTCTCCAACATCGACCCTGTCGATCTGGTCGGACAGCTCGACGACCTCGATCCGGAGACGACGCTCTTCATCGTCGCATCCAAGACGTTCTCCACCCTCGAGACCCTCACCAACGCGACAGCGGCAAAGCGTTGGCTGTTCGCCGGTCTGGGCAGCGAAGACGTCTCGGCCGTAGCCAAGCATTTCGTCGCAGTCTCCACCCACGGTGACCGCGTGGCGGAGTTCGGCATCGACACCGCGAACATGTTCGGGTTCTGGGATTGGGTCGGCGGGCGCTACTCCGTCGACTCGGCGATCGGCTTGTCGGTCATGTGTGCCGTCGGACCCGTTCGCTTTGCGGAGTTCCTCGACGGTTTCCACCAGATCGACACGCACTTCCGAAACCAACCGCTCGAGCAGAACGCGCCGGTCCTCCTCGGCCTCATCGGGCTCTGGTACTCCAACTTCTTCGGCGCACAGTCCCGCGCAGTTCTGCCCTACTCCAACGACTTGCTGCGCTTTCCCGCCTACCTGCAGCAGCTGACCATGGAGTCCAACGGCAAATCGGTTCGCGCCGACGGCTCACCGGTGACCACGTCCACCGGTGAGATCTTCTGGGGCGAGCCCGGAACCAACGGCCAACACGCCTTCTACCAACTCCTGCATCAGGGCACCTGGCTGGTGCCTGCCGATTTCATCGGGTTCGCGGAATCCACCGACGATCTGCCTACTGCGGACGGCACGGGATCAATGCACGATCTGCTCATGAGTAACTTCTTCGCTCAGACAAAGGTTCTCGCGTTCGGGAAGACTGCCGAAGAAATCGCGTCAGAGGGCACTGCTCCGGAGCTGGTGCCACACAAGGTGATGCCAGGCAACCGACCGTCGAGCACTATCTTGGCGAAGGAGCTGACCCCCTCGGTCGTCGGTCAGCTGATCGCACTTTACGAGCACCAGGTATTTGTCGAAGGTGCTGTCTGGGGTGTCAATCCGTTCGATCAGTGGGGCGTCGAACTCGGCAAGACACAAGCCATGGAACTGGGGCCTGCGCTCTCTTCCGAAGCAGCACCCGGCGACCTCGGCGACACATCCACAGATGCTCTGGTGCAGTGGTACCGCAGAGAGCGCGGACGGGCCTGACTCACGCGGCCGCCGGGCCGAACCAACTTTCCGTTGTGTACACGCGTCCGGATCGGTCGACGAGCCGAGCCCGAAGCTCTTGCTGTTCAACCCATTTGATGGCGCTTATCCCCCGGATCAACGCAGCTTCGCTCGCGGCGTACGCCCACACCGCGTCGTCAGCAATCACCGAGACCTGTGCCCATTCCGTGGAGGGCCGCTCCTGGTTCGGCTCCCAGGAGGGCAGCTCCAGCGCCCGCGCCGTCGCCATCGCGGTTCCGTTGATCAGTTCGACTTCTTCGCTGTCCGGCACCGGAATCTGCCAGCCACCAGCCGGTGCATGGCCGGCCGTGGCGATCACGTCGCCGATCCGCACAGCAACGCCGCATTGTAATTCGGCGGCGACGATCTGCGCGGCGCGATCGACGGTGTCGGCCTTGGCAACTCCGGTGATGTCGAACGACGCACCCCAGGGCGCGTACACCACGTCTCCGTCGAGCTGTACGTCCTCGAACGTCGGGGTCGGGTGCACCGGAGGGATGGATTCGTCCTCGGAGTAGTTGTCGGCAAGCGGATTGACTGCACCGCCGGTCATACGGGCAGCCCACAGCGCCGACCGCAGCAGAGCCGACATACGTCGTGTCACTTTGACCGGAGTTCCCTGAGCGAGGTTGACGGCGTGAATCTCGGCGTCTCCCCGGCGAAGGTCGCAGACCGCTTCGGTTTCGTCGATGGCAGCTGCGATCAACGCGTGCGCAGTAGGCAGCGCAGCGCCCTCGGTGACGTCCACCTCCACGGCGGAATCCCACATCGCCCACTTCTCGACACTGACCATGTCAGTCCTGCCCTTCGAACACACTGTGTTGTAACCAGTATGCGCCGGTCAGCAACCCCCGTGCCATAAAGCGCTTCCGAGGCCGAGGCACACATGCCGCAGGTTGAGCAGCGCACGGCGGGGACTGGATGGTAGATCTGTGCGACAGAATTGCCGCCTGGACTGTCGCCCTCCGTGTGCAAGACGTGTAATCCTCCACATGGTTCTGACATGCACCTGACTGCGACGACGTCGACTACTACTGGCGCAGCGGGCAATTCCGATCCGAAAGACGCAGAGTCGACGCTCGACATGTCCGGCCGGCCGGCTGCGCTTCGAGCCCGGTCCGCCGCAGCAACACGCCCGGGCGGCGCTATGTCACCGCATGAACCTTATGTCACCGCATGAAAAATGGGGACCGACGAGAAGCACTGTGTTCCAACGTCGATGACATACCAATCGGCCGCTTTCAATGCGCGTCACTTTCGCAGGTGGACACACCTGAGCGCTCACTCTCGAGTGCAGCAAAATACGGGCCCACCACTGCGCGCGAGCGTCGAGCAGAGCACCGAGAAGAAGTCCCGAACACGCGGCGCGCCAACCGCCGGCACGACGACGCCCGGTGCCCGGCGGCAGCGCTTCGCACGTTACAGACCGAGCAGGAATGCATCGACACAAAATGGATAGGACCGGCTGAAAGAACCTGCAGCACAATGGCGTAACCACCACCGTTCGGCTTATACGCTACCGCCGTACACCTTGGCAAAACGAACGGTCAGTACGCGGCGAAAATCACATACTTTACAAAGTCTTTGGAATTTTTCTGCGCCAAATATCCGCAGGTGAAAGGACTTTCGACCAGAGTCCAGAATAACCGTGTCGTCTACTATGTGAAAACTGCGAAGTAGCTGTGACGCTGGGTCACGCTCGAGGGAGGAATTGTGACCGATTCATTCAAGGACCGTTTGAACGCCTTGTACCCGGCCACAGCACCGAGACTCACCAACGCACAAGTTGTGGAAGCCCTTTCGCAACGTGGATGCAAGATTTCGACACCGTACCTCTCGCAACTCCGGAGCGGTGTGCGCACGAATCCATCGGAGCAAGTCGTTTTGGCATTGGCCGATTACTTCGGCGTGGCAGCAGAGTACTTCTTCGGCCCGACACCTCGCCAAGATCCCGAACTGATTCCGGAAGAAGACCGTTCGGTTGTCGAGGAGTTCCACGACAGCGAATTACGTTCTCTGGCCATAAAAGCGGTCGATCTCTCCCCTGAATCGCAGGACTTGCTCTCATCGATTGCGGAGAAACTTCGCTCGTCCGAAGGACTCCCGGCCGTCCCTCCGGATTGCAGCACCTACACCCCACCGTTCACTCGCGACTAGTCCGGAGCGAAGTTCAGCGAGTCAGATCAGCGAGTCAAGCGGCCCAATAGTGCCGAAGCTGTGATGATTCCGAGCAGCGCGGCCCCGATCAGCACGCCGAAGTCGACGAGGTAGTCGGTCGGCATTCCGATCAGCAGACCGCGCAGCGCTGACACCTCGTAACTCAGCGGATTGATGCGACTGAGCCACTGAACCCACGTCGGCATGAGTTCGACCGGGTACAGAGCGTTGGACGCGAAGAACAACGGCATGGTGATCGCCTGGCCGATGCCCATCAATCGATCTCGTTTGAGCACGATCCCCGCGATCGCAACCGACAGACAGGCGAAGAACGCCGAGCCGAGGACAACGACAGCCACGACGCCGAGCAACTTGATCGGGTTCCACGTCATGCTCACGCCCAGCAGCGCCGCTACAACGACTACGACCACGGCCTGGGCGACCGCACGGATACCGGCCGCAAATGCCTTTCCGGTGACCAGCGCGGCTCGTGGCGTCGGCGTCACCATGAGTTTGGTGAGGACTCCCGCGTCACGCTCCCAGATGATCTGGATTCCGTAGAAGATCGCAACAAAAAGCGCGGACTGCGCAATGATGCCCGGCGCGAGAAAGTCGAGATACGGTACGTCGCCAGTCGGGATCGCTCGGATATGACTGAACGTCTGACCGAAGATCACCAACCAGAGGATCGGCTGGATTGCGCGCGTGACCAATTCAGATCGGTCGTGCCGCAACTTCTGAACTTCCACGAGGCAGAATGTGTAAATTCTCGAGAGCAATCGAGCAAAACTGTTGGTAGTGGGATCAGCCCAAGCGGCGCGCTGTGCGACGGGCACTGCGGACATCGTGGAGACCTCCTGACTTGTCGCCGGTGAGATCGTCGCCGGTGTAGTGACGGAACACGTCTTCGAGAGTGACCTCCGGCCCCAGTTCGGCGGCCAACGCGCTCGGCTCGCCCACCGCACGAAGTTCACCGTGATGCATCAACGCAACACGATCACACAACTCCTCCGCTTCTTCCATGTAGTGCGTCGTGAGCAGCACAGTCATGCCGTACTGCTTCTGCATCTCCGCCACTCGCTGCCAGACGGATTCGCGGGCAATGGGATCCAGCCCCACCGTCGGTTCGTCGAGCACCAGCAACGACGGTCGGTTCACCAGCGCCTGCGCAAGTTCGAGACGTCGCACCATACCGCCGGAGAAACCCGACGCCAGACGATCACCTGAATCGAGTAGGTCCACCATCTCGAGCGCCTGGTCGACGCGCTCGCGTCGTTCGGACCGCGGAACGTCGTACAGTCGCGCGAACCAGGTCACGTTCTCGCGTGCGGTCAATGCGCTTTCGATCGAGAGCTGTTGTGGCACGTACCCGAGGTAGCGCCGAATGGTCATCGCCTCGGTACGAACTGAGCGACCGAGAATCCGAATGTCACCGTCTTGCAGAGGAAGTAACGTGTTGAGCAACCTGATCGTCGTAGTCTTTCCTGCGCCGTTGGGACCGAGCAGGCCGAAACACTCCCCCGCATTGATGACCAGACTCAGGTTGTCCACCGCGCGGTGGTCGCCGAACTTGTATGTAACCGAGTCGATCTCGACCGCGTGTGCGCCGGGGTCGGGTGAACCTGCCGCTCGGCTCTTCCACCACTGTGTCAGCATCTCACTACCCGTCACCTTCTGATCCGGCTGCTGCCAGAGCGCTCGCCAATCGAGACAGGGCCGGTAGAGCAGCCTCGATACTTGCCCTGTCCTCTGCGGTCAGAGTCGACAATGCCTGACCGACAATCACACTCCGGCGATCACGCCACACCTCGACGCGGGCGCGCGCCTCGTCCGCGAGCACCAATCGCGCGACGCGGCGGTCGGCCTCGTCGGCAACGCGTTCGATCACTCCATCGTCGACGAGCTGCCGCACCAAGGTGGACACCGTGTTTGCCGCGACACCCAATCGCCCGGCAGCCTCGGCCACCGACAGACCCGGGTTGCGTCGTAGCAGCCTGACGAGTTCGATCTGGGCGCCGGCGAGCGGTCGTTCCGCAAACGGCCGCCCCGACGCCTTCCTCGTGCCCCGGCGCAATTGTCCGAGCGTCTCCAGGACGTCATCCGCAAGATTTGCTCCGCTTCCATCCACAACCTCACAATAGCTCTGTAACAGAGCTATTGTCGAGGAATCCGGACGCCCGGCGTTTTCAGCTCGTCCGCAACGGGTATCCCCGATTGCTTGTCCCGAGCACTCCCGCCCAGAACGGAGACGTCATGCGCAGACAGTGGTTGTTCGCGACGATTGCGAGTACCGCCCTGATCCTCACCGGTTGCTCGCCCGACGCCCTCGATTCCGGGGACAGCGCAGACAACGTCACTGCCATTGCGACGTCGCTGTCGCCACCCGCCGCCGCTGATGCACCCCTGCTGAAGACCGCCGACTCCCCACTCGGGACGATCGCCGTCGACGGCGAAGGCATGACCGTCTACGTCTACAACCCGGACGAGGAGAACTCACAAGCCGGGTCGTGCGACGAAGCGTGCCTGCGTTACTGGCCGGCGGTCACCTCGGTCACGGATTCGCCGATCGTCGAAGGAATCGACGCTGTCATCGACACTGTCGACGGGCCTGAAGGATCTTTCCAGATCACCGTCAACGGCAAGCCCGTCTATCGGTACCTCGACGACAAGGTTCCCGGAGACATGCTCGGACAGAGCGTCGGCAGCCTGTGGTGGATGATCGACGCCGCCGGAAACCCCGTGTTCAAGACTGAGTAACCCTCAGTTGTACGGCTGCCGCGCGGTTTCGGGGTCGCCGTACGTGATTGCCCGTTCCCGACGCGTTTTCGACGCCAGGGTTGCGCCCCAGTTGAGCACCGTGCTGGCGCGGTTGCGGAAACCGGCGAGGAACGCGATGTGGATGATTCCCCAGGACACCCATCCGATGAACCCGGACAACTGGACCGGCCCTGCCTGAAGCAACGCGTGGCGTCGCGAAATGTAGGCCGCGGTTCCAAGATCGCGGTACTTGAACGGTTTTCGGCTGGGCACTCCGTTTTCCACGGTTGCAGCGATCCGGGCACCGGCGTGCCGACCACCCTGCATCGCGACCTCGGCCACCCCGGCAAGTTTGTCCCGCGACATGAGGTCGCCCACCACGTAGACGTTCGGGTGGCCGGGAACGGTCAGATCGGCTTCCACCTCGATGCGGCCACCGCCGACCTGCTTCACACCCAGCGCCGTGGCCAGTGCCTCGGCGAACGGCACCGCTTCGACGCCCGCGGTCCACAGAATCGTGCGGGTCTCGTACTGCCGCTTCTCTTTTGTCTTCTTGTCCGTCGTCTCGATGCTGGTCTCGCACACGTCGGTGACGTGCACGCCGAGGTGAGTCTCGACGCCGATCCCGTCGAGAGTACGTTTGGCGGCGGCCGAGAGCTTGCGACTGAACGAAGGGAGCACCCGATCGTCGCCGTGGAAGAGCAGTACCCTTGCCTCGTCCGGGTCGATGGACCGGAACTCGTTGGTGAGCGCGTGCATCGCCAATTCGCGGATCTGTCCGGCTAATTCGACGCCGGTGGGTCCGCCGCCCGCCACGGCGAATGTCAGCCACGGTCGACGTTCTTCCGCAGTCGGGAGCGATTCGGCCATCTCGAACGCAGCAATGAGACTGCGCCTGATCGCCAAAGCGTCGTCGAGGGTTTTCATGCCGGGCGCCCATTTGATGAACTCGTCCTGGCCGTGGTAGGACTGGCGCATTCCGGCCGCCACGATCAGGTAGTCGTACGGCAGTTCGAAGGTCGACCCGTCGAAGCGACTGGCAGTCAGTATCCCGGCGTCCGCGTCCACCGACTTGGCCTCGCCCAGAACGACGTTCGTGTTCTTGTTGTCCTCGAGCAGATGCCGCAGCGGACTTGCGATCTGCCCTTCGGAGAGCAGACCCGTGGCGCACTGGTAGAGCAGGGGCTGGAAGACGTGGCTGGTCCCTCGGTCGATCAGAACCACCTCGACGTCGGCCTTCTTGAGCCGTCTCGCTGCGTACAGTCCACCGAAGCCGCCACCGACGATCACTACGCGGGGCTTACCGTTCGAGATGTGGATGCTCATCAGACAAACCTCGCTGTCACGGAGTTGGGCAGGAATCGTTGGGCCGCATCTATCCCTTGCCACTTGAGGCCGGGTAGCGCCGCTCGGGTGGTTTCCTTCTCGATGGCGTCGACCATGGCACTGACGCCTTCGTCCAAACTGGCCATGAGCGCTGCGTCGTCGCCGGCGCCGGCGGACATGTCGGTCTTGATGAAGCCCGGCAGCAGCGTGGTGACCCGAATAGGTGTGCGCGCCAACTCGATACTGAGCGCCTCACCCAGCGCCGCTACTCCCGCCTTGCTCGCCGAATAGGCCGCCTTGGGCCCGGGTAGCCCCCGATCCGCGCTGATCGAAGACACGAGAACCAGGTGTCCGGCGTCCTGCGCGCGAAAGATCTCGAGCGCAGCTTCACACTGCGACAGCGCACCGACAAAATTCGTCTGCGCTGTTGCGAGATTCGCGTGCGCTTTTCCGGTTCCGATCTTCGCGCCCTTGCCGAGCCCGGCGTTGACGATCACCCGGTCCAGGCCACCCAACTCGTCGCGCAGCTCACCGAAAACCCGGACGACGGAATCGTGTTCGGTCACATCGAGTTCGCGCACGGCGACGCTGATCGACGGGTACTGCGCCACCAGCTCCCCACGCAGCGTGTCGAGACGATCCGTCCGCCGGGCACACAACGCGAGGTCGCGACCGGCCGCGGCGAATCTCCTGGCCATCTCCTCACCCAGACCCGAACTCGCACCGGTGATCAAAATCTTCTGCCGCGTCATGGGTGCAACTGTAACCATCATCGAGTTCTCGTACCCGGCGGTAACCGAGCGAACTCGGACCGATCCGACATACCGTGGAGGCATGACCGACGAATTCGATGTCATCGTGATCGGCGGTGGGCCCGCCGGCGAGAACGCCGCCGCGTACGCCATCGCCGGAAGTAATCGCACCGCCGCAATCGTGGAACACGAACTGGTCGGCGGTGAATGCTCGTATTGGGCCTGTATGCCCAGCAAGGCACTACTGCGCCCGGGGCAGGTCCTCGAGGCGGCCGACGCCTTGCCCGGGATCCCGGCCGGACCGCTGGACGTCGATGCCATTCTGAAACGGCGCGACTCGTTCACCCACAACCACGACGACTCGTCCCAGGTCGACTGGGCAACCTCCGCGGGCATCACCGTGATCAAAGGCCACGGGGTCATCGACGGCGAGCGAGCAGTGACCGTCGACGGGACCCGTAAGCTCCGTGCCCGCCAGGCCGTCGTACTCGCCACGGGAACGACCGCCACCGTCCCGAAGACACCGGGATTGCGCGAGGCACTCCCGTGGACCTCGCGCGACGCCACCAACCTGCACGAGGTTCCGTCGCGAGTGGCGGTCATCGGCGGCGGAGTGGTCGCAACGGAGTGCGCAACGTGGTTGTCGTCGTTCGGCGCTCACGTGACGTTGCTCGTGAGGGGCGATGCTCTGTTGAAATCAGCAGAACCGTTTGCCGGAACGATGGTGGCCGAAGCACTCGGCGCCCGCGGTGTGGACGTTCGACTGAGCACTGCCGTCAACTCGGTCTCACGCCCCGATGCCAAGGACACCGGCGAAGGTCACATCCACGGTGGACCCGTCAGCATCGAGACATCGTCCGGCGTGATCGAAGTCGACGAGGTCATCGTCGCGGCGGGCCGCGGGCCGACATCGGCCGATCTCGGCTTGTCCGTCATCGGCCTCGAGGACGGCAAGTACGTCACCACTGACGATCACCTCTGTGCCCAAGGTGAGTGGCTCTACGCCGTCGGCGACATCAACGGTCGTTCTCCCCTCACCCACATGGGCAAGTATCAGGCGAGAGTCTGCGGAGACGTCATCGCCGCGCGGGCCGAGAGCCGCGGACTCAGGGGACCTCGGTACACGGCGTCGGCGGACAACGGACAGGTCCCCCAGGTGGTGTTCACCTCACCCGAAATCGCCTGGGTGGGACGCACCGAGAAGAAAGCTCGCGACGACGGCTACGACGTCGAAGTCGTGGAGATCGAACTCGCCGTCGCGGGATCTTCGCTGCTGCGCGACGACTACTCGGGGCGCGCGAAGTTGGTGATCGACAAGGCCACCGACGTGATCCTCGGCGCTACCTTCGCCGGGCCCGAAGTATCCGAGCTGGTGCATGCGGCGACAATCGCGGTCGTCGGCGCCGTACCACTGGAAACTCTCTGGCATGCGGTGCCCTCGTATCCGACGGTCAGTGAAGTCTGGCTTCGATTGCTGGAGGCTCGCCGCTGACGCGCTCCCGAAGTACGTATAGTCGCGACATGGCGTCCGACATACTTGTGACCACGGCCGACGGCACCCTGCGCGGCCGCCGGGTGGGAAAACTTCGTGCCTGGCGCGGAATTCCCTACGCCCGGCCGCCGGTCGGAACACTGCGTCTGACGCGACCACAGCCGGTCACGCCGTGGATCGGAGAACGCGACGCGACCAGGTTCGGCGACGCGTCTGTCCAACACAAGAAGGGGCTGTTGCTCGCGCCCGGGAAGTACCAGCCGAGCAGCG
The DNA here is from genome assembly GCF_023221595.1 of Rhodococcus qingshengii JCM 15477. Taxonomy (NCBI): domain Bacteria; kingdom Bacillati; phylum Actinomycetota; class Actinomycetes; order Mycobacteriales; family Nocardiaceae; genus Rhodococcus; species Rhodococcus qingshengii. The sequence goes on from NZ_CP096563.1 coordinate 4,763,584, forward strand.
AGGACTGCCTGACGCTCAACGTGCTCGCCCCCGCGAACACCGGCAATACTCCGCGTCCCGTCATGGTTTTCATCCACGGTGGGGCAAACACCATCGGGACCTCGGCCACCGGCTTGTACTCGGGCGTGTCCCTCGTCGAACGCGGCGACGTCGTCTACGTCTCGATCAACTACCGACTCGGCGCTCTGGGCTACCTCGATTTCACCCCGTTCTCCACATCCGAGCGCGTATTCGACTCCAACCTCGGACTGCGCGATCAGGTCGCGGCCCTGCAGTGGGTGCAACGCAACATCGCCGCCTTCGGTGGGGATCCTGAAAAAGTCACGATTTTCGGTGAATCCGCCGGAGCCACCGCCGTCACCACCCTGATGGCGACTCCGGCCGCCAAGGGACTCTTTGCCCGCGCTATCGCCGAGAGTTCGGCTCCGGATCTGGTCTCGAGCACGCAGCGATCGCATGCCTGGGGCGCGCGTTTCGTCGAGATCCTCAATTCAGGCCTACCACCCGCGAAGGCCCTGACCTCGGCGACAGCCGTCGAATTGGGCAGAGCCGGAAGCAGACTGGGCGCCGAGGTACTCGCGAACACACCTGGACTACATCCCTTCGGACCGGTCGTCGACGGCGACTTCCTCCCCCGCTCCCCCTTGGACGCATTCAAAGAAGGATCGGCACACCAGGTGCCGATGATCATCGGCACCAACAGACGGGAGGGGACGCTGTTCCCGAAGGTGCTCGACGCACTTCCGACCAACCCGTCGCGCATCGACACCATGTTTGCCCTCACCGATCCCGAGGCCGGGAAGCGCATCCTCGCAACCTATCCCGGCTACCCGGACGAGCAGTCCGCGATCGACGTCGGCGGAGACGTCACGTTCTGGCACCCGTCCGTGGAGTTGATGCAAGCGCACGCACAATCGGCGCCGACGTACGCCTACCGATTCGACTTCGCGCCGACGATGATGCGCTGGCTCGGCCTCGACGCCACACACGGATTCGAGATGTTTGCAGTCTTCGGCATCGGTGACACCCTTGTCGGGCGCGGCCTCACCCTTCCCGGCGGTCGACGCGGACTGCGCGCAGTCACCGAATCTGTTCAGGGACACTGGCTTCACTTCGCCGAGCACGGCTCGCCGCGCGGATCGTGGCCGCGCTACGAGGGGCAGGAGCGTCGGACCATGATCTTCGACGAGATCGTCCGCGTCGAGAACGATCCCAGACGTGAACAACGCTTGGCCTGGGCGGGATACAGCGGTTACCGTAGCCACGGCACCGACATCTCCCTACCGTGACGAGCCCCCTCGAGATCACTCTCGATTCCGGGGTCGTACGCGGGCGCCTCGATCGAGGACTGCGCACCTGGCGAGCAATCCCCTACGCGGCGGCCCCGACCGGTCCTCGGAGATTTCGCGCACCGCAGCCGGTCGAGGCTTGGAATGGTGTCCGCCCGGCGGAAGCATTCGGCTCTCCGTCTCCGCAGCGCAAGAGCAATTTCGACGAGAACTCACTCTTCGTCAATGTCGTGGCCCCGCAGGTACCGTCGGATTCGTTGCGACCGGTCATGGTTTTCATTCACGGCGGCGCGTACAACGGCGGGAATCCGTCGACGCCCATGTACCGCGGAACGAGCCTGGTCGAACGTGGCGACATCGTCTACGTCTCGATCCAATATCGCCTCGGCGCGTTGGGCTACCTCGATTTCAGTGAATATTCCACTGCGGAAAGATCATTCGAGACGAACCTCGGATTGCGCGATCAGATCGCCGCGATGACGTGGGTCCAACGCAACATCGCCGCTTTCGGCGGCGACCCGAACGCCGTCACCGTCTTCGGTGAATCGTCCGGCGCCAACGCGGTCACCACTCTGATGGCAACGCCGGCGGCACGAGGGCTGTTCGCCCGGGCCATCGCTCAAAGTCCGCCGGCTGCTTCGGCATACGGAAAAGAGCGAGCGCACCGTTGGGCACGCGAGTTCCTCGAGATCGCACAGGCTCCGGATACCGATCCGGGATCGTGGCTGCGCTCCGCTTCGGTGAAGGACCTGGTCGCTGCCGGCGAAGAACTTGCGCGCCGCGGCGCGGACGAAGAACCCGGAACGCGGGCATTTGCCCCCGTGGTGGGTGACGACGTCCTTCCCGAACACCCGCTCGACGTGTTCGCCGCCGGACGCGCCCACCCCGTTCCGCTGCTCGTCGGTTCGAATCTCCACGAGGGAAGAATCTTCCCGCGCGTTCTCGACATCTTGCCTACCGACCCGGTTCGGATCGAGAAGATGTTCTCCCACACCACCCCTGAAGTGAAAGCACGTGCGCTCGCGGCGTATCCCACGTATCCGCACCGGTTTGCTGCCGCAGATCTCGGCGGCGACATCACGTTCTGGGAGCCCGCGATACTCTGCGCACAGGGTCATTGCCAGGTAGCTCCTACCTACAGTTACCGCTACGATTTTGCGCCTCGCCTGCTCAGACTCGTCGGCATGGGCGCTACCCACGCCACCGAATTGCTTGCGGTCTTCGGGCGTTCGGATGCACTCACCGCGGCCTTGACCGCGGTCGGTGGGCGCCGCGGACTGACTGCGGTGACCTCCACCATGCAGCGCCACTGGATCCATTTCGCCCGCCACGGAGTGCCGGACCGGGATTGGCCCGCCTACTCCGTACCGGAGCGGCAAACAATGATCTTCGACGAGACGTCCCGAGTGGAGAACGACCCGATGGGTGAGCGTCGACGGGCTTGGATCGGCTACGAGCACAGGCGCTGAAGCCCGATCAGAAGAACTGACCTTTCACGAAACCTGCGAGTAGGACGGCAAATCCGCCCACCTCACCGAGGATCAGCAGAAACATCCCGAGGTGCAGGGGCGGACCGGCGGACTCGAACTGATTGTCGGTGTCCTTCATCGCACCGTGAGCGATGTAGCTGAATATCGCTGCGAGAAAGAAGAACACGACCACTGCGGCACTGGTCAGGTTGATCCACGTCGGCCACGCACTGAGTTCGACGAACACCGCGATCAGCAGCGTCGCAAACGAGTACATCAGGGCAGCGCGGTGTGCGATGTCGACATACGGATGGGCGAGGTGATTGTCCGAAGTGGCCATCTGTCGGTATTTCCAGATTCCCAGGCACAGGGAGAGAAGGAAGATCAGACCGGCCGCGAGAAGCGTCAGTGTCGTGTCGATCCCCAGCGTCATCTGCCCACCCCGCAGTGCGTTTCCAGCGAGTCACCGCTGGGTGATCCAGCCGAAGGCTTGTCGTAGACGACAACCAGCACCACCGCACGATCCGCCGACACCGACCGCATCCGGTGCGGCGTATTCGCGTCGAAGTACAAGCTGTCGCCGGCATCGAGGTGCATCGTCTGCCCGGGGATTTCGAATTCTACGGATCCGGAATGCACGAACACGAACTCCTCTCCCGTGTGGTCCATGAACTTGGGACCCATCACCGAGGCCGGATGAACCACGAACGGCTGCATGGCCTTTCCGACCAGTGAGGGCGCGATCGGATCGTAGACGGAAGACTGCACGGAGTTGGCCGGGTCGATCACGCGGTCCTTCGCGCGCACGATCGTCATGGCATTTCCCTCCATACTGTCCGAGAACAGTTGCCCCACATCGGCGTCGAGCACACGCGCAATCTTGAGTGCCACCGCGATCGACGGGGTACTGATACCCCGCTCGACCTTGGAGAGATAGCTCTTCGTCAGACCGGTCTGCTCGGCCAGGCCCTCGAGCGTCAGACCGGCGCGACGCCGATGTGTTCGCAAAAACGCTGCCATTCGGTTCCCCTCACGAGACTTTGTGTCATCACCCTACCAATACATTGACCTGCGGCGATCAGCGATGCAGGAATCGAGGGTTGCGCATTTCCGTCCTATATGACACTTTGTGTCTTATAGGTGACTGAATGTCATTGATTTCCGGGTCCCGAGAAAGGCACACCCCATGACCGACACGATGCATGCGAGCAAGCAGGAACTCATGGCCACCGCCGAGACGAAGATGCTCACCGAAGTAACGACAGGTAGTTGGACTCTTCGACAGAAGATCGCACTGACCTGCCGGGCACTGTCGGACGCCGGCCACGACTCCGGCCTTGCCGGACAGATCTCCGCCCGCGGTGGGCAGCCAGGAACGTTTGTCACACAGCGACTCGGCCTCGGGTTCGACGAGATCACCGAGGACAACCTCCTGCTCGTCAACGAGGATCTCGAAGTCCTCGACGGGGAGGGCATGCCGAACCCCGCCAACAGGTTCCACAGTTGGATCTACCGCGCACGACCCGACGTCAACTGCATCGTCCACACACACCCACTACATGCGACGGCGCTGTCGATGCTCGAGATTCCCCTCGTCGTCTCCCAAATGGACATCGCGCCGCTCTACGACGACTGCGCATTTCTCGCCGACTGGCCCGGGGTTCCCGTGGGAAACGAGGAGGGCGAGATCATTTCGGCTGCACTCGGCGACAAGCGGGCAATTCTGCTCGCCCACCACGGCCAACTCGTCGTCGGCAACACGGTCGAAGAGGCATGCTCTCTCGGGCATCTGATCGAGCGAGCGGCCAGACTGCAGTTGCTGGCGATGGCTGCCGGAGACATCAAGCCGCTACCGCCTCGCCTGGCGAAGGAGGCACACGATTGGACACTGACTCCTCGGCGCAGCGAGGCGAACTTCGCTTACTACGCCCGTCGCGCTCTCCGCAATCATCCCGACACACTGACCAACTGACTTTTGTTTCCCACCAACAGAACTGAGAGCCTCATGAGCAGCACCATCAAGGGAATCGTCGCCTATCCCATCACCCCGTTCGACCGGGACACCGGAGCATTCGACCCCAAGCCGCTACACACGCTCCTCGACAGCATGATCAGCAGTGGTGTCGACGCGATAGCCCCACTCGGCAGTACCGGCGAGAGCGCCTATCTCGACGATGCAGAGTGGGAGACGGTCGCTCGGGAGACTGTCGACTACGTCGACCGCCGAGTCCCCACCGTCGTCGGAGTGTCGGATCTGACGACGGCGGGAGCACTCCGCCGAGCATCGATCGCGGCAGACGCCGGAGCCGACGCAATGATGATCCTCCCCACGTCGTACTGGCATCTGGGTGAGCAGGAGATTCGTGAACACGTCACCGCGGTGGCCGATTCCGTCGACATTCCCACGATGATCTACAACAATCCGGCCACCACCGGGATCGACATGTCGCCGGAATTTCTCGTCGATCTCGTCTCCACCGTCGACGGCGTCACGATGATCAAGGAATCCACCGGCGACATCACCCGGATGAACCGCATCAACGAACTGAGCGGTGGCACGATCCCCTTCTTCAACGGCAGCAATCCTCTTGCACTGCAATCTTTCTCTGCCGGTGCAAGCGGATGGTGCACGGCAGCCCCGTGTCTGGCCCCCGAACAGGTGGTGCACTTCTGGCGTCTACTCGAATCCGGTGATCGGTCGGGTGCCGCCGCTGTGTTCGAACAGATCGAGCCGCTACTGAAGGTCCTCGTCAGTCGCGGACTGCCGTCGACGGTCAAAGCCGGGTTGGAATCTCTCGGCATCGACGCCGGCCTTCCCCGCCGGCCCCTGCTGTCCCTCGACGACAACACCAGGACAGCTTTGTCCGACGCTCTGTCGGTGGCTCGCGGTGTAATCGTCGCGTCGTGACCTGACGTGGGAGTGGGTTCCGGCAAGATGGGATGCACACCGACCGAAGGAGGGGCACCATGTCCGTAGATTCACGGTCTGCGAGGATCGCCGTCACCGGCGCGACCGGTCATATCGGCGGACTGGTGGCCCGGTCGTTGGCCGACGCCGGTGTCCCACAGCGGCTGATCGCACGGTCGGTCAACCGATTACCGCAGCTCCCCGGTGCCGATTCGGCCGAGACCACGTACGGGGATCAGAAGCGCGCTCTCGCGGCTCTGGCCGGAATCGACACCCTCTTCATGGTCTCGGCGGCCGAAAGCGCAGATCGTCTGGATCAGCACCGCACCTTCATCGACGCCGCAGCGGAGGCCGGGGTCAGGCACATCGTGTACACGTCTTTCCTCGGCGCTGCTCCGGACGCGACGTTCACGCTCGCTCGCGATCACTGGGTCACCGAAGAACATATCCGCGCTTCCGGGCTCGCATTCACCTTCCTGCGCGACAGCTTCTACCTCGATTTCCTACCCGCTCTCGCCGGTGAAGACGGTGTGATCCGCGGACCCGCAGGGGACGGTCTCGTCGGCGCGGTAGCGCGCTCCGACATTGCTGCCGTCGCTGTGTCGGTTCTGCAGGATCTGGATTCTCATGTCGGACAGACGTACAACCTGACCGGACGGGAGGCACTGACGCTCTCCGAGGCCGCGAGCATCATCACCGAAGTCACCGGCAAGCGAACCACGTACGTCGAGGAAACGCTCGAGGAAGCTTACGAATCGCGGGCGTCGTACAACGCACCCGCTTGGGAACTCGACGCATGGGTGTCGACGTACACCGCAATCGCGCAGGGTGAATTGGCGCTGATCACGGGCACCGTGGAGGACCTTGTCGGCCGGCCTGCGCTCACGCTGCGTGAATTCCTCACAGCAGAAACCGCCTGATGCCACCACGCAAAGCAACCACGGCACGCAAGGCTGCCGCAAAGAAGGCTGCACCCAAGAGGAACACGACCAGAAAGACCGCCCCGAAGAAGACTGTCGCAAAGAAGAGCTCACGCGCGACGATGCCGGATGTGCCGACTGCCGGCCCTGGTGAGAGAGTCTGGCTCCTCGACGTTCCCTTTCGGACGCCGGCGCCTGGTGCGCAGTTCGTCAAGAAATGGAAGAGCTACGCGTGGGTCGGTACGGAGTTGCCCGTAGAACTCGCTCCATTCAAGGCACTCCCCTTCTCTTATCAGCAGTGGGTAGAGGACGACATCAATGACAGCACCGGTGAACGTCCCGTTGCTGCACCCAAAATTCCTCGGCCCGAGCAGGTTTCGGGGGCTGCAGCCGTCGTCGATGCCGCTCGCGCCGGCAAACGCGGATTTCTGTTGGCAGACAATGCAGGCCTGGGTAAGACGCTGATCGCAGTGATGTCTGCCAAGACGATTGCCGAGGAGCGCGGCGAAACCAACATCCTCGTCCTCGTCGATCGACCCGCACAGATCACCATTCCGCATTGGCGCTATTCCATCGCCTCGGTGGGCGACGGTGGATTCCGCTGGTTGATCATGTCGCCTGACCAATTGAAGAAGCTGATCGCGCGAAACGGCCGCCCCAAGTACACGTTCGGTGTGGTGATTGCCGACGAGGCCCAGCTGTACAGCAACGACACACAGCGCACGGCGGCATTCGAGAAGGTCGCGCGCTTTTCGAATGCTCACGAGCAAGCGCCGTTCGTCCTGTCCGTGACGGCAACACCGGGACACACGCCGGCCGACCAGCGTTACCTGGCACCGCTTTTCGCGCAGCTGCATTCAGAACCTTCGGAGTACTGGTCCGACCTGGGCGCCAGGCTGGTCGAGTCCGGCCTTCCGCTGGACAAGTCCTACGGGAAGTGGACGTGGAGCGCAGAGGCGAAGGAATCACCTACGCTGCAATCTCGCGCGCTCGAGACCGTGCGTGGGTGGATGTCGAACAGCAAACCGCCCTTGATGATTCATCGACCGACTCCGTGGGGACCTGTTCCGCTCGACGGTATGCCGATCGACCTCACCCATGCCCAGCGCGCCGAGTACGAGACGGAGTGGGCCGAGTACGCCTACGAAATGGGATTGGCCCGCAAGAGTCGCAACATCGCGCGCGGCCGTGCGCTGGTTCTGCGCTACCGACAGAAAGCGGGCATGATCCGCGCCGAGTCGACGGCCCAGTGGGCGCAGGCGCAGGTCAAGGCAGGCAAGCAGGTGTTGGTGGCCGTCGAATTCGTCTCCACGGCAGGTGATCCACTGGTCGAGATGATCGAAGACGCCGGGATCTCGGTGGCAAAACTGTTCGGTGCGGTGCCGGACAAGGAGGGTCAACGTCTGCGGTTTCAACGCGGGGACGCACCGGTCATCGTCTTCAATGTCACGACCTCGATCTCGCTCCATGCCAACGAAGCACTCCCGGACGGCACTCACGCGTCCCCGTTGCCACGGACGGGAATCTTTCATCAACCGCGATACTCAGGGATCGCGGCAGAACAGACGTTCGGTCGGTCGCATCGCGACTACCAGACGTGCCCGTGGGTCATACCCTTCGGCGTGGGCACCAAGGAAGAGGACGTCGCCACGGTCATGTTGCGCAATCTCAATTCGGTCACAGGTCTGAAAGGTGGTGATCGATCCGGTCTGCGGTCGCTGTCCGAACTGCTCGGCGTCGAGTGGCTAGAGCCTGATGTCTTGACCTCGGAGGGTTGATCTTCCAACGACCGTCCAACGCGCACAAACGAACGGTTTCGGCGGTATGCCCCAATTCTACTCCACCAAAACCGAATTCGGCTGACCGCTTCATTCCTTTCGGGACCTTGGGACTCAGGTATCTGTGACCAGACGTGGCAGACTCTTTCGAGTCGAGGTGCACCAGCCTCGAAACAGTGCCGAGAATGCGAGGGGTCCGATGCGCAATATCTACCGGTCATTGATGCGCAATGTCGGCCGTACACAATGGTTCTCGGATCTCGGCAAGGATCTGGTTCCGCTCGATCGAGCAGTGCAGAGAGTGTCGGGAGGCAAGCTCTCGCTGGTCGGAGAGAACACCGTGACTCAGCTACTGCTCACCACGACGGGCCGTAAGACCGGCCGTTCTCGAACCACGCCACTCCTGTACGCACCCGACGGCGATGCGTTTGTCGTCGTCGGTTCGAACTGGGGGCAGGATACGCATCCAGCATGGACACTCAATTTGATGGCAAACCCCACCGCGATCGTGACAGTGAAGGGCGTCGAAATACCGGTCGGTGCGAGTCTGGCGGAGGGCGCCACGCGTAAGAAGCTGTGGGAGCTCGCGACCACCACGTGGCCGCCGTACGAAACCTACGCCGATCGAGCATTCGGGCGCCAGATCCGCGTATTTCGACTCCAACCTGTCAAATAACTGCTGCCGGGCGCAGGATGGGAAGGACCACCCTGCCGAGCTCAGGAGCATTCGCGAATGTCCACAGCACTGACTCACGCAGAAGACACACAGATCACAGCTTCCAACGGGCGGATCGCACTGGAGCCGAACCCCCGCCGAATTCGAGCCTTCTTCGCTGGTCACGCCGTCGCAGACACCACTCGTTCGGTATACCTTTTCGAACGCGGCCGCCTGCCGATGTACTACATCCCCCTCGCGGACGTTCGTACCGAATTCCTCGTCCCGACGTCGACGACCACCCATTGCCCGTGGAAAGGTGACGCCACCTATTGGACGATCGAGATCGGGGATCGCCGGGCCGAGGACGCCGTCTGGACCTACCCTGAACAGTTCGACGGTTCCCTGGATCTGAGTGAGTACGTCGCATTCTATTGGGATCGCATGGACGCCTGGTACGAGGAGGATCAACAGGTCTTTGTCCACGCCCGCGATCCATACGTACGTATCGACGCACTCCCCTCGTCCCGCCACGTCCGGGTTTTTGTCGGCGACGTACTGGTCGCCGAGACGAGACGACCCAGACTGCTCTTCGAAACCGGACTGCCCACGCGGTACTACATTCCGAGAATCGACGTTCACAGCGAGTACTTTGCGCTGTCCCCGACCACCACGGCCTGCCCCTACAAGGGCACTGCGTCGTATCTGTCGTTCACCGGCACAACCGAACTCGCTCCGATCGAGGATCTGGCGTGGTTCTATCCGTTCACTACCGCCGAAGCGTCCGGGATCGACGACCACGTGTCGTTCTATCCCGAACGCGTCGGCAAGATCCTGGTGGACGGTGCCGAAATCTGAAAGGTGCTGGAGCCGAGAAGGTGTGGGTGCCTACCCCACTGCAACAGGGGATTCCGGGATTCGCAGTTCAGCCGTCTCCAGTCGGCGATCATGCACCCACACCATCGCCGTTGCAACGGAGAAGACCAACCCGGCGATGCATACTCCGTTCCAGCCGTACGACTTCCACACCACTGACCCCACCGCCGAGCCCACGGCAGCACCGACGAAGTAGGTGGTCATGTACACGGAATTCACACGCGAACGCGCTTCGGGGACAAGGGCGTAGATCACGTTCTGGTTGCTGACGTGCACTCCCTGCAGCGCGAGGTCGGCAAGGACGATGGCAACGAGAAACCACACCACGTGGGTGGCACCGGCGACAAAGGGAAGCCACGACACCAAGAGAATCGCGATGGCGCCGCCGGTCGCCAGCTGACCCAATCCCCGATCGGCCAGCCTGCCCGCCACCGTCGCCATCAAAGCTCCCGCCACACCGAGTAGTCCGACCAAGCCGATTTGAGTGTCGCTGTAGCCGAATTCGCCGGACAGAAGAAAGGCCATTGTCGTGAAGACGGTGCTGACAGCAGCAAAAGCCAGTCCGCCCATGGCCGATCGGGTTCTCAGGCGCGGCAAGGTCGCAGCCAACTTCCCTACCGAAGCGAGCGTTGCGCGGTAGCTTGCCTTCGGGCGATCTGCGGAATCGGAAGGCAGAGATCGCCACAATGCCACGGCCATCACCACCATCAGTACCGCCGCAACCTTGTATACCGTCGACCAACCTCCCAGTCCGGAGAGGACGCCGGCAACGCTGCGCGCCAGCAGGATTCCGATCAGCAGTCCGCTCATGATCGTGCCGACCACCTGACCGGACCTCTCAGGTTCGGCCAGTGAGGCGGCAAACGGAATGAGCACCTGGGCGGCGACCGAAAAGACTCCAGCGACAGCGATTCCCACTGCCAGCGTGGCAAAGTTGGGCGCAAATCCGCTGACCGCTTGACCGGTCGCCGCCAGCAGCATGAGCCCTACCGTCAGCTTGCGTCGGTCCACCATGTCGCCCACCGGAACCAGAAGTATCAATCCGAGTGCATACGCGACCTGCGCGATGGTCACCGTCGCGGCCGCTGCGGAGGCCGACACATTCAGGTGATCTGCGATGGAATCGAGGAGTGGCTGGTTGAAATAGTTACCGCCCGCGCACAGGCCCGTCGCCGCAGCCATCAGCAGCACTATCGGTAGTCCGAGCCTCGGACGCGCGTCGCTTGAAATCATGTCGTCAAGCATGACCGCCTACACCGACGCGCGTCCAATAGATAGATATGCATAATCTATCTCCAGAAACGATAGATTGGTGCAATGGAACTACGCCACATCCGCTACGCCCTGGCAGTCGCGGAAGACAGACACTTCAGCCGAGCAGCGTCGCGGTTGCACGTTTCCCAGTCCGCCTTGAGTGCCCAGATCAGAGACCTCGAAAAGGAACTGGGAGTCGAATTGTTCAACCGGAACAGCCGAAACGTCGGCCTGACTGCTGCAGGCGAGGTTTTTGTCGCCCGCTCCCGCGAGGTACTCGGCGCCGTGTCGAGACTCGTCAGTGATGTCTCCGCACGGAGCAACGAGCAAGTGCGGTTGACGGTCGGCACCATCACCTCGGCGGGGCGCGTCGACGTCGGCCGCGCGCTGGCAGATCTGACACGGCGCCACCCTGCAATCAACATCACCGCGCGACCGTACGGCAGTGAAGTAGTTATCGAGGGAGTCCGGTCCGGTGCAATCGACGTCGGCATTGTCGGATTGGCCGCAGGTCGCCTACCCAAGAGCTTTGCCGCCGCACCGCTGTGGAGTGAACCCACCGCAGCGTTCGTTGCTCCTGACCATCCCTTTGCCCAGGCTTCGTCGATCAGGCTCGAAGACCTACGCGATCACACTCTCGTGGACTTCGCCTCCGGCAGCGAGGCCCGTGTCCAAACCGACCAAGCCTTCGCCGAATCACAGGTCCCTCGGGGAAAAACACTTGAAGCCAACTCGGTAGACCTGATCTGTTCACTGACCGCCAACGGCCTGGGCGTAGGTTTGCTCCCCCAGTCCATGAGCGCCCTGCACCCCGAATTGGTCTGTATTCCGATCACCGATGCGCCGCATCGGATCGTCCACGCAATCACCGAACCCACCCATTCGTCGGCGCTCGCCCGCGAGTTCGTCGAACTACTCGCAGCGCAGTTCGCTACTTGAGCAGTTTCGACATTCGCCTGTCCGCCAACGGTTTACCGCCGGTCTGGCACGTCGCGCAGTATTGAAAAGAGCGCTCCGCGAACGACACTTCGCGTACGACGTCACCGCATACCGGGCACGGAAGTCCGGTACGAGCATGCACTCGCATCCCCGAGCGTTTCTCACCCTTGAGCCGGGCCGCGTCCTGACCTTCCGAACGCTCGATCGCGTCGGCCAGCGTGGATCGCATCACGGCATACAGCGTCGAAATCTGATCCGGCGTCAGCCGCGACGAGGTCGCGAAAGGCGAGAGTTTCGCGGTGTGGAGGATCTCGTCCGAGTAGGCGTTCCCGATACCGGCGATCAACGACTGCTCGACTATCGAGTTCTTGATCCGCGCCGACGTTCCGCCCAGAATCTGTGCGAACTCGGCTTCGGTCACAGCCATCGCGTCCGGCCCCAACCGGGCGATGCCCGGAACCTCCTGCGGATCGTTCACGACCCAGACGGCGAGGCGTTTCTTGGTACCGGCTTCGGTGAGATCGAATGCCGGCGTCAACCCTTCGGGTGTGAAGAAATGAACGCGCAGCGCCAACGGCCCCTTCCCCGGCTTCGGCGGCGTCGCCGATGGATTGTCCAGCCAGCGCATCCAGCCGGCACGGGAGAGATGCGTGACCAACCACAACCCGTCGCAATCCAGAGCCAGATGCTTCCCGAAGCGGGCGGCGCCCGTGACGTCACGCCCCTGCAGAGCAGTGATCGGCGGATCGAAGGTCTTGAGCACACTCAATGCAGCGATGTCGACGCGTCCCACCACTGCGCCGACCGCGTGCTGACGAAGGAACCCTGCCAGCGCTTCCACCTCGGGTAGTTCAGGCATGGCAACAGACTAACGCCGACCACGGACACTCACAGCGCGCTCAGTCCGTTTCCGTCTGCAGCACCACCGAATGCCCACCGCGTGCCTTCGCGGAGTACATCGCCCGATCCGCTCGCCGCAGCAGAGTCGGGTAGGCGACCAGCGCATCATCCGCTGATTCGAAAGGCCCTGCAATCTTCGCGATTCCGACGCTCGTCGCCACCTCGGGATGATCGGGCGAGGTGATCGTCGAACGGAGTAGCTCATGTTCGAGTCGATGGAACGAGTGTTGATCGACCGAATCGACGATGACGAACTCGTCGCCGCCTATCCGTGCGATCAAGGCCGCCGGGCCGGCGCATTCGACCAGCCTCGATCCGACTTTTTCGATCACAGCGTCACCGACGGTATGTCCGTACTCGTCGTTGATGGCCTTGAATCGATTGATGTCGACGGCGGCGACTACCAAGAGCGCCGAGTGCGTGTACGACCGCTCCAGCAACAGTCGTACTTCGTCGGCCAGTCCCCTCCTGTTGAGCAGTCCCGTCAGTGGGTCCAATTGCGAGTTCAACGCGTCGGTGCCGAGGATCGAGAAAATGAACTGACAGGCAAAGGGAATCACGTAGATTGCCGCGCCGACCAGTACTACCAACGCGACCAGAACCGGAACATCCACATCGTTTTCGACCACGGCCGTACGTGTCACGATGCCGATGACCACGACGAATACCCACAACATGTGAAGGCTCTGCATTCGAGCATTGTGGAAGAACGCGATGTATCCGCCGATCACCGAGAACATCACGGCGTGTGCCAGTGCTGCAAGTGGATTGGAGTACAGCAGCATTGCGGCCGCTATTCCCACTTCCGAGTAGAGCACAAAGGCGTAAGACCAGGAACGGGAGAGATTGCGCCTCGTCGAGAGGGCGACGGCCATCATCACGGTTATGACCATGATGACTGCGTTCGCGGTGCGCGCGTGCGCAGTGGTCGGTCCCTGTGGACTGAAGCGAGTGAGGAACATGATCACGGTGACCAGCACCAACGAGCAGACGACGAGAAACCGCGAGGCGACGGTCAACCCTTTGTCCGCGAGATAGCGATTGAAGGTGTCGAATTGGTCCGGACGCCGATACCAATCGACAAGTTGAGAAGAGATCAGCCGGAACGCGGGACCCGAGAGCGGTCGTCGAGACGCCACGGCGTCCGAACGCTCAACACTCTCGGCAGATTCCATAGGGTCAGAATAATCCAGTCAACTCCCCGCAATCAGACAATTTTCACTGTTTGCCGTCCCACATCACAACCTGATCGCCGCCGGCGGCCTTCGCGCGGTACATCGAGGCATCGGCTACTCGAAACAGTTCCGTCAACTCCTCGTCGGAAATAATCGACGACCATTCGGCAGAGGTGATCGCGACTCCGACGCTGGTGGTCACTACCGGATCACGATCGTCGATTCGCAAGTGCCTTCGCAGATTGTCTTCGAACGCAGGCGCTGCGCCGACGTCTATCGTGTCTACCAACACGAACTCGTCCCCACCGAATCTGGCGAAGAGCGCCTTCTCGCCGCCGCACCACCGCAGTCGATCAGCAATCTGGCGAAGTACGAGATCGCCTTCCTCGTGCCCCTGTGAGTCGTTGACGCTCTTGAACGAATCGACATCGACAATCGCGACGACATACGACGACTTGCTCGACGCATGCCCCGTCGCCCCCATTTCGACAACAGCTCGCTGCAGCCCGCGCCGATTCAGAAGCCCTGTCAACGGATCCACATCCGAACTGTCCGCGTCGGAGCCGAGAAGTGAGAGGACGAACTGGCAGGCGAACGGGATGACCACGATCCCGGTGGCGATGATCAGACACAGTGCGGTGGCCAACGCAGGATCCGCGTAGACCGCGACCTTTCGGCCGACCACTGCCAGAACCACGATGGACAGCGCGATGTGAACCGCCTGGAGTCTCGCGTTGTGAAAGTACGCGATGTAACCACCGATCAGTACGAAGAGCACACACTGGATCAACCCGATGAAAGGGTCGTTGTTCAAGAACACACCGACGAATACGCCGACCTCGCAGTAGGCGACAAAGAAGTACGACCACCGACGCGTGATTTCGGGCAGAAGGCAGAAGAGCACGATCACCGCAATCGTGACGGCGATGATAACGGCGTTGACGACGCTGGTGACGTGGTTGTGCACGCCCGCGTCGCTGAAGCGCAGCAGAGTCATCGCAATGATGACCGTCGTCAGCGAGCCGATGACCAGCAATCGGACAGCTAGCTCCAGGCCCTTCGTGGCGAGGTATCGATTGAAACTGTCGAATTGATCAGGACGCCGATACCACTGAACCAGAAGGTCGAAAGCCGACTTCACAGCTGATTTTTCACGGCCACGCGGCGCGGGCAGAATCGACTGCAGTCGGTCCTGCCCGAACGATGTCATGCGCAGATCATAGGTGCGCAGACCGTCGTTCGGGATCAAGAGGGCAGGATCGAGGCGGCAAATTCAGGGTCGGTTGTCAGCGCCGAACGAGGTACGTATCCATGATCCAACCGTGCTTCTCACGCAACTCCGCCCGGCGAGCGACGATCTGATCTTCGACGTCACGCAGTTTGCCGGAAATCAACTCCTCGTCCGGGGTCCCGAGGTACGCGCCCCACCAGATCTCGGCGTCGTTTTCGCTTACCTGAGTGAAGGTGCAATGCGCGTCGAGCATCACGACGGCATTGTCCACGCCGTCGGGCAATCCCTCGGCCAGTTTGCGGCCGGTCGTGATGTGGATGGGTTCGCCGATTCGGTTCAGGACGATCCGGTGTTGTGCAGCCAGCGACTGCACGCTGGTGATTCCCGGGATGACGGAGTAGTCGAACGAAACTCTCCCGCGAGCGAGCACACGCTCGACGATCCGCAGAGTGCTGTCGTAGAGGGAAGGGTCACCCCAGACGAGAATCGCGCCGACGCCAGGTTCGGCCGCGAATTCCGCTTCGAATTTCGCGGCCCGACGCTCGTGCCAGTCCTCGACAACCCCCTCGTAATCGGTGGGGGTTCGGTCCCGCGGCGGGTCCGTGATCTCGACCACCTTGTAGTCGAGGTGAACGTGCTCGTCGAGAATGCCGGTGCGCAAGTCGACCAGGGCCTGCTTCTCGTCACCCTTTCCGATGATGAAGAAGGTATCGGCCCTGTTCATAGCCTTGATCGCCTGAACCGTCACCTGGTCGGGATCACCAGCACCGATACCGATCACCAAGAGTTCGCGCATGTGCCGAGGCTATATTGCCGTGCGCCCTTATTAACCGCCGGAGGTTAATAAAGGCGCACAGCAGGGCAGGCCCTAGACTGATTCCCGTGACTGTCTCCACTGCTTACGAAGACCTCCTCCGGCTCGTCATGGAGACGGGTACCGCCAAATCCGATCGAACCGGAACCGGCACCCGCAGCATCTTCGGTCACCAGATGCGTTTCGATCTTGCCGACGGCTTTCCGCTCGTCACCACCAAGAAGGTCCACCTCAAGTCGATAGTCAACGAACTCCTGTGGTTCCTGCGCGGCGACTCCAACGTGGCGTGGCTGCACGAGCACGGCGTCTCCATCTGGGACGAGTGGGCCGACGAGAACGGTGAACTCGGCCCCGTCTACGGCGTCCAGTGGCGTAGCTGGCCCACCCCTTCGGGCGAGCACATCGACCAGATCGCGCAGACCGTCGAGACTCTGCGCTCCAACCCCGATTCGCGGCGGATCATCGTTTCGGCGTGGAACGTCGCCGACATTCCGCAGATGGCCCTGGCGCCGTGCCACGCTTTCTTCCAGTTCTACGTCGCCGACGGCAAGCTCTCCTGCCAGCTCTACCAGCGCAGCGCCGACATGTTCCTCGGCGTTCCGTTCAACATCGCCAGCTACGCGCTACTCACCCACATGATGGCCCAGCAGGCCGGACTCGACGTCGGCGAGTTCGTCTGGACCGGCGGCGACTGCCACATCTACGACAATCACGTCGACCAGGTGACCGAGCAGCTCGGCCGCGAACCGCTGCCGTTGCCGACCCTGAAGCTGAACAAGCGCGACTCCATCTTCGACTACACCTTCGAGGACGTGGAGATCGTCGACTACCAGCACCACCCCGCGATCAAAGCCCCGGTAGCGGTCTGACGATGACCGATCGCACAGTCACCCTCATCTGGGCGCAGGCCCACGGCGGCGTCATCGGCGCCGACAACTCGATCCCGTGGCGCGTGTCCGAGGACATGGCTTACTTCAAACGCGTCACCATGGGCCATCCGGTAATCATGGGGCGGCGCACCTGGGACTCCATTCCATCGAAGTTCCGTCCGTTCAGCGGGCGTCGGAACATCGTCGTCACACGCGATCCGCAATGGCACGCCGAAGGCGCCGAGGTAGTCCACAGGCTGGACGACGCCCTGGCGTTGCCGGACGGTGACGTCTTCGTCGTCGGCGGCGGGCAAATTTATTCGGCTGCACTGCCATTCGCAACGCATCTACTGGTGACCGAGATCGACCTCGACATCGCCGGTGATGCTTTTGCTCCCGAGATCGGCCCCGAATGGAACCTGAAATCCGACGAGCCCTGGCAGACCTCGGAGAAGAGCGGCCTGCGCTTCCGCTGGTTGGAGTACACGCGCTGACCGACTTCCGCCGATAACGAGGCACCTCGCGAGTGAGTCGGTCATACTCCAAGAAGGACATTCACCGCTTCCGAGAGGTCTTCGATGGACAAGAAGTCACTGACCGCTCTCGCTCGCCAACAGTTGAAACTGGCGGGCTCGGCGACCAGCGGTCGCAGTTCACAAACCGTCTACGGTGGCCACCAGCGCAGCCTGCGACAGACGGTGATCGCGCTGAGCGCCGGCAAGAGCCTCGCCGAACACGACAGTCCGGGCGAAGCCACATTGTTGGTCCTGAGCGGGAAGCTGAATCTTGTATGTGGGAGCGACCAGTGGAAAGGATCCACGGGTGATTTCCTGACCGTCCCGGCCGACCGGCACAGCGTCGAAGCGCTCGAAGACGTTGCATTTCTACTGACCGTCGCCATGAAGGGCTGAAATCGGTAGCGTCTTCCGCGTGAGCGAAACCGTGATCGAAGTGTCCGTCGTCGCAGCCCCGTCCGTACTCTGGCCCGCGCTGCGCGACCCGTCGCTGATTCGACGTTGGTTCGGCTGGGAGTACGACGGACTCGACGACGAAATCAACCAGATCTACTCCACCGCTGAGGCCGACCCCGAAGCGTTGACGCTGAAACTCGGAAACGGTGACCGTTTCTCACTTCGCGAACAGGACGGCAAGACGGTCGTCCGCATCGATCGGCCGGCCAAATCTGCCGACGACGACTGGTACGACGACATCACCGAGGGCTGGACGACATTCCTCCAGCTGCTCCGATTCGCAGTGGAGCACCACGGACTGGCCGAGCGTAAAACCATTTATCTCGACGGCCTTCTGCTCCCCGGTGAGAACGTGGCAAGCGTCCTCGGGTTCACCGAAATCGAATTGGAAGCGGGAAGTCGGTACGCGGTGACAATCGCTCCCGGCGACTATTTCGAAGGCGTCGTCGACTACGTCACCGACCACCAATTCGGGTTGACAGTCGAGGATCTCGGCCCTGGCCTGCTGTCTGTCGCCACCCAGTCGGTGACGGCGCAGCGGCCCGACGGAGGCATGTCCATCCTGCTGACCACCTACGACCTGAGCGATGACGAGTTCGACGAGATCAAGCATCACTGGTCGTCGTGGTGGGAAGGTCGCCGCCAGGAGAGCTGACGTTCGGTGAGGCGATATGCTTCGACCATGGTCGAAGCTTCGGGTCACAGTCCGGCACGTACGTTCGGCGAGTTGCTCGACCGCCTGGGCGATTCCAATGCCGACATACCGACACTCCACCGCCTGCTCGAGGCGGTCCTGGTGGTCGGCTCCGGCCTGGACCTCGACCTGACGCTTCAACGGATCATCACCTCTGCGACAACGGTTCTGGATTGCCGCTACGGCGCCCTGGGGGTCGCGGCGCCGGGGGGCGGGCTCTCGGAATTCGTGTACGAGGGAATCTCCGGGTCCCAACGCGCGACCATGGGACATTTCCCCGAAGGTCATGGCGTGCTGGGTGTTCTGATGAATCACCCGCAGACTTTGCGTGTGGCCCATCTCGGCGACCATCCCGAATCGGTGGGATTCCCCGCAAATCATCCACCGATGGAGAGCTTCCTCGGAGCGCCGATCATGATGCGGGGAAAGGTGTTCGGAAGCATCTACCTGACCGAGAAACGGGGACAGGCCGAGTTCACCCAGGAAGACGAGGTCATTCTCGAAGCCCTCGCCATCGCAGCCGGTATCGCTGTGGAAAACGCCCGACTGTTCGAGCAGTCACGAACTCGTGAAAGATGGCTCACCGCAACATCTGCCATCCGCTCGCGGTTGCTGGCCGGTGACTCGCTCGAGGACGGCCTGCAACTTCTTGCCAGTCGCGTTCGGGACCTGACCGGCGTCGACGACGTGATCGTGGTGATCTGCGAGAACGGCTACGCACAGGTTCACGCCGCGGCCAGCGCCCGGACCACGTCACGTGGAGTCAGAATCCCGGCGACCACTTATCCGTTCGACGTGGTGCGGAGCACTCGAAAGCTACAGGTACTCACCACTTTAGGCGCACTCACCGAACTGGTGCCGTCGGCTGGGAGTGCGGTCGTGGCACCGATGTGCGTCGCCTCGGGTGTAGTCGGCGCGGTCATCGTGGCGTCGAATTCCACCAACACACACTGGGATCACGACGAACTGACCCGGATCGAGTCGATGGCCGAACTCGGCTCCGTTGCAATCGAGTTCGACGAGAAACAAAAGGCGCAACGCCTGTTGTCCGTTCTCGCCGACCGCGACCGCATCGCACGAGACCTGCACGACAACGTCATCCAGCGACTGTTCGCGAGCGGAATGAGCCTGCAGAGCACGCTTCCGGACGAGACCCTCCCGGAGTCGGCGCGCGCGATTGTCAAACGATCTCTCGAACAGCTCGACAAGACAGTCCGCGAGATTCGGACAACCATCTTCGATCTGCAGACTCCCACAGCCACCGATTCGTCGAGCCTGCGCCGGCGCCTCCTCGATGTCATCGGCGACGCCACCGCACAGTCCGCTGTGACCCCGAGCGTCCAATTCTCCGGCGCCATCGACACTCTGGTGAATCCCGGGATCCACCAGCACGCCGAAGCCGTGCTGCGTGAGGGGTTGAGCAACGTCCTTCGGCATGCACACGCACGCCACATCACCATCGCTGTCACCGCGGACGTCGAATTTGCGATCACGATCGAGGACGACGGCGTCGGACTCCCCTCCGACTTCCACAAGAGTGGACTGCACAATCTGGAGCGCCGCGCCGAACATTGCGGCGGTACGTGCACGATCGTCAATCACGATCCGAGCGGTGCACGCCTGCTCTGGCGAGTACCGCTCGGTCGCACCAACTCGAATCGACCGAAATCCGGTCGTTAGATCCTAGCGACTGCCGCTACGGATTTCGGTCGCCAGCACCGCAGCCTGAGTACGACGCTGCATGCCCAGCTTCGAGAGCAGACGCGTCACGTAGTTCTTGACCGTCTTCTCTGCGAGGAACAATCGCGCGCCGATCTCCCGGTTGGTGAGCCCTTCTCCGATGAGGTCGAAGACTGCTCGCTCCTGATCGGAAAGTTCGGCCAACGGATCTGCTGTACGGTCGCTGCGGATCCGCTGCATCAGCGCCTCGGTTGCACGACTGTCGAGCAGTGAACCGCCGCGCCCGACTGTGCGGACTGCAGCGACCAAGTCGGTTCCGAGAATCTGCTTAAGGACGAATCCCGAGGCGCCCGCCATGATCGCGTCGAGCAACGCCTCGTCGTCGGCGTACGACGTGAGCATCAGGCAGCGGAGGTCGGGAAGCATCGAGCGGAGTTCTCGGCACAGTTCGACGCCGTTGCCGTCAGGCAGGCGTACGTCCAGAACAGCGACGTCGGCGTTGCTCTGCGGTACCGCAGCCAGCGCTTCCCCCACGGACGCCGCCTCGCCCACCACCACGAAGTCCTCGACCCCACCGAGTAGGTCGAACAATCCGCGTCTGACGATCTCGTGATCGTCGACCAGGAATATCCGCGTTGTCATCGAACCCCTCCAAAAGACATCTCACGTCGAACGGTACCGGAGACGGTGGACTCAGAACTCATGGAATGCATTCTCTTCACTTGTTGACGTGCCGGACGATGAGAACCGGGCAATCCGCGGTGTGCAGGAGCGCCCGACTGGTCGATCCGAGGAGCATTCCTGCGAATCCGCCGCGCCCGCGACTGCCGACGACTATCAACTGCGCCGTCTCCGCGTATTCGCTCAGGACTCGGACCGGACGGTCACGCGCGACGACTCTTTCGACGACGACGTCCGGGTAACGCTCGGTGAATCCGGCCAATTGCTCGGCGAGGACAACTTCCTCACCCGTCTGGATGCTGCTCCACAGTGGGTCGTCGGGGGTGGCGCCCAACGAGGGCTGCACACTCACGTCGCTCCACACGTTGACGGCAATCAAGGTGGCGCCCCGCGCGGAGGCCTGCTCGAAAGCGTGCTCGACTGCCTCGATGCTGCTTTCGGATCCATCGACACCGACGACGACGGGGCCCTCGGTCGGCGGTCGACCGTCGAGCGTCCGTCCTCGGACAACTGCAACCGGAGATTCGCCGTGCGAGACAACCGAGACCGTCGCAGAACCGACGACCAATCCGGTGAATTCGCCGTGCCCGCGAGGGCCGAGCGCAATGATGTACGCGCCCTTGGACAATTCGATCAGGCGATCGGAGACGCTGCCGTCGAGTAGTTCGGTGACGATCTCGAGGTCGTCGTCGATGCTTTGCCGCGCGAGGATCTGTGCGCTGTCCAGACGAGCGGTGGCAGTGCGCCGCAGTTCGTCCTTGAAGCTCTCGGCGAGGTAAGGCTCGGAGTAGTAGAAGGCTGGGATGTGCACCACCGTCGCGATGTGGAGCGGTCGACCGAGCGCCACCGCGGTCCTCGCCGCCCAGACGACAGCCGACGACGCCGATTCCGAACCGTCTACCGCTACGACGACGGGTTTGGTTGCACTCATGTTCGTCCCTCCACAATCGACCACAGAATCTCTTCGCCCTCACACTATTGCCCAATGACGGCAAAAAGGATTCATCAGCCGACGCGAGTCCCAAATCGGACATTGGGTGTTCGGGTGGACTGCGGCAACGGCCCCGCCAACATCCCTTTCGGGCGTCAACGAGGCCACCGGTGCCGGATTCGCACGCAAACCCTGGCTACTCGATCCACGTTAGGTGAAGAACCCGACCGGTCAGAAGTGAAAAAAGTCCTGTCAACAAGCGCCCAAAATCGGGTTTCGTACGCAGGAGATCCTGAACCACCTGCTCTGCTGTGCGCCTTTATTAACCGCCGGCGGTTAATAAAGGCGCACAGCAGGGTCAGTCACAAATCTTGCGGAACTTCTCGATCAGCTGCACTCGGCCGTTGCGGTCGGCCGCCAACGGCGTGACGTTGAGCGTCGTGACACCGGCTTCGGCGAAGGCTGCGACGCGTTCCTTGACGTAGCTCTCGGGACCGATCAACGACACTGCGCGAACCAGTTCGTCCGGCACTGCTGCTGCGGCTTCGTCCTTCTTGCCCGCGAGGTAGAGATCCTGGATCTTCTCGGCGGCCTCTTCGTAGCCGTAGCGCACCGCGAGATCGTTGTAGAAGTTCTTGCCCTTGGCGCCCATGCCACCGATGTAGAGCGCAAGGCTCGGGCGTACCCAGTCGAGCATGTGGTCGACGTCGTCACCGATGGCCAGTGCCGGCGACGCGTACACCTGAAGCTCACCGAGGCTCGGATCGCGCTTGGCCTTGCCCTTGGCGATCGGCTCACCCCACACGCTTGCTGCCTTCTCCGGATGGAAGAAGATAGGTTCCCAGCCTTCGGCGATTTCCGCCGTCAGCTCGACGTTCTTGGGTCCGAGCGAAGCGATCAGGATCGGGATGCGCTCACGCACAGGATGATTGATCAGCTTGAGCGGCTTTCCGAGTCCGGTGCCCTTCTCGGCGGGGAGGGGAACCTGGTAGTACTTGCCCTGGTACTCGACCTTCTCGCGGCGCCATACCTGACGGCAGATCTCGACGACCTCACGTGTGCGTCCCAGCGGAGCGTCGTACTTGACGCCGTGGAACCCCTCGATCACCTGCGGTCCGGAAGCGCCCAGTCCCATCACGAAGCGACCGTTGGAGACGAAGTCCAGGCCCGCCGCCGTCATGGCGGTCAACGAAGGGGTACGGGTGTAGATCTGAAAGATTCCGGAAGCGAGTTCGATGGTCGACGTCTTGGCCGCCAGGTAACCGAGCTGGCTGACGGCGTCGAAGGAATACGCCTCCGGGACGAAGGCGATGTCGAGGCCCGCCTTCTCCAGGTCACCGACCTCTTCGACGGTTTCGGCGAACCCGCCGCTGTAGTTCAAACCCATACCGATACGCACGTTGTAACCCCAATCCTGACGATTGCTGCCGTGTGCGATGCGCACACGAGCAGTGGTACTCCCATCGAACACTTACTCACATCGAACACTACGGAACCTGAGTCCGCATTCATGTGACTACCCCGTTCATATTCGATGACCGAAATGAACGGGGTAGTGGGAGAGCCTGTCGAGGGTCAGGATTCTTCGGGGCGAACCACCATGACGGGGCACTTGGCCGAAGCGATCAGGGTGTTGCTGGTCGAGCCGAGCAACATGCCGCGGAATCCACCGCGACCACGGCTTCCGACTACTACGAGCTGCGCTTTTGCCGACCAGTCCAACAGCCGTCCGCGTGGGTTGTCGAGGTATACCTCGCGCCGGACCTTCACGTCCGGGTATTGCTCGGACCATCCGGCCAAGCTCTCGCTGAGTACCGCGTGCTCTTCCTCTTCGAGAGACTGCGGGGCAAGCGCAGCGGCCCTCGGGTCTTCGAATGCCGCACTGCCGAGGTCACTCCACACGTGCAACGCCACCAACTCGACTCCGCGGAACGACGCTTCCTCGAAAGCCGCACCGACGGCCTGGGCGCTCAACGCGCTGCCGTCGACGCCGACCACTACGGGTCCTTCCGAGGGCACCGCACCATCGCGGTCCCGAACGACGATGACCGGACACTTGCCGTGACTGGCCACACCGACCGCGGTATTGCCGAGGACTGCTGTCGCCGCCTTGCCCGACGCCGACGCTCCGACGACTACCCGCCTGGCTTGTGCCGAACTCTCGATCAGCCACTGAGTTGCGCTGCCGATGGCGATTTCGGTGTGAACTTCGAGTTTCGGATCGATCTCACGGGCGAACTGTTCCGCCTCCGCCAAGATCGCTTTTCCGGCCTCTTCGACCCATTCGTACACCCCACCCGCGTCGACGTACGGTCCGCCGAAACCGTAAGGCGCGAAGTCGAGAGCGTGGATGATGTCGAGTCGCAATTCGCGCTGGGCGGCGATTTTCGCGGCCTCGCGGAGCGCTGTGGACGCAGTGTCCGAACCCTCGACTCCGACAACAACACTGTTATGTTCGCGTGAACTCATGTGCCCACCTTCCTGAAGAAGTAACCGAGCCACTTTCACTCTAACCATCCCACTTGTCCGGCTTTTTTGGGGTCGCCCCCTCTTCATTTCGGGGACTTAGGTCCCCGAAACTGTTGACGGATAGGAGAATTAGCAGAGCAATCAGGACCAGGTGTGAACAGGATCTCCCGTCCGCATGTTCTCCACGTAACCGCGGAGCATTCCGGTGAGCGCAGTCGAGCGGTCCGCGCCCGAGGCCTCCGCGTGCGCCACTTGCTCGCGTTGCCAGGCGGCACCGGTCTGCCGATTCATGCACCGCCCTTCGATCACGCCGAGGTACCGATCGCGGGCCGCGGCGGACAATCCGAAGTCGGCCAAACCCTCGTCCGCCAACGGCAGCAGCCTTCGCAGGACCAACTCGTCGGCACCGACCCAACCGATCTCCGGCCAGTACAGGGTGGCGTCGAGTCCGTACTTGGCGCCGATGTGCAGGTTCTCTTCGGCCGCATGGAACGACAGGTGCGACCACAGTGGCCGCTCCGCGTTCACCAATGCGCGAACGGTTCCGTAGTAGAAGGCCGCATTGGCCATGATGTCGACGACGGTCGGCCCGGCCGGCAGCACCCGATTCTCGATACGCAAGTGCGGCTTGCCATCCGAGCAGTCGTAGACAGGCCGATTCCAGCGATAGACCGTGCCGTTGTGCATCTGAAGCTCGCTCAACTCCGGAACCCCGCCCGCCGCGAGCACTTCCAGTGGATCGGTGTCCGAGACATCAGGGAGCAGCGCCGGGAAGTACCGTGAATTCTCCTCGAACAGGTCGAGAACCGAATGGATCCACCGCTCACCGAACCACACTCGCGGTCGCACACCTTGGTTCTTGAGCTCGAAAGTTCGGGTGTCCGTTGCCTGTTCGAAGATCGGAATGCGTGATTCGTGCCAAAGCGCCTTCCCTGCCAGGAAAGGAGAATTGGCCGCAAGCGCCACCTGTACTCCGGCCAGACACTGCGCGGCATTCCAGTGCGCTGCGAATTCTTCCGGCGCGACGCGCAGGTGCAACTGCATGGACGTACAAGCCGCCTCCGGCACCACCGAATTGGTGTCGGCCCGAAGGATTTCCACGTCGCCACCGGGTAGCGCGACACCTTCGACGTCGAGTTCGATGTCCTCTCCTCGCGCGGCAAAAATTTGCTCGTTGAGCAATTCGTAGCGCTGGTTGGCGGTGATCCACTCACGATCGAGATGCTCGAGCTGCAGGGTCGGCAGCATCCCGATCATCACCATCTCGGCGTCGTGCGCGTGGATTCGCGCGTCTGCGACGTCGAGGGACGCCCGCAGTTTCTTCTCCAATTCGAAAGTCGCATCACCGGTGAGTGGGCCGGGCTCGACGTTCATCTCGACGTTGAACTGTCCGAGCTCGGTTTGGAAAACCGCAGAGTCGTCGATGGATTCGAGCACTTCACGGTTGGACATCGCGGGCGTCATCTCGCCGGTCACGAGGTTGAACTCGATCTCCATGCCCAACAGCGGAGCGGGCTTGTCGACGGCGTCTCGGAAGTCACCACCGTCGAGCATCTGCTTCATGGCGTCGACGCACGAGCGCACCTTCTTACGAAAGAGCCTACGGTCGGCTCTGGTGAATTCTCGCGCCGTGACCTCTGCACCCATTGCGCATTCCCCCTTCGACGATCAACGTCACTGAAGGCTATCCGTCCGGTGTCACCGACAAACGAGAACTGCGGTGGCACCGGGAAGAATTTCCCGGCGCCACCGCAGTTCTCCGAAAGTTTCTTCTACGAGTTGTCGACCCAGGTGACAGCTACGCCGCGAGCCTGCAGCCACGCTGCGGGATCGACCTTTGCGCCGTTCTCGGCAACCTCGAAGTGCAGGTGCGGGCCGGTGGACTGGCCACGGTTACCCACGGTGGCGATCTGCTGGCCGGCGTTGACGCGCTGGCCGACGTTGACCTGGTAGTCGTTGACGTGGCCGTACGTGGTGACCGTGCCGTCGTCGTGCTGGACGCGGACCCAGAGGCCGAAACCTGACGCCGGGCCGGCGTCGATGACCTGGCCGTCGGCTGCAGCCAGAATCGGCGTACCGATCGGAGCCGCGATGTCGAGGCCACCGTGGTGTGCTCCCCAGCGCGAACCGAAGGTGGAGGTCAGCGTTCCGGACACCGGCTGCACGGTACGAGCTGAGGTGCCGGGGTTGATCCCAGCGAGGAACTGCTGTGCCTGCGTGTTGAGGTCGGCAGCAAAATCGGGAAGCTCGGGGATGTCGAGAGCCGGAAGTGCCGCCAATTCAGCCGGAACGACAACGCCCTCGGGGAGCAGACCCTGCGGGATTTCGATGCCGGCGATGGTCTGTGTTGCCGGCGCCGCAGCAGCGGTTCCTGCGCCCATCTGGCCTGCACCGACGAGGAGTGCACCGGTAGCCGCAGCTACGACACCTGCCTTGACACCGGCACCAGGGCCAGCCGACGGGGTGCGGTGGCGGCCGCTTGCTGCCTCGGGATCGATCTCGAAGACAACATCGTCATTGCCCGTGCGGTGGTGGTTTCCCACAGTGTGTACTCCGTCAGTCGTCGGCGTGCAGCGTCCTTCTGATGAAGCCCGCTCCTCTGTCTGCCGAAGAATGTAACAGTTTGATCAAGGCGGCCGCCACCGTTACCCGATCTTGACCAAAATTATTTCTCGCCGTTCTGTCGGCTGGCGTCCAGTTCTGACTTGAATGCGTCGTATCGTGCCCGGTGAGCGGGTCGACGCCGGATGATCGCCCACGCGATGCCCAGAACCACGAACCAGATCGGCGTGACGAGAAGTGCCTGCAGGGTGTCGTCCTTGGTTGTCAGTGCCCAGAGGATGAAGACGAAGAACGCGAGCACGACCCAGCACATCACGATGCCGCCGGGCATCTTGAACTTCGACGCCTCGTGCAGGTGCGGACGACGCTTCCGGTACACCATGTAGCTCGCCAGGATGATCGTCCACACGAACATGAACAGCAGCGCCGAAATGGTCGTGACGACGGTGAAGGCCTCGATCACGGAATCGCCCGAGAACAGCAGGATCAACGACGCCAGCAGGAAGATGCACGAGAACATCAGGGCGTTCGCGGGGACCTTGCGTGAGTTCAGCTTGCCGAGGGCCCTCGGTGCGTCGCCCTCCTGCGCAAGGCCGAACACCATGCGCGAGGTGGAGTAGATACCCGAGTTGGCCGAAGATGCAGCGGAGGTCAGCACGACGAAGTTGATGACAGAAGCAGCGATGCCGAGGCCGGCGAGTGTGAACATGGCGACGAACGGACTCTTGTCTGCGCTGATTTCACGCCACGGAGTCACCGCGATGATCACGGTCAGTGCAACGACGTAGAACAGCAGGACACGAATGGGGATGGAGTTGATGGCCTTCGGCAGATTCTTCTCCGGGTCTTTCGCCTCGGCTGCCGTCGTGCCGACGAGCTCGATACCCACGAAGGCGAACACGGCGATCTGGAAGCCGGCGACGAAGCCCATGAATCCGGTCGGGAACATCCCGCCGTCGTTCCAGAGGTTGTCGATACCGGAGGTGGCACCGTTCGGCGCCGTGAACCCGGAGACGACCATGACGATGCCGACGACGATCAGGCTGACGATGGCGATGATCTTGATCAGCGCGAACCAGAACTCGGTTTCACCGAAGGCGCGAACGGTCGGGAGATTGAGGAGCAGCAGCGCCGCGATCGTCAGCAAAGCAGGAATCCACGCCGCGAGCCCTGGCCACCAGTACTTGAAGTACCCGGAAATCGCGATGACGTCCGCGATGCCGGTGACGATCCAGCAGAACCAGTAGGTCCAGCCGGTGAAGAATCCCGCCCAGGGGCCCAGCAGATCCGCGGCGAAGTCGGAGAACGACTTGTACGCCATGTTCGAGAGCAGCAGCTCCCCCATCGCCCGCATGACGAAGAAGAGCATGAATCCGATGATCATGTACACGAAGATCACGGAAGGCCCGGCGAGCGAGATCGTCTTGCCCGATCCCATGAACAGTCCGGTGCCGATGGCACCACCGATGGCGATCAGCTGGATATGCCGGTTGGACAGCTGACGTGAGAGGTGGGGGTCTTCGCCGGACGGCTTCGTCAGGTCTGGTGTATTCGCGTGGTCGGACACGGAGGATCCCCCTCGTCGTTCGGTTCATCCGGGGCATCGAAATCGTGCCCGTCGGGGGAACCTCGGAAAATGTGCTCTCTCAAAGTACGCGTGCACTGGCTCACATCACGCATCGGAAAGCGGACGCCGATAACCTGTCGAGGTGAACACTGACAGCACGGCCCATCAAGACGGACATATCGCCGCGACGCTGTTCGATTTCTCCGGAACCCTCTTCCGTTTGGAGGAGAGCGACGATTGGACCGAGCACCTCGTCGATCACCAAGGCGATCCGCTCGACGTGCACGCTCAAGCCGAGCTGATGCGTCGGATGACCGCGCCGGTGGGCAGAACCGTGGAGATGGACGAAGCGGAGATCTACGCGTGGGAGAACCGCGACCGGGATCCGAAGTTGCATCGTCAGGCTTACCTCGACGTGTTGAGTAAGTCCGGGGTGCCCGATCCGGTTCGGGCCGAAGCTTTCTACGCCCTGCTGGTCGATCCGGATCAGTGGTCGCCGTACCCGGATACCGGCGAGGTCCTGAAGTCACTGTCGGAGAAGGGCATACGCACTGCCGTCTTGAGCAACATCGCCTTCGACATCCGTCCGGCGTTCGCCGACCGCGGCTGGGACGTCTGGGTCGACGAGTTCGTTCTCTCGTTCGAGGTGGGTGCAGTCAAGCCTGAACCGGCGATCTTCGAGTACGCCCTCGCACAACTCGATGTGGATGCGGCGCAGACTCTGATGGTCGGTGACAGCGACATCGCCGACGGCGCTGCCCGTGACGTCGGTTGCCAGTTCGCACTCGTCGATCCCCTGCCGACGACCGAACGCCCGCACGCGCTACTCGACGCAGTGCGGAAGTTCGGGCTTCTGTAGGGAGCGCTCAGACACCTTCGGTGAGTTCGCGCAACGACGCGTAGCGCTCGCGCACGTGGGGAGCTGGTTCGGCGTCGAATCGTCGCTCTTCCGGTTTCGGCCACACCGGCGGCTGCGTGTCCCCGGACAGTGCCCATGCTGCTTGCCTGCATGCCCCTTCGGCGACGTACTCACCCGGAGCAGGGATCACGACCGGCACTCCGAGAATTGCCGGCGCGATCTCACAGAGAGCGCGCGACTTCGCTCCGCCTCCCACGAGGAGAACTCGCTTCACCTCGACGCCTTGACGAACCAGGTCGTCGACGCCGTCGGCCAAGCCGCACAGGAGCCCTTCGATTGCGGCTCGTGCAAAGTGCGCAGGCGTCGAGTTCTGCAGCCGGAATCCGTGCATGGCCCCCGTGGCGTCAGGGCGGTTGGGCGTCCGTTCACCCTCGAAGTACGGAATCATGACCAGCCCGTCGTTTCCGAGGGGCGCCGTCGACGCCAACCGCGACAGTTCGGCGTGATCGACACCGAGAATGGACGCCGTCGCATCAAGAATGCGCGCGCCGTTGAGAGTGCACACCAGCGGCAAGTGCAGGCCGGTTGCGTCCGCGAATCCTGCCACGTTCCCGCCGGGATCGTGCGTGGGGGTGGCCGATACAGCCGAGACGACGCCGGATGTTCCGATCGAGATGATCACGTCACCGGGAACTGCTCCCAAACCCAGTGCGGCTGCGGCATTGTCACCGGTGCCAGGCCCGACAATACCTCCGGAACGTGTACTTCCGATCTTTTCGTTCGGCGATGCAACTCGGGGAACATGCGGGGTTCGACCGCGAAATGCCAACGCCAGCAAATCTTTACGATATTCGCGCGTCGAGGCAGCATAATAGCCGGTTCCACTGGCGTCGCCCGCGTCGGTAACAAGCTCCTCGATCGAGCCGGACCCACCCAACTTCCAGGACAACCAGTCATGCGGAAGACACACCGCGGCAGTGCGAT
Source organism: Rhodococcus qingshengii JCM 15477 (assembly GCF_023221595.1). Classification (NCBI taxonomy): domain Bacteria; kingdom Bacillati; phylum Actinomycetota; class Actinomycetes; order Mycobacteriales; family Nocardiaceae; genus Rhodococcus; species Rhodococcus qingshengii. The sequence goes on from NZ_CP096563.1 coordinate 4,794,059, forward strand.
CGGCATTGCCGGGTTCGTGATCTGCCAGCCATCGAAGCTTGCTTGCCGTGACCGCGGCGACCGGAACTACACCAACTGCGTCGGCCCACGCCTTGGGTCCGCCGAACTCTTCGACCAGATCGGTCGCAGCCTTCGCCGACCGAGTGTCGTTCCACAGCAACGCCGGTCTGACAACCTCGCCGCCACTGTCCAGACACACCATGCCGTGCTGTTGAGCTCCGACCGATACGGCTGCGACGTCGCCGAGCCCACCCGCCGCGGCGATTGCACTGTCCATCGCCTCGAGCCAGCATGCCGGATCTATCTCGGTACCGACGGGGTGCGCCGCCCGCCCTTCTCGTACCAGCTCTCCCGAATCGGCATCACGGACAATGACTTTGCACGACTGGGTAGACGAATCGATACCGGCTACGAGGGTCACACTGGCGTCCTTTCCGAAGGACCGTCAGCTCGCGTTGGCGACCGCGGGCATCCGGTTGCTGCGCTTACGCAGCGATCGCACATATTCTGCGCGCTCGGTCTCCGTCATTCCACCCCAGATGCCGTACGGCTCGTGGACGGAGAGTGCGTGTTCGCGGCACTGCTGGAGTACAGGGCACGTCGCGCAGACCTTCTTGGCGTTGCGTTCACGGTTCTCGCGGGCGTGTCCACGCTCGCCGTCCGGATGGAAGTACACCGCGGAATCGTGCCCGCGGCACGCTCCCTGCAGCTGCCAGTCCCACACTTCGGCGGTCGGGTACGGCATCGGAAGGTGCTTGTGCATGATGGCGACCTCAATTCCTTACTCGGGTGACACGGATTCGGGTGACTCTGGGCTGACGCCGGGTCGGACTTATCGACGCCTGACCGATTGGCCGAGTCGATGTGCACAGACCGTTGCGAGTTCGCCGGTGACCGGCGGAGTCAGCGCTACGACGCCGTCGTCGAGAATTGCCTGCAGCCTGCGGAAATACTCGTCCGGGGCGAGGCCGAAGGTTACAAAGATCTCTTCGTCAGGTCCACCGTCGAACTGCTGCCACTTACGTGCGAACTCGACGATCTCTTGTGTATCCGTGCGGCTCATCAGGTTCTCCCCTGTTTGTGCGCCCTGCTTCACAGAAACTGCGACTCGTCTCCTCGGACGCCCGTGGCAGTGAGTCAAGACACAGACTATGCCTACTTCTGCTTTTTCACAAGACCTACTTACGTCTTTTTGTGGACAAAGTATGCGAACTTTCGCACGCTGAAGTTACCGACGAGGAATGCTTGAATAGGACAATGACCCGACCGTCCACGACTCCGGCTACCGCGGGAGAGGTATTCACGCTGATACGCAGCGGTTCCGCGACCACGCGCAGCGAGATCGGGAAGCTCACCGGCCTGTCCAGGACGGCGGTATCGGCCAGGGTTGCAGCACTTCAATCGCTTGGTTTGATCGCCGATGACGACGAGGGCCCGTCGACGGGCGGCCGGCCGCCGTCCACTCTCACCTTCGCGAACTCGTCCGGCGTGGTTCTCGTCGTGGCAATCGGTCGATCGCGGGCACAACTTGCCGTCACCGACCTGGCGGGCACGATCCTCGCGGCAGAAGACATCGACAAGTCGGTCGGGGTCGGCCCCGACGAACTGATGCCCGAAATTGCCGAGCATCTTTCGTCACTACTGGCCCAGGTCCACCGCGCGTCTACCGAGGTCATCGGAATCGGACTGAGCATTCCCGGAACGGTCGACGTCGCCGCGGGAGCAAGCCTCGACTCTCCGATGATGGCGGGATGGGACGGAGTCGCGCTTGCCCCCTATCTGGCATCGGTGACCACGGCTCCGCTGTTCGCGGACAACGATGCCAACGTGATGGCTCTGGCCGAATTGAGCGAGCGACGCGAGAGTGCGCCCAACCTCCTGATGATCAAGGCGTCAACCGGCCTCGGCGCAGGAATCGTCATGGGCGGAGTCCTCCAACGCGGTTCACTCGGAGCGTCCGGCGAGATCGGGCATACCAAAACCGCTGCAGCGCGGGGCATGAAGTGTCGCTGCGGCGACGTCGGCTGCGTCGAAACTGTCGCCAGCGGTTGGGCTCTCGTGCATGCCCTCCGAGATCAGGGCCGAAGCGTCGGTCACGTGCGTGATGTCGTCCGCCTCGCCCTGGACGGCGACAGCGAAGCCCGCCGGCTCATCAGAAGCAGCGGCCGACTGATCGGCGACGTCATTTCCGGCGCGGTCAATCTCCTCAATCCCGAGGTCCTGATCATCGGCGGCGACATGGCCGAGGCGGACGAACTCTTCCTCGCCGGGCTTCGGGAGTCCGTCTACGGCAACGCAACGGCGCTTGCCACCCGAAAGCTTCAGATCGCTTCGGTCAGCCACGGCGCACAATCCGGCATCCTCGGTTGTGCGGTTCTCGTCCTCGACCATCTGCTCAGCGCCAGGGAAATCGATCTGCGGATCGCGGCGTCACTCCACACGTGAGTCGCTGACTTCTCGCACGCTCCGCATCAAACAATCAGACTTTTCCGGCATCGCTTGTGTTGACGCTCACACTTCTGCATAATTCATTACCTACCGATCATTCGGTTGCCGATATCGACGATGAGATCGCGCAGGAACGCTCCGAGTCAGCCAAAAGCATGCACCGAGCACACCGGCAACGTCGCAGATCGAACAGCGTTTCTCCCCTGTTCCGACTTCGCAGTTTCACCGTGTCGGTGAACCACGTGACTGGCAGAAAGTAGCTCGATGACCACAACCAGAACTGGCACCAAGCCCGCCGCGAAGGAATACGACCGCGCCGCGATGGCGTCGATGGTCGGCACCACCGTCGAGTGGTACGACTTCTTCATCTACGCCCAAGCTGCAGCCCTGATCTTTGCCGACCTGTTCTTCAAGCCGATGGGCTCGGCCGGCCAGATCGTCTCCTACGTCACGGTCGGCATCAGCTTTGTCTTCCGTCCTCTCGGTGCCATCGTGGCCGGCTATCTCGGCGACAGGCTCGGCCGCAAACGTGTCCTGGTCGCGACGTTGGCGATGATGGGTGCCGCGACGGTTCTCATCGGCGTGCTGCCGACGTATGCCTCGATCGGAATCTGGGCACCGATCCTGTTGATCCTGCTTCGCGTCGTCCAAGGATTCTCGACGGGCGGCGAATGGGGCGGGGCCGCTCTTCTTGCCGTCGAACACGCACCCACCAAGCGTCGAGGATTCTTCGGAGCGTTCGTACAGATGGGAGTACCGCTCGGAATGTTGCTCGCCACCGGCGTTTTGGCACTGTGCACGTTCACCCTCACGGACGAACAGTTCACCACCTGGGGATGGCGAGTGCCGTTCCTGCTCAGCGTCGTGTTGATCGGCGTCGGCTTCTACATTCGAAGCAAGGTCAGCGAGTCACCCGTATTCGCCGAACTCAAGGAACGCCGCACCGAGAGCAACACGCCTATCCGAACTCTGTTCAAGAAACACCCGAAGCAGGTCGTACTCGCGGCGCTGTCCTTCATCGGCACAAACGGCAACGGCTACATGGTGATCGGCGGATTCATCGTCGCGTACGCAACCAAGACCTATGGCCTGGGTAAGACCGAACTACTGATTGCCACGCTCGCAAGTGCCGTCACGTGGGGCGTTTTCACCATGATCGGCGCCTACTGGTCGGATCGACGCGGCCGCACCACGGTGATGAACGTGGGCAACCTCGCAATGGTCCTCTTCGCGGTGCCGTTCTTCCTCCTCATCGACACCGGGAATCTCGGCTGGATCTACGTGGCGATGATCCTGTTCTCGGTCGGACTCGGGCTGTCGTACGGACCTCAACCCGCGTTGTTCGCCGAACTGTTCCCGGCTTCGATCCGTTACAGCGGTGCGTCGATCTCCTACGCGGTAGGCACCATCTTCGGCGGCGCCTTTGCTCCCACCGTCGCACAGTGGCTCCTCGGCAAGACCGGTGGCACCCTTGCCATCTCGATCTACCTCGCCCTGCTGGCGGCGGTCTCGTTCGTCGCCACGATGCTCATCAAGGATCGATCAGGACGAGACCTGATGGTGTGATCGACCTGAATGTGGACGCCCAACGGCGTCGCGATGCCGGAGTTTGTCAGCCGAACTTTCGAAAGGCGAACTCCGGCAACTTCTTCGCAGCATTCGCTGTACGCACGATCTTGTGGTTCTTGCCTCGCATCAGCGCCAGTTGGATCCGCGATTCGATCCAGAACGCGCCGCGAGGCGAGCGGTTCCAGGTCTTGTGCAGCAACGTCTTCGTCGCTGCGACGGCGTCCGGCGAGCGAACCGCGATCTGCGACAGCAGTTCCTGTGCCGGCTTGATCGGATTGTCGCTGACTCCGCTCACGAACCCCCACTCGAGAGCCTGATTTCCGTCGAACAGTTCAGCAGTCATGGCGAGGCGTTTCACGACGTCCATTGCCGCGAGTTCGCGCATCGTGACCGTTCCGGTCATGTCGGGGATCAATCCCCACTTCGCCTCCATCACCGAGAACGTGCAATCGGGGGTGGTGAATCGAAAGTCTGCGGCGAGCGCCAATTGCAGTCCCCCACCGAAGCAGTGCCCGTGAACGACCGCGATGACCGGCACGGGCAATTCGCGCCACACCCAGCACGCGCGTTGAAAGAGGTTGGTCTTCTGACCGGGAAATTTCGCGAAGGCCTTCGCCATGCGCCTCGGTTGCTTACCCGCAGAGGCGAAGTCCAACCCGGCCGAGAACGCGTCACCCGCGCCTTGAAGAATCACGCCCCGGATCGAACGATCGGCTTCGATAGTTCGAGCGGCGTCCACCAGGGCGTCGAGCATGTCCAGATCGAGACCGTTGAGTTTCTCCGGTCGGCTGAGCGTCACGTACGCCACCGACTGCACTACCTCGACACGAACGCGATCACTCACGGCAACTCCTTCGGTTAGACATACCCCCGACGAACTTACCTGAGAGTAAGTTCGTCGGGGGTCCGTCATGCCATCTCCGCAAGAAGTTCCATGGTCACTTTGCCGGCAGGATCCGAATCAGTGGATGAAGGCACGGCCACGACGGAGTCCACACCCGCCGCTCGGTACGCCTCGAGTTGCTCGCGGGCATCGGCCGGAGTCCCGACGATTCCCACCGTTGCCACCATCGCGTCCGAGACCTGGCTCAAGAGCTCGCGCGGCGCGGCCCCGGCCCTGGCTGCCTCGATCACATCAGCGAAGCCCGCGCGGACGAACATGTCCGAGTACCCCGGAGCAGCCAGATACGGTACGAGCCCGCGTCGAAGTTGATCGATCGACACCTGTGACGGTCCATTCTCGGCGACGGCAGCCGGTGCCCACACCGACACGAAAGGCATGCCGGTTTCCAACTCGGCAGCGATTTCCTTGCACCGTGTGATCAGGCGCCCCGCTTGCTCCGGGCTGACCAGATTGAGCACCAGTTCGTCGCCCAACTCCACCGCGGCCCGAAGCGCCTTGTCCCCGAATGCCGCAACGATCAGCCGCCCACCTGGCGGCTGAAGTCGCAGCCGATATCCGCTGGTCCGCATCACCGTTCCGGCGACTTCGCCCCGTTCACCGTCCATCAGCGCTCGTACACCGCGGGCGGACTCCGCGAGCGCCCGAGCTGCCCCGGACCTGCTTCGTCCATGCCATTTTTCGACCACGACAGTGCTGGACGTACCCAAGGCGATCGACACGTGGCGCCCGGTGAGATCGGCCACCGACGCCGCCCCGATCGCGATCATCGCCGGATCACGAACCGTCACCGCGAGTGGGCCGACCACCAGTTCGGAGTACTCGAAGCCGACGCCGACCGACGTCGCCAGCGCAAAGGCGTCGTACGTCGCCATCTCCCCCACCCACACTCGGCCGAACCCCAGTTTGTCGGCGAGGCGCGCGGTAGTGGTCACCTCCCGCGGCGGACGGTCCTGCCACAACCCCAGGGAGATGTCGATGGTCGGCAAACCTCTACTCGAAGTCGGAGACAAGACCCATTCCCTCCAACAGTGTCGGACGGTCGTAGTACTCGAGCCACTCGGTGATCCGTCCGTCTGCCATGCTGAGGATTCCGACAACAGGAACGACGCCATGGGTACCGTCGAAGTGGAAGTCGTCCACTCGCTGCACAAATACCCTTCCGTCGATCACGCCGAGAGACTCGATCTTCAGTGTGATCCGTTCACACTTGCTTGCCAGTAACGCAATTCGGCCCGCAACGGCCTCCTTGCCGACAAGAGGTTCCTGCATGACGCTGTGGAGCACACCGTCCTCGGCGAACAAGTCGACGACGCGTGTCCAGTCCATGACGTCCCACGCCTGGAACATCTCACGCGCCAACGCAAGCTTGTCACTGTCGTTCATCACACTCATGCCACACTCTTCTGTCGAAGCTCACGCTTGAGGATCTTTCCGGTCGAATTGCGCGGCAGTTCTTTCCGAATCTCCAGCCGCTCGGGAAGTTTGTACGACGCGATGCGCTTGTCCTTCAGGAACGCAACCAGAGCATCGAGTTCGAGTTCCGTCTCGGGTCGAAGTGTCACCACTGCTGCGACGCGCTCACCGAGTACTTCGTCGGGGTCGCCGATGACGGCCACATCCGCAACGGCCGGATGCTCGGCGATCAATCCCTCCAGTTCGGCTGGGGCGATGTTCATTCCGCCGCGGATCACGAGGTCCTTCCCCCGGTCCAGGTAGCGGAGAAACTGCCCGTGATCCCCGGCAATCTCGAAGATGTCTCCGGTGCAGAGGAATCCGCGCTCGTCGAACGGAGACGGCCGATCGCCGAGATAGCCGGCAAAGACCGTCGGTCCGCTGATTCGCAACTCACCCGGGTGCCCGACTTCCGTGATGTCCTCGCCGGTGACCACGTCGACCAAGCGAACGTCCATCCAGTCCGAGATTCTGGTGCTCCAGCGGAAGTTCTCGACACCGAAACGAGGGAAGTACCGTGCGCGGTCGTCCGGATCCGGCATGTCCGCAGGCGAGGAGAGCAGACTGATGCCTTCGTTGGACCCGAAGAAGTTGATGACTCCGATTCCATATCGCTCCTGCCATCCCCGCACCATCGGAGGTTGCAGTGGCACCGAACCCGAACCGATCCGAGTCAAGCTCGACAGGTCGACCGCCGCGAGCATCGACTCGTCGGCGAGCAGCATCCACAACAGCGCAGGCGGCGCTACCGTGTACGTCACGCGCTCGGCCTCGATCTGCCCGAGGAATACTCGAAGGTCGAACGGGTGATGCTGTACCAGTACACATCCCGTGCGGAGCCACGGCAGGAACATTCCGTTGATTCCGGCCATGTTGACCATCGGGAACGGGTTCAACAAGACGTCGCCGACTCCGATGTCGGGAGCGTCGATCGTGGCCCAGCAGATGGCCAGCCACTCGTAGTGCGAACGTGGGACCCCCTTCGGTTCGCTTTCGGTCCCGGAGGTCCAACAGATCGTCATCGCATCGTTGGGGTCGTTGGGATCTTCGGTGATTCGTACATCCAATTCACTGCGCTGTGTTTCGGTGGCCGCCCGAGGACTCAGCCCCACGACACCGGCGGGCAACTGGGCCGGAAGCTCGGATGCGGGAGCGTAGGCGAACACCGATCTCAGAGAGGGAATCCGGGATCTGATTGCAGCGATCTCCGTAGCAGGGAGTCTGTCACCAAAACTGGGTACGGTGACAAATGCTGCAAACGCCGCCTGGTTTGCCATTCCTTCCACTTCACGTTCGCGGTACTGCATGGGCAATGGCGAGACCACGATCCCCAGAGACCACGCTGCAAGGTAGACCTCGACCAATTCGACGGTATTGGGCATCTGCACGCCCAGAACATCTCCCCGGCCCAAACCCACCTCGGAGAAGCCGGCAGCGAGCGCGATGACTTCGCTCTCCAGTTGGTTCCAACTGAGGCGTCGCGGATCTCCGCCGGACAACTCGCTCCGGTTCGCCGGATCAACCACGGCAAGTTCGTCACCGCGTACCCGCACCTGCGCCCGGAACACCTGATCGATCGTCTCGTCGGACCACCATCCTTTCGAGGTGTATTCGTCCACCTTGACGCGAGGATGCAATCCCCTGTGTGCCTTGTTCATTCGCGTACTCGTTTCAGTTCTCGTAACGGCCGGAAATGTCGATCACGTCGCCTTGCTTCTCGAACGCCTGGGTAGCGGCGTTCCACTCGAACGGCTGGAATGCCAGGATTCCCAATGCATGGTCCGCGGTCATCGTGAATTTGATTCCGTCGATGAACATCGGCGGGTGGTAGTCCTGCGTTCGTGCGGCACTCATGATGCTGGCGCGTGAGAGTCCGTCGGATGACTCAGAGGCCCGAGTGAAGTTGTCCACCAACAGGTCACCGATGGCCCAGCCATTCACGGTGTAGCTGTTGGTCGGGGAATCGGCACCGTGAGCAGCCGCACCGGCCAGGTAGTCACGTACCGCCGCGTCGTCCTTGTAGAGGGCGTTGTTGGGATCCTTGAGCCACACCATCACCTGCTGCCCGTCGGCAGCATCACCGGCGGGCGCATACAGCGTCGCACCGTCGACGCAGTTCGACGGTTGAATCACGGTGTCGGGCTTCCATCCGACACGTCCGATCGCCTGGGTGATCGCGAGGCAATCGGTGGTGACACCGGCCACCACCAATACCTCGGCGCCACTGGCTTTGAGGGTCGATGCCGCCGTCTTGGGGTCGGTCAGCGCCTCTTCGGCTGCGATCTCGAAGTTCGTTCCTTCGATCGCGGACTTGAAGCCGTTGGCGATCCCTTGTCCGGACTCGGTCTGGTTCGTGGCCAAGGCAACCTTGGCGCCGCTCGGATACTTCTTCTTCAGGCTTTCGACCACTACCTCCATCTCGACGCCCGGATCCGGTAGATACTCCGTGGTCCACGGAAAGTCTTCGATCACCCGGAACTCGGGCATGCCTGCCTGCGCGAAGAGCAGTGGAACACAGGCAGTGGTCTGGTCGTCCGCGATGGCGTTCAACTGGCCTGCTCCGAACGTGCCCAGAACGTCGACCTTGTCCTTCTGAATGAACTCTCCGACATTGGCTTTGGCGCGCTCCGGGGAGAAGGCATCGTCCTTGACCACGACGTCGAGCTTGACGCCGCCGACGCCGCCGGCCGCGTTCTCGACCTCGAACCGTGCTCGCATTCCTTCGATCACGTTGCCGACCGCGTCGGCGAGCGGGCCGGACGTCGGCCCACTCCACCCCACCGTGAGTTTGTCGGTGATCGGCGCCGCGGCACCACTGGGATCGCTGCAGTCGTCGACCGATACTGCTCCGGCCGAGGTCGACGTGTTGCTCTCTGCGTCGGAGTTACCTCCGCAGGCCGAAAGGAGTAGTGCCGCAGCGGCGATGACTGCGGGAATCGTGGTCTGCCTTTTCATATCGTCCAGTTCCTTGCTGTGAGTTGAGAGAAACGAGAGTGGGCGAGGGAGACGGCGCTCAGGTGCGGGGTTCACCTTCGCGATACTTGGGATGATCTGCGGGAACCACGAGGACAAACCGTCGGAGAACGCTGTTGATCCGGCCGACGATTCCGTCCGGCATCAAGAACACGATCGCGATCAGCACCGCGCCGAACACCACTCCCGACACGGGGCCGTCGGTGACGCTTCCGGTGTAGTACGGCAGGAACACCACTGCCGTCGCCCCGACGATCGGGCCGAATTGCGTTGCGATTCCGCCCAACACCAGTCCGGTGATGAACTCGATCGACTTCATCAACGAAAAGGACTCGGGTGAGAGCGCGCCGATGTACATCGTGAACAGCGAACCTGCCAGACCGGTGATCGCGCCGGAAAGTCCGAAAGCGAGAATCTTGACCCGCGCGACGTTGATGCCGTTTGCACTCGCCGCAATCTCGTTGTCGCGCACCGCAACCATTGCCAAACCGAATCGACTCTTGACGAGATTGCGGATCAGGAGCATGACCACTGCCAGCGTCACTACCGAAACCCAGAAGATCCAGAGATAGGTGTCCGCGCGGGTCAAACCCGTCCATTTCGGCGGGACCAGAAGATTCGCACGAACGACCATGCCGGCCGCGCCACCGGTGAGATCCCCGGTCTTGCGGATCACTTCGGGAAACGCCACAGCGACGGCGAGGGTAACGAGAGCCAGATACAGCCCTTTGATCCGCAAGGAGGGAAGCCCGACGAGAAGTCCTAGTACGAAACACAATACGACTGCCATCGGGATTGTGGTCAACGGCGAGTATCCGCGATCGACGATCAGAACGCCGGTCGTGTACGCGCCGAGGCCGAAGAAGGCAGAATGGCCGATCGACAGAAGTCCGGTGTACCCGCTGACGATATTCAGTCCGGCGATGGCAATCGCGATGATGAAGACACTCGTGAACTGCCCTACGCGAAACGGCGCGCTCTGCGACACGAGGAGCAGGGCACAGACGGCAGCCACCAGCAGAACCAGTTGGAGTATCCGGTACGACGTCGATCCGGCAACCACCACGCGCGGTCGCCTGACTGCCTTTTCGGCGACCGCGGGTTCATTTCTCTCGGCAAGCGTCGTCATACCCGCTCCAGTTTCTTGGTACCGAACAGTCCATTGGGTCTGACGAAGAGGATCACCACGATGATCAGTAGCGCGGATGTCTGCTGCAGCGAACCGCCGATGACCGAAATGTAGCCGCTGAGCATCGATTCCAGAACACCGATCGTCAACCCACCCACAACTGCGCCGACAAGACTGTCCAGACCGCCGAACAGCGCTGCCGCAGATGCTGCGATGAAGATCGGGAACATGGTCGTGAGGCCGAGTTGTTGCGGCGAGAGCGGAGTGACCAGGACACCGGCCAGTGCGCCGATCGCTGCCGCAACACCCCAGCCGATTGCGAGTATCCGGCTGGTCGGAACTCCGGCGAGAGTGGCAGATTCGGCATTGTCCGCGACGGCACGCATGTGCAGACCGACTCTCGTCTTGCGAAAGAGCAAGGACATCAACACAAGTAGGACAACGAGCGCAACCAGTACGCCCAGTGCGTCGCCGTACACGCGCGCGCCGCCCACCGAGATGTAGTCGGTGGGACCGTTGGGAAACGGGCTCGGCATGATCTTCGTTTCGCTCCCCCACAACATTCCGGCCAACGAGTTGAGCCCGGTGAACAATCCCAGTGCCACTATCAGCACTGCCATGTCACTTCTACGTTGAACCGGCCGGATGAGCAGACGCTCCATCAACGCCCCGAGCAGGAAGCCGAGAGCGAGAGCCGCTCCGATCGCGGCCCAGATCGGCCAGGACATCGTTGTGAGCCACCACGCCACGAAGGTTGTGAACAGGGCCAACTCGCCCTGAGCGAAGTTGATCGTGCCGGTGGCACGGAACACCACCACGAGTGCCAGCGCGAGAATTGCATAGATCGATCCGTTGGTCAATCCGGAGATGAGTCGTTCGAGAAAGAGTGTCACCGTTTACTCCTGGTACCCGAGATAGGCGCTGCGCACGACGTCGTCGGAACGAAATTCCTCGGGCGTGCCGGCAGCGACGATGGTGCCTACGTCGAGCAGGAAGACCTTCGACGCGAGTTTCATCGCGAGATCGGCATTCTGTTCCACGATCAGCAGTGCAGTTCCGTCGCTCCGGTTGATAGCACCGAGTGTGTCGAACAATTCGGCGATGACGATGGGCGCCAGACCCAGGCTCGGTTCGTCGCACAAAAGCAGGGTGGGACGGCTCATCAATGCCCGCGCGACCGCGAGCATCTGCTGTTCACCGCCTGACAGCGAACCTGCCAACTGTGTGGACCTCCTCGCGAGCACCGGAAATGTCTCACACCACCGCTCGATGTCGGCCTCGATCTCCGCCTTGTCGTTGCGAAGCGCAGCGCCGACGAGCAGGTTGTCACGTACCGACAGTTGACCGAGAGTTCCACGGCCCTGTGGGACAAGGCTGACGCCGGCGGCCACGGCGCGTTCAGGTTTGGATCCGAGCGGCGAACCGTTGAAGGTGATCGTTCCCTGGTGCGGAATCAATCCGGCAAGCGCACGCATCATGGTGGTCTTGCCGGCACCGTTCGCGCCGAGAACGACAGCGACCCCGCCGGGTTCCACGTCGAGCGAAACCCCGTGCAGTACATTGCCTCGCCCGTAACCGGCATGCAGATCATCGACGCTCAGCAGGATCATGCCGCTCGCCCCAGATAAGCATTGATCACGGCGTCGTTCTGCTGGATCTCCGCCGGAGTACCTTCAGCGATCTTGTGGCCGAAGTTCAGTGCGACAACGTGATCGGAGATACCCAGCACCAATCCCATGTGGTGTTCGACCAGAAGCGCTCCGAAGCCGAAGTCGTCGCGGAGCGAGACGATCAGTTCTCCCAGCTCCTTGACTTCGCTGTGTGTGAGCCCGCCGGCGGGCTCGTCGAGCAGAAGCAGCGAAGGCTCGGACATCAATGCTCGTGCCAGTTCGACGCGCTTGAGTGTTCCGAACGGAAGGCCTGCTGCCGGCGCGTTCGCGACGTCGACGAGTTCGAGGCGTTCGAGCAGGTACCAGGCCTTCTCTCGCAGTTCTCGGACTCGGGCGCGCGCTGGAGGCCAGCCGAGAACCCCGCTCGCCAGTCCGAAGCGGCCCCGAGACGATCCGCCGACCATGGTGTTGTCGAAGACGCTCATGCCGCTGAACAGTGCGAGATTCTGGAAGGTCCGAGCGATCCCTGCAGATGCCAATGCATAGGGCCGCAATCCCAAGAGGTCGGTTCCTTGCCAGGTGATGACACCGCGACTCGGTTCGTAAATCCTTGTGATGCAGTTGAACAGCGTGGTCTTACCAGCGCCGTTCGGCCCGATGAGTCCGCAGATCTGGCCGGCGTGGACGTCGAAGCCGACGTCGTCGAGAGCCGTGACTCCGCCGAATTCGATCGATACATCGGAGAGCGTGAGTACGACCGGGTCATTCGCGGGTTGTGCGGGTGGTGTGTTTCCAAGCATTGGTTTCACCTCCTCGTGACACTTCAATTAACAGTGTGATAGAGATTACTACAGTAAACAGAGGCACTCCGTCAACGTGCGGCCCCCAATCCGGAGCCGAGAAGGGACATCATCGTGAGGTCCAACAACATTCACGCAGTCGACAGCGGCGGGGGCCCAGACGTCAGGGACTACAGCCCGGTCGACGCTCTCGTCGCCAAGCAGGAAATCTACGAGGTTCTGGCTCGTTTCCTCCGAGCTGCCGATCGCGGAGACGTCGAGGACGCCAGGCGGTGTTATCTACCCGGCGCAACCGAAGACCACGGGGGTGTCTTCACCGGCACCGCCGACGACTACATCGACCACATCGCCGGGGCCATCACTCACCCACGGTCACTGACCACCCACGCAATGACCAACGTCCTGATCGAACTCGACGGGGACACAGCACACGTCGAGTCCTACGTGCTTGCCTTCGCACGAATCAAGCACTCGGACGGCATAGCCGGCACACTCACCTCGGCGCGCCTGATCGACCGCTTCGGCTACGAGGACGGCAGGTGGGGAATCCGCCACCGCGCCCTGCGGTGGGACTGGAACCACGACATGGCCACAGCCGAAGGCTGGATCTTCGGGATGCTCGCGCCTGAAACGTCCTTGAAGAAGAGCAAGAAATTTCCCGACGACCTCATCTACACCCGGCAGACACAGGAGCACTCATGACAAGGTTTCGCGGAACGCCGATAGAGGGCGCGACTGTCCTCGTCACCGGCGCCAATCGAGGGCTCGGCTTGGCCTTCGTCCAACAGGCGAAGTCGATGGGTGCCGCCAAAATTTATGCAGGGGTGAGAAATCCCGACGAGGCGCCCGCCGAGCTGCGATCCACCGGAGCGCACATCGTCGAACTCGACGTGACCGATCCAGGACTCGTCGATGCAGCGGCCAGGGAGTGCGGTGACACCACAGTGGTCGTCAACAATGCCGGACTGTTCACCGGGAATCGGTTGATCGAGGCCTACGACCAAGCGGCTGCGCGAGCCGAGATGGAGGTCAACTACTTCGGGCCTCTGACGATGATCCGCGCCTTCGCGCCGGTACTCGCCGCCCGCGGCGGAGGATCGATAGTCAACGTCCTGTCGGTGGCCGCAATCGCTCCGACCGCCTTCATGGGTGGCTATTCACCGGCCAAGGCGGCTGCTCTGTCGCTCGGCGGCATCGCTCGCGCCGAACTCGAACCGCACGGCATCACCGTCACGTCGTTGATCGTCGGCAGCGTCGACACCCGCATGGCGTCACATGTGCAGGGCCACAAGGAAAACCCTCTCGACATCGCGGCAACCGGACTCGCCGCCATGCAACGCGGCGAGTGGACGTGCGACACCGATTTCATGGCAATCGACGCGCGTGCGCGCCTGGCCCGCGACCCGATTCGGTACGAACGCGGACTGGGCAAGCTCCTCTTCGCCGGCGAACTGACCACCCGATCATGAGCGATCCGATTCGTGTTGCCCAGTGGGCGACCGGCGCCATCGGCAAGACGGCGCTACGCGGAATCATCGATCGTCCCGACCTCGAGTTGGTCGGCCTCTACGTGTACAGCGACGCCAAGGCGGGTCGAGACGCCGGTGACATCGCCAGACGAGCACCGACGGGGGTGATCGCTACACGCGACGTGGACGAGATCATCCGCTCGCGCCCACAGGTTCTCATCCACAGTCCGCGGTTGCAGATTCCGTACGAACGCCACGACGACGATCTGTGCCGTCTGCTTCGCGCCGGGATCAACGTGATCACGACGGCCGGGCAGCACTTCCCCCGCGCACACGGCACCGAACGCGAGCACATGTTCGCCCAAGCATGCAAGGAAGGCGATTCGACGCTCTTCGGGGTCGGCGTGAGCCCAGGTGTCATCGGCGAGCGATTGGCGTTGGCGCTGACGGGAACATCGATCGAACTCGACCGAATTACGATCGACGAGGTGCTCGACGCTCGCGGCATGCCTGACCCCGACTTCGCGTTCACCGTCATGGGAATGGGTTCGCCCCCGGAGGAACTGGACGGAACCGGGCCGTTGCCCTCGCTGTACGCGTCGCTGTACCTCGAGACCATCGCGTTCATGTGCGAGCGCCTGGGCGTCACCTACGACGAGGTCGTGTCCGATCACAGGGTCGTTCCGGCACGTACGGATCTCGACGTCGCCGCCGGACGCATCGCCGCGGGAACCGTCGGAACCACCGAATGGCGCTGGCACGCAATGGTCGACGGAAAGCAGTTCCTCACCCTCGCCATCATCTGGACCATGGAACCTGCTCGCGACGAATACGCGGGACGGGACCAATGGGAAGTCCACCTCTTCGGCAAACCCGAGATCGTGATGACCGTCAACCTGGTCGAACCACAAGATCCGAACAGTCGCACGACAGCCGGTCAGTTCATCACTGCAGGCCCGGCACTACGCGCCGTCGAGCATGTACTCGCTGCTCCCGCCGGCATTTTCGAACCCCCTGTCTTTGCCCCCTTCAGATTGGAGCATTCAGCATGACAACTCAGCCGACGGCCGTAGGTTCGACTGCCACCCGTGAACCTGCCACCCGTGAACCTGCCGTCCGTGAACCTTCCGTGAACGCGCTCCTGCCCGACGGTCGCCCCGTGCAGAATCTGGAAGACTTGCTGCGCAGCCGGGCGATTGCCAGTCCGGAGAGCACCGCCGTCATCTCCGATGACGGGCGTACCAGTTTCCGTGAACTCGACATCGAAACAAATCGTGTCGCGAATGCACTTCTGCGCGATGGTGTTCGACCCGGCGACCGGGTGGCGTACATCGGGGCCAATGCACCGTCTTTCCTCTCCGTCCTGTACGGATCTTCGAAGATGGGCTCGATTCTGACGGCCGTCAACAATCGGCTGGCACCGGGCGAGGTCGGCTACATCCTGAGCAACAGCGAGCCGACCGTCGTCGTACTCGGAGCAGGCGATGAGGGCCTCTCCGACGTCGCCGCGGCGGTCGGTAGCGTCCGGACCGTCGTCACGGTGGACGGTTCCGGAAACTCGATCTCGTGGAACGACTGGCTTTCCGGTGTCGGCGACGACGATCCGGGGTCGTCGCGCCGCCCCGACGACACAGCGCTGATCTTCTACTCGTCGGGAACCACCGGTCACCCCAAGGGAATCGAACTCACCGGCGCCAACCTCGGCCGTGCCCTCGCCACCATGTATCACCTGCTCGATCTCGACACCGACTCCGTGGCTATGTGCCCGGTTCCGTTCTTCCATGTGGCCGGACTGGGTCTCGCCCTGGTCACGACGCTCGGCGGTGGCGCTCTACTGCTCGAGACCATCGCCGGACCTCTCGAACTCGTCGCGCTGATGCAGGAGTACAAAGTCACGCATGCGGTCGCCGTTCCCGCGGTGATCAGCGTCCTGACCTCCCTTCCGGCTGTGCGCGAGGCAGATTGGAGTGCCCTGCAGTTCCTGGTCTACGGAGCCGCGCCGATGCCACTGCCCCTGTTGCAAGACGCGACCGAGGTCTTCGGGTGTAGTTTCCTGCAGGCATACGGACTCACCGAGTCGACCGGCGGCGTCACCATGCTGACCCCGGAAGATCATCGGGCGACCGACGAGTCGACCGCGCATCGGTTGAAGTCCGTCGGGCAGCCGATGTTCGGAGTGCCCATCCGCATCGTCGATCCCGTGACGCTCGAAGACGTCCCGGTCGGTACCCGCGGCGAGGTCGTCATCGGCGGCGCTCACGTCATGAAGCGTTACTGGCGTAACGAAGCAGCCACTGCGGCCACCATGTTGGACGGTGACTGGCTTCGCACCGGAGACGGCGGATCGTTCGACGAGGACGGCTATCTCTACCTCCACGACCGCCTCAAGGACATGATCGTCTCCGGCGGTGAGAACGTCTATCCGGCCGAGGTGGAGAGTGTTCTCTCCGGGCACCCCGGCATCCGCGAGGTCGCGGTAGTCGGCGTTCACTCCGATCGGTGGGGTGAGACTCCCCTTGCCGTGGTCGTTCGAGCTGCTGATTCGGATGCAACCGAAGCGGAGATCATCGAGTGGTCACGCGAGCGACTGGCTCACTTCAAGTGCCCCAGTGCAGTTCGGTTCATCGAGGAGCTGCCACGCAACGCTAGCGGGAAGCTGCTCAAGACTCGTTTGCGACAGGACTTCGCTTGAGTCCATGACACGAATTCGGGGCCGGTCGCTTCGAGCGATCGGCCCCGAATTCTGTCGTTCGATGTGAAGCACGCTCAGCGTGGGTGAATCCGGAACTCCACGCCGCCGACACTCAGCCCGGGCTCGACGGCAGACGCGCCGCTCGACGCCGCCAGATCGATTGCAGTGAGCATCGACCGCTCCCCCGGAACGAACGACACGACGCGTGATCCCAGCCTGATCGAGAGTGGTTGCGCCGAGACCGGTTTCTTTCCGAACACTTCGGCCCACAGCGTCGCCGTCCTGGCCGGATCGGGCGAGGACACGTCGACGCCGAGGATGTCGTCGACCCAGGGATCGAGGGAAACCTCCTTCTCCGTCTCATCCCAGAACCACTCGTCGGCGTCGGGAATCTCGTCGAGTTCTACGAGCAGTCCGAGATCACCGGGATGAAGTTGGACGATCCGGTGACCGTAGGCCTCGAGATCTGCCACCGTCCGAACATCGGCCGCAGCTGCACGTTCCAGATAGGGCTCGATGTTCGAAACCTGGATCGAGAGTGCATAGCCGCCCTCCCCTCCGCCCTTGCGGATCCATCTCGCCAGCGAGACCTTCTCGTCGAGCGGCGCGACGATCTCGAGAAATGCCTGCGGCCCGACGGCCAAGGTCTCGTCGGCCAAACCGATGTCTTCGAGCAGTGGATCCGCGAATCCTGGTGCCAGATTCAATGCTTCGCGCAATTGGTGACCGGTCTTGTCCACGTCTCGTGCACCGATCACCACCTGTCGCAGGATCTCCCACGTGCCCGCGTCGTGCGTGCCCGTCACAGTCCGACCGCTTCGGCGGCGGTGTCGGCACTCTGCCAGCGTCGGAGCTCGGCGCCCGGAGCCCACGTCGAGTGCGTACCACTCGAAATTCGTTCGGGAAGGCGAAGTTTACACAACGGTCCGTCTCCGACGCGGGCAGCGTCGAAGATCAAGCAGAAGGACGCATCCTCGTTCATGTCAGTGGTCAACGTGATGAGATAGCCGTCGTCTTCGGCGGTACCACCCACGCGCGGCGCCATCGAAGTCTCGCTGCCGTACACACCGTCACCGAAGGAGAATCGTTCCTCGTTGCCCGTCAGCAGGTCGTGTTTGACCAAGCCGTCGAACAGGAACCACGACGGTTTACCAGAAGCCGCATAGGCGTATCGGTACTTCTCGCCCGCGAAATTCCCGTTCATCATGCCGAATTCGGTGATCGAGTCACTGAGTTGCTCTTCACGCGTGACTCCGGTGACCAGGTTCAAACGCCAGCGGTGAAGCCGGGTCTGCATACGATCGAGAGCGAGGAAACGGAAGGCGCGCTCCCACTGATTGCCCATACCGTTGTCCGACGGTTCCGGATCGCCCTGGTAGAAACCGTCCAGAACAATCTCGTCGCCCTCTTCGTAGGCGTTCACGAAGTGCAGGACATAGGTCGGATCGGCTTCGAACCACTTGATGTCAGAGGTATTTCCGCGGCGTGGGATGACTCCGAGACGCAGCGGGATATCGGGATGGAAATTCGCGACGTGCGCGCCCTTCTCCAGCAGAACCGGATCCCAGAACAAGGGGCAGTCGTTGAGGATCGCGTAGTTCTCCGTGAAGGCCATGTCGTGCGGCAAGCGCGGACCGGGAAGTGGGACGTCGACGTAGTGGACCAACTCGTTGGCCGAGTCCACGACGCCGTAGTGCATGTACGGCGCTTCCTTGCTGTAGTTGAAGAACAGCATTTCTCCGGTCTTGTCGTCCACCTTCGGATGCGCGGACACACCCCATTCGAAGGGGAACTTGCCGTTCCAGCTTTCCTTGCCGAGTGTCTCCGCCGACATCGGATCGAGACGATACAGATCTCCGCACTGGTAGAAGCTGGTGAGAGCAGTCCCCCGGTGAACGACGACGTCGGTGCTGGACGCGTCCTTCATACGGGTGCGCGCACCCTTGCCGCCCTCGGGGCGACTGAGTTTGGGAGACTCGGCAAGCCCGGCCCACAACGCAGCGCCGGCGTCCTGCTCGGCCGCCAAGCCGTCGGTACGTACGAATCGGTTGCGGTAGAACGACTCTCCGTCGCGAAAGCCCACGATGTGAATCATGCCGTCACCGTCGAAGGGGTGATACGCCTTCATCGAGGGATGGAGCGGATTCTCGGTGTTACGCAGGTAGACACCGTCGAGGTCTTTCGGAACCTCACCGAATACGACTTCGAGGTTGTCCGCTTTGAACTCGGTGGTCTGGGGTTGCCACGGGCCGGTGCGATACGGGTGATCGTCATCGGCGGGAAGGGTGGACAACAACTTGCCTACGATTTCGACGTCCATGGAATTCTCTTTTCGACTGATGGGGAAAGGCTGGACTGCACTTTCAGGAAACTGCGTCGACGACAAAACTGACGGTGGTGGCCGTACTTCCACCGAAGTTGAGCGTCGCAAAGCGGCTCGCACCCTCGACTTGGAAACCGCCGGCCGTTCCCGTCACCTGATGGGCCGCGTCGAGAAGCATTCGGACACCACTGGCACCCACCGGATGACCACCGCCGATCAGACCGCCGCTGGGGTTGATCGGTAGCTTGCCGCCCATGGCGATGTCACCACTCTCGATGGCTTTCCACGACTCGCCGGGTGCGGTCAGACCGATGTGGTCGATCGCGAGATACTCACTCGCCGTGAAACAATCATGTGTTTCGATCCCGTCTATCCCGGCCAGGTCGACTCCGGCCCGGGAGAAGGCACCCATCACCGAATCCCGAACGTGTGGCATCACGTAGGGATTATCGGCGTCGCGGGCCAGCTTCTGCTCGAGACCTAAACCAACAGTCCGATGACCCCAGCCCGCGATGTGGGCCAGCGGAGTCGCCGCAGCACCAGGGTGTTCACGCAGGTACTTGTCCGTCACCAGCACCACCCCGGCGCCACCGTCGGTCACCTGGCTGCAATCGAATCGTCGAACACCGCCTTCCACAACAGGATTGGTGGCGTCGTCGCCGCCTGCATTCCCGAGCAGATCGGGTACCGCCCAACCGCGTGTCTGCGCGTTGGGGTTGTTCTTCGCGTTTGCGAAGTTGATCTGCGAGATCGTGCGAAGGTGAGATTCGTCGATCCCGTAACGCCGCCCGTACTCCTTCGACACACGGTCGAACATGTACGGCCACA
This sequence comes from Rhodococcus qingshengii JCM 15477, assembly GCF_023221595.1. NCBI lineage: Bacteria > Bacillati > Actinomycetota > Actinomycetes > Mycobacteriales > Nocardiaceae > Rhodococcus > Rhodococcus qingshengii. Next base: position 4,814,256 of record NZ_CP096563.1, read on the forward strand.
TGAATTTTGCTTCCTGACCTTCGTGTCCGACCCAGGCTGCAGCGCCCAGATGGCCGGCCGCGTCATCACCCGGAACCGTCTTCTCCAGTTCGATACCCATCACCAGAGCCGCGTCGTAGTTGCCGGCGCGCAGGTCTGCCATCGCTGCAAGTACAGCGATACTGCCCGATGCGCACGCCGCCTCGTGCCGAGACGAGGGCACACCCCACAGGTCTGGATGCACGGTGGCGGGCATCGCGCCCAGCTGACCTTGGCCGGCAAACAATTGCCCGAAGGCATTACCGACGTGGATCACCTCTATGTCGGTGGCAGGAACCTTCGCCGCGTCCAGGGTGTGGTTCACCACCTCTTCGGCAAGGTTCGCGAAATCGAGTTCCTCACGGGTGAAGTTCCGTGCGAAGTCGGATTGGTACCCGCCGAGAATCCAAATGTTCGAAACAGTCATGACCTCTCCCCTTGCCGATCCGGCCTCGGTGACGTCACCGAGATACCCGCGCAACGGCGGTTGTAATTTCACCGCAACCGTACTACAACTAGCAGAGTAACTCTACTAATTGAAGGGTTGAAAATGACTGATGCTTTTGTCCTCGACTACGTGCGCACGCCGCGCGGTCGAGCATCGGCGCGAGGCGCCCTCCACGAACACAGCCCCGTGGACCTTGTCGTCCATCTGGCCAAGGCTCTGCAGGGTAGAACGAACCTCGCCGCAGAACAGATCGACGACGTCGTTCTCGGTTGCGCATCGCAGGTGGACGAGCAGGGCGCGAACATCGCGAGAACTGCCGCACTCCTTGCCGGTTGGGGCGACTCCGTCCCCGGCGCAACCCTCAATCGATTCTGCGCATCCGGCGTCGACGCAGTCGGCCAGAGCGCGGCCCGCATTCGCGGCGACGACGTGTCCCTCGTCGTGGCCGGTGGCGTCGAAAGCGTCTCCCGGACTCCGATGTTCAGTGATCGCGGACCGCTGTGGACCGATCCGGCAACTATCGCGCAGATCGGTTCCATCCATATGGGTATTGCCGCCGACTTGAATGCCACGATCGAGGGGTACTCCCGCGACGAGTTGGATGCGTACGGCGTCGAAACCCAACACAAGGCTGCCGAGGCCTGGCGCAACGGCGCATTCGAGCGGTCCGTTGTGCCTGTCCCCGGCAGAAACGGAGAAGCGGGAACAGCCCACGACGAACTGGTCAGGGCAGAGACGACGGCAGAGGGACTCGCAGCGCTGCCTGCCGCCTTCGAAGGGCTCGGCGCCGCCGGTCAGGATGCACTCGCGCTCGCCGCCTACCCTGAGGTCGGCAAGATCGAACACCTGCACACCGTCGGATCCTCTCCCGCCATGGCCGACGGCGCAGCGCTCCTACTCCTCGGATCCGAGAAAGCCGCGGCGAGAGCCGGCTTGACCCCTCGCGCACGGATCATCGGATCCGCCTCGACTTCGGTGAATCCGGTCCTCATGCTCACTGCGGGCCAGAGCGCCGTGGAGGCAGTCATCGCGCGAGCCGGGCTTCGTCCACAGGACATCGACGTGTTCGAGTTCGCAGAGGCGTTCTCCGCACTCTGCCTACGGTTCCGCCGCGATCTTGACGCCGGGCCGGACCGCATGAACCCCAACGGAGGCACGATGGCGATGGGCCATGCATTCGGCGCCACCGGAGCAATTCTCGTCGGCGCATGTGTCGACGAACTGGTACGGAGCGACGGACGCTACGGTGTGGCCGCGGTCAGCGGCGCCGCCGGTGTCGGAGTCGCGGTGCTCGTCGAACGGATCGCCTCATGACCGTCAGTTCACTCTCTGGCCGCGTTGCCGTCGTCACGGGAGGGGGTAAGGGCCTCGGCCGTGCCGTCGCACTGCATCTCGCGAGCCGAGGGGTCACGGTGATCGTCAACAATCGAAATCGCACACTCGATTCGAGCGGCCGAGGCCCTGCAGATCAGGTTGTCGACGAAATCCTCGAAGCCGGTGGACAGGCCGTCGCCAACCACGACGACGTCACCGACCCCGAGGTCGGCCGAAAGTTGGTGGACGACGCTCTCACTCGGTTCGGACGACTCGACTTCTGCATCACCAGCGCCGCGGTCAGCGGTCCACAGATGCTTCATCGCACCACCGCCGAGAACCTCAGCACCGTCATCACGACAAACGTCGTCGGAACCGCACTGGTCGCCGCCGAAGCCTCCCGAGTGATGCGCGAAGCCGGATTCGGGCGCATCGTGATGATTGCCTCGACCGCAGGACTGCACGGAGAACCCACCGTGTCCGCCTACGCCGCCAGTAAGGGTGCCGTCATCGCACTGGGCCGCACCGCGGCCGGCGAAGGCGCGAGTCGCAATGTGTTCACCAATGTCGTACTGCCCTATGCCACTACGCAGATGACCGAGTCCGGAATGGACCCACGATTCATCGACATCATGGGGGCCGACCTGGTAGCCCCGGTGGTCACCGCCCTCGTCGATCCCGAGTCCACGACCAACGGGCAGGTGATCGTCACCGCAGGTAACGGAGTGCGTTCGGCCGACGCCGTCGAGGGCTCGACCGAATTCTTGCCCACCACCACAGAACTCGATGCCAAAGCGCTCGACGCACTGCTCGTGACCAGCCGGCTCGGCACTCCTCACACCTATCCGAGCGCACAGGAAGCCTTCGCGGACTTCGCTTCCGAACTGCTCGACCACCACAATCAGAAAGCGCGCGCATGACCGACATCCCACTGGGCGATCTTGCACTGAACTTCGGTGTGAGCGCACTCGCCGTGCTCGTCTTCATCGCAGTCGTGATGGCCGTAGCCATCCGCATGAACAATCACTCGATCATCGACATCTGTTGGGGGCCTGGCTTTGCCGTCGTCGCCGCCGTCTCGTACCTGACGTCCATCGGATCGGACGGCAACGATCTGCGTCGCCTCGTCGTGCTGGCACTGACCGTGGTGTGGGGAATGCGACTCGGCCTCTACATCGGCTTCCGAAACCGTGGGCACGGGCAGGACAAGCGCTACACTGCCCTGCTCAAACATCAACAGGGACCGCTGGTTCCGTTCCTGATTCGCAAAATTTACGGCCTCCAGGGCGTCCTCATTCTCGTGGTGTCGCTGCCCGTCCAGTTCGCGATGTACGAGTTTCGCGCCCTCGGAGTCCTCGGCGCGATCGGCATCGCGGTCTGGACCGTCGGCTTCGTCTTCGAATCGGTTGGAGACTACCAACTTTCCCGCTTCAAAGCTGATCCGGCCAATGCCGGGAAGGTGATGGACCGTGGGCTCTGGGCCTGGACCCGCCATCCCAACTATTTCGGTGATGCATGCGTCTGGGTCGGACTGTTCATCCTCGCGCTTGGTGATCCATTGGCGCTGATCACGATCGTCTCTCCGATCGTCATGATCAAACTGCTGGTGAGCTACAGCGGTAAGGCCCTTCTCGAACGCGGCATGCGCAAGAGCAAGGGGCAGGCCTACGACGACTACGTCGCCCGGACCAGCGGATTCTTACCTCGTCCACCCCGTCCGACACGAAACCACGCGTCGTGAGCGCCCCCACGAGTGGTCTCGCCGACGTCTTCGATCTGGAATCGACCGGCCCGGACCGGTGGCAGGGGTCGAACGACGGCGTTCGTCTACCTCAATTGTTCGGCGGCCAACTGGTAGCCCAGTCGATTCTCGCAGCCGGGCACACGGTTACCGACGGCAAAGCGATCAGTTCCGTCCACACCCACTTCCTTCGCCCGGGATCGACGGAGCATGCAACCGAGTTCTCGGTAGATCGACTTCGGGATGGAAAACGCCTGTCCACCAGAGGCGTCGACGTCCACCAGGACGGACGACTCGTCTGCCGTTCCACGGTCTCTGCCTCCTCGATCGACGAGGGCATCACTCACAGTCGCGCAGTACCTACCGCACTCCCGCCCACTGAGTGCGTGACGTTGCAAGAGTTGGCCGAGGCAGACGGTGGGTTGGGTGAGGTGTGGGAGGAGTTCTCCGCCATCGAGATTCGTGTGTCCCCCATCGATTCGCAGTCCCCCACGACGCATTCGGCGGCGCCTCCGCGCAACATCTGGATGCGTTCGGCTCAGCGGCTGAGCGACGATCCGCTGATTCACGTGGCTGCTCTCGCCTATGCCAGTGATCTGATGCTGATGGCAACCGCGCTGACTCCGCACGGCTACGACATCGGGCAGGAGCACTCGCTCGACACGGACTGGACTGGTGTGTCCCTCGATCACACGATGTGGTTTCAACGCCCTGTGCGGGCGGACGAGTGGCTACTCTTCGAGCACTCGACCCCCACAGCTCACACCGGCAGAGCAGTAGTGAATGCGGCGGTCTTCGATCGATCCGGACTCCAGATCTGCCAGATCACTCAGGAAGCGTTACTCATTGCCCGCACCGAGTGATTCCCAACTCTTTCTGCAGACCATTCGGTACGGTCTCGCGGTGCCGCAGGGTGCGCGGCCTATGATTTCGGGGTGGTACGAGTGAATGCAGCCGGATCTTCGACACCCACCGCGTCGGCGGGCGTCACCGAGTTGCCTGCCGGCGGTCCGAACGCACTGGCCGTCACGCTCGGGTTGTTGGGGGACGAGTGGAACCTCTGGATTCTGCGATTCGCCCTGTTGGGGTCGCGGCGATACAACGACTGGCTCGCCCTCGGGGGAATCTCCAACTCCGTATTGTCCTCACGGTTGGCGGTCCTGACGGCCGGCGGAATGCTCGAGCGTCGTGAGTATCAGCAGAACCCGCCCAGGCACGAATACTCGGTCACCCGCAAAGGGCAGTCGATCTGGCCCGTCCTCATCACCATGTGGTCGTGGGAGAAGCAGTGGGCGCCCAATGAAACCCAGCCGCTTCCACCACTGCGGCACAGCACCTGCGGAAACGACTTCACCCCGATCCTGCGCTGCAAGGAGTGCGGCGAGGACGTGGACGTACGATCCCTGGACTCCCAAATGGGTCCGAGTGGGGACTTCTCACGCAGTGTCCCGGAAGCAACATCGCGGCGACGCTCCACCAAGTCCGAACGCCGTCCGGAGATTCTGGCTCACACGATGGAACTTGTCGGCAATCGCTGGTCAGCGGCGATCATCGGTGCAGCTTTCCGAGGCGCTCGCCGTTACGGAGAGTTCGCCGAGATCACCGGTGCACCACCGGCGATAGTCGCGGATCGCTTGAAGCACCTCACCGAGATCGGTGTGATGGAAACGCGTCCGCTTCCGGATCGCCCACAGTGGTCGGAGTATCGACTCACCGCCAAGGGCACGGCGTATTTCCCCGTGGTGATGTGCATGATCTCCTGGGGTCAGCGTTGGTTCAGATCCGCGGACGGCCCGGACATCGTTCTCCATCACAAGGCCTGCGGTAAACGGTTCGAAGCACGCTTGGGTTGCAGTGTGTGCGGTGAAGAGTTGAGGTCTTCGGACATCGAGGCCGTCGACCTCACCACCTCGGTTCACGTACCCGGGTCCGGTTGGTCCTGAGGTCCCCGCTCAGCCGGCAGTGCGGATCCGGTCGAAGCTCCGGCCTCGGTGTTCGAGCGGCAGCCTGTCCCCTCGCCCGAACAGTTTGTTGCGCAGCGTTCCCTCATCGTAGTCGTCCTGGTAGGCACCTCGTTTGATCAGCTCCGGAATCACATGCTCCACAATGTCTTCGAAGGTTCCGGGAGTCACCGCGTACGCGAGATTGAAACCGTCGACGTCGGTCTCGGACACCTACTCCTGCAACTCGTCGGCGACCTCCGCGCCGGAACCGACAACGATCGGGCCGAGCCCGCCGATGCCCGCCCACTCCGCGATGTCCCCCACCGTCCATTCGCCGCCCTTCTCGTCGGCCTGACGAAACGATGCGACCGCGGATTGAATGGCATTGCTCTCGACGTTCCCGATCGGCTCGTCCGCTCGGTATCCGGAGAGGTCGATTCCCATCCACCCCGAGGTGAAAACGAGCGCGCCTTCACTACTCGCGTAGCTGCGGTAGTCCTCGAGCTTCGCCTGGGCCAACTCGGGGGTTCGGTCGGTGATGATCGTCAACAGTGTGTAGATGCGGGCCGAGTACGGATCTCGCCCGACCTTCGTCAGTTCGTTTCGGATTCGGGCAACGGTGTCTTTGAGGATCGCCTTTGTCGGTGCACCCACAAAGATCGCCTCGGCATTCGCAGCGGCGAACCGCACCCCACGAGGCGACGCGCCGGCCTGGAAGATGACCGGCGTCCGCTGCGGAGAAGGTTCGGAGATGTGGATGCCCGGAACCGTGAAGTGCTTGCCTTCGTGCTCGATCGGATGAACCTTGGCGGGGTCCGTGTAGACCCCGGTGGTTCTGTCACGCACCACCGCGTCGTCTTCCCACGACGTTTCCCACAACTTGTAGAGAACTTCGAGGTACTCGTCCGCGTGGTCGTAGCGATCGTCGTGCTGGAGTTGGTCGTCCTCGCCCATGTTCCGCGCGGCCGAGGGGAGGTATCCGGTGACCACGTTCCACCCGATTCGCCCGTTCGTCAGGTGGTCGAGGGTGCTCAAGCGCCGAGCGAACGGGTAGGGATGCTCGAAAGCTGTACCTGCGGTGATCCCGAAGCCCAAGTGCTCGGTCACGGCAGCCATCGCCGACGCCAGCAGTAGCGGGTCCGAGACCGGTACCTGCGCGCCCTGCCGCAGCGCTGCGTCGTGATTGCCGCCGTACACGTCGTACGTTCCCAACACGTCAGCCAGGAACAGCCCGTCGAATCGTCCACGCTCGAGGAGCTTCGCCAACTCCGTCCAGTACGTCAGATCCGTGTACCTGGACGACTGGTCCTCCGGGTGGCGCCACAGACCTGGCGATTGGTGGGCGACGCAGTTCATGGCAAAGGCGTTGAAGCGGATTCTGCGGGTCATTCCCGCACGATGCCGTGCCTGCTCCGCGGTGAACACCATTGCGATCAGTGCGATCGGTACGGCTCCTGCTTGCACCCGGCGATACCGTCGACTTCGCGACCTCGTCGGCGGGCCGCTACACTGACTAGCGCAGCTGTGACGCCCGAGGCTTCGTGCCGACAGGTCGAGCGGATGCAACAGCAGTATCGGGAAGCGAAAACCCCGGCAGCACAGGGTTTTCAGCGCTTGTCGGTACGCTCCCCGCCCTCGTAGCTCAGGGGATAGAGCATTCCTCTCCTAAAGGAAGGGTCGCAGGTTCGAATCCTGCCGAGGGCACCAGGTGGGACTCTCCCCACATCGGCGCCACCAACGTGCCATTCTTGACTTCATGACGATGCCTCACTCCACGGCAACTCCCCCGAAGAACATGTCTTTGATCCCGGGTGGGACGTACTGGATGGGCTCCGAAGACTTCTATCCGGAAGAACGCCCAGTTCACCAGGTCACAGTCGACGGATTCTGGATGGACACGACGGCGGTGACGGTCGCCGAGTTCCGACGCTTCGTGAAGGCAACCGGCCACGTCACCACTGCTGAAATCGCCCCGGATGCCGCCGACTATCCCGACGCCGATCCAGCCCTCCTCGTCCCGGGATCGTTGGTCTTCAATTCGCCACCCGGCCCGGTTTCACTTGACGACTACACCCAGTGGTGGTCGTTCACTCCCGGCGCCGATTGGCGCCATCCCGAGGGCGCCGACAGCAACATCGGGGGACGTGAACGGCACCCCGTCACCCACGTGTCGTACTTCGACGCCCAGGCCTATGCCGCGTGGGCCGGCAAGGAACTCCCGACCGAGGCCGAGTGGGAGTTTGCCGCCCGCGGTGGACTCGATCGCCAGGCGTACGTGTGGGGCGATCACGACTCTCCGGGCGGGCGGCCCGGTGGCAACGTGTGGCAGGGCCAGTTCCCCTGGGAGAATCTGCTCGAGGACGGTTACGAGCGCACCGCTCCGGTCGGAAAGTTCCGGCCCAACGGCTACGGACTGTTCGACATGGCCGGGAACGTGTGGGAATGGACGGCCGATCACTACACGTCCGACCACGCCCACAGTTCCAAGAACGTCGCGCCGGCCTCGTCGTGCTGCATTCCTCGTAATCCCCGAGCGGAGTTCGCCACGGAGGCGTTGGTGGGCGAACCCTACGCACGACGGGTGATCAAAGGCGGCTCACATCTGTGTGCACCGAACTACTGCTTGCGATACCGCCCCGCCGCGCGGCAGGGCGAATCCGAGGAGTCCTCGACCTGCCACGTCGGCTTCCGGTGCATCATCCGCATTCCGCAGGAGTAGATCAGAAGGGCACGTCCCCCAGGATGGCCACCCGCTCCATGACGCGACGATGCGGGAAGTAGTCGCTCGCAGCGTAGTGCTGGGTGGCCCGGTTGTCCCAGAAGGCAATGGAATTCGGCGCCCACTTGAAGCGGCACTGAAAGTCCGGGACCTTGACCTGCGCGAACAATAGGTTGAGCAGATCGTTGCCTTCGACAGGATCCATATCCGGAATGTGGGTGGTGAAGAGGCTGTTGACGAACAGAGTTTTACGCCCGGTCTCCGGATGCTTACGCACCATCGGATGCAGAACCGGCGGGTACTGCTCCTTCATCTGCTCCAACTTCTCCGGGCTCATGCCGCGTCCGAAGGACGGTACAAAATCGTGGATGGCGTCCTTGCCGTCGATCAAGTCCTTGATCTCGTCGGGGAGGCAGTCGAAGGCGTTACCCATATCGGCCCAGAGCGTGTCACCACCGGCAGGCGGTACGTCGATCGCCCGAAGTACTGAACCGAGCGGCGGCGTCTTCGTCCAGGTGACGTCGACGTGCCAGATGTTCTCCGTTCCTGGACTGTCCTCTCCGCGTTCGAATCTGACGACTGCCGGGACCTCTCCCTGCGGGAGAAGTGGATGAACCTCGAGTTCACCCCAATGGGCCGCGAAGTCACGATGATTCACGCTCGAAATCGGCTGGTCCCGAAAGAACACGACCTTCCATTCGAGGAGGGCCCGACGCACGTCCTCGATCTGCTCCTCCGACGGATCATGCAGGTCGATGTCGCTGATCTCGGCACCGATGAACGGTGTGACGGGTGTCAGAGTGAACCGCTCGTACGGCCTCGATTCAACGCCTTCCGGGTTTCGCCTCATTCCGCGTGGTCCGAATTCGATTGTGTGATTGCCGATTTGGACTGTTCGCGAGGATGTAAGGGTAGCCATCGAATGACTCCGTCCTGTCGTGTCGTGTCGCGGGGTCACACGTCAGTCGACGCGTGCACCCGCTTTGCTCGTGTACGTTTGTGTGCGCTTTGGGGCGCGGTCAGTGCTCCTACCGCGAGATCGACCAGATGATCCACTGTCGTATCGAAATCTGCCTGCACAACCGGGTTTTCGTCTTCGCGGCGCTGCTCGAAGATTGCCAGAGCGGAGACGCTCATGTTGAACGTCAGATCGATCCGTTCGACGGCGACGCGGCGAGATAGATGCGGCAACGCCCGCGTCAACCTGACGACAACTTCGTTGATCCCCTCGCTGACCTCGCGGAACTCAGCACTCTGCGTATCCACCGACGGTGAGATTCGGGCAATGAACCTCGCATAGTTGGAACCGTCGACCGTCGCCAGAAAATCTGCCAGCGGGTACAGAAAGGCTTCGACCAAAGCACGGACCAAGTCGGTCCGCCCACTGGCGTCGATGTCGTCGAGATACGTCAGTCGCGCTGCGTTGATCTGATCCATCCGATGCCGGAATACGGCCAGCACCAGACCGTCTCGCCCACCGAAGTGATACTGAACTGCAGAGTTGTTGCGCTGCCCGGCCGCAGTCGCCACGTCCCGCATGGACACTTCGTGAATACCTTGCTCGGCGAACATCCGCTCGGCGACGGCGATCATGGCGTTCTTGGCATCCAACGAGGCAGGCATACACCGACCATATAAGTCACTGTCTTAATTCCGCAAGCCCCATCCCCTGTGCGCGGTTAGGGAGTGCAGGGACTCCTTACCCACTCACGGGGGTAGTTGTCCCAGTCAACGAGACATGCGCCGCCAACTGAATTCCGATCGATACGCTCCAGATTAAGACGACTGCTTAATCCGCCCGGTTTTGCACACGCCAAGGAGCCTGCTGGTGAATCGCCATTCCATTCCGATCATTCCCGAGACGCCGAACGTCGCGGCCGCCGTGTACTACCCCGATCAGAATCCCCCGTACACCCGCCCGGAACCGCTTCGCCCGCCGGCCGGGGCCCCGAACGTGCTGCTGATCATGATCGACGACGTCGGATTCGGCGCACCCTCCGCGTTCGGTGGCCCGTGCCGCACCCCCACCGCCGAGCGTTTGGCCGAAACCGGCGTGAAATACAGCCGATTCCACACCACGGCTCTGTGCTCGCCGACGCGTGCCGCCACACTGACCGGGCGCAACCACCACAGTGTCGGTATGGGTGTCATCTCCGAAATGGCCAACGCGGCACCGGGATACAACGGGACCCGCCCCGCCTCTGCCGCCACGGTCGCACGCGTCCTACAGGGAAACGGCTATGCGACAGGTGCTTTCGGCAAGATGCACCAGACCCCGACGTGGGAGACCACCGCTGCCGGGCCGTTCGATCGGTGGCCGGTCCGTGAGGGTTTCGACAAGTTCTACGGTTTCCTCGGTGCCGAGTCCGACCAGTTCACCCCGGTTCTCTACGAGGACTTCACGATGGTCGACTTACCCAAGACACCACAGGAGGGTTACCACCTGTCAGAGGATCTCGTCGACCACGCGATCGAATGGATCGAGGGCGTCAACACGATGGACCCCGACAAGCCGTGGTTCTGCTATCTCCCCTTCGGCGCGTGCCACGCTCCACTCCAGGTTCCGGACCGATACCTGAACAAGTACGTCGGCGAATTCGATCACGGGTGGGATCGCCAACGCGAGATCACCCTCCAAAAGCAGAAGGAACTGGGCGTCGTCGCTCCTGATACCGAATTGGCCCCGTGGGCTCCAGGGCTCCCACACTGGGACGAACTCGACGACGACCAGAAGAAGGTCTCGGCCCGTTTGATGGAGTTGTACGCGGCGTTTCTCGAGCACACCGACGACGAGGTAGGCAGGCTCGTCGACCGGTTGCAGGACATGGATGTACTCGACAACACTCTGGTGCTCTACATGATGGGTGACAACGGCGCTTCCGCGGAAGGCGGAATGGAGGGCTCGTTCAACTACCTCGCCGGCCTCAACGGTTACAAGAGTGCGACATCCGACGTACTGGCGCGCTACGACGAATTGGGGACCGAAACCAGCTACCCGCACTATCCGGCGTCGTGGGCTCTGGCTCTCGACACCCCTTACCAGTGGGCCAAGCAGGTTGCGTCCCATTACGGCGGTACCCGAAACGGTCTGATCACCCACTGGCCCAAGGGGATCGACAAGCCAGGAATCAGGGAGCAGTGGCATCACTGCGTCGACATCACGCCGACAATCCTGGAAGCTGCCGGTATTCCGGCACCGACCAGCGTCGACGGGGTCACCCAGAAACCGTTGGAAGGCGTGGCGATGAACTACACCTTCGCCGAGCCCGATGCCGAAGAGCGCCACACCACACAGTATTTCGAGATCTTCGGCAACCGCGGAGTCTACGATTACGGTTGGACCGCAGTCACGGCCCACCGCGCACCCTGGCTGATGGCCACTCACGGCCTCGAGCTCACACCGATGAGCGAGGACCGTTGGGAGCTGTACGACACCTCGGTCGACTGGTCGCAGGCCCGCGATCTCGCGGACGAGCATCCCGAGATCCTCGCCCGGCTCAAGGAAAAGTTCCTCGTCGAGGCGGCCAAATATCAGGTGCTGCCGCTGGACGACAGAACGGTCGGTCGCCACGCCACCGCGGAATCACGACCCCCGCATCCGATGATGGGCCGCAAGACCCTCACGCTGTACCCACACATGAACGGTCTGGTCGAGAAAGCCGCGCCGACGTTCTTCAACCGCTCGTACACGCTGACCGCAAGTCTGGGTAGCGTCGCCGACGGCATGCTGGTCAGCCTCGGTGGCCGGTTCGGCGGATTCGCTTTGTACATACTCGATTCCGTCCCCGTCTACTGCTACAACTTCAGCGGCGGTGGTCGGACCTTCGTGCGTGGGCGCAACCCGCTGGCACCCAATGCACGCGAGGTGTCCGTCCACTTCGAGTACGACGGCGGCGGAATCGGCAAGGGTGGAACCGCAACCCTGAGCGTCGACGACGAGGTGGTCTCCGAAGGCCGGATCGAGAAGACCACTCGGGCGATCTTCAGCATGAACGAACAGCTCGACGTCGGCATCAACCGGGGAAGCCCGGTCGCGGAAGAGTTCGCGGACAAGGGCACGTTCCGCTACGGCGGCAAACTCCACAGCGTGACCGTCGACTTACGATCCACCCGAGATGTGGTGTCCGCAGAGGAACGGGAGAAAATCTCACTCGCCGTGCACTGATCGACCAGGCGACGCTCGCCGATTGTGCAGCCGCGCGCGATATCTGCCGTGCGGCTGCACAATCGCCCTGCGTCTATCCGACCGTGTACATCTGCAGGCACGGCCCCACCGGGCGAGCTTCCAGGATGTCGCGGGCCTTCTCCCGCGCTGCGTTGAACTCCCAGGGCGCAGTGGTGCCCGGCACTCCGAGTCGATATCTGCTCAAGGCACATGAACGCTGCGGTTCCGGTAGACGATCCAAGGCAGGTACCGCGTCGACGGAGAGCCCGCGTAAGTAGGAAACGTCGATGCTCTTGCCGCCCTCGAACCGTTCCACGTTCTTTTGCGCGATGTACGCGTCGGGGTTGAACACCGCGAAGGCCAGCAGCGCGACGGCCGAAGTGGCGAGAACAGCTGTGGGCAGCCACTTCCCGGACATCCGAATACCTGCGACGAGCAACAACACGAACACGAAGCCAAGAAGCAGCTCGGTCGCGAAGACGCTGACCCGGAGCACCGTGAAACCGTACTGATTCTCGTACAACCACATCCGGTGCACAGCGGACGCCACGATCACCAGGCTGAAAACACACAGGGCACCCAGCAGTCCGCGGGCAAGACGCCTCGATCCAGCGTCGCGGCGGTCGATGTACCGCACTGCGACGGCGATGACGAGCAGCGTCAGCACGGTAACCGCCATGAGCTGCCAGAAACCCTCACGCGCATAGTCCGCATAGGTCAGTCCATCGGTCACCTGTACGTGCTCGTCTCCCCCGAACAGCGTCTTCGTCTGTACTGCAACAAAACCGAGGAACAGCACGTTGAGTACTCCGAGCGGGACCGCCCACTCCCACATCGGCAACGGCGTCGCCTGCGCAGGTGCAAACGCGTCCACCGTCGGCGTTCTGCGGCGCAGATACACCGCAACCAGCGTGCCGAACGCCATCACGACGCCGGCAAAGATCCGTGCTCCCGGGTTCGACACCGAGATGGCAGGAGCGAAGCCGCCGAAGATCTTCGCGAACTCCGGATCCGCACTCACGAACAAAGATCCGAAAATCAGCAGGAGAAGAATCGATACTGCGCTTACGACGACAACTCGCGCCGCCGGCACCCGCGGAGCAGAGCGGGTAGCAAGTTTTCGACGACGAACGAAGTTGACCGTCCGGTGGGGTGCCCGCCAGGGAGCGACCGTTCCCAGAAGTATTCCGGTCCACGTCCGCCCGCCGATCAGAGTCCACGTGAACAGAACCCACGCAGCTACGACGCAGAGGAACACCAACCACTCCGCACCGCGAACGGCGGCAACACCCAGCAGTGCGAGCATCCCGATGGCGGCGACCCACTGCGTCACGGTCATCCGCGGCGTCGTCAGAATCCCGAAGACGATCACCACACTGGCACCCACGATCACGTACGCGATACTCGCGAACCCTGGGTCGAGGATCAGGGCCGCAAGCACCCCTACTGCGGCCGCGCCGAGGAGCATCGAGCGGGTGGCCATCGACGTGCGATCGGGACGCCAGAACCGGCTGGAACGCTTGGGTTTTACGGCCGGCATCGGCGGTTTCGGTGGAATTACTATCGGAGCGCTCATGTGATCTCCTATGTGTCTGGTTCAATTTTTCAGGGTCGGAAGTACAGACGAATGCCGATGAAGACATGCGCCATCGCGAGATCTCTCGATCTCGTCAGGGACTTTGATTCAGTTCTGCGGCAGCACTACTCGAATGCAACAACCCGACGGGGCATCGACGACGGCAATCCTGCCGTCATGTAATTCGACCGCCCACTTCGCGATCGCGAGGCCGAGCCCGGTACCCCCGTCGGTCGAGCCGCCGCGGATGAAGCGGTCGAACACTCGCTCACGGGCCTGTGGTTCGATGCCGGGGCCGTCGTCGTGGACGTCGAGCACCAACTCCCCCGCGCTGCCGGTACGTACTCGGATCACAACTTTGGTGTCGACGTTCCCGTGCTGAACCGCGTTGTCCACCAGGTTGGTCACCACCTGATGGAGGCGATCCGGATCGGCGACCACGGACAATTGCGGAGGCTTGACGTCTATCTCGATGTCGCCCGCACTCACACTCGACAGCTCACGTAGGAACGGCTCGACCTCGAAACGGCGGCGTTTCAACGGCATTGCGCCACCCTCGAGTTTCGAGAGATCGAGAAGGTCGGCTACCAGCGCGCCCAGTCGTTCCGTCTGCCGCAGCGCCGATTTCATCATCGCCGGATCCGGTTCTTCGACACCGTCGACGACGTTCTCGAGCATGGCTTGCAAAGCGGTGATGGGCGTGCGCAGTTCATGGGAGACGTTGCCGATCAACTCGCGGCGGTACCGGTCGTCGGCCCCGAGGTCCTCGGCCATCCGATTGAACGCATGGGCGAGTTCGCCTACTTCGTCTCTGGAAGTCGCTCGTACTCGCCGCGAATAGTCGCCGCGCGCCATCGCCTTCGCCGCGGCCGTCATCTCGCGAAGCGGTGACGTCATCCCGTGTGCGAGCACCTGCGTAACGCCTAGAGCGACAACCAACGCCGTCAGTAGAGCAAAACGAAACGGTTGTTGCGACGTCAGCCAGAAACCACCCGCGGCGAACACCAGTGCTGCGACAACCAGGAGGCCGACCTTCACCTTGAAGGACCGCATCGGGTCCAGCGGCCGCGGCCACCGTGCAAAAAGACGGTCGACGACGCTCATCGCGGCACGTCCCAGGCGTACCCGACGCCGTGAACGGTCCGGATCACGGAAGGTCCGAGCTTGCGTCGCAGCGCCTTGACGTGGCTGTCGACGGTCCGACTGCCCGCTCCCTCACCCCAGCCCCAGATCTCCTCGAGCAGCGACTCCCGCGGGATCGCGGCTCGCGGCCGCTCCGCCAGATAGGCGATGAGATCGAATTCGGTGCGAGTCAGGTGAACTTCTTGCGCATCACGGCGCACTCGACGTTCGGTCAGGTCGATCACGACGTCACCGAACTCGAGGAGGTCGGCCACCGGGCGAGCAGCGTGCTCCGCGCGATCCGCACGCCGAAGCAGAGCCTGCACCCGGGCGACGAGCACACGCATGCTGAACGGCTTGCTCAGATAGTCGTCGGCCCCGACGCCGAGACCGATCAGCATGTCCGTTTCATCGGCGCGAGCGGTCAGCATCAGCACAGGCACCGGGCGCACGGCCTGGATGCGGCGGCAGACTTCGAGTCCGTCGAATCCCGGCATCATCACGTCGAGTACCACCAGGTCTGCGTCCATCTGCTCGCAGCGGGCCACCGCGCTGGGACCGTCGAACGCCAGCTCGACGTCGTAGCCCTCGGCACGCAGCCTCGCCGCGATGGACTCGCAGATGCTGACCTCGTCGTCGACCACGAGCACTCTTCGCTGACTCATGGAACTGACTGTATTCGGCCCTCGTGGATGAACCTGGGAGGACTTGTGAAGGTTCTGTGCAGGTTCTAGAACCTGCGGATGTTGTTGATCGGCAGATCCGCCAGCGGCGTCAGTCCGGTCGGAACACCAACTCCGTAGGCGTTGAACACCATTCCGAACCCAGCGTAGATGCCGACGTGCGTCGCACCGGGGTAGAAGGTGATGACGTCGCCGGGGGCGAGGGCCCACCGGGGAACCGGCTGTCCGACGTTGGCCTGCTGTTGGCTGGTCCGTGGCAGATTCACGCCGGCCTGCCGAAACGCCCATTGCACCAGCCCGGAGCAGTCCCACGAGTTCGGCCCGACGCCGCCCCACTGGTAGGGCTTTCCGGTCTGAGTGCTCGCCGCTGCCAGCGCGATCAGCCCTGCCGGACTCGGAATCGGAAGGGCGGCTGATCCGCTGCTGATGCTGCCCGTGCTTCCCAAGCTTCCGGAACTCCCGCTACTGCCACCGCTACCGAGGCTTCCCGGGTCGGCTGAGGCGGGGGCAGCGGAAAGCAACAGGACACTTCCGGTCAGCAAAGCCGCGACCGTTCCCGTGCGGAGTGTCGACTTCTTCATGCATCCGTCCTTCGTGGGAGTCGTTTCGGCGCGCGGCAGCGCACCTCGATAGCCGTGAACTGGTAAGACACGTGAAAACACACTTCGTTCGGATGTTAACGGCGTGGACGTGGTGTTCGGACAGGAATGATTGATCCGATTTGTCGGTTTTGAACAAACGGGCCTTACGTCCCGGGCTGGCAGAAGATCAGGGAATGATGGGGGATTTCCTGGATCCCGCGGCACGACAAGGTCCATAGATTCGACTCATGCGCCCATACCTGCTCGTCGCCGCGGTCATCATCGGAGCCACCACGGCACTCGTCGGTTGCTCGACGCTCCAGCGCGCAGTGGAGATTCAATCGGATCTCGACGGACTCACCAGGTCGGGTGTCGTCGGGTCGATCGCAACACTCGACGACGGCACCACGACGGCTGTCATGACCAGCGGCGTGCCCAACCGGACCAACGGCGATTCGATCGGCAAGAATGATCGCGTCCGGATCGGAAGTGTGACAAAGACATTCACAGCTTCACTCGTTCTGCAGTTGGTCGCCGAGGGCAAGGTCGACCTCGACGCACCGATCGAGCGGTATCTCCCGGGCCTACTGCACAGCAGTGACATGGACGGCAGTGGCATCGACGGTAGCGCGATCACCGTGCGGCAACTGCTGCAACATCGCAGCGGCCTTCCCGAGTTCGCCGGAGAACCCGGCGCCGACGAATGGATTGCAGCTAACGAGAACCGAACGCTGACGCCGTCCGCCGCGGTCGCCATCGCCCTCGGCAAACCGGCGCAATTCGTCCCCGGAACGTCGTTCGTCTACACCAACACCAACTACATCGTTCTCGGAATGCTCGTCGAATCCGTGAGTGGCCGCAGCTACGCCGATGAACTCCGGTCTCGGATACTCGATCCGCTGGACTTGGAAGACACGTACCTCCCGCCGGCCGGTGAGCTCGACATCAGGGGCGATCACCTGACGGGCTATCAGGATCTCGACGGTGGCCTGACCGACGTTTCCCGCACGGAACCGTCGATCCCCTGGTCTGCCGGAGCGATGGTCTCGACGGGCACAGACCTGAACACCTTCTGGCGTGCACTACTCGACGGGCAGGTGGTGCCGGCCGAGCAGCTTGCCGAGATGACCACCCCTCAGGTCGCCGCCACCGAAGCCGAGGGACTCGGGTACGGGATGGGCGTCGGCGCCACCGAACTTCCCTGCGGCGTCACCTATACCGGCCACAGTGGCGGGATCTACGGGTACTACACACTGTCCGGCGCGACGCCGGACCGCGCGTTCACTGTGACGCTGACGTCGACGCCGAAGGACCAGCCGGACACCGTCGCGATACTCTCGCACGCACTCTGCCCCTGACGCTGTTACCAGTATTGATAACGTTTTCCATCAGTGTCCGCGACGAAAATGACCGCGTCGGCGCCGTCCAACTCCGAAGGTTTCAGCGGCAGGTGGCCGGGCAGGATCGCCTCTCCCGCGGTGACGGACGGGTCAAGTGCTGCGCGAAGTGCGGGCGCCAGAAACAGGGCACGCCGACTGGTCGCATCGGCCAACGCTCCCTGCAGAGTGCCCGGATCACTGTCGGGGTTGGCGTCGGTTGCCACGAATACGTAGCGCTCCCCGAGGACAAGTCCGACAAGTGAGCCGGCGCTCCCCCAGCTGACCACGTCGCCGTTGACGGGCATGTCGGACGGCACTCGCAGGAGATGGGCATTGTGTGCGAAGAGCAGGATCGGCCCGCGTCGCTGCTCCTGGACGACGACCGCCAACAGGTTCTCGGCCATCATCTCGGCACGCAGACTGAGCAGAGTGCCGATGCGATCAGGAGCGGAACTCGCCATCGCGGAGTGATAGCGCAAGAGCCCCAGAGCGGTGCGTGAATGTGCAAGGGCCAGGTCGTACCCGGCCGGGTCGGCGGGCCGCAGCACAGGTGCGGCGCGCCGCAGGACGCTGGCGAGGTCGTCCGCAATGATGCGCAGGGCACGAGCCTGATCGGAGTTGCCGACGGACGCAGCCGGTTCGAACATCGCCGCCGGGTTGGTCCAGTCGGTGTCCTGCCCGAGCAGAAGGTCGATGTCGTCGAACGAGTGCGGCCGCATCGCAGCGGGCAGGAAGTCACCTGCTGCAGACAGCGCGCCACGTGGGCTCGGTGCGCCGGAATACTCCACCGGAGCGTCGAAGCCGTAGAAGCGAACTCGGTCGGCCGGAGCGCGGCCGTGGTTGTACTCGCGTAGCCATTCGACGAGTTCGCGGTTACCCGGTACCGCACCGAATCCGTGGCTGAAGCCTGTGGCGAGCACCTTCTCGATGTCCGCCTCTCCCCCGTTCACGTAGTCGTCGACAAGCAAAGCCGCAAAGACATCTGTTTCGAGCACGATCGACCGATATCCTCGTTCGACCAGTTGGCCGAGAAGTTCGTTGCGCAGCAACGGAAAAGCCTTGATCCCATGAGTCGGCTCGCCGAGAGCGAGCAGAGCCGGCACCTCGGTTCGCGCTGCGAGCAGTTCGTCGACCGCACGACCAAGACTTGCCGCGTCTTCGAGTTGGCGGCCGAACTCACTCAGCGCTGGGGCAGTGGACATGATCATCCCTTTCGAAGGTGGACTGCCTTCGACAGTATCGTTGAAGATTCGAGTGAAACTTTCACTGGCAATTACCTGGGGTATACCGTGAAAAGCCTCAATCGGAGGTGATCAGTGCGGCCCATAGACCTTGCCCGTGAACACGGGTTGTCCGCACAGGCGATCCGCAACTACGACGATGCCGGCATCCTCCCTCCGAGCGAGCGCAGCACTTACGGCTACCGGCGATACACCCCAGTGCACGCGCAAGCCCTGCGCACTTTCCTCGCATTGCGCGGCGGTCACGGGCACCAGCGGGCCACGGAAATCATGCGGGCGACCAACCAGGGCGACACCGAGTCCGCCTACCGCCTGATCGACAGTGCGCACGTGACGCTGCTCGCCGAGCGAAAAACTCGCACCGAGGTAGCCACAGCGCTGGGGACTCTGTCCACCATGGCACCGGCACTGGTGCACGGTCCAGCGCTGACGGTGGGTGAGCTGGCGCGCCGTCTCGGCGTTCACCCGGCGACACTGCGCACATGGGAAGAGCACGGCATCCTGCGCCCCGAGCGCGAACAGGCAACGGGTTATCGCGAATACGGTTCGGAGTGTGTGCGCGACGCCGAGATCGCACGGCAGCTGCGGCGCGGTGGCTATCGGCTGTCGCAAGTCGCTCAGTTTCTCGATTCGCTGCGCGAGGCCGGCGGAGCAGACGCATTGTCAGCGTTCCTCGAATCCTGGCAAGACCGGCTGGCCACACGCAGTCGCAACCTTCTCGCCGGCGCAGCTCAGCTCGATGCCTATCTCACGATGCTGGATCAGACCTCGCCTGGTTGCCGATCAGCAAACGGTTGAGGCGTCAGTTCACAAGCCGCGCAAGGCTCCTCACCATCTCACCGACGGTGTCGGTCGACGGCCACGGGAATTCCGGAAGATCGGCCCGCAACATCACCTGTCCGTGCAGCGAAGTCCAGATCGATACCGCATCGACAAAAGTGTCTGTGCTGGCCGACCTCCCAGCGGCGACGCACGCGTCGAGGTTGGTCACCAGCGTGTTGAAGGCGGCCAGTCCTCGCGTATCCGATTGTGGTGACTGACCTTTCGGCCTGGACCACCCGAACAAGACCCGATACCGAGCGGGCTCGGAAATGCCGAACTCGACGTATGCCGAGCACCCGGCATACAGACCCTCGACCGGGTCGGGGTGTGCGGAAACGGCGTCGGCCACGGCGAGATGCAACTGCTCCAGCGATTCGGAGACCACCGCTTCGACAATGGCATCGCGATCGGAAAAGTGTCCGTAGATAGATGGTGCGGATATCCCGACTTCGCGAGCGACCGATCGGAGCGTCACCGCCTGATCCGATCCGGTGCGGGCGATGAGCGTCGCCGCTGCGGCGACGATCTCTCCGCGGAGCCGTGCGCCGCTTCCTCTCGGATTTCGGGCGCGAGTACTCCGAGAACCACTCGTCCCAGTTTCATCGGCATCTTCGGAAACATCACTCACCCGACAAACTTTACACATGTAAGGCGAAGGGGTACGTTCTCATCACTAAACATTCGTAAGGTTACATTCGTAAGGACATGATGAATTCCCTCGAACCCACTGACCGGCGACGATGGGCAGCACTGGGCGCCCTCTGCACATCCCTCGTCGTAGTCACGATCGACAACACCATCCTCAACACCGCTATCCCGACCCTTGCCCGCGAACTGCGGGCGACCACCGTCGACCTGCAATGGATCACCAACGCATACACATTGGCGTTCGCCGCCTTGCTCATCACGGCAGGTGGACTCGGCGCGAGATTCGGTCACCGTCGGATACTTCTGACCGGCCTCACCTTGTTCGCCCTCGGGTCAGCCTTCGCTGCCCTCTCTCACACGTCAATGCAGCTGATCGGATGGAGAACAGTGATGGGGGCAGCCGCCGCACTGGTCATGCCGGCGACGCTGTCACTTGTCGTCTCGATGTTCGCCCCGCACGAGAGAGGCCGGGCGATAGGAATCTGGTCTGCAACCGCCGGACTGGGAATCGCGATCGGCCCCGTGGCCGGTGGCGTACTTCTCGAACATTTCAGTTGGGGAAGCGTCTTCTGGATAAACGTCCCACTGGTCGCCGGTGTGATCGCCGCGACGGTTTTTCTTGTGCCCCCGGCAAGAGGGATCACGAAGGGTTCGTTCGACATCCCCGGACTCCTGCTGTCCGCCGGCGGACTGGCTTTGATCGTGGATGCCCTCACCCAGGCAAGCCTTCGCGGATGGTCGTCGCCCGTCACGGTGCTGGAGATCGTCAGCGCAACAGCACTTCTCGCCGGATTCGTCTGGTGGGAGCTGCGGGCCTCGGCGCCGATGACCGACGTGCGCATCTTCACCAGTCGAGTGTTCAGCACCTCCAATGCCATCTTGGCCGCAACGTTCTTCGCCCTTTTCGGAGTTCTCTTCACGTACACGCAATACCTCCAATTAGTTCGTGGTTACGGTCCATTGGTCGCCGGCGTCGGTGCAGTTCCGTTTGCGATAGTGATGGCGACTGTCGCCTCCAGCAGCGATCGTATGGTCGGCCGATTCGGCGTGCGCAGTTCGATCGCGACCGGTCTCGCAGTCATGTCCGCGGGACTGTTGGTCCTGTCGATCGCAGCAGATAGGTACGCACCGTTCGGAATCCTGGCTGCGATCATGGCACTGGTCGGCGCGGGGATGGGGTTGGTCATGGCTCCGGCCACAACCACGTCGATGTCTTCGGTTGCGCCCCAGCAGGCTTCGATGGCCAGTTCGATCAACAGCGTCGTGCGAGAGTTGGGTGGAGTTCTGGGCGTCGCCGTCATCGGGACGGTCGTAGCCACCGTTTTCCGGTCCCGCTTCGAACCCGGAGTCGGCACTTCCACAGCCGATCCGGCGCAGATCCATGCCGGCGCTCCCCCCGCGAGTGCCTTGACCGACGCAGCGAACCAGGCTTACACCTCGGCGATGAGTACCGGAATCCAAATCTGTGCCGCAGTCGCGTTCGTCGGTGCGTTGGCCGTCATTGCACTGTTTCCCGCACCACGTCGCCCGGTTTCTTGTCCTCCCGCAGACCTCGCCAACTCGGATGACGCAGACGCTCGGTCTTCGTCCAATCCATGAACCGCACCTCACCGACGAGTTCCGGCCTCACCCACACCGCACCCTTGCGGTCATCTGCTGGAAGTTCCTCCCCGAACGGACTTTCCTTCTGACGCAGCGGTTCCAGTGTCGCAAGTAAAGACTCCAAGTCGCGATCACTGAAGCCGGTACCGACGCGCCCCACGTAGGTCAATCCATCCTCACCCGGAATTCCCATGAGCAGCGCCCCGATCCCCTGTGCTCGATTGCCCTGCCCGGTGCGCCACCCTCCGATCACCACCTCTTGAGTGCGCCAGTTCTTCACCTTGATCCAACTCGACCCACGCCGCCCCGGAAGGTAGACCGATGCACGACGTTTGGCGACAATCCCTTCCCATCCGGCATCGGTACTCACCTCCAACGCGTTCTCCGCCGTGCCCTCGATCTGTGGAGGTACCTCGAGCTCACCGACCTTGCCCGCCAACGCATTCAACACGGTGCGCCGGTCCGAATAGGACTTCCGCAGCAAAGACACTCCGTCGAGGTACAGAAGATCGAAGGCCAGGAACACCGGCTCCCCACCTCGCTGGAGAAGACCGAAATCGGTGACCCCCGCGTCGTTGTACGCCACCACTTCACCGTCGAGAACCACGTCATGACCGTCCAGCACCTCGGCCAACCCGGCAAGGGCGGGATAGTCCCCGGTCTTGTCGTTACCCGCGCGACTGCGAAGTGACATTGTGCCCGAATGATATTCGAGAATCACTCGGATCCCGTCCCACTTTCCTTCGAAAGCCCACTCCTGCGAGTCGAGACCTTCGAGCGTTCCAGCGGTGGCAAGCATCGGCTCGAGATTCTTGGGAAACTCCGTTCCGAAACTCGCGTTCTGATCCTTCATCAGATGCATCAACCACTGGTCACCCTTCGTCCGGATCAGCGCGAAGCGTCCCTGCACCCGTTTCCCACTGAGGCGCACGATCACCTCGTCTTCACGCCACTTCTCGGTCTCGTACGTCCCGGAATCCCAAATCGTCATCGAACCGCCGCCGTACTCCCCCTTCGGAATCGTGCCCGAGAACGTGGCGTACTCGAGCGGGTGATCCTCGGTGTGCACGGCCAACCGATTCTCTCCGGCACTGGTCGGCACGCCCTTCGGAACAGCCCAGGACACGAGCACACCATCCCGCTCCAGGCGAACGTCGTAATGCAATCGTCTGGCGTGATGTTCCTGAATCACAAAGGTATTGCCCGCTGTCTCCTTGGTCACCGCAGCAGGGATCGGCTCCGGCGTCCGGTCGGCCGACCGCTTGTTGCGATAGTGCGTCAACGTGTCGGCTACAGCCGCCGAGACCGGCGGATCCAGATCGCCCAACAGATCACCATCGGATTCGACGCGCTCCAGAATCTCGTCGAACAACAGATGCCGTAGTTTCGGATCGTCGAGTTCGTCCCAACTGCGCGGCGCGGCAACATAGGGTTGATCGCGACCGCGCATCGAGTACGGCGCAATGGTTGTCTTGGCTGCGTTGTTCTGACTCCAGTCCACGAAAATCTTGCCTGCCCGCACATTTCGAGCCATCGTCGCGGTGACGAGATCCGGGTGAAGCTTCTCGAGTCCGGTGGCGATCTGCTTGGCGACAGTCGACGCACCGCTGCCGTCCAAGGCTCGATCCAGTGGAACGTAGAGGTGAATTCCCTTGCTACCACTGGTTACCGGATAGGCAGTCCACCCCAGAGTTGCGACCAGATCTCGAATCGACCTCGCCACCTCGGCGCACTCGGTCAACCCGACGCCTTCGCCCGGGTCGAGATCGAATACCAGTCGTGTCGCCGGACCACGCTCGGAACCGTCGAATCGCCATTGGGGAACGTGCAATTCGAGTGCGGCCTGCTGCCCCAGCCACGCCAGGGATGCAACGGAATCGAAGACCGGGTAAGTGACGACACGATCAGAATGTTGCAGCGACGCACGCGTGAGCCACTGCGGGGCAGACGACGCCAGGTTCTTCTCGAAGAAGGACTGACCGTCCACGCCATTGGGCCAACGCTTTCGAGTACCCGGTCTACCGACGACATGCGGAAGCATGACTGCGGCGATACGGGTGTAGTAGTCGATGACTTCGGCCTTCGTGGTGCCGCTCTCGGGGTAGAGAATCTTGCCCAGATTGGTCACGGACACCGTTGTGCCATCGAGCGTGATCTGACCCCGATCCGTCGTTGCCATCTCCTCATTGTGCTGGATAGCGCTGCGTCTGGCAGTAGAAATCTGATGGATCGGAAACCTGCCGCTGCGCCAGGCCACGGGCAAGACTGGATTCTCGATGGGAGAGGAGACCACGATGACAGTTCGCAGTTCCGTGGAGCCGTTGGTGGACAACAACTGGCGGGTGTTCGCCACCTGTAAAACAGTGGACCCGGCGGTGTTCTATTCGCCGGGTGAAGAGCGCGGACGCAATCGGGCTGCACGGGAGAGTTCCGCGAAGCAGGTGTGCTTCCGCTGCCCGGTCATTCGGGACTGCCTGACCTTTGCACTCGACACCGCTGAACCACACGGAGTATGGGGTGGGACGACACCGTCGGAGCGCCTTGCACTACGACGCTCAGCTGCGTGAACTCCGCTCACACGAGACCCCCGTCACGTCCGTACCGGACAAACAGGCAAGATGGCCTTGTGCCTATGACACGACGCGCTGTTGCCGTGACCGCGATCTTCGCTTGCTCGATCTTGTTGGGCTCGTGTTCGTCGCAGCCGGAGGCACCTGCGGCAGCGGACACCACGACCACGGTTCCCGAGGCATTCACCAAACTGCCCTCGACCACCGCCGTGGACAAGTGCGGACCCCAGAGCGGGACCACCCTCGAAGACGGTGTCTTGACCATCGCCACCGATTCGCCGGCGTACGCGCCGTGGTTCGTCGACAACACTCCGTCCAACGGCAAGGGCTTCGAGGGGGCGGTGGCCCGGGCCGTCGTCGACAAACTCGGGTACAACGCCGATCAGGTTCGCTTCACCACGGTCGCCTTCAACGACGCACTGAAACCAGGCCCCAAGGATTTCGACTTCGACGTCAATCAGTTCACGGTTTCCGGGGATCGCCGCGAGAACGTCGACTTCAGCTCGCCGTATTACGCAGTGGCGCAGTCGGTGATCGCCTCGCGCGGGAGCAAAGCCGCTGAGGCAAAGAATCTTGCGGATCTGGCCGGCTACCGTTTGGGCGCTCAGACCGGTTCCACCAGCCTCGCGGCGATCACCGACACGATTGTTCCGACCACTGCGCCACGCGAGTTCGCGACCACGGACGACGCGAAAGCTGCGCTGGCCGCGGGCGAGATCGACGCATTGGTCGTCGACATCCCGACCGGATTTCACATCACCGAGAACGAACTGCCCGGGTCGGTCATCGTGGGTCAGTTTCCGCGGCCCAACGCGGTCACCGAATTCTTCGGGTTCGTGCTCGAGAAGAACAGTCCTCTGACGGCGTGCGTCTCTGCCGCCGTGGATGCGCTCTACGCCGACGGCACCCTCGAGAGACTCGCAACCGAATGGATCACGGACAGCGCCGACGCGCCAGTCCTCGAGTAGTTCAGCCGGCGCGCCCACTGATCGCGCCGACGAAGACCTTCGGGATGTCTGCCGGTGTCGGAGCGAAGTGGCTGTTGCCGCCGGTGAGAGCCGAAATCTGCTCGAGCACATCGGTATCGGCGTCATCGGTGACACCGATGGTGATGATCGGTACCGGCCGCGTCGGGTCCTGCTCGCGAGTCAGGGTGTCGAGAAGTTCCTGCAGCGAGATACTCGACGGATCATCGTTCGCACCGTCGGTCAGTAGAATCACCGAATTGATCGAGGCCGGATCGTAAGTCTGTTGCATGGACCGATACGCGGCGAGAACGCTGTCGTACAAACCTGTTCCGCCGCCGACGATCGAAGAGAGGCTGTCGATCCGAGACAGCAGTTTGCTCCGATGATCCGTGTCGCCTTCAGTTGCATCCATACGGGCGACAGGTGCGAGTTCGCGGTAGTCCGTGCCCTCGCCGAGGTCTACGGAGAATGCCCAGAGACCCAATTGTGCGTTGGCGGGAAACATTCGGATCGCAATGTCACCGGCCTGCGCCGTCGCGGCCATTCGAGTGACCCCGTCCTGCATGTAGTCCATGGACCCCGAGACGTCGACAACTGCCAGTGCACGGGAAGGCCTGGACAGAATCTCGTACCGCGCAAGCGCTTTGGTGACCACAGACGGATCGGACGGCACCAGCGAGCCAACCTTTCCCACTCCACCGGCGACCGGCGGGGCCTGATCCGCGCCGCGGAACCCGAAGCCGGCAAGTACGGAGCGCCCGGTGTCCGATGCCAGCGCTGCCGCCAGCAGTTTGCCGGCGTCGTCCGCCGCCGACGAGTCTGCACCCACACTTGCCATCGGGTAGTCCATGAAGACCGAACCGGAAGACGGTACCGACGCGGTGAGTCGACTGTCCGCATGTGCGGCGAGATAAGCCTCGAAGGTCTGCTCGGTCGTCACCGCGGTCCCGCCGTCCGCGTCCACGGTTTGGATGCGTCCGGTCGAACCGGTTTCCTTCAGATTTCCGTACTGCGCTTGCGCCACCGGGACCAGGGCTGCCGAAATGGACGTGAGGTCCCCGCCCCGCGACTGGGCCTCGGCAAAGGCTGCCACGATCGGTGCGCTGGAGACGGCACTGGTGAGGGGATCGCCGATGTGCAGTGCTGGAGCGCCGAGGACATCCGTCCAAGCGGCGGGTGCCTCGCTTCCCGGCGCCGAGACAGTGACAACAGGGGTGGACGCGACCGAGTTGCTGATCCGGCGAATCTCCTGCCCGCTAGCCGAAACCTTGTCCAACCATTCGCTCGAATCAGGGATCCACAGTGCGGGTGCCGAACCGTCGGCGATCGCCGCGACGGTGAGCACGGGATCTTGCGGCGTCACACTGAGCGAGCTGCACCCGAGTTCCGTAGCGGGGATGGCAGCGGCGACAGCTTCGAGTCCCGAGGCGATCGACGGATCGGCGGCCACGGTCACGGTTTCCGGGTTCTCACAGCTGGTTGCCGTCGCAGCTGTGACAGCACTCGCACCGAGTTCTCCCTTGTCGCTGACGCTTTTGAACGTCACGGCGAATGCTGCGGTTCCACCGACTGCGACTACTGCCAAGAGTCCGATCAGAACCTGCACGGATCGAGGCATGGACGCAGGTGGTGCGCCGTACCCATGACGAGACGACATTGATCGAATCCTTTCCGGCGGGACCCGCATCAATAACCAACCGATGCCCGGTTTATCCCGCCGAAAAGAATCCTAACTCATGTTAGCGGTGAAGTAGCTCGATGTGGAAATCTCCACAACTAGGTGTAGATCTGGACAAACTGGGCCAGCGACTTCTCCACATCGCCTTTGAGCGCCCGCGCCACACTCGAACCGATCGGGCCGAACAACGGCGCGCCGCCCAACTCGACTGTCAGCGCGAGTTCCGACCCGTCGCCCTTTGCCTTCACGTCGAGTTCGAGACCGAGCTTGACCCCGCCCTTGCCGTCTCCCTTGAGCGAGATCGCCTTCGGAACGTCGTACTTCTTGATGGTCCACCGAACGCGGTTGCGCAGGCCCTTCACGGTCACGACCGACCTGATCTCGGTGCCGACACCCAGTTGTTCGGGAAGTTCACTGCGCCATCCGTCGTGAACCACGAGCCAGTTTTCGTATCCACTGAGATCGGACGCCTTGTCCCACACTTCCTGAGGAGGAAGCGGAACGTCGATTTTCACTGTGAGCTTTGCCATGGCAGAACAATAAGCCCCGTGCGCCTTTTCCGTAACCAGAGGTACCAGAAAGACGCACGGGGCTTTGCCCCTCTTAGTGGCTGACAGCCTTTTCGACGCCGACGCCGGTGAGGGAGCGAACTTCCATCTCCGCCTGCTTTGCCGGATCTTCGATCTTGTTACGTCCGATGTACGTACCGACGATGCCGAGGACGAATGCCAGCGGAATCGAGACGATGCCGGGGTTCGAGAGCGGGAACCAGGCGAAGTCGGAGTTCGGGAACATCGACGACGGCTTGCCCGACACTGCCGGGGAGAACACGATCAGCGTCAAGCAGCTGACCAAACCGCCGTAGATGCTGAAGAGCGCACCGGTGGTGTTGAACTTCTTCCAGAACAGCGAGTACAGCAGGGTGGGCAGGTTCGCCGAGGCCGCCACTGCGAAGGCGAGGGCCACCAGGAAGGCGATGTTCTGCCCCATCGCCATGATGCCGAGAACGATGGAGACGAGTCCGATGACCACGACGGTGATTCGAGAAACTCGAACCTGCTGCTCCTCGGTTGCGTTGCCGCGCTTGATGACACTGGCGTAGATGTCGTGAGCGAACGACGCCGAAGCAGTGATCGCGAGACCGGCAACGACGGCGAGGATGGTCGCGAACGCCACCGCGGAGATGATGCCGAGGAAGATGGTGCCACCGAGCTCGAAGGCGAGAAGCGGAGCGGCCGCGTTCTCCTTACCAGGCGCTGCCAAGATCTTGTCCGGTCCGACCATGCTGGCCGCGCCGTAGCCGAGAACCAGTGTGAACAGGTAGAAGGCACCGATCAGCGCGATCGCCCAGGTCACCGAGCGGCGAGCTTCCTTGGCAGTGGGCACCGTGTAGAAGCGCATCAGCACGTGCGGCAGGCCCGCCGTGCCGAGCACCAAAGCGATTCCGAGAGAGATGAAGTCGAGCTTCGTCATTCCGGAAAGACCGTACTTGGCACCGGGCCCGAGGATGTCACGTCCCTGCACACCCTTGGTGGTGGAACTGTTGACCATGTCCTGCGCATTGGCGAGCAACTGAGAGAAGTTGCCGCGCACTGCCCACAGAACGAGTACGAACATGATTCCGGCTCCGGCAACCAGCAGAACTGCCTTGACCATCTGTACGTAGGTGGTGCCCTTCATGCCGCCGACCAAGACGTACACGATCATCAGCACACCCACGATCGCGACGACGATCGACTGTCCCACCTTGCCGTCGATGTTGAGCAGCAGCGCGACAAGTCCACCGGCGCCGGCCATCTGGGCAAGAAGATAGAAGAGGGAAACGGCCAGAGTGGACAGGGCCGCCGCCATGCGCACCGGACGCTGCTTGAGTCGGAAGCTCAGCACGTCGGCCATCGTGAATCTGCCTGTGTTCCTGAGCAATTCGGCGACCAGGAGCAGTGCAACCAACCAGGCGACAAGGAAGCCGATGGAGTACAGGAAGCCGTCGTAGCCGTACACGGCGATCGCACCTGCGATACCGAGGAACGATGCCGCCGAGAGGTAGTCACCGGCGATGGCGAACCCGTTCTGCGGGCCGGTGAACTGCCCACCACCGGTGTAGAAGTCGGACGCCTTCTTGGTGGTCCGGCTGGCGCGGATGACCAGCGTCATGGTCACGACGACAAACGCGAGGAAGATCGCGATGTTGAAGGCTGGGTTTCCTACGTCCGTTCCGGACGCGGCGAGTGTGGTGATCACTGTGCGGGACCTTCCAGTTCTTCACGGATGGCGGCGGAGCGGGGATCGAGCTCACGACCGGCGAACTTCACGTACCACGCGGTGATGGCGAAGGTCGTGACGAATTGCCCGAGGCCGAGGATGATGCCGAGATTGATGTTGCCGAGGACCTTGGTGGCCATGAAGTCGTGGGCATAGGTAGCCAGGACGACGTACACCGCATACCAGAGCAGGAAGAATGCAGTGATGGGGAAAACGAACTTGCGCAGACGCGTTCGGAGTTCCTGGAATTCGGGACTCGCTTGCATGTCTATGAATGCCTGGGCATCCGGGGTGCGTCGCTCTTGCGGCGACCCCTCACTGATTTCTGCTGTGGACACTGCCGGCTCCTCGCCTCGCGTGTGAAGTGAACTACGCACAGACGTTAGTGAGATCGGAGTCACATGAAGACGCTGTGGCGTCAGTCACACGGTGAGCAGTCGCGCGCTGCGCCGAACGGTCAGGCAGGCGCGACCAACGGCAGAGGGTTCGGGCGGTGAAAGTCAGGGTTGGCGAAGATCGTCTTCGCGATCGGAGCCCATTCCGAGACGTTCCGGGGCGTGCATCCGCGTGAAGATTCGCGCAATATCTGCCGGTATCTGCTTCGACGACACCTTGCTCACGACGATCATCGTGAGGAACGCCAGCGGCACGCTCACCGCGGCCGGGAACGCGAAAATGGCTGCCGGCCAGCCACCGAGGACGTCCTCCGACAAACCACCCAGGACGGCGACAGTAGCGGCAGTGCCCGCAACACATCCACCGACAACCATCCCCGCCCCCGCGCCGACGGCAGTCAGACCGCGCCACCAGATACCCAATACGAGCAGTGGGCAGAGCGTCGACGCAGCGACTGCGAACACCAAACCGACGGTTCTCGAGAGGTCGACCGACACCACCGCCAGCGACAGCACGAGAGGAACGACCCCGGCCAGTAGCGCTGCAATACGGAAGTCTCGAACTCGACCACGGAGAACATCGGTACTGACGACGCCGGCGATGCTGACGAGCAATCCGGACGACGTCGACAGGAAAGCGGCGATGGCACCGGACGCCACGAGGGCTGCCAGCAGTTGTCCGCCCCACCCCGAGAACACCGAGCCCGGCAACAGCAGCACCGCCGCGTCAGAGGTGCCGGTGATCAGAAGTTGCGGGACGTACAGTCGAGCGAAAACACCGAGGAGTGTCGGAAACAGGTAGAACACGCTGACCAGACCGACAACGGCGAGCGACGTCAGACGGGCTGCCCGGCCGTCGGGGTTGGTGTAGAACCGGACGAGAACATGAGGAAGGCCGAGCGTTCCGAGGAAGGTCGCGAGCATCAGCGAGTACACCTGGTACATCGGGTGCGGCCCACCGAAACCCCAACCCGGGGTGATCCAGTCAGAGTTCTGCGCGGGCGCTCCGGCGACGACAGGGACAGCGGCTCCCGCGTCGAGGACCATGGACATGCCTTCACCGAGAGTGTGCTCCCCCGGCCCCAGGGTCATCGTGCCTTCGACCGCTCGCCCGTCGACTGTGCCGCCGCTGACCGTCACCGGCTCGGACACCTGGACGACGACGTCGGTGGTGATGTCGACGGTCGTCGCAGTGGTGACCGTCGGCGGCATCGACGCGCCGACGTCGTGGTGATCGCCGAAGAAGTAGAAGGTCAGTGCCACAGCGGGAATCGCGACGGCAGTCAGTTTCAGCCAGTACTGGAAGGCCTGAACGAAGGTGATCGAGCGCATCCCGCCGCCGACGACGTTGGCGATGACGATGACCCCGACCGCTACGCCGCCGATCCAACTGGGAACCCCGAGCAAGATATTGAGCGTCAGTCCCGCGCCTTGGAACTGTGGAATCAAATACAGGATGCACACCATCGCGACCACGAGCATCGCGAGCTTGCGCAATCGCGGTGAGCCGAGACGGAACTCGGCGAAATCGGGGACGGTATACGCACCGGAACGCCGAAGCGGCGCTGCGACGAACAGCAGCAGGGCGAGGTATCCGGCGGTGAAGCCGATGGGATACCAGAGTGCGTCGGCGCCGTACTTGGCGACCAGCCCCGCAACACCGAGAAACGAAGCGGCAGAGAGGTACTCGCCGGAGATGGCCGTCGCATTCCACCGCGCACTGACGGTTCTGGACGCGACGAGAAAGTCCGAGGTGGTACGAGCGAGCCGAACGCCGTAGATTCCGATAGCCACCGTCGCGACAGCTGCTGCCACGATGCCGAGCACCGTCAACACCGGGATAGGTTGTCCTCCCACAGTGCCGCGCTCAGTCGTCCACGATGTCGTTGAAGTCCTGCTCGTTTCGCTCCGCACGACGCACGAACACCCAACCGGTCGTCAACAGCAAGGGATACACGGCGCCGCCCATCACGAGCCACGGCAACCGGATGCCAAGGACCGCGACCTCCGAGAGCGTCGGGAAGAGATGCGTCAGCAGCGGCACCGCACACAGGAGCCCGGCTGCGACGACGGCAAGGCGAATCGCCAGTCCCAACTGCGCGCGAACGAGACCGCGGATCATGGCGTCACCGACTTCGGTCTGTTCCTGCACCTCCACCCGTGTTCGCACGATCCGTGCGCCACTACGTTGCGCCAACACAACGCGCTCACGCTGCGGAGGATCGGACTGCGACGTCACCGCGACAACCAACTCTGCTTGGGCGCACGAACCAGTCGATCCTTGAGTTCACGGGTGTGTCTGCGACTGACCGGAAGCTCGACGGGAGGCTTGTCGCCGTGCGGGCGCAGACAGACCACCAAACCGCTGCCTACTGTGCGGATGCCGGTGACCAGCGCCAGAGACACCAGGTAGGAGCGGTGCACACGCAAGAAGCCCGCGTCGGCCCAGCGTGATTCGAGCGTCGAGATCGGGATGCGCACCAGGTGCGACTTTCCAGCGGTGTGCAAACGCGCGTAGTCCCCGTCGGCTTCCACCCACTCCACCGAGGAACGCTGAACGAGCGTCGTTACACCGCCCAGTTCCACCGGGATCACCTCGTCCGTGGGCGCAGCTTCGGGTTTGCTCTCACTCTTGGTGCGCCCGGCGAGTCCCACGATCCGCTGAACGGCCTGAGCGAGACGCTCCTCCCGGAGCGGTTTGAGTAGGTAGTCGACGGCGCCGAGATCGAATGCGTCAACCGCTCGATCGTCGTGCGCTGTCACGAACACCACGGGCGGTGGCGTCGCGAAATTGGAGAGGATGCCTGCCAGTTCGAGACCGTCGAGTCCGGGCATGTTGATGTCGAGAAACACCGCGTCGATGCTTCCACCGCGCAGTATCCGCAACGCTGTCGTCGCATCCGATGCCGTGTGAACGTGCGCCACCGAGTCCTCGGCGCGCAGCAAGAAGGCCAGCTCGTCGAGGGCTGGTTTCTCGTCGTCGACGGCAAGGACGGTCAGCTGGGCATCAGTGTCAGTCTCGTTCACAACAGGTCCATGTTCCCACGACGGTTTCAGCCTGATCATCGAAGGCGAGAATCAGACGTGAATACCCTGCTTGAACTTGGGAACACGCATGCTGACCTTCGTACCGGCACCCGGCGCTGTCTCCACCACGAGTCCGTAGTCGTTGCCGAACGCGGCACGAAGTCTGTCGTCGACGTTGGCCAAACCGACGTGAGCAGCTTCTCGTGCGCTGGGTCGCCCCGATCCCGACTCGATGGCGTCGAGCGAACCGGAGCGCAGTAGTTCGGGGTCCATCCCCACACCGTCGTCCTCGACGCTGATGATGCAGTCCGGTCCCTCGTCCGCGGCCACGATGCTCACGGTCCCGCCCTCCGGCTTACTCGAAATGCCGTGACGAACCGCGTTCTCGACCAGCGGCTGGAGGGCAAGGAAAGGAAGAACCACGTTGAGCACTTCGGGTGCTATCTGAAGGCGGACGTTCAGAGCCTCCCCGAATCGCGCGCGTTCGAGGGTCAGGTAACGATCGATGTTGCGCAGCTCGTCGGCAAGCAGGGTGAACTCACCCGCAGATCGGAACGAGTACCGCGTGAAGTCCGCGAACTCGAGGATCAGTTCTCTGGCCCGCGCCGGATCGGTTCGAACAAACGATGCGACCGTGTTGAGCGCGTTGTAGATGAAATGAGGACTGATCTGTGCGCGCAGGGCACGCACTTCGGCTCGATCCAACAGGGCTCTGGACGCGTCGAGGTCGGCGAGTTCGATCTGACTGCAGGCATATCGTGCCACCTCGGTGACCGCTCCGAGCATTCCCGGCCACGGGTCCTCGCTGGTGACGATTCCCAGTACGCCGACCACGCCGATGTCCTCGATCAGCAGGGGCTGAGCGATCAGCGCTCGCACATGGTGATCGCTCGGTCCGCGCACCAGGTCCGAGTGCGTGACGAGTACCCGGCGTTCGCCTTCGATCGCACGAATGGCGGCGTCGTGGAATTGTTCGGACAACGCTTCGTGACGGCCGTCCCACGCCAACAGGTTTCCCGACGCGTCTGCCAGGCCCAGACCGGAGCCGCCGGTCAGCTCACGTAGGTGAGGCGCCGCCTCGGCGGCCGAATTCTCGTCGAGTCCACGCCGAAGTGGCCGCGCGGCAAGCGAAGCCGTATGGAGAGCGGCATGGACGGCACGTTCGGTGGGGGTGGTCACCTCACGTCTGGTGCGCATCCACACAGCCGTCAGCGCCCCGGCCACTGCGAGAATCAGCACGCTGAGAAGCGCGACCACGGCCGGACTCAACGCGAGTCCTCGTCCAGTTTCCGTATCAGTGTTTTCGGAGCCACCGTGCGGTACGCATCTTCGACGACGTCGGCTACGTCGTTCCAGAATTTCTCGTCCTCGGTCTCGTCGGCACTCGGAACGTCGAGGTACACGCCGATCCATCCCCGGCCACCCACGTACGGAGGGACGAAGAACCTCGACGGATCACGACTGACCCAATCTGCCTGCGCCCCAGGTGGGGCCGCGGCCCAGATCGCGACGCGATCGTCGTGGTGGTGATCTGCCATGGTGACGAACTGCGGCGCCTTGCGCACGAACCACGACGCTTCACCGTGGCTGACCCGCTCGGTCGCCTCCGGCAATGCCAGTGCAAGAGCGCGGATTCGTGCCGAGGCCTTCATCGATTCACG
Organism: Rhodococcus qingshengii JCM 15477; assembly: GCF_023221595.1. NCBI lineage: Bacteria > Bacillati > Actinomycetota > Actinomycetes > Mycobacteriales > Nocardiaceae > Rhodococcus > Rhodococcus qingshengii. The sequence continues at coordinate 4,848,819 of NZ_CP096563.1, forward strand.
ACCCGCAGGTGTTCGGTGCCGGAACACCTGCAAATCGATCCTTCACCCACGCGACAGCTCCCGGCACAGCGGCGCCGTCCGCATGACCTTCACCCGGTCGCGCCTGGAATTCGATGACGTCACCGCCGGCGCAGGCGCGTTCGACCGCCGCCTCGGTCCATTCCGGACGGATCAGGTTGTCATTGGTACCGACGACTACGTACATCGGACCGCTCGCGCGTTGACGGGGAAGAGCAACGTCGCTGAGCCACGCGTGAATTCGGTCCGCATCCTCGGCGGTAGCCGGCCGCGTGTCGGCGGGCGTCACCTTTCCGACCAGACCCAACTTCTCCGTCGCCCGAGAGGTCAGGCACGAGGTGAGCAGGTCGTAGTTCTGCTCGAATGCGCCGCGCACGTAGTCGGTTCGTTCGAGGTCCGGATGGGTGAGGGACAGCCCTTCGAGTACATAGGGCAGCAGCAGTTGCTGAGGCAGTGACAGATTCACCTCGGAATCACTCGAGATGATCGGCGAGATGTCCGCTGCCGGGGACAGGTTTGCTGCACCGACGAATTCGAGTCCGTCGCCGTAGGTGTCGGCTTCCTCGGCTGCCGCCCAGGATGCCTGCCCGCCTTGGGACAGCCCCAGAGTTGCCCAACGAGTCGAGGTGTCCGGAACGACGTTGCGCGCCGCTCGAACCGCGTCGATGACGTTGAACGCCGCGGTGTCCGGTTGCAGGTAAGGATGCGGGTCCGGAGTGCCGAGGCCCTCGAAGTCGGAGACAGCGACCACGTATCCCGAGTCGAGGAACGGCGCGACCAGGCCGATCGTGCCGAACAGGGTCGGCGAGGCCGACGGCGCGCAGTCGTCCGAAATACCCGTCGTGCCATGGCCGATGGAGACGATCGGCCAACCGCCCTCCGGCGGAGTTCCAGGCGGCGTGAACACCGTTCCCGACACCTGAGTCTCTCGGCCGTCGATACCGGAGGTGGAGCCGTACAGGATTTTCACCGCGCTTGCTCCGGACGCCGCCACTTCGGCTGTGCTGGTGAAGGGTTCACTGTCGAACACGACGCCACGTTGCGCACTGCTCTCGACCGACGGGGTTGTCGTGGTCGAGGTGTCGGTGACGGAGACATCCGGCGAGGCATCCGATCCGCAGCCGACGCTCACGAGAAGTGCGCTCGCCACCACGACTCCCCAGACTGCGCGAACCCGCGAACTCCGAACAGTCATACGCAGTGTTCCCCTCTATTTGCCTGCACCGCTACCTGCTCGGCGACGCCTGACACGTTCCTCTGCTGCGGCCTCTTCGATGTCGAGTCCTTCCAATACGGTACGCAATACCTCGTCGTCGAGATCTCCGTCGTCACGTGCGGCGATCAGCGCAACTCGTTGCGAGCGCAGTGACTGATGCCTGAACTTGTCGAACAGAGCTCCCGCATTCCACAAGGCGGCCTCGCGATCGGCGTCCTCGTCGACCTCCTGGAGTTGAAGCCTCGCCTGCATCGAGCGTCGTACGCGTTCGACGATCGCCTGCAGTTCCTTCCCGTCGATCCCCGGCGGAGGGTGCGCGGCCGCGTCTGCCAACGCCTTCTCTCCCGCCTTGCGAGAAATGTTGCGGGCCAACTCCATCTGTTCCTGCGTGCGCAACTGCTCGTAAGGATCCGCGACGTCGAGGCGACGGATCATGAACGGCAAGGTAGATCCCTGGATGAGCAATGTCCCGACCGCGACGATGAATGCGATCGCCTGGATGACGCCGCGTCCGGGGAACGGCTCGCCGGACGAGAGTGCAAACGGGATACCGCCGGCCGCAGCAAGAGTGACGACGCCGCGCATTCCCGCCCACGAGACCACCAGATTCTGTTTCCACGTCAGTTGATTCTCGCGCTCACGGCGCAGGGTTACACCGAATCGCACACGCGAGTAGCTCAGGAACAGCCACACCGGCCGAATCACGATGACAACGGCCAGGACTGCGAGACCGTACGCGAACACGTGAAGCACCGGAAGTCCGTCGGCGACAACATCGTCGATCACGAAGCTCAGTTGCAGCCCCATGTACGCGAAGACGAACATCTCGAGGAGCGTGTCCAGGCTCGACCACACCGAGCGCTCCTGCAGCCTGGTCATGATCGACGCGTCCGTCGAATAGTGCCCGATCACCAGACCAGCGACCACGACGGCCAGAACACCGGACGCGTGTAGTTCTTCAGCGGCCAGGTAGGCAGCGAACGGAAGCACCAACCCCAAGCCGGTTTCCAGTGGAGAGTCGTACATGCGGGCACGAACGAACTTGACGACAAACGCGAGCACCAAGCCGACGACAACGCCGCCGATCACTTCGTACGCGAAGAACAACAGGGGCGAATCGGTGGCAATTCGCGTTCCGGTCACTGCTGCGACGGCGACGGTGAAGAGCGTGAGCGCGGTGGCGTCGTTGACGAGCCCCTCGCCCGTCAGGATGGCGATCACCCGTTTCGGGAGCCCGAGCTTCTGACCGACCGCCACCGCGCTGACGGCGTCGGTCGGCGCGATCACGGCCCCGAGCACCAGGGCGGCGCCGATCGTGAACTCGGGCACCATCCATTCGGAGAAGAAGGCAACCACGAACGCCGTCACCAACACCATTCCGACGCCGAGGCGCAAGATCGGGGCCAAGTTGCGTTTGAAGGTCGCCACCGAGAATTTCAGAGCGGCCGAGTAGAGAAGCGGCGGCAGGACCACACCGAGAATGACGTGGGGATCGAGTTCCGGCCGCGGCATACCGGGTATGAAGGATGCGACCGAACCTACCGTCACCAAAACCAGCGGAGCCTGCAGGTTTCGTCGATTGGACAGCCCGGTGACTGCGATGGCGGCAATGACGACCAGCAGAATCCAGGTGAAGTTCACGCGTTCATTCTGCCCGCCGACCCTGGGAGTTCACCCAGCGGACGCACAGAAGCCCGCAACCTTTTCGGTGACGGGCCCCTGAGCAACGGTGCTACCGAAAAACGGTATGCCGAATCCGGTATTACTGCTTTTCGGGAACAGCCTTCTTGGCGGCCTCAGCTGCCTTGTCGATCTGATCGCCGTACTTGTTGCCGGTCTTGTCGTCGGCGATGTCGGCGACCTTGTCGATAGCGTCGTGAACCTTGTCGGAGTTCTCCGCTGCGAGCTCCTGGCCCTTTTCGACCAATCCCTTGACGTTGTCCAAGAAACCCATGTCCGTGTCCTCTCCCGGTGCTGACGCACATCCTTCGGCGGAATCGTTCCTCCGCGCCCTTCGATTCTCACAGGTCGACGGCCTCTGCGCCAGAAAGCAGGTCCGTGCGTTCGAGCCGTGCGCAACTCGAGGTAGCGTTAACCCGCCAATAGCTGATTGACCACCCATCGACATCGACAGGTGCCCGGTTTGAATGCAGGACTGCGCGGGACGGGGAGCGACCCCTACCCCACGCGTGAACTGCTGTCCCGGTGGTGGTCGGATCGCACCGATTACACCTGGCTCCCCCGATTCCTCGACACTCGCGGGCTGACCGTTCCCGGACGCAAATTAGTCGCGGTGTGGTGTTTTCTCTTCGCCCTGATCGCGGCGACCATGCAGTTGAGCCGCTTCGGTTCCGACACCGCCCTGGCGCGGTCGATCTTCGCCCTCGGAACTATCAGTGGCGCCTATGCGGGCTACCGCTGGGCGCGTAATGAATCGTGGCCAACTTGGCGACAATCCGTGGCCTTTGTCGTCTGGGCCGACCTGTGGCTCGCCGTCACTCTCTTCTTCGCCGTGCGCACCGCTTTCGTCGGAACCATCGGCTGCATCTTGTTCATCATGATCGGCTTCTATGCGGCGATAGTTCACAGCCCTCGCGTTGCCATCAGCCACATCGGTTGGGCTCTTGCTGTCTGCACGACGCTCGCTGCCATGGCGATGTCCGAGCCGGTCAACGACGACTGGGTGGTCGTGAATCTCTATCTGATGGTTGCCGGTGTGGTTTTCTCCACCGCATGGATTCTGCAGATCGTCTGGCTGCGCCTGACCGACGACGCACGCAACGCCCACCGGGACTACCTCACCGCGACACTCAATCGCCGCGGACTCCAGGACGAGGCACAGCATCTGCTGCGCAGTGATCGAACGCAGGCTCTGATCGCACTACTCATCGACGTCGACTCGTTCAAAAACCTCAACGACACACACGGCCACGTCGCGGGCGACGACGCGTTGACCGCTGTCGCCGACCGCCTCCTCGCTGCCGCCGGACCCGATGCGGTGGTGGCTCGAATCGGTGGAGACGAGTTCGTCGTCCTGCGCGGAGTCGATCGAGGAGATATCGAGCAGGTCGCCACCGAGATACATTCGGCGGTCTCGTCCGACTCCGATCCCTATCCTGTGTCCGCCAGTACCGGCGTCAGCGTCTATCTGAGTCCCGAGACGGACTTACCGGATCGAGCTGTAAACGAACTGATCGAGCACGCAGACAATGCGATGTACCGAGCCAAGAAGCGCGGCGGCGATCGCATTGCCTGGGTGCAGATGTTCAGGCGCTGAAACTACTCACTCACTGTGGGCATGGTGATGCTCGCCGGGCAGGTCGTCGGGTGTCGCGAACATCTTTCGTTTCTCCCCGTGCAGGCGTGCGCTGATCCACCACGAGAGTTCCACGAGTACAACGCCGATCGCGCCGAGGGTGATCGCGAGCGTCGTCGCAGCGACGTTGCTCGGATCCAGTTTGAAGAACTCGCGGGTGAACGGCAGCGCGAACAGGATGAGGTATCCGGCCACCGATCCGCCGATCAGAACGAGCTTCCACCAGACGTACGGCCGAGCCACGACGGCCAGAACCCACACGGCGATCATGATCAACGTGATGAGCGCACTGGTTCCGGCCTGGATCTTCTGGGTTTCCGTCTGGTCCGGGCCTTGGTAAGCCAATACGTAGGAGATGAACGTGGTGATGCCGATGATCAGGCCCGACGGCAACGCCAGACGCATCACGCGCGAGACGAAACCGGTTCGCGCGCGCTCGTTGTTGGGTGCCAGAGACAAGATGAAGGCCGGGATACCGATCGTGAACCACGCTGCGATCGTGACGTGGCGGGGCAGGAACGGGTACGGCAGCGGTTCGAAGTCGAAGACCTGGGACAGGACGCCGGTGATGCCGATCAGGAACGCAAGCACCACCGAGTAGACGGTCTTGGTCAGGAACAGATTCGACACACGCTCGATGTTGCCGATCACTCGGCGGCCTTCCGCGACGACGTACGGGAGCGTCGCGAACTTGTTGTCCAGCAGCACGATCTGGGCCACGGCTCGGGTAGCCGGGCTGCCCGACCCCATCGAGACTCCGATGTCGGCGTCCTTGAGTGCGAGCACGTCGTTGACGCCGTCACCGGTCATCGCGACGGTATGTCCGCGAGACTGCAAGGCCGCGACCATTTCCCGCTTCTGATCCGGTCGCACTCGACCGAACGTCGTTGCTCCGTCGAGAGTGTCCGCCAGCTTTTCCTGATCGCTGGGCAGCTCTCGCGCGTCGATGGGGCGGTCGCCGCCTTCGAGTCCGAGGGATCCGGCAACGGCGCCGACGGAAACCGCGTTGTCGCCGGAAATGACCTTGACCGCGACCTTCTGGCTGGCGAAGTACTCCAACGTCTCCTGGGCGTCCGGGCGCACTTTCTGCTCGAGCACGACCAGAGCTTCGGGGGTGACGGTGCCAGGGGCGTCGGCGTCGTCGACGGGGAGGTCGCTGCTGCCGAGCATGAGGACACGAAGTCCGCTCGAACCCACTTCCTCGGCCTTGCGGGCCATTTCCGAGTCGGGATCGAGCAGCACGTCCGGGGCACCGAGTACCCAGTTGCCGTGACTGCCGTACGACTGGCCGCTCCACTTCTTCGCCGAGGAGAACGGCGCCACCGCTGTCGCTTCGCCCCACCCGGAGTCGTCGGAGAGAGACTCGCGAATCGCCAGGACACTCGCGTTGGGGCGAGGGTCGGACGCGGCCATCGCGCTCAACGCGGACTTGACCGCAGTCTCCCCCGATCCACCCGGTGCGACGTCGACCTCGGACAGCCGCATACCGTTCTCGGTCAGCGTTCCGGTCTTGTCCGCGCACACCACGTCGACACGAGCCAGACCCTCGATCGCCGGCAACTCCTGAACGAGGCACTGGCGCTTGCCCAACCGGATCACACCGACCGCAAATGCAATGGACGTCATGAGCACAAGGCCTTCGGGAACCATCGGAACCAGAGCTGCCACCATGCCGTTGAGTGCCGGTCGGATCGGCAGGCCGATCGTGAAGAGCTGATTGAAGATGATCAGCGCACCCGCCGGAATCATCAGGTAGGTGATGAACTTCAGGATCTTGTCGATGCCGCTACGCAGTTCGGAATGCACGAGGGTGAACTTGCTCGCCTCTTCGGCCAGCTTGGCCGCGTATGCATCGCCGCCGACCTTGGTGGCGCGGTATGCACCGCTGCCCGCGGCAACAAAACTGCCCGACAACACTTGCTGGCCACTCGCCTTGTGAACCGGATCGGCCTCACCGGTGAGCAGCGATTCGTCGACCTCGAGTGCAGCCGAACTGACCACCTCACCGTCGACTACTATCTGGTCACCGGATCCGAGTTCGATAATGTCGTCGAGCACAACATCTTTGGGCGCCATCGCCACGGCGACGCCGTCACGCCTGACCATGGGCTTGGCCTGACTCACGATGGCCAGAGCGTCGAGCGTGCGCTTGGCGCGGATCTCCTGGATGATGCCGATACCGCTGTTCGCGATGATCAGCAGTCCGAACATGCCGTCGATGATCGAACCCGTCGCGAGCACGATCACCAACAACACGGTCAGGATCGCGTTGATGCGAGTGAAGACGTTGCCGCGAATGATGTCCTTGACCGAGCGGGACGCCCGGTCCGGTACATCGTTGGTTTGTCCCGACGCGATCCGGGCCGCAACCTGATCGGCGGTCAGACCGCGGGCGACGTCGACGTCGTCCGGCAATCGCTCAGGCGCTACCGCCACTGCTGTCTCTTCTGAACTGGTGTGCTCGTGAGCCATGGTCAAAGATTACGCACCCGGAGCAACTAATCAGGGTGCGACTCGACAGGCAACCACGTCCGCGACACTTCGCCGCTCAGCCCAGCGGTATCCACCACTTCGACGGCGGTGTCGGTGACAACGCGTCGATCCTGCCGCCCGGCATCGGGACCGACACTGTTGTGCCCGCATCTGCAGCCGACTCGTCGAGGCGAATGATCGGCTCCGACCACGAGTGAAACGCGAGGTTGAACGTCGCCCAGTGAATCGGGACGAAGACACCGCGCGACCCGTCGCCCTTGTTGAGGTCGATGTGCGTCTGCACTGCCTCTTCCGGATTCATGTGGATGTCCGGCCAGCGCACGTCGTACGCACCGACGGGGAGAAGCGTCAGATCGAAAGGCCCATAGGTTTCACCCAGCTGTTCGAAACGTGATGTGTATCCGCTGTCACCTCCGAAGAAGACCCGGTGCTTCGGCCCGGCGAATACCCACGACGCCCACTGGGTCGTGTTCCGGACAAGGCCACGACCGGAGAAGTGACGAGCCTCCGTGCACGTGAGGACCAGGTCGCCGATCTTGGTCGACTCGTCCCAGTCCAGTTCCACGATCCGGTTCTCGGGCACCTTCCAGTGCCGCAGGTGCGCACCGATACCGATCGGCACGACGAACGGAGCGGTCTGTGTACGAGTCAGGGTCTTGACCGTAGCCATGTCGAGATGGTCGTAGTGATCGTGAGAGATGACTATCGCATCCACTGCAGGCAGTTCGGTCAAAGCCACCGGAGTGGGGTGCATGCGTGCGGGACCTACTGTGGCCGAGGGTGATACGCGTTCACTCCACACCGGATCGGCGAGAACGCGGTAGCCGTCGACCTCGACGAGAACGCTCGAATGGCCGTACCACGTCACCGCCGCGTCGCCGGCTGCCGCCGGTGCCAGCGGAGTGGCCAACGGAATCGGCTGACGCGGCCGACCCGTCGACCCTCGCGTGGCCATCGACTTGAACATTCCGACATCGGTGCCCGGAACCAGTGTGCTGCTGGGCTCCGAGTTGTGGAACTGGCGGTCCCGGTATCGCGGGGACATCGCCGCATACGGTTGCACCGTGTTTCGCGAGGCCCCGATCTGCGTCGGGATGCCCCATGCGGCTCGCGCCACCCACCCCGTCGCCGCGGCAACCGCAGCAACTCCGAGAACCGTCGTCTTCTTCATTCAGACGAGCGTAGCCACTATCTGCCCTGCGTGCCCGGCGCCTGTTTTCCCTGCAACCAGCTTTACTTACCCTTGAATACGGGAGGGCGGTTCTCGATGCGGGCAGCGCGGGCTTCCTGGACGTCCTCGCTGAGCCAGGCGGCGTGAAGCGCGTCGAGCTGCTCGGGAGACTGCTCCTCCATGGTGCCGTCGTCGTTGAGAACCATCTTCATGTGCCGCAACGACAGCGGTGCGAGATTTGCAATGCGGTGTGCCCATTCCTGAGCGTCGTCGAGGGTTCCAATTTTGTTGGCGAGGCCGCGAGTGAAGGCTTCTTCGGCGCCGATCTGTTCGATGCCGAGCAAAATGGTGCGCGCGGGACCGCCGCCGACCAGCGACGCGAGCCGACGCATCGTCCACTTGTCCACCGAGACACCGAGGGTGGCGGCCGGGATTCCGAAGCGAGCGCTCGGCGCTACGACGCGAAGATCCGACGCGATGGCCAGTTGCGTGCCCGCGCCTATAGCCGGACCGTTGACGGCAGCGATGACGGGGATGGGCGCCGTGTCGATAGAGCGAAGCATCTCGAACAGGCGATCGGTGAAGCCCTCCATATAGACGTCGCCGGAGAGGTCCGCGCCTGCACAGAACGCCGATCCCTCACCGGTGATGACGACGACGTGCGCGTGCTCGGCTACCGCCGCGTTCATCGCGTCCCGTATTGCGATGCAGAGTTCCGCGCTGAGCGCATTACGACGCTCGTGACGCTGCAACTCGATGGTCACGACGTTGCCGTCACGGGAGAACCCGATCATGTCCGCTCACTTTCGTTCCTGGAAGGCTCGACACAGGGATGTTCCGAGGCGCCGATACCGTCCGCATACTTCTCTGCAGCTAAGTTCTGTACATCAGGAGGTTAGATTACCGATGAGTACAGACGACCTTGCCGCACAGCAACCACACCCGGTTGACGTGGTGGTGATCGGCGCCGGACAGGCCGGACTCTCCGCCGCGTACTACCTGCGCAAGTTCGGAATCGAACCCGAATCGGGGTTCGTGGTGCTCGATCATGCGTCGGGGCCGGGCGGGGCGTGGCAGTTCCGTTGGCCGAGCCTGACACTGAGCACCGTCAACGGCGTCCATGACCTCCCGGGAATGTCCTTCGCGGAAACCACCGGTACAGACGCCGAACAGGTGCTTGCATCGGTGGCGGTCCCCCACTACTTCGAACTGTACGAAAAGCAATTCGAACTTCCCGTCCACCGCCCGGTACACACGCGAGTGGTGTGTCCGAGGGAAGAGCGCCTGCGGATCGAGACCGACCAGGGAGTATTCGCGGCGCGAGGCTTGATCAACGCGACGGGGACCTGGGAGCGGCCCTTCATCCCCCACTATCGCGGGGCCGAGTCGTTCCGTGGCCGACAACTGCACACGACGGACTATCGAACCGCTGCCGAGTTCGAAGGCAAACATGTCGTCGTGGTCGGCGGCGGGATCTCGGCCGTCCAACTGCTCGACGAGATCTCACGCGTCACGACCACTACCTGGGTGACGCGGCGCGAACCCGAGTTCCGCGACGAGCCGTTCACGCCGGACATCGGCCGCGCTGCGGTTGCCATGGTCGAAGATCGTGTACGACGCGGCCTGCCACCGGGATCCGTTGTCTCGGTGACCGGCCTCCCGGTAACGCCTGCCATCCGGGCAGCACGTGAGCGTGGTGTGATGAATCGACTGCCGATGTTCTCCGAAATTCTTCCGAACGGCGTGAAATGGGCCGACGGTACCGTCGCCGACGCCGATGTCATCTTGTGGTGCACCGGTTTTCGTAGCTCACTCGATCACCTGGCGCCGTTGCACCTGCGCGGACCGGGTGGCGGAATCCCGATGACCGGGCGCCTCGCCACGCAGGTCGAAGCCGACCCTCGCGTGCACCTGGTGGGATACGGACCGTCGTCGTCGACGATCGGAGCCAACCGCGCCGGCCAAGCGGCAGCGCGCGAACTGACCGCGTACCTGGGAATCGGCGAATGAACAGAATCCTTGTTCCGGGCGAAACCTGCTGGCGCATCGAACCGGCGGACAATCTTGCCTGCATCGTCGACGCCGCTGACTACTTTCATCATGCGAAGTCCGCAATGCTGCAAGCTGAAAAGCGAATCATGTTGATCGGCTGGGACTTCGACACGCGCATCAAACTCGAACCAGGCGAGCAGACTCTCGACGGCCCCAACCGGTTGGGAATGTTCCTCCGCTGGCTCGTCCGCGAGATACCCGACCTCGAAATCCTCGTACTCAAATGGAACATCGGCGCGTTCACCGCAATCGGCCGCGGCATGACTCCCGTCTTCGTGTCCAACTGGCTGACCGACGAGCGCCTACGGTTCGAGATCGACGGCGCCCACCCGGTTGGTGCGGCGCACCATCAGAAAATCATCGTCATCGACGACGCTCTGGCGTTCTGCGGCGGCATCGACATGACTGTGGACCGCTGGGACACCTCGGATCACGTCGACCGAAACAATTATCGAATCACGCCGAGCGGAAGGCGTTACGGCCCTTGGCATGACGCAACCACGGCGGTCGACGGCAATGCGGCTGCGGCCATCGGCGAATTGGCGCGGGCACGCTGGAAATCCGCAACCGGCGAGGATCTGACACCGGTCAAGAGCACTGCGACTCCGTGGCCCGTCAATTTGGCTCCCACCTTGCGGGTGGTCGACGTAGCCGTCGCCAGAACATTGCCGGAGCTCGGCGAACGCACGGAGGTGCGTGAGATCGAGGCGCTGTATCTCGCGGCCATCGCCGGGGCCGAGCACACGCTGTACATCGAAAGCCAGTACCTCGCCTCACGCACTCTGGCCGAGGCGATTGCCGCGCGCCTGCGTGAGGACGACGGACCGGAGATCGTTCTGGTCATTCCGCGCAACGCCGACGGTTGGCTGGAACAAAAGGCGATGGACGGGGCGCGCCACGACCTGTTGCATCTGCTGTGGTCCGCCGATATCCACGACCGGTTCGGGGCGTTTTATCCCGTGACCTCTTCTGGCGCACCTATTTACGTCCACGCCAAGGTTCTCGTGATGGACGATCGCCTCCTGCGAATCGGGTCGTCGAATCTCAACAACCGTTCGATGGGCTTCGACACCGAGTGCGACATCGCCGTCGAATCCGACGACGACGCAGATGTCGAGTTGCGCGCCTCGATCATCGGATTGAGGCGCCGCCTACTCAGCGAGCACCTCGACGTCACCGAGGAAGAAGTCGACGACGCGTTGGGCGAGCAGTCACTGTTGTCGACGGTTCGCGCTCTCGCGACCTCCGACGCTCGCAGTCTGCGCGAATTCGACCGGAACACAGTCGACGGCGAAGACCACGTGCTCGCTGAAAATGCACTGATGGATCCCGAGCGCACGCCACCCAGACTGAGCGATCGAATCGAAGGATTGCGCCGCCTGCTCGGCAAACGCTGAGACTCTAGAACACGCGCACGCAGTGCCCGGTTGCCAGCGCGAGTTCGACGAGCGTTGCACCGTGAACACTCGGGACGAGCGCGAGGAGAAACGTATCGCTGTCGCTGTCGAGCCAGGCAAGTGAAACGCCCGTATCGGTGATGTTGTCGACGATACGGGCGAGAAGCGATTCGAGTCCGGCAGCTCGATCGAAGCCCATGGCAAGACTGTCCGCCCACTCCCACGATCCTGCCGGCGCCGACGTGAGCACTCGCAGCTGACCCAGAACCTCGGCAGCGCCCTCGTTCCAATCCACCCAGACCAGGCGTTCTTGTTCGTGCAATGCGTCGACGAGAGCAAACCACGCCATTTCCGGGTGTGGCTTCTCGAGCGTCTGTGAGTACAACTCGTTCTGCACTTCGACATACCGTTCCGGTTGGTCGATCGCGAGAGTCACACGATCGATGACAACAGCGCTGTCAGGGGCGAGCAGTTCGGCGATCGCGCGCAACGCGTCGCGAGCAGTTCCACTCACTATGGCTCCAAGTTCAATTCGGTCATCGGTGCGGTTTCCACATTCTGACATGCGTGTGCGCCTCGTTCGGACGTGTCCTCGATGTCGGGACACGAGCCAGATGCTTGCCGTGAGTTCCACGAATTCCCGGGCAGCACCGCTCGCCGAGCTACCAAATTGGACTTTCCGGCTATCCCATTCGCCGCACTTGTCCGTTTACCCTTTCACCTGGCCTTACAATCCGGATATAGTCATCGGCGATCCAAGAAGCCAACTGGGATGTAGCGAGCCAGCGAACAGTCTGTTACCGTTCAGCTAACTACCCCTTCTGGTCAAACCGGATCGAAGGGGTTCGGGCAATGACCCACGGGGGGTTGACGTGAAGGGGCCATGTTCCGCATGAAACACGATTCACACACGACAACCTCTTGGTGGTCGATCGGCGAATGGCGCCTGGGATGGAAGGTCATCGCCGTTCTCGCATTGCCGATGATCGTCGCCGTCGTCCTCGGAGCCCTTCGCGTTCAGACGGAACTCGAAGAAGCCGCACAGCTGAGTTCCTCGTCCGAGCGCGCCCTCGCTGTGCCCGCCGCGATCAATCTCGAATCCGCGCTGTACGAGCTCGCCGAAGCCGCATCGGCACGCGCTGACACCGGCCCCGCCACACAAGCGGTTTCGGACGCAATGGATCAACTGGTCGACGCCGCGCGCGCGTTCCAGTCCGACGACGATCTCAACGACCAAGTGACTTCGGCGCTCGCAGAGAGCCGTTCCATCACGGAGGAGGTCGCCGCCGGCGCGGTGGCTCCCGCACGCTTGGTTTCGCGGGTCGGCGAAGTCTCTCGCGCACTCTCGAGCACCTTCACCAGCGTCGTCGAGCATTCTCAGCGTCCGGCGCTGCGCGAAGAGGGTGGCCGACTCTCAGCACTCTGGGATGCGCGACGAGCACTGGCCGAACAACGAATCCTCTTCGGCTCAGGTGATCCGGACCAGCAGGCTCGTACCTCGATGGTCAGTGCCGCCGGTGCCGAACTGGTCGCTCTGAACAACATTCTCGCCATCGACGGGAGCAACGACACCGTCCGGACCCTCAGCAACTCCGCTCAGAACCGGATCAACGCACTCGGATCAACCCCGTCGACCTCTCCTCTGGGGAGCCGCGTCGGTACCGATCTGAAATCCGGAAACGACCAGTACAAAAGCCTGACCGACACCACCGTCACCGAGTTCGGCGATACCGTCACCGCTGAATCCAATGCAGCACGAACCGCAGCACTTCGTGACACTGCAATCGTGCTCGGCGCGGTCCTGCTGGCACTGGCCATCGCCCTCGTCATCAGCCGATCGCTCATCGATCCGATCCGTCGGCTGCGATTTGCCGCATTGCAAGCAGCACGACGCGGACTCCCCGACGCGATCGAACGAATTCGCGCAGGTGCCAGTATCGACGACGTCGACTTCGCCCGTGTACCGATCCGCACCCACGAGGAAATCGGCGAGCTTGCACGCGCGGTGGACGACATGCACGGTCAGGCCATCACGCTGGCCGGCGAGCAGGCCACCCTGCGGCGCCAGGTCAACGACATGTTCGAAACGCTGTCGAGGCGTAACAAGTCCCTCGTCGACCAGCAACTCGGTTTGATCGAACAGTTGGAGCAGGACGAAGACGACCCTCGTCGCCTCGAGAATCTGTTCCGGCTCGACCACATCGCCGCGAGAATGCGTAGAAACGGCGACAACTTGTTGGTTCTCGCCGGAACCGATGTACGCCGCGCCAGAACCGCCCCCGTCGCTCTCGGCGATATCCTTCGTGCGGCGGTATCAGGCGTCGAGGAATATCGACGCGTCGAACTCGGGCAGATACCGCCCGGAGTCGTCACCGGTCATGCTGCCCCGGACGTCGTTCACCTCATCGCTGAACTGCTCGACAATTCTCTGCGGTACTCCCCGCCGGAGACCACCGTCTCCATCAACGCTGCCCGCACCATCGACGGCTCCATGATCGTCGAGATCGCAGATCTCGGTATCGGCATGTCGCCTGCCGATATCCTCGATGCCAACGAGCGCCTCGCCGCCGGCGGCGAGATGAGCGCGGATACAGCGCGTCGCATGGGTTTGTTCGTCGTGAGCCGAATCAGTCGTCGCTACAACATCTCTGTGCGCCTGCGCCCGACGGCAACGTCGTCGACGCACAGCGGCATCACCGCAACGGTGCTCCTACCGACGTCGATACTCGATTCTTCTCGGGGACCCGAGATCCGCACGCCGCGAACCGGACCCGTGCCCACGCTCGATCGGACTCCGCCGCCCGCACCGTCTGAACCGTCCTGGTCAAAGCCCGTCCCGACCGAATTGGCACCCTCGCAGCCTGCGACCAGAAGTTTCGCAGATCTCCCGCGTCGAACGCCCAGCAACAGCACCGACCGGACTGAGACGTTCGCCCCGATCACACCGCAATCCATTCCCACGACAACAGCGCCTTCGGGGTTGCCACGTCGCACTCCGGGCACAAGTGGAGTACCGGCGGTCAGTACCTCGACTCCGACCACTGCTGCACCCGCCACCTCCGTGTCGTCCTTCGCTCCTCTGCCCGATCCCGAAGGCACAAGCGCATCGACGTCCCTTCCCGTGCGTACCCCTTCGCCGGAATTCACCTCGCCGGCACAGGGTCCCGAGATCCCGGTGGGTCCACACCCGTCGACAACCCCGCCGCCACGGCACCGGCTCTCAGCCCCGACGCCGACAAATACTGCGGCGTTCTTCTCCTCGCGCACCCGTGACGGGCTCTCTGCTCGCGCATCGGCGCGCGCTGACGGCGCGGGAGAGGGCAACTCGAACGGCGTACTCGCTGCCCCGACCACGATGCCGATTTTCGCCCGGATGGTGTCCGAGTGGCTCGTGGACCCGACGGCGGAGACTTCAGCTGCTTCCACCGGCAGTGCTTGGACCACCGACGCGGATCAAGGCTGGCTGGCCGCTCGGACCTCGTTCGAGATGCCGGTCACCAAGATCGCCGATTCCGGACTTCCCATTCGAGACCGCGGAGCCCGCCTGGTTCCCGGTGCCGTCGGGAGAGGCGGAACGACACAGCGCCATGCATCCAATCCGGCGGACGTCCAACGTGGTTGGAGCAGTTACCAATCCGGCGTACAACGAGGGCGTCGGCGCGCCGCCGACCATGAGCCCGATGGCGGACAGTCTTTCGAATCGTCCACGATGTTGCACAACGATGAAGGAGAACAGTGAACACTGTCGGAGCCCAAGAGACTCCCCGCGCACTCGACTGGCTGGTATCGGCTTTTGCCCGAGACGTGCCGGGTGTGAGTCACGCGATCATCGTCTCAGCCGACGGGTTGTTGACGGCCTCGAGCACACATCTTCCGCTCGATCGGGCCGATCAATTAGCCGCTGTCACTTCCGGACTCGCCAGCCTGTCCGCGGGGGCGTCACGCCTCTTCGACGGTGGAGCCGTCATGCAGTCCGTCGTCGAGATGGAGAACGGCTACCTGCTTCTCATGGGCGTCGGTAGTGGCGCTTACCTTGCCGCTCTCGCTGTCGCCGGATGCGACATCGGCCAGATCGGTTACGAAATGGCGACTCTCGTCGATCGCGTCGGCACCACCATGGACATTGCCCCGAGAACATCGCAGGGTATTTGAGTTCGATGCCTCACCATCAATCCGAGTACGACGACGCCGAACCGAGCTTGGTCCGGCCGTACGCGCTCACCGAAGGTCGGACCCTGCCGTCCATCGACCTCCCACTCGAAGCGATCATCGCGACGATCGAAGACGCGGTCTCGAACAATCTTGCACCGCAGGATATTCGTGCATCGATCGTCGCACTCTGCGAGCAGCGGATCTCGGTTGCCGAGATCGCTGCCCACCTGGGTGTTCCGATCGGAGTCGTGCGGGTACTGGTCGCCGACCTCGTAGTAGCCGGATCACTGGAAATACATGCCACTCTGCGAAGCGACGCATCTCGAGTCGAGCGACGCGAACTGATCGAAAGGACCCTCAGTGGACTTCGGGCACTCTGACTCATCGTCTCGCGTGAAATCGACAAAAATCGTGATCGCCGGGGGTTTCGGTGTTGGCAAGACAACACTTGTGGGGACCGTCTCCGAAATCGTCCCCCTTCGCACGGAGGCCATGGTCACCGACGCCAGCGACGGTATCGACAATCTCGGATCCACTCCCGACAAGAGCACCACGACGGTCGCGATGGACTTCGGGCGCATCACTCTCGCCGACGACCTGGTCCTCTATCTGTTCGGAACCCCGGGACAGCGACGCTTCTGGTTCATGTGGGACGACCTGATCACCGGTGCGATCGGTGCGGTCATTCTGGTCGACACGCGTCGCCTGGAAGACAGCTTCGCCGCAGTCGACTTCTTCGAGGCGCGAGGCCTCCCGTTCATCGTGGCGGTCAACCGTTTCGACGGCGCGCCAATCCATTCGGCGAGCGATCTCCGCCAGGCGTTGGCTCTACCCAACCGGGTTCCCATGATCGAGATCGACGCCCGAAACCGCGAATCAGCCAAACGCGCGCTGATCGCCGTCACCGAATACTCCCTCGAACGACTTGCAGCTGAAGCAGTCGTCTAGATGAATCACCAGATGCGAATCGTCGCCGAAAGGAACTGGCATGTCGGATGAAATGCACCATTTCTCGATGGGAATCTGGCTGCTCGGACTCGCCTACGTCGTGTCCGTGGTCGGGTCGGTAGTCGGCCTGGCGTGCACCAGGCATTCAGCGTCGGCGACGACAACCGCCACACGCATGCGATGGCTCGCCATGGCTGCCTTGTCGATCGGTGGCGTCGCGATCTGGCTCATGCATTTCATCGCCATGCTCGGCTTCGCAGTCCCCGGCAGTCCCATTCGATACAACCTCGGATGGACCGTGATCTCCGCGATCATCTCAGTAGGGGCCGTGTTTGTCGGCCTGCTGATCATCGGGACCGAATTTCGCTGGACGCGGCTTCTGATCGGGGGCGTGGTAACCGGTCTCGCCGTGAACATCATGCATTACACGGGTATGCGCGCGTTGCGCTTTCAGGGCGAGATCCACTACGACCTGCTCTTCGTTGCACTGTCGGTTCTCATCGCAGTCGTCGCCGGAACCGCTGCACTGTGGTTCACCATGGTGCTCGAGTCCACGATTCTGCGTTTTGTCGCCGGAATCATCATGGGCATCGCCGTCGTCGGTATGCACTACACCGGAATGGCCGCTGTCGAGGTTGTTCACGACGCGGCAGCCCCGGCGCCACAGGGACTCGAAGTGTTCTCATTCCTCTTCCCTGTCTTCGTTCTCGGCCTGCTGGCGTTGGCAGTTCCGATTGTCGCAGTGCTGACAGCACCCAACCGCGCGACGGCACGAATGGAATCCGCCGCCGACGATCTGGCGTTCGAAGCACGAGAGTTCGCGATCTCGAACTGAGCAGAGTACGGGGCGAGTTCACGTAAATCGACAACGCCCCGTACATTTCGGGGATGGTGGATGCCGGACACAACCCCCAGCCATCGACCCGCGCAACGCTCGTCGTGATCGGTGGTTTGCCGGCCACCGGCAAGTCGACGATCGCGCGGGCGCTTGCGCAGCGTCACCAAATCCCCTTCGTGCGGATCGATACCATCGAACAGGCGCTGATCCGCAGCGGTATAGCTGACGCGTCCGGGACCGCCGGATACATCACCGGGTACGCGCTCGCCGCCGAACAATTGCGACTGGGACTTTCGGTCGTGATCGAATGCGTCAACCCCGTCGAGGCGACACGAAGCGCCTGGTCCGCTACCGCACAACATAATTCGGCGCGCCTGCTCGGTGTCGAGGTCATCTGTTCGGATCCCGACGAGCATCGCAGACGCGCTGAACGGCGAGTCGTCGACATCCCGGATCTCGTACTACCGACGTGGCAGGAAATTCTGGATCGAGACTACGAGCCGTGGACTACGGAACGGCTGGTGCTCGACACCGCAATCATGGACTCCGACAGTGCAGTACGACGCATCACAGCCAAGATGCTGTAGCGTGCGAGCTGCTCACAAGGTGAGAACGAAGAATGCGCTGTTCGGGTCTTCGCGGTAGTTCCCGAACGGTGGACAAGGCACAAACCCGAATTTCGCGTACAACCGGCGAGCTGGATCGAAGAACTCTTGCGTACCGGTCTCCACTTCGAGTTGCCGGTAACCTCGTTGTCTCGACTCGTCCACGACGTGTTGAAGAAGTCGCGTTCCCACGCCACGCCCCCTTGCTGCCGATGACGTTCGCATCGACTTGATCTCGCCGCCGGCCGACGACCGTTCCTTGAGTGCGACGCAACCGAGTAACTCGTCACCTTCGCTCCACAGCGTCCACATGGTCACAGAGCTATCCATCAGCCCCGTGACGTCCAGCGCGTGAACGCTGTCCGCGGGCGAGGTCGCGTGCATGTCGGCGAGATGTTCGGTGAGTAGAGCACGGACCGCATCCCGACTCAGGTCGTCAATTTCGATTCGCACAGACCCTCACTGTCCTCTTCGCTTCCGGCAGCATCGAATGAAAGTATGACTGTCCGTCACTTCGCCGAAGGCCTGGCCCGAACGTGGATGCGTTCTCCTTGGGGGCCGAACAGACTCAGTACCTCGACCGGGCCGCGCCCGTCACTGCCGAACCAATGCGGGTTTCGGGTGTCGAATTCAGCAGCTTCACCCGTACCCATCACGATGTCGTGATCGGCCAACACCAACCGCAACCTCCCCGACAACACGTACAGCCATTCGTAGCCGTCGTGCACTTGGGGATCCGGTTCCGTCTGGCTTGCCGGGATGGTCATCTTGAATGCCTGCAACCCACCCGGTTGCCGAGTCAGCGGCAATACCGTTCGCCCACTGACGCTTCGAGGCGCACTCTGGATGCGTGGATCGGCGACCTGCGGTGCCGCCACCAGTTGGTCCAACGGCACTTGGTGGGCAAGCGCGATCGGAAGCAGCAACTCCAAGCTCGGGCGACGCTCCCCCGCTTCGAGCCTCGACAGGGTGCTCTTCGAAATACCGGTGGACTCGGACAGCGCTGTGAGCGTGACGTTCCTCTGTGTACGAATGCGTTTGAGGCGCGCGCCGATCTGCGAGATGGCGGCATCGATGTGCGGACCGTTGACATTCATGGTGCCGAGTCTGACGACGATTCCCAGAAATGGCAACATTAGTTGCTGAAGAACCCCCTCCGCGAGCAATCTGTGCTCATGCGAACACACACTGAAACAGAGATCCTCGACGCCGTGATCGTCGGCGGTGGCGCCGCCGGACTCAGCGCAGCCCTGGTGTTGGGTCGTGCTCGGCGCTCGGTCGCCCTCATCGATTCCGGCAAACCGCGCAACGCACCGGCAGCACACATGCACGGCTTCCTCTCGCGCGACGGCATGGCGCCACGTGAGTTGCTCGCCGTCGGACGCAGCGAATTGCAGACGTACGGAGTGGAATTGACACAAGATGACGTAGTCGACATCTCCTGGCGCGGTATCGAACCCGGCTTTGTCGTCGAACTTTCAGGAGGCACGACGCTCGAAACTCGTACTGTGCTGGTTGCCACCGGTCTACGGGATTCACTCCCGGAAATACCAGGCATCCAGGAGCTTTGGGGACAAAGCGTGCTCCATTGCCCGTACTGCCATGCGTACGAGATCAGCGACCAACCGATCGGCGTTCTCGGCGGCGACGCTCGCGAGATGTCACTTCACCAGGCGTTTCTACTCGGACAGTGGTCGTCGGATGTGACGTTCTTCCCCGACAAGATCTCGCTCACCCCCGACGAACGCGCGCGACTGGCTGCCCGAGGAGTGACGGTTGCCGACGGATCGGTATCTGGATTGGTCTGCGAGAAAAGCAAACTGAAAGCCGTCGAACTCGACAACGGCCAACTTGTTGCGCGCTCAGCACTGTTCGTTGCGCCGCGTTTCGTTCCGAACGACGCACATCTGACGCGACTCGGCTGCAAAACCAGCCCCACGGGATTCGTGGCTGTCGATCGTTCCGGCGCCACCGGTGTTCCTGGTATCTGGGGCGCCGGCAACGTCGTCGACCCTCGCACCCAGGTAATCAATGCTGCGGCGGCAGGTTCGACCGCGGCAATCGCGATCAACGGATATCTGGTCGAGCAAGATGTCGAATCGGCTCTCCGTTCGACCGAGCCGGAAGGGGGCTTCTCGGCGACCGTGGAGCAACGCGTCTGCGAGTTGAACGGCGGCAGCGCCCTCCACGGCTTGTGACCGAGGTGTCTACGTCGCGGGGCCGCCGTGCAACTTCTCGTAGGCGGCCTTCTCGGCGTCGTGGCGCGAGATCTTCTTCGGGTTCTCGAGGTCGGAAGGCAAACCGTGACGCTCGAGGCGGCGCGACCTGTTCTGAGCCATGTAGGAGACCGAATAGAACAGTGCCAGAAGCACTCCGAGCAGCACCATCGATGCCCGCAGGGCCCACGGTCCGGGGAAGAGCATGAAGGCCGCGAACACTGGAATGAACGGCACCATGCTTCGGATCAGGTGACGCGGCACGGCCCAGTCACCGATCAGGTCGTTTCGTACCCAGTCCTGCATCGAATCGGGCAGTTTGCGCCCCACTGAATAACCCAACCACTGAAGAGGATTCGGGCTCGTACGTTGCTTTTTGGAAGTCACGGAAGTCACCTGTTCGGTACGCATCGACGGTACTGACGCAGTCATCACGTTTCTTTCGGATGCAGTCATCACATTTCTCTCATTGGTCCAAGGCTCCGGCGCGGAGCGCGGCCTCGTTGACCCGCGTCAGAACATTGTGGAGTTCTTCGAGTTCGGCGAGGCTGACGCCGAGCTTCGCGACAACCGCCGGCGGGATCTTCTCCGCCTCCGCGCGCAGTGCCACACCGGCTTCGGTGAGGTCCACGTCCAGTTGCCGTTCGTCGGCGCGGCTACGGGTTCGCGTGATCAGCCCGGACGCCTCGAGTCGCTTGAGGAGCGGCGACAGCGTCGGCGAATCGAGTTGCAGTGCCTGCCCGATTTCCTTGACCGCCATCGGCGACTTTCCCCACAGTGCCAGCATCACCAGGTACTGGGGATGCGTGAGGCCCATCGGCTCGAGCAGTGGCCGGTAGACGGACAGCACCGCCCGGTTCGCGACCGCAAGTGCAAAGCACACCTGCCGGTCGAGAGCCAGCGGATCATCCATCTGCGTCTGCGGAGCCTTCGTCGTCATGAATCCGATATTATCAGATTGATTAGTGCAGCAACTATTATTGCACTAATCAATTTGGCGACGATCGTCACTTTTCTCCAACGTCGACGTGGGTTGCCCGGTGAGACCCACGTGCGCTTCCGCCCTCATTCGCTCCACCATGTGCGGGTAGTGCAGCTCGAACGCCGGACGCTCACTGCGGATGCGCGGCAACTCGGTGAAGTTGTGACGCGGCGGCGGGCAGGTGGTTGCCCACTCCAGCGAGTTTCCGTAACCCCACGGATCGTCGACGGTGACAACTTCGCCGTAGCGGTAGCTCTTGAAAACGTTCCAGATGAACGGAAGCGTCGAGGCACCGAGCACGAAGGCAAAGATCGTGGACACCGAGTTCAGCACCGTGAACCCGTCCGAGGGCAGGTAGTCGGCATAGCGACGCGGCATCCCCTCGCCGCCGAGCCAGTGCTGAACGAGGAACGTGCCGTGAAAACCGACGAACGTGGTCCAGAAGTGCCACTTGCCGAGACGCTCGTCCATCATGCGACCGGTCATCTTCGGGAACCAGAAGTAGATACCGGCGTACGTGGCGAACACGACCGTACCGAAGACCACGTAGTGGAAGTGGGCGACGACAAAATACGTGTCGGTGACATGGAAGTCGATCGGCGGGCTCGCGAGAATGACACCCGACAGACCACCGAAGAGGAAAGTGATCAGGAAGCCGACCGAGAACAGCATCGGCGACTCGAAGGTCAACTGCCCCTTCCACATCGTGCCGATCCAGTTGAAGATCTTCACACCTGTCGGCACGGCGATCAGGAACGTCATGAACGAGAAGTACGGCAGGAGAACAGCACCCGTCGCGTACATGTGGTGAGCCCACACCGCGATCGACAGAGCTGAAATCGCCAGTGTCGCATAGACCAATCCGGTGTACCCGAAGATCGGCTTACGGCTGAAGACCGGGAAGATCTCCGAGACGATGCCGAAGAACGGCAGCGCGATGATGTACACCTCGGGGTGACCGAAGAACCAGAACAGGTGCTGCCACAACAGAACTCCACCCGACGCCGGGTCAAAGATGTGCCCACCGAGATGACGGTCGACGAACAGACCCATGAACGCAGCGGTCAAGAGCGGGAACGCCATCAAGATCAGAATGCTGGTGATGAAGATGTTCCACGTGAAGATGGACATCCGAAACATCGTCATACCTGGTGCGCGCAGGCAGATCACGGTGGTGATCATGTTGACCGCACCGAGAATGGTGCCGAGGCCACCGACCGTCAGACCGAAGACCCACAGGTCGGCGCCGACGCCGGGACTGTGCACCGCGCCCGACAACGGGGTGTACGCGGTCCAACCGAAGTCGGCAGCGCCGCCCGGCGTGAGGAATCCGCCGAGAACGATGAGACCACCAAAAGTGAAGAGCCAGAATCCGAATGCGTTCAGACGCGGGAACGCCACGTCCGGGGCACCGATCTGCAGCGGAAGTATGTAGTTCGCGAAGCCGAAAACGACGGGCGTCGCGTACAGCAGCAACATGATCGTGCCGTGCATGGTGAACAACTGGTTGAACTGCTCGTTCGAGAGGAACTGCATCCCGGGGACAGCCAGTTCCGCACGCATGAACAGGGCCATCAGGCCACCGATCAGGAAGAACACGAAAGCCGTGATCATGTACATGATCCCGATCTTCTTGTGATCGGTGGTCTTGATCATGTCGAACATCCACGACCCCTTGGGATCACGGCGCTTCGGGTACGGCCGCTCCGGAATCGGCTCCAACTCTCCGGTCCGCTCGTCCGGCACCGTTGTCGTCATGCTCGCGCGTCCTCTTTCGTGCTCGATACCGCCTCAAGAACTTTCCGCACGACCATATCGCATGTTAATAGTTAATGCACAAACTAAGTGTGGCCGACGTGAGCAACTATCGAAAACCGAACGTACGCAACCTTTTGCAGATTTCGGTGAGATAAAGTCAGGCGGCGGAATAGGTCGAGGGTCCGCCGCGTTGAACAAACCCGTGACTCTTCCCGACACATCGACAGCACCCGAGGCCTCCGCGTTGCGCGGCCTCTTCGAGCCTTTCGAGGTCAAATCACTCTCGTTGCGTAACCGTTTCGCCATGGCCCCGATGACGCGCGCCTTCTCGCCGGACGGAATCCCCGGCGCCGACGTAGCCGAGTACTACCGTCGTCGCGCAGCAGGGGGTGTCGGCTTGATCATCACCGAAGGCACGTACATCCCGGACCCGGCAGCCGGCCCGCACACCCGCGTACCGCGCATCTACGGCGATTCGAGCCTGGGTGGCTGGAAGTCGGTCGTCGACGCCGTCCACGCCGAAGGCGGATCGATCATTCCTCAGCTGTGGCACCTCGGAGTCGAACGCGGCGAGAACTCACGCCTGAACCCCGAGGTCGAAACCGTCAGCCCCTCCGGCCTGGCACTGGACGGCACCCGCCTGGGACGAGAATTCACCACCTCTGACCTCGACGACTTGAAGCAGTCGTGGGTCGACGCCGCACTCAACGCGAAGAGCACCGGGTTCGACGGTCTCGAGTTGCACGGAGCACATGGCTACCTGCTCGACGAATTTCTCTGGGCGGGAACCAATGTCCGAACCGACGGCTACGGCGGATCACTCGAGGCCCGCACCCGTTTCCCGGCCGAGGTCGTCGCCGCAATCCGAGAGGCCGTCGGGGACGAGTTCGCGATCGTCTACCGATTCTCGCAGTGGAAGTCCGGCCATTACGACGCTCGTATCGCCCAGAGCCCGGCAGAACTCGGCCGCATCCTCACTCCCCTGGTCGACGCCGGCGTCGACGTTCTGCATCCGTCCACGAGGCGTCATTGGGAACCGGCATTCGCTGAACTCGACGGTGAAGACGGCACACTCGGCCTCGCCGGTTGGACGAAGAAGCTGACCGGGTTGCCGACCATCACCGTCGGTTCGGTCGGACTCGATTCCGTGTTCACGACGGCATTCACCGGCGAAGCTGCATCTGCTGTCACCGGACTGGAGCGTCTCGAAGCTCAGTACGAGAGGGGTGAATTCGACATGGTTGCCATCGGGCGCGCGCTGCTCGCCGATCCCGAGTGGGTCGAGAAGCTCCGCACCGGACGCGCGGACGAGCACATCGCATTCACCGCAGAACATCGCACACACCTGAACTGACCTCGCACGACAAAACGGCACTCCCGCAATTGTGGGAGTGCCGTTTGTGGGTCTGCCGGAAGTACTAGCTGCCGAGCGTGACCGGGTCGGGGCCGATGCGGCCGGCCGGGTCGTCGAGAGCACCGATCGCGTTGATCTGTTCCGGTGTCAGTTCGAATCCGAAGACATCGAAGTTGGCGGCGATACGTTCGGGGGTCACCGACTTCGGAATCACCACGTTTCCGATCTGCAGGTGCCAGCGAATAATCACCTGAGCCGCGGTGACGCCATGAGCGTCGGCGATAGCGGTGATGACGGGGTCGCCGAGAACGGTTCCCTGTCCGAGCGGGCTCCACGCTTCCGTCGCGATTCCCTTGCCGGTGTGGAAGGCGCGCAGTTCGGCTTGGTTGAACTTGGGGTGAAGCTCGATCTGGTTGAGGACCGGCACCTCACCGGTTTCACCGATGACACGCTCGAGGTTCTCGATGGTGAAGTTGGAGACACCGATGGATCGAACCCGTCCGTCGGCCTTGAGCTTCTGGAATGCCTTGAACGTCTCGACGTACAGGTCCTTGGACGGAACCGGCCAGTGGATCAGGTACAGGTCGAGGTACTCGAGACCCAACTTGTCGAGGCTGGCGTCGAATGCCGCAAGCGTCGAGTCGTAGCCTTGGTCGTCGTTCCACAGTTTTGTCGTGATGTAGAGGTCTTCGCGGGCGATGCCGGATTCGGCGATCGCGCGGCCGACGCCCACCTCGTTGCCGTAGATCTTGGCGGTGTCGATACTGCGGTAGCCGGTCTTCAGGGCTGTGGAGACGGCCTCCTGCGTCTCGTCGTCCGGAACCTGGAACACACCGAATCCGAGTGCGGGGATCGTCTTACCGTCGTTCAGAACAATGGTCGGTACAGAGGTCACATCGTTGGTCTCGGTCATATATGGATCCAACGCGCGAGGGCCGGGAGGCATTCCCCGCCGAACCTCCGGGCAGTGCCCTTGTACCGCCCGAAATGCCGGTCTACCTTGGAAGACAAGTATTGGAATCGCCTCGAGAAAAGAGAGAGCGATGAATCTTTCATATCGTCTCGCCTACAAGGTCGGTGTCACTCCGTGGGAGCACACCGGGCACGGGTTCGACGCTCAACTGTCCGGCCTTCTGGATGCGATTCCCGTCCCGGAAGGTGGCCGTGCACTCGATATCGGTTGCGGCACCGGACGCCATTCCATCGAGCTGGCGCAACGCGGTTGGCACGTCACCGGCGTCGACGCCGAACAGGAACCGCTGGACAAAGCGCGCATACACGCGCGTGAAGCACACGTCGACGTCCGGTTCCTCCACGAGGACGCGGCAGACCTGCACATTGCTGTCGACGGCGGGCACATGCTGGTGCTCGACATCGGCTGTTTTCACGGGCTCACCGATCATCAACGACGGGACTACGGGAGGTCGGTCAACGCGATCACCGCACCCGGGGCGTCCATGGTGATGTTCGCATTCGGACCGGGGCACCGTTGGCCGATGCCACACGGCGTCTCGGAGGAGGACGTCATGCGAGCATTCGACGGTTGGTCGATGGCCTCGAGCATGGCCGCGGACGTGAGTGAATCGCCACTTCCGGTCCGTGCGGCACATCCGTGCTGGTATCACCTGGTCCGTGGCTGACTGCTGTGCGCCTTTATTAACCGCCCGCGGTTAATAAAGGCGCACAGCACCGGGGATACTTCTCAGGTGACTGCAACACTGCGCATCAGCGGCCTCTCTGCTTCCCGGGGAGAACGCACCCTGTTCTCCGACCTCGACCTCACCGTTGCCCCCGGCGACGTCATCGGCCTCGTCGGCGCGAACGGCGCTGGCAAGTCGACGCTTCTCACCGCACTGGCCGGAATCGGAACCGCCGACGTCGAAGGTTCGATCATCCTCAGCCCGCCGGATGCTGCGGTCGGTTACCTCGCGCAGGAACCCGATCGCATCGAGGGTGAGACCGTCCTCGAGTTCCTCGGCCGCCGCACCGGCGTCGCCCACGCCGAGGAAGTCATGAACGCCGCAGCCGAAACCCTGGCCGAAGCCGAAGAGGATCTGTACTCCCCGGCACTGGAACGCTGGCTCGCTCTCGGCGGCGCCGACCTGCTCGAGCGCGCCGAGAAGGTGGTCGAAGAACTCGGTCTCGGAGTTCCACTCGATGCACATATGACGGCATTGTCCGGCGGTCAGGCCGCGCGCGCCGGCCTCGCGTCACTGTTGCTTTCGCGCTACGACATTCTCTTGTTGGACGAGCCCACCAACGATCTCGACCTACGCGGTCTCGAGCAGTTGGAGCGATTTGTCGCCGAGACGCGCGCAGCACTGGTTGTCGTGAGCCATGATCGCGAGTTCCTCTCGCGCACCGTCACGGGGATCGTGGAACTCGATCTGGCACAACAGGACATCGCCGTGTACGACGGCGGCTACGAGTCGTACCTCGCCGAACGCGAGATCGCCCGCCAGCACGCACGCGAGGCGTTCGAGGAATACGCAGGCACCCGCTCCGATCTCGAAGATCGCGCACAGATGCAGCGCAACTGGATGGAACACGGCGTCCGCAACGCGCGTCGTAAAGCCAAGGACAACGACAAGATCGGACGCGGATTGCGGACCGAGTCGACGGAGAAGCAAGCCGCGAAGGCACGCCAGACTCAACGTCGCATCGAGCGACTCGAAGTCGTCGAGGAACCGCGCAAGGAGTGGGAACTTCGCATGGAGATCGCGGCGGCGCCGCGGTCCGGTTCCGTTGTCGCAACCACGAACGGCGCCAAGGTAACTCGCGGTCAGTTCACGTTCGGTCCGGTCACGACGCAGATCGACTGGGGCGATCGAATTCTCGTCACGGGCGCGAACGGGGCAGGCAAGACCACCCTCCTCAACGTCCTGCTCGGCAAACTCGTCCCGGACGAGGGCATCGCGTCGCTGGGTTCCGGTGTCGCGATCGGTGAGATCGATCAGGCGCGTGGATTGTTCGAAGGTGATCAACCAGTCGTGGAGGCCTTCGGGGCACAGGTTCCGGACTGGCCCGATGCCGATGTCCGCACTCTCCTCGCCAAGTTCGGCCTGCGCGGACACCACGTACTCAGATCTGCCGCTTCCCTGTCCCCCGGCGAGAGAACAAGGGCTGCACTTGCTTTGCTCCAGGCTCGCGGCGTGAACCTACTGGTACTGGACGAGCCGACGAACCATCTCGACCTTCCGGCGATCGAACAGCTCGAGCAGGCAATGGAGTCGTTCGAGGGAACCCTCCTTCTGGTCACTCACGATCGACGCATGCTGCAGTCCACCCGAAGCACGCGCCGGTGGAGAATGGAGAACGGACAGCTCTTCGAGGAGTAGCCGATCGACTCTGCTTGCGCAAACAACCCGCGTGTGCAACTATTTATCAGGCGCACGCAATAGTTGCATGCGCGGCATAGTGGGCCCGCGGATGACATGATCCCCCGTCGAGCTGCCACATCCCAGTCCCGAAAGGCACTCTTCAATGTTGTCGATCCCCGACCGCACACTGACTCACGGAACCACCGGCGAGCCGATCACCATCCCGCAACTCGGGTACGGCGTTTTCCAGGTACCGGACGCACAGACCGAAGAGGTCACTGCCGCAGCTCTCGAGATCGGCTACCGCCACATCGACACGGCCGCGATCTACGGAAATGAAGCCGGGGTCGGCCGCGCCATCGCAGGTTCGGATATCCCTAGGTCAGAGCTGTTCGTCACCACCAAGCTGTGGAATGACGATCAGGGCCACGACCGAACACTCGCCGCTTTCGACACCAGCCTCGACAAGCTCGGACTCGACTACGTCGACCTCTATCTGATTCACTGGCCCGCGCCGGCAAAGGGCCTGTTCGTCGAGACCTGGGCGGCATTCGAGCAAATTCTCGCCTCCGGCCGCACCCGGGCGATCGGTGTGTCCAACTTCCTGCCCGAGCACCTCGAACTGCTGGCCGAGCACAGCTCGATCACCCCGGCCGTCAACCAGATCGAATTGCACCCCAGACTGCAACAGCACGCGTCACGGGAGTACGCGCGAAGTCGCGGCATCGAAATCGAGGCTTGGAGCCCATTGGGACAGGGAACCATCCTCGACGACCCGGCCATCGGGAAAATTGCTGCAGCACAAGGCAAGAGCCCGGCACAGATAATTCTGCGTTGGCATCTCGAACAGGGTCACACCGTTCTGTCGAAGTCGGTCACGCCTGCACGCATGCGCGACAACGCCGCAATCTTCGACTTCGCACTCGATGCCGACGAGTCAGCGGCCATCGCAGCGCTGAACACCGACAGCCGTGTCGGGCCTGATCCAGTCGAATTGAACTGAATCGAAACGGCTTCAAGAATTTTCGTGGGGAGTCAACGTCAGCAGCACAGAATCGACGGACTGCTCGGCCAGGAGCGCGTCCAGCGGTAAGTGACGGAACAACGCTCGGTAATAGATCGGCGACGCCAGCGCGTCCAGGACGAAGTCCAGGTCGAAGTCGCTCCGTATGTCGCCGCGTAGGCGCGCCGATTCCAGCACTGCCGCAGTGGAATCGCGTCGTGGCTGAAAGAATGCCGACTGGAAATCCCGCGCCAATTCCGGGTCCGCCGCCAGATCCGCGACCAACGCGGGCAGGATCCGCCCGACTACCGTTTCGCTCAGCCCCACAACCAATGTCGTGATGCCGGCGACCAGGTCTGCCCTGAGATCGCCGGTGTCCGGCGTTGGATCAGTGCCGATGTGCGCCACGACGACGTCCACCACCAGATGCCGCTTCGACGGCCATCTCCGGTAGATGGCGGGTCGATGCACGCCCGCTCTCGTCGCCACCGAACCGATCGACAGCTCCGCATATCCGTTCTCCCCCAACAACTCCAGGGTTGCCGCCAGAACGGCGTCGTCGATCCGCTCGTCGCGGGCGCGCACCATCTACAGCACCGGCCGCGGCATGAGCACCAGACGCCAGCCGTCGGGATCTTCGAAAGTCATCCCCGCATTCTCCTCCCAGTACGGATTCTCGGCGCCAACGGGTTCGTGCCCTGCTTCCCCCAACCTCTGAACTACCTCGTACATCGCCGACTCGCCGGCGAAGTAGAGCACCAACAGGTTGTCCTGCGTCGGCGCCGGGCACGAGCTTCCGTCTTCGTGGGTCGTGAATTCGAGGTGATAGTTCGAATCCGGCAGACCCAGCATGATTCCGTCGTACCCGGCATGACCGGAGAACCGGTAGAGCTCTGGCAATCCCAGACAGTCGCGATAGAACGCAATCACGTCGTCGAGCCTGTCGGTGGGTCGCGCTACGCGCACTTGCACTACTGCGAGGTCGTTCGGCCAAGTTGTCATTCCAAAACAGTACAGTACGTACCGTAATGTTTCGAGAAAATGGCTGCCAGCCTCCCGACGGCAGCTCGCTTCAACTACAAGCGATCATTCTCCGGAAACGCCGCCTTGGGCATGAACTTCGGCCTGGCGAACAGCACAGACAGTTTAGTGGGCTGCGACTCCACCGGGCGATCGGACCGGTACAGCAACGCCTGCTGCGGGGTACTCACCCATTCACTGGCGAAGATCTCACCGAGGCGCGAAACCGGCACGTGCGACCCGTCCTCGAGTCGAACGGTGACGTCCGCCCCGATGTCCGACTGGCCGTACACGACCCACCACGATTCGCCTTCCACATCCCCCGGAGTGTGCTGCCCGATACCGATGACTGCACCCTTCTCCATCGGATCGCGCCAGACCGCTTCGCGCCCTTGCGGTCCCACGCAGTAGCTACCATCCTCGCACACCTGCACGACCAGGCCGGACTCTTCGAGCACCAACTGTTCGACCACTATGCCAAGCCCCTTCCGTTGCCCGAACCTTATCCGCCGGCACGCCCCAGAAGCGGAACAATCGCGGTTCGTGTTGACAAACTGTTGGGTTTTTACAACACTTTGATGCATGAGCCCAGTCCGGCGGGGAGACGCGCTCCCCATCTTCAATCGCATCGGAGTGCTTCGCGCCGAGCGGAAGATGAGCCGGGCACAGCTTGCGCAACTCGTCGACGTGAATCCGCAGACGGTGGGGGCACTCGAACGCGGTGACCACTACCCCAGCCTGGATCTTGCATTCCGAATCTGCTGGGTGTTCGACCTCCCGGTGGAGGCGGTGTTCTCCCGGACGGAGTTCGGGCCGCTGTCGACGGAGGTCTACCGGAATGCACCGTCGACGGAGGTCTACCGGAATGCACCGTCGACGGAGGTCTACCGATCTGACCGCACTACCGAGGGGAGTGAAAAGCCAAGTGCCTGAATCAAATCTGATCGACCGCTACCAGGCCCACCGCACTCGGCGGTTCCTGCAGAACGAGGAGACGTTCCGACATTGGCTCCCGAATTGGCGAACCCGTCGACGTCGGCGCGTACTCGTCGTCGCCCTGGCGGTCCTGTTCACCACGATGGTTGCCGTCAGCACAGCATGCCTGTTCAATCCGCTCTTCGCCGTGGCATGGCCGGTCCTCACCCTGCTGTTCCTGCCGACGTGGTCCTCACTTCAAATCGTGTCGGGCCGGCAAGGGGATGCTCCGCGGCAGGCGTTGGACGAATGGGAGATCCAGCAACGCAACGACGCTCGCTCCGTCGGGCTCAGCGTGACCCAAACGTTGGTCTTCATTGTCGCCATTTTCCTCATTTTCACCTCGTCGGTGCAGTGGAATGTAGAGAGGCTGCCTTACACGGGAGGTTTATTGGCACTGACTGCAATGCTGATCGGCGCGTGCACGCCCGCGATGATTCTCTCGTGGACCAATCCAGACCCGGATCCGATTGATTCGGAAGAGTTCGATCTCTGACCCGTATTACCGAAGCGCACCACTCGACCGATGGGAAGGACCCATGTCAGCCACCCTCACGATCGACGGCATCTCGAAACGCTACGGCGACGTCGTCGCACTCGACAACCTGAGTTTCGAAGTGCGCCCAGGCGAGATCTTCGGATTCGTCGGCAGCAACGGCGCCGGCAAGACGACCACGATGCGCATTGCGCTGGGTGTGCTCGGAGCAGATTCGGGAGAAGTTCGCCTCGGCGGCAAACCCGTCGACCTCGACGTGCGTCGCACTATCGGATACATGCCGGAGGAACGCGGCCTCTACCCCAAGATGAAGGTGGGAGCGCAACTTTCCTATCTGGCCGAGCTACACGGACTCTCGAAGGCCGACGCGCACGCGGCCACCGAGCGGTGGACCGAACGTCTGGGCATCGCCGAACGCGTCAAGGACACCGTCGATTCCCTGTCCCTCGGTAATCAGCAACGTGTGCAGCTCGCGGCGGCGCTGGTTCACGACCCATCGGTACTCGTTCTGGACGAACCGTTTTCGGGCCTTGACCCCGTAGCGGTCGATGTCATGAGTGACGTGTTGGTCGAGAAGGCTCGCACCGGTGTTCCCGTAATCTTCTCCAGCCATCAGCTGGATCTGGTGGAGCGCTTGTGCGATCGCGTGGGCATCATCAGCCGCGGCAGCATGCGGGAGATCGGAACCGTCGACGAACTACGAGGCAAGGGCGACGGCCGAATCGAAGTCTTCGCCCCTGACGCGCCGGTCGGTTGGGCACACCATCTGATCGGTGTCACCACACTGAGCCACCTCGACGGCCGAACGCTCCTGAGCGTCGACGGAACCGCCGACGATCAGCAGATCCTGCATGCAGCGTTGAAAACCGGACCGGTGCACGAGTTCACGCTACGACGTCCGTCACTGACCGATCTGTTCCGAGAGGTAGTAGCCGCATGAGCAACCAGTTGAGCGGAGGTCGAGCCATCGGGTTGGTCGCCCGACGCGAATTCATGACGCAGATCTCGAAGAAGAGTTTTGTGATCAGCAACGTCATCATTCTGGTCGCGATCATCGGCGGCATCATCGCCTTCTCGCTCTTCTCCGGCGGCGACGAGGACAAGTCGAAGATCGGCTTGGTCGGCAACCAATCACTCAGTGCCACGATGGTGTCCATCGGCGACACCCTCGGAAATCCCGTGACGGTAACGGAGGTTTCCGACGACGGCACCGCGCGTGATCAAGTCAAGGACGGCGACCTCGACGTGGCCGTGATCGCTGGATCGGGCGGCGGCGTCACTGTCGTGACCAAGAAGGAAGTAGCCACGAATCTGCGGGCCGTCATCGAGAGTTCCGTTGCACAGCAGGCACAATCGAATGCGCTGTCCGCTGCGGGGATCGACCCGGCTCAGCTCGCCGAAGCCACGTCCACCGCAGTGGTCACCATCGATGCCATCGATCCCCCGGATCCCGAACAGGGCCAACGTATAGCGATGTCGATCGCTGCTGTGGTGCTCCTGTACATGCAGATCCTGTTGTTCGGAACGTACGTGGCGATGGGCGTCGTCGAGGAGAAGTCCAGCCGTGTCGTCGAGTTGCTGCTCTCCACTCTCCGTCCACTGCAGTTGTTGTGGGGCAAGGTTCTCGGAATCGGTGCTGTCGGCCTGATGCAGATGGCTGCCTATGCCGTCGCGGGCGTCGCCACCGGACTGGCGACGGGCGTCCTGACCGTGACGGGCACCGCAATCGGCGTTCTGTTCGGCACTCTCGGGTGGTTCATTCTCGGCTTCCTCTTCTTCGCCGTGCTGTACGCCGCCGCCGGGTCCATGGTCTCGCGACAGGAGGACGTCAACGCCACCGCGATGCCTCTCGCGCTGCTCGTCATGGCAATGGTCAGCGTGGCTTTCGTTTCGGTGAGCAATCCAGAAGGAACCCTGAGCAACGTGTTGAGTTGGATTCCGCCGTTCTCGGCAATCCTCATGCCCCTGCGCATTTCCGCCGGTGTTGCTTCTCCGTTCCAGATCGTGGGAACGATTCTGCTGATGCTGGTGGTGACCGCTGCGCTGTCGATGATCGCGGCAAAGATCTACCAGCGCTCCATCCTTCGCATCGGCAAGGTCGTTTCGTGGAAAGAGGCGTTCGGACGCTGATTTATCCGGCACACAACTGACGCCACACGATCCCGGCAGCACCCCGTCCAGGTAGGTTCATCCTGGACGGGGTGCTGCTTACTTGGAGGACGTTGTGCGAATCTCGGCCGAAGAACTACTCACTGCGGTACTCGATCCCGAGAGCTTCGTCTCCTGGGACTCCCCGCCCGTCGACGTCGGACCTGGCGCGAAATACGCGGAAGACCTGGCGAAGGCCCGCGAGAAGAGCGGAGTTGACGAGTCCGTCGTCACCGGTGTGGGTACGGTTCGGGGCCGTCGGGTCGCGGTAATTGCCTGTGAATTCAGCTTTCTCGCCGGTTCCATCGGAGTCGCCGCGGCCGAGCGGATCGTGACCGCCGTCGAACGTGCTACGGCAGAACAACTCCCGCTGCTCGCCTCGCCCACCTCCGGCGGAACGCGGATGCAGGAGGGCACCGTCGCCTTCGTTCAGATGGTGAAGATCGCTGCGGCAGTGGCTGTTCACAAAGCGGCACACCTGCCCTACCTGGTATACCTGCGCAATCCCACCACCGGCGGGGTCTTTGCCTCGTGGGGATCCCTCGGCCACATCACCGTCGCGGAACCCGGTGCTCTGGTGGGATTCCTCGGACCCCGTGTCTACGAATCGCTGTACGGCGAAAAGTTTCCCGACGGTATCCAGACGTCCGAAAACTTGTATCGCAACGGCGTGATCGACGGCGTCGTCCCCGTCGACCGCCTCCGTCTGCTGGTCAACCGAGCGTTGTGCGTGCTCACCGATCCCCCGGCCCCGGCGGCCACGGACCCGATTCCCTCACCCGAGATTCCCGATGTTCCCGCCTGGCAGTCGGTGATGCTCTCGCGCCGGGCCGATCGACCCGGCATCCGGCAGTTGCTCCGCCATGCCGCAACTGAACAGGTACCGCTCAGCGGCACCGGGCAGGGTGAAACCGACAAGACGATCTTGCTCTCGCTCGCCCGCTTCCGAGGCTTTCCGTGCATCCTGCTCGGCCAAGACCGCAGTGGCCAATCCGCGCTCACCACGATGGGACCGGCCGCGCTCAGGGAAGCGCGACGGGGCATGAAACTTGCCGAAGAACTACAACTCCCGCTTGTCCTCGTGATCGACACTTTGGGCGCGTCGCTGTCCAAAGAAGCTGAAGAACGTGGACTGGCCCCTGAGATCGCCCGTTGCATCGCCGACCTCGTGACGCTGAAGACCCCGACAGTGTCGGTGTTGCTCGGCCAGGGAACAGGCGGCGGGGCGCTCGCGCTGCTGCCCGCCGATCGGGTACTCGCGGCACAGAACGGGTGGCTCGCTCCCCTGCCGCCGGAAGGCGCAAGCGCGATCGTCCATCGCGACATCAGTCACGCACCGGAGATGGCGGCAGCGCAGGGCATTCGTTCGTTGGATCTGCTTCGAGACGGCGTGATCGACGCGATCATTCCCGAAACGCCTGACGCGGCCGACGAACCCGTGGAATTCTCCAAGAGGGTAGGGGCTGCGATAGCGCACGAACTCTTCGTGCTTGCCGAAGAGTCGGACATCGATCGCCAGTCCTCCCGTATCGCGCGCTATCGAAACCTGGGAGTTCCGCAATGACGACGAAGGACCGGAATGCGCTGACGCTGCCGCACAGTTACGACCGCGCGGCACTCGCTCGTTTCGAATTGTTCCTGTTCGCGGGCATCGCCACCGTGCTGATCACCCGCGCTTATCTGGCGGCAACGGGCTATCCCCAGATCGGGGGCGGCGCCCTCCACATCGCACACGTTCTCTGGGGCGGATTGCTGATGGCCGTAGCCATCGTGGCGACCGCCATCACCGAAGGCTCTCGCACGCGTGACCTGGCCACGCTCGTCGGCGGAATCGGGTTCGGTCTCTTCATTGACGAGGTCGGAAAATTCGTCACCGCCGACGTCGATTACTTCTACCAGCCTGCCATCGCGATCATGTACGTCGTCTTCGTTCTCTTCTATCTTGCCGCGCGCGAGGTGGTGATTCGGCGCGGAATGAATGATCGTCATCGGCTCGCCATCGGGGCGCGAGCGCTCTCGGACCTCGCTCTCGGTCAGCTCGACGAGATTCAGTACAACCACGCCCTCCGCGTACTCGACGGCGTCGAAGACCGCAGCCTCACCGACCTCGTCGATTCGATCAAAGCCGGCCTGCATTCACAGACTCCGCCGACCGGCGGTATCGAATCGAAGATCACTCGTGGCCGCAACGCGTTCTTCCACCGTGCCGAGGAACTGCTCCGGCACCGGGTCGTCCGCCGACTGGTACTGACCCTGTTCGTACTGCAGGCTCTTCTGGCGATTGTCCAGGTGATCTACGCGTTGGTTTCCGAGAACGTCGTCGAGGCCGACGACGTCTCCGACCTGGTGGTCCAGATCTCCACCGTCACAACCGGAGTTCTTGTGGTTCTGGGAGTGTGGTTCCTCTTCCGAGGTCCGTACCTGCGAGCATTAAGGCTCCTGCGTGCATCCCTCATCGTGAGCCTCCTGGTGACGCAGGTTTATCTGTTCACGCAGGACCAGTTCGGCGCGCTTTTCGGTTTCGCAGTGTCGCTGTTCATGCTCGCGACTCTTCGCATCGCGATTCGTAGCGAAGAGGCCGCCGCGGCTCTACCGCAGTAATCCCCTACCGCAGCGATTCTCTACCGCACTGAGATCGCAGGCCGACTCGGTAGATCGCGGATCCCGCGGAGCGGGCTGAAGAGCAGGACCAATCCGCACGGCGCGATCAGGCAGGCCATGATCCACATCGTCCCGCGCGGTCCCACTGCGTCGCCGAGGTAGCCTGCCGTCAGAGCACCGAGCGGAATGCTGCTGTGCAGCAGGAACATACTCGTTGCCACCACTCGTCCGAGGCGGTCCGGCGGACAGTAACTTTGACGGAAACTGCCGAGCACCACGTTGCACGACACGACGCCCGCAACCATCACCATGCCGCCGATGCAGAACCAGAACAGGCCGGCACCGTACGTCGTCAGAGGTGCTAACAGGATGAACGGTCCCGTCACCAACTGACAGGTGAGAACGCTTCGGGCAGTGCCGAATCTGCGGCCGAGCGGGCGCGCGATCATCGATCCGACAATTCCGCCCACCCCGGCAATCGCCAGGAGAAGCCCGAGTCCGAACTCCCCCACGCCAACCGTCTTTTCCAGGAACACGATCTGGATCGTGGAGTACCCGGTGAGACCGAAATTGAGCAGAGTGCCGTAGACGACGATCGACCGCAGATACGGATCACCGGCGACGAATCGCAGTCCGAGCGCAATCTGGCGTCGCAACGGTTCTCGCTGATTCTGTCCGCGATGGACGGTCTCCTGCACACGAATCAGCCAGATGCATACGAAGCAGAAGGCGAACGTGAACGCGTCGACAACCAGACCGGCCGCGAGCCCGACAGTTGCAACCACCAGCCCACCGACGCTT
Source organism: Rhodococcus qingshengii JCM 15477 (assembly GCF_023221595.1). Lineage (NCBI taxonomy): Bacteria > Bacillati > Actinomycetota > Actinomycetes > Mycobacteriales > Nocardiaceae > Rhodococcus > Rhodococcus qingshengii. Next base: position 4,885,699 of record NZ_CP096563.1, read on the forward strand.
GGGCCGATCACCCGAGTTGCGGCCTCGGCGCCCTGAATCTTCGAGTTCCCTTCGACAAGATCCGCTTCGGCGAGCACCGTGGGGAGATACGAGTGATAGGCCGCCTGGAAGAAGACGGTGGCTGTACCGGTGAGCAGCGCGACCAGGAGCAGGTGGCCGTATGTCATCGCCTCCAGGAAGCCGGCGATCGCGATGCTCGCGAAGAACAGCGCGCACGCAGCGTTCGCGATCATCATGATCGGGCGCCGAGGCAGCCGGTCGATCCAGGCACCGGCTGGTAGTCCGACGATCAACCACGGCAACCACACTGCCGATGCCAGCACACCGATCTGGAAGCTACTCGCGTCCAGTTCGCGAAGCGCGATCAGCGACAGTACGACGGTCGTGACACCGTTTCCGATACCGCTGACTGCGTCGCCGGTCCACAGAAGTCGGAAGTCACGCAGAGCGAGGACTCCCCAGAAGCCTGCGCGTTGCGCTGCACCTGTCACATCGATCCCCCCCTTTCAGTCCCTGCCCTATCCCACCCCTGCGCGCCACTGGCCGACGGGACAGGCCCGCCCGGCGCAAAGGGACGGTACCCCCACCGCTACTGAGGCGCACCGCACTGACGGTGACCTAAGGTGTTTCAGGTCACCGGTAAACGAAGTTCACGAGAGGACACACGTCGATGAGCTCTTCCGAGCAGGCGTCCCACACCACGTATGCCGACGCATATCGCGAGAGCATGGATCAGCCGGAGAAGTTCTGGCTCGACGCTGCGCGGGCCGTCGACTGGGATGTCGCGCCCACCAAGGCTCTCGACGACTCTGCCGCGCCGATCTATCGCTGGTTCCCGGATGCTTCGCTCAACACCAGCTTCAATGCCCTCGATCGGCACGTCCGCGACGGCCGCGGCGATCAGACCGCGTTGATCTTCGACTCCGCGATGGTCCCCACCAAGGCCACGTACACCTACGCCGAATTGCTCGAGCAGGTCTCACTCTTCGCCGGCGTCTTGAAAGATCAGGGTGTGGTGGCGGGCGACCGCGTGATCATCTACATGCCGATGATCCCCGAGGCTGCGATCGCGATGCTCGCGTGTGCGCGAATCGGCGCGGTGCATTCGGTGGTGTTCGGCGGCTTTGCGGCCAAGGAGCTCGCAACCCGTATCGACGACGCCGGTCCAGTGGTGCTCGTGACGGCGTCCGGCGGCCTCGAACCCGGACGAACAATCGAGTACCTGCCGATGGTCGAGAAGGCTCTGCAACTGTCCGCCACTCCCGCGCACACCGTGATCGTGAAGAATCGCGAGCAGATTCCCGGTGCAGCTTCCGACTACAAGTCAAGTGCCGCAGCCTGGTTCGACTGGGACGAGCTGATCGCCGACGCCACCCCGGCCGACCCGGTGTCGGTCGCCGCGACGGATCCGCTCTACATCCTCTACACCTCGGGAACGACCGGTAAGCCCAAGGGCGTCGTCCGGGACAACGGTGGCCATGCCGTTGCGCTGACGTGGACCATGAAGAATCTGTACGACATCAGCCCAGGACAGGTGTGGTGGACCGCCTCCGACGTCGGCTGGGTGGTCGGCCACTCCTACATCGTCTACGGACCGTTGCTCGCCGGAGCCACGACGGTCATGTACGAAGGCAAGCCCGTCGGCACCCCCGACGCCGGTGCGTTCTGGCGCATCATTTCCGAATACAACGTGTCGGCACTCTTCACCGCTCCGACAGCGATCCGCGCGGTCCGCAAGGCCGACCCGGACGCAAAAGAGCTTGCCAAGTACGACATCTCGTCGCTCGACACACTGTTCGCGGCCGGCGAGCGCTTGGATCCCGACACCTACGAGTGGGCTACTCGGATTCTCGATCGCCCGGTGGTCGATCACTGGTGGCAGACCGAAACCGGTTGGGCCATCTGCGCGAACCTGCGCGGCCTCGAACCGATGGAGATCAAAGCAGGCTCACCCACCGTCGCCTGCCCCGGATACCGCGTCGAAATCGTCGACGGCAAGGGCGAACTCGTGGGTCCGGACACCGAGGGCAACATCGTGATCGGCCTGCCGCTTCCTCCCGGAACACTCGCCGGACTGTGGCGTGACGAGGACCGGTACGTGAAGTCCTACCTGTCGACATTCGAAGGCTATTACCTCACCGGCGACTCCGGATACATCGACGAGGACAACTACGTCTTCGTGCTCGGACGAAGTGACGACGTGATCAACGTTGCCGGACATCGCCTTTCAACCGGAAGCATGGAGGCCGTCGTCGCCGGCCACCCGGCTGTCGCCGAATGCGCGGTCATCGGCATTCACGACGAACTCAAGGGGCAACGGCCGAGCGGTTATGTCGTGCTCAAGTCCGGCGTCGACATCGATCCCGAAACACTCCGACAAGAACTGGTCGCGCGGGTGCGAGACCAGATCGGTGCCGTCGCCACGTTCCGGGACGTCACCGTCGTCGCCGCACTACCGAAGACTCGTTCCGGCAAGATCCTCCGCAAGACCATGCGGCAGATCGCCGACAACGAGGAGTACACGGTCCCGTCGACCATCGAGGACGCGAGCGTATTGGACGAGTTGTCCAAACTCCTTCGCGGATAAGGATTCAGCGAATTCCCCTGTCTGTCTGCCTCCGGACGTAGCAGTATGAACACGTTCCAGTTTTCAACGATTCAGACGGGCAGGGGAAGTTCGATGGGCAATTTGGACGGTCAGGTCGCATTCATCACCGGAGCGGCGCGTGGTCAAGGGCGGGCGCATGCCGTCAAGCTCGCGTCCGAGGGCGCGGACATCATCGCGGTGGATCTCTGCGCGCCGGTCGCAACGGCGGGGTACGACATGGCCACCGAAGCCGACCTCGCCCAGACCGTCGCCCTGGTCGAAGCTCAGGGCCGGCGTATCGTCGCATCCGTCGCGGACACTCGCGACCTCGATGCCCTGAAATCAGCGGTCGACGCCGGAGTCGAGAAACTCGGCCGACTGGACATCGTGATCGCCAACGCGGGAATCGCGGCGTCGGCGAAATTGTCCTGGGACCTGAGCGCCGAAGAGTTCCGCGAGCTGATGGACATCAACGTCACCGGCGTCTGGTTGACGACCAAGGTGTCGATTCCGCACATCATGAACGGCAATCGAGGTGGATCCATTGTGTTGATCAGCTCGATGGCCGGGCTTCGAGGCGTGCCGGGGATTGCACATTACTCCGCGTCCAAGCACGCCGTTCGGGGGTTGGCGAAGTCTCTGGCCAACGAACTCGGCTGGGCAGACATCCGAGTCAACTCCGTACACCCGGGCAATGTGCGTACGACGATGATCGACAACGAACCGATGATTCGTGCGTTCCGTCCAGACTTGGAGAATCCTGTCCTCGCCGATACCGCTCCGATCATGTCGAAGCTGAATCTGCTGCCCCACCCGTGGGTCGACCCCGAGGTGATTGCGGATGCGGTGTTCTATCTGGTGGGGCCGGCAGGCCGCGGGATCACCGGCATCGCGTTGCCGATCGATCTCGGCACCTCGGAAAAATTCGCCGGCGGCTGAAGGCCCGAACTGATGCAGAATTGCCTCTGCCGGATGGGTCTCGAGCACCATCCGGCAGAGGCAATTCCGGCTTGATCAAGCCTTCGTAGCAACAGAACAAGTAGTCGACAACCTCATAGGCGCTCCTCGTCTGGCGTGGGACAAACCGTTGTGGGATGCGCAACAAACCCAAGACCCAGCGTAGAAGCATTTGGCCGCAAACGCGCGTCATTCGGCACTATTTTTTTGGATTCGGGCATACTGGACAACGCTCCCACCACGTATTATGGACCCGAGTTCACACTTACAGGGGGTAGGCACAGTGACGGTCAAATACGCCGTAATGGACCCGATTCACGGAAAAGTCGAGATCTCGTTCGATGTCGACACGGGGGTCGTCGACGTCCGAAACGGCAACTCACACGCTCTGTTGACGCGTCGAGTCGATGCCCCGCGCCGTGAAGGCACACCCATCGGAACGCGCGCCGCCGCCGACTTGTTCTTCACTGTCGGTGGCGATGAAGTCGAACTCACTGTCGGCAAAGGGTTTCTGTCCCGTCGCTCGTACTCTGTCTCGGCACTCGTCGACGGCGTGAGTTTGAACTTCGCCCCAGTCGACGACGCGAACAGTGCATTCACCCGCGACGGATTGCGGATCGGGCACTTCTCCAAGAACGAGGAATCCGATCCCAGACAGACCGACGCAGTCTGGTCGAGCACGCCGAGCACCGACGAACTTGTCATCGGTTACGCCCTGGCCGAAGCCTTCGATTGCGGAGCACTCAACGGTGCTTTTGCGTTGATCGAATCACTGGTGCTCGGCGGCGGATAGAGACCACTCAGAGCAGGTGGATTACCAGCAGAACAACGGCAATAGCTGGGAAAAGCATCTGTACGACGGCTGCGCGGGCTTTGTCGGGAGACGAGAGAATCAGCACCAATCCCGCGGCAACCATCGATCCTGTGCCTGCCAGTACGAGGGCAATTCCGACCGACGCGGAGCCGGTCGCCGCAATCACGATGCCGACCGCCGACACGATCGCCAAGAAAAGGTTGTAAAAGCCCTGGTTGAAGGCGAGCGGCTGCGTGGTGATCGCCTCTTCCTCGGACTTCACGCCGAACGTGGCGCGGGTCTTCGGGGCCGTCCAGAGAATCGATTCGAGGACAAAAATGTACACGTGCACTGCTGCGGCCAGTCCCGCGAAGATGTAGCCGGCGACGTTCATCGGTGAGCTCCTGTTGCTTCGAGTGAATTCTGTATCGTTCGGTCCAATATATACTGGACCGAACGATACAGAAAGAGCGAGGCTTTGATGGGCAGATCACAAGAATTCGACACAACAGCCGTGGTCGCTGCCGCTTTGGACGTTTTCTGGGCACGCGGATACGAAGGTGCCTCACTCGGCGACCTCGAATCCGCGACGGGGCTGAGTCGGTCAAGTCTCTACAACTCGTTCACCAACAAGCGCGGATTGTTCGACGCCGCCGTGCAGATGTACCTCGACCATGTCATCCGGCCACGTCTGCGCAGCCTCACGACAAATCCCGGGGCAGACGCAGTCGACGACTACCTTTCCTCGCTTGCGCACGCGATCGGCACCATGACCGCCGACTCGCCTCGGCGCGGTTGCCTACTTCTCAATACGGCTGCCGGACTCGGCGCGCACGACGATGCGGCGGCCGCAGTGATCCGCGCGTACCGCCGAGAACTCGCCGACGCGATCAACAGTGGATTACACGCCGCGTTTCCAACCGAGACAGACGCCACGCTCTCAGATCGCACTCGAATCCTTCTCTCCTGCACGGTAAGTGCATTGGTACTCGCACGAGTTGACACCGAAGAGGCCATCGCAACTCTGGAATCTGCGCGCCGACTGAACGCAGACTGGCAGGGATAATGACCGGAAAGCTCACGCCATTGCCCGCCATCAGGCGGGTAGGCGATGATGCTTCACGTGCCCAAGTTGACCACGCCCGCTATCGCCGCTGGATATCTCCGGGGAATGGACCAACCCTCGATCCACGTCGGGACTTTCGCGATTCTCCGACCCTGGACCCGCGACGACGCACCGGCCGTCATGGAAGCCTTTCGCGATCCGTCGATTCAGCGTTGGCACATCCGCCGCGCCGACTCGATCGACGAAGCACGGGGTTGGCTCACCCAGTGGAGAGACGGGTGGGCAAGCGAATCCGAATGCCATTGGGCGATCGCCGCTCCCGAGACAAATGAACTCCTCGGTCGAATCGCAGCAAAGGGGGTGAATTTGTGGGACGGCACTGCCGAGCTCGCGTATTGGGTGACCCCAGCGGCGCGCGGCCGCGGACTGTGCACCCAGTCTGTAACCGCACTGTCCGAGTGGGCATTCCGCGAAGCGGGGTTTCATCGACTGGAACTCGAGCACTCGATCCACAACCCACGATCGTGCCGAGTCGCCACCAAAGCAGGGTTCAGCGAAGAAGGTGTTCGACGAAGCTCCGCCAGGCACGCCGACGGCTGGCACGACATGCACGTCCACGCCCGACTACGTAGCGATCAGCCTTCGGCAACGACCCGCGCCGCGAGGGCAAGCGTCTGATCCACCAATTCCGCAACTCGCTGCGGCACAACCGGTTCGAGGTCGAACAGAATTCGGTAGATGATCGGCGCCACTACATGGTCGACCACCGAATCACCATCCACGCCGGCAGCTTCCGGCCAACGCGCGAGGATCACGTCGATCTGCGTCCGACAGAAGAAGGCACACTTGAACTTCTTCGTACCGTCCGGTGCATGCGTCTGATCGTCGCTCATCAACACGTCACGCAACGAAGCGCGACCGACAGGCGCAGACATCTCCTCGAGGTACTCCTGCGCCCAAATCGTCAGATCCCCTCGGAGCGAGCCCGTTTCACGCGGGTCGGCGTCCGGGCGCAATCTCTCGATCGAGACGTCGGCAAAGACTTCGTTGATGTCACCCCACCGCCGATAGATGGTCGACGGGGTCACTCCCGCATCGGTCGCGATCATCGGCACCGTGATCTCGGCTCGATCACGCTGTTCCAACAACTTGCGCGCCGACGCATGCACGGCCTGTTGGATGCGCGCACTACGGCCACCGGGGCGCGGACCTGCGGACGGACTCATAAATCCAATACTAACGCAAAGATGTTGCATTAGGCTACGGCCAGGCGTAGCGTCCCAAACGCAAAGTATTTGCGTTTGAAGTCTTCACCACCCGCACGGGAAGCGCTACGACAATGACAACGACCGTTTCACCACAGACCGAGAGCACTTCACGCCCACGCCTTGGGCGAGGCGTCGCTTTCACACTCATCGCCGTCATCATCGCCACGTTCCTGGGCGCATCCGCGACCCCGACACCGTTGTACGAGCACTATCAACAGTTGTGGGGATTCTCCTCGCTCGCGTCGACGCTCGTGTTCGGCATCTACGCTCTCGCATTGCTCGCCACGCTCCTGACCGCCGGATCCCTGTCCGATCACATCGGCAGGCGCCCGGTCCTGCTCGGAGCACTCGCGCTCGAGGCAGTCTCGCTCGCGCTGTTCGCCTCGGCCGACGGTTTGACCATCCTGCTCATCGCCCGGGTCGTACAGGGTGTTGCCACCGGCGCTGCAATCAGCGCTCTGGGTTCGGCATTGATCGACCTCGAACGCACTCCGGGCCGAGGATCGATCATCAACAGCGTCGCTCCGACGATGGGGCTTGCAGTCGGAGCAGTGGGTTCGAGCCTCATCAGCGAGCACCTGCCCCGGCCCACCAGCACTGTCTACCTGGTCCTTCTCGTGCTTGTCATTCTCGAGATCTTCGGAGTATGGGCCGCTCCCGAGACTTCGGGCGGACGCCCCGGAGCCTGGCAGTCCCTGCGCCCCACACTGGCCGTTCCTCGTCAGGCGCGCACGATGATTGCCCTGACCGCACCGTGCCTGATCGCGGTCTGGGCGCTGGGAGGTTTCTACCTCTCACTCGGACCTGCATTGGCGCGCAACGCACTTGACGTTCACAGCTCCCTCATCGGTGCCGTCATGGTCGCAACACTGACAGGATTCGGAGCGGCAGCAGTACTCACCTTCCGCAAACTCGGCGGCCGGACCGTGATGCTGATCGGAACCACCGCCTTGGTGCTCGGGGTGGCCGTCACACTCATCGGTGCTGAAACATCCTCTGCCGTATTGATTCTGGTCGGTACGGCTGTTGCAGGTATCGGCTTCGGAGCAGGATTCCAAGGAACTATCCTCACCGTCATGCCGCTGGCCGAGAACCACGAACGCGCGGGTTTGTTGTCCACCGTCTACGTCATCGCATATCTGGCCAACAGTCTTCCCGCCTTGCTGGCCGGCTACCTGGTCGGCAAGGTCGGATTGGTGGATACGACGCGTGGCTACGGAGCACTCGTCATGGTGCTCGCGGCGGCCGCACTGATCGGACTGCTGGTCACCGGCGAGCGAAAGGTCGAAGCCGTCTCGGTGTCGGAGTAGGTGTCCCCCGATCGGTGGACACACCGTTCCGCCTGCACAGGGTCCGGGGAGTGGACATACGACATCGATCTGCTCCGACATAGTTGTCTTCGAGAGAGCCAACCGAACGCTCACCCGGACAAAGGACACCGACGATGACGAACCCACGCTACGTAGTTGCCGCAATCACAGCTCTGGCCGCCGGCGCCCTCACTTTGGGATTGAGCGGAATCGCCAGTGCCGGAACCCTTCCCACAACCGGCAACAGCATCACGATGACGATCAGCAACGACACCGAACAGACAATTCATCTCGAAGGCGCCGACAACCCTTACGGACAGTGGATGCAGAGCCCACGCCAGTCGCTCGCGCCTCACGAGACCGAGATCGTCACGGCATACAACCAGGACCCGCGCGGCCTGACGGTCGACGTCGTCTATTCCACTCCCGACGGCGGACAAGCAGTCTTCATGGCCAACGACTATCCGCAGTTCGACACCGACGGAACTCGCACCACCGACCCTGATCACTACTTCATCTCGAGCTACATCGACGGCTACTACCGGAACCTGAGCGTCGGGTACCACCTCAGTGTGGTGTGACTGCAGCAGTCGTCATAAGTAATCCATCTGCCACTCAGACGCACTTGTTCTTGGACATTCGTCCGGCGCGCGGGGATTGTTGAACGCAGCCCCGCACGACCAGGCACACGCCCCGCTGCCGGTGGCCCGAAAATCAACGGGAGAGGGAAAACCACAGTGCGACTACCCAACCAGTTTCTGATCTACGTCAGCGATGCCGCCTCCGCAGCAGCGTTCTACGGCGAATTGTTCGACGCGAAGCCTGAGGTCCTCAGCCCTCGGTACATGACCTTCGACCTCGGCGGCGGTGTGGTCCTTGCACTGTGGAGCGGCAAGTCCCGCGACCTCGATCCCGCGACACCGCGCAATTTCGAAGTCGGCATCTTGGTCGACGGTGGGAGCAACGAAATTCGGGCGATCCACGACGATTGGGTGGCCAAGGGAGTCGAGGTCGTCGAAGAACCCAACGAAGATGTCTTCGGTCTGACGTTCGTCATTTCAGATCTGGACGGAAACCGCGTCCGCGTAGCGCCCGCAGATCACTGAGCACTCAGCCTTTGATCTCGCCGTACCGGCGCAAGGCCTCCTCACGCTCGTGCGCGTGATCGACGATCGGGTCCGGGTAGTCGACTGGGCGCATCGCCTTCAACGAGTGGACGGCCTTCCCGGGAACATCGCGAAGTTCGGGGACCCACCGACGGACGTATGTGCCGTCGGGATCGAACTTCTCCCCTTGCGTGATCGGGTTGAAGACGCGGAAGAAGGGCGAAGCATCCGTACCCGACCCGGCAGTCCACTGCCACCCGTGCTGATTGGAGGCCAAGTCACCGTCCACCAGTTGCGACATGAAGTACCGTGCGCCGCGCCACCACGGAATGTGCAGGTCCTTCACCAGGAATGACGCGACGATCATTCGGACCCGATTGTGCATCCAGTTCTCGGCGGCGAGTTGCCGCATGCCGGCATCCACGATCGGGAAGCCGGTCTTGCCTTCACACCAGGCCGTGAAGGCGGCGTCTGCGTCGACTCCCCCGTCGTGACGTAAACGGTCGAACTTGTCGTCGTAGTTCTTCCGCGCGCTGTCGGGGCGCTGAAACAGGATGTCTGCGTAGAAGTCTCGCCAAGCAAGCTGGCGACGGTACGCCTGAGCGCCGTCTCCGAGTCGCTTGGAGAGATCTGCCAACATGGTTCTCGGATGAATCGTGCCGTACTTGAGCGGGATCGACATCCGACTCGTGGTGTCGAGGTCGGGTCGATTTCGTTCGTCGTCGTACCGGTCAAGATCGTTCTCGCAGTATTCTTTCCACTGTTCGAGCGCACCGGCCTCACCGACGACATCGCTGACGGTGCCGGACGGCGCGGGGATACTCACCCGGCGCGGGCCACCGTCCTTCTCGCTCGGATCGAACCAACGGACCGTCCCCGCATCGGTCGACGCGGGGCCCCGCCAACCATGTTCCATCCACTGACGGAAGTACGGCGTGAACACCTTGTACGGATCACCGTCCGCCTTGGTGACGCGTCCGGGCGCCACGGCATATGGTGACCCGGTGGCGATCAACTCCACCTTCTCGGCCACGGCCGTGTCGCGCCGTCGGCCGTAGGGCCCGTAGTCGGCACTGATGTGAACTTCTTCGGCGCCAACGGATTCCGCCACGCGGGGCACCACGTCTGCCGGATCACCTCGAACAACCATCAATCGTCCGTCGAGCTGGTTGTCGAGTGCCGACAAGTTGGCGAACAGTTGATTCTGGCGGGGTGAGCCTGCCGGTCCGAGCAACTTCTCGTCGAGGACGAACAAACCCAACGTCTGTCCGCCGGCATCCGCCGCTGCAGTCAGAGTCGGAAGATCACCGACCCTCAGATCGCGTCGAAACCAGATCACAGAGTTACTCACCCAGTCGAGCCTACCGATCAGATCTCAGAACGCATCCCACCGCGCGGGCCGCCAGTTGCGCCGCTCTTTCGACTGTCGGTTCGGAGGTGAGCCCGAGCAGTCGCCGCCGGTGCTCCTCCCCGAGCAGCAAGGTGTACAACTGATCCGCGCACAGCGCAGCCTTCTGGCCGTGCTGATCGATCAATATCTTCTCCAGAAAGGCAATCGACTTGGCCGGGCCGGATTCGTAGAACGCTGCGGCCAATTCAGGGAACTGCACTGCCTCGCCGATCATCATGCGGTGCAGCGCAATCGAGTTGTCGCTGTGCAGGGCGATGACGATGTCCACTGCAGCGGCGAGCAGGTCGGACTGGCCCTCGCCGGCATTGTCGACGTACGCGTGCTGACGCGCAACCGCAGCTGCAAAGACCGCAGACTTGTCGCCGAAGTAGCTGTACACGGTGCGCTTGGCGACGCCGGCCACCGTGGCAATGCCCTCGATGGTAGTTCGGGCGAACCCGACATCTCGAAACGAGTCGACAGCGACGTCGAGAATCTCGTTGCGTCGTTCGGCGCGCTCGGCGTCACTGGTTCTCCCACGTCTGCGCGGTTGCTCCATCAAGTCCCCTGTTACCGTGCCGGTAAATTAATGCTACGTTGACGTTTCATTAATTCGAATACTACAGGAGCACTGCATGACCGGACAACGACTCGTCCACGTCGCTATCGCCGACGACTGGGAAGCATGCAAGCGTTTCGGTGAGTACGAGGTCTCGACGCGCGGAATCAGTTACGACGAGGCAGGATTCATTCGCGCAACGACCCCGGACGCACTCGCTTCGGTGCTCGATCTGGTGTTCGGCGACCTCACATTGCCGCTGGTCGTCGCCGTCATCGATCAGGACGCCCTGACCTCCGCGGGCATCGACGTCGAATGGGAGGCGGAAAAGCCCCGAATCCTCCGACCTCTACCGATGGACGAGGACACCGTGGTCGCCGAACTGGCCGTGGAACGCGTTGACGGGGTCTGGCCGATTCCCGACCTGACCCCGTACGCAAGCTACGCCGGCTAGACCAGCGCAGCCTCCGGTTCGATAACCGGCGCAGACGCCTTCTTCCGGCCGGCAGCCACGCACAGCGCGATCCCGACGGCAATCCAGCACACCAGCACCAGAAGTGGCGTGGTGGCGCCATGGCCGTCGAAGAACGCCATCGAACGGACGGATGCTCCTGCGGCGCCGGGTGGGAGCAGCTGCCCCAATGCGCCCCAGCCTGCGGGCAACCACGCGGCAGTTGTCGCCATCCCCGAGAGTGGGTTTCCGATGAACATCATCGTGACGGCGCCCAACGCGAACCCCTTCATCCCGAGCAGGGATTCGAGCCCCAAAATGGGAAGCGAGATGGCCGAAATACCAACGGCGAGTGTGAGCGCGGTGAGCAGGTAGTTTCCGTCAAGGCTGCTGGTACCGAACTGCAGAATGGCAGTCAGGGCAAAACCCGCGACAACCGCGACGCCGGCAGCGCCCAACACTCGCTTGACAATGCTGCGCGGAAACAGCTGCACGAGAACAACAGCAGGCATGATTCCACCGAACACCAGAGGCAAGGCCAATGCCGTGAGCCCAGCACCGGTCGGGTCGTCCGCCGTCAACGGCACAACGTCTTCGACGGGAACCTTCACCCCCGAACTCTCCGCGAGCCCACTGGCCAGACCGGTCAAGGTTTGGGCGATCGGGGTTCCGCCTGCGGTCGCGATCAACACGTGAGGACCGTTGGCATCAACGGCGATTCCGCCGACCACGTCGCGATTCCGAATCGCGTCACGCAGGGCGTCGGCGTCAGCGAATTCTCGAGTATCGAAGGCGCCTTGCTTACTCGCCTCGAGCGAGGTGCTGATCTGTTCGGTTGCCGCAGCTGGACCGGTGATGCCCAACTTCAGTTCGTGCGGGCCACTGTTGACCGAGGGCAGTACGAAGACAAGCAGCATCAGCCCGATCACGGCGGACAAGCCCAACACCACAGCCACCAACTTCTTGCGGTCCCGTGCTTCGACGTCGGCGTTCATAACTACCCTCCCTAAGTGGAAGTTTTTCCTCCACTATTTGTGGAAGATATTCCTCCGGTTATGATGAACTGTCAATACCGGAGGTGGATGTGCGAGCCGATGCACGTGAACGCAGAAACGCAATAGTCGACGCCGCACGAGCGGTGTTCACCGAGCGCGGGCACGACGCGCCGCTCGATGCAGTCGCAGAACTCGCGAAAGTGGGCATCGCCACGCTGTATCGAAACTTTCCGACGCGCGAGGACCTCGTGACCGCCGTTGCCGTCGCAACACTGACCGATGTCCGCGAGGCTGCCGACATCGCACTCACGGCAATGTCCACCGATCCGATAAACGCGTGGCACACGCTGGTGGACCGCCTCGTGGAACTGCGCCTGGGTGCGCTCATTCCTGCACTGGTGGAACGCAGTTTCACCGAGCTGGCGCCCGAAGTTCTGGCGGTGCGTGAGGTGACGAAAACGAAGATGACCGCGACGATCGGCGCCGCTCAGAGCGCCGGACTGGTTCGCGCCGATCTGCAACCGCTCGAATTCGTAATGGCTCTGGCCAAACTGACGCGCCCGCAAATCGAGTTGTCCGACGAGGCCATGCCGAACCTGGTCCCGCGGTTGGTCGCGGTGTTCATGGCCGGTCTGCGTCCGGACGGTACCGACTTGCCGGTCTGATCGGCGAAACCCGACGTACCAGGCAAGGCACAATGGGGCTGTGACCGAGATACCGAAAATCCTCGTAGTCGACGACGACGCAGACGTCCTGACCTCACTCGAACGCGGATTGCGGCTCTCGGGATTCACCGTACTGACGGCGGTGGACGGCGCCGACGCGCTCCGAGTGATCTCCGACAAGCGACCGGACGCGGTAGTCCTCGACATCAACATGCCGGTGCTCGACGGCACCGGTGTGGTGACGGCGCTTCGTGCCGCCGGCAACGAAATCCCGATCTGCGTGCTCAGTGCGCGCAACTCGGTCGACGATCGCATCGCCGGGCTCGAATCCGGTGCAGACGACTACATGGTCAAACCGTTTGTTCTTGCCGAACTGGTTGCCCGGATCCGCGCAATGCTCCGTCGCAGCAACACTCCGGCCGGCGATCACTCCGAGGGTACGAATACCCTGCGGGTCGGAAACCTCGACATCGATCTCTCCGGTCGCCGGGTTCGTGTCGACGGCAAGGAAGTACCGCTCACCAAACGCGAATTCGAGCTACTCGAAGTGCTCGCACACAATTCCGGCATCGTGCTCACTCGCGAACGTCTCCTCGAACTGGTGTGGGGCTACGACTTCGTCGCCGACACGAACGTCGTGGACGTCTTCATCGGCTATCTGCGTCGAAAGTTCGAATCCGGCGGTTCACCTCGTCTGCTGCATACCGTTCGCGGCGTCGGGTTCGTGCTTCGGGAGAACCCGTGAAGCGTCGCCGCTTCTCACTACGAACTCGCGTTGCCGCGGCCGCGGCACTGGGGGCGACGTTCATCGTCATCGCACTCGGTGTGGTCGTTGCACTGGCTATCGCACGAAACAATTTGGCGCAGTTGGACCGTCGATTGGAGACGGCATCGACGGTCATCGTGGCCAATGCGGCTACAGCGGGACCTTTTCTCGGCGCGTTCGGAGACGGCGGCGCCTTTTCCGTGACCATCCGCTCCGACACCGACGGAACCGTCAAATCCAGTACCCCGACGCGACTGCCCGAACTACCGGTCGGCTCGGCGACCGTCGACGTGGACGGTACGAAGTACCGGGCATATACCGCCGAGGCCGACGGGATCAATGCCCTTGTCTCGCTGGCGGTTCCCTATGCCGAAGCGCGAGACATCACAGTCGACCAACAGCGACAGGTTGCGTTCTTCGGCGTCGGGGCCGTAGCGGCCGCAGCTGCGTTGGGATGGTTGTTCGGTGGCCCGGCGGTGCGCCCCCTCGTGGAGTTGACCCGCCGGATCGCCAGGCGCGATCCCGATCTCGCCACCGAGGTTTCCGGAATCCGTGAAGCGGACGAGCTTGCCGCAGCAGCAGAATCGATGCTCAGCGACGTCGCTCGAGCGCAAGCCGCAACCAACTCCGCCCTTGCCGCCGCCCGAGATTTTGCGTCCGCCTCGGCTCACGAACTCCGAACTCCGTTGACAGCAATGCGAACCGACATCGAAGTGTTGTCCATTCACGACCTCGATCACGAACAAAGACGCGAGATCCTCACAGATCTGGCCCGCGCGCAGGGCCGCGTCGAGTCAACTCTGAGAGACCTCGAGCGCCTGGCGAAGGGTGAACTCTCGACGGCCGAGGATTTCAAGGACACCGATTTGACCGAGGTCTGCGACATCGCCGCCGACGACGCACGCCGACATCATCCTGGGCTCGACGTCGGCGTCGTCACGGTGGATTCCCCACTCCCCTATTGCATCCGGGCCCTTCCCGGCGGAATCCGGTTGATCCTCGACAACGCGATCACCAATGCAGTCCGCCACGGCGGCGCGAGCGCGGTGCGCATCACCCTCGCTCGCCCGGCCGATTCACCAGACACCGTCACGATCACGATCGACGACAACGGTTGCGGAATACCGGCCGAGGAACGCTCGAGCGTGTTCGAGCGCTTCACTCGCGGATCGACGGCAGGCAAGACAGGCTCCGGTTTGGGCCTGGCGCTGGTGGCGCAGCAGGCGGCCCTGC
This sequence comes from Rhodococcus qingshengii JCM 15477, assembly GCF_023221595.1. Lineage (NCBI taxonomy): Bacteria > Bacillati > Actinomycetota > Actinomycetes > Mycobacteriales > Nocardiaceae > Rhodococcus > Rhodococcus qingshengii. The sequence continues at coordinate 4,900,845 of NZ_CP096563.1, forward strand.
ACGGCGGACGGACGACATTTCACGACAGTCCACTCGGCGGGGCTCGCCTGCTGGTCGAACTCAGGGATCAGCCCGGACCCGAATAGCCCTTCAGGTCTCGATCAACTGGCCGATCCCCGACGCTGTCACTTCGATGACCCGAGCCGAGCCGATGTCGAAGAACAGTCCGGCGATACGCAGGCGACCATCCACACGGGCCTGACCGACGAGAGGATGGCGTTCGAGAGTCTGCAATTGGACTGCGACATTGACCATTCCGAGCTGATCGACCTCCGAGAAACCTGCCTCGGCCGCAGCACGCGCGACCGGATGGCCACTCGTATAGGCCTGCAAGCTCGTCTCCGCATGCCGCAGCCATTCACCGACGACTCCCGATTCCGACGGACCGTTGGTCAGGAGTGCTTGCATCGCGCCGCAGCCCGAATGTCCGCACACGACCACCGAACTGACACCCAACTCGTCGATCCCGAAGGCCAGTGCCGCTTCCACCGACGTATCGCGGCCGCCGGCAGGAACCAGGTTTCCGACATTGCGCACGGTGAACAGGTCACCGGGGCCACTGCTCGTGATGATGTTCGGCACCACTCGCGAATCTGCGCAGGTGAGGAAAAGGGAGTCGGGGTTCTGCCCGTCGCGCAACTGATCCATGTGCGGCCGTATCGCTTCGGCGCGATGGCGATGATAGTTGGACACCCCGTCGAGAATGGGCCGCAAGGCCGGCGGGCTGCTCAGATTCCTCCCCGAAGCCTGTGGTTGCCAACTGCCCCACGGCGCGAGCAAGCCGCGCAGGTCGGTGACTGCGGCGCCGCGCTTCGGCGGACCGGTGGTCGCGCTCTCCATACTCACCGAGCCGACTTCGTCGATGATCACCGAACCACCTGCCAACTCGTACTGCCTCGCCCACTCTTCGATGACGTCGAAGACGGCATGGTCGAGGAAGTCGACTGACAGCTCGACGGTGACGTCCGACCGCGGTGGGATTCCGGCGAGCACCGACGTCAGCTTGGGCAGCACCAGGAAGGTGCACGAGCCTTCGACCAGGACGCGCCACTTCCCGGAATCGTTGTCGCCCAACTCTTCTGCGGTGACAGTTGCGCGGATGACACGCCACACCAGGAGGGCGATGGCCAGCGCCAACCCGATCAGGACGCCCTCGAGCAGATTCAAGAACACGACGCCGACCACCGTGATGCCGTACACCCACAGATCACCGGTCCGTCGCGCCAACCGAATGTGCGCCAGCTTGACCAGTTGAATACCGATGACAATCAACAGTCCGGCCAATGCAGACTTCGGAATCTGCTGGACCAACCCGGCGAGCGCAGCCGAGAACAGCAGAATCCACAGGCCGTGCATGATCGACGACGCGCGGGACTTCGCCCCGGCCTCGACATTGGTCGCACTGCGCACGATCACCCCGGTGACCGGAAGGCCGCCGATGGCCCCGGACACCATGTTCGCGGTGCCCTGGCCGAGCATCTCGCGATCGAAGTTCGACCGCGGGCCCGAGTGCATCTTGTCCACGGCCACGGCCGAGAGCAGACTCTCCACACTGGCGATCAGGGCGATGGTGAGGATGCCGGTTGCGACGCCGAGCCACTGGCCGTCGGGCAGAGCGGGGAGGCCGATCGAGTCCAGCAAAGATCCGTCGAGAGCAATACGCTCGACGTCGATCGGCAGCGCCAGCGAAGCGAGAGTTGCCAATACGATGCCCACCAACGCCGCCGGAACCTTGCGGACACCGGCAGGGAGATAGCGCCACCCGAGAAGGGTGGCGATGACGACGAGTCCGATCATCAGGTCCTCGACATGCAAGGCACCGATCTGTGCGGGCAACTGCCGTAGATTGTCCAGCGCCGAGCTGGCCGAGCTTCCACCCAACAACACGTGAACCTGTTGTAGCGCAATGGTGATGCCGATACCGGCGAGCATCGCATGCACCACCACTGGAGCAATAGCCAGCGCCGCACGGGCAATTCGGCTGAGCCCGAACACGATCTGCAGAATTCCGGCGCCGACGGTGATCAGGCAGGTGACTTTCCACCCGAACTTGCCGATCAGTTCGGCGACCACCACGGTCAGGCCGGCTGCGGGACCACTGACTTGCAGCGGTGAACCTCCCACAGCTCCGGCCACCACTCCGCCGACGATTGCGGCGATCAGACCTGCCATGATCGGCGCCCCGGAGGCGATCGCAATTCCCAATGACAGGGGAAGCGCCACCAGGAATACGACCAGCGACGCCGGCACGTCGTATCTGATCAGTTGCTCGAGATATCGCCTGCTTCCACCACCCGGCGGAGACGAATCCCCCACGACGCTCTCGTCTGCGGATGATTGTGCGTGCACTACGGACTGCGTCGACATAGATCTCCTCGCCGGACCCCGGATCCGGCTGCTGGGCAACATGTTCGAAGCGAATCGGCGATCGGTATCGCCGATCGACTGTGACCATGGTAGCCGCGATTCCTTACCGTTCCCTTAGATGCGAGCCCAGACGTGGTCGACGTCACCGCCGCCCGGCACTGTGACTCGAACCTGAACATCGGTCCAAAAGATCGATCGAATTGCTTTAAACCGCAAGCATTTTGACTGACACACCTCCAGCGGCCGGCACACCTGAGCGCCGTCGGCGATAATGGTCGGGAGTGAACGCTCAACCGCAAACACAACGATGTGAAGGCAGGCACCATGTCCGATCAGTACGTCGCCACGCAGGACCGCTACGAAGCCATGCCGTACCGCCGAACCGGTCGGAGCGGTCTCAAACTCCCGGCCATCTCGCTGGGCCTCTGGCACAACTTCGGCGACGACGTACCGATCGAGAACCAGCGCGCAGTTCTGCGGCGGGCATTCGATCTCGGAATCACCCACTTCGATCTTGCGAACAACTACGGTCCCCCGTACGGAAGCGCCGAGACGAACTTCGGCAGGATCCTGCGTGAGGATTTCTCTTCGTACCGCGAGGAATTGGTCATCTCGTCCAAAGCCGGCTGGGACATGTGGCCCGGCCCCTACGGATTCGGTGGTTCCCGCAAGTATTTGCTGTCGTCCCTCGATCAGTCGCTCGGACGACTCGGCGTCGACTATGTCGACATCTTCTACAGCCATCGCCCTGACGCCGAAACTCCGATCGACGAGACCGCAGGCGCCCTGATCAGCGCTGTCCAGCAGGGCAAGGCCCTGTACGCGGGTATCAGTTCGTACTCGCCGGAGCGCACCCGTGAAATCGCCGCACTGCTCGCCGCTGCGGGGGTTCCGCTCTTGATCCACCAGCCGAGCTATTCGATGCTGAACCGCTGGATAGAGCAGGACCTGCTGTCGGCTGTCGACGATCTCGGCGTCGGCGTCATCGCGTTCTCACCACTCGCTCAAGGCATGCTCACCGATCGCTATCTGAACGGCGTCCCCGAGGATTCCCGTGCAGCTCAAGGTAAGTCACTGGATCCGTCGTGGTTGACCGACGACGCTCTCACCCACATCCGCGCGCTCAACGACATCGCGGCAGACCGCGGCCAGTCGCTGGCTCAGCTGGCACTGAGCTGGGCACTCCGCGATTCGCGGGTCACCTCGGTACTGATCGGTGCGTCCAGTGTCGCCCAACTCGAAGCCAACGTCGGCGCGCTCGACAATCTCGAATTCAGCGCAGCCGAACTGGCCTCCATAGATCAGCACGCCAAGGACAGCGGCATCAATCTGTGGGCAGAGGCCAGTTCGATCTGAGCGATCACCTGCGCTAGAGCTGAGGCAACTCCACGTTCACGTGCTCGCCCTCTTCGAATACGGCCGACGCCGGCCCGACGATCAAGGGATCCGGAGTACCGACAGCCCGGTGATCCTTGTTGGGATAGTCGAAGCTGGCGAGCACGTGACGCATCGCCTCGAGGCGAGCGCGCTTCTTGTCGTTGCTCTTGATCACCGTCCAGGGCGCATCCCCGGTATCGGTGTAGAAGAACATGGCTTCCTTGGCCTGGGTGTAGTCGTCCCACTTGTCGAGCGAAGCCAGATCGGTCGGTGAGAGCTTCCACTGACGCACCGGGTCCGTTCGGCGGGCCGCGAACCGCGCCAACTGCTCTTCGCGGCTGACCGAGAACCACAGCTTGTGCAGATGAATCCCGGAGTTGACGAGCATCCGCTCGAAGTCCGGGGTCTCTCTCATGAACTCGAGATACTGCGTCGGCGTGCAGTAACCCATCACTCGTTCGACGCCGGCGCGGTTGTACCAGGACCGGTCCATCATCACTATCTCGCCGCCGCTTGGTAGGTGTGCGACATAGCGTTGGAAATACCACTGCGTCCGCTCGATGTCGGTGGGCTTCTCGAGCGCGACCACGCGGGCTCCACGGGGATTGAGATGCTCGGTGAATCTCTTGATCGACCCGCCCTTACCGGCAGCATCGCGACCTTCGAAGATGATGAGCACCTTCTGACCGGTTTCCTTGACCCACAGCTGCAGCTTGAGCAACTCGATCTGCAGACGCCGCTTCTTCCGCTCGTACTCGCGGCGCGACATCTTCTTCTCGTACGGATAGCCCTGCTTCCAGGCATCCGCGAACTCCGAAGGCTCCAGCACGCCGAGCTTGTGCTTGAGACTCGACAGCTCGTCGATCTCGGCCGCGTAATCCTCGGTGACGGAAATTCTGGTCGACGGGGTCGGCAGGTCAGGAACCCGACCGTCCACACCGCTGGCGTCGGGGCTCATGAATACGCACTCCCTGTCGTCGAAATGAACGAACGTCCGGAAAGTGAATTTTACGCGCCGAAGCCCGCTCCCGCGGGTCCGAAGAGAATGTTGCTTGGCATCGAGGAGGTAACGACAGGTCCGGCTTCCCAGTCGCCGAACCCTCACGCGGTACCTTGATCGAGGTAACTGAGACGGTCGGTAACCCCGAGAGAAGAGAGTTCTGGCGAGATGCGAGTAGACGGACGGGAGATCCCGGTAACGGGAAGCCTCCTGCCACCACTGCACCGCCGTACGAGCGACATCATGCGGGTTGCGATCGCTGCTGTGCTGCTCGGCGGCGTGATCGCGGGATCTCTGATCACTCGAAGTCAGTGGGACGCCCTCGAAACGTCGGTGTCCAACATCGTCGGTGTTCTCTCGCCGAGCCTGTCCGACACTGTGTACCTGCTCTACGGCATCGCAATTCTGGCGCTACCGTTCGCCATCCTGATCGGCCTGATCGTCGGGCGCCGGTGGAAGTTGCTGGCCGGATACGCCGCCGCCGGCCTGTGCGCCGGTGTCGCGCTGTCCTTCACCGGAACAGGCCTGGCGGCACCGAAATGGCACCTCGACGTGCCGGACCGACTCGACGCCACCTTCCTGTCTCAATTCCTCGACGATCCGCGATGGATCGCGATGCTCGCGGCGGTGCTCACCGTCTCGGGCCCGTGGCTTCCGAAGAAGTGGCGACGAGCCTGGTGGACGCTGCTTCTGCTCTTCGCTCCCATCCATCTGATCGTCAGCTCGATCGTTCCCGCACGATCGATGCTGGGTCTCGCCGTCGGTTACCTGATCGGCGCGGTGATCGTTCTCGCCGTCGGCACCCCTGCCCTCGAAGTGCCGTTGGACTCGGCAGTACGCGTACTCGCGCGGCGCGGTTACCGCGTCACCGCGTTCCGCGTCGTGAGTCCCTCGGGAATCGGGCCTCTTGTCATGTCCGCAGCCATCGATCAAGCACCGGACGACGAACCTTTCGACGAACTCGTCGTCGAGTTGTACGGACAGAACCAGCGAAGCAGCGGAGCAATTCGACAGACGTTCCGTTGGATCTCGTTCCGGAACCGTGAAACTCCGCCGCCCTACGGATCACTTCGTCGCGCCGTCGAACACCGAGCGCTCATGGGTATCGCGTTCGCCGACATCGGTCTGGCCAGTTCCAAGGCCGTCGCAATCTCGGTACTCGATCGCGGGTGGGAGATGTACGCGCGCCCGAGTCCTCGTGGCATCCCCCTTGCCGTCGCCGTCGAGAACCAGGCGGGCGAGGAAGAATCCACCAAACTGATCGACGCGCTGTGGCAAACACTGCATACCGCTCACGTGCACCAGATGGCGCACGGCGACCTGCGCGCTTCCGAGATTCGTGTCGAAGGCGGAACCATCCTCTTCGGCGGGTACGCGTACTCCGAATTCGGCGCCACCGAAGTTCAGATGCAGTCCGACAACGCACAACTTCTCTTCGCCACCGCATCATTGTTCGGGGTCGATGCAGCGGTGGACGCCGCGATTCGAGCGCAAGGCGCAGACACGATTCTCGCCGCCTCCGGCCGATTGACCACCGCTGCATTGCCCAACCGAATTCGGCGAACGGTCACGGATTCCGCAAAACTGATGACCGAGATCCGAGACGAGGTCGGTGCCAAGAACGGGATCGAAAAGGTCGCTCCCGCACAGGTCACCCGATTCAGTCGCAACCAGCTGATCCAGCTCGTTCTGCTCATCGGTCTGGTCTACGTCGCCTACCCCTTCATCAGCCAGGTCCCCGCGTTCATCACCGAACTGAAGACGGCCAACTGGTGGTGGGCACTGCTCGGCCTCGGCGTCTCCGCACTGACGTACGTCGGCGCGGCTGCGGCCCTGTGGGCCTGTGCGTCGTCGATGGTCAGTTACCGCAACCTCTTGATCATGCAGGTGGCCAACACCTTTGCGGCGACGACAACTCCGGCCGGAGTTGGCGGGCTAGCGCTGAGCGTGCGGTTCCTGCAGAAGGGCGGGCTCGGTACCGTCCGCGCAACGGCCGCAGTCGCGCTGCAACAGACGGTTCAGGTGGTCACCCACGTCGGCTTGCTGATCTTCTTCTCGATCGTCGCCGGACGTGATACGAACCTCTCGCACTTCATCCCGGGATCCACTGTTCTGTACCTGGCGGGCGGCGTAGCACTCGGAGTTCTCGGTGCATTCATGTTCATTCCGAAACTCCGTGGGTGGCTGCGCGACGATCTGCGTCCTCAGATCACCGAGGTGTTGGGTGAACTGAGCCAACTCGCGCGAAACCCGACCCGCTTCCTCATCATCGTGGGCGGCAGCGCCGCAACAACTCTGGGTGCCGCCCTGGCTCTGTGGGCGAGCGTCGAAGCATTCGGCGGCGGAACGACGTTCATCACCGTCACCATCGTGACGATGATCGGTGGGACGCTCGCCTCGGCGGCTCCGACACCGGGTGGCGTCGGAGCCGTCGAGGCCGCCCTCATCGGTGGTCTGTCCGCATTCGGACTGCCGGCAAGTATCGCGGTCCCGTCGGTCCTGCTCTACCGAGTGCTGACCTGCTGGCTCCCTGTGTTCTGCGGTTGGCCGACACTGCGGTGGCTGCAGAAGAACGACATGGTCTGAGCCGTTCCGCTACTTTTGGCGAACGACGTGAGCCTGCAGTGCTTCACCGTCCTCGTCCACCCAGCCTTTGCTCTGGGCGTAGTCGACCATCGCGGCAACACCTTCGACGTCCGTGGTGCTCTCGCGAACGCGGGCTACCGAGATGAATGCACTACCACCGCTGACGTATCCGTAATCCTGAAGGCGCAAGAGTTCGTCCAGTTCGGCTTCGGAGATGTCGGCACTCACCTCGACGTGAAAGGCCTTCAGGTTGTCCACATCGTGGATGCTGACGCGGCCGTCGTCCACCAGTACATACATGGCTCTCCTTCCTAGAGCACTGACGTCGGTGCGTGCGTACCGAATACACGCCGGTGGTAGGTCAGTGGATTCGACTCGCGGTGCTCGACCTCGTTCACCGATCCTGTCACGATCTTGTGATCACCACCGTCCACGACGGCATCAACGGTGCACGCGATCCAGATGGATACGTCCGGCAGTCTCGGAACACCGAGATGCTCCGCCCACTCGACACCGTCGAACTTCGCACGGCCCTTCCTCGCAAAGGCAACCGCCAGTGAGCTTTGCGCGGTCCCGAGGACATTGATCGCGAACCTCCGCGTTCCTTCGATGAGGCCGAGAACTTCCGACTGTCGATCCAGAGCCACCGCGGTCATCGGCGGGTCCATCGACAACGACATGAATGCGCTGACCGTCGTGCCGTGCGGCCGGTCGCCGTCCATTGCCGTGACGACGGCGACCGGTGAGCACACGTGCGCCATGGCTTCTCGAAAACGCAACGCCCGGTTGCCCTGTGGGACATTCACGATGTCAGCCCTTGTCTGCCAACTCTTGTGCGTACTTCTTCGTCATGTGGTCGACGGCGTCGAGTTGCGCCTTTGCATGCCCTTCCCTGACAGCGCGCGCGTGAGCTGCCGCGTCGAGCGTCGCCTGCGCCTGCCCTTGGAAGTGCGGAAAGACCTCCTGCGCGAACAACTCTGCCGAACGTCGGGTGTCCTGCGGGTTCGCCCAATCGTGACCCATCTGCAGCATGCAGCCGAAACCACCGGACTGGTCCCACAGCCGTTGTACCTGACGTCTGGCCTGCTCCGGTGTGCCGATGACACCGATCCCGGCCTCGTTGATGAAGTCGATCATCTCGCTCAGACGCGCACCGGAGACCGCCATCTGAGGGAAGGCCGCGACGTGCTGGAAATAGTCGAACCACTCCTCGATGCCGTACTCGACCTGCTTGCGTGCTTCCGCCTCGGTTTCGGCGATGTGGAAAGGTCCGGCAAGAGACCACTGCCGACGATCCACCGTCGTCCCGTTGACCTCAGCGCGTTCCTCCATCACATTCCAGTGGTGCGCCAAGGCGTCGAAACCGTCGGCGGACAAGGTTGCTCCGATGGAGAGCAGACCGAGACCGTGCGTACCGGCCAGGCGAGGTCCTGTCGGGGAGGCCACTGCGGCCACGGTGATTTCGATGCCGTTCTCCGAGTACGGAGCGAGCTGCAGCTTGGCGTCGTACAGCTCGTGGGTTCGTGTCTTCGCGGAAACCGTCTCGCCACGAAGAAGGCGCACGACGATGTCGAGGTTCTCCTGCAACAACTCTCGGGTGTCCGTCGGGTTCAGACCGATCATCGCCGAGTCGGTGGGCAACGAACCGGGCCCGACTCCGAAGATGGTGCGCCCCTGAGTCAGGTGATCCAACTGCATGATTCGATCCGCTGCCCACAGCGGGTTGTGATACGACAACGACGTGACACCCGTGCCGAAACGAATCCGAGGTGCGCGCTGCGAGGCTGCAGCGATCATGATTTCCGGCGACGCGATGATCTCGCTTCCGGCAGAGTGATGCTCACCGAACCACGCCTCGTCGTAGCCCAACCGGTCGAGGTACTCGACCAGTTCGAGATCACGCTGCAGTGCGGCGGTGGGATTGCGTCCGGGGACGTGGAACGGTGCCATGAAATACCCGAAACGAAGCCTACTCATGAGTTCTCCTAGTGCTGTGGGCCAACTCCTGGCCGTGCACCGAAAACGCTATCCGTGCCGTGACCGCGGTCACAGTGCACGAAAGTGGACAATCTCAAGCGCGTTGATCGGCAAGTTTCTGCGCGTAGACCAACTTCACGAACTCGGCACGGTTGCGAACGCGCAGAAGAGCAAGGATGCGGCTTACATACTTCTTCACCGTGTCCGGACTCAGCGACAGGATCACCGCGATCTCGTCGTTGGTATGGCCGTCCGCCAACAACTCCGCGAGATCGATCTGCCGGGGCGTCAGCTTCTCTCGCCATCCCGGCTCGCGTTGCCCGGGCAGCGTCTGACACAACAGCGACAATTGCTTGCCCAGAATGCCCAAGCCCACGATGTCGCGCCCCGACAGATCCTTGCCTTCTGAATCGAAAATCCCCACCAGACCGTGACCGCCGTGGGCCAACTGGAGATGCATCACCGACGCGCTGTGAAGGCGTTTGCGATAGAGGAAATCTCGCAGGTACGTCGCCGACTGTGAAGGGACGTCGGCCAACTGAGTGTGCGTGATGGCGGGAGATGCCAACAGCGTTGCCCGCGATTGCGCCGTCGCAAAAACGTCGTCGAGGTACCAGTGCGCTTGGTACTCGTCGAGGATCGGCGTGATCCGCCCGGTCGTCACCGGATCCGGGTCGGCGAAAGCCGTCGTGAAGGTCGGGCCGGCAAGGAAGGTGGTGTTGGGACAGCGGTAGTGATCATGGAGCGCGACCATGAGGAGATCCTTGAGCTGATCGAGCGTTCTCGCGGCCGAGCAGTAGTCGAAGACAGCGAAGACACGGTCGTAGTCCGCAGCGGACAGAGCGACGTCACCGCTACCGTGCACGTCGACCACCTCACCCGAACTATGATCCAGATCACTCATCGGACAGCATATGCATTACTTCGAGAAAACGGACAACTTCGCCGCCTACCAGCACTGTTGATGCCGATAACCGATACTGAGCTGTATGTCGGAACTCGGAAATGAACCAGACTCGAAGCAGAAGGCGGTGCTCGAGCGACACGCGTCATGGATCGAATTGTTCTTCGACCTCGTCGTGGTTGCCGGTATCGGTCAGCTGGCTCACCTGCTCCACGGTTCACCGTCGTGGTCGGATGTCGCGCTCTACGCGTTGCTCTATCTCGCGTTCTGGACCGCCTGGGCGACGTTCACGATGTACGGCAACGTTGCCGGTGACCGTGTCCGAATCCCGAGCATGCTGATCGCTATGTTCGGACTGGCCGTCATGATGGCGGCCGTGGCCGGCATCCACGACAACCATGCGCTGGCCTTCGCTGTCGCCTACGTGGCCGTACGTCTGCTGGCGAGTCGGGTGTGGCACAACGGTCAGATCGTCGTCGACTGGCCGATCGCCCAGATGTCACTCGGTGTGATTCCGTGGATCGTCTCGTTCTGGTTCGAGGGTGACACCCGCTTCTGGCTCTGGACTGCCGGTGTCACCATCGACCTGCTGATCATGTTCGTCGTCTCCGGCAGCGCGATCATGGAAGACGCGCAGGAAAAGCTCGACCGCATCATCAAGGTCCGCGGGTTCAAGGACGACCGGATGCCCGAACTCGAAGCCCTGCACTCCGATCGGGCCCACCTTGCCGAGCGATTGGGCCTGTACGTCATCATCGTGCTGGGCGAGGGTGTGATCCTCGTGATTTCTGCGGCCTCGAAGCTCACCTGGGACTCGACGGTGGTCAGCCTCGCAGTCGGATCGTTTGTCCTGCTCTCGGGCATGTGGGCTCTCTCGCTTCTCTACGGCCACGCCGGTGTTCCGCACCTGCAGGCCGAGAAGTTTCCCGCTCGCATCGACATGGCACTGCACTGTTTCACCACCGGCGCTATCGCGGTTCTGGTCGCGGGACTCGGAGCGGCAACCGAACACGGTGCGGAGCACACGCCCGCGAACCTGCGGTGGTTGTTGTGCGGAAGCATCGCAGTCTATTTCGGAATCAGCCTGGTGGCAGGGCTGTTCGCGCGATCGGACCGACGGTGGCTGCTCGGCTGGGCGCTCCCCTGCACCGCCGTCCCCATCGTCATGGGCATTGTCGGCACGCACATGAGCGCCACGTGGATCATCTGGGTGCTGGTGGCCACCGTGACCTGGCAGAACGGCTACGAGTACGCGCAGGTGCGGCGTTCGCGCCGCTCTGCTGTGCGCCTTTATTAACCCCCCGCGGTTAATAAAGGCGCACAGTAGGGGCGGTTTTCACCCTCACCGCCGGGTCGAAGCGATAGGGCTGAGCCAACAGGATTCCGGCCAATCGCTTACGCAACCTCGACATCTCGGCCCGGACGGTCACCGTCTTGCGCGGATCGCCGAACAACTGTGAGGCGAGCTGCGAGGCCGTGAGGCCCTCGGGCGCCTGTGTCAGAGCCACGAGGATCTGCGAATGGCGCGGGCTGAGGTCGATGCTCCAGCTCCCCATTGCCGAGGAGTACCGCAATTCCATCGCATTCGGATCTTGCACATCCAATTCGACTTCGGCACAAACCGTTCCGGACGCCGGATCCATTTGAGGGCGGACGAGCCAACCACCCGGAAGCGGCTCGCACATACATAGTCCGAGCGACGGGAGCCAATGCTCGCCGCTGCTCATCACTTTCGGCAGTGCGATTCTGTAGATCGGCGCCATCGAGTCCACCGCCGCGACCCAGCCACTGCGGTCCACGACCACTGTCGGCTGACTCGCACGAGCCAGCGTCGATGCCGAGATCATCCGGAGCTGATCCAATCCGATTCGATGCTTCTCCCGCAGTGCGGATTCCGCCAGCCTGGCCACACTGTCCACCAGAGCGAGAGTCGACGGGTGGACCGTGTCTGCTGCGCCGGCGACGTTCACGACGGCGATGGCCCGGCGACTACGCGGATCTCGAACCGTCGCCCCGGAGCAGGTCCACGGATGCTGCGAGCGCGAGTAGTGCTCGGCCGAGAACACCTGCACTGCCGAACCTGATGCCAAGGAAGTGCCGATCCCGTTGGTACCAACAGCTTCCTCGGTCCACGACGCACCCTCGATCATCCCGAGCCGTTCGGCCCGATCCAACATTCGACTGGACCCGTGTCGCCAGAGGATACGTCCGTAGCGGTCCGCCACCACGATCAGATTCGCGTCGTCCGGGCCGACGAGTGGTGCCAGACCGTGCACCGCCTCGCCGAAGATCTCCGCCATGCCGGCTGCGCGTCTGCCTTCTTCGATCTCGGATTCGCGGCCGGTCTCGGTGATCGAGCACCGGTCCGGATCGAGTCCGAGCGCACGCAAACGCGACCACGAATTCGCGATGACGGAGCGCGGACGCGCAGGCGGCTTGCGTCCCGACATCGTTGCTTCGTACACGGATTCGAGAACACGTGCGTACTGCGCCGGGTCTTCACCACTGGCCAGGGCCGGTTCGAGTCGATTCGTTTCGCCGATCACACTCCAGTCCTATGTGACGGGGTCTTCGAAAGCGAGCGTTGCACCCGGTTGCAGAGTTGTTCGCGTGCGTGAACGAAAGGACGGCGTTCACGCACGCGAACGGTGCTCACGCGTTGAGGGGTCTCCCCAGCGCCGAGAGCACAGACTCGTGCATTGCCTCCGAGAGCGTCGGATGAGCAAACACGACCTCGGCGAGATCCTCGCCGGTGGCTTCGAGGGATCGAGCGATACCGAAACCCTGAATCTGCTCGGTCACATCCGGACCGACCATGTGCGCGCCGAGAAGTTCCCCGGTATCGGCGTCGAAGATCGTCTTGACGAAGCCTTCGGCCTCGCCGATCGCCAGTGCCTTGCCGTTCGCCTGCAGGTCGAAGTGTCCGACCCGCAGCGCGCGACCAGTACCGGCGCACTGCTTCTCCGTCAGACCCAGGCTCGCCACCTGTGGGCGGGCATACGTGCATCCCGGAACGTAGTCGCGATCGAGCGGATGAACGTCGGGCACGCCCGCCAGCTTTTCGACGCACAGGACAGCTTCGTGACTTGCCTTGTGCGCCAGACATGGAGCGCCCGCGACGTCACCGATCGCATAGATCCCGAAAGCGCTGGTACGGCACCACTGGTCTGTGACGATCGCACCGCGCTCGATCTCGACGCCCAGAGCCTCCAACCCCAGATCCTCGACGTTGCCGGTGATTCCGGCCGCCACCAACACCCGGTCCACGGTCAACGACTCGACACCGTCGCTCGTCTGCACATTCACCTGGACGGCGTCGTCGCCGACGGTCACCGCCGACACCGAGGCTCCGGTGTGAATCGTGATGCCACGCTTCTCGAACTGCTTGCGAACGAAGGCCGAGATCTCTTCGTCCTCGACCGGCATGATGTGTGGTGCCATCTCGACGATGGTCACCTCGGTTCCGAGATCGCGGTACAGGCTGGCGAATTCGACTCCGATCGCGCCGGACCCGATCACGAGCAGCGACTTCGGCAGTTCCTTCGGGACGAGCGCGTCGAAGTAGGTCCACACCCGATCACCGTCGGGGGCAACGCCGGGAATCGAACGCGGCCGGGCACCGGTTGCAATGATCACGTGGTCGGCTCGATACGTCTGTCCTCCCACGGATACGACGCCTTTGTCCACCAACTTCGCGGCGCCTGAGATGACGTCGACGCCGTTCTTCTTCATCAGATAGGCAACACCGCCGGACAACCTCTCCGAAACCCCTCGGCTGAACGATACCAACTTCGAGATGTCGAACTGGACAGACGCCGAACTGAATCCGTATGTGTCGAGTTCACTCAAGGTATGCGCGACGTCCGCGCCGTGCAGCATCGCCTTGGTGGGGATACAACCCCAGTTGAGGCAGATACCTCCGAGGCGATCACGTTCTACCAGCGCGACGTTCAACCCCAACTGGGCAGCCCGGATCGCCGCCACGTAACCACCGGGGCCGCCACCGATGACAAGAACGTCGTACTTATGCGACGTATTGTTTTCCACCACAGCCCCTTACACCAACATCAGCGCGGGAGAAGCGACAAAGCGCTGGAGCTCCCGAAGGAAGGTCGCACCCAGGGCTCCGTCGATAACCCGGTGATCGCACGAGAGGGTCACGGTCATCACGGTCCGGGCAGAAACACTGTCACCGACCACCACCGCGCGCTTCTCCCCCGCACCTACGGCAAGGATCGCTCCCTGGGGCGGATTGATGATCGCGTCGAATGCCTTGATCCCGAACATGCCGAGGTTGGACACCGTGAAGGTTCCGCCCTGGAATTCTTCGGGACGAAGTTTGCCGGTCTTCGCCTTGGTGGCCAACGAGAGCACCTCACCCGAGATGTCCGCCAACGACTTGGTATTCGCGCTACGCACGATGGGCGTGATCAGCCCGGTCGGAAGTGCAACTGCCACCGAGACATCCGCCGACGCGAATCGAAGAACCGATTCGTTCGCGGCATCGAACTGGACGTTCACGTCCGGCACCTTCATCAGTGCAGCGGCGCAAGCCTTCACGATGAAGTCGTTGACCGACAGCTTGACCGCCGGGACGGTCAAATTGATCTCCTTGCGCAGAGCGAGAAGCGCATCGAGCTCGAGGTCTGCGGTGAGCCGGAAATGGGGTGCCTGCTGCTTGGACGCCTGCAACCTACCGGCGATTGCCGATCGCATGGGGGTGAAAGGAATTGTGTCGTACTCGGGTTCGGCCGCAACAGATTCGGTCTCAGCCGCCGCCTCGGGCAGGAGCTGCGCGGAACGAGCGGCGTCGTGCACGTCGGCGACGCAGACGCGCCCCCGCGAACCCGTCGGACGACAGTCATGCAGGTTGACCCCCAGTGATCGGGCAGTTCTGCGTGCGACCGGGGTGGCAGGCACGGCACTGTCGTCGGCGGTCGATCGCAGCGGGAGGCCGGATCTCGCGGCCGGCACTACCGGCGCAACAGTGCCACCGGCGTCACGAATCGCGTCGTCGATGTCGCGGACACTGATCCGCCCGAGGGGACCGGTACCCACTACGGCGGCGAGATCGATTCCGAGCGATTCCGCACGTCGGAGTGCGCGAGGACTCGCAAACACATCGTCCTGCGTCGTGCCTTGCAGAACGCTCGGTACGACGGTGGAACCGGTTGGTACAGGTTTCGCTGCAACAACCACCTTCGCAGCCGGTGTAGCCGCAGGTGTCACGGGAGCCGCCGGCGCAGCAGCTGGTGACGGTGCCGGCTCTTCCGCCGGCGCGGTTGCGCCGCGGGCGGCGAGGAACTGCTCGATCTCCGCATCCGTCGCGGACGCATCGGCGGATACACCGATCACGGCGCCGACGGGCAGAGTCTGCCCAGGCGTGCCGACGATCTTGCGGAGAACACCGTCGAACGGCGCCTCGAGCTCGTTGGTGATCTTGCTGGTCTCGATCTCACAGATCAACTGGCCCTTGGTGAACGAGTCACCTTCCCCGATGAGCCAGGCGTTGACCAACCCCTCCTCCATGGAGAGCCCCCATTTGGGGATGTCGATAGCTTTGATGTCAGCCATGATCAGGCTCTCACCAGCTTGCGAACCGACTCTTCGATGCGCGCCGCGTCAGGCAGCCAGGCAGTTTCGAGGGTTGGGGAGAACGGAACCGGCGTGTGCGGCGGCGTGATCAGTTCGATCGGCGCTTTCAGGTAGTTGAATCCCTTGGTGGCGATCAGCGCGGCTACGTCGTGCCCGAAACCGCAGCGGGCGGCGGATTCGTCGACGATCACGACCCTTCCAGTCGATGCGACGGATTCGAGGATGCCGTCCTCGTCCAATGGTGAGACGGTACGAGGATCGACAACCTCGACCGAAATACCCTCGGCGGCCAGCTTGTCCGCTACGTCGTTGGCGCGGTTCACCATTGCGGACAACGCGATGATCGTGACGTCGTCGCCCTGCCTGGTGTAGTTGGCGACGCCGAACGGAATCGCGTACGGCTCGTCCGGCACTTCGTCCTTGAGGTCGTAGAGAACCTTGTGCTCACAGAAGACGACGGGATCGTCGTCCCGGATGGCTTGGATGAGAAGGCCTTTGGCGTCGTAGGCATTGGACGGAGCGACTACCTTCAGACCAGGCACCGCCGCGAACACGTTGTACGGAGACTGAGAGTGCTGCGCAGCGGCGGAGAAGCCTGCGCCGATCATGCCTCGCACCACCAGCGGGGTTCTGGCCTTGCCACCGAACATGTAGCGGAACTTGGCAGCCTGGTTGTAGAGCGCGTCGTAGGAGACTCCGAAGAAGTCCATGAACATCAGCTCGGCGACCGGCCTCAGTCCGGTCAGTGCGGCTCCGGCAGCCATTCCGATGATCGCGGATTCGGTGATCGGGGTATCGATTACACGCTCCGATCCGAACTCCGTCCACAATCCCTTGGTGACACCCAGGACACCGCCAAATGCCTCGATCTTCTTCGTCTCCAGATCGGGATTGGTACCGGCATGCCCACCCCGTACGTCCTCACCGATGAGAACGACGCTCGGGTCGCGTTGCATTTCTTGGGCGATGGCCTCTTTGACGGCCTCGCGGTAGGTCTTCTTCGACACGTTCTCGGCTTCCACGCTTGTCATCTCGGGCTCCTCAGTACGACACGTAGACATCGGTCAGCAGATTCTCGACGGGTGGATACGCCGCGGCACGCGCCTTCGCTACCGCCTCGTCCACCAGCACTCGCGACTGCTCGTCCACCGCGTCCAGATCAGCAGTGCTGACCTTCTTCACATCCACGCTGCTACGGAAATTCTTGAGCGGATCCTTGGTTTCCCGTAGTTGCGCAACCTGTTCCGCCGTGCGGTACAGCTGCGCGTCACCCTCGAAGTGGCCGTGCCAACGGAATGCCGCCGCCTCGATCGTGGTGGGGCCACCGCCGGTCCTGGCGCGCTCGGATGCTTCCGCCATCGCGTCGTAGACCGCGAAGAAGTCGGTGCCGTCCACCTTGACGGCAGGCATGCCGAAGGATGCGGCGCGCGCGGCGATGTCGGGTGCACCAACTGCGTAGTCGGTTCCGGTGGCCTCACCGAATCCGTTGTTCTCGATCACGAAGACGATCGGAAGATCCAGCACCACAGCCATGTTCATCGCCTCGAAGACGGTTCCCTGGTTGGATCCACCGTCACCCGTGAACGACGCTGCGATGACACCGTTTCGAAGCGTCTTACCACTCAGTGCAGCGCCGATCGCCAACGACGGGGCTCCGCCGACAATCGCGTTGGCGCCGAGCATTCCCACGGACAGGTCGGCGATGTGCATCGAGCCGCCCTTACCGCGACACAGGCCGTCGTCCTTGCCGAAGATCTCGGCCATCATGCCGTTCAGATCGCAGCCCTTGGCGATGCAGTGCCCGTGACCGCGGTGAGTGGATCCGATGTAATCGGCGTCGCTCAGGTTCTCGCACACTCCCACCGCGATGGCTTCCTGGCCCGAGTAGAGGTGAATGAAGCCGGGGATGTCACCGGTTGCATTCTCTTCGTGCAGTCGATCCTCGAACGCACGGATGCGCGACATCTTCTCGTACGCCTTCAGCAATGCATCCCGGTCCAGCCCCGAATGAGGCTTGGCGCCGGTCTTTTTCGATCCTGGGGTTGTCGGCTTCTGCGCCGTCCGTTGAACCACAGTCACACTCCTCGTTCTCGATCACTCGTCGCCATGCAGTGTCGTGCAGGTCACGGGCGAAGGGAAAGAGTTGCGTGAGGTTGCCGGGAGTTGCGAAGGGTTGCAGCTGTTGACTTTCGAGCGTTGATTCAGGCGCCGCTCAGGCTGTCGCGTCTGATCTTGGCCAGCGCGCGGTGTTGGGCGAGTTCGACGGCGCTCGTTGTCGTTCGCAGTGACAGCGCCGTCTCGCGCACGTCGAAGCCGACAACGATGCGAGCTACCAAGACGTTGCGTTCTGCGGCCGACAGATCACCGAAGGGCAGAGTGAGTCGACTGGAGGCGGGTAGCGAATCGATTTCGCGACTGATCGCGTCGTACAGATGCGCGAGGAACGCTTCTCCGGCACGTCTACGTCGCCGAATGTCGGACAGGACGGATCGGCAGATACCGACGGCAATACGATCAGCGTCGAGCGGTCGCAGTTCGGCACGACAGCGCCTCGTCACCAGAGGCACGATGCGTTGAAGGAGTTCTGCAATCGCGTCCCGATCCCCTCGGGACGCATCGTCGGCAACACTGTCGATCGAACGTCCACCTGCCCTGCTTGTCATTCCGATCTCCCCCTGCTTCGGCTCTTGGTCGAATTCCCGACTACTGCTCAGGTTTTGAAGTCGCTAGGGGCGTATCGGCTCGGGGCAGATCCCGGTTTGTTCCCCGATGATGTTGATCTCGGCGTTGGAACGAGGGTCAGCGCCGTAGTTGATCTGGTCGGTGCACTTCTCGGAGGGCTCGACGGCATCGGGCGGGAGCGGCGCCGGGCATGAACCCATCTGCTCTCCGATGCTGTTGATCTCCGCATTCGAACGAGGGTCACCCACATAGTTGATCTGATCGGTGCACTTGGTCGACTCGGTAGCCGGACCAGGGGCCGCAGGGGCAACCGCGCTGGTCGAGACCGGGGTCCAGGCCGGCGCTGCTCCGCCCGCCGGGACTCCGGGGGTGGATGCGTCCGTACCGCCGCCCACCGAGTTCGAGCCTTCGACTGTCTCCGAAGTGGTCGCTGCGGTCAGCGGCGGTGGGGTCGTAGACGCCGCAACCACCGATGTAGTCGTCGGTTCGTCTCCTGGAGCGCTGTTGTCATCACTCGAACACCCTGTCATCGCGCACATCACCCCGATCGTCAGTACGGCGAGCAGCACTCGCAGACGCCGAGTCTTGTTGGTCAGCAATAGTTCAGGCATTTGCTCTCACACTCCTCGATACGCGGATCAGCTCGTTCCGCCCAAGCGGTGAACACCGACGTGACTCACTCTAGGAGCCTGATTCCATCGGTTTCGTAACAGAATTCCGTCGGTCGCGTACCAACTCTCGACGGTCCAGAAATTCATACGATTACGTAACGGTGGGTGGCAAAACTCCGATATCGAGATCACCTGTGATCGTATGAAAACGCACATGCCGATGAGAGGGTTCGCAGCGGCCGGGGAGGGGAAAGTGTTGTATCGGAGTGACATCTGCGGCGGTCGATCAGACCGTACTCGCAGCCTGTTCGGTACAGCGCTCGCGGCAGCAACCCTCGGAGCGTCCGTGATCACCGGCTGCGCGTCCACCCAGGGCGTTGTGATCGAAGGCGATGTCGCTTCCACCGGGTTGCCCGTCACACAACCTGCAGACCTGGCCAGACGGGTTGCCGAAAACTCGAGGTTGGGCCGGGCGCTCCTCGACGATCCTGGGGTGTCCGAGGGAGTGAAGACAGAACTTCGGTCGTGCCCTGACTGGTATCCGATCTCGGTCGGGTCCATCCTTCTCGATCCAGGCGCACCGCGTATCGTGCCGGAGACCGAACTCGTCGTCATGAATGTGTATCCGTGCCAACCGGCCCACCAACCCGGGACCGGAGTGTCGATTTCGGTCAACCTTGCCGGCTACGTCTACCGCAGCGGCAAGGCCGGTTCGAGTGAAGACGATCCCGAACTGGGTGAGCGCCTGTTCTCCGTCGAAGAGCGCGGAAAGTTCATCGTCAGCGGTCAACGCGCCGCGAGTTTGTCTGTCCTGGAAACGGATCCGCGGCCACCGGAGTTCGAATGTTGCCCCCGTCCACCGCTTCGGACCGAGTTCCACTGGGATGGAATGGAGTTCATCCGTGATTGATCGCCGTCGCCGCGCGATGCTCGCCGGTGTTTGCCTGCCGGTCGCGTTTGCTCTCGTCTCCTGTTCCACCGAGCCTGAATCAGAACCCACTCCGAATATCGCAGCATCACTCGACCCCTCGGATCTCTCACAGGGCTTGAGCATCGATCCTGTTGCCCTCCTCAGAGCAGACCCGGAAGTGTCCGATGCGGTCAAGGACAGTCTCCGACTGTGCGGTGATGCGAACTTCCCCTTCGAAATCCGGTACTCCCCCGTGACAGGCGCCGTTTGGCAAGATGCCGTCGTCAATGTCTTCACCTGCGAGTCTGTCGGCATCTGGGGACGACCGGCCCCACCGGTCAGCTTCATGGTCGCCGGATTCGTCTACCAGATCGACGAATCGGGCGCTCACAAAGTCTTCGGAGTGCAAGACCCAGGACGCTACGTCGTCGGCTCAACCGGAGGATTGTCGGTCATGGTCGACCTGTGCAAAGACCCCGGCATTCCGGAGTTCTGTCAATCGTCGACTGCATACAAGTGGACCGGTGAAGGGTTTGAGAGTGTTCCGTTCCCATGAAAGCGAAGGCCGATGACCGATCCGTTGATTTTGCTGGTCGAAGACGACGCTGTCATACGCGAAGCAACGCAATTGAATCTCGAACGCAACGGGTTTCGGGTGATCACCGCATCGGGTGGGTTGACCGGAATGGATATGGCGGTCGACGCCAAGCCGGATATCGCCGTCCTCGACGTGATGCTTCCCGACCTGAACGGAATCAGCCTGTGCCGACGCATTCGTGAGGAACTGTCGGTGCCGGTCATCATGCTGTCCGCGCGCGACGACCCGGTCGACATCGTTCTCGGATTGGAAGCCGGTGCCGACGACTACGTCACCAAGCCCTTCGACAGCGGTGTCCTGGTGGCCCGTATCCGCAGTGTGCTCCGGCGGGTCGAATCCCATTCCGGTACGGAGAAAGACATCGTGACTCTCGGCGATCTGGAGATCGATCGCGAGTTGGTGACCGTCACGCGTTCGGGCGCCGAAGTGGCTCTCACGCCCACCGAAATGAAGCTGCTCCTGGTCATGGTGAGTGTGCCGCGCAAAGTCTGGTCTCGCTCCGAACTGCTCTCGGACGTCTGGGATTACGACTGGGGCGGCGATACGCGCATCGTCGACGTTCACGTTCAGCGATTGCGCACGAAGATCGGCTCCGAACAGATCCGGACCGTCCGGGGGTTCGGCTACACGATGGACAACCATCGGTGAGATCGCGGGATCTCGCCGCCAAGCTCCCGTCCACCGGGAGGCGGTTGTCGTTTCAGTGGAAGATCGCGGCGGCCATCACGTTCGTGATCGCCGTCGCCTCGATCACGCTCAGTACCGTGATGCATCAAACCTTTTCACACAACCAAGAGGATGCAGCGCGGGCGGCAGCTGATCGCAATCTCCAACTGGTGCTGCAGGACGAAACGGGCAGCATGCGTGCGCTGTTCCGCGCCACCACAGATGGTCTCGACGTTCCGGAAGAGTTGCGTCAGGCCGTGGCGGGCGGCAAACGTGCCACCTACCTTGTCGACAGCGGGGACCAGCCATTTGTCTGGGCTGCTGCCGACGTCAACACTCAGGTGGTGGCGATTCGCGTCCCGTACACCGCGCAGCGGGAATCGATCGCCAGCGTCGATCGGACACTTCGCAACGCCACCATCGCAGTGATCGCAGCGGGTGCCGTCCTGGGTGTGCTGCTTGGACTCGCGATGTCGTATCGATTGCGCTCGGCCGCCCGTGCGGCTCGCAAAGTGTCTACCGGAGCGGACATCCGCGTCCGCTCGGTCACCTGGTCGCTTTTCGACGACGAGATCACCGAGCTGGCGGATGCGGTCGACGCGATGTCCGATGCTCTACGGGGACAACTGGACGCCGAAAAGCGCGTGACAGCCAACATCGCGCACGATCTCAGGACGCCCATCTCCGGACTGGTCGGCGCCGCAGAGCTCCTGCCACCCGGTAGGCCAACCGAATTGGTGCGCGACGGCGTCCATAAACTCAGGAGGCTCGCCGAGGACGTCATCGAAGTGGCACGCCTCGACACCACCTCCGAGCAGGCAGACATCCAATCGGTGGAACTGGCGCCGGTGGTGCGTCACGCGATTTCCACCACAGGAGTCGAGTGTGAAGTGAGTGTTCACGGCACCCCCGTGTCGTACACCGACGCGCGCAGACTGGAGCGGATCATCGCCAACCTGATCTTGAATGCTCGCAATCACGGAAAGTCGCCGATCAATGTCCACGTCGACCACTCCCGCATCACGGTCCGAGATCGGGGCGTCGGGTTCACTGAAGAGTGGCTTCGCCAGGGGCCGAAGAGATTTCAGACCAACTCCGTCGAACGCGGCCCGAACTCGGGCCTGGGCCTCGGCTTGACGATCGTAGTGGGACAAGCGGCGGTCATCGGCGCTCGTATCGACTTCGCGAACCATCCGAACGGGGGCGCGGTGGTGACGATCGACCTCCCCGAATGTTCGGCAGACGAGTTCGATTGACACCGAGGCAGTTCGGTCGATCGGCCGGGACACAGGGTCCCGGCCGATCATTGGTGGTGTCTCGGACTCAAACCTGTCCGACAGCGACTCCGGTTCGAACGTCCGGTGCACCGAGGCGCGCCGCATCAGCGGTCAGGTCATCGGGCTGCTCCTGAGATTCCCGCTCGGCTGCGACACGCAACCGGTAGTGTTCGATCTCCTCGGCAATGTGCTCGGGAGTCCAACCCAGCACCGGCGCAACCAGTTCGGCTACTTCCGC
The DNA here is from genome assembly GCF_023221595.1 of Rhodococcus qingshengii JCM 15477. Taxonomy (NCBI): domain Bacteria; kingdom Bacillati; phylum Actinomycetota; class Actinomycetes; order Mycobacteriales; family Nocardiaceae; genus Rhodococcus; species Rhodococcus qingshengii. The sequence continues at coordinate 4,923,633 of NZ_CP096563.1, forward strand.
TGCTGCCGCGTCGCCGCGATCGGTAACCTCGATGGAGATGCGGGTACGACGGGTAAGGATGTCGTCGAGATGCTGTGCACCCTCATGGCTCGCAGCGTAGTGGATCTCCGCCTTGAGGTACTCGGGGGCGGAGTCCAACGGCTGCCCCAGTTCCGGTCGCGCCTCGACGAGTTCGAACAACTCGTCAGCCAGAGTGCCGTACCGACCCAGTAGGTGCTCGATGGTCGAAACGTGCAGTCCCGTGCGCTCAGCGGTGAGATGCCGATTGTTGTGCGCGGCAAAGTAGCCGTCGGCACCCACAAGTTGGATACGCTCGGTGCAGGACTTCGGCACCTTCTGTTCCAATCCGTGCACCGCGGAATCGACAGCGTCCTTGGCCATCACGCGGTAAGTGGTGTACTTGCCACCGGCGACCACCGTCAAACCTCGGACCGGACTCGACACCGCATGCTCACGCGAGAGAGTGCTGGTCGAATCCGATTCGCCGAACAGCAACGGACGCAACCCCGCGTACACACCGACGACGTCCTCGTGCGTCAACTCGTCCTGAAGGAGCTTGTTGACATGTCCGAGGATGTAGTCGATATCGCTTCGGCTCGCTGCCGGATGGGCGAGGTCGAGGTTCCAGTCGGTGTCCGTCGTACCGATGATCCAGTGGCTTCCCCACGGAATCACGAACAGCAGACTCTTCTCGGTCCGCGTGATGATTCCGGTCGCAGAGTTGATGCGGTTTCGCGGGACGACCAAATGCACACCTTTCGAAGCGCGAACCTGGAATTGTCCTCGACCACCTACCATTTCCTGAATCTCGTCAGTCCACACACCGGCGGCGTTGATGACCTGACGAGCACGGATCTCGAACGCGCGACCTGTTTCCAGATCCACGGCCTTCACCCCGACTACGCGGTCCTCCTCACGGAGAAAGCCGATTACGCGGGTGCTGTTGACGCACAGCGCGCCGTACTCGGCCGCCGTGCGCGCCAGCATCATCGTGTGGCGGGCGTCATCTACCTGACCCTCGTAGAACTTGACCGAACCCCGGATAGCAGAGCGCTTTCCGGAAGGGAACGATTCGAGAGTCTTCTTCTTGCCCACATGCTTGTGGTGTGAGGGAACCCCGCGGCCTGCGCCCATCACGTCGTAGACGCCGATGCCCAGACCGACGTACGGCCGGTCGATCAACTTCTCGAGTGGGTAGATGAACGGCACCGGCTTCGCGAGATGCGGGCACAGCGAATTCAGAACCAGCGACCGCTCACGCAGTGCCTCGAACACGAGCGCAAAATTGAACTGCTCGAGGTAACGCAGTCCGCCGTGGAACAGCTTGCTCGACCTGCTCGAGGTTCCGGACGCGAAGTCACGAGCCTCCACCAAGCCCACCTTCAGACCGCGAGTTGCGGCGTCGAGCGCGCTACCCGCTCCGACCACGCCACCGCCGATAACGAGGACGTCGAGTTCGGTTTCTTCCAACTTCTTCAGCGACTCCGCCCGCGAGGACGGACTCAATGCTTGTGCTGTGCTCATGAAAACTGTTCCTTCACTTGAAAATAGGTAGAAATGGGGGCGCCGCGATCAGTCTGCGTCGACCCAGTCGAGTGTCCGAGTGACGGCTTTCTGCCAGCCTGCATACAGGCGCTCACGCTCGGCCGAATCCATCGACGGCGTCCAGCTCTTGTCCTTCGCCCAGTTGCTGCGAATGTCGTCCTCGCTCTCCCAGTACCCGACCGCGAGACCAGCGGCGTACGCAGCGCCCAATGCCGTGGTCTCCGCAACGACAGGGCGGATCACCTCGACGTCGAGCAAATCGGCCTGGAATTGCATGAGGAGTTCGTTCGCGACCATTCCGCCGTCGACCTTGAGAACCTTCAAGTCGACACCCGAGTCGAGGTTCATCGCCTCGATCACCTCACGACTCTGGTACGCAGTCGCTTCGAGCACCGCCCGGGCAAGGTGCCCCTTGTTCACGAACCTTGTCAGACCGACGATCGCACCGCGTGCATCCGCGCGCCAATGCGGTGCAAACAGGCCCGAGAACGCGGGCACGAAGTACGCGCCACCGTTGTCGTCCACAGAGCGCGCGTTCACCTCGATGTCGGCCGCGTTGTCGATCATGCCGAGGTTGTCCCGAAGCCACTGGACCAGCGAACCGGTCACGGCGATCGAACCTTCCAGTGCGTAAACCGTTGGCTGCTCACCGATCTTGTAACAGACCGTCGTCAACAAGCCGTTCTTGCTCATCACCTTTTCGGTGCCGGTGTTGAGGAGCACGAAGTTGCCGGTTCCGTAGGTGTTCTTCGCTTCTCCGGGCGAGAGGCAGGCCTGACCGAAAGTCGCTGCTTGCTGATCGCCGAGGATTCCGGCGATCGGCACGCCGGACAACGTTCCGCGTTCGCGCACGAATCCGAAAGTTTCGGACGAGCTGCGAATCTCGGGGAGCATCGATTCGGGGATGCCCATGTCGGCGCAGATCGCCGAATCCCAAGCGAGAGTGTCGAGATCCATCAACAGAGTGCGCGACGCGTTGGTGGGGTCGGTAGCGTGCACTCCGCCGTCGACGCCGCCGGTCATGTTCCACAGCACCCAAGTGTCCATCGTGCCGAAGCACAACTCGCCTGCTTCGGCCTTCTCACTCGCGCCCTCGACGTTGTCGAGAATCCACTTGACCTTGGGGCCCGAAAAGTACGTGGCCAACGGCAATCCGGTGACTTCGGTGTACTTCCTGGGGCCGTCTTCGCCGGCGAGTGCAGTACAGATTCGATCGGTGCGTGTGTCCTGCCAGACGATGGCGTTGTAAACGGGCTTTCCGGTTGCTCGTTCCCAGACCACTGCCGTCTCACGCTGATTGGTGATGCCGACGGATGCGATGTCGGCCGCGGTCAGATCTGCGTTGGCCAAGGCGCCCGCGGTGACGTTGCGGACGTTGTCCCAAATTTCGATCGGATCGTGTTCGACCCAGCCTGCCTGCGGAAAGATCTGTGTGTGCTCGTGCTGTTCGACAGCGACTACGTGCCCACTGTGATCGAAGATCATGCATCGCGTGGAGGTGGTTCCCTGGTCTATCGCGGCTACGAACTGCGCCATCGTGCTACCCCTTTGGTGTCGAAGAAAGTGCGAAAGATTTACTGTCAGAGATGATGATTCGCCATCAGGCCGGTATCGTGGCCGGCTCCTCGGCTGCCTTCTCCACCGACTCGTCAGGCAGGAATCGACCAATCAGCTTGTCGTAGAGGAACACCCCGATCGGAGCGCCGATCAGCGGCCCCACGATGGGCACCCAGAAATACAGGCTCCCGTACTGATCTCGCCAGGCGCTGCCGTAACCGGTGAGATACGACGCCAGCCGCGGACCGAAGTCACGGGCCGGATTGATGGCGTAACCCGCGTTGGTCGCCCATGCGAATCCGATTGCCACCACGATCAAACCGACGACGAAGGGCGCAAGATTCGCGAGCGGCGGAGTTCCCCGAGTATCGGTCACCGCAACGATGAGGAACAACAGGATCGCCGTGCCGATGATCTGATCTATCAGCGCTGATCCCAGACTGACCGGGAGCGTTCCGTTTCCGGGCATCGTCGAGAAGATCGTCTGAGTCGCCGTTGTGTGTCCGGGATCGATGGCATTGAGCATGTCGTTGTAATTCCACCGGACGATCAGGGCCGCGACAAAGGCTCCAGCGGTCTGCGCCAGCGTGTAGGGCAGGACCTTGCGCCAGGAGAATCCCCGGAAGATCGCAAAGGCGAAGGTCACTGCGGGGTTCAGATGAGCACCCGTCACCCGGCCTGCGACATAGATGCCGAACATGACGCCGAGTCCCCAGGCCCACGCGATACTGTCGTGTCCGCCGAGACCCCCACCGCTCCCGCCGGACACAACCTGCGCCACAACTCCGACGCCGAACAAGATCAAGATCATCGTTCCGGCGAACTCGGCTGCCAACTCGCCTGGAAGCCCTAATCGCTTGGCTTTCTCCATCCCCACCCTCACTTCGTTGTGATGCATGTCATAGTTTGGATTGCTGCACCCGTAGCGTAAGGCCGTTTGCACATTCACGCATAGCTCGTGCACATATGTGCAATTGCCCCATTTGCGCACCGTAACGCGGGTAACAGACACACTTCTGGGACTTTGCGTGATCGAGCGCCTCGGCCTGGGCCTACTCGGATAAGATTCGGTTCAATGCTCTTGCACGTACGTGCAGACAGGACGAACCCATGGAAACTCCCACTTCGGACTCCGCTACCTCCGATCCGGCGGACCCGCGCATCGCCGACGCAGTTCAGGCCGCACGCCTCTACTACTTCCAGGACCAGACCATGGCTGCCATCGGCCGCGACATGGGGGTGTCCCGATCCACCGTCTCCCGATTGATCACCTACGCGCGCACCTCGGGTCTCGTCGAGATCAAGATCAGCACCCCGCACGGCCAGGCTCCTCGCATCGAACGCGAGTTCTCGGAACGGTACGGAGTGCGCGCCCACGTGGTGACCGTGCCGGAACTGGTGGGAGATCTCGAGCGACTCGAAAAGGTCGCAACCTTTGCAGGACGCCTGCTGGCGTCGTTCTTCGACAGCGACATGGTGATGGGGATCGCCTGGGGAACCACACTCAGTGAAGTCAGCAAGCACCTTGCCCCCAAACGCACGTACAACTCGTACGTCGTGCAACTCAACGGCGCCGCGAATACTCGCACCACCGGAATCTCTTACGCCAGCGACATCATCAGAACCATCGCCGACGCCTACGGTGCTCTGCCACAAGGATTTCCGGTGCCTGCCTTCTTCGACTACCCGGAAACCCGGGAGCAACTGTGGCGCGAACGAAGCATCAAACGCGTCTTGGACATGCAGAAGCGAATGGACCTGGCAGTCTTCAGCATCGGCGTACCGGGCGGCAACGTACCGAGTCACGTCTACACCGCCGGATACCTCGAACCCGATGAAGCAGAAGCACTTCGACGCGACGGAGTGGTCGGCGACATCGCAACCGTCTTCTTCCGGTCGGACGGGAGCTACCGCGGAATCGAACTCAACGAGCGCGCGAGCGGCCCGCGACTGGACCTTTTCGAGAAGGTCGCCAGACGCGTGTGCATCGTCGCCGGAACAGCAAAACTGCCGGCCCTGGAGGGAGCACTACGGGGCGGGCTGATCACCGATCTGATCATCGACGACGTCAGCGCCACCGCGCTGGTGTCCTGACCGCTGCACCAGCTTCTCGATTCCGTCGAGAAGTAAGCCAAGCGAGAAACTGAAATCGAAGGCATCGTCGCCGGCGGCCTCACCCTCCGGGCTGCCGTCCTCGAAGCCGCCTTCCTCGATTGCGGCACTCAGGTAGGGGAATCCCTCCCGATTGATGACACGAGCAATGAGAGCGCCGTATGCGACGTCGTCGTCTGCCGACTGCGCTGAACGAGACGCCAGGTCAGCCGAGAATCGAGCGCGGCCGATGACGAACAACGACACGTTGGTCACCACCTGGAACTTCGACGCGGCGCTCAGGGCGACCCCGTCGAGGGCGCTCAGACCCGCGTCGAGCCACGCCATGTTGTTGGGCCCGGTCGGTGGAGCCGTGATGGGCAGCTTGAGCCACCACGGTCGACTCAGCATCGTGGCGTACTCCTGATTCGCCCACGCCTCGAGCTTGACGCGCCAGGTCACGCCGTCGGGAATTACCGGCGGCGGCCCGATCACCCGATCCGAAATCAGTTCGATCAGTTCGTCTTTGCTTGCCACGTAGCGGTAGAGCGACATGGTCGTGAACCCGAGCGCTTTGGCCACGCGGCCCATCGACAGAGCGGTGACGCCTTCTGCGTCGGCCAATTCGATCGCGGTGTCGAGAATTTGCTCGAGACTGAGCCCCTTCTTCGGACCCCGCGTTCCCGGCTGGTCCAGTCCCCAGGCCAGTTCAACTGCTCTCGGTAGCGCTCCGCGATCCATAAGCTCCCACTCTTCACTCTTGCGATCATCCTAGAACTGTATACGCTATAAACACGAGTTTATGACATACACAGTTCTTACTTGGAGGTCTCGATGTCAGGAACGATCCCCGCAATCTCGGTCCGCGGACTCCGTAAGCGCTACGGCGATCAACAGGTACTGGCTGGACTCGACCTGTCGGTCCCGGCCGGATCGGTGTACGCCCTCCTCGGCGCGAACGGCGCCGGAAAGACCACGGCCGTAAGAATTCTCACCACCCTCATCCCCTTCGACGGAGGTGAGGTCACGGTCGCGGGGCATTCACTGCCCGGAGATCCACAGAATGTTCGGCGACGCATCAGCGTGACCGGGCAGTACGCAGCCGTCGACACCTTGCTGACCGGATTCGAGAACCTCACCCTACTGGGCGAACTGAATCACCTGGGCCGGAAGAACTCCCGTCACCGTGCCGAGGAATTGCTCGACCAGTTCGTTTTGACGGACTTCGGCGACAAACGCGCCGGCAACTACTCGGGCGGCATGCTCAGACGACTCGACATCGCAATGAGCCTCGTCGCCCGACCGGACGTCGTCTTTCTCGACGAACCCACCACCGGCCTGGACCCGCGAAGCCGCCACGACATGTGGTCGATCGTTCGAGGACTCACAGCGTCAGGCGTCACCATCTTCCTCACCACCCAATACCTCGACGAGGCAGACGAATTGGCCGATACGGTCGGCGTGCTGAGCGGCGGCCGCATCGTCGCCGAGGGAACACCGGACGAACTCAAACGCCTTGTTCCCGGCGGCCACGTCGCACTGCAATTCGAGAACCTGGCCCAACTCGAACTCGCCGCGGCATCACTGCCGCAGGCGCATTCGAATGCCGAGACCTTGACCCTGCACATCCCTTCCGACGGGGCAGTTCCGTCGATCAAAGCGATCCTCGACTCGATCGACGATCCGTCGATCACCGTCGAGAAGTTCTCCGTTCACACTCCGGATCTGGACGACGTGTTCTTCGCGCTCACCGGATCAGGCCAACCCGAGATTGCGAGCGTTCGATGACCTCCACCATTGCAATCGATTCCGCGGTGATGCTCCGCCGGAATCTCAAACACGTTCTGCGCAGTCCGGATTCGATGATCACCGCGATAGCCCTTCCGGTCATGCTCATGCTGCTGTTCGTCTACGTCTTCGGCGGCGCCATCAACACCGGTAGCGAGTACATCGACTACGTAGTGCCCGGAATAATCCTTCTGTGCGCCGGTTTCGGCGCCTCGACCACCGCGGTCAGCGTCTCGAGCGACATGGAGGACGGGATCATCGACCGTTTCCGGACCTTGGCGATCTCTCCGTCGTCGGTCCTGACCGGTCATGTACTGGCCAGCGTCGTCCGCAACGTCCTGACTACGGCGATCGTGGTCGTCGTTGCGCTGATCATGGGATTTCGCCCGACCAGCGATCCGTTGCGCTGGCTCGGCGTCGCCGCTGTGATCGTCGCCTTCGTCTTTGCCATGTCGTACCTCTCGACAGCTTTGGGACTCTTGGCCCAGAACCCGGAGGCTGCAAGCGGATTCACCTTCGCCATCATGTTCCTGCCCTACGTCAGCACTGCTTTCGTACCGGCTGAGACCATGCCGTCCTGGCTGCAGGGGTTTGCCCGGCACCAACCGGTGACTCCGATCATCGAGACTGTGCGCGGACTCCTGATGGGCACGCCGATCGGGAACAGCGCGGCCATCGCCCTCGCGTGGTGCCTGGGCATCGCCGCCGTGGGATTCGTGTGGTCCAACTGGCTCTACCGACGAAAGACCGCGAGCTGACCACACAAGAAAGCCCCACACCTGACGGTGCGGGGCTGCTTGTGCTGTGCGCCTTTATTAACCGCGGGGGGTTAATAAAGGCGCACAGTGGATTACTTGGCGTCCAGCAGATCGATCACGAAGACCAAGGTCTTGCCGGAAAGCTGGTGCCCTGCACCGGCGGGGCCGTATGCCAGCTCCGGCGGAATGGTGAGCTGACGGCGTCCGCCGACCTTCATGCCCGGGATGCCGTCCTGCCAGCCCTTGATCAGGCCACGAAGCGGGAACTGAATGGACTCGCCACGGCTCCAGGAAGAGTCGAACTCTTCGCCGGACTCGAACTCGACACCGACGTAGTGAACGTCGACGGTGCCACCGGGAACGGCTTCGGCGCCTTCTCCGACAACCAGATCCTTGATGACCAGATCGGTCGGCGCGGGGCCTTCCTGGAACTCGATTACGGGCTTGCTACTCATGGGTCCTCCTCGTTGAGGCGAAAATTGGGGGGGCAGGGGCTAGCGGGTGGTGATGTCCCGATAGTCACGCTCGGTGTAGCCGGTGTAGATCTGGCGCGGGCGGCCGATCTTCGTAGCCGGATCCTCGTGCATTTCACGCCAGTGCGCAATCCAGCCGGGCAGACGGCCCATGGCGAACAGCACCGTGAACATGCGCGGCGGGAAGCCCATCGCGCGGTAGATGAGGCCGGTGTAGAAGTCGACGTTCGGGTAGAGCTTGCGCTCGATGAAGTAGTCGTCCGTGAGGGCGGCCTCTTCGAGTTGCATTGCGATGTTGAGCAGTTCGTCGTCGCCGCCGAGCTTGGCGAGGATGGTGTGCGCGGTTTCGCGGACCAGCGCAGCGCGCGGATCGTAGTTGCGGTAGACGCGGTGCCCGAAGCCCATGAGCTTCACGCCGTCTTCCTTGTTCTTGACCTTGCGGACGAACTCGGCTGCGGTGCTGCCGCTGGCCTTGATCTCGTCGAGCATCTCGAGCACTGCCTGGTTGGCGCCGCCGTGCAGCGGGCCCCACAGTGCGTTGATGCCGGCCGAGACGGAGGTGAACAGGTTGGCGTCCGACGAGCCGACCATACGCACGGTCGACGTGGAGCAGTTCTGCTCGTGGTCTGCGTGCAGGATCAGCAGCATGTCGAGTGCCTTGGCGACCTCGGGATCACCCTGGTACGGCTCGGCGGGGAAGCCGAACGTCATACGCATGAAGTTCTCGACCAGGTTCAACGAGTTGTCCGGGTACAGGAACGGCTGTCCGACGGACTTCTTGTACGCGTACGCAGCGATGGTCGGCAGCTTCGCGAGAAGACGGATGGTGGACAGTTCCACCTGCTCCGGATCCTCGGGATCGAGCGAATCCTGGTAGTACGCCGACAATGCGTTCACTGCGGACGAGAGAACCGGCATCGGGTGAGCGTTGCGCGGGAATCCGTCGAAGAACCGCTTGAGGTCCTCGTGAAGCAGGGTGTGTCGACGGATGCGGTCCGTGAAGGACTCGAGCTGGGCGTCGGTCGGCAGTTCGCCGTAGATCAGCAGGTAGCTGACCTCGATGAACGTCGACTTACCTGCCAACTGCTCGATGGGATATCCGCGGTAACGCAGGATTCCCTTCTCACCGTCGATGTAGGTGATTGCAGAACTGGTGGATGCAGTGTTCACAAAACCGGGGTCAAGGGTGGTGTACCCCGTTGTGGCCAGCAGCTTTCCCAGCTCGATGCCGTCATTGCCCTCTGTTGCCCTGGCAATGGACATCGTGTACTCACCACCGGGGTAAGTAAGCGTGGGCTTTGTGTCATTGTCAGCGGGCACGAAGGATCCCTCTCAAGCTCGAACCAACGAGTAACTACATGCGATCAACTAGAAACTAGTCGCACGGGAGAGATCGTGCCGAAGGAGGGTCGCTCCACGGCTATTTTTCGGGTACTCACGAACCCGACATACCCACCGAAACTGAAACATGTTCCAGTCTGGGCTTTCCCACTCGCGTGACCGGTACTCCAGTCTACGGAATCGCGCATTTACCCACACTGATCTGCAAATCTCGGCTGCAATTCGCAAATGGGAGCAACGTCGGACCTTCCGGACCACTGACACGGGGTACCGAAAACCGATCGTTATCGGCTGATGCCTACTTGGTGTTACACGATCCCACGGTATGAGAGCCGGATCACAGCGCCTTGATGCCCCAGCTACCCGTCCACGTCTGACCCGGATGAAGCACCAGGAGATCGATGCCCGAGTTGAAGGCGTCAGGCGGGCAGGTCATCGGCTCCAAAGCCAATGCGCGGCCGCGATCGGGATACCCCTTGTCGTTGGCGGGATCTGCGATGAAGGCCTGAATCCACGGGAACTCGCGGTTGGTCCACAGGGCAGTGCCCGTTCCATCCGGAGCCAGCAGCTCGTGTTGCGTGCGACCACTGCCGTCGACGACGTCCAATGCGCTGTACGGAGTGTCCAACTGCACCCCGGCAAGCAGTCTCGGTGTCCGGAAGTCGTAGTCCGTACCGGCGACTGCCTGCGAATACGCGTTCGGCAGCATCCTCGCCGGATCGATCGGCAACCGCGTGCCTGCTGCCAGATGCAGAGCACATTCGTCGAGCGGAAAGTCGCCGGCGCGAATGAAGGTGTGCATTCCGAGCCCGAACGGCGACGAGGTCGCACCCTTGTTCGTGGCCGTGTGCGTGACGGTCAGTCCGTCGGCACCGACCTCGTAGGCGACCGTCAGCTGCAACGGATAGGGCCAACCCTTGTGAAGTCCCACGTCGACCGACAGTTCGACGCGCTCGTACGTGTGGTCCACGAGGCTCCAATTGCGACGCCGGACGAACCCGTGGCTCGCGTTCCCCAGCGCAGGTTCGGTGATCTCGAGTTGATGCTCGATCCCGTCGAACATGAAGTGCCCGTCGCGAATTCGGTTGGGCCACGGCGCGAGAACCAATCCGGCCGACAGCGGTGGCTTCGATCCGAGTGCCCAGGTCTCGGTCAGCGCGCGCTGACCGTTCGGTCCTTCGTGATCGAGTAGCCGCAACCCGGCACCGGCCGCGGCGATCTCGGCTCGATAGCCTCCACCACGGATCTCGAACCCTCCCCTACCCGTGCTGTGCGGCGCAGTCATACGTACCAGTTTCCACCACGAGCGACCGGTTAACCAGGACGTCAGACGGCGCGTCCCACCTTGTAGCGAACGAATGCCGGAAATGCGAGGGCAGAAAGGACAACACCGACAATCACCAGGAAGCCGCCGCCCGCTGCCGCGACACCGGTCCCGAACAGGAAGGCTGCACCGCCGTGCAGCACGTCACCGATACGCGGACCACCTGCCACGACCACGATGAACACGCCCTGCAGTCGTCCGCGCATGTCGTCGGTTGCCACTTGCTGGAGCATCGTGCTGCGGAAAGCCGCCGAGACCATGTCGACGGCTCCGCCGAATGCCAGGAATGCGACCGCCACCCAGAGCAGAATCACACTGGAACCGGGACTCGCGAAGTACACGGCAACGCCGAAGCCGACCATGGACAGCCCCCACAGCGCGATGCAGACCAGAACGGCTCGCCCCTGGTACTGAACCCGTGGCAACCAACCCGAGAAGACTCCGCCCAGAACGGCTCCCACCGACATCGCCGCGAACAGCAGTCCCAGCGCAAAACCGCCGCTGGCGGGGTCACCGAAGGATTCGTGAGCGATCTCCGGGAACAGTGCTCGCGACATCCCGAACACCATCGCGATGATGTCCACCACGAACGACGCGAGCAGAACCTTCTGCGTCGCGAGATACGTGAAACCGCCGAGGACCTCGCTCAATCCGGCTCGCCGAGACGTTCCGGTCGGCGGAATCGCCGGGAGCTTCCATACCGCCCACAGTGTGGCGAGAAGAAAGATCGAGTCGAGCAGGTACAGCAGTTGCAGACCGGCCGACGGTATGAGGACACCCGCCAGTAGCGGGCCGGCTATCGCACCGAACTGCACGACAGTCATGTTCAGCGAGTTCGCGGCAGGTAACTGCCTGCCCGGAATCAACCGAGGGATGATCGCCGCTCGCGTCGGCTGGTTCACCGCGAAGAACGCCTGTTGAACCGAGAACAATCCGAGCACCAACCACACGTTGTTCACGTTCAGGGCAGCCTGGATCCAGAACAGCACCGACGTGACGCCGAGTCCGATCGAGGTGATCATCAACAGCCGTCGTCGATCCATGACGTCGGCCAGTGCGCCGCCCCACAGACCGAAAACGACCAGCGGGACCAGACCGAAGATTCCCGTCAGACCGACGTAGGCCGAGCTTCGGGTGATCTCGTACACCTGTTGCGGTACGGCGACCACGCTGAGCTGAGCGCCGATGACGGTGACGATGCCGGCCGTCCACAGCCGTCGATAGTCGCGATTCTCGAGCGGAGTCGTGTCCGCGAGTAGCCGGCTCACGGCTGGAGACGGACGGCGGACCACTGTCCGTCGACCAGGCTCGTGCGAACTCGATTGTGCATGCGGTTCGCGCGTCCTTGCCAGAACTCGACAGACTCGGGCCGAATCAGAATCCCGCCCCAGTTCGGTGGCACCGGAATCTCACCGTCCACGCCGAATCGAGCAGCGACCTCACGCAGTTGCTCGTCGAGATCGGCACGCGAGTCGATCGGACGAGACTGCGACGACGCCCACGCGCCGAGCTGTGAACCGCGAGGCCTGGTTCGCCAATACTCCTGCGTCAGTTGAGCACTCACCCGCTCGGTGGTGCCGCGGACGATCACCTGCCTGGCAAGGGTCAGCCACGTGAAGTTCGCCGACGCGTACGGGTGGGCGTCGAGGTGACGAGCCTTGTCGGATCCGTAGTTGGTGAAGAAGAGGACGCCGTCCTCGCTGAGCCCTTTGCAGAGCACGGTGCGCGACGCCGGACGGCCACCGTCGTCCACCGTCGACAGAGTCATGGCGTTGGGCTCCGGCGCGTCAGCTTCGACGGCGTCCACGAGCCATTGGCGCATGAGGGGCAGCCAACCGGTTTCGACAACCGAAGTATCCAATTCCGCACTCATGCGGTCCTCGACGGACTCCGATTCGCTGCCTGCTTGCGGATAGCCCACACGCATGGCCGCGAGTTCGTTGTCCACCGCCTGCGGGTCCTGACGTTCATTCGACACAGCCGAGAACGCTACTCCCGGGTACTCACTGGCCAACGGCTACGCGGCACGCGCTAAAGTTTGCCGTGGCTAGACCCGACCCGGACCGCGAGCCGCACCAGCGACAGCGCCGAATCGGGACGAGACGATTGCGCAGTACAAAACACGGTGCGTGCTCATCCCTGCGAGCACCGAGGCGCAGTCACTGAAGCTGAGGCAGTGCGACTGTAGACCTGGCGCACTCGAACGAGGAGAGTCCACGAGAATGGCAGCGAGCGCAGCAATACCGGACGATTTTGTGAGCGGACTCGAAGGCGTCGTCGCCTTCACCAGCGATATCGCAGAACCTGACAAGGACGGCGGCGCACTGCGCTACCGCGGAGTCGACATCGAAGACCTGGTCGGCCAGAGGGTCACCTTCGGCAACGTATGGGCCCTTCTCGTCGACGGCCGCTTCGGCCCCGGCCTCCCGCCGGCCGAGCCGTTCCCCCTCCCCATTCACACCGGCGACGTCCGTGTCGACGTTCAGGCCGGACTGGCGATGCTGGCTCCCATCTGGGGCTACCAGCCGCTCCTCGACATCGATGACGAGACCGCCCGCGACCAGCTCGCCCGCGCATCCGTCATGGCGCTGTCGTACGTCGCGCAGTCCGCTCGCGGCATCTACCAGCCGGCAGTCCCGCAGAGCCGCATCGACGAGGCCAAGACCGTCACCGAACGCTTCATGGTTCGCTGGAAGGGTGAGCCCGATCCGGCACACGTCGAGGCAATCGACGCGTACTGGGTCTCGGCAGCCGAGCACGGCATGAACGCCTCCACCTTCACGGCCCGCGTCATCGCCTCCACGGGCGCCGACGTCGCGGCTTCGCTTTCCGGCGCCATCGGCGCGATGTCCGGCCCGCTGCACGGCGGCGCACCGGCCCGCGTTCTTCCGATGATCGAAGAGACCGAGAAGACCGGCGACGCCCGCGCACTGGTCAAGGGAATCCTCGACCGCAAGGAAAAGCTCATGGGCTTCGGACACCGCGTCTACCGCGCCGAAGATCCCCGTGCACGCGTGCTCCGCGCCACGGCCAAGCGCCTCAACGCTCCCCGCTACGAGGCTGCCGCAGCTCTCGAGCAGGCTGCACTGGCAGAACTGCGTGAGCGTCGTCCCGATCGCGCGATCGAGACCAACGTCGAGTTCTGGGCCGCCGTCATCCTCGACTTCGCCGAGGTTCCCGCGCACATGATGCCTGCCATGTTCACCTGTGGCCGCACCGCCGGCTGGTGTGCACACATCCTCGAGCAGAAGCGTCTCGGTAAACTGGTACGCCCGGCCGCCATCTACACCGGCCCGGCGCCCCGTACTCCGGAGTCGGTCGAGGGCTGGGACCAGATCAGCCACGCGTAGTACCCCGCTCGAATTCGCCAATCACGGCAGTACAGAACACAAGTGAAGGAACAGAAAGAAGCGATGACCTCCACACCTATCATCCCCGCCGACCTCAAGCCCGCCGACGGACGCTTCGGCTGCGGTCCTTCCAAGGTTCGCCCCGAGCAGCTGCAGTCCCTGGTCGAGGTGGGCGCTTCGGTGTTCGGCACCAGCCATCGCCAGAAGCCGGTCAAGAACGTTGTGGCCAGCATTCGTTCCGGCCTCGCCGATCTGTTCTCACTGCCCGAGGGCTACGAGGTCGTCCTCGGCAACGGCGGAACCACTGCGTTCTGGGATGCGGCCGCATTCGGCCTCATCCGCGAGAAGTCGCTGCACCTGACCAACGGCGAATTCAGCTCCAAGTTCGCTTCGGTCGCCAAGGCCAACCCGTTCATCGGTGACCCGATCGTCGTTTCCGCCGATCCGGGCAGCGCACCGGTGCCGGTCTCCGACCCGTCCGTCGATCTCATCGGCTGGGCGCACAACGAGACCTCCACCGGTGTGTCGATCCCCGTCTCGCGTCCCGCGGGTTCGGAGAACGCACTGATCGCCATCGACGCCACCTCGGGCGCCGGCGGACTTCCGGTCAATGTCGCCGATTCCGACGTCTACTACTTCGCTCCGCAGAAGTGCTTCGCTGCAGACGGCGGACTGTGGATCGCGCTGATGAGCCCGGCCGCCCTCGAACGCGTCGCGGAGATCAAGGATTCGGGACGCTGGACGCCTGACTTCCTCTCGCTGCCCATCGCCGTGGACAACAGCTCCAAGGATCAGACGTACAACACCCCGGCCCTGGCCACCCTCTTGCTCTTCGCCAACCAGATCGAGTGGATGAACAGCAACGGCGGCCTCGACTGGACTACCGCTCGCACCGCGGATTCGTCCTCGCGCCTGTACAACTGGGCCGAGGCCAGTGAGTTCGCAACGCCGTTCGTCGCTGATCCGGCACACCGCTCGCAGGTTGTCGGCACCATCGACTTCAACGACGACGTCGACGCTGCCGAGGTGGCAAAGATCCTGCGCGCCAACGGAATCGTCGATACCGAGCCGTACCGCAAGCTCGGCCGCAACCAGCTGCGCGTCGGCATGTTCCCGGCCATCGACCCCGATGACGTCACCGCTCTCACCAAGAGCATCGACTGGGTCGTTTCTCAGCTCGGCTGATTTTCACATTTGCTTCACCGCTCGGCCCCCGGCATGACGTCGGGGGCCGAGCGTCGTTTGCGCCAGGCCTTGTGAGCTACCACACCGGTGGGCGGATCCGAGGTCATCTCGCCCTGCGTGTCCTGCCGAGTCCATGGTCACGAATGAATTACAGTTGAGCGCGGCGCAAAGTCGCGAGCCGGCGCGATAAGGAGGTCAATGTGCGAGAGCTTCGAGTGATCGGACTTGAACCCGATGGATCGCACGTGGTGTGCGCAGATGCTGAAACCGGCCAGAAATTCCGGCTTCCCGCCGATGACAAACTTCGTGCAGCTTCCCGCGGAGACGTGGCTCGACTCGGCCAGATTGAGATCGAAATGGAAAGCCAACTCCGTCCCCGCGAAATTCAGGCGCGCATTCGTTCCGGTGCTTCCGTAGAGCAGGTCGCCGAAGAAGCGAAGATCCCCATCAGCAAGGTCGAGCGCTTTGCGTACCCCGTTCTGCTCGAGCGCTCCCGCGCCGCGGAAATGGCGCAGGGCGGACACCCGGTGCGCGACAACGGTCCGACAGTTCCCACCCTCTCCGAAATCGTGACCCACGCATTCCGCGCCCGCGGCCACAGTATCGACGAGGCCACCTGGGATGCCTGGCGCGACGAGGACAATCAGTGGGTCGCGCAGTTGCAGTGGCAGGCCGGCCGCACCACCAACGCCGCGCACTGGCGCTACCAGCCCGACGCGCACGGCGGAACGATCGTCGCACTCGACGACGCGGCATTCGACTTGATCGATCCCGACTTCGGTCGCCCGCTCCGCGGCCTGGTACCGGTGGTCTCGAACGAGCCGCAGCAGCTCGAACTGTCCCGATTCGACGTCGAACCGGTGGCGGAGATCGAGCCCGAGCCCGCAGCAGTTTCCGAGCGGACAGCAGTTTCCGAGCGCACAGTAGTCCCCGAGCGGACGGTGGTGGCGGAACGGATCGGGGCGCCCGAACCGATTGCTGTCGAGCCGGAAACCGTCGTCACCGAAGAGGTTCCCGAACCCGCACCGGATGTGACCCCGAAAACCGCTCCGCAGCAGACGCAGACCAAGGACAAGCGCGGACGGCCTGCTCTTCCCTCGTGGGACGACGTACTCCTCGGGGTCCGCAGCAGCGGTCGCTGACCCGAAGGAAAGTATTCTTCTTTCGAGCGAGGCTGAGGAGAGAGGGCTGCCGGTGGCTGCACGGGTATCGACGATCTGGTTTCTGGGCGGCGCAGACGCTCGCACCGAATTGAGCAGGTACCCACAGCCGGATCAGACCGAGGCCCTGAAAATCGCCATGTCGCTGTACCCGGACAAGGAGTTCGAGTCGCTCGGGCCTCAGCCGCTGTCGATGGCCGCGACGGTGAGCCCCGGCTACGTCTTCGTCGGCGCGTACGGTCGAGTGAGTGTCGTCTGCAGCACCGAACTCAGCACCTTCGTCCCCTCGAAACTGCCTGATTCCTGGCACCTTTCGGCAGAGGGTGGCTCGACGCTGTTGATCAGCTCCGTCCCCGAAACCGCGCAGGGTTCGTTTGCACTGTGGGAGGACGGCGAGCTACGACGCTCGTTCAGTGCCATCCCGATCGACATCGTCGAAAATCTGGGGATCCCACAGACCTGGGAACTGGAATTCTGGGCCGGCAACCATCCCCTGCGTTACCCGCCCGGGATCCTGCCTGATCCGCAGTCACTTCCGTTCCACCCGCAACAGTTCGCGGAGTCCGCCAACCTCGAGTGGCTGGGATTTCGATACACCGGCGCGCCGCGAGAACACGAACTCGACACAACGCAGATTCTCCTGTGGGGCTTCAAGATTCACCGACCCGGCGAGGCACCCAAACCTGCACCCCCAGCCCCCGCGCCGATGCCCGAGCAGGCGCCGACAGAGGTACCCATGCCCGAAAACATGCCGCCGATCCACGACGCACCGGTGGCCAAGCCGCGCGGCCGCCTCGCTCGGTACTTCGGCTTCAAGTAGCGCCGAGCAGCCTCACAGGTTCACGCGGCTATCGCTGCGATCCACCCGAGCGGTACGCCGGCTACCGCGCCGTAGACCACCCATCGCCAGACGGGGACGGCTCGCCAGCGCCAGACGGTCGGCGCAAGTCCGCCTACCGCAATGACATTGACGACAACCGCCAGGAGCACGTTCACGTTGCCCAGCGCGACACAGAACGCCGCGACGGCACTGGTCGAGAGCATGGCTGCGAACACCGACACCGCGATTCCGGTGAACCAGGGCGTGCGGTCCTGAGTCACCGGCCGGTCCTGACACGTTCGTAGAAGGCCATCGCCGCTGCGGTCGCGACGTTGAGCGAGTCGGTGCCGGGTGCCATCGGTATCTTGGCACGAATGTCGGTGGCCCGCATCGCATGTTCGGTCAAACCTGGCCCCTCGGCGCCCAGCAGTAGCGCTACCTTCTCCCCGGTCATCGCTTCGGCCAAAGTGACCGCTTCCGGATTCGGAGTCAAGGAAATGAGCTGAAAACCGTTGCCACGCAGCTCATCCAAGTCGTGTGGCCACTTTGCCACATGCGCGAAGGGCACTCGCAGCACGTGCCCCATCGACACACGGACCGACCGCCGGTACAGCGGGTCGGCACAACCCTTCCCGAACAGAACTGCATCGACACCGAGCCCCGCCGCGTTGCGGAACATCGAGCCGAGATTCTCGTGATCGTTGACGCCTTCGAGAACCACGACGGTCTTCGCGTCCTTCAACACGTCCGAGACCGCGAGCGGTGCCGGGCGCGCTGCTGCAGCGAGGACGCCGCGGTTGAGGTGAAATCCGACGACCTCGGCCATCACTTCGGCGCTCGTACGGTAGAACGGCACGTCCACACCGTCGAGATCGTCAGCGAGCTCCAGGAGCCGTCGTTCGACGCCGAGGAGACTGATCGGCTCGAACCGCGAAGTCAGCAGTCGCTGAGTGACGAACACTCCCTCGGCGATGACCAGTCCCTTGCCCTCCGGCAGGTCGGGGCGCCGATCCGAAGAGTTGAGATCGCGAAAGTCATCCAGCCGGGGGTCGGCGGGATCTGAGATGTCGATGACGTGAACCACGGGTCTATCGTGCCGTACGCACCGCAAGCCCCCACCACTACTCCCGACCTAGCGCAACAGCGTGACAAAATGCGCGTCGAGCACCTGGCTGATCACCTCTGGATTGGTTCGCTCGGGATTGTCGACGCCGTGCGACGCGAGCCCGTCGGCGAGCGCATGCAATCTCATCGCCTCGATGTCGACCGAGGCACCCGGCCGTAGAAAACCCGCTCGATGCGCCGCTTCCACGAACGAACGAAAGTGCTCGAACAAGGTCCGGTCTGTCTCGTCACGCACGGCCGTCAACGCCGAATCGGTCTGGGCGGCAGCAGCAAAGGCCTCCCAAACCTGCATTTCTTCACGCCGATCTTGGTCGAGGGGAACGAACTGATCGGTGAACTGACGGATCGCGCGGCGGATGTCGGGATCGAAGTCGATGCCGGCAATCCTTTCCTCCACCCGGACGGTCACGAGCGTCATCGCGAACAGCAAGAGTTCGGACTGCGTCGCGAAGAAGTGCCGTAGCGACCCCGTCGACATCTTCGCCTCGTCCGCGACCGCCCGGACGCTGGCGCTCGCCACACCGTCTCGACGGATCACACGCCACACGGCCTCGGCGATCTCTTCACGCCGCTCATCCGGACTGCTACGTTTCACCACTTCACAAAACTAACACAGCTGTGCTAGTTTTCGATCACTAACACAGTCGTACTAGAAATGAGCTGATGTCATGATCGTCCACTTGATCATCGCGTGCGAAATCATGTTCTGGGTGTTCATCGCCGCAGGTCTCGCGGCCCGCTATCTACTGCGCCGCAAAACGCTGGGCGCCGCACTGCTCATCTGCGCGCCCCTGGTGGATGTCGTACTGCTCGTCGCCACAGCCCTCGATCTTCGTGGCGGTGGCGAGGCGAACTTCACCCATGGGCTTGCCGCGGCCTACATCGGATTCTCCGTCGCGTTCGGACACAGCCTCATCTCCTGGGCCGACGCCAGGTTCGCCTACCGATTCGCCGGCGGCCCGGCTCCCGTCGCACCACCCAAGTACGGGAGTGCGCGAGCACTGCGCGAATGGCGCGAGTTCGGCAAAGCCGCGATCGCCTGGGCCGTCGCGTGCGGACTTCTCGGCGCGGCCATCTTCCTCGTCGACGACCCCACCCGTACTGGAGCCCTCGACGGATGGATCAGCAAGCTGACAGTGGTACTCGCAATCTGGGGAGCAATCGCCCTGAGCTACACGGTGTTTCCCAAGCGTGAGAAGGTCACGGCGCGCGGCTAGCCTCGACTGCCTGTTCGGTCGCGTCGCATACGATCACCGGACGCAGGACGAAAACCGGCAGCCTGCCACCGTCTTCCGGTCGCGCAAGACGAAGTTTCAGCCCTTCGCTGCGTAGCAGGTACACCCCGGCCACAGTGCCCGAGACGAGCGAGATCACTCCGCCCACGATCAAGGGCGCACGTGGGTCCACGGAGTCGGCGAGCCAACCCAGCAACGGGCTTCCCAGCGGTGTGCCACCGAGGAAACTGAGCATGTAGATACCCATCACCCGCCCGCGCATCTCGGAAGGCACCGACATCTGCAGGATGTTCATCGCGGACGTCGTGAACGTCAACGTCAGTGCGCCCGTGGGGATCAACATCAGCGCCACCAACGCGTAGGTGGGCATCAATCCCACCGCGACCTCGAACACACCGAAAGCCACGGCGGCACCGAGGAACGTCCGCAACCGCGGCGCTTCCTTCCGTCTTGCGGCGTACGCAGCGCCGGCAAGGGTGCCCACGGCGAGCGTCGTGGACAGCAATCCGTAACCGTCGGCCTCGAGACCGAACGTGTTGCGCGCCATCACCGCCAGGCTGATCGCGAAGTTCAGGCCGAAGGTCGAGACCATGAAGACCGACACCATGATCACGCGAAGGTCCTTGCGGCCCCATACATATCGGAACCCGTCGCGCACCTGCCCCTTGGTGCGCGGGGCCGGTTCCGACGGGATCAACTCCTTCTTGTTCATCAGGTAGAGCGCGATGAGCACCCCACCGAATGTCGCGACGTTGAGCAGGAACACCCACCCTGTTCCGATCAGGTTGATCAGCACACCCGAGATGGCCGGACCGACGATGCGGGCCGTGTTGAACGTCATGGAGTTGAGCGCGATGGCGTTGGACAGGTGTTCCTTGCCCACCATTTCGATGGTGAACGATTGACGCACGGGTGCGTCGAGCGCCGAGACACAGCCGAGGGCAAAGGCAATCAGGAAGACATGCCACAACGCGACGAGCCCACCGACGTCCAGCAGGCCCAACACGAGTGCGCATACCGCACTCGCCCACTGCGTGAAGATCAGGATCCGACGCTTGTCGTACCGATCGGCCAGCACCCCACCCCACACCGACAAGAACAGCGTCGGGCCGAACTGCAAGGCCATGACGATGCCCACCGCCAGCGCGTTGCCGTCCGAGAGCGTCAGTACCAGCCAGTCCTGGGCGATGCGTTGCATCCACGTGCCGACCAGAGAAACGATCTGTCCGGAAGCCCAAAGGCGGTAGTTGCGGTTGTGGAGCGCGGCAAACATGCCGGAATCGGGGTCTCGGGGCACCCCACTATCTTGCCCCTCGAGTAATTCGTTTGGGCAACGACCTCTAGGTAGCGGAGCTACGCGACCTCTAACTCACGGAGCTACTCCGTCTTGTTGACCATCTCGGTGATGATCTCGACGGCACCGCGCAGCGTCGCGAGTTCTTCGCCACCCAGCCCGGCCAGCTGCTCGTTCATCCACGCCTCACGCGCATGAGTTTCGTCCGCGAGCAACGCCTGCCCGGCGTCGGACAGATTCACGATGATCTGACGACCATCCGTGGGATGCGGCGAGCGCTCGACCAGACCGAGCTCGGCGAGAGAAGCAACAACGCGCGTCATCGACGGCGGCTGCACTTTCTCACGTGCTGCGAGTACGCCAGGAGTCATCGGGCCGTACTGATCCAGGCTCGCCAAGGCGGACAGTTGCGTCAGCGATACCTGAGCGTCGACTCTGCGGCCGCGCAGATGCCTGGTGAGACGCACTACAGCCAGGGAAAGATCGCTGGCCAGCGCACGAGTTTCGGTGGTCACGCGTCAGACAATACGTCAAGAGCTGGCCGGTAGCTCACGTAATCGAATACCGGTCAACCCTGATTTCACGTAAGGGCGTCGGTAATGGGTCCGACAGTGAAGTAGGCCACAAAAAGTGCCGCCACGATCCAGAGCAACGGGTGGATCTTCTTGATACCACCGCTGGCAGCGTGCAGGACCACCCATGAAATGAAGCCGACGCCGATGCCGTTGGCGATCGAGTAGGTGAACGGCATGACGATCATGGTCAGGAACGCCGGGAGAGCAACCGAGAACTTGGTGAAATCGATGTCTCGGACCTGCCCGATCATCAGCGCACCGACGACGACGAGGGCAGGCGCAGCTGCCTCGATCGGCACGACGGAGTAGAGCGGCGTCAGGAACATCGCGACGAGGAAGAGCAGTCCGGTCACGACGTTTGCCAGGCCCGTGCGGGCGCCTTCGGCGATACCCGACGCGGATTCCACGAACACGGTGTTCGACGACGCCGAAGCGCCACCGCCCACGATCGCGCCCGCGCCTTCGACGACAAGCGCGCGACCGACGTTGGGGAGGTTTCCGTCCTTGTCGGTCAGGCCGGCTTCCTTACCGAGACCCGTCATCGTGCCCATGGCGTCGAAGAAATTCGCGAGCACGAGGGTGAAGACAAGCAGGCTGGCGGCCAGAACACCGATGCGGGTGAATGCGCCGAAGATGCTGACGTCGCCGACCAGGCTCAGATCAGGCATACCACCGAGCATCTCCGGGATCGCGGGGATGCTGAGGTTCCAGCCCTTGGGGTTGGTTCCGAGCGAGGGTCCGACGTCGGCAACTGCCTCGATGATCGCGGCGAGGATCGTCGTGACGACGATGCCGATCAGCAGTCCACCACGAACCTTGCGCACTACCAGAACACCCATGAGCAGCACACCGAAGATGAACACCACGGTCGGCCACGAAGCGATGGAGCCGTTGATTCCGAGTCCGACGGGAACCGTCGTACCGGCGGCATCGGGGATACGGCGGACGAATCCGGCGTCGACCAGTCCGATGAAGGCGATGAACATGCCGATACCGGCCGCGATCGCGGACTTCAATGCCGAGGGAATCGCATTGAACACCGCAGTTCGGAAACCGGTGAGTGCCAACAGAACGATGATCACACCGTCGATGACCACCAGGCCCATCGCCTCGGGCCAGGTGACCTGAGGTGCGATTGTGACGGCGAGCAGGCTGTTGATGCCGAGACCCGCGGCGATGGCAAACGGATAGTTGGCAACGACACCGAAGACGATGCTCATCAGGCCGGCAACCAGAGCGGTGACCGCAGCCACCTGGTTGACCGGAAGGATGTTGCCGAGAACGTCGGTCTTCGCTGCAGCGTCGTCAGCCGAGAAACTGCCGAGGATCAGGGGGTTGAGGACCACGATGTAGGCCATCGCCACGAAGGTGACGACACCGCCGCGAATCTCGGTCGAGATCGTCGACCCTCGTTCGCTGATCTTGAAATAGGTGTCGAGGATCTTGCCGGGTGCCGCCATGTTTGTTCTTTCCCCATCGCTGTAGGTCGCCGTGTGCCGGCGCACATGAAGCCGGTCGCACTAGGGAGAGTAGGCCACCGGGGTACGGGTAGCGTTAATTTTGTGACGGAGACTCGCAACACAACAGGCCTGATCGGCAAATTGTCCGCACCCGCGCCGGCACTGATCATCGGCACCGCGTTGTGGGTGATCGCCACGATCGTGGTCGCGGTGAGCGGCGATCGTTGGTCGGATGCACTCCCGATCTGTTACGCGGGTATCGGAGTCGGCTTCCTCGGCTTCGCTCTGTTCTCCATTCAACGACGCGCAGCTGTGCGCGGTGACAAGGGTGCACAGCAGGGCGCCGGTCTGGTCGACTGAGCAGGTCGATTCACCCTTTCAGCATGGTAAGCCTACCCTTCACTCCAGTGTCGGTCTTAGCTTGTCAATGCTGAAAGGAACCACGTAGCCGTGAAGATCTCCCACCGAAATCGTTGGAAAAGCCGAGGACGTTGGACGAGACTGACATCCGTTGCTGTGGTCGCCCTGGTCGGCACAGCACTCGTCTCCTGCAGTTCGAACGACGACGCAGCAAGTAGTCCGTCGAGTTCCAATGGTGGCGCCTTCCCCGTCACGATCGATCACGCTTTCGGCAGCACCACGATCGATTCCGAACCACAACGGATCGTCACCGTCGGTTACAACGACGAGCAGGCTCTGTTGGCTCTGGGCATCAAGCCCGTCGGAATGGTCAACCAGTACCCGGGCGAACCGGACGTCAACCGCACGTGGCCATGGGTCACCGGCCCTTGGGGCGGAACCGAACCGACCGTCGTCGGCAGCAATCCCGAAACCACGATCAGCGTCGAAAAGATCGCTGCGCTCGAGCCCGACCTGATCCTCGCGCTCTACTCGAGCATCGACAAAGACCTGTACAGCACACTTTCCGCGATCGCCCCGACCGTCGCGAAGGATCCGGCCTACGGCGACTACGCAACTCCGTGGCAGATCACGACGAAGACCGCAGCGAAGGCAGTGGGTCGCGAAGCCGACGGCGAGAAGTTGGTCGCCGATATCGACAGGCAGTTCGCCGACGCCAGAAGCGCTCACCCGGAATTTGCAGACCAGACCGCGGTGATCATCAGCGTCGACGCGCCCCCGGAGTTCTACGCCTTCTCCTCCGAGGACGCCCGCGGACGGGTTCTCGGCAGTCTCGGATTCAAACCTGCTCCCGCGGTCGAGGCCTTGATGAACGGTGAGTTCTACGCGCCGATCTCCACCGAACGACTGGATCTTCTCGACGTGGACCGTCTCGTTGTCATCGGCAATCCCGATGCCGCACAGGCGGTCCGAAACAACCCTGGCTTCCAGCAACTCGACGTGGTCAAGGACAATCGCGTCGTCTACGTCAACGACGATCAGGCTCCGCAGGTCGGTGCGGCCTTGACCGCAAGCTCGGCACTGAGCTTGCCGTGGGCCACGAGCCAACTACTCGCCGAGCTCACGAAGTAACCAGCGCCCGGCGCTTTCTGATCTGCGCGGTTCCCCAGATCCACACCCCGGCCCACATCATCCCGAACGCCCAACCTGCCAGTACATCGGTCATCCAATGGGCAGCCAGGTAGACGCGGGAGAATCCGACGGCGATCGTGTACAGGCCGAGGCTCGCGAGCATTGCCGTCTTCGCGAGCCTCGGCAAGGCAAGACGAAGGATCACGGCGGCAACCGAAGTCGCGAGGATCGCGCTCATCATCGCGTGGCCCGACGGGAACGAATACGAATCGATTTCGATCAACCGCTCCGGCAGGGGTGGACGGGTTCGCGTGAAGATGCGCTTCAATCCGCTCATCACGAGCAGACCGGTCAACATCGATCCGGCGATCAGCAGAGCTTCGGTGCGTAGTCCCCGGACCAGAAGCACGATCGTGAGCAGCGTCGCGATCAGCCACGACGCGAGGGTTCCGCCGCTGTCGGTGATGACGTCGACGACGTCCACGAGCCACGCCGTCCGCTGACTCACTGCGCTGTCGAGTACCCACTGATCAAAAGACATCTGCCCTCACATTCCTTGCGGCAGAGTCCACGTACGCATCACGTGATGAACGCCGTCCGAGTCCACCCACCACGGCACGATCACCGTCGTCTCGACCGCCCCCGTCAGTTCCACCGACAGTTCGTGATGGATCACTACCTCGCCGCTGGGTACCTCACGGCCGAGGGCTGCGAAGCCGAGAACTGCCTGCGGTTCGTTCGCCCACGTCGTCACGACGCCGGTGCTGCTCACTCGTCCATAGACTGACGTGGACGCCGTCGCGACGTCGAGCAGATCTGCCAGTGCGTCAGCTGTCTCGAAGCTGCCGAGCACGACTCGTTGTGCAGGTAGTGCTGCTCCCAGCCACGGTCGGTCGAGAACAAGGGCGTCGCCGGGATCGACCAGATCGCCGGAAAGGCCTCGCACGAACGGAGGCAGGTGCAGTTCCTCCAGGTCGAGAACCCGTCGCTGCGCTGCCTCACCCAGCAGTCGGTGCGTCCGCGCGACGACGGCGGAGGCCGGCATCCGTAGTGGGTCGGCAAGCCGATCGAGCAGCAGCTGAGCCAGTTCCGGATCGTCGACGGTATCCGATGCCAGCAATCCGGAGAAGAATCCGGCGTCGGGGTGTTCGGCAGCATCGAGCAATCCCTCGAAGGTGCGATCGCCCGGAGCGCGCAGCAAGCCCAGCACCTCACCGCCGAGTTCGGCATTCGAACGCAACCACCACGCCGTGTATCCACGACGGTCGGTGAGCAGCGCCCGCGTCGCCGGCGACTCGACCAGCAGCGACAACGCCTGCGGCCAGCGGTCTTCGTCCACGAGGTCGAGATCGCGCACGGCTTCGATGTATTCGGGGTCCTCGTCGAGGGTGTCCCACCATGCGTCTTCGGCGTCGAGATCGTGATCGGGGCCGGAAGGCAATTCCTCACGGACCACCGTGAAACCCCACCCGACACCGACTACCCGTAGCGCCTGCTCCCCCACCCGCTGAACAAAATCAGCGTCGACGATACCGAAGGGAGAATCCTCGACCAGGACGCTTGCAAGGGGAGCTCCCGGAAGCAGAAGTTGGTCGGCGGACCGCAATTCGCCTTCCGAATCAGGAAGCAGCACTTCACCGATCCACGACGGCAGCGCCCCTGGCGCCACGTGGGCCGCCAATCCGAGCACCACTTGCGCCAACTCCGTCGCTACCGAATCATCTTGGTCCGCAGCATCTTCGATCAATGCGCGCAGCGCCGGATCGGACAGCAGGTCGGTGGCACTCGCGGTCTGCGCTCCCAATCGAGACAGCAACGGGTGAACCGCGACGGGATGAACCAACCTCGTCCACTGCACCGACGGCGCGTCTTCGCCCAGTTCGACGCCGACGACGACGGTCCGCGGCCCGGTCACCGTCCGTCCGTCGGAGAGCGGAACCGGCAGTGTTCCAAGCTCTTCCACCGCAAGAGTGTCGATCACCAAGGGCTCGAGAGCCGAATAGAGTCGATTCCACCACTTCGGTTCACGTTCCGAACCGCTGAGCAGTTCCGCGATGCGCGCGAGCCCGATGCGGTGCGTCGACACTGCCGCGAGTGCTCGCTCGTGCTTGGGGCCGGAGAGCTCGGGGACAACCAGGCCGCCGATGATATCGGTGAGCAACTCGGCAAGGTCATCACCGAGCCCGGGCACCACGGATGCTCGCTGCGGCGCGCGGTCGGGTTCACCGACCACCGGAAGCCACTCGTTTTCCTGCAGCTCCTTCAGAAGCGCTTCGCGCAGAAGCGAATCGGTTTCGCTGCGGGCAAAGGCAGGGATCGGAACGAGTGCCGTTCGCTGCCGAGGAGGTAGTGCAGCAAGGAACTTCGCGTACCCCTCGGCAAGCGGAGCGATCGGTGCAGCGGGCATGAGGCGTCGCCGATCGGGTTGCATTGCAATGTCGGCAATGATGATCGCGGGGATCGACAGTTCCTCGTCGGATCGCGTCGGCGCCCGCAGGACGTCGTCTGCGACCGGCTCGACGACCCCGTCGCGGACGGGCACCAACCATCGTGCGTTCGGCGCGGTGTACTGCCACCACGTGCGATCACCGATAGCGATCTCGACGAGGCCGGAATCCAGCACCCGTTCCGATCGCCGAAAAGTCTTCTCACCCAGACGAATTGATCCGAGAGCTGGGAGTTCGAGGAGCAGGTCGACAGCCTCACGTGCCATCTGCGAAAGCAGCGCTGCGGCATCGACGTCCGGCCGAAGCGTCAGCACCACTTCCGAATCGGCACCGTCGCTCGGCAATTCGCCAGAGGGCCACACCAAACGAAGTACGGGGACACCGGTTTCCGGCACGGGGAGTTCGCGAGACTCGATCTCGCGCAGAGTGTGCGAGGCGGAGAATCGAATCGATCCCGTCGACGAGCGCAGTTCCACCTCGTCACTGACCGAGAGAACTGCCGAGAATCCGACGCCGAACCGTCCCGTCACACCTTCGTCGGCGTCGACCTTGTTCGACGCGCGCAGCGCGGTGAGCGCATGTACACCGGGTTCGTCCAGTGGACGGCCCGTGTTCGCCACCGTCAGCGTCCGACCGTCCACGTCCACCCACAAAGAGCCCTCGACGCCCTCGCGTGCAGCTGCATCGGCAGCGTTCTGCGCCAGTTCGGTGAGCAGACGGTCGCGGTACCCGGCCTTCGCGAGGTCGGATTCCGCAGCCGCGTCTTCACGCAATCGCGTCGGAGATTCCGACCACGCGCGCAGCGTCGCCTCGCGGAGTGCGTCCGTACCGAACGGATCTTCTACTCGGTGGATACCGAATCCTCAACTGCAACAGCGCTCGACGGGCGAGCGGGCACCGCAATCAGCTCGACGGCCCCGTCGTCGAATGCGTCGAACTGCGGCGAGCCCGCACCGAGCGGCAAGCTGGTGTCCGAGTGCGCGCCACAACCGTAAGACACGCTGACCACACGGCCGTCTGCGGAGAGTTCGTTTCCGCACACACCGAACGCTGCGTGCAGCGAACCGGCGAGTGGAAGGAAGAATCCACACAGTCCACACGTCGACGGCGCGGCCTTCGCCATCTCCGACTCCGGGCCGAAGTCACCGTCGAACCAACGCTGCGCGGCATCGAGTCGGCCCTCGCGGCTCATGACCTGTTTGCGGCCGAGCCCGATTTCGAGAGCTACCTCGTCGACTTCCGGGTCACCGGTGGCGACGTAGCCGGGAACGAGGCGAGGATCCTCGGCCGGCGGGGCGAGTAGGTCACCGACGGACAGATCGCCGGGACGAATCCGCTGATCCCATGGCAGCCATTCCGGCGCAACCAACGCGTCGGGACCCGGCAACAGCGCCAACTCACTGATCGTGGCGTGGGTGTCCTCCGGTCCGGCAGCGACGACAACCGCCCACTGCCAACCGCGGTATCCCGGAATGTCTGCTGCAAATCGATGGGTGGCGGCAAATTCGTCCTCCGACGTCACGCCGAGGTATGCCCCCACACCGCCTTCATGCAGGTCGACGACTGCCTTTCGGGCAAGCTCGACCGCATCGGCCAGTACTGGGCGCGGCACTGCACGCTCTGGAGAAGTAGCAACACTCACTCCTCCAGTTTGCCGCACCACCGCAAGTCCGCAACGCACTGGGCTGCCATGCTGGGCAGATGAGTAGGTCACACGCCAATTCCGTGCGCACTTTTGCAGTGGTCGCCGTGATCGCCTCGGCCTTGGCGGGGTGCTCCGATTCCCCCGGCGCTCCCGACAACCTCACGTCCGAAACCGGCTCCGTCGAGATCGTTCGAGTGTCCGCGCACGATCCCGACGCGTTCACGCAGGGCCTCGAGATCGACGGAAACCGGTTGTACGAAAGCACCGGACGCGTCGGGCAGTCCTGGGTGCGCTCGAGCGAGATCTCCGACGAGCAGTCCCCCGCTTCGGGACCGGAAGTTGCGCGTGCCGATCTCGACCCGCCGTTGTTCGGTGAGGGCATCACGGTTGCCGGAGACACACTGTGGCAACTCACCTGGAAAGACGGCGTTGCCATCGCCCGTGACAAGGACACCTTGACCGAACGAGGGCGGTTCCCACTCGACACCGAGGGATGGGGAATCTGTTCGCTCGGGGATCGGCTGGTCTCGAGCGACGGTTCGGCCACGTTGACCTTTCGCGATCCCGAAACCTTCGCGTCGATCTCGACCGTCGACGTCACCAGATCTTCGGAGTCCGTCGGCAAGCTGAACGAATTGGAATGCGCCGAAGACGGCTCCGTCTACGCCAATGTCTGGACCACGGACACCGTCGTCCGAATCGATCCGTCGGACGGCAGCGTCACGAACGTGTACGACGCTTCGCCGCTACGCGAAGAACTCGTCGCGGACGGATCGACCAGCACCGTCGACGTTCTCAACGGCATCGCGCAGATTCCCGGTACCGATCGATTCCTGCTCACCGGCAAGTATTGGCCGCAGATGTTCGAAGTCCGTTTTGTTAACTGAGTCCGACATGACACAGGACTCGCAGGGGTGTGCGTGGTAGCCGCGCCGACACTAGGACAGAATTGAGTGGTGACCGGACCGCGCGAACCCTACGACCCCGAAACTCGGCGAATCCACGACGAGCCGGAGGGGCAACAGGTGCACCCCGGTTACGACAATTACCCACCCGCGGCCCGCCCGGACAATTACCCACCTTCGGCCCGTCCCGCTGCCCGTCGCACGCCTTTGCCACCGCTGCATCCGATTCCCGAATCGCGGGGAGACTCCGAATCCGCGGCCGGTTCGAAGACGCCGGGGGCGGACGCTCCCAAGGCTCCACCGATGCCTCGCAAGCTCACCGTCACTCGCGTCGCAGCGATGCGCAGCCGCGAACTGACGAACAAGGGCATCGCGACCTTCCAGCGCGCGGCGAAGGCCGACGGCGCGGACAAGTCCGGTCTGACCGCTCTCACCTACGCGGTGATGACGAACAACGCGACCGACGCGGCGATCTCCGTCGCTCTGGCCAACACCCTGTTCTTCTCGGCGGCGACGGGCGAGGACAAGACCAAGGTCGCGCTCTATCTCCTGATCACGATCGCACCGTTCGCGGTCATCGCACCGCTCATCGGCCCCATGCTCGACCGGTTGCAGCGCGGACGCCGCATCGCACTCGCGTCGTCGTTCGGAATCCGGACGCTCCTCGCGGTGATCCTGGTCTTCAACTTCGACAGTTGGATCCTCTATCCGGCCGCGCTCGGCATGATGGTGCTCAGTAAATCGTTCTCGGTGCTCAAGAGTGCAGTGACACCACGTGTCTTACCACCGGAAATAGACCTGGTGCGCGTGAATTCGCGTCTGACGGTCTTCGGGCTGATCGGTGGAACGATCGGGGCCGGCGCGGTCGCAGGTGCGCTCGCGCTCGCTTTCGGTTCCACCGGCGCCTTGTGGTTCGCGGTCGCCGTCACCGTGTTCGGCGCATATCTGAGCATGCGAATCCCGTCGTGGGTCGAGGTCACCGAGGGTGAGGTACCCGCGACCATCACCTACCACCCGGACGAAGCGCATCACGCCGGCAGCGCCCCACCGCAGCCGGACGCCAAACCTGCCAAGGTCCGTCAGCCTCTCGGACGCGCCGTGATCATCGGACTCTGGGGCAACGGCACCATTCGCGTGCTCACCGGCTTCCTGACGCTCTACATCGCGTTCGTCGCCAAATCACGCACCGATCACGAGCCGCTCCAGCAGGCCATGATGCTCGGCCTGGTCGGCGCAGCAGCCGGTCTGGGTAACTTCGCCGGAAATGCCACGGGTGCGCGCCTCAAGCTCGGCCGGCCTGCCTTGATCGTGCTCCGGTGTACTGCGTCGGTGTGGATCATCGCGGTGATCGCAGCTCTGACGGACAACCTCATGACGGCCGCGCTTGCCACGCTCATCGCATCGGCCGCCAGCGCGCTCGCCAAGGTCTCACTCGACGCGTCACTCCAGCACGACCTGCCCGAGGAATCGATCGCGTCCGGATTCGGTAGATCCGAGACGGTTCTGCAGCTGAGCTGGGTACTCGGCGGCGCATTGGGGGTTCTGCTTCCGACCGAATACTGGATCGGGTTCACTGTTGTATCGGTGTTCCTGACGATCGGGCTTCTGCAGACCTTCCTGAGCTACCGAGGAAGCAGCCTCCTGCCCGGCCTCGGCGGGAAGCGACCCGATCTGGCCGAACAAGAAGTGACCGAAGTGATTTACACCGGTAAATCCAACCGAGGACAAGGAAGTACTCCGCAGTGATGATGCGCTCGAGAACAAAGAAGATCGTGGCAGCGATCAGTGTCCTGATGGTGGTGGCACTGGTTGCTTACGTCTCCGTTCTTTTCGTGATCATCAAGAACATCAATGACGACCCCGACAAGCTGCCGGTCATCACTGCATACGCACACGGCAAGACGATCGAAACGAACCCTGCCGGTTTCTGCACCATCGACCTGTCCCAGTGCGCCCAGGTGGGCGACATCTACGCACTCGACGTTCCAGCGGGCTACCCGCTGCAGCTGTCGTTGTCGACGGACGTCTCGGATGCGCAGTGGGCACTGCTCGCCGTCTACGAGGATGCCGACGGCAACCAGACCGGTGAGCCCCGAGTCTTCGAGCCCGGCGAGGCCCTGGCAGTGACGGTCGAGTCTTCGAGCGATCCCGTCAAGCAACTCGTCGGCGTCGAAATCCACCTCGCCGTCGGTGAGGGAAGCGAACAGGGACTGCTGATCTGGTCGATCAAGACCGCTTGATCCCCGGAACGTCGAAAATGCCCTGCACACCGATTGGTGTGCAGGGCATTTTGTTTCGAAGCCGTGTATGGCAGCTCGTATCGAGCGATCAGGTGTCGAGCTCGCGAGCGACGGCCCGGACGACCTCGGAGATCCGCTGAGCGGTCTTGCGGTCCGGGTACTTGCCGTTGCGCAGATCCGGCTGGACCTTCGCCTCGAGCAACGTGATCATGTCCTCGACCATGCCGTGCAACTGATCAGGGGTGTGCTTACGCTCGACGGGCTCACGACGCGTCGCCGTCGCGCCGCGCAACGACGGCGCCGGCTCGAGTACCTTCAGGCTCAGTGCCTGCGGACCGCGGCGGCCCGCAGCCATTCCGAACTCGACGCGCTGGCCGGCCTTCAAGCCTTCGACGCCCTCGGGGAGAGCGGAAGCACGGACGTAGACGTCCTCGCCCTCTTCCTGCGACAGAAAGCCGAAACCCTTTTCGACGTCGTACCACTTCACCTTGCCGGTCGGCACCGCGTTCACCTGCTCATCACTCGACTGGGGCGTCTGCCCCAATGTGCTCGGGAGGCTCTCGGAAGAGCCTCATGGCCTTGCTCGCATCGCTTCCGGTGGAAGAATGCAAAAGAACGCGCCCCACACTTGCTTCAGCGGGGCGCGCAGTCTGTTAACAGTCTACCTGTGACGAACCCGGGTCGGCACCCAGGTTTACAGGCACTATCCTCGTAGGTGTGGACCCTCAACCGAACCCGCGCACTTCCGGCACCGGAAACGGTCTGTTCCGTACGGCGATGGCACTGTTCATCGTCGGATTCCTGGCGATCGTGGCCATCTTCGCAGTCCATATCTTCAGCGACACCCCACCCGGCCTGGCGTTGTACCTGGTAGCACTCGCGTGCCCGATCGGCTTCCTCCTGGCCATCGTCTACACGCTCAGATCCGGTCGACGCGTGCGCTGATCACTCCCGCCTCCAACCGAAAGGTCACTGACCATGAGAATCCTCCTGAACGTGATCTGGCTGGTCTTCGGCGGCTTCTGGCTGGCGTTGGGTTACTTCGCCGCAGGCATCATCTGCTGCATCCTCATCATCACGATTCCCTTCGGAATCGCGGCATTCCGCATCGGCATCTACGCACTGTGGCCGTTCGGTAAGACCGTCGTCGACAAGCCGACCGCTGGTGTCGGTTCGATGATCGGCAATGTCATCTGGGTGATCATCGCCGGTATCTGGTTGGCGATCGGACACATCGTCACCGCCGTCGCGATGGCGATCACGATCATCGGAATTCCGCTCGCGGTCGCGAACCTGAAGATGATTCCGATCTCGCTGATGCCGCTCGGCAAGGAGATCGTCGACGTGGACCGGGTGAATTACGCATAGTCGTGGACCGCGTCGATTACGCATAGCGGGCCCGCGGACCGAAGAACCCGACCACAGCAGTTGCTGTGGTCGGGTTCTCTGGTATCAGGTCGTATCAGCGGCCGAGGCTACCGAGTCCGGGGAGGTTACCGAGCGAACCGGTACCCGTTCCCGGGTTGCCCGGATCGACGGGGCCGACCGGCCCCTCGGAGACCACGATGGTCACGCTCGAAGCACGCGAAAGCACGCTCTTCGCAGTGACCTCGACGGTGACGCTGCCGACAGCGGTGGGGGTACCCGAGATGGTGCCGTCCTGTGCGAGGGACAGTCCGCCGGGCAGAGTGCCACTGGTGAGTGCAAAGGTTGCGCGCGCATCGGCGGCAGTGAGCTTCTGCGAATACGCCTTACCTACCTGAGCGGCAGGCAATTCGACGGTCGCGGGTAGCGGGTACGCAGCAACGACTGTCACCTTGCCCCCGTTGGTCGTCGACGCGATGGCGCCGGTCGAGGTGTCGAGCGCGAGGTTTTTGACCTTCTCCAGTGCCGGAACCTTGGTATCGGTCAGAGCGGTGGTGGCGCGGGTCGTCAGATCGACCGACCACAGGTGTCCGTTCATGACGTCCGCGACATATGCAATGCCTGCCGCAGCGTCGACGACCACGCCGTTGGGAATCGCGGTCGGAGACAGCGTGGTCTTCGACAGAACCGCGCCGGCCGGGGTGATCGCCCACAGGTTGGTTGCCCGGGTGTCGGTCATGTAGATGTTGCCGGTGTTCGTGTCGACATCGACGTCGACCGGGTAGAGGTTGTCGGCACGCACGATCGACTTGAGTGCTCCGCCCTTGCGTACGTCCGCCTGCCACAGCGTGCGGCCGTAATTCTCGTCGAAGAAGTTGGTGTCCGCGATGTAGAGGAAGCCGCGGACACTGTCGAAGGCGAGCTTGGTCGGCGTTGCCGACTTGTGGACCAGAATGCTCGACACGGCGTCGGCGGCGTTGGGGTCGACGACTCGGATGTTGCCGGACTTGTAGTCCGAGAAGTACGCGCGGTGTGTTGTGGGATCGACGACGACATCGTTGATCTGCGGACGCGAGCCGTCGGGGTTCTTCTCGCTCAGCGTGACCGTCTTTTCGACCTTCCCGGTCTTCGTGTCGACAATCGAGATCGCGCCGCCGTAGGAGGAGGACACGTATGCGCGTCCGAGGCCTGAGTCGACGGCAAGTGCCGACGGGTAACCGACGACGCCGTCGATGGTGCCGACGGACTTGCCGGTGTTCGTGTCGACGACGGACAACGAGCTGGTCGGTCCGCCGTACTGCGTGATGTATCCGCGGTGGGTTGCCGAGTCGACGACGATGTCGCCGGGCTGGGTTGCGGAATAGCTTCCGACAACACCGTGTGTCGGATCCTCGGGTGAGGCGTGTGCAGCGGGAGCAGTGACGGCCAGGCCGACAGCAGCAGCGGCGACGGCGAGTGATGCGGTGACCGCACGCCGACGGTATTGCAGTTTCATGAGGGGTGCCCTACTTCTTTGGAAGACTCTGCGAAACCTGCCCAATCGAGGCAAGTCAGGCAAACCTAACCTAAGTTTCGATCTCGATGTTGAGACACGGGCCACACCTTGGGCCCGGATCGACACACCTCTCAATCGCCCGAAATTGTATTTCCACACAACGTGTGACCTTGCTCACATTACGGATGGATAACGGAACGGACACAACCGGACATTCACTCGGGCACCCCCACCTACCTGGGAAGAGTCTCCTGCGCTTTGTGTGACGCGTTGTACGGCTTTCGCCACGCCGCGTTATCAAATGGTGACACGAGCGACTCGAGCCGTTACCGTCGTTTTCGGCCGGGAAACTCGGCCACCTCCGGCCCGCCGCGCCAAGCCTTGTCCCGCGGGTACCGGACTTCCGACAGAGCATTCCAGGGACGAGGACGGGGGACCCAAAGTCCTCTGTGAGAACAGAAAAGTTCTCCAGTGGACACCGGTTCGATCGCAAGACCGAATCTTGGGGTGAAGCCAGACCCTTTCCAGCCAGGAAAGGCGAGGCCGGGCGACCTCTCAGCCCGAACCCGACAGCTGACCTCGCAGGCGCGTGTGGAGAGGATTTCGACCATCATGAGCGGACGCCATCGCAAGCCCACCACCACCGGCCGCACTGTCGCCAAGGTCGCCGTCACCGGCGCCATCATGGGCGTAGCAGGAATTGCAGCCACCGGAACCGCAAACGCTGCCCCCGACTCCGACTGGGATCGTCTCGCCCAGTGTGAGGCCGGCGGAAACTGGGCCATCAACACAGGCAACGGTTACCAGGGCGGACTGCAGTTCTCCCCCAGCACGTGGAACGCACACGGCGGCGGACAGTACGCAGCCACCGCAAACCAGGCCACTCGCGAGCAGCAGATCGTTGTTGCCGAGCGTGTTCTCGCAAACCAGGGTTGGGGCGCATGGCCGTCCTGCTCCTCCAGCCTCGGGCTGAGCAGCGGCGCCACCGAGCGTTCCGCTCCGGCCACGACGGCTCCTCAGGCAGCTCCGGCTCCGGCGCAGCAGGTCGCACAGACCGTTGCACACCCGGTCGCCGACGCCATCGATCAGGCAATCGCATTCGCCGAGGCCAACGGTATCCCGGTCGACCCGCAGATCCTCGCAGTCGCCGACACCGCGAAGTCGTTCCTCAAGTAACACCGGCAAGACTGTCCGCTCGGACGCTCGAACATCAAGAAGGCCCGCACCGATTCGGTGCGGGCCTTCTTCGTGTCGAGTTGTTATCGGTTGATGACGGTGTGCGGGTGTACGTAAGGAAGTGACTCCACCGGAACCGGAAAGGTGGTGTCCTCGCCGAAGGGTGAAAGTCCACCTGCGCGGGTCGATGACAATTCGGTCACTGCGTGATCTCCGTCTGCAGTTTCCGGCCATCCTGGATCTACATAGTGTTGCTTCGAATTGTTGGCCACGAAGTCATTTTGACAGGACGCCGTTACGCCGTACAGACCAGGTCTCTAATCTGATACCTGATGACCGAAACACGTGGCACCCCGGCGGGCAGTTCCGCAGCCGAAAGTCTGACCGATTGGCTCTCGGCGCGCAGTGACGCCGAGTTGACGGAGTTGCTGCGTCTGCGCCCCGATCTGGCCGTACCGCCGCCGAGCACGATGGTGGTTCTCAGCGGTCGGGCACAGCAACGCGCGTCGGTCAGCCGAGCCGCGGACGAACTCGACACCCTCGATTTCGGTCTTCTCGAATTGTTGGCACTGGCCGGCGCCGAGGAAACTCCGATGACGCGGGCGGAGCTCAACAGTGCGATCGCCGAACGCGCCCTGACCGGCAAGGGCAAGGTCACCAAGAAGGCCGTCGACAAGTCTCTGTCGAAGATGCGCGCGTCCGCCCTCATCTGGGGTGTCGATCCCATCAGCGTCGTCCCGGCAGTCATCGGGATGATTCCGTGGCGTGTGGGGCGCGCCCTCGAACCTGCCGAGGCGATGACCGAGACCGAGATCTCGGCTGCGCTCAACGCTCTGGACACCCGCGAGCGGGATCTCCTCGAGACACTCGCCAACTCCAGCCCGATCGGTCGCACCCGCGACGCTGCCCCCGGAACGCCGCCTGAGCGCCCGGTTCAACGACTGCTGGCGGCCGGCCTGCTGCGGTGGCTCGACGAGCAGACCGTCGAGCTTCCGGCGACGGTTCGTCAGGTCATCCGCGGCGAGCCGGTTTTCGATCCGACGACGCTGACCGCACCTGTCATCGGGGGCGACAAACTCAAGCCGGCGGACGTGAACGCCGCAGCAGCCGGCGAGGCGCTCGAGTTGGTACGCCAATGCGAGAACGTGATCGCTGTTCTGGGCGCAGCGCCGGCCCCCGCACTGCGAGCCGGTGGGCTCGGTGTTCGAGAACTACGACGCGTGGCCAAGACGGCCGATCTCGACGAAGCGCGCGTGAGCCTACTTGTCGAGTTGCTCTCGGCAGCCGGACTCATCGCCAGTGGAACACCAGACCCGGCGCCGGTCTCGGACAACGCGGACGAATACTGGACGCCCACGCTTGCGGTCGACGGCTGGCTGAACGCATCCACAGCGCGACGGTGGGAGGTCCTGGCGTCCGCCTGGGTCGACGTACCTCGAGTCCCGTGGATGATCGGGCTGCGCGATTCCACCGACAAGCCGATCGCGGCGTTGTCCGAGGAGGGCCGCGCTCCGGCGGCTCCGCGAGATCGTCAGGCCATTCTGGGGCTGCTCTCCGAACTCGACAGCGGCCAGACCGCGTCGGCCGTCGAGGTAAGTCGGCTGCTGGCGTGGCGACGCCCGCGATGGAGCGGGCGCCTGCGGACGTTCGCGATCGAGCGGACTCTGGACGAGGCCGCTGCTCTCGGGCTGGTGGCCCGCGGCGCGTTGTCGTCACCTGGACGAGCCTTGCTGCACGGCGGGGACGCCGAAGCCGAAATGCAGTCCGCGCTACCCGAGCCCATCGACTACATCCTGGTCCAGGCGGATCTGACTCTGGTTGCGCCCGGCCCGCTGGTACCGGACCTGCTCGAGCAGGTGAGCCTGGTCGCAGACATCGAGTCGGCCGGATCGGCGTCCATGTACCGCATCAGCGAGGACAGCGTGCGTCGTGCGCTCGACGCCGGTCTGACGGCCACCGAACTGCATACGATGTTCGCTTCGAAATCGAAGACTCCTGTCCCCCAATCACTTTCGTATCTGATCGACGATGTCGCCCGTCGACACGGACGACTGCGTGCCGGAGTGGCGGCGTCGTTCATTCGATGTGAGGACGCGTCACTGCTGGCGGAGGTCCTCGCATCCGCAGTGGCCGAGCCGTTGGCACTGCGCGCCTTGGCTCCCACCGTCGCGATTTCGCAGGCCCCTCTCCGCGAAGTCCTGACCGAGCTGCGAGCCGCCGGATTCGCGCCGGCAGGTGAGGACTCCTCGGGCACGTTGGTCGATCTCCGCCCACGCGGGGCACGTGTACCCAACCGTCGCAGCCGACCGGCGTCGAGGATGCCGGCGAGCCCGTCGGCGGATCAGCTGGCGTCGTTGGTCCGCACGATGCGGGCCGGAGACCGTGCTTCCGCCCCCGGCCGCGGCGGAGTGCGAACGGACGGTTCACGGGAGAATAACGCCGCCACCATCGCCTTGCTGGCCACGGCGGCCCGAGACAATTCGAGCGTCAACATCGGCTACGTCGACGCCCAGGGGGTCGCGACGCATCGCATCGTCGACCCCGTCAGCGTGGGCGGCGGACAGCTGGACGCCTTCGACCCCGCGAGCGGCGCGGTTCGCCGTTTCACGTTGCACCGAATTACTTCCGTCAGCCCCGTCGACTCCGGAAAAAAGTAGCAAAAAAGAAGCAACTGGCTTTTTTCTGTAAATGAAGTATGGTCGAGGTCAGTTTGTGATTGCCACTTCGAAAAATGAGGAGCGACAATGGCTGACAAGGCGCCGGGTAAGAACATGAAGAAACCCGCCCAGTCGATCAAGGAACGCCGCGCGGAGAAGCGGGCGAAATCTGCGGAGTCTTCCGAGTTCATCCGTAAGCGGAAGCGGAGCTGACAGCAAAGTCCAGAGAAGACGAGCTGATTGCGAAGCTGACCAATGCCTGCCCCCACCGACACCCTTGTGCACCTGCACGAAACGTTCAACCTGTTCAAGTCACGTAATCGAGGAACTGACGCACGCTCGCGCGGGTACGCAGCGGGCATGACCCTCGCTTCACTCTGCGTCCTCGACGAACACGCTCGGCAATCCGGAATACTTCTATCGGATTTACCGCAGAAAGAGAATCAACCATCGTGAAAAGAACAATCCATACCCTGGACCGCATTCAAACGAGACTCGAATCGGAGCTTGATTCCACTCCGGGTGATTCCGAAAAGAATATCGGTTACCGGTCCGGAATTTCCGAAGCTATTACTCATGTAATGGAAATGCGGAAGTCAGTGGTCGCGCAGAAATAGGAGACGCATCGATTAGGCGCTCACCCCAATAACTGCCGCACACCACCGACCAGAAAGACGACCTGGTCCTCGTAGAAGTCGGCAAGCCGCTCCGGCGCGAGCGGCTTGCCACTTCCGCTCCAATCGTCCGCCCGGCTCAACGCCTGGAGGAAGCCCATCAAGGCAATCGCCCAGCGAGTCTCGAGCCGTTCGGGATCGGTAGCAGGAAAAGTACGACGGACCTGGTCGAGAAGATGTTCACGCAGGTGCAACTCGGTCGCCTCGAGGGCTGGATGGCCCGGTCGTGACATCTGCAGCTGCGAGATCTGCGTGACGATTCTGATCCATCGCATTCCCCGCGTGCGATGGCGAAGGAGCAATGCCTTGTAGGGCGCAGTGACGGCCCGTACCAGTGCCTCCACCGTCGGCGGCGTCTTGTCGGCGGAGAGGGCGTCGACGTTCGCGCTGATCTGATCTCGCACCGACGTTCCCATGTCCAACAGCACCGCTGCGACCAGATCGTCCTTGGTTCCGAAATGGTAGTGGACCGATGACGGCCCGAGACCGGCCGCGGCGTTGACCGAGCGCAGCGAAACTGCATCCAATCCCTCTGTCGCGAAAAGCCTTTCAGCAGTTTTGAGCAAACGCAGACGCGTCGCGTCGCCTTGACGGTTCTGCCGGGAGTCGGTCATACGAACGAGCTTCGCACGGGCTCGACAAACGTCTCAACCGTGGCGAACGCGGAGTCAGAGTGATTCACGGTGTGCTCGCACCCTGTTGTCGCGATCCACCCAGCCGTGGGCGCGTGCGTAGACCACCATCGCGGAGAACTTCTGTCTCCACTCGGTGTTTCCGATCCGGGCAGCGACGGCTTGCTCCAAGTGGCCGATGTCGAGCCAGACGTGATCCCCCTCGAGTTCCCCCCACGGTTCCAGTACCCGACTCAGAGTCTCGGATCGATCGTCGCCGCCAACGACGACCGAGAGACTGGTGAAGTCGTCGACACTGTTCAGTTCGACGGTCGAGGAGTCGGGGGTGATTGTGACGTCCAGTTGCATACCTCTTCAATACTCCTTCGGAAAGTACTTGGTTCAGTCGATCGACTTGCAACAACGATATCCGACGTCATTGCACCAGATAACGTTGAACTACAGGTGATTACAAATCTCC
Source organism: Rhodococcus qingshengii JCM 15477 (assembly GCF_023221595.1). Lineage (NCBI taxonomy): Bacteria > Bacillati > Actinomycetota > Actinomycetes > Mycobacteriales > Nocardiaceae > Rhodococcus > Rhodococcus qingshengii. The sequence goes on from NZ_CP096563.1 coordinate 4,963,901, forward strand.
CACTGTGCGGGAGGCTCAACTTATTGGATCAGGTGATCCATGTTAGACATCTCGATCAGAGCGAGTGATCCAAATCACTCCCCTGTCGACAGGAGTTGTCATCGTGTGGTCCGCATCGTCCATCCGCTTCGGAGCCTTCCTCGCCCCGTACCATCCGCTCGACGCCGATCCCGCCCTGCAACTCAGACGCGATATCGACCTCATGACACACCTGGACCACCTCGGATTCGAAGAAGCGTGGATGGGTGAGCATCATTCGACCGGCGCCGAGATCGTGCCTGCCCCGGACATGTTCATCGCGGCCGCCGCAGAGCGAACCGAGCGCATCCAGTTCGGCACAGGCGTGACGTCTCTGCCCTATCACCACCCGTTGATCACGGCCGACCGCATCACTCAGCTCGATCTGCAGACCCGCGGACGGCTCATCTTCGGCACCGGCCCGGGCAAGATCCCCCTCGATGCACACATGATGGGCATCAACCCGTCGGACCAGCGTCGTCGCCAGGGCGAAGCGCTCGAGGCCATTCTCGCGTTGCTTCGCGGCGAGGTCGTCAACATGGAAACCGACTGGTTCACGTTGCGTGACGCACGCGCACAGCTGCCCACTTATCGCGCGGACGGCATCGAGACAGTGACAGCGTCGACGATTTCCCCCAACGGTTCGGTGCTCGCAGGCAAGAACGGGCTCTCCCTGCTCTCATTGGCGGCGAGTTCACCCAGCGGCTTCGACGCACTGGATCGCAACTGGGATGTGTACGAGAAGGTCTCGGCCGAACACGGCCACCGCGCCGACCGAGCGACGTGGCGTGTGGTCAATCCGATGTTCATCGCCGAGACCCGAGCGGAGGCCGAGCGCGCCGTGAGCCGACGGATCGGATCGATGGCTTCCTACGTGAATCGACAGACCGGCCAGAACCCGGCCTGGGCAGATACACCGGCCGGAGTCATCGATCAGTGGCGCAACGACACGCTCGGCGAGTTCGGTCAGGCGATCATCGGTACCCCCGAAGATGCGATCGCACAGATCGAGCGTCTGATCGAGAAGACGGGAGGGTTCGGCACGTTCTTGATCCTTCACGTCGACATGGCGAGCTGGGAGGACACCAAACGCAGCTACGAATTGTTCGCCTCCGAGGTGGTCCCGCACTTCCGGAAGCGAAATGTGGGGCGTCAGGCGAGCATGCAGTTCGCCGAGGACAATCGCGAGTACCTGATCGGCGGGCTGGTCGGAGCGATCACCAAAGCCCATACCGACTACTACGGCCGGCCGGCCGAGACGGGAGCCGTGCGCGCATGAGGGCCGTCCGTTTCCAGCAGGGAGAATTCGCGGTCACCGAGATCGCCGACCCGCCGCCGTTGGCACCCCATCAGATCCGCATCGACGTCGTCGCCTGCGGGATCTGCGGCAGTGACCTGAGCATGTCGAAGGACCCGTGCCGCTTCGTTCAGGTCGCGCACGACGGGGGCTACCCGCTCGCCACCTTCGATCCGGACGCGCCAGTGGTGCTGGGGCACGAATACGCGGGTATCGTCTCCGAGACCGGTTCTGCAGTAGACGATTTCGCGATCGGCGATCGGGTGGCCGGCATCGGCTTGGCCACCGACACCGCTACCGGGATCCCGACGATCATCGGCTACTCGAACGAGTACCACGGCGCGTTCGGCGATCACATAGTCGTCGACGCGTTCTGGGTCCGCAAAGTTCCCGACCACCTGTCACTCGAGCACGCCACACTTGCCGAACCTCTCCACGTCGGCGAGATGCACCTCCAACAGTCCGGCCTCACCTCGGCCGATTCGGCGCTCGTCATCGGTTGCGGAACGATCGGACTGGGCGCCATCGTCGCCGCGAAAGCGCGCGGAGCGCAGATCGTCATCGCGTCGGAGCCCTCCCCCAAACGACGCGAGCTCGCCGCGAAGATGGGCGCGGACATCGTCGTCGATCCGGCCGAGCAGGATCCGATCGAACTGTGGAATCGAATGATCGCCGAAGGCAACCAGCTTGTCGGTCAGGCCGCGAACGGAGTTCTGATCGCCTACGAATGCAGCGGCCGGGCGGGAGTCATCGGAGAACTGATGCACACTCTCCCGTTCAACTCGAAGATTCAGGTTCTGGCTGCGCCGTTCGGCGACGAGACGATCATTCCCGTCGTCGGGCAGTTCCGGAGGATCTCGATCAACTTCGGTCACGGTCCTTACGAGAATGCCTACGACATCACCCTGCAGAGGCTCGCCGACGGCGAGATCGACGCCGAAGCGATCATCACCGGCAGGGTCGGTCTGGATGGAGTCTCGGACGCTTTCGCAGCTCTGCGCGCACCCGACGAACACGTGAAGATCCTCGTACTACCCGCGGGCCTCCCGGAATAGCGGTCGATCCTGCCCTGTTGACGTAGGGGTGCTCGCACTCGGGCACCTCTACTTCGGGCTGTGCGAGCGTCGCCTGTTGGCGTCTGCGCCCCGATACCAGGACAATGGCAGGGTTGGCGTCAGCCGACAACGCGGCGCAACGCTCTGTGGCTGCCGCGTTAGCTTCACTAGGAGGATTCCGTGACCGACGGACCGTTGATCGTCCAATCCGACAAGACGCTGCTGTTGGAGGTCGACCACGAGCGCGCCGGCGATGCCAGGCAGGCAATCGCCCCCTTCGCGGAACTCGAACGGGCCCCCGAACACGTCCACACCTATCGCATCACTCCCCTGGCCTTGTGGAATGCCCGCGCCGCCGGACACGACGCCGAGCAGGTTGTCGACGCGCTCGTGTCGTACTCACGATTCGCGGTTCCACAACCGCTGCTGGTCGACATCGTCGACACGATGGCCAGGTACGGACGCTTACAGCTGGTCAAGAGCCCGGTGCACGGCCTTATCCTGGTCAGCCTCGACCGCGCAGTCCTCACCGAGGTGATGCGACACAAGAAGATCTCGCCGATGCTCGGTGAGAAGGTCGACGACGACACCGTGATCGTCCACCCGAGCGAACGCGGCCGCCTCAAGCAGATGCTGCTCAAGGTGGGCTGGCCGGCCGAGGACCTCGCCGGCTACGTGGACGGCGAAGCGCACCCGATCGATCTCGCTTTCGAAGAGGGCCACTGGGAACTGCGCGACTACCAGCAGATGGCAGCGGATTCGTTCTGGGCCGGCGGTTCGGGCGTCGTCGTGCTGCCGTGTGGCGCCGGCAAGACGATGGTGGGCGCCGCAGCGATGGCAAAGGCCAAGGCCACCACCCTCATCCTCGTCACCAATACCGTTGCCGGTCGTCAGTGGAAGCGTGAGTTGATCGCGCGTACATCGTTGACCGAGGAAGAAATCGGCGAATACTCCGGCGAGCGCAAGGAGATTCGGCCGGTCACGATCGCCACGTACCAGGTGATCACACGTCGCACGAAGGGCGAGTACAAGCACCTCGAACTTTTCGATTCCCGAGACTGGGGACTGGTGATCTACGACGAGGTCCACTTGCTGCCCGCGCCTGTCTTCCGGATGACGGCAGATCTGCAGTCGCGCCGCCGTCTCGGCCTGACCGCAACGCTGGTTCGTGAGGACGGCCGCGAAGGCGACGTCTTCTCGCTCATCGGCCCCAAGCGCTACGACGCTCCGTGGAAGGACATCGAAGCGCAGGGCTGGATCGCGCCGGCCGACTGCGTCGAGGTGCGAGTGACGATGACGGACGCCGAGCGCATGTCCTATGCCGTCGCCGAACCGGAGGAGCGCTACAAACTGTGCTCGACGGCTCACACGAAAATTGCGGTCGTGAAGTCGATCCTGGCCAAGCACCCCGATTCTCCGACTTTGGTGATCGGTGCGTATCTCGATCAGCTCGACGAACTCGGCGAAGCCCTGAACGCCCCGGTGATCAAGGGATCCACCAAGAACAAGGAACGCGAGATCCTCTTCGATCAGTTCCGTAACGGTGAGATCCAGACGCTGGTGGTGAGTAAGGTCGCGAACTTCTCGATCGACCTTCCGGAGGCGTCTGTCGCCGTGCAGGTTTCGGGAACCTTCGGGTCGAGACAGGAAGAAGCGCAGCGACTCGGACGCCTACTGCGACCCAAGCACGACGGCGGTCAGGCTCACTTCTATTCGGTGGTCTCGCGCGACACTCTCGATGCGGAGTACGCGGCACATCGTCAGCGATTCCTCGCCGAACAGGGCTACGCCTATCGGATCACCGACGCCGATGACCTGCTCGGACCTGCCATCGGCTGAGCATTTCTGCAACACGTTGCAGAATCAAATGGACATACGTCCAGTTATCTGTAGAGTGTCCCCTGTCACAGTCGTGTCCATCGGCCGGGGGTCACCAGCACCATGCGCTCAGTTCCACGTCTACGGGGTCGGCTCGCCGGAACCATCTCGCTGCTGACTGCCGCCGTCGTCGTCGCCACGACTGGCGTCAGCGCCGCGGCACCGAGTCCTGCTCCTACTGCGCAGAACTCGGTGTACGCACTTGCGAACGGTTGCTTCGCGCTGCGCACCGAGTCTGGTGATTTCGTCCGTCGTGACGGGTCGGCGTACCTCACCGACGTAACGAAAGCCGCAGACGCCGAACCGTTCCGGCTACATGCGGCCCAGTTGGGTCGATTCATGCTGTACGGCCCGGACGGGTCGATGCTCTCGCACGACGGCGCAGACTCGGTGCTCGCCACTTCCGAAGCAACTCCGTCCACCGACTGGACCGTGATGTCCACTGGCGAGTCCTTCGTTCTGACAGCGACCTCGAACGGCCGACAACTGATCTCGCGAGATTTGATGCTCACGATGTCCGATCCCGGTGACGTTCCCGAATCTGCGTTCACGCTGATCCCGCGCGACGGCTGCGCCGACTTCCCCGAAGCGGAGGTGGGCGCAAACGGCGTTCCGGGAGAAATCGGACCGAACGGTGAAGTCACCGGATTCATCGACACACACGTGCACATGAATGCTTCCGAGTTCATGGGCGGAAACCTGCACTGCGGCCGACCTTTCGATCCTCAGGGCGTCACCGCAGCGCTCGTCGACTGCCCGGACCATCAACCCGACGGGATACCGGCGCTCCTCGAAAACGTTCTGTCGTACGGCAATCCCTTCGAAACTCACGACACCACCGGCTGGCCGAGTTTCACCGACTGGCCGGCGCACGATTCACTGACACACGAGCAGACGTACTACAAGTGGGTCGAGCGGGCCTGGCGTGGCGGTCTGCGAATCTTCACCAACCTCTTTGTCGCCAACCGTGTCCTGTGCGAGCTGTATCCGAGTAAACGAAATCCCTGTGACGAGATGGAGACCGTCCGGATCCAGGCGCAGCAGACACGCGAACTCCAGGACTACATCGACGCCCAGTATGGCGGTCCCGGCCGGGGTTGGTTCCGCATCGTGAGCTCCCCTGAACAGGCCAGGCAGGTGGCCGCCGACGGAAAGCTGGCCGTCACCCTCGGGGTGGAGGTGTCCGAACCCTTCGGTTGCTCTGTGCGCAACGGTATTCCGCAGTGCACCGAGGACGACATCGACCGCGGCCTGGACGAGTTGTACGACCTCGGTGTCCGGCAGATGATCGTCACGCACAAGTTCGACAACGCCCTCGGCGGTGCCCGTTTCGACGGCGGCGTCACCGGAGTGGCCGTCAACATCGGCAACTACCTGGGCACTGGGGAGTTCTGGCAGTCGGAACCATGCACCGGCGTTGCCGAGGACAATGTGCTGCCCACCAAGGTCGACGGCGCACAGAATCTTCTCGCGGTACTCCCACCCGGAGTGACGCTTCCGGTGTACCCCTCTGGTCCGCAATGCAATTCGCACGGCCTGACCGACCTCGGCGCGTACACGATCCGAGGTTTGATGGACCGAGGGATGATCGTGGACATCGATCACATGAGCGTCAAGACCGCCGAAGCGGCTCTCGATATTCTCGAAGCTGCGAATTACTCCGGCGTCGTTTCCAGTCACAGCTGGAGCGACCCGAGCCTGTACAAGCGGATCTACGCACTCGGCGGATTTGTCGCCCTGTACGCCGGACAACTCGACGCATCGGACGAAAAGCCCGAAGAGCGTGGGTTCATCGACCAGTGGCGGGACGCACGGGCGATGCGAAGCGAGAACTACTACTTCGGTTTCGGCTACGGCGCCGACACCAACGGCTTCGGGCCGCAGGCCGCACCGCGCGGCGACGCCGCAGAAAATCCGCTGCAATATCCGTACACCGCCTTCGACGGCACGGTCATGGACCAGCAGCGCGCCGGCACCCGGGTTTTCGACGTGAACACCGACGGCGTTGCCCAGTACGGGATGATTCCCGACTGGATCGCGGACATGCGTATTGCTGCGGGCGCCGACGGCGACACGATCATCGAGGACATGAGCCGTGGCGCCGAGGCTTACCTGCAGATGTGGGAGCGCGCGCGAAACTAGCTACGCTGGTGGACGGTCCCCGGGAGATCGGGGGCCGGTCCTAGATCGTCCGGCACCACCCGAAGGAATTTTTCGTGGCTGACTTCCAGTTCACCGTCGACAAGGCTCACGCCAAGTCGGTCAACGACACACTGGCCGATGTACGCCGCCTGCAGATTTCTGCGGTGATCTTCGCGATCGTCCTCGCCGCGGTCGGGGCCTGGTTGATCAGCATGGGCGAGGTGTGGTCCATCATCATCGGCGCAGTCCTCGCCATCGGTGCGGCCAGTTCCCTGTGGGTTGCCGTGTGGGCACCTCGCAAGGTGGGAAGCGTCGAATCTCTGTATGCGGACAACCCACTGGTTCCCGCGATCGTCACCGAGGTTCACCCTCGAGCGGCGACCTTGACGGCATTGATCGACATCGCGAAGCCTGCGGCCGGAGCACCGCAGTACGCGCTCGTCAGCCGCAACGTTCGACTCAATCCGAAGTGGCGAGTCGGCGACCGCATTCCGTCGGTCGCACTGCGTTCGGATCGTTCCACCCGCAGCAAGGCTGACACGTGGCAGATGGTCAGTCCCATGCCGATCGAGTGGGGGACCAAGGACTCGGCAGTGCTGGCACGCGCGATCGCTGCTGTCAGTGCGAGCGAGTGGAACTTCCTGCAGAGCCGGATTCCCGATTCCGAAGAAGTTCGCACCCACCCCGATCGCCGGGTTCTGATCAACCCGGCCGATCTTCCTGACTCACTGCGCTAGCCCCAACGGTTACGCGAGCGCGGGCAGCACTTCCTTCTCGAACATCTCGATTCCCGACGTGTCGTACGCGGCCTCGGGGAAGTAGAAGATTCCGTACTCGAGTCCCTGTGCCTTGAGCGCCGACAGGTTCTCGATGATCTGCTCGGGTGTACCGACGGCGGGCATTCCGCGGAACGCATCGAGCGACGCATCGGCGGCAGCTTCGCCGACCAACGGCGTCAGTCTGTCCTTCAGTGTCTCCAACCGCTGAGCCACCTCGGATTCCGTCGCGCCGATGGCCACGTTGTAGTTGGCCGAACGGACGATGGCGTCGAAATCGGTGCCGACGGTGTCGCAGTGCTTCTTCAGGATCTCGGACTTGTGCGCGAAGCCGGCCGGGGTGCCGTCGAAGTTCGTGTACTGCGCGTACTTGGCCGCGATCTTGAGTGTGACCTTCTCGCCGCCACCGGCAACCCAGATGGGAATTCCGCCCTCTTGCAACGGAAGTGGACGGCACAGCGCTCCGTCGACCTGGTAGTACTTGCCGTCGAGCGTCGCGCTGCCGGTCGACCACGCCTGCTGCATGATCTGGATTCCTTCGTCGAGGCGGCCCAGACGCTCACCGGCAGAGGGGAAGCCGTAGCCGTATGCGCGCCACTCCTGCTCGTACCAGCCGCCGCCGATGCCCATCTCGACGCGTCCACCCGTGATCAGGTCGGTGGTCGCGGCGACCTTGGCGAGGTACGCCGGGTTTCGGTAACTCATGGCGGTACACATCTGGCCCAGTCGGATACGCGAGGTCGACGCACCGAGTGCGGCCATCAATGTCCACGCCTCGTGAGTCGCTTCTTCCGTCGGCTGGGGAACGGTGTGGAAGTGGTCGTAGACCCACACCGACTCCCACGGCCCTGCCTCCGCGCGCAGCGTGAAGTCCCGCATCACCTCCCACTGCTTCGCGGGGTCGATGCCGACCAGGTCCAGACGCCAGCCTTGAGGTACGAACAGTCCGAATCGCATGTAGCGAGCCTACCTACAGTTTCCCGACGCGCGACCGGGGTGACACCCGCGGAGAGTAGACCGGAATGAAGCGGAACATCATCGCCGCGCCGGCGAACGACGTCGCGCCCAGAGCGGCGAATGCCCACCCGAGTGGGAGCACCGCGGCGAGTAGACCGATCGCGAGCGGCCCACCGAACATGCCGGTGTCGTGCGTCAATCGCCATGCAGCGAGGAACTCGGCGCGTTCTTCGGGCGGGGCGATATCGGCACCGAGGGTCATGATCACGCCGTTGCCCAGTCCGTTGCCGATCCCCATCACGACAGCGACCACGGTCAATCCCACTGCACCCGTCGAGAACGGCAACAGTAGGTACGACACACCGATCACCGTCAGCGAAGGCACCGCGACCAGCCTGCGGCCGTATCGGTCCATGATGTGTCCGGCCGGGTACGAGCACAGCAGGTCCACGGCCGCACCGATACCGAAGATCACACTCACCTGGGCTGCATCCAATCCGAGGTGCAATGCCCACAATGGAAGAACGGCCTCACGCGAAGCGCGGGCGGCGCCCATCAGAAGGGAGCCTGTCCCGAGCGTCGACAGAGCGGCACGATGACGGCGAAGGATCTCCGGGAGCGTAACGTGTCCGTGATCGCTGTTGCCTGCCTGCACCTTTCGTGGCGGGTCGGGAACGCGGGCCATCAGCGCCCCGGCGAGCACGACGCCCACCAACTGGACAAGGAATCCTCCGCGCGCTCCCACCAGGAGAATCACGCCGGCCCCGATGAGCGGTCCCAGGAAGAAACCCAACCGCCACATCGCAGCGAACGACGACATTGCTCGAGCCCGTAGACCGAGTGGCACGGTCTCGGCGAGGTAGCTCTGCCGCGCAAGGCCCCACACCGCATTCGCCAATCCGGTCAACAGTGCGCCGATACCGAGCATCCACGGAGTCTGTGCAAGGAGACAGATCACCACTCCTGTTGCACCCAAGGAACTTCCGCCGATGATCGACCTGCGCTCACCGAAGCGCGACACGATCCTGCCGGCGGGGAGGTCACCGAGTACGGCGCCCAAACCACCGAGTGCAACGATCAGGCCGGCGACGGCAACCGAGGCACCCAGGTCGCGCGCGGTGACGGCCATGATGGGGGCAGCCGCACCCTGACCGATCCCGAAGATGGCCGCCGGTACGAAAACCGTTGTGACCAGTGGCTTGAGACCGGCAATCGCCGGCTGTTCCTTGGGCAGTGTTTCCGTCACGCGCTCACTTCTGCCGCGTCAGCGGCCCGCGAGAACCGATTCGCCGGACGATCGAGGCCGTAGTGACCCCGCAGGGTGGATTCCGTGTATTCGGTCCGGAAGAGCCCACGCGCCTGCAGAATCGGCACGACCCGGTCGACGAACACCTCGAGCCCTCCGGGCAGATAGGGCGGCATGATGTTGAAGCCGTCCGCGGCGCCCTTGTCGAACCATTCGGTCAACTCGTCCGCGACCTGCTCCGGTGTCCCGGCAAATGTCCGATGCCCACGGCCACCGCCGAGTTTGCCGATCAGTTCACGGACGGTGAGGTTTTCGCTCTCCGCAAGGTCTTTGACGAGCTGGTATCGACTCTTGTTTCCTTGGATGCGATCGATGTCCGGCAACGGTGGCAGCGGGGCATCCAGCGAATGCTCGGTGAGGTCGACGCCCACCATGTTCGACAGTTGGCGCAGTGAGTACTCAGGTGAGATGAGATCCGTGAACGACTGCTCCAGTGCCTTGGCTTCTTCTTCCGTATCCGCGATGAAGGGAACGATGCCTGGCAGCACCTTGATCTCGTCGGGACTACGCCCGTACTTGATCAGCCGCGCTTTGAGGTCGGTGTAGAAATCCTGCCCCTGCTCGAGTGTTCGTTGAGCGGTGAACACGGCTTCGGCATACCTCGCCGCGAAATCCTTACCGCTCTCGGAGGAACCGGCCTGTACAAGCAGCGGACGTCCCTGTGGAGACCTCGGCGAATTGAGCGGGCCAGCCACCGTGAATCGTTGACCGTCATGGTCGATGCGATGGACACGATCAGGATCGGCGAAGATTCCGGTCTCTTCGTCCAGGACAACTGCCCCCTCTTCCCAGCTGTCCCAGAGTCCGAGCGTCACGTCGAGAAACTCCTCGGCGCGCTCGTAACGACCGCTGTGCGTCGGTACCGCATCGAGGCCGAAGTTCGCGGCCTCGTCGGCGCCGGCCGACGTCACGATGTTCCACCCGCCTCGTCCGCCACTGATGTGATCGAGGGAAGCGAACTTCCTTGCGAGAGTGTATGGATCGCTGTAACTGGTCGACGCGGTTGCAATCAGCCCCACCTTGTCGGTGGCCGCCGCGATCGCCGACAGCAAGGTGACGGGTTCGAAGATCGCCTGGGTGTTGTACTTGACCCGCGGGCCGACTGCTAGACCGTCGGCGAAGAACACCGAGTCCAGCTTTCCACGCTCGGCGATTCTCCCCAATTCCTGGAAGTGCTTGACGTCCAGGAGGTTGGCCGCATTTGTGCGTGGGTGGCGCCACGCCGCCTCATGATGGCCGACGCCCATCAGGAAGGCGTTCAGATGAAATTGTCGTTCGGACATGAGTTCGCAGAATCTTTCCGTGAATGTGTGGTCAGGTGGTGACGCGCCAGCGCGAGAGCCGACGTTCGATCAGGACCAGAATCGCGTTGATTGTCAGACCCAACAACGAGATCGCGACGATGCCCGCGTACATGTTCGGGATCTGGAAGTTGAGTTGTGAAGCGGTGATCAGATACCCGAGACCGGCTTTGGCCCCGACCATTTCGGCGGCGATCAGCACGAGAATCGACGACGCGGCTGCCATGCGGATACCCGTGAAGATCGTGGGAACAGCGGCGGGCAGAACCACCTTCTGAAACAGCCGAATCGAGGAGAACCCCAGCGAGGCAGCGGACTTGATCAGGAGCGGATCGACCGTGCGCACACCCGAAATGGTGTTGAGCAGGATCGGGAAGGTGCAGGCGTAGATCACCAGGGCGATCTTCGATTCCTCACCGATTCCGAGAATCAGCACGAAGACGGGAAGCAGCGCCAAGGCTGCTGTGTTGCGGAACAATTCGAGAATCGGGTTGAGGAAGTCGGAGACCGGGCGGTACCAGGCGATCGCAATTCCCAACGGAATCGCGATCGCGATGGCCACGAAGAAGCCGGTCAGCGCACGCGTCAGACTGGCGGAAACATGCTCTTGCAATTGTCCGTTCTCGGCGAGGGTGAAGAATGCGGACACAACTTCGGTGAAGGGCGGGAGGAAGACCTTGTCCACCAGCCCGAGCCGAGGTGCCGCTTCCCAGATCCCGAGGAAGATCGCGATCGCAATCGACGGCTTGGCAATCCGCCAGGCGGTGGAACCAATGTAGCGCGCCGCCTTGCCGCCGGCCTGGCTCCGCTGCGCAATGTCAGGTGTTTTGTCGGCCAACGGTTTCGGAGCGGCGACCACCTCCGGCGTCGCCAATGCGCTAGACATGTGCAACCTCCTTGGCAGGATCGAGTTCGCCGGCCCGAGCGCGCTCGACTTCACCGTGCAGTAGCGTCCAGATCCGGTGCCGGAACACTCGGAACTCCTCACCTGATCGCACGTCGTCGCCGGACCGGTCGATGTCGATGTCGACGATCGTCTTGACGCGCCCTGGCCTCGACGTCAGTACTGCAACACGCTGCCCGAGGTAGATGGCCTCGTCGATTCCGTGGGTGATGAACAGGATCGTCTTGCCGGTGGCCTTCCAGATGCGCAGAAGCTCGTCCTGCAGCGACTCTCGCGTCTGTGCGTCCAGCGCAGCAAATGGTTCGTCCATCAGCAACACTTCGGGGTCGAATGCCAGGCTGCGGGCGATCGCGACCCGCTGCTTCATTCCACCGGACAACTCGTGCGGATAGCGATCCGCGAAACCTTGCAGACCGACCAGTTCGAGGTAATGCTCGGCGAGCTCGCGTCGCTCGCTCTTCTTCACGCCCTTCGCTTCGAGTCCGAACTCGATGTTGTGACGTGCAGTTCGCCATGGAAGTAGCGCGTATTGCTGGAAGACGATTCCCCGATCCAAGCCTGGGCCCGTGATCTGCTTGCCGTCCAGAAGGATTCGACCGGAAGTGGGCGAACTGAGTCCTCCGAGGAGGTCCAGCAGAGTCGACTTGCCGCAACCACTCGGCCCGACGAGGACCAGGAACTCCCCCGGCGCCACGTCGATGTTGATGTCCTCGACCGCGGTGAAAACTTCGTCGGTTCCACGAATGTCGAACTGTTTGGTGACGTGCTCGAGCCGTAGTTTCGGTTCTGTGCTCATTTTGCTGCCTCCAGTGCCTGTCCGTCAGCGCCGCTGTCGGGTGAATACGTTCCGTTGGCGTACGGGTTGAATTCGTTGGTGTAGATGTCCGACGGCTTCAACTTTCCTTCTTCGAGTTCGCCGTTACGGGTGAGCCAGTCGATCCACGTGCTGATCTCGGTATCGGTGATCGTTCCGCCGGGGCCGGCGACTCCTGGGCTCTTCCAGTAGCTGATGAGCTTGGTGTCCTCGTTGCGTCCGCGGCTGTTGATGATCGACGTCAGCTTCGCGACCACTTCTTCTCGTGGGTGTGTCTGCGTCCAGCGGATGGCCCTCGCTGTTCCCTGCACGAAATCGGCGACCGCCTCCTTGTTCTGCGCGATGTAGTCGTCACGGAACACCAACGTGCCGTAGGTGAAGGAGCCGAACAACGATTCGTCCGTGAACAGCTCACGAAGGCCACCACGTTCTAGCGCGGAGTCACGGAAGACCGAGCCGAGGGTGGCGACGTCGATCTGTCCCTGCCGCAACGCTTGTTCCGTGTTGACCGGCGGAACGACGATCAATTCAACCTGCTTGATCTCGTCCGGTGTAAGCCCCTCCCGCGCAAGCCATTCACGCACGACGAACTCGTGGTGCGCACCGAGGGTGTTCATCCCGACCTTCTTGCCGATCAGGTCCTTCGCCGATTTGATCGGACTGTCGTCGAGAACGTAGTACCCGTTGAAGCTCTCCTTGTCGGAGCCGTAGTACCCGATGACCGAGGTGATCGGTGAACCCGCGGAAGCCAACTTCACCACCGCCCCGTTGAACGCTCCGCCGAACTCGGTTTGACCGGTCGCTGCGTTCTGAATGCTCTGAGGGCCGCTGGTCGTATCGCCGATCCAGTTGAGCTCCACGTCGTTGAAGTAGCCGAGGTCAGCGGCCAGTTCGGGGTAGATGACCTGTCCGGTGCTGCCCTCGTACCGCAGGACGGTCTTGCCGTCGGCGGTCTTGACCACTTCGTCGGAGGAGCCCGAGCAGGCAACGGCAAAACTGGACAGAGTGACAAGAGCGACGACCGCGGCTACCGAGCGCGCGAAACGAGGGCGAATCATGAAGTTGCTTCCTGTAGAAGATGATTGGTTCAGTTCTCGGCTACACCTGTCCGGAGCGCCGTGTGCGGCACTCGGCACAGGCAGGTGTGGGAATGTCAGTTCAACGACAACAGTTGAGCGACATGAGCGGGAAAGACCGAAACACGTGAGACTCCAATGAATGTGCAGACAGGATCGAGCCGTGAGCAGTGCCGAAACCATACGTCGGCACCCACTACCTGGGTCAACGGTTACATTCATGCCGGATTTAATGTGTGAGGTCAGTATCATGAGGGCATGCTTTCGCCGACGACTGCGCAGGACTTCGAGCAACACCGTGGCCACCTGACGTCGGTGGCCTACCGTCTCACCGGAAGTTTCAGCGACGCTCAGGATGCGGTGCAGGAGGCATGGATACGCTTGCAAGTCGCACAATCGAGACAAGGAAGCGACCTCGAGATCCGCGAGCTGCGCGGATGGCTCACCACTGTTGTCGGTCGGATCTGCCTCGATCATCTCAAATCGGCCGCGGTCAGAAGAGAAAGCTATGTCGGACAGTGGCTTCCGGAGCCGATCGTCACGCCCGTCGACGCCACCTCGGGCACACCCTCAGCGACACCCGATCCGCTGGAGTACGTCGTGACGCAGGAACAGAATCGTTTTGCTGCCCTCGTCGTCCTGGACACCCTTACTCCCGCTCAACGCGTTGCCTTCGTCCTGCATGACGGCTTCGACGTGCCCTTCGCCGAGGTTGCGCGCATCCTCGACATCGAAGTAGCCACTGCCCGTCAGTTGGCCTCGCGGGCCCGTAAAGCCGCAGCGTCGGCGCCGGTCCCGGTCAGTAGCGAGGAGCATGCTGCTGCCGTCGAGCGATTGGTGACGGCTATCGCGAGTGGAGATCTGAACGCCGTGATAGGTGCACTCGATCCCGATGCCGTCCTGATCGGTGACGCAGGCGGAACTACCCGCACGGCTGTCAACATTGTGCGCGGCAGCGATCGTGTCGCGCGGTTCTATCTGGGATTGGCCCGCAAGTACGGACCGGCAGCGGTGTTCTCGATGTCACCGGTTCTCGTCAACGGACAGCTCGGCGGTGTATTCGCCGGCTCACCAGGGGACGACCAGTACCCGCAGTTCGCCGCTCGCGTTGCCGGCTTCACTGTCCGCGACGGAGTCGTGTGCGCGGCCTACGACATTGCGAATCCAGCCAAGTTCAGCGCTGTGCCGATGCTCGATCACACCGAACCCGAACGCAAGTAGCGAGACTCCCATTCCTCGAGGTGTGATCTGGACACCTGCGTGCCGAACCACAGTCGGTGCAGTACATCCGATCCCAGATGGTGCAATTCGGTGTGCGTCCTCCACTGCTGCGACGCCCACTCGGGTTCGTTGTGGGCGGCGTCGATCCCGGCCATCGCGCTACCTCGCAGTTCGAAGTCCAGGTCCCGTCGAAGCTCCGAAAGCTCCGACCAATTCGCCTGTGGTGCATAGTGCCTCGCGCGAATTTCGGTCAGCAGCTTGAACAGGACGCTACCCGCCCGTTCGTCGACCCAGATCAGAGTGCGTCGATGCGCACCGCGCCCCACCGTCCACAGGACCACCAACGCCACGACGACGCCGATTGCCGTCTCGAGCATGCGGCTGAGGATCAGATGTCGGACGGTCCCGTGCGCACCACCGGCCGCGCCGAGGAGAATCGCGAGGGCGGTGATGAAGATGACGGCTATCCCGTAATTCCGCACCAGGAACAGCTCGATCCCCGCCATCAGGACTGCAAGTACCGCCACCAACCACAGACCGGTCGGACTCCAGGAGTAGATGGCACCCAACAGAATCAACCCGAGGACGGTTCCGCCGATGCGGTGGATTCCGCGATAGGTGCCCAGTATTCGATCCGGTCCTTGATGAAGGACCATCGCCGCGGCGATCACCGCCCAGTCCGGGCGATCGATGCCGAGCAGGACGGTGAGGGTTCCCGCCGCCATACAGGCAATGGACAGCCGAAGTGCCGTCACCGACGCTCGGCTGGACGGATTGCAGGCGCGGAGGAACCGATATCGGATCGTCGGGTCGGGCAGAGGCGGGTGGGCCCCGACCTCGTCGACGTCGAACGCGGGGTCCGCCATGAGCTCCGGATCGTGGTCGTCGGAGATCGCTCTGGCCATCGAGATCTGCGCTCGTTCGAGTTCACGGGTCAACGGGTGGTCTTTCCCGACGATTGCGCCGCGGTAAAGGCACTGCCACGCGTCGTGCAGCCGAAGTGCTGCAGCGTGGCGTTTGTCTCGCGTGAGTTCGGGTGGGGCGTACCTCGCCTGAGCGTCCGTGTACTCCGCAACGGCCGAGACGGCTGCCTGTACAGCGCTGCGTTCGACAGCTCTCGGTGCCCACAGGATTCCCGTCATCGAGACGACCACCGCGCTGATCCCACCGATTGCCGTCCACATCGCGACCTCGACCGGCGGCTGACCGGGAGTGGCGATCACGGAACTGATCTCGGTGGTGAGCAACAGAAAGAACGCGCCCGGTGGACCCAATCGAAGCGCGTCGACGGTGAAGGCGCAGGTCGACACCACGACGGCCATGATCAGCACGACAAAGACCAGCAGCACCGTCGGCGCTCCCTCAGCGATGGCTCGGTGGACGGGCTCACCCACCGATGCCCCGACGAAGGACAGGATCGTCAGCGCCGTCGCAGCGATACCGACTGCCTTCCACCTGCTCCGGTACGGACGACCCTCACCGTAGATCGATGCAAATGCACCGAGGCCGACCAGGAGCGAAGCAGACCCGAATCCGAGCAGTGTGGCGATGGCCGCCGGAATCGCCAGGGCGAGGGCGACGCGAACCGCTCCGGGGTACCTGTTTCCCACCGGCGGCAATCCGAACAGGACGCTGCGCGCCGGCCGCGGAGCCGGGAGGTTGGACTCGTGACCCGCTGATGTTTCTTCGGGGTCCACTGCCCATCCTTCGCGCCGGCCTGTTCGTGTCTGTGTCGTCCCATTCTTGCGGGCGGCCGACGTGGAATTCGAGGCGGGTCCGGAGGTCGATTCGACCACCCCTTTATTGACACTATGTCAACAGTGTGGATGATAGGTGGAGTCGGATCCGCTCGCGGGTCGCACTTCATCGATCGGGAGAATCACGATGACGCAAGGATCTACCGCAACCCGGACCGCAGAACGACGGTCCCCGTGGATGGACGACGAATTGGAGGCCGTGGCCGACCTGGCAAGGAACTTCTTCGCCAAACACGTCACACCGCATCAGAAACGCTTCGCGTCCCAAGGTTTTCCCGACAAATCCGCATATCGAGAACTCGGGGCGCTCGGGCTCGCCGGCATGTCGATCCCCACCGAGTACGGCGGCGGAGGAGGAACTTTCGCGCACGACGCCGTGCTGTTCCACGAGCAGGTCATGGCGGGTGATCATTCACTCCAACTCGGCGTGCACTCGGGAATCGTGCCGCACTACCTCAATGCCTACGCCGATCACGAGCACAAACTGCGCTGGCTACCGAAACTGGTGAGTGGCGAGTGGGTGGGCGCAATCGCCATGACCGAGCCCGGCACCGGATCCGACTTGCAGAACATCACCACCCGAGCCGTCCGCGACGGTGACGACTATCTGATCAGCGGCGCAAAGACCTTCATCTCCAACGGTCGCAATTGTGATCTGGTGATCATTGCCGCCAAGACCGATCCCAGCCTCGGAGCGCGTGGAGTGTCGCTCATCGTGGCCGAGGTCGATGACAACACACCGGGTTTCGAGCGCGGGCGAATACTCGAGAAGGTCGGACAGAAGGGCCAGGACACCACCGAGCTGTTCTTCGACCGCTTGCGGGTGCCTGCAACAAACCTGCTCGGGGACCGCGAAGGCACAGGGTTTGCCCAGCTGATGCAGCAGCTACTGCCCGAACGATTGATCTGCGGAGTTGCAGCCACTGCGGCAATGGAGCGTGCAGTCGCCCTCACCGTCGAGTACACCAAATCCCGAAACATGTTCGGGCAAACGCTCTTCGATCTGCAGAACACGCGCTTCGAACTTGCCGAGTGCGCGTCCATCGCTCGTATCTCACGAACGTTCATCGACGACTGCATCGTCAAATACCTTGCCGGGCAGCTCGATGCGACTACCGCCGCGATGGCCAAGTACTGGCTCACCGATCAGCAGTGCGCCGTGATCGACCGCTGCGTGCAACTACACGGCGGGTACGGCTACATACTCGAATATCCCATCGCTCAGATGTATGCCGACGCTCGTATTCAGCGAATCTACGCCGGATCGAACGAAGTCATGAAGGACCTCGTGGCGAGATCACTCTGAGCAATCAGGAATCCGCCTCGCACGCCGGCAGAACGTCACGCACGATGGCGAGCAAACTGCGTACCAGCAGAAGGTGCACCTGTTCGCGGTCGAGCGCTCCCGTCACCAACCACTGCTTACTGGCAGCCTTCGCCAAGCCTCCGTACGCCACGATCATCGAATGAACAGCAGCCTCGCTGCCTTCACTCGGTCGAATCTCGAGCGCATCCATCATGCGTCGCGCAGCAACGTCGTCAGCATCCTGCAGGATCCGATCCATCTCGGGATCACGGCGGAGGTCGTCGGACATGACTGTCGAGATCCACATGTCGCGATGACGCCAGGCGACGTCGAGCCACCGATCGATCACGGCGCCGATCCGCTTCTCCTGGCTCGCCGATCGCGGAATGCGGTCCACCGCCACTTCGGGAATGAAGACGAACCGCCGCACGACGTCGAGATACAACTCCCGCTTGGAGCCGAAGTAATGATTGAGCAGCGGACGTCCGACCCCAGCCGCCTTGGCCAACTCGGTCATCGAGACGTCGGCAAAAGACTTCTCCTCGAAAACCTTTGCCGCGCTGACAATGATCTGCTCACGCCGGTCTTCGGGACCGAGACGCCTTCCGCCTGTGGCCGACGCGGACGTCATTCTTTTCTCGCGGGCGTGCTGTTGACCGTCGCCTGCGCCTCGACCATGAGCGAAATGTGCTCCACCAAACGCTTTCGAGAGATCTTGGAGGACGGGGTGTGCGCCTGATAGATGAACGCGAGGGCACCGAACAGCCCCACCGAATTGAGTTCGGAGTTCGCGGAGTCGGTTGCCTCGCCGCCGTACATCAGCTCGAGCGACGCGGAAATCGGATTCGTGAACTCCGCCATCAATTCTCGCCCTCGATCCCACAGCGCAGGTTCCGCCTGGGATTCGACGAACATGATGCGTCCACGTCGAGGATCTTTGAATACGTAGTTGGTGAAGGCCTTCACCACGTGGCGGATCAGGGCCGACGGTTCGGAAGGCGCCGCCTCGAGAGCGTCCAGAATAGTGTCACGCGCACCGAGAACGACCTCGTCGAGCACGGCGACCAGCAGTTCGTCACGGTTGGCGAAGCTCTCGTAGAAGTACCGTTCGGTCAGCGCGGCCTCGCGGCAGGTCGCACGCATGGTCGCGGCGGCCGCTCCCTCGGTACCCATGATCTGCAACCCGGCTTCGATCAGCTGTGTCCGGCGCGCGGCGCGGCGATCTTCCGGTTCCTGCCCACGCCACCTGCGCGGGCCGGTGCGCCGAGCCTCGGTATCCGTCATGTCCCCATGTTCTCACTGACCGGCAGCGCTCTCGACCTCAGGTTATCGCGGCGACCTCCGCAAGCGAACTGACATCGCCCGATGTCAATCAGTTGAATTCTGACATCAACCGCTGTTGACATCACTTGATGTCAGACTTACTCTTCGTTCAGTTGTTCACGCACCAATCAGGAGGCGTCACACATGGTCGACATCGACCCAACCTCGGGGCCATCGGCCGGTGACGAGGAAACTCGAACTCGCCGAACACGAGTCGTCGTCATCGGAGCCGGTTTCGGCGGCATCGGAACGGCTGTCCGCTTGAAGCAGTCCGGGATCGACGACTTCGTCGTTCTGGAACGTGCCGCGGAGCCCGGGGGAACCTGGCAGGTCAATACCTACCCCGGTGCACAGTGCGACATCCCGTCGATTCTGTACTCGTTCTCGTTTGCGCCAAATCCGAACTGGACGCGGCTGTATCCGCTACAGCCCGAGATCTACGACTATCTCCGGGATTGCGTCCATCGCTTCGGACTGGCCGGTCATTTCCACTGCAACCAGGACGTGACAGAAGCTTCGTGGGACGAGCAAGCCCAGATCTGGCGGGTACACACTGCGGAAACCATGTGGGAGGCACAGTTCCTGGTCGCGGCCACCGGCCCGTTCAGTGCCCCCGCCACACCCGACCTTCCCGGGCTCGAATCGTTTCGTGGTCAGATGTTCCACACCGCGGACTGGAACCACGACCACGACCTTCGCGGTGAGCGGATAGCCGTGGTCGGCACCGGCGCCTCTGCGGTGCAGATCATCCCCAGACTGCAACCGCTCGCGGACACGTTGACCGTGTTCCAGCGGACACCGACGTGGATCCTGCCGCACCCGGATCAGCCGATGACCGGCTGGCCGAGCGCTCTCTTCGAGCGGGTGCCGCTCACCCAACGACTGGCACGCAAGGGACTTGACCTGCTCCAAGAAGCCCTGGTACCCGGATTCGTGTACAAGCCGTCACTGCTCAAAGGGCTGGCCGCACTCGGCCGAGCACACCTTCGCCGGCAGGTGCGGGACCCGGAGCTTCGCGCAAAGCTGCTCCCCCACTACGCATTCGGATGCAAGCGTCCGACGTTCTCGAACACCTACTATCCCGCGCTGGCGTCACCCAATGTGGAGGTGGTGACGGACGGAATCGTCGAGGTGCAGGAGCGCGGAGTCCTCACCGCGGACGGCGCCTTCCGGGAAGTCGACACCATAGTCATGGGAACCGGCTTTCGTATGGGAGACAACCCGTCGTTCGACATCATCCGGGGCAAGGACGGCCGCAGCCTCGCGCAGACGTGGAACGGCAGTGCCGAGGCCTTCCTCGGCACCACCATCAGCGGGTTTCCGAACTTCTTCATGATCCTCGGCCCCAATTCCGTGGTCTACACCTCGCAGGTCGTCACGATCGAAGCGCAGGTCGAGTACATCGTGAGCTGCATTCTTCAAATGGACGAGGGCGGCATCGGCAGTATCGACGTCCGGGCAGACGTGCAGAGAGAGTTCGTGCGCGCGACCGACCGCCGACTCGCCACCAGCGTATGGAACGCCGGCGGGTGCAGTAGTTACTACCTCGTCGACGGCGGCCGCAATTACACCTTCTATCCCGGATTCAACCGATCCTTCCGCACCAGGACCAAACGAGCCGACCTCGCTCACTACGCGCAAGTACAACCCGTCTCGTCCGAATCACTCACCACTGCCCGAGAAACCGTGAGGAGCCGATAATGCTCGGCATCAACGCCTTCCGAGGCACACCCGTCGTCGCACCGTCCGGCGCGCGCCGCTACACCGACGAAGCACATGCGATCGCCGCCCGTGACGTCGAATTCGACTGGGACGGCGTACCACTGCATTACGTGCCGAACGAACCGATGGTCACCCACGTCATCAACTTCATGCATCTCGTGTTGCCCGAGGGAGAGCGGGCCATGTCCGCAACGCTCGCCGAAGCGCTCCCGCTCATCGAGGACCCCCGCCTGCACGAAGAGGTGGTGGGATTCGTCGGCCAGGAAGCAACACACGCGTCGTCGCACAAAGGTGCACGCGAGCATCTTGCGGACCTCGGCATGGACATGAAACCGATGTCACGCCGGATGGACTGGCTCGTGGACAAGATATTGGGCGACAAAGGATTGACCGGAAAAGCCAAGCACGCCTGGCTCTGTGAACGTCTCGGCTTGTTTGCCGCGATGGAGCACTACACGGCGGTGGTCGGGGAATGGCTGCTCACCGATCCCGCCCTCGAAGATGCCGGCATGCACCCGACGATGCTCGACATGGTCAAGTGGCACGGCGCCGAGGAAGTCGAGCACCGCAACGTGGCCTTCGACGCCTACATGTACGTGGACGGTAGCTACGCCCGCCGCGTTCGCACGGCGCTGCTCGCCAGCTTCACGTTGTTCGTGTTGTTCATCGCCTCGATGAACTACCTTTTCCGGCAGGACCCGTCGAAGGCGAAGGGCCGCCTGTGGCCTCTGCAACTGATCAGCGCCACTCGCCGCGGCCTGGTCCCGAACATGAAATTCCTGATCACCGAGATTCCTCCGTATCTGCGGCCGAGCTTCCATCCGTCCCAGATCGGGGACATGGACGTAGCCATGCGCTACCTCGCTCGCTCACCTGCCGCCAATCGTTCTTCCGAAAAGAGTGAAGGATGAACAAGACGACTGCCGACCGTCCTCACGACGCACAAGACTTCACACCGACCCGGTCGTTGAGGATTGCCGCACAGGCGACGAGCGCATACCGTCGAATCTTTGCGTCAAGTCCTGCAGCGCAGATACTTTCGCGTCCCAACCCGGTCCGCTACAGCGGATTCGACATGACGCTGGACGTGAAGTCCGTCCGGTTCGAGTGCGCAGACGTCCTGAGTGTCACCTTGACCCCGAGGGAAGGAATCACCCTGCCGTCGTGGATTCCCGGCGCTCACCTAGACGTCATTCTCCCCTCGGGAAGGCAACGACAGTATTCGTTGTGCGGAGACCCCGACGACTTGACCTCGTATCGGATCGCCGTCCGGCGAATCGACGAAGGCGGGGGTGGCTCCCGCGAGATACACGAGTCGCTGAAACCCGGAATGGTTGTCGACGTACGAGGGCCGCGGAATGCATTTCCTTTTGTCACTGCTCCGTCGTACCTCTTTGTTGCGGGCGGAATCGGGATCACTCCGATACTTCCCATGGTGCAACGCTGTCACCGCCGCGGAGTCCCGTGGCGATTGGACTATCTCGGACGAACTCGGGCAGCTATGCCATTCCTGAACGAGATCGAGGAGTATTCCAGCGGCCGGGTAACCATCCGACCCGACGACGAGCTGGGTCCGACGGATATCGGAACACTCGTCGCTGCTGCGGATCCAGGTGCCGCGGTGTACACGTGCGGACCGGTTCCGCTGATGAACACGGTGCGTGCGGCAACTTTCGCCGCCAACCCGACCGGATCGGTGCACAGCGAGAGGTTCTCCCCACTCCCGGCAGTCGACGGCAAGGAGTTCACGGTGCATCTGGCGCGCACCGGTCTCACCGTCGATGTGGGCGAGTCCGAAAGTGCATTGGCTGCAATACGACGCGTACTTCCCGGAGTAGCGTATTCATGCCAACAGGGCTTCTGCGGTACATGCAAGGTCCGGGTGCTCTCCGGGACCGTCGAGCATCGAGACACCCTCCTCACCGAATCCGAACGTACTGGTTCGATGTTGACCTGTCGATCACGTTCCACCGGTGGGTCTTTGGTGGTGGACCTGTGAAGGGAAAATTCTCTCTTTCTGCGGCCGACGCAGCCTTCATCCGCTCCGCTCCGCTGGTGATCACTCACCGGATCGAATCCGAAGCGACATGTGAAAGCTTGTGGCAGACGTTGACCTCGGACGGAGCGCTCACGTCGTGGGCGCACGGGATCACCGGAGCCGACTGGACCTCGGACAGACCATTCGGCGTCGGGACTACGCGAACCGTGCGAGCCGGCGCTTTTGCTGCACTGAACGAGCGATTCTTCCGCTGGGACGAGGGGCGCCGGATGTCGTTCTACGTGGAGTCGGCGTCACTTCCGGGGTTCAAACGCTTCGCTGAAGATCTGGTGTTGGAACCGACTTCGACTGGCAGCCGCCTCACCTGGACGTTCGCTGTGCAAGCGCAGCCGTGGTTCGCCCCCATTCTGACTCTGTCCCGACCGATCCTCCAACGCGTCACCCGCGGCTGGGCCGACGGCGCCGTCCACCACACACTTCAAGGAACTCCACGATGACGGCGACCGAGATCGACACGACCACACAGGCGTCCGACGACACAGTGACACAGGCAGTGCGCGACGCCCGTACTGCTTCCGAATGGTGGGCAGAACTGACATTCGAGCAACGCGCTCGTCGACTGGATCGGTGGCGAGGAATCATCGCTCGTCGCGCATCCGAACTCGCCGACGTCGTGCACCGGGACATGGGCAAGCCGCACCCTGACGCAATGCTCGAAATCGCCATGGCACTAGAACATCTCGCGTGGGCGTCGAAGAATGCCCGAAAGGTATTGGGCAGGCGCAGCGTCCGCTCCAGTTTGTTGACGGTCAATCAGGCCGCCTCGGTGGAGTATCGACCTCTCGGGGTGATCGGTGTGATCGGTCCGTGGAACTATCCGGTCTTCACCCCACTCGGTTCGCTCTCGTTCTCGCTGGCTGCAGGCAACGCCGTGGTCTACAAGCCGAGTGAGTTCGCACCGGCAGTCGGGCAATGGTTGGGCCGCGCCTTCGCCGAGGTCGTCCCTGAACATCCTGTGCTGCAGGTCGTCACGGGCGATGGTTCGGTCGGCGCGACACTGTGCCTGGCCGGTGTCGACAAGATCGGGTTCACCGGATCGACCGCGACGGGCAAGAAAGTCATGGCAGCGTGCGCCGAGACCCTCACACCGGTGTTGATGGAATGTGGTGGTAAGGACGCGCTCATCCTTGATGCCGACGGAAATGTCGGTGCCGCCGCGGATGCTGCGGTGTGGGGAGCATTGTCCAACTCCGGTCAAACCTGTCTGGGCGTCGAGCGTGTATACGTGCACGAACATGTCTACGGCGAGTTTATCGACAAGACAATCACTTTGGCTGCCCGAGTTCATGCGGGTCCGGGTGCCGAAGACAAGATCGGTCCGATCACCATGCCCTCGCAAGTGGCTGTAATCCGGCGCCACATCGACGACGCGATGTCGCGGGGTGGACGTGTCGTTCTCGGAGGGCTCGGCTCGATCTCCGGCCAGTACGTGCAACCGACCATCATGGTCGACGTCCCCGAAGACAGCCTCGCCGTCACGGAGGAAACTTTCGGCCCGACGATGACGATCACCAAGGTCGCCTCGATGGACGAGGCGGTGGAGTTGGTCAATGCGTCGCCATACGCATTGGGAGCAAGCGTGTTCGGCAAGGACGGAGCGGCTGTTGCCGATCGGCTCCGATCCGGAGGAGCGTCGGTGAACTCTTACGTGATGTATGCCGCGGTTCCCAACCTGCCACTGGGTGGGGTCGGAGCATCTGGTTTCGGACGCGTTCACGGCCCAGATGGTCTGAAGGAGTTCACCTACGCTCGTTCGACGACTCGGCAACGATTCCGTTCGCCCCTACCACTGACGACGTTTCGAAGGACCGCCCGAATCGACTGGCTGGTCAAGGTTCTCATCCGCGCGCTACACGGAAGGCACTGAAGCAATGACGGGACGCTTGTCCGCAATTGCGGGAACAGTCCGCGATCTGGGCATTCCACTGCCCGGACGCCGACTCGACTACGACGTCGCCGGGAAGGTCGTACTGATCACCGGTGGAGGCGACGGTATCGGTGCAGCGCTGGCGCGCACTCTCCACCGGCGTGGGGCCACCGTGGCACTGGTCGACGTCAACGAGAGTTCATTGGCAACGGCCGAGCGCTCATTCGAGTCACAGCGAGTCGTGACGGTGACGGCCGATGTCCGAGATCGGGACGGCATGACCGCAGCCGTGCAAACGATCATCGAGCAGCTGGGCAGAATCGACGTCGTGGTGGCCAACGCCGGAATCACCCCTCCCCCGGCAACATTGCGCCAGATCGATCCCGACGCCTTCGATCGTGTGCTCGACGTCAATCTCACCGGCGTCTTCAACACCGTGCATCCGACCATCGACGAGGTGATCCGCAACAGTGGGCACATCGTCGTCGTGTCATCGGCGGCGTCGTTCGCCCCCGGTTTGGGCGGCGCTTCGTACATGATCAGCAAGGCTGGGGTCGAAGCGCTCGGCCGGGCGCTGCGTCTCGAGGTTGCCGGCTACGGCGCTACTGCCGGCATCGCGTACTTCGGGATGGTGGATACACAACTTGCACGCGCAACACTCGACGACGACGAGATCGGGCGCAAACTCGACGCTCGACTACCTGGTCCCCTCCGTCATCGAATCTCCCCGGACCGTGCCGCCACCGTGATCGCCGACGCGATCGCGCGCCGCGCCGCCCGGACCCTTGCCCCCGCTGCCTGGGAACCCTGGGCGTGGGGACGCGGATTCATCAATGTCCTTGCCGACGGTTACCTGGCAAAAGACAAACAGGCACACGACCTGATCCGCGAACTCGAAGACAGAACCACCGCTGCGGCCCCGACGAATGCATCAGCCCTGCCAAAGGCATCCAGGAGAACATCATGACTACGTTGTGTGCAGCCTTCCAGCGAGTGTCGGCGGTAGCGCCCGACGCGGTGGCTTTGCGAGACATCGGCGATGCGCGAACACTGACGTGGCGCGCGTACGGCGAACAGGTTCGCGATGTTGCCGCGGGATTGGCCGGAATCGGCGTGGGACATGGCGATACGGTTGCATTGATGATGAGTAACCGCATCGAGTTCTACCCGATCGACGTCGGCGCCCAACACCTCGGCGCGACGTCCTTCTCCATCTACAACACGTCGGCACCCGAAGCCATCCAGTACATCCTCGCCAATTCCGGTGCGCGAGTGCTCGTCTGCGAGGCCCAGTACGTGGATACCGTTCGCCGATCCGGTGCCACACTCGACACGATCGTGGTCGTCGACGCGCAACCGTCTGCCCAGCAGTCCGGCACCCTGACGCTGGAGCAGATGAAGTCCTCTGCTGCCGCCGATTTCGATTTCGAGAGCACCTGGCGTGCGGTGAAACCGAACGACGTCGCCACGTTGATCTACACCTCCGGCACGACCGGCAACCCCAAGGGCGTCGAGACGACTCATGCCTGTCTGTTGTTCGAAACCACCGCCGTCAGTGCTGTACTCCCCGTCGAGTTCGGTGACCGCATCACCTCGTACATGCCGTCGGCGCACATCGCCGATCGGCTCACCTGCCTGTACATGCAAATGGTGTTCGGCGCCCAGATCACTGTCGTGCCGGATCCGAGCCAGGTAGCGGCTGCGCTTCCGGACTGTCGCCCCACGATCTGGGGCAGCGTCCCCCGTGTGTGGGAAAAGCTGAAGGTTGCAGTCGAATCGGCCGTCGCCAACGAACCGGACGACGCGCGGCGAGTGGCATTGCAGTGGGCACTCGACGTCGGTCGCACTCGGCTCGCACACTTGCGAGCCGGTGAAACAGTCCCCGCCGAACTGGAAGCGGACTACGCCCGAGCCGATGCAATGGTCCTCTCCGCTCTGCGTGCGAAACTCGGTTTTGCCGAACTGAAGTGGGCCATCTCTGGCGCCGCACCGATTCCGCCGGACACCTTGGCATTCTTTGCAGCCCTGGGAGTTCCGATCTCGGAGATCTGGGGAATGTCCGAGCTGACATGCATTGCGAGCACCGCACCGGCCGAGCCGACCAAGCTGGGAACGGTCGGAAAGTTGCTTCCAGGCATGGAAATGCGCATCGAGGCGGACGGTGAGCTACTGGTTCGAGGACCGTTGGTCATGAAGGGGTACCGCGGCGAACCGGCAAAAACGGCCGAAGCGATCAGTGCAGACGGTTGGCTTTCGACCGGAGACATCGTCACGGCCGACGCAGACGGATACCTCACGGTGATCGATCGCAAGAAGGAGCTGATCATCAATGCGTCGGGAAAGAACATGTCCCCCGCTGCCATCGAGACCGCAGTGAAGACGTCGTCGTCGTTGATCGGTGAGGTCGTGGCAATCGGAGACGGCCGAAAGTTCAACACAGCGTTGATCACTCTCAGCGCCGACGCCGCGGTCGGAGGGGCACGCTCACTGGGACTTGCGGCCGAGGCCGCGGTACTCGCCAAGGACGCTCGGATCGTCGACATCGTTGCAACTGCTGTCGCCGAGGGAAACTCGCGTCTGTCGAGGGCCGAGCAGATCAAGCGGTTTCACGTACTCACCACGTTCTGGGAGCCAGGCGGCGACGAGCTGACACCGACGATGAAGCTCAGGCGCAAGCCGATAGCCGAGAAGTACGCGTCCGAAATTGCAGCCCTCTATGCGGATTCGGTCGTAGAGGACGTCTACGAGCCTGCGCCCTGCGCATAGATCAGCGTCTCGGTGGCCTTGACCACAAACGTAGCGGCCGATCCCGGAACCAGATCGAGCTCGGCCGCTGCGCTCGCCGTGATGTCGGCAGACAAGCCCGGCTGGCCGGCTTCGTCCTCGGCTCGGACTCGGACGACATCGCCTCGATTTTCGATCTCCGCGATCGTGACCGCAAACGCGTTTCGTGGGCTCCCGTGAGGCGGATCCAGGTAGACCGACACTGCTCGCGGCTCGAAGACTGCCACGGCGGCACTGCCGGCCGGTAGGTCGGTCTCCGTCTGGCCCGCGATATCCACCCCGACCGGACTTCTGAGCATTCCGTCTCCGGCCATCGTGCCGCTGCGCAAGTTGATCCCTGCGATGCGTGCTGCAAATGCACTACGCGGGCGAGTCAGAACTGTTCGTACGTCACCACGTTCGACGACCCGGCCGCCGTCCAGCACGACAACGGTGTCGGCAAGGGCCAGCGCATCCAGAGCGTCGTGCGTGACGAGCACGGCCGTGCGATCTCCTGTTCGGAGCACTCTACGCAGCAACGACCGCAATGCCGGGGCGGAGGCGACGTCGAGCGCAGACATCGGTTCGTCGAGCAGGAGTAGTTCGGGTTCGGCAGCCAATGCCCTCGCCACTGCGACTCGTTGCGCTTGACCGCCGGAGAGCTGTGACGGCTTGCGGTCAGCCAATTCGGCGGCGTCGACTGCGTCGAGCCAGTGGCGCGCGGAATCGGCGGAATCGCGACGCGACCGCCCTGCACTGCGCGGCGCGAACGCCACGTTCGCGGCCGCACTGAGGTGGGGAAAGAGAAGTGCCTCTTGCGCGAGTAGAGCAGTGCCGCGCCGATGCGGCGCCAACGCGACTCCCCTACCGGTATCGGTGAGAACGCGGGAATTCAGTTCGATCAACCCACGCCGCGGGTGATGTAGTCCGGCAACCGCCGCCAGTACCGTCGACTTGCCTGCGCCGTTCGGTCCGAGGACAGCGGTCACCTCACCGGCCGCGACGTCGAACGTCGCAACGACGTCGCGCTCCGGAATCTCGATGTCGACGTGGAGGCCACTCACAACGAACCCGCCGATCCGCGTCCACGCAC
The DNA here is from genome assembly GCF_023221595.1 of Rhodococcus qingshengii JCM 15477. Taxonomy (NCBI): domain Bacteria; kingdom Bacillati; phylum Actinomycetota; class Actinomycetes; order Mycobacteriales; family Nocardiaceae; genus Rhodococcus; species Rhodococcus qingshengii. The sequence goes on from NZ_CP096563.1 coordinate 4,992,536, forward strand.
CGCAACCACGATGACCACCGCGACTACGACCAACACCAGCGAAAGCGCTACCGCTGCATCCGGATCGGTCTCACGCTGGAGATAGATTTCCAACGGCAGGGTACGCGTGACCCCTTGCAGACTTCCCGCGAACGTCAGCGTTGCACCGAACTCCCCCAGTGCGCGAGCGAAAGCCAGCACTGCCCCTGACACCAGACCGGGAAGCACCAGCGGCAAAGTCACCCGGCGAAGCACGGTGGTCGGGCGGGCTCCGAGCGTCGAGGCTACGGCCTCGTATCGTGTGCCCGCAGTGCGTAGCGCACCTTCGAGGCTGACGACGAGGAACGGTAGCGCGACAAACGTCTGCGCCAGGACCACCGCGGTTGTCGAGAATGCTATCTGGATGCCGAGCACTTCCAACTGCTCACCGATCAACCCTTTGCGCCCGAACGTGTACAGCAACGCGATACCGCCCACCACGGGCGGCAGAACCAGCGGGAGCAGAATCAAGGATCGAAGAACGGACAGTCCCCGAAAATGACTGCGCGCCAACACCGCGGCCATCGGTACGCCGAACAGGATGCACAGCAGCGTGCTCATCGCTGCTGTCTTCAAACTCAGTTTCAACGCGGCAACCGACGATTCGGAAGTCACGAGTTCCCAGAACTGCGACCACTGCACGGTGGCCAGCATCGCGGCCAAGGGAGCGATGACAAACGCCCCGCCGATCAGCGCGGGAAGGTAAATCCATACCGGCAACCCGAGCGGAGCCCGGACCGCCGGTCGTAGGTGTGTCACGGGGCAGCGAATCCCGCGTCACCCAGAACTGCCAAGCCCTTGGGGCCCTTCACGAGATCGACGAACTTGGTTGCCGTTTCCGAATTCTTCGAATCCTTCAGCACCGCAATCTGGTACAGGTTGACCACCGTGGTGGCTTCCGGGAACGCGACGGTCTGAACCTTGTCACCAGCGGACTTCGCGTCGGTGACGTAAACGATGCCGGCATCGGCCTGCCCGGACGTCACCTTGTTGAGAACGTCGGTCACCGACGATTCTTCGCTGACGGGCGAGAGGGTCTCGCCTGTGGCCGTCTCGACCTTCTTCGTAGCCGCGCCACAAGGGACCTGCGGAGCGCAGATCACCAGTTGCGTCCCCTCCTTTGCCAGATCGGCGAACGACGCGATGCCCTTCGGATTGCCCGGCGGCACAACAATCGTCAAGGTGTTGCTCGCGAAGTCCGAGGGCGACCCCGCGACGACGCCGGCGTCGGTGGCCTTGGTCATGTTGGCGGCGTCAGCCGAGGCGAACACGTCAGCCGGTGCGCCCTGGGTGATCTGAGCGACGAGGTCCGAGGACCCGGCAAAGCTGAATGTGACCGATGAACCGGGGTTCTCGGACTCGAATTCCTTGCCGAGTTCGGTGAAGCTGTTCTTGAGTGACGCCGCTGCGAAGACGGTGATGCTTCCCGTGGCACTATCACTGGAAGTGGTTGTGGTCGGAGCGGCCGACGACGTCTCCGACGAAGAATTGTCGGATGAACTACAACCGGTCACCAGGGCAAGCGAAAAGGCACCTGCTGCAACAAGTCCGACTACACGCTTCACGAATTTCCTCCAGTATGTTCAAAAACTACGGCGTTTCCACGATGACCGTGGTGGCCTTCACGATTGCGACTCCGATACTCCCGACCTCGAGTCCGAGCTCCCGAACCGCGTCGGTACTCATCAACGAGACGACAGTGAAGGGCCCACACTGCATTTCGACCTGAGCCATCACCTTGTCGGTGACGACCTTGGTGACGAGGCCGGCGAACCGGTTGCGGGCCGAACTCGCACCCGTGAGCGGATCGGCCGGTGCGGGTCCGGCGTTGGACCGGGCGAAGCCCGCCAACTCGGCACCGTCGATGACCTTGCGGCCGGAGTCGTCCGTCGTCGCGGTGAGAAACCCACCGTCGACCCACCGCCGGACGGTGTCGTCACTGACACCGAGCAGGCCGGCAGCTTCGCGGATTCGAATGTTGGGCACCAGGTGATCGTAGGTCGCAAGTGCGGACCTAACAAGCCGAAATGCTCCGCAGATGCGTGAACTAGTCAATCATGATCACGTATCTGCGGAGCATTGTCGATAGTTGCCGTAGACGAATCAGCGCATCATTCTTCTGCCCAGGGCACACGGCAGGAGTCGGTGCTGAACCCCTGCTCGGTAATCCCCAACGCCGAATACATCCGGGCGCGCATGTTTTCGAGCCCGATCTGATAGGTCAGTTCCACGACGCCCGCTCGCCCGAACCTGCGCTCGAGATCCGCGACCTGTTCGTCCGTCACCCCGTTCTCCCCATGGGGGTCACCGGTCATGGCGTCGGCGTAGGCGATCGCGGCCCGCTCGTCTTCGCTGTACTTCGATGAATCCCGGTAGTTCGCGATCTCTTTCAACTTGTCGATGTCCAAACCGTCCAAGCGCGAGAGCATCGTCCCGAAGTCGACACACCACGAGCAGCCGACAGTCCAGGCGACGCGATAGACGGCCAGTTCACGAATGTTCGACGGCAGCACCTTCGACGCCTTCTGCACAGCCATTTCGTGGCGGGCAGCCGCTACGAACAATTTCCGATGGTTGGCCAGGACGGCAAAGGGCTCGGGGACTTCGTCGTACTGCCTGGCGGCGAATTTGTATGCCACTTTGATCAACGGACTGGCTTCTGACGGTGTCACTGCGGGAATGCGAGTCATGGCAAGCCTCCGTATGTTCTGGGGCACCGGATTCGATGCTCTCTACAGAGTTGGACGATGGCGGCGATTCAAACGTGACAAGCACCGCGTCCGAGCGGATGTGAGGATGCGGTGTCAGCCGACTAAGCTGCAAAGATGCCTTCGACGCCCCGCAACCGCACCGTCTCGCGTCTGCAGCCGTTCGCATCCACGATCTTCGCCGAGATGACAGCGTTGGCCACACTTCACGACGCGGTCAACCTCGGTCAGGGCTTTCCGGATACCGACGGTCCTGCGGCCATGCTCGAGGTAGCGCGCCGAGCCATCGCCGAGGGCGTCAATCAATACCCGCCCGGTCCGGGCATGCCCGTCTTGCGTCAGGCCATCGCGGAGGATCGGCGCATCCGCTACGGACTCGACAGTGATCCCGACTCCGAAGTTCTGGTCACCGTCGGCGCCACCGAGGCGATCAGTGCTGCGATTCTCGGACTGGTCGAACCCGGCGAAGAAGTAGTGCTGATCGAGCCGTACTACGACTCCTACGCTGCATCCGTCGCGTTGGCAGGCGCTGTACGTCGCACAGTTCCGTTGGTAACCGCGGGAGACGGATTTGCGGTCGATCTCGATGCATTGCGCGGCGCGATCACCGCCAAGACGAAGATGCTGATCGTCAACAGTCCTCACAACCCCACCGGCACCGTATTCACCGATCACGAACTTCGAGCGATCGCCGAACTCGCGTGCGAACGCGACCTGATCGTGTTGAGCGACGAGGTCTACGAGCACTTGGTCTTCGACGGCCTCACCCACACACCGATGGCGTCGCTCCCGGGCATGCGTGAGCGCACCGTCACGGTGTCCAGTGCCGCAAAGACTTTCAATGTCACCGGCTGGAAAACCGGCTGGGCGATCGGCCCGCGCGAACTCATCGACGGAGTCCGTGCCGCCAAGCAGTTCATGTCATTTGTTGCCGGTGCACCGTTCCAACCGGCCGTTGCCTACGCGCTCACCAACGAACAGCCGTGGGTCGTCGAACTTCGACAGAGCTTGCAAGGCAAACGCGACGTGCTCGGTAAAGCTCTGACCGAGGCCGGTTTCACGGTGCATTCCGGTGGCGGCACGTACTTCCTCCTTGCCGACATCAGACCGTTGGGCGAAACCGATGCGGGAGATTTCTGCCGCGCACTGCCCGAGCGGATCGGCGTCGCGGCCGTTCCGGTCGACGTGTTCGCGGACAACCGCGACGATTGGAAGCACCTGGTGCGCTTCGCCTTCTGCAAGCAGGACCACATTCTGTCCGAAGCTGCACGCCGTCTCCACCTGCTCCAAGGAGCAGCGCACCCATGACAGCGCGGACCATCCCGACCGCATTCGTCCACCGCTATCTCGCGTTCTCGCCGGACAACGACGTCGACTTGTCGGGTGCACTGCGCGCTGCCGGGATCGACCTCGAGACACTGTCCGACCCGCGCGCCCGGCTGACCCCGACTCAGGTCACCACGTTCATCCAATCCACCTGGCAGATCACCGACGACGAATTGTTCGGCCTCGGATCCGCCCCGGTCCCCCGTGGCACTTTCCGATTGATCTGCCTGACGTTGATCCATTGCCCTGATCTCGGATCGGCCTTCGCTCGAATGTCCGACGTGATCCGTGCGCTACCGGCTCTGGCCCCACTGTCGATCGAGAAGGGCGAGGAAAGCACTCGGGTGAGTTTCGCTGTCCGAGCTCGCGAAGGCGTCGCCGAACCTGATGTCGCAGAACGTGTCACAACCGATTTCGTCCTGATCTTGCTGCACCGATTTTCCGCATGGTTGATCGGAAAGCGCGTCCGACTTCGGGCGGTCGAGTTTCCGTACTCGGCACCGGATGCACGGTTGGCGCAGGACTACGACTACATCTTCGGAGCGCCGGTCACCTTCGGCGCGAAGCGCGCGGCACTGGAGTTCGACAACTCGGCCATGCGTGCACCGATCATCCAAACCGAGGAGACGTTGGAGGAGTACCTCCGAGAATCTCCGATTCAGCTCATGTCCGAACGTGATTACGACAGCACTGCGTCGGCGCAGGTACGACGGGTCCTGGAGCTCGGGGTGAAGGGGCGAACCTCCACGGCCGAGGAGATCGCGGAGATGCTCTCGATCAGCGTTCCCCATCTGCGTCGACTGCTGCGGCGTGACGGAACATCACTCAATCAACTGCGCGAGGAAGTGCTCCGCGACGTAGCCATCGCTGGTTTGCGGCGCGGAGAATCCGTCGAAGTACTCTCGGCGCGATTGGGGTTCTCCGAGCCCAGCGCCTTCCGTCGGGCCTTCAAACGATGGACCGGCGACACTCCGAGTTCGTACCGCTAGCTGACGCAGAACTCGTTTCCTTCGGGATCGGTCATCGTGATCCACACGCTCGGCCCCTGCGCTCCTCGGTGCAGGATCGTCGCCCCCACCGTCTCGAGGTGCGCTGCGACATCCTCGCGCTTGTCGCCCACTCGTATGTCGAAATGGAGCCGGTTCTTCACCGTCTTCGATTCCGGAACCAGTTGGAACAGAACGCGGGGACGTTCGGGATGCTCCGGATCGCTGATGGCCGCACCTTCGCGCCAGACGAGGACTCCCTCGAATGTCGTGGTGTCGGATTCCTTGGCGTGACCAGCGGCGACGAGGCCCCTGATGAAGTCTTCGTCGCTGGGCTCCGCTGCCCACCCGAGTGCTGCGGCCCACCACTTCGCCTGTTCGTGCGGATGTGCCGAATCTACTGTGACTTGAAATTCGTATCCCATGTTCCGACGTTAACGCCGACCACCGACACCTAGTGAAGGTTCAGCCGAGCCCGGGAGTCAGTCGACGCTCTTGATGGTCTTCATGGTGATCAACGATGTCACCCGCGAGACAGCCGGAAGCCCGCTGAGCTTGGTGACCATGAAGTTCTCATACGTCGCGAGATCTTTCACCGCGACCCGAATGAAGTAGTCGGGAATTCCGAACAACCGCCGACATTCGATCACTTCGTCGAAGGCGGCGACCTGGGATTCGAAGTCCTCGATGGTGGCCTGGTCATTGACTCCGATCTCGGCGGTGACGATCACCTGAAATCCTCGACCGAGCGCTTCCTGACTGACGATCGCCCGGTACCCGGTAATGATTCCGTCGGCTTCGAGCTTCTTCACCCGACGCAGGCAAGGTGAGGGTGTCAGACCCACCAGATCCGCCAACTCGGTGTTGGTCAAACTCGAGTCCTGGCGTAGGTGAAACAAAATTGCGTCATCCATGGCATCCATCGCACTATTATTGCGCACTGTTCAATATGTGGGCATTCTGAGCAATCGATCACCTCGATCTTTGTTATAGATTTGCGTCGTGATCGAACCAGCATCGTCGACGGCCGCACCGGCCGTCGAACTCCCACCGCGAACCCCGGCGTGGCGGCACGCCTTCCAGCTGTCGCTACCGGTTGGATTCGGCCTGCTCCCACTCGGGATCGCACTTGGCGTTCTTGTGGTCCAACAAGGGCTCAGCCCTTGGTGGGCAGTCGCTTTCACCTCGCTGATCTACGCAGGATCGCTGGAGTTTCTCGCGGTCGGAATGGTCGCGGCCATGACACCGCTGCCGTACGTCGCTCTGACCGCACTGCTGGTCAACTTTCGACATGTGTTCTACGCCTTGAGTTTTCCGCTGGAAAAGATTCGCAACCCCTTCGCCCGCTTCTACAGCATGTTCGCGCTGACCGACGAGGCCTATGCGATGTCGGTAACTGCCGATCCCAAGGCACTCACCGGACGCGTCATCGTCTACTCCCAGCTGTACCTGCACGGCTACTGGATCGGTGGCGCGATCCTGGGCGCGACGGCAGGACAGTGGATTCCGGACTCGATCGTCGGCCTCGACTTCGCCCTGACGGCGTTGTTCGTCGTCCTCTCGATCGAAGCGATTCGCGCACAAAACGGATTCGCGGTGCCGGTCGCCGCGGTCACCTGCGCTCTGGTCGCCCGGCTCGCAGCGCCGGACCACATGCTGCCAATTGCGATGGGCGCCTTCGTGCTCTTCCTGATCGGGCGCTTTGTCTACGACTCACGAAAGGCGAAGATCGATGCCTGACACCTCGTACATCTTTGCGGCGGTCGCAGTCATGGCCGTGGTCACCTTCGCGCTGCGCGCAATCCCCTTCGCCGCGCTCATGCCGCTGCGCTCCTCCGCCCTGGTCGGCTACCTCGGCATCTACATGCCGGCAGGCGTCATGTTGATCCTCGTGATGTATTCACTCAAAGGGGTGTCGATCACCGCCCCTTCTCACGGCCTACCCGAACTGATTGCAGTGTGCGCCACGATCGCCGCGCACCTCTGGCGAAAGAATGCCGTCCTGAGCATCGTCGTCGGAACGACGATCTACGTCGCGCTGGTCAATACCGTGTTCGCCTGAGCATTTCCCATCCGGGAGCAAAGCAGTTTTACCCCCGGATGGGTGATTTGTAACCTCCAGGCGCTTATCTGAACAGTTGAACACTTATACGATTTCAGTAGCGTGGCCGCCGGCCGCGACTGAAAGATCGGTGAGGTTCGATGTCCACGACAATGACCACGACGGGCACTCGAATCGCCGGTGCTTGGCACAGTCTGGATCAAGGCCAGCGTCGAAGCATCATCGGGATGACCGTCACCGTCGTAGCGCTCAACGTCGTCGGGTGGGCAGTTCTTCTCGGCCTGGTTGTCCCCGGCCACTACACGATCGAAGGCAGTGTCTTCGGCGTCGGACTCGGTGTCACGGCGTACACGCTCGGCATGCGCCATGCTTTCGACGCCGATCACATCGCCGCTATCGACAACACCACTCGGAAGTTGGTGGCGGACGGCAAGAAACCGATGTCCGTCGGGTTCTGGTTTTCGCTCGGACACTCGACCATCGTCTTCGTACTCGTCGCCCTCTTGGCTTTGGGTGTGCGGCAACTGGCCACCAGCCTTTCCGACGACAACTCCGATCTGGAGAAGTGGACCGGCTTGTTCGGCACCACCATTTCCGGCACGTTCCTGATTTTGATCGGAATCTTGAACCTTTTCTCTCTCATCGGGATTCATCGGGTGTACACGAAGTACAAGGCCGGAACCTTCGACGAGGAACAACTCGAGAAGGAACTCGACAGCCGTGGCGCCCTGAACAAGATTCTGGGCCCGGTGATGAAGATGGTTCGCAAGCCCTGACACATGTACCCGGTCGGCCTACTGTTCGGATTGGGATTCGACACCGTCACCGAAGTCGGGCTGTTGGTGATCGCCGGCGGCGCGGCGGCGACAGGGCTCCCGTGGTATTCGATCCTCGTTCTGCCGATCCTCTTCTGCGCCGGGATGTCGCTTTTCGACTCGATCGACGGATCGTTCATGAACTTCGCCTACGGTTGGGCATTTGCTCAGCCGGTCCGAAAGATCTACTACAACATGGTGATCACCGGACTCTCGGTGGCAGTGGCACTGCTGATCGGGTCCCAGGAAATCATCTCGATTTTCACCGACAAACTCGACATTCACGACGGGTTTCTCGGCACCATCGGGAACTTGGATCTCGGCGCGATGGGCTTCATCATCGTCGGACTCTTTGTCGCCACCTGGCTGATTGCTCTACTCGTGTGGCGGTACGGCCGCATCGAAGAACGGTGGCAGGCTCAGTCCGGTGCAGCAGTAGCACGACGAGCGACACCAGACGAAGCGATGTGAATTCGACTCGGTCTACGCAGAATCATGGGCCACCCGAAAGCGAATAGCTGATGTACGTCTCGCCCCATTTCAGGTACGCGCTCGACGTCGCCTGGCCGCGGATCTGGTCGTTCTGCCACTGGTAGACAGCGCGCCACGGAAATACGGAACTCACTTGTTCCAAGGTGTACTGCTCACGATGGCCCTGCGCGAATCGCTGTTCGAGATCTTCACGAGTGCGCGGCGGGAAATTGCTGATCAGGTAGGTCGGGCCGAGAGACTCGATGCGCCCTGGCGGCGCAAAGACATCAGCGCTGCGATAAGTGAAGGCCAGATACAGGTAGGCCGCCACCACAATCGTTGCCAGCGCTACCGCGCCGGTCTTGAATGCACGTCGAAGCAGGGTCGGCATGGCTCACAGTACAATCCAATTCTCCTGTCGAGCACATTCAGTGCGTTTCCCACATTTATCGAAAGACGCATCCCGCGGAGTTGGCGAGATGCAATAGTGGAGTTCGAACGGGGTGAGCCCCGGCTAGGAGAAAACGGTGCGGATACGTCATGCGGTAGTGGGTGTGGCAATCACGGGACTTGTTCTTGCAGTGGCAGGCTGCGGTAGCGGCGACGGCGAAGCTGCCGAAGGACCAGGCATCGCCGTGGCGGCGGAAACCAAGCAAGTTCCCGACCGGGTGACCGTGCATCGACCTGGCCTCATCGACACCAGCATTTCCCCGTTCGACGTGCCTGCATGGCCAGGGCCGCACCCCTCCGAATTCCTCGAGCCCAACCCGCCGTCGGGTGAGAGCGGTGAGATCGCCGGCAACCGAGCTGCGACAACCTACGCGGCCTCGCTCGACAACCCCGATGCACTGTGGAATGTCGGCGGCACGGTGCAGTGGCTGGTTGTCGAGCCGTTTCCCTGAAGGTCTTCCATCGAGGTCTCCGCTCTGACCGACTCCAGACGATCTTTGCGAGTTCAGTCCCGCGACAACGCTGCACAGAATTCGCCGGGTTGATCGACATGCAACCGCAACCCACCGATCAGAGTGGAGCGAGATCCCTTCGACAGCCGTTTCGGGAGCGTGACCGAGAGCGGCCGATCGAAGTCTATGTCCACGACAGTGCCGTCGGGCCCCGGCAGAACCAAGCGATCGTCGACAATCACATTTGCTGTCTCACCGAACCTTCGGACCATGCTCGCCCGCGAAATCCGTGATCGGTCCACCTCGACTCGAATGCCCGTGCCGGAACGAAACACCACCGTTCGAGCCGAGACGAGATGCGGGTGCACGACGCGTCCGGCAAGCCAACCGCCAATCGCAATCAGCGACAACACCGTTGCAACGAGCAGCACGACGCGAAGCCACTGCCACGGCACCAGGAAGTGAATCGCCACGGCCTCGATCACACTCGCCGCAACAAATGCCACCGGTATCGACATTGTCCCCCTCGCGTAGCCGAAAGTCGCTGTATCACTGGAACCTCCGTCTCTCCGACCCGTCGAGAGCAACCACAGTGATCGGATCACGCCGTACCGCCTGACATGAGACGTGTTGCGACGCGCGCGACCACTTCACGTTGCGCTGAATCAGGCACCAGATCAGCGATCCCAACCGAGAATCCCACGCCTGCGGAGTCTCCGTCTGCGTACACATCGCCGAGCACCCCGTCCAGTGATTCCTCCAGTTCGTCCGACAAGTACGCGATCTCGTCTGCAACCTCGGCTACCTCGCGCCCAGCCAGAGCGGCGAAACGACGGTACAGATCGACAATTCTCTTCCGGTCGCCCTCGTCGGACAGCAATCGCGCAGCCGTGGAGAACAGTTCGTGTGGCGCTGCTCCCGAGATCGCCACCAATTCCCACATGTCACGTTCGCGCTCGAACAAGCGTCGCACCGAACCCGTGGGGGACGACGCGATCAACTCGTCGAACGCCGACAGCAGCTCCATCGGAAGCGGCGAGACCACCCTCCCAGCACCTCGCGCCGTGAGCATTTCCTGGAGGCGCACTCGCTGGTCTGCGAGGACGCGCTGCTTCCGGTCTATCTCCGCGATCAGGGAGGAAAGATCTTCGGCGAAGTCGTCCGGTTCTCGTGCATCGATCGGCGTCGGTTCGATCATCGCGGCAATGGATCCGAGTGGAATGCCGGCGGCGGTGAGCCAACGAATGCGCATCAGCCTGACCAGATCGGGAAGTTCGTAAGTTCTGTAACCGTTGGACAGTCGTCTCGGCTCGGCCAGCAACCCCAGTCGGTGATAGTGCCGAACGGTCCGCGGAGTGGTGCCTGCCGCACTGGCCACGTCGCTGATTCGCATACGAACAGCATTAACTATGACGCTACGTCATAGTCAAGGCCCGGCATGTCGGGCCTTGAGGCATAAGGTCCTGTTCTTCCTGCCAAGAGTTTCGCAGACGAATTTCGCGGGTATTGATCACTTGCGGCGGCGATTTCCAGAGCGAGGGGTCAGCCGCGCAAGGTCTGCCCCCGGCTGTCACTCGCCGGGCGGCGGGCCGCCAAAACCAGCGGGCCGCCAGAAACTATCTGTGCCAGGCGATGATTTCGATGCAAACGACACGACTCGACACCATCCTGATTCTGATCGTCGGGACGGCAATCGGACTGAGCGTCTGGCTGGCTACGCAGGAACCATTCGCGTCGATCGGACTCGGAATCGCAACGGTAGTGATCTGCTGGATCTCTTGCTCGATGATCCATGGCTTCCCACACCGATCGACGAAGGACATGCGTCCGCGCGAGAACCAGGATCGCGAGTCACCGAAACGGCGCTGACGCCGCGTAGGGATGAGGCCAACCGTGGAGGCCCGGACACAGCGAAGTGAGTGGTTCACCTACCGCAGGTGAACCACTCACTTCGGTCAGAGGATCACACCTCGTCAGGTCGCCAGGTCGCGACGGCCCAGATCACAGCGACGTCGAGGGCGATGATCACGATCGACCACAGCGGGTAGTACGGCATCCACAGGAAATTCGCCACGATCGAAAGTGCCGCGATGACGAATGCCATCCCGCGGGCCCACGCCATGCCGACGAACAATCCCAGCGACACCGCGATGCCGATGATTCCGAGCACGATGTGGATCCAACCCCATGTCGTGACATCGAATTCGAAGGTGTAATTGACTCCGACGATCAGCAGGTCGTTGTCTGCGAGAGCCGCGATGCCCTGCAGCAACGCGACGATTCCCGCGACGAAGAGCAGGCAGGCTGCCGCCACCGTGGTCCCGATGGCAAAGCCCTGTCGGACAGGATGGTTCGCATGAGATTGGTGCGGAGCAGTCATGACGTCCCCTTCTTCGGCGAAATAGCGTGAGAACAGTATTCAAAGGTTCACGCCGACGGACATCACCCAGCAAGGATGAACAGCCGTCCAGCACTGCAATCAAAATTCATGGGAACATATGTTCGATTTCGGTGTACGGTGGAGCCTATGCCCGCCACGATGCAACCGTCTCTGTTCGACAACGGTGACCTCGGCGTTTCTTTGGCCGATCTCGACGGCACGGTGCAGCGACGTATTCTCACCGCCGGCGCATGGGTCGACCATCGCCCGGCCTGGCTGACCGGATCGGAGGCCGTGTTCGACAATCTGGAAGCTACGGTGCCGTGGCGTTCCGAACGGCGTCAGATGTACGACCGCGTTGTCGACGTCCCTCGTCTGGTGTGTTTCTACGCAGAGAATCAACCACTGCCGGACGCACTTCTCACCGAAGCCAAAGACGCGCTGAGCAGTCACTACTTCGACGAACTCGGTGAACCATTCGCCACGTCGGGTCTCTGTTTCTATCGCGACGGTTCCGACAGCGTTGCCTGGCACGGGGACGATACGGGACGAAGTCGCACCGAGGACACGATGGTGGCCATCCTGTCTCTCGGTGCGGCTCGCCCGCTCCTATTGCGCCCTCGTGGGGGCGGCGAATCCATCCGCTTCAATCTCGGACACGGAGATCTACTCGTCATGGGCGGATCCTGCCAACGCACGTGGGAACACTGTGTCCCGAAGAGTGCGCGGGCCCTCGGGCCGAGAATCAGCGTTCAATTCCGCACTCGCGGAGTTAGATAGCGTCGCGGAGTTCGTCTCGCAGCGCCTTCCGATTGAGCTTGCCGACGGCCGTCTTCGGTATGGATTCTGCAAAAACAACCCGACGCGGCTTCTTGTACGACGCCAGTCGCTCGCCGACGTGCGCGACCAATGATGCTTGCAGTACGTCGTTTTCGACGGTCCCGTCCTCGAGTACCACCACAGCCGTGACCGCCTCCACCCACTTGGCGTCGGCGGTACCCACCACGGCGACCTCACGGACGGACGGATGCGTCAGGAGTGCATCCTCGACTTCACGGGGGTAGACGTTGTATCCGCCGCTGATGATCATGTCCGAAGCTCGGTCCTTCAAGAACAAGAATCCTTCGGCGTCGAACTGACCGATGTCACGGGTGTGAACCCAGCCGTCTTCGGTGAAGGTGTCCGCATTCAGTTCCGGTGCATTGAAGTATCCGGCGATCGCCGATGGCGAGCGGATCACGATTTCACCCGGTTCTCCCTGGGGCACTTCGTTTCCCTCGCCGTCGAGCAGCCTGATCTCGACGTCGATGGCCGGCTGACCACAGGACAGCAGGCGATCTTCCGTGTGATCTTCGGGCCGTAAGACTGCAATACACAGCGGTGCCTCGGTCTGCCCGTAGTACTGGAGAAAACGGTGTTGCCCCCACGCCTGCATCGCCCGTTCGATGGTGGCCAGCGGCATCGGCGACGCACCGTAGATCACGGATTTCAGACTCGAGATGTCTGCGCTCGCAAAATCAGGGCGTTCGAGGAGCATCTGAATCATCGTCGGCACCAGATTGATTGCCGTAGCCCGATGCTCGGTTATCGAGTCCAAGAAGGTCGACGGGTCGAAACCGGGGAGGATGACGGTCTTACCGCCACGCAGCCAGAACGGAAGCACGAAGACACCGCTGGCATGAATCAGTGATGCCGCGTGCAGCATCGTGTCGTCCTGAGTCGCCGGAAGCAGATTGAGCAGAACATTGCGGCAGATGCCGGCGTAGCTGCGCTGAGTGTGCTGCGCGGCCTTCAATGTTCCCGTGGTCCCGGAGGTGAACAGCGTCAGGATCACATCGTCGGGAGCTAACTCGACGTCCGGTGTGTCCGACGGCATGCTCTGTGCTTGGTCGAGCAGCGAACGCTGCCGCGCCGAACCTGTTTCCAGCCCGATGAACGTACGTTCGGGGAACCTGGCGGACAGTTCAGCGGCGCGGTCGGCGAGGTCACTACCGAAGACGACGTGCGAGGTGTCGGCGTCCTCGAGCATTCTCGCGTGCTCGTCGAGCGAGAGACGCGAGTTGAGCGGAACCCTGTTGATGCCGGCTTTGACACAGGCAAAATCGACGGGGACGCTGGCAAGAGAGTTGTTGACCAGCAATGCAACCCGTGCACCACGCCCGATACCGAGGGCGATGAATGTATGCGCCAATCGGCTGCTGAGTTCGTCCACTTCCGTGAACGTCATCGATCGATCGCCGAAAACGACGGCTGTTCGCGATCCGTGCTGTCGCGCACCACGGGCGATCAGGTCTCTGGTTACGGGCATCATGGTTCAGTTTCCTCGTTCGAATTCGGGTTGTTCTCGAACCGGCCGTGCCGGCCGGCGCCCGCGGCGAACGCAGCAGCGCCGCGCACACCTTCGGCGATGACAATGGGATTTCCCGCGACGCCCTCGGCCCGCAGTGCTTCGGCAAGTGGTAGATCAAAAGATCGGTAGGCCGACGCGCGATCCGCGAGCATGCAGAGTTGAGGGAAAGCGGACAACTGGTGCGCAAGCTCCTTGGCTGCCTGGAGTGACTGCCCCACTGGAACAACACGATTGGCCAGTCCGAAGGCCAGCGCCTCCGGAGCGTCGACCGGGCGACCGGTCAAGATCATGTCGAGCGCTCGCCCCTGCCCGACGATTCGCGGCAGTCGCACGGTCCCACCATCGATGAGAGGAACTCCCCAGCGCCGGCAGAAGACTCCGAACACGGAATCCTCCTCGCAGATCCTCAGGTCCGCGAGCAATGAAAGCTCGAGCCCTCCTGCAACCGCGTATCCGCTGATGGCGGCGATCAATGGCTTGGACAACACCAACCGACTCGGCCCCATCGGGCCGGTGCCGCCGCCTTCCGGATGCAACTCATGCACGCGGGCGGGGTCGGAGACTGCGGTCAAATCCGCACCGGCACAAAATGTGCCGCCCGCGCCCCACAGAATCGCCACCTTCTGACTCTCGTCCGATTCGAACTCCAGGAAGGCATCACGCAACTGCGCCGCCATCGGCCCGTCCACCGCATTCTTGCGATCAGGGCGATTCATCACGATGACGGTGACGCCACCGTCACGCTCCACATAGACATCGCCACCTGGTCGATCGGAGTCGGTCACGATATTTCCTCACTGCTCGCGGATAAGGTTTCCCGGTACCCACCATGCCACTTGTAACAGAATTTGTCAGGAGTTGTTCAAAAGTTGTTACAAACTGATCGAGGAATGTCCGCAACCCGAGTTGTGCTGGACCTCGCAACAGCGAGCCCGGACACCGAGTTCAGCACCGCTGTGCTGACCCGGGCCGGCGAGATCGTCGGCGTCAGCGCATCGAGCATTCGCGTGGCAACGGGCCGCCTGTGCCGCGAGAACAAACTGCGTCGTACCGCTCGTGGAACGTACCTCCTCAACCCGGACGGCATCCCCACCTACAGCGAAGTGGAGGGGTGGCGAACTCGTACCGATCGCATACGCCCCTGGGACGGCACCTGGATCGCCGTCGAGCACTCGGGGCTCAAACGAAGCGACCGCACTGCCGCCCGCCGGCACGATCAAGCGCTGCGACTGGCGGGCTACGAGGAGTGGAAGCCCACACTCGCAGTCCGTCCGAACAATCTCCTCGGCGGCACGGACAGCGCCCGCCGCACTCTCCACCGACTCGGCGCCGCCTCCGGATCGGCCGTCATGGAAATCGCTCACCTTGCCCCCGAGGATGATTCGACAATCCGCACACTCTGGAACTCCGAAGCGCTGTTGGCCGACATCGCGGAGGCCCGTGAAGCACTCACACAGGCGCAAACACGCCTGGCGACAATCAGTCGCGAGGAGGCGGCCCGCGAATCACTTGCTCTGGGCAGCGCGGTGATCGCGGTCATCGTGCGCAATCCGCTCCTTCCGGAAGAACTCGAACCGACGCAGCCACTGCGTGAACTGATCTCGCACATGCTCGAGTACCAGGACGCATCTCGCGAACTGTGGCAGTCACTGCTCGAGTTCTGATCGATTTCTCCCAGAAGGTAATTCAGTATGTTGCGCGGCCACCGCTGGCGTCGTACACGGCGCCGGTCGAGTAACTCACCGCCGACGACGACAGCCAGGAGATCAGTTCGGCGATTTCGTCCGCCGTCCCCATCCGTGCCATCGGCGTCAAAGACTGCGAACGGGCGAGGATGGCCGGATCGGTGCCGGCATTCATAGGACTTTCCACCGCCGCCGGAGCTATCGCGTTGACCAGCACACCGGTGGTGGCGACCTCTTTGCCGAGCGATTTCGTCAGCGCGACGACTGCCGCTTTGGACGCGGAATATGCACTCTGATTCGGGTTTCCGTCCTTGGCCGCGATACTCGCGAGATTGACGACCCGTCCCCACCCCGACGCAACCATTCCCGGCACGAACGCCCGGCACATCAGGAAGGTCCCTTCGACGTTGATCCGGAACGTACGCTGCCAAGCCATAAGATCTACGTCGACGAGTGGCGCTGATGGTCCGACGATTCCCGCACTGTTGATCAAGATGTCGACTCTGCCGAGCCTGGTTCGAAGCGCATCGACTGCTGCCGGATCACTCACGTCGAGTTGTTCGTCCGCGCCTTCGGCAAGATCTGCCGTTACCACCCGAACTCCCCTCTCCGTCAACAGCTTTGCACTGGCGGCGCCGATTCCGCTCGCACCGCCGGTAACGAGCGCTGTGACACCCTCTGGGTAACCCTGCATCGCATTCACTCCTGAGTTTCTGTGCGCTACGCACTCAATTTATGTTGCAAACAGGCATAATTGCCGTCACACTGTGTAGAAATTCTGAATATATGGCGTTGGTTGTCAACGTCAAATACCTGGAGGCCTTGCCGATGGAAACCCGCTGGTTGCACGCGTTTGTCGCGGTTGCGGAAGAACTTCACTTCGGGCGGGCCGCATCACGGCTCCAGATGGCCCAGTCGCCGCTCAGCCAGATGATCCGAAAGCTCGAAAAGGACATCGGCGTCAAGTTGTTCGAACGAAGCACTCGCAGCGTCGCACTCACATCCGGCGGACATGCCTTTCTCCCCCACGCCTATCGCGTCATCGAGAACATGGAGACGGCACGACACGCTACGCGCGCGTCGTCGGGAGGCGTCTACGGACGAGTCACAATCGGGTTCACCGGAGTGCTCAACTATCAAGCACTTCCGCCACTGACACGCGCGTTGCGTCAGCGTTATCCGGAAGTCGAACTGACACTCCTCGGCCGGATCATGACGCGCGACGCGGTCATCCAACTCGAGAGCGGCGCCCTCGATCTCGCCTTCGTCGGACTACCCGTGGAATCCGCATCACTGTCTACCCGGCTGATCCGACGGGAGGCATTCGGCGCTGTGCTTCCGATCGACCATCCCCTCGCAGAGAGGGACGCGATCGACCTCCGCGAATTGGCCGACGACGGATTCGTGACCACCCCGCTCTCGGCCGGCTCGGCCCTCCAGGAAACCGCGATGCGCGCCTGCATCAACGCAGACTTCAGGCCTCGCGTGGTTCAGGAGATCACCGATCCGTACATGATCCTGATGCTCGTTGCCGCCGGCGTCGGTGTAGCGCTGATGACGTCCGGTATGGCTGCTATCACCCCACCTGGCAGTGTGTTCGTCCCACTCACCGGCGAGCCGACGTTCATGAATCACGGAATTGCCTGGTCACCGCGGCACATGACCGATGCGCTCGCCGTCGCATTGGAGACATCCGAGGAAATTCTGCCGACGCCGGAGATTGAGACCAAAAACGTCATTATCTGAGACTCATTTAGTGTTGGACGCGCCATAGTCCTTCGTGGCACTGTCGTCTCAGCCGCCGAAAGGTGAGGGACGTCACCGATGCGTGGTGCATCACCAAACGTGCCGCCACGGCCGGCCCATCGGGACGAAAGGACTTCACATGGCACCTCCGATCACCTCCACCGGATCCACGAACTCGACCGAGGAACATCCGAATGCGAACGCGCGCCGCGCCGCCGTTTCGGGCTTCCTCGGCAGCACCCTCGAGTACTACGACTTCTTCATCTACGGCTCCGCGGCCGCGCTGGTGTTCCCCAAGATCTTCTTCCCCGGCGGCGGATCAACGGCAACCCTGCTCTCGATCAGCACCTTAGGTGTCGCCTACGTCGCCCGCCCGCTCGGCGCGGTGCTTTGGGGACACCTCGGCGATCGGTACGGACGCAAGAACGCGCTTCTCGCCTGCCTGCTCCTCATGGGTGTTGCGACGGTCATCGTCGGTTGCCTGCCGACCTACGACCAGATCGGCATCGCCGCGCCGATCATTCTCGTCTTGCTTCGCCTTCTTCAAGGGCTCTCTGCGGGCGGTGAATCACCCGGCTCTTCGGCACTGACGCTCGAACACGCACCTGATCACCGTCGTTCGTTCTTCACCTCGTTCACCATGAGCGGGATCATGTTCGGCATCGTCGTCTCCAGCCTGGTATTCATCCCAGTGGCGAGCCTGCCCGACGAAGACCTCTACTCGTGGGGTTGGCGAGTTCCCTTCTGGCTCAGCATCATCGTGACCGTCGTCGCGCTGTGGCTACGTCGCGCCCTGGATGAGCCGGAGGTATTCGAGGAACTCAAGGAACAGGACGAGACGGCCGGAATTCCCGTCGTCGAGATGTTCCGCTCGCACTGGCGCACCGTGATCCGTATCAGCATGAGCTCGACCTTCGCGATGATCAACACCATCGTCAACGTCTTCGCCCTGGCGTACGCCGTCGAATCCGGCTTCGAGCGCTCCACGATGCTGTGGGCAATCGCGACCGCCAATTTTGTTGCCGTACTGACTCAGCCGCTGTTCGGCATCCTCTCGGATCGCTACGGACGCAAGCCCATCTTCGTCGTCGGCGCGATCGGAGCCGGCCTGATGATCTTCGTCTTCTTCCATTCGATCGGAACCCAAAGCGTCCCCATGGTCTTCGCTTCGGGAATCGTCATGATCGGAATCTTCTACGCGATGCCCAACGGCACGTACCCGGCGTACTTCCCGGAGCAGTTCCCCGCGAAGGTCCGATACACCGGAATGGCCGTCAGCCTCATGCTCGGACTCCTTGTTGCCGGCTTCACACCGGCTATCGCTCAGGCGATTTCAGCCGGAGACAAGAGCAACTGGACACCGGTTGCCTGGATGTGCCTGGGCTTCGCCGTCGTCTCCGCCATCGCGGCAATGACCGGACCGGAAACGTACCGCACGCCCACAGCAGAACTGGGCCAACCGAAGCCGAGCCTGCCGATCAAGCAGGACTCGGAGCTCACCAGCAACAACGCTTGACCGGACCGGCCCCTCGCGCTGAATTGCCGCGAGGGGCCGTCCCCACTTATGCAGGAGAATGTCATGACCACCGAATACACACGTCACCGTATCGGCCTTGTCGGGTCGGGTATCGCCACCTCACTCTCGCCCGCGTTGCACGCACACGAAGCAGCAGCACTGGGACTCGACGATTACAGCTACGAACTGGTAGACCTCGAGAACCTGAACATCTCGGTCGAGAAAACCGGTGAGGTGGTGCGTGGCGCCGTCGCGGGCGATTTCACCGGACTGAACATCACCCATCCGTGCAAGCAGGTTGTCGTGGACGCGCTCGACGAGCTGTCCGACAACGCGCGGTTGCTCGGTGCCGTCAACACGGTTGTGGTCGACAACGGCCGTTTGATCGGCCACAACACAGACCACAGCGGATTCCTCACAGCACTGCAGCGCGGTTTGCCCGACGCCGCCTTGGACCGAGTAGTGCTTGCCGGGGCAGGAGGGGCGGGTTCCGCTGTGGCATACGCACTCGCCGCCGCCGGCACCACGGATCTTCGCATCGCAGATATTGATCCCGCTCGCGCTGCCGATGTGTGTTCTCGCGTCGCCTCGGCCTTCCCTGGCACGCGCACAACGGCTTTGGCGATCGATGAGATCGCCGTCAACCTGACTACGTGCGACGGCGTCGTCAACGCATCTCCGATCGGCATGGTGGGTCACCCCGGAACTCCCTTCGACCCTGCGGCGTTGCATTCCGGATTGTGGGTCGCTGACATCGTTTATCGACCGATGCGCACCGAATTGCTCGACGCTGCAATTACTCTCGGATGTCGAGTCCTCGACGGCGGCCAGATGCTGGTGGCTCAAGCCTCTGACACCTTCACACTCCTGACTGGTGTCGAAGCCGATACGGATCGCATACGCAGCCATCTGAGCGAGCTGCTCTCCGAGACGGCATGCGCATGAGCACAACCGAACACCTACTTTCTCGCGAAGTACCAGGAGCACTGATGAATGTGACTGCGCCTTTCGCCGAACCTCTCGACATGGGCAGCGTCCGCCTCCGGAACCGGTTCGTGTCGGCCCCGATGGAACGCAACTACTGCGAAGTCGACGGCACCATGACGGACGAGTACATCGCGTACCTCGCTCGCCGCGCCGAAGGTGGTGCTGCACTGATCTTCACCGAAGCGAGCTACGTGCGTGCCGACGGCAAGGGTCGCATCCGGCAGATGGGCGTCGACGTCGACGAACGGATTCCGGGCATCAAGAAGATGGTCGACGCTATTCACGCGCATGGAGCGCTCGTCGGAGTCGAACTCAACCATGGTGGTCGCACGGCGCAAGGTTCTGTCAGCGGGTTTGTTCCCGTTGCCCCGACACCGATTCCGTGTTTGGTTGTCGGCGGCGAGATGCCAGAACAACTCGACGGCGACGACATCGAGCACATCATCGAGTGTTTCGGTGAAGCCGCAGCGCGCTGCCAGCAGGCCGGCGTCGACGTCATCTCCCTGCACGGTGGCCACGGGTATCTGATCCACCAGTTCCTCTCCCCTGCTTACAATCACCGCGACGACGAGTGGGCCGACCCCACCTTGTTCGTCAACAAGGTCATCGCCTCCGTCCACGAGCACGCACCGGGAATCACTCTGGGACTCCGATTCTCAGCCTTCGAAGGCATCGACGGCGGACTCGACGCCGAGATGACTCGCGCTCGCATCGGCGCCATCGACACCGACCGACTCGATTTCCTCGACGTCTCGGCCGGCAACTACGAAGCGGGACAGTGGATCATCCAGCCCGGTGAATGGTCACGCGGTCTCCTCGCGCCGTACTCCGAGCAGTACCAGCGCGACTTCGACATCCCGGTGGGAGTGGCCGGACGCATCACGTCGCCGGAGATCGCTGCGCGGATCATCGAATCCGGGCAGGCGAACTTCGTCAGCATGGCTCGTACGCTGCACGCAGATCCGGACTTCCCGAATCGCGCCATCGACGGTGGCCGGTACCGCCCTTGCATTGCCTGCAACTACTGCATCGACAGCCTGGCCGCCGGCCCCATTCCCTGCTCCGTCAACCCGTGGGTCGGCCGCGAATTGGATCAGCCTACCAAGCCGGCTGATGCCACCGTGCGGGTCGCCGTCATCGGTGCCGGGCCGTCGGGAATGGCCGCTGCCCGCGACCTCGCACTTGCCGGTCACCGCGTCGACCTGTACGACGAGCGACCCAGCCTCGGTGGCGACTTCGCTCTGGCATCGAAGCTGCACGAGTATCCCGAATATGGACGGATCGTGGACTGGTACGCCGCGGAACTGGCTGAACTCGGGGTCCACTGCCACACCTCGACCCGGGCAGATGCTGCTTTGCTCTCCGGTGTCGATTTCGACGCCATAGTTCTTGCCGCCGGCGGCGTCGGCCCCGTGGTCGATCTCCCCGGAGCAGCTACCCGTACCGTTCGCGACGTCCGCGAATTCCTCGTCTCCGGCGATCCAGCTCCTGCCGCTGTCACCATCTTCGGCGCCGACCGTGAGGCTGCGGCCGTCGCCGACGATCTCCTTCAGAAGGGCACCCAGGTCGTGATGATCGGCCCGCAGGAAACCATCGCGCACGACGTCGGACGCCGCGGAAAGATCGTGCTGCTGCCGCGCCTGGCCGCAAGTGAGAACCTCACGACCTACCTGAGCTCGATCGTCACCAAAGTCGACGCCGATCGGGTCATGATCTCGACAGGCGGTGTACTGAGCGAAGTCGACGCCCCCGGCGAGCTGCTGATCTCACAGGGCGTCGAGCCGCGCTCGGAGCTTCTGTCCGAACTACGTTCACTGGCACCACGACTCGGGGTCCATACCGTCGGTGATGCGAGCGGAGACGGCGGATCCATCCATGCCGCACTCGTGACCGCAGCCGACGTTGCCGTCACCATCACCGCCGCCGCTGCGGCCCGTCAGGAGGTTCACGCATGAGCGCACACACAGCCGCACCGGTGGCACCTGCGTTGCCACCCATCGGACTCGGAACCTGGCCACTGGTCGGTGCCGACGCCACGAAGTCGGTACTCTCCGGAATCGAGGCCGGGTACCGCCTCATCGACACCGCCGCGATCTACGGCAACGAGGACGCCGTCGGCGTAGCGTTGGCGGAGTCTGCTCTACCGCGAGAAGAACTGTTCGTCACCACCAAACTTCGTGGAAACGAACAGGTTTCCGGTGACATCCGCGGAGCGCTCGAGCAGAGCCTGGAACGACTGGGACTGGATCAACTCGATCTGTTCCTGATCCACTGGCCGCTCCCGCGAATCGATCGTTACGTTGCGTCGTTCGAGGCGATGCTGGCCTGCCGCGACGCCGGACTGGTTCGCTACGTGGGTGTGTCGAACTTCCTGGAGCACCACCTGCGCCGCGTCGTCGCCGAAACCGGCGAGGCACCGGCAGTCAACCAGATTCAGATGGACCCGTCGCTCGCTCGGATCCCGGTTCGCCGCGCAAACGACGAACTTGGCATCTTCACTCAGTCGTGGAGTCCGCTCGGCCGGGGTGACGTGCTCGACAACGCCGTGGTCGGGGAGATCGCCGGTCGAATCGGTTGCACACCAGCTCAAGTGGTGCTCGCATGGCACGTCGCGCAGGGTGTGGTTCCGGTCGCGCGATCAGCGAACCCGACGCGTCAGGTCGAGAACCTGGCGGCTCTCGACGTGACCCTCTCCGGCGAGGACATCGAAGCACTGAACAGTCTCGACCGCGGCGAATCTGCGGCGCGGGACGTCGAAGCAGAGGAACATTTCTGATGACCTTGAAAGTCGGAATCGTCGGCTGCGGCAAGATCGCCGGCAACCATGCCCGCGCTCTGCAACAAGTCCCCGGTGTCGAGGTAATCGGCTGCTGCGATCCCGATCTCGGACGCGCCCAGGAGTTCGCTGCGCTCCACAGCATTCCCTCCGCCGTACGTTCCGTTGACGAACTGCTTGCTCTAGGCCTCGACGCCTGCACGGTATGCACACCGCACCCGGTACACGAAGAGGTAGTCGTGGCCGCTGCCGACGCGGGTATACATGTGTTGTGCGAGAAGCCCATCGCAGTCGATGTTGCTGCCGCCGACCGCATGATCGAGGCCGCCGACCGCGCCGGTATCACGTTCGGGGTGCTCTTCCAACGCCGATTCTGGCCGGCAGCACGTCGGATCCGCGACGCCATCGACGACGGGCGGATCGGACTACCCATGCTCGGTGAGGCGTCGGTGATCCTGCATCGCCCATCGAGTTACTACTCGGCCGACGCCTGGCGTGGACGCTGGGACACCGACGGCGGTGGCGTGCTCATGACTCAGGCCGTGCACCAGATCGACATGCTGGTCTGGTTCATGGGCGAGGCCGTCTCGGTCAGCGGCTTCATCCGCACCCACACCCACGGTGAGCACATCGAGACGGAAGACAGCGCGTCAGCTGTGATTTCCTTTGCCTCGGGTGGCACCGCCACCGTCACTGCGACAACGGGTGCCAATCACAACCTGGGCAACCGCGTCACGGTGATCGGGCGCACCGGTGCCGTCTCCAGTGTCCTCGAGTTCCCCGAAGGGCACGAGGGTGTCAACGAAATCTGGACGGTGCCGGGCGAAGTGGAGTTCCTGTCGCCGTACTCTGCCGACATCGACGCGAATCTCGATGTGGGCGCGGTCAATGCGGCACTGACCGATTTCCACACCTTGCAGGTGCAAGACTTCGCCGACGCGGTCCTGACCGGGCGCGAACCCGCCGTCACCGGACGAGACGCCCGCGCATCACTTGCCATCATCGCCGCAATCTACGAATCGTCACGAACCGGCAAGGTTGTCGATCTGACATCGACACCGACCCTCGCAACAACTGCCAAGGAGCAGAAATGAGTAGCAGTACCCCCCTCACCTACGACGTAGTTGTCGTGGGCTCCGGCGCAGGCGGGCTTTCCACAGCAATTGCCGCAGCACATGGCGGCGCTTCCGTACTCGTCGTCGAGAAGGCCGACACCTGCGGCGGCGCAACGGCCTGGTCGGGCGGGTGGATGTGGACCCCACGCAACATGTTTGCCATCGCCGACGGGGTTGTCGAGGATCGCTCGGCACCGCGGACATATCTGGAAAACCGACTCGGCGACAACTTCGACGCCGCCAAAGTTGATGCACTCCTCGACGGCGCCCCGGAGATGGTCGAGTTCTTCGAACGGAAGACTGCTCTGAAGTTCGTGCCCGGAGCCAAGATCGCCGATATTCACGGTGACACACCGGGCGCCGGCACGGGTCACCGTTCCGTCGGACCGAAACCGGTGAGTCTGCGAAAGCTCGGACCAGATGTCGCGGCGCTACTGCGTCGGCAGCTGTACGAAACGTCGTTCCTCGGTATGGGCATCATGGCCGGGCCCGACCTGCAGGCTTTCCTGCACTCGACTCGATCGCCGAAAGCCTTTGTGCACTGTGGTGTTCGGGTGACTAAGCACATGTTCGATCTCGCCACCAAGCGTCGTGGTCAGCAACTTGTCAACGGCACTGCGCTTGTCGGCATGATGCTTCGCTCAGCGCTCGATCTCGGCGTCGAGTTTCGGGTGAAAACGTCGGCAACATCGCTGCAGACCGATGACGGTCGCGTTGTCGGTGTCCGCCTCGAAGGTCCGGATGGCGCGTACTCGGTAACTGCCACGCGCGGCGTCGTACTGGCCACCGGCGGCTTCGCCCAGGACATCGACCGCCGACGTGAACTGTTCCCCCGTACCCCCACCGGAAACGAGCACTGGTCACTCACTCCGAAGACAACCACCGGCGACGGCATCACCCTCGGCGAATCCGTGGGCGGCCGACTCGACCGCACACTCGCCTCTCCCGTCGCGTACTGCCCCGTCTCCATCGTTCGCTACCGCAACGGCAAGGAAGGTGTGTTCCCGCACATCCTCGATCGCGGAAAGCCCGGTGTCATCGGAGTTCTCGCGAACGGCAAGCGGTTTGTCAACGAAGCACTCGGCTATCACGACTACACACTCGCGATGGTCGAGCAGGTTCCCGAGGGCGAAGAGGTGTGCTCGTGGTTGATTGCCGATCAACAGTATGTGCGATACCTCCCGCTGGGCATGGCGAAGCCCTTGCCGATCCCGATCCAGCCGTACCTGCGCTCGGGGTACCTCACGCGTGGGCGCACTCTTCGGGACTTGGCCGAGAAGATCGGCGTCGACCCCGTGCAGTTGGAGAAAACCGTCGCAGCTTTCAATATCGGGGCCGCGGCCGGTGAAGACCCCGAGTTCGGTCGCGGTACAACACCGTTCAACCGAGGTTCCGGAGATGCTTCCAATCCGTGGCCGAACCCGTCGCTCGCGCCCTTGCAGAAGGGCCCGTACTACGCGGTGAAAGTCGTGCCAGGGAGTTTCGGCACCTTTGCCGGACTGGTGACGGACTCGTCGTCGCAGGTTCTCGATGACAACGACCGCCCCATCGAGGGGTTGCTCGCCGTCGGCGTCGATCAGGCGAGCGTGATGGGCGGGCACTACCCGTCCGGGGGCATCAACCTCGGACCGGCCATGACATTCGGTTACCTGGCCGGCCGGGAACTGGCCGGAGCCAAGACAGTTGGAGCGCACGCATGACACTCTCACTCGGACTGGCAGCCCTCACAGTGCTCGACACCGCACCGATGCAGCACGTCGACTTAGCTGAAAAGCACGGCTTCGACACCATCGGTATCCGTCTGATGCCCGCGGCACCAGGTACGACGGCCTACCCTTTGCACGAGGACAAGGAGGGGTTGAATGAACTGGTGCGTCGACTGGACGATTCACCCGTAGAGGTATTCGACCTCGAAATCATCCGTCTTGCAGCCGACTTCGACCCCACCGACTACGTTCCGCTGCTCGAAGCCGGAGCACAGCTCGGAGCCAAAGCCGTTCTGGTGGGCGGCGACGACCGCGACCGCGCTCGGCTCACGGACTCCTATGCCCGCCTCGCTGAACTGTGCGCGAACTACGGCATCGTCGCTTCCCTCGAGTTCATGCCGTGGACCGCGGTGCCCGATGCACGTGCGGCCATCGAGATCGTCTCGGCGGCAGACGGTCCGGCTCGCAGTGTCCTCGTCGACGCATTGCACACCGACCGCTCGGCGACAACGCTCGAGGATCTTGCGTCCATCCCGCGCGAGTGGTTGCACTACGCCCAGATGTGCGACGGTTCGACCCCCGCTCCCACTGGGGACGCAGAGCTGATCCGTCAGGCCCGCGAGGAGCGTCTGGTGCCCGGCACCGGCGGCATAGCCCTGGCCGACATCTGGTCGACTTTGCCTGCCGGACTGCCGGTCAGCATCGAACTGCCCAACGAGCCACTGCGTCAGGCCGTCGGCACGGATGCCTGGCTGGAACGCCTGGTCGAGGCCACGCGAGAAGTGTTGGCCTAGCGGCCCTGTGCGCCTTTTTGGTAGTTGGCGCTACCAGAAAGGCGCACGGGTGCGTCAGCCCCTCCGAGCCGCAACGGCCTGCGCCAGACGATCCAACTGCGCTGCGGTGGTGGACCAGTCGATGCACGCGTCGGTGATCGACTGACCGTAGGTGAGCTCGTCCGCCTTGCCCAAGGTCAGGTCCTGACGGCCGGCCTCGATGAAACTCTCCAACATGACGCCCGCGATTCCCTGCTCGCCCTCGGTCAGACGTCGGGCAATGTCGTCGAGCACGATGACCTGACGCTCATGGTCCTTGCTGCTGTTACCGTGGCTCGCGTCGATGACCACGCGCTCGGGCAGGTTCGACTTACGCAGGCGGGCAAGGGTGTCCGCGACCGTCTCGGCATCGTAGTTCGGTCCGTCGCTACCGCCACGAAGAATGACATGGCAGTCGGGGTTGCCCGCGGTACGGATCAAGGCAGCCTGGCCGTCGAGGTCCGTTCCGGGGAACACGTGGCTCGCTGCCGCGGCGCGGGTGCCGTCGACGGCTACCTGCACATCACCTTCGGTGGAGTTCTTGATACCGACGGGCATGGACAGCGCGCTGCACAGCTGACGGTGAACCTGACTGGCGGCGGTCCGGGCGCCGATCGCACCGTAGCTGACCAGGTCGGCAATGTACTGAGGCATGATCGGATCAAGGAACTCGCAGCCGACAGGCAGGCCCAGGCTCGACACGTCGAGAAGCAACTTGCGGCCGATACCGAGCCCGGTGTTGATGTCGAACGTGCCGTCGAGGTGGGGGTCGTTGAGCAGGCCCTTCCACCCGAGTGTGGTGCGCGGCTTTTCGAAGTAGACGCGCATGACGATGTGCAGATCGTCCCGCAGTTCTTCGGCCTTGGCGGCCAACCGGCGGGCGTAGTCCATCGCCGCTTCCGGATCGTGCACAGAGCACGGACCGACTACGACGATCAAACGATCGTCGTCACCGTTGAGGATGTTGATGGTGTCGGCCCGACCGGTGCGCACAGTGGCGGCCGCGACTTCGTCCGGAGCGTGCTGAGCACGAACAGTCGCCGGTGACACGAGCGGACTGATACTCACAGTGCGCTGATCGTCGAGGCTGTCCGAAGCTGCGGTGGTGTCGATGGTGACAGTCATGGGGTTTTCGGTTTCCTGTTCTCAGGCCGACCCCAGAGATGAAGAGAAACTCCAGCGAGCCGGTCTGTAGTCCGGCTCTTGGGTGGAGGTTGTCAGCGCGTGGTTACGCCGGCAGGCCCACCCGGGGCCGGCCTGCTAAACCAGAAATAGACGCGCTGCATGTCGGCCACGATACCTCGAGTTCGGATCAGATGGGCGCGCCCCTCCACAACGAGCCGAATCCGAGGGGAGAGTCCCGCGGCACGAGCCCGTGACGAATGGCCAAATCCGCTGAGCGATTGGCGCTTTCGAGCAAGGCTGCGGCTGCGGAATTCGAATACGTTGGTCAGGCACCTGCCAATGCCCGGAACATCAGATGGAGCTGCGCCTTCTCATGCCTGTGATCGAATCGACCGAAACCTTCCACCCGACGGTGTCCCCTTTTGCGACCGATACCCCCTTGCAGTCGACAAGAGATGTGGACGGCGAGTTCACCCGTCTGATCGATTCCTTGACACGACGCGGATTCCTGGCCGGTGCGGCGGCGCTCGGTGCACTAGGCGCGCTCTCTGCATGTTCGAGCGAATCCAGCGGCACCGAAGCCTCGGACGAGTGGGTCGACATCGTCGTCGCGGACCAGGCCTACCGCCTCCCGCGGGACCCCAAGCGCGTCGTGGTACTCGAAGCTCGAGGCGCCCTCGATTTTGCACTACTTGCCGAGTACCCGATCGTCGCGACCAATTGGGATCCGAAGTCTCAACTCATGCGCCAGGTACCCGCCGGCGCGGCTCGCCTCGGTGGGACGAACAACGAACCGAATGCCGAATCGATACTGAGCCACGACCCCGATCTTTTGGTCGTCGGGAAAGGCTGGTGGAATTACTACCAGGACAAGGGCCTGCTCGGCACTGACATCGCACCGGTGCTCGTCGTCGACGAGGGCACGACGGGCTCGTCGTGGAAGCAGGCCATGACCGCGCAGCTCACGGCTCTCGATCGCCGCGAAGTCGCCGAACGCGTCATCGCCCGATACAACGCCGAACTTGCGCAAGCGCGGGCCAAGATCGGTGGTCTCCTCGAAGGCAAGTCGATTGCGATCGCCGGCGCAGACAGCGGTCAGATCTGGCTGCAGAACAACACGTTCGCCGTCTCGGTTGCGCAGGACCTCGGCTTGAACGTCTTGACCGACGCTGCCCATGCCGCACCTGATCGGAAGGATTCGACTTTCTACAGCCTCGAGGAGCTTGCGATCTTCGACCAGGCCGACTTCGTCTTGCTACAGAACCCCGACGCTGTGGAGGCCGAGTCGCCCACGTGGAAACGAGTCCGCGCTGTCCAGGACGGCCATGTCGGGCATCTGCGATATGACCTCAACAACGGCCTCGCTCTGACTGCGATGGCCCTGGCCGCTGATATCGCCGAGCAGGTACAGGTCATGCGCTGACGTCTTCGGGATCGCCTTCCGAATCAGAAATCAACCGGATTCTCTGTCATACGAACAGTCGATACTGACTCAATCGGAAACGGATTATGTTGTCACCTGCCCGTGCTCTTCGCACGTCAGAGGGTGTTTCTCCGAACGCCCTGTTTCTCCGAACGCTAGGTGACCAATGACGCAGAACCCGTACTACGGCCAGCAACAACCGGTCGGCCCTCCGCCGGACAACAATCTGGTCTGGGCGATTCTCGTGACAGTGTTCTGCTGCCTCCCGCTCGGCATCGTCTCGATCGTCAAATCAAGCCAGGTCAACACTTTGTGGGCGCAAGGTCAGTTCGACGCTGCGCGAAAATCAGCTGACGATGCCAAGAAGTTCGCCTTGTGGTCAGTCGGCGCAGGTGTTGCCGTCGCTGTTCTGTACTTCCTTTTTGTCGTCGTCCTAGCCGGATCGAGTTCCCTGTGACCGCCGACGCCGACCGGCGACACTGATCGACGGCCAAACACCGAACTGCAATGACACCGAATTGTGGTGACACCGAGAACGATGACATATCACGACTCGCCGCACTGAAGGCGCCAGCGGCAGTTGCGTTCACGGCAATTGCGCTGTGCGCCTTCATCTCCTGGAGTGACCCCATCACACCTGGTGGGGTCATTCCCGTTTGTCCGACCAAAGCGCTGTTCAACGTCAATTGTCCCGGTTGCGGTAGCACTCGGATGGTGTACAGCCTCATCCACGGCGATTTCGGTGCAGCGATGCGTTTCAATGCCTTTGGCCTCGTGATGCTGCTTGCACTGGCGTTCACGTACGTCTCGTGGACGACCGCCCGCACCCGTGGAAGACCCGTCGTGCTCTGGCATCAGTTGCGCTGGTCACCGGCTGTGATCTTGACACTCGTGTTGATCTGGACGACGGTCCGCATAGCCCCGATCCCGATATTTGCCGGTCTCCGCGTCTAGGCCGGATCTCCTCACGCGTCCAAACGGAATACACCTCGCACCTGGCGTACGCCGTTGATCTGCACCTCGACGGCATGTTCGCCGGCGTAGTACTTCCGGGTGCTGATCGGTTTGAAGGAATGCCTCTTCGCGATACGGGCCGGCACCCCGGGTTCCAGCGTTCGTGTTGTCAGTTTGAAGACCTTGGGCGTCGTCTGCCCGTTGGCCTTCACGTGGTGGACGATGTAATCGATCACGACGGT
This sequence comes from Rhodococcus qingshengii JCM 15477, assembly GCF_023221595.1. Lineage (NCBI taxonomy): Bacteria > Bacillati > Actinomycetota > Actinomycetes > Mycobacteriales > Nocardiaceae > Rhodococcus > Rhodococcus qingshengii. Next base: position 5,022,641 of record NZ_CP096563.1, read on the forward strand.
GACGGACTCGCTGCCATTGTTCGTGACGGCGAAGTCGAAGGTGAGTTCTCCACCCGCATCAACTGTTTCGCGGTCGATGACGAACCCCTCGACCACGACGTCGGTGGGCGGCGAGAACCCCAAGAGGGACAGAGCATCTGGATCGCCGGCCTTGATCAACGTCCGCAATGCATGTTTGACGATTTTCAGTGTGTTGGCATCCGGTGTCTGCAGCCAACGCTTCGCAGTCGATACTGCGAGCGCAGCGTCAGCACGACTGAGATCGTTGAGATGGTTTGCGACCGAACGTCGTACATATTCCGAATCATCCCGATACAGCTCGTCGAGAATGACGATTGTCGACTCGGGACGCGCCGTCAATTCTTTCACTCGCCTTCCCCAGGGCAAACGAGTACGAGTGCCTTCGGTCGCCAAGCGCCGGACGTGTTCGTCTTCATGGCCGGTCCAGGTGAGTGCGATCGCCAGCGAACGGTCAAGGTTCGTTTCGAGAAATGAGCGAATTGCGAATTCGGCCGTCAGACGCGACGTCAACTCGGCAAGCAGAGCCATTCCCTCGTCGAAATCCGACTCGGAGCCACTTCGTGTCGCCGTGACGGCGACGGCTTCGGTCACCGGCCAGATCATCCAACCGGTGAAGGTCTCTTCTGAAAGCGCACGGCGGATGATCTCGGCGAAGGCCGGAAGATCCTGAGGCAGTTCGGCAGTCATCGCGTCCCGCACAACGCGCGTACGTTCGCCGAGACTCATACCGTCGAATTCGGATGTACTACCCCGAACGAGGGCGAGGCGTGTGTGACCGGAGGCTCGCTCTAGACAGCCTGCCAGATCGGCGACGACGGATTTCCCGAGCAGTTCGTCAGCGGTGGGCATCAGGGGCACACCGTGAGAGCGGAAATCCGATCACCGTCGAGAGTGAAATGGTGATGTAACTGGACGGGGCTTCCGGGAAAATCACCCTCGACCTTCACCGACACGACAACGGCCGAGCCTGGGGTGTTGACCGACTCGATCTTCTGGGTGAAGGTGAACGCCGTCGACACGGCGGACTTCCACGCCACGATTTCTTCGATCCCGACATACGTCCGGCCGTCGTCACGAACCACTGCGTCTTCGGTGAAAACGCCGCGGACGTCGCCGCCGTCGAAATACGCGCGCGCTGCGCCTGGCACCTTCGCTGAGTCGATCATTCGCGAAGAGTACTGCTGGGGTCCGACAGGTTCGGCGAACTCACTGCCCGAGCAGACGCCGCCAACTGAATCTCCATCAACAGCCTGGCCGACGGCTCGGAGAGGTCGGTATCCGTGATCTCCTCGACCCTCTTGATCCGATACCTGAGGGTGTTCGGGTGAATCCGAAGCTGCTCGGATGCACGTCGGACATCGCCCGAATGTGCGAGGTAAACGGAGATGCTTTCGCGCATGTTCGACCCGTTGCGTCTGTCGTAGACGTCCAGGGCGTCGACTCTCGGATCGTGCAGTTGCTCGTCGGCCGCAATGGTGTCCATGATTTCGCCCAGCAGCACCGGTGTGCGCGAGTCCGCGAGGGTGGTCACACGAACATCCCCCGACGTTCCGTCCAAGACCCGATCCACTTCGGCCCGAGCCTGGGCCACCTCCGCAAGCGTCGAAACCGGCGACGAGACCGCGGCCCGTAGCCCCGAAGGCGACACCTTGTCCAAACGCGCGACAACTTCGCGGGTCCACGAGACTGTGGATTTCACGGATTGGGTTCGCGGAAACAGCACATAGATCCGGGTGCCGACGGCACTCACCAGCGATTCACGCTGAAAGGCGCTGGCGTGCAGTCGCAAAGACGACACGAGTTCGCCCGAAGACGGCAGCCCACCGTTTCCGATACTCGCCACTCCGACCACCATCGCCGGTCCGGACATCGGGATGGTCAACGAGGCCGCGAGCGAAGGAACGTCGACACCGCCGCCGCGAACCCCGAGCAACCGCTGAATCTGTATCGCCTCGTTACTCGGCGCGTCTCGGATGCGCGAAATCAGCCGAGCAGCAACGGCCGCGGCACCGCGGAGCACGCTGTCGGCATCGCCGGCAATGGGAACCGGGCCTTCCTGCACCCAGATCGTGCCGAGAAGATCAGAGCTGAAACCGCTCTCCCCCTTGACATTGTCGGATATTCTCCGAATCGGAACCACCAACCGTCGCCTGATCGCGAGGTCGTCGTGAGCGGGCACCTCCACTACGTCGTCGCTTCGCCGCAGGCTTTCGAAGACGCCCCACTCCTGTAGCTTTCGGAGGTATTCGCGAGGTCCTTCGCGGCCGAGGATTGATTGCCGACGTAGCTCGTCCGCAGCATCTCCCGATGCCGAATAGGCCAAGACGTGGGAATGCTCGTCCTCGATGCTGACCATCCCCCGCGTGATTGCGGCGACGTTCTGCGCCAGCTCGAACAAGTCTGTGTCACTACCGAATACGATGTCGTCCGAATCCTGTCGGGACACCGAATGATCGAGCACGCCCCGGATGGTCGTGAACAATCGATCCCAACGAGCATCCGGATGGACCGCTATCAAGGCGATCCCGGCGCGCTGTGCCGCCGCACGCACCGACGTGTCCGAGGCCTCCTTCGACATGACGGCCCGAGGCGCTGATCCCTTCTGATCGAGGCGGTTCAGCCAGGCCGCCAATTCGGCTGCGCCGATACCGACAGCGAGCCAGACCTCAGAGGATTCGACGGCCGCGGTTCTGGGGCGCGTGAGGTCCCCGACCTCTGCGAACACCACGGAGTCGACGAAGACGTCATCACCTGACGGCGCGAGGACGAGCTCGACAAAAGCTCCGCCCAGCGCCCGAAGGACCGCGTCGAGCCTGACCCCACGGATAGACACGTACCACCCACTCTCCGGACCGTCGCAACGCCTCAACTTCGAGAATAGTGCATTTTCCTGCGAAAACGGTTCAGCCGATCGGACAAACACGGACACCGATGTTTGGCCGCTCAGCGGATTACTCGCCGACGTCTTTCGACTTGACTGGTTCACGACACGACACTGCCCACTCCTGAGTCTGCCGAAGGATCGTCATGGACGCCGTTACCAATGTCCCCCACCCAGCCAACGAACCGGTGAACAATTACGCGCCGGGAAGCCCGGAACGATCGCGCCTTCGTACGAAACTGACCGAACTGGCCGAATCGCCGACCGACATCAGGCAGGTCATCGGCGGCATCCACCGAACTGCGGAAGGTAAGCGAGAGAGCGTTGTTCAACCACACCGTCACAGTTCGGTGCTCGGATCGTATGCGGGCGCAACCCACTCGGACGTTCGTGATGCCATCGACGCCGCCACACTCGCCGCCCCGGCCTGGCGCGACCTCTCGTTCGACGACCGCGCTGCGGTCTTCCTCCGCGCCGCCGATCTACTTTCCGGCCCGTGGCGCGAAACCATCGCCGCCGCAACAATGCTCGGCCAGTCGAAGACCGCATACCAGGCCGAGATCGACGCGCCCTGCGAACTGATCGACTTCTGGCGTTTCAACGTCGCGTTCGCACGTCAGATACTCGCCGACCAACCCGTTTCCGCTCCGGGAGTGTGGAATCGCGTCGAATACCGTCCACTCGAAGGTTTCGTCTACGCGATCACTCCCTTCAATTTCACCGCCATCGCCGGAAATCTCCCCACAGCACCGGCCCTGATGGGCAACACCGTGATCTGGAAGCCGTCACCCACGCAGGCCGTCGCGGCGTACCTGACAATGCAACTGCTCGAAACTGCCGGCCTCCCGCCCGGGGTGATCAATCTTGTTCTCGGCGACGGCCCCTTGGTGTCCGAGGTCGCGCTTGCCGACCCCCGACTGGCGGGTATCCACTTCACCGGATCCACCGCAACGTTCCAGCGTTTGTGGCGTGAGGTCGGAGCCAACATCTCGAACTACCGGACGTATCCGCGTCTCGTCGGCGAAACCGGCGGCAAGGATTTTGTACTCGCACACAGTTCCGCTGACCCGGACGTACTCACGACGGCATTGATTCGCGGGGCCTTCGACTACCAGGGCCAGAAATGTTCGGCCGCATCACGGGCGTTCATCCCGAAGTCGGTGTGGGCCAAGATGGGCGACACGTTCATCGACACTGTGTCGACGCTGAAGTACGGAGACGTCACCGACCTGACGAACTTCGGCGGCGCCGTCATCGACCAACGTTCGTTCGACCGAAACGCCGCCGCGATCGTCCGCGCCAAGTCGACCAGCAGCCTCACCATCGCAGCAGGCGGCGACTACGACGACCGTGAAGGATTCTTCATCTCACCGACGGTCCTACTCGGTGACGACCCGAGCGACGAAGCCTTCAGCACCGAGTACTTCGGTCCCATCCTTTCGCTTCACGTCTACGACGACTCCGCACCGAATGCCTACGCCGACATCCTCGCTCGTATCGACAGCGGATCCGCTTACGCCCTGACCGGTGCCGTGATCGCCACCGACCGTGCGGCCGTCGATCAAGCTCATCATGGTCTGCGGTTCGCCGCCGGAAACTTCTACGTCAACGACAAGCCGACGGGAGCGGTTGTCGGACAACAACCCTTCGGAGGTGCGCGGGCTTCGGGTACCAACGACAAGGCCGGTTCGCCGCAGAATCTGCTCCGTTGGGCGTCGACACGCACCGTCAAGGAAACCTTCGTTCCTCCCACCGATCATCGTTACCCCCACCAGGACGTCGATCCAGCCGAGAGCGAGAACCGTTGATGAGTGCCGTCTCGCTGAGCAACCCACTGCGCCCGGTGCTCCTCGCGGCGGCACGCTCGTCGCGACTGGAGAAGACAGTCTCCGGGATGACCTTGACCCGCAAGCTTGTAGACAGGTTCGTCGCCGGGGACGCGGAACCCGCAGCGATGTCAGCGGTGCGCGACATCCTCACCAGTGGCCGGTTCGTGACGGTCGACTACCTCGGCGAGGACACCACCGATCCGGCTCAGGCAACAGCTACCGTCGATGCCTATCTCTCCCTTCTCCGCTCGTACGCAACGCTTTCCGAGATTGCCGGGACGCAACACTCCCTGGAGGTTTCGCTCAAGCTCTCCGCGTTGGGGCAGTCACTTCCCGGTGACGGCGAGAAGATCGCCCTGGCGAACGCTCACCGAATCGTCACAGCGGCAGACGAAGTGGGCGCGTGGGTCACCGTCGATGCGGAGGATCACACCACCACCGACTCGACACTGTCCATCGTCGAAGAGTTGCGCCGCGACTTCCCGACGCTCGGCACGGTCCTGCAGGCGTACCTACACCGCACCGAGGCCGACTGCCGGCACTTCTCCGGATCAGGTTCACGAATTCGGCTGTGCAAGGGTGCATACAAGGAACCGGCCGGCGTCGCGTTCCAAAAGGCCGCCGAAGTCGACGCGTCGTACGTGCGTTGCCTGAAGGTCTTGATGGAAGGTGACGGATACCCGATGGTGGCCTCCCACGATCCCACCATGATCGACGCCGCCCTCGGACTCGCCACACTGACCGAGCGGACAGCCGCGGATTTCGAGTTCCAGATGCTCTTCGGCATCCGCGACGGCGAACAACGCAGATTGGTAGCCGAAGGCAATCACCTGCGGGTCTACGTTCCCTACGGCAGCCAGTGGTACGGCTACTTCATGCGTCGCCTCGCGGAAAGACCGGCCAACCTCATGTTCTTCATGCGCTCACTCGCTTCCAACAACTAGACACCGGAAACCGGTGGCAGCGGTGGCAACTCGAGGTTTTCGCGAAAGGTACCGCCGACGTAGTCGGATCCCACGATTCCGCGCTTGCGCAGCTCCGGCAGCAGCCCGTTCGTGACGAAATCGCGTGTACGCGGATCCGCAAGGTCACCGAGCGTGATGACGTCGAGTACGCCCGCGTCGTATCGTTCCTCGATCGCGTCCGCGAGCTGTTCCGGGGTGCCCGCCGCTGCCCAGTGGCCGGTGTCCTTGGACGCGATGATCAACTCACGCAGAGTCTTTCCTTGTGATGCGAGCTTGCCGAAGATCTCGACCCGGCCCCGTCGTCGATTCACCGACGACGGGTCCGGCAACAACGACTCCGGGATCGGCCGATCCAGCGGCAATTCCGAGAAATCCACGCCGCCGCCGAACATGTCGGCAAGCCTGGTGCGTCCGGCGTCGAAGTCCGTCGATTCCTCGGCTTCTCTGACCAATCGTTCGACTTCGGCTTCGGTAGCGCCGTACGTTGCGTGGAACGAGCTGAAAATCAGTGGCAGTTCGTCCCCACGCCCCAACTCTGCCGCCCTGGCGCGGATCGTCTTCGTGTAGGTGACCGCGTCCTCGAAGGTTGCGAGAGAGGTGAATACGACCTCCGCGAAGCGAGCACCCAGTTCGATACCCCCGGCAGATTGGCCTGCCTGGAATTGGACCGGACGACGCTGCGGCAGGGATGGAATGTTCAACGGCCCCTGCACGGTGAAGTACTTGCCTCGGTGCTCGATGGGGACCACCCTCGACGGATCCAGCACCGCAGAGCCCTCTCCCCGGATCAAGGCGCCGGGCTTCCAGCTGTCGAAGAGCGCGTTGACCACCTCGAGCGATTCGGCCGCTCGGGCGTACCGCTCCTCCGGACTCGGCAGGTCCAGGTCGCTGTAGTTCTCTTCTCCGAGTGAGGAAGTGACGGCATTCCATGCGGCTCGACCATTGCTGACGTGGTCCAGGGTGCCGAACAACCGTGCCAGGTTGAATGGGTGATGAAACGTCGTCGTGACGGTGGCGATGAGCCCCACATGGGTGGTGACCGCACTCAGCGCGGCAAGGAAGATCAACGGCTCCTGCGCACCGATCGCGCCCTGCGCACCGAAACTCAGCAGGTCGGCGGCAAACAGTCCGTCGATCTTGTTCGCCTCGGCCGTCTTTGCGACGTCGATCGCGGACGCGACCGTCGACGTCGTCGGATCGATCGCTGCGTCGTAGATACTCACCGCCCCGCTGACACCGGTCACCGTCTTGAGTGGACGCCTACGATCGGCCACCGACCATCCTCCTGGCTTCGCGAAATCTGTTCCGAATTCACAACGCTAGACCGATCCTGGCTCCCGACAAGGAATTCACTCAGCCTGGTTCTATCCCTCCGAACGCCGCTTGGTCACGCCCCGGATTTACGGGCACGATAGGCGGCGACGTGCGCCCTGTTCCCACAGTTCCCGGTGTCGCAGTATCGCTTCGAACGATTGCGCGACAAATCCACGAAGACCGCTTCGCAGTCCGGGGCCTCGCACCATCGCAACCTCGAGAATTCGTCGGTTCGGATCAGATCGAGCACACCCATCGCCGCTTCTGCGGCCATCCGGTCCACCAGTGGCGAATCGTCAGCGGTGACGTGCAGGTGCCAGCCGAGGTCGTCGTGCCTGGTGAGCCGCGGCCTCGCGCCCGATTCGAGTAGCAGTGTGTTCACCACCTCGACGGCGTCGTCCACTCCCGCGGCTTCCCAGAACTTTCGCAGTCGTGGACGCAGCGCACGAACCGCCGTCAATTCCTCCGGTGTGCCGTCCCGCCTGCCGGTCCAGCGATCCGCGTCGAGAAACCGTGTCAGCTCCTCTTGATCCGGAAGCAGTTCGGCCCCGCCGCGGGCCGTGTTGACCAACGACGCGGCGAAGACGAGCGCCGATTCCGTGTCACCAGCAAAATGCACTTTGACTCCTGAGCCGTATCAACCTAATGTCAGCATCGTAATCGCTTTTACTCCTGACGGGTGACGACGTGAACTCTCGCAACGGCTTGATCTTCGCTCTGCTGTCCGCGGCAACGTTCGGCGTATCGGGCCCGTTCGCGAAATCTCTCATCGAATCAGGGTGGTCCCCCGGCGGCGCAGTGTTCGCGCGCGTTGCAGGCGGCGCACTGGTGATGATGGTGATCGCCGTAGCCACCCAATGGCCTCGCCTACGACAGGTGAGCACCCACACGCGAACGGTACTGCTGTACGGGGTGTTCGCGATCTCGGGCGTTCAACTGTGCTTCTTCAATGCCGTGCAACATCTTTCGGTCGGCGTCGCATTGCTTCTCGAGTACCTTGCACCGATCATCGTCATCGGGTGGGTGTGGATAACCAAGGGCGCACGTCCGAGCGTGCAGACGCTTCTCGGTGCGGCGGTGGCCTTGATCGGCGCCGCCGTGGTGATCGACGTCTTCGGATCGGCAGAGATCAGTGCCGTCGGAGTCGCCTGGGGACTGGCCGCCGCGGCATGCCTTGCAGTCTATTTCGTCATTTCCGAACGTGCGGACGGTGATCTCCATCCAGTTGTTCTCGCGGCATCGGGGCTCACGGTCAGTGCAGTGGTCATCGGCGCGCTCGGACTCGTAGGCGTCCTCCCCCTCCAGTTCTCGGCCTCGAACGCCGTCGTGGCAGACCATTCGGTGAACGTGTGGCTGCCGGTGGTGGTCCTGGTCCTGGTCAGCACTGTCATTGCCTATCTCACCGGCATCGCCGCGATCACGCTGCTGGGGCCGACAATCGGGTCTCTGGTAGCGCTGACCGAAGTGCTGTGCGCGGTCGTCGCCGCGTGGATCCTGGTCGGGGAATCCGTCACCGCACTCCAAGCTGTAGGTGGCGCAGCAATCATCGCGGGGTTGGTCCTCGCGCGCCTCGGTCAGGTTGCACCGAAACAGATACCGGCCGACCCGATGACAAATGTCATGGCAGAAGAATGACGGACAGACGAGGGATCACGACCTCGAAGCGAGCAGATTCTATGTATGACCTCAACACAGGCACGGCATTCACCACAGGCACTGCATACACGCACTGAAGGATCGGCACACGATGCCGTCCGGTTGACCGGACTTCGCAAGAGTTTCGGAACCGTCGACGCCGTCAAAGGTATCGACCTGAGCATCCGCCCCGGCGAGATCGTCGCGTTCCTCGGCCCGAACGGCGCAGGCAAGACGACAACCATCGACATGATCCTCGGCCTGTCCCGGCCGACGTCAGGCGAGGTGAGCGTCTTCGGAATGTCACCTCGATCGGCGATTGCCCGCGGACTCGTCTCGGCAGTCATGCAGACCGGCGGACTACTGAAAGAGCTGACGGTTGCCGAGACTGTGCAGCTGACCGCCAGCCTGTACTCCCAATCCCGTCCGGTCGACGAAGTGCTGGGGAGAGCCGGAATCCTCGACATCTCCGATCGCCTGGTCAGCAAATGCTCAGGCGGACAACAACAGCGATTGCGATTTGCGATGGCGTTGCTGTCGAACCCGCAATTGCTCATTCTCGACGAGCCCACCACCGGCATGGACGTCGAAGGGCGTCGGGACTTTTGGTCCGCCATCCGCGCCGACGCAGATCACGGTCGCACTGTGCTTTTTGCGACGCACTACCTCGAAGAGGCCGATGTCTACGCCGACCGCATCATCCTGGTCAGGCAAGGCACCGTGGTCGCAGACGGGACCACCGCCGAGGTCAAGGCGATGGCGTCCGGGCGCACCCTGCGCGCGACTGTTCCAGGCATCACCGACGAACTCCTGCGAGCCATACCGAACTCCGACGCCGTCGAGGTGCGCGGTGAGTCGCTGCTCGTGCACTCGGGCGACACCGATGCCGTTGCACGGTTCCTGTTGACCAATACGCAGGCTCGCGATCTCGAAATCGTCTCGCGTGGCCTCGAAGACGCATTCATCGCACTCACGTCGAACAACTCCGAAGGACAGAAGTGATGACCACTGCAACCGAAGCGAGTACCTACGGAGCCGAGCGAACCGTCGTACCTCTCGGCGGATTCAACACGACGCTACTGCGACTGGAATTTCGTCGCCTGACTCGCAACCGGCGCACGATGATCTTCACGCTCGTCATGCCGGTTGTCTTCTTCCTCGTCTTCGGTCTCGGTCAAGGCGACGACGACCACGGGATCGGGCACGGCAATGTCGCCGCGTACATCATGATCAGCATGGCCCTGTACGGCGCGATGCTGGCCACCACCAGCGGCGGCGCGATGGTCTCGATCGAACGAGCGTCCGGGTGGAGCCGACAACTTCGGCTGACTCCCCTGACCCCGGTCGCCTACATCGCCGTCAAACTGATCATGGCGATGCTGCTCGGTCTCGTCTCGATTCTCGTGGTCTACGTCGTCGGCGCGTTCACCTCGGCGCAGATGGACGGATCACTCTGGTTCACAACGGCATTGATCGCCTGGCTGGGATCGTCGATCTTCGCGGCCTTCGGCCTGTTCATGGGGTACCTACTCCCCAGTGAGAACGTCATGCAGTTGCTCGGACCGGGACTGGCTCTGCTCGCATTCGGCGGCGGACTCTTCGTACCACTCACCGACGGTTCCGTATGGGCGACCATCGCACAGTTCACCCCGATGTTCGGCATCAACGCCCTCGCCCACGCACCGTTGACGGGCAATAGCATTCACTGGACCTGGATCGTCAATATCCTGGTGTGGTTCGCCATCTTCGCCGGCGGAGCGATCTGGCGGTTCCAACGAGATACGGAGCGTGTGTAGTTGTCGCAAACGACTGACCGAGAAGATTCCGTCGCGCTCCCGCGGCGGAATCGTTTCGGCGTTCTCTTCGCGGCGGTCTGGATGGTATTTCTCGGCGGGCCGCTGATCGAGGGGTGGAATCTACGCGACGAACTGCGCGGCTGGACAGGGATTCTCGCGACGATCGCCTTCAGTGCCCTCTACCTCTACACCTTCGCCACAACGCAGCAGCGGCGTCGAATGACGATGACTCGGCCGACGATTCGCGAAGCTGCACTGGCTCTGTCCGCCTTGACCGCGTTGGCCGCTGTGATGATCGTGAGCGTCGGTCCGACGGGTTTGGCAGCAGCACCGTACCTCGCGGTGACAGCGGTGACGCTGTTGCCGACCGTCGCCGGCGGCATTCTCGCCTTGGTGTTCGCGGCCTCCGTGGAGATAGTCAGCCTCTCGTCCCGATGGGGGAACTACTCCGGACTCTCACTCGGAGTCTGCGCGGCCGCGTTCGCGACCTGGGGAATCATGTCCCTGATCAGCCGCAACTTCGCCATACTCCACGAACGCGAAGAGCAGGAGCAGCGGGCAATCATGGAGGAGCGAACGAGGATGGCGCGGGATCTGCACGACATCCTCGGGCACTCGCTGACCGTCATCACGATCAAAGCCGAACTGGCCAATCGCCTACTCGATGTCGATATCGAACGTGCACGCAGCGAACTCGACGACCTCGAAAGGCTCTCTCGAGACGCGCTGGCGGACGTGCGCTCGGCCGTCGAAGGATTTCGTGGGATTTCTCTTCCCGTCGAGATAGCCCGAGCGCGAGAGGCATTGCGTGCGGCTGGTATCGAAGACGAGGTGCCGAGCAGTACCGACATGGTTCCCACGCGTCTTCGGGAACTCTTTGCATGGACGATCCGTGAGGGCGTCACCAACGTCGTTCGACACAGCGGTGCGACCCACTGCCGGATCACGGTCGACGAAAATAGTGCGTCGGTCGTCGACGACGGACGAGGGGCCGAGTCGACGTCTTCCGGAAACGGTCTGATCGGATTGCGCGAGCGCGCCGGAGCGTCGGGCGCACGAGTGATCATCACTCATCCCCAGCCGCAGGGGTTTGCACTTCAAGTAGTCGAACAGGAGACAGAGTGAACAGCCAGGGCGATCGAGCAACCATACGGCTGCTCTTGGCGGACGATCAGGCGCTCGTGCGAGGAGCTTTGGCCGCGCTGCTCGATCTGGAATCCGACCTGTCCGTGGTAGCCGAGGTCGGTCGCGGCGACGAGGTGGTGTCCGCCGTTCTCGAACACCGCCCGGACGTCGCGCTTCTGGACGTCGAGATGCCCGGCATGGACGGAATCGCCGCGACGGCGGCCCTTCGCGAGGCAGCACCCGACACCCGGGTTCTGATCGTCACCACGTTCGGCCGTCCCGGATTTCTTCGTAAAGCCCTGCACGCCGGGGCCGGCGGGTTCGTCGTCAAGGACACCCCCGCCAGGCAGCTTGCCGACGCGGTCAGGCGTGTCCACGCCGGACTGCGCGTCGTCGATCCCACCCTTGCGGCCGACAGCCTCGTCAGCGGCGAGTCGCCCCTGACGGAGCGTGAGACCCAAGTACTGCGCGCCGCTCACGACGGCGCACCCGTGGCAGCCATCGCAGGGGCGCTCTTCCTGTCTGCCGGGACAGTTCGAAATCATCTGTCATCCGCGATGGGTAAGACGGGTGCGTCGACGCGCGCGGAAGCCGTCAGAATCGCCGAGTCGAACGGCTGGCTCTGATCCGCGCGTCTGGAATAGCCTTCCCCGGCAAATAGTTCGCCGTTCGATTCGTGATGGCGATTTGTCCAGATCACTCAAAGTAGGGACCTTCTACCCTAGGGATTTTCCCTGCAAACGACCGCTTCGCGAGAATCCGAAACAGCTAATCGTTCGATACCTGGCTATGATGCAGTTAATTGAATCGACGGAGCCTGTGCGTAGCGGGGGAAGGGACGTCTCATGTCGAACCAGTTCAACGATCGCTTGAACTCGCTGTTCGAGACTGCCGACTTTCACGTCACCAACGCGATGGTCGTTCGCGGCATGACCGAGTTCGGCTGCCGTATCTCCACGCCGTACCTGTCGCAACTGCGCACCGGCGTCCGAACCAATCCGTCACCCGAAGTGGTTGCCGCCCTCGCCCACTTCTTCAACGTCCATCCGGACTACTTCTACGCCCCGTCCGATCACACTCCGCCCGCGATCTCAGGTGGCGAGGCAGACCTCTCCCTCCTCGAACAGCTGCACAACGTGCGCCTGCGGAACCTCACCTCCCGTGTCGTCGACCTCTCACCGTCTTCACAGGATCTGCTTGTCGAAATGGCGGAGAATCTACGTTCCTCCGAAAATCTTCCGCGTGTACCACCGGACTCGAATTCCTACATGTCACGCGCATAGCGCCCTTCGCCGACTCTCCTTGACTGCTCAGGGAGGGTTGGCCTTATGCTGGTCGATGCAGCTGGTTCGCCCGGCACGGTCATGAGGAGCCCCGAAGACCGGTCCCGGCGTCGAAGCTCCGTCAGCGCAAGCTGTCGGGGTGAGAGGGAACCCGGTGAAAATCCGGGACTGTCCCGCAGCGGTAAGCAGGAACGACCGCCGTTCATGTGCACTGGGCATCCGCCTGGGAAGCGACGGCCAGTAGGTTCGATCCAACTCGATCGAGTGCCCGCGAGTCCGAAGACCTGCCGACTGTGTCGGGCACGCCGTGCCCGACGGTCCACCGCCTCGTGGAATGGGCGTGTAGATCTCCATCGGACCTCGCGTGCGGTGCGGGCAGTGCTGCCCGCTGAAACTCGGGGTCTCGTGAGGTATACCCGTCTGCCGGCAGTGGCCATCAGTGCATTGGCAATCTGGAGAAACTCCGTGACAACAACATTCACTTCGACCGTGCTGGGCTCACCGCGCATCGGTCCTCATCGAGAACTCAAGCGGGCAACCGAAAGCTACTGGGCAGGGCGCATCGACGCCGACGCCCTGCAGGCTGTCGCCCGTGACCTCCGTCGGCAGGGCTTGGCCGACCTCCGTGACCTGGGCCTCGACTCCGTCCCGGTCAATACCTTCTCCTTCTACGACCAGATGCTCGACACCGCAGTTCTTCTCGGCGCGCTGCCCGACCGCGTCGCGTCGGTCGCCGATCCGTTGGACCGCTACTTTGCCGCTGCCCGTGGGACGGACACCATCGCGCCGCTCGAAATGACGAAGTGGTTCGACACCAACTACCACTACCTGGTGCCGGAGATCTCGCCGTCCACCACGTTCGCACTCGACCCGTCCAAGGTCTTGTCCGAACTGGCAGAAGCACTTTCCGACGGCATTGCAGCCCGCCCGGTCGTCATCGGACCGGTCACCTTCCTGCTGCTCTCGAAGGCTGTCGGCACTGACGAGCCGCTGCTCTCGCGACTCGAAGAACTACTCCCCCTCTACGCGGATCTACTCGGCCGGCTCGCGAAGGCCGGTGCGAGCTGGGTTCAGCTCGACGAACCGGCCCTCGTGGGCGATCGCACCGACGAGGAAATCGAAGCGGCACGCGCTGCGTACGAACAGCTTTCAGCGCTGTCCGAGCGGCCGTCGATCCTGTTGGCGTCGTACTTCGGTTCGCTGCGTGAGGCGCTGCCCGCGCTTGCGTCCACCGACGTCGAAGGATTTGCCGTCGACCTGGTGGCCGGTCAGGATTCGATCGGCTCCGTCCCCGAACTCGCCCGCAAACTGGTCGTCGCCGGTGTGGTCGACGGACGAAACATCTGGCGGTCGGATCTGGATTCGGCACTGAGCACGTTGGGTGCTCTGTTGGGCAGCGTGGATACTCTTGCCGTCTCCACATCGTGCTCCCTGCTGCATGTTCCGTACACTCTCGACGCAGAGGCCGATGTCGACAAGGCCCTGCGCTCGTGGCTCGCGTTCGGCACCGAGAAGGTCAAGGAAGTAGTAACTCTCGCAACCGCTCTCACACAGGGCCGAGAGTCGGTGGAGGACGAGTTCGCTCTGGCACGAGCGGCCGCGTCGACCCGCAAGGACGATCGCAGACTCAATGATGCGAGTGTTCGGGGACGCCTGGCCGCCGTGCTGAACTCGGCGACCGGTCGCGCGCCCGCCGCCGAACGTCGCGCTGCCCAGGACGAACTGCTTTCTCTGCCGCCGCTGCCCACGACGACTATCGGTTCGTACCCGCAAACCTCGAAGATCCGCATCGCTCGCGCAGCACTGCGCACGGGCGAGATCGACGAAGCCGAGTACGTCAACCGTATGCGCGCCGAAGTTGCCGAAGTTGTTGCGCTCCAGGAAAAGCTGGACCTGGACGTTCTTGTTCACGGTGAGCCGGAACGCAACGACATGGTCCAGTACTTCGCGGAGCAGTTGGACGGATTCTTCGCCACCGCCAACGGTTGGGTCCAGTCGTACGGCACCCGCTGCGTGCGTCCGCCGATTCTGTACGGCGACGTCTCCCGCCCGAAACAGATGACCGTCGACTGGATCACGTACGCGCAGTCCCTGACCGACAAGCCGGTCAAGGGCATGCTCACCGGACCCGTCACCATTCTGGCCTGGTCGTTCGTCCGCGACGACCAACCCCTCGCCGACTCGGCAAATCAAGTCGCACTGGCCATTCGAGACGAGACCGTCGACCTGCAGGCCGCCGGAATCGGAATCATCCAGGTCGACGAACCGGCTCTACGAGAACTACTCCCACTGCGTGCCGAGGATCAGCGCGCCTACCTGGACTGGTCGGTCGGCGCCTTCCGGTTGGCTACCTCGGGCGTCGCGGATTCCACCGCGATCCACACGCACCTGTGCTACTCCGAGTTCGGAGCGGTGATCGGCGCCATCGCCGGCCTCGACGCGGACGTCACGTCCATCGAGGCGGCGCGCTCACACATGGAGGTCCTCGACGATCTCAGTTCGGTCGGGTTCGACCTCGGCGTCGGCCCGGGTGTCTACGACATCCACTCGCCGCGGGTGCCGAGCGTCGACGAGATTGCCGAATCCCTGCGTGAGGCACTCAAAGCTGTTCCTGTCGAGCGGTTGTGGGTCAACCCGGACTGCGGTTTGAAGACCCGCGGTTCCGTCGAGGTCGAGGCGTCACTGCGTAACCTCGTCGAAGCCGCGAAGTTGGTACGAGCGGAGCTATAGGGGCAAAGCCCCGGTGCGCCTTTTTGGTAGTGGGCACTACCAAAAAGGCGCACGGGGGTCAGCTCAACCACGTGTTGCCGAAGAGCAGAATCCCGTCCGCACTCGGGGTCACTCCGTGGACGTTCTCGCGCCACGGGATGAAGACCTTGCCGGAGTTGACCACGGCCATCGGCGCCGTCTCGTTGACCACGGTCTGAATATCGTCGATGACGGCTCGCCGCTCATCCTCGCCCGACGCTGTTTGCAGCTTGCCGAGCAACTCGTCCATCCGAGCGTTCTTGTAACCGAGGATGTTCGACGGCGATTCGCTGAACAGGTTGCCGTACATACGCACGAACGGTGACTCTTCCAGCACGTTGAACGCGAAGTAGGACACGTCGTAGTCGTGCTTTGCGTACAGCATGGAAATCAGATCGTTGATGCTGGTTGCGTAGGTGATGTCGACCGTGAAACCCACTGCCTGCAAGAGCGACTGAAACGTCAGTGCGCTGCGCTGCGTCGCCGGATCGTTCATCCCGACGTACGTCAGTTTTCCGTCGTAACCGTCCGCCTTCGCCTCGGCGAGATACTTCTTGGCCGCCTCGGGGTCGAAGCCGTTCCCGGCCACCGATCCGTGCCACTGCGACCACGACGCGAACATGTCGGTGCCGGGTTCGCCGAAGCCGCCCTGAACTCGCTCGTTGAACGTATTCGGGTCCACCGCAGCGACAATCGCCTTACGCACGCGCTCGTCCTTCGCTGCCCGATCGTCGCGCTGATTGATTGCCAGAACTCCGGCCATGCTGGCCGAGTACACAAATCCGGGATCACCGGCTTCGAAAGCCTCGTGAATGAAGTCGGGAGACTTCAGATAGGCAACCTGGATTCCGTCGGTGTGCAATCCTTCCAGTTTGCTCTTCTCGTTGACGATTGCCGGAAAGCGCAACTTCTCGAGGTACGGCGCCCCGTCCCAGTACGTCGGACGGGCAGCGAGCACCAATTCGTCCTGGGAGGCGAACTTCTCGACGGTGAACGGGCCTGCCCCGATCGGGGTGAACGTGCCGGTAGCCATCGACGAGGGCGCGACGATCATGCCGGGACCGGTGGTGAACATGATCGGGAACTCGTCCCACGGCTGCGCCAATGTAAAGACGACCGTACTCGGATCCGGTGAATTCGTCTCGCGCACAGCGGTCTTCCACACCAGCGCGTGAGTTCCCTTCTTCTGCAGATAGTGATCGATGCTCCACAGGACTGCCGCACTGTCCATCGGAGTGCCGTCGCTGAAGGTGACGCCGTCGCGCAATTTCAGTGTCCACACCGTGTTGTCGCCGTTGGCCGACAACGACTGAGCCAAGTGGGGAACATACTCGCCCGCCGACGTATCGAAGCGCATGAGAAGGTCGTAGATGGCTGCCATTTCGCTACCACCGGTAGCGCCGCCGTCCTGACGGTCAGCCGGATCGAGACTGCTGATCCCGTTGTAGGTGGCAAACGACACGGTGCCACCCGATCGCGGCTCTCCCCCGTTGTTCTGGTCACCGACAACTCCGACCGTCACGTCCGATGCATCCGTGGTCGTACCTTGGCTGCTACCGGCGCACCCCGTCACCACCAGCGTCGCCGACGCCAGGACAACCATCCAGATTCGAGCGCCGACTCGGTACGAGCGCTTCATTGCGACTCACTTTCACAGTTCACGGATACGTCGATCCCTGGATCGGACACCCCGACATATTTGTAAGTGAATTCTAGGTAAGGTCTCGTCCTGCGTCTTCGTTTTCACAAAGCCGAAGCGATAATTCGCGTTCATGACAGCAGAAACAAGAACTGAATTCTAGGTTGCAACCGTTCAGCGAATTACCAGTCCGATGACGTCTTCGACGTTCCGCTGGGCCTCTGCGAATCCGATCCGGCCACTGGTCCACAGCGCAAGGGCCGTCAGCATCGTGCCGCCTATTGCCACGGCCGCAACCCTCGCCGTCTCGGCCGGGACGCCGTCCATCAACTCGAACAGCATTCTCCGATGTGCCGCTGCGCGCAGATCCAACGACTCGATCACGAACTGATCCGAGGACGAATGGAGTTCGATCTCCAACCGAGCGAAGTGGGGCCTACGCTCGAATGCCTTCATCTCGCGGCGATGAAGTGCCAGAACCCGCTCGTACGCGTTGTTCTCGCCACCGTCTGCCCGCAACTTCTCAGGACGACGGACCGATTCGAGACCGCTCCACGCCGTCATCGCCGCAGCCAGAAGTTGCTGTTTGGTCGGAAAGTAGCGATACAGCGTTCCGAGTGCGACGCCTGAACGCTCCGAGACGTCTTTCATCTGGATTCGATCCGACGGCATCTCGGCCAGCATCTCGACCACCGCCGTGGTCAGTCGTCCTCTCCGCTCGAGTTGCCCCACCGACATGAGGTCGACGTCCAAGGGAAACTCGTCGCTGCGCGCAGTCACGCGCGTCACGATAGTTCAGAATCCTGACCGCAGTGCCGGGTTGCGAAGTTTCATCGTAACCCCGAGATCTAATACACGAATTAATCAACTGCAGATCGCGCTAGGGTTAGTCCATGACTGACCGGACAACCGATGACCAGCCAACCGTCGGCGCGCTGAACTTCTGGTCGTTCATCGAACTGGCCAACAAGCGACTGGCCACCGAACACGGCTTTCGCGACCAGCTGGCCACCGAGGTACTACTGACACTCAATCGGGCTTCCAACGTGGTCACCTACGATCTCGAGTCGTCGATCCACCGCCCTCGCGGCTGGTCATGGTCCTCCTTCAGGCTGTTGTTCGTCACCTGGCTGGCCGGTCCGATCGAGCCGAAGGCTGCCGCCGAGCTCACCGGCATGAGTAGGGCAGCGGTCTCCAATCTGTCCAAGTCGCTGCTGGCAGACGGATTGATCGATCGTCGGCCCACCGAGAACGACGGCCGTTCCGTCCAGCTGTACCTGACCGACAAGGGCCGAGAAGCCATGGTCGAAGCCTTTCGCGAGCAGAACGAACGCGAACACGCCTGGGTAAGCGTCCTGAGCGAGGCCGAACAGCGAATTCTTGTCATGCTCCTGGACAAACTGATCACCAACCGCAGCCAGTTCGACGTACGCGGACGTAACTGACATAGACCCCAACCCCCTTGGAGGGTTGCGCTCATCACATCATTTTAGTTAATCTGTTTACTATCTGGTGGAGGTGAGCCAGGCAGAACAGCACAGAAGGAGCCCCGTCATGGCGTTCTATCGACAACTCGGCAACATCCCACCGAAGCGTCACACCCAACACCGTGACGAGTCCGGCAACCTCTACTTCGAAGAACTGATGGGAGAGGAAGGTTTCTCCTCGGATTCTTCGTTGCTGTACCACCGCGAGATCCCGTCGGCCATCGTCGACGCAACGGTCTGGGAACTGCGCGATCAGAGCACAACCCCCAACCATCCCCTCAAACCGCGCCATCTGAAACTCCACACGCTGTTTCCCGAAAGCACCTGGAACGAGACCGACGTGGTAACCGGCCGTCGTCTCATCCTCGGAAATGCCGACGTGCGATTGTCCTACGTCGTTGCGGCAGCGCCATCTCCCCTGTATCGCAACGCAATCGGCGACGAGATGGTCTACATCGAATCTGGCGAGGCGACCGTCGAGACCGTCTTCGGTGCACTCGAGGCCAGTGAAGGTGACTACGTCCTGATCCCGATGTCCACAACGCATCGATGGATCCCCAAGGGTGACAAGCCACTTCGTGCCTACGCCATCGAGGCGAACAGTCACATCGTCCCGCCCAAGCGCTATCTTTCCCGCTTCGGCCAGCTGCTCGAGAACGCACCGTTCTGTGAACGAGACCTGCACGGACCGATCGCGCCCATGATCGCCGAAGGAACCGACGTCGAGGTACTGGTCAAGCACCGAACGTCGGCGGGCATCGTCGGCACCCGAATGGTTTATCCCACGCACCCTTTCGATGTCGTCGGCTGGGACGGCTGCCTGTACCCGTACACCTTCAACATCTCCGACTACGAGCCGATCACGGGCCGTGTTCACCAACCGCCGCCGGCGCACCAGGCGTTCGAGGGGAACAACTTCGTGATCTGCAACTTCGTTCCGCGCAAGGTCGACTACCACCCCCTGTCGATCCCGGTGCCGTACTACCACTCGAACGTCGACTCGGACGAGATCATGTTCTACTGCGGCGGTGACTACGAGGCACGCAAGGGTTCCGGCATCGGACAGGGTTCGATATCGATTCATCCCGGCGGCCACGCCCACGGCCCACAACCCGGCGCCTACGAGCGGAGCATCGGCGCCGAGTTCTTCGACGAGCTGGCCGTGATGGTCGATACGTTCCGGCCCCTCGAATTGGGTGAGGGAGCCCTTGCCTGCGAGGACGAAGCGTACGCCTGGAGTTGGGCAGGGCGGGGGCCTAGGCAATGACGATCATCTCCCCACTCCTGCGCGGCCTGTGCGACGACGCAGCACTTTTCCCACCCGGCAATGCTTCTCTCGCCGAAGCAATTCCGGCCCACGCCGCCTACCTGCAGGCGGACTACGACGCACTGGTCGGGCCTTTCGTTTTTCCCGCGCCTCGACTGAGCGAACTGGCTGCGTACGTTTCAGCGGACAGCCCGGTGACGCTGAGTCTGACCGTGCCGGCCGGCCCATCCGATACGGCGGCCGCACTCTCGAACGCGCTCGCCATCCCTGGTGTTCACGTCGCCGCCGTCGAGGTGGGAATTCCTGACGGGTTGGACGCCGATGCGGCCTTCGAGGAACTCTCTCGTGTCCATGCCGCTCATCCCGACGTCGACATTTTTGTCGAGGTGCCTCGAGGTGATCGGCGCGCGGGCTATCTCACAGCTCTCGAAACTGCCGGGCATTCCGCAAAGTTTCGCACCGGCGGGATTGTCGCCGAGGCGTACCCGAACGAGGAAGAGCTCGCCGATGCGGTGATATCCGTTGTCCGAGCGAATATCCCGTTCAAGGCGACTGCGGGACTGCACCACGGTGTGCGCAACACCGATCCGGAAACAGGCTTCGAGCAACACGGCTTCCTCAACATCATGGTGGCCGTCGACGCGGCGAGGCGGGGCGCCGATCGTTCGGAAATTGTTGCTGCACTGTCTCAGCGCGATGGAAAATCGATCGCGCAAGCCCTGGCCGACCTCACCGAGGACGAGGCCGGCGAGGTGCGTCGCCGATTCCTCTCGTTCGGTACCTGCAGCATCTCGGACCCTCTGACCGAGCTGGAAGGCCTCGGGTTGATCGTCCGCTCCGACAAAACCGAAGGAACTCTCGTATGACTGTCACGACCATCGACATTCCCGCCGACTCACTGTTCGGTCTCGACAATCTGCCGTACGGGGTCTTCTCCCCCGCGGGAGGGTTACCGCGTGTCGGTGTGCGCGTCGCCGAATCGGTGGTCGATCTCGCAGCGACACTAGGTGATTCCGTCTTCTCCGAACCGACTCTGAACGCGTTCATGGCTCAGGGACGAGATCAGTGGGTATCGGTGCGAAACCGGATCACGGAGCTCGTGACTAGCGAAATAGACTCGAATGCAGTGTTTTCCGTTGATTCGGTGACAATGCATTTGCCGATCGCAGTGGCCGATTACGTCGACTTCTACGCCTCGGAGAATCACGCAACCAACCTCGGGCGGTTGTTCCGCCCGGACGCAGCCCCCTTGATGCCGAACTGGAAGCATCTTCCCGTCGGATACCACGGGCGCTCGAGCACCGTCGTCGTCTCCGGCACCGACATCGTTCGTCCCTGCGGACAGCGGAAGGCACCCGATCAGGAAAGCCCGGACTTCGGACCGTCCCGGCGCCTCGACATCGAAGCCGAGATGGGATTCATCGTCGGAACTCCCTCGAAGATGGGCGATTCCATCACCCCGGACGAATTTGCCGAGCACGTCTTCGGCGCCGTCGTCGTGAACGACTGGTCTGCCCGAGACATCCAGGCGTGGGAGTACGTGCCCCTCGGTCCGAACCTGGGGAAGAGTTTCGCGACCTCCATCTCACCGTGGGTCGTACCCTTGCTCGCTCTCGAAGCAGCCCGAATCGACACTCCGGTGCAGGATCCCGAACCGCTTTCCTATCTGCGTGGTGAAGAGAAGTGGGGGCTGGACATCGACCTGGCCGTCGAGTGGAACGGTCACGTCGTCTCCCGGCCGCCCTACGCCCAGATGTACTGGTCGCCTGCGCAGATGCTCGCGCACACCACCATCAACGGCGCAGCAGCGAGCACCGGCGATCTCTTCGCGTCCGGAACCATTTCCGGACCGGACAAAGATCAGCGCGGCGCCTTCATCGAGTTGACGTGGGGCGGCAAGGAACCCGTAGCTGTGGGCTCCGAGACCCGTACCTTTCTCGAAGACGGCGACACCATCGCCATCTCAGCCACCGCTCCCGGCGTCGGCGGATCACGAATCGGCTTCGGGGATGTTCACGCTCGGATCCTGCCTGCAACGCAAACCGAAAGATAGTGATTGACAACTGTTTGATTCACGCTGATCTGATGTCCGGAATTCCTTGCCTCACGATTCTCCGAAGATAAGCTGGACTAACCATCCAGAGCGATCGAGAGTCCTGGCTCCGTGACGTCGCAGCAACCCCCTCTGCTGAGGTGCGGGTGCTTTCTGCCAGGTCCGATGGAGGACTCGTGCCAGGCGATCGACCCCGTACCTCAGTGGGGACAGCAGCTGTCATCGTGATCGTGGGTGGTGGACCCCGCGGGACCGGCGTACTCGAGCGGATCCTCGCTCACGAATCGGTGAACGCCGATCCCACACCGATCGAACTTCACGTTGTCGACCCGTATCCGGCAGGCGCCGGCCGTATTTGGCGAGGCAGCCAGGCGCCGCTTCTGTGGATGAATTCGACAACCGCGGACGTCACGATGTTCACCGACGAGACCACCGCCGTGATCGGCCCGGTGCTGCCGGGTCCGACCCTCGCGGAATGGGTCGCCGAGCGCTCGGCTGAGCTTGCCGAATTCCCAGAAATCGCAGCAGAAGTTCCGACGCTCACCCCGTCGTCGTTTGCATCGAGGTCACTGCAGAGCCGATACCTGAACTGGGTGTTCGAGACTGCAGTCGACTCCGCGCCAGCGCACGTCGACGTTCGAGTTCATCGACGATCCGTGGTCGACATCGTGAACGTCGGCGAGACACAGACAGTTCATCTGGACGACGGAGCTGTCATCGACGCGACGACCGTCCTTCTCGCACAGGGGCACCCCGATGCGTTGCCTGCCCCACGCGAAACCGCGCTGACCAGCTTCGCGTCCGATCACGGGTTGACGTATGTGGGTCCGGGCTACACTGCCGATCTCGACGCCGATGTCATTCCCGAAGGCGAACCGGTTCTGATCGCCGGACTCGGGCTGGCTTTCATCGACTGGATGGTTCTCCTCGCCGAGAGCCGTGGCGGCATCTTCGAACGCGGTGAAGACGGCGTCCTCACTTACGCTCCCTCGGGTCGGGAACCCCTGTTGTATGCCGGATCTCGTCGCGGGGTGCCGTATCATTCCAAGATTTCGTACTCGATCGCTGACGCGCGGCCACCGCTACCGCGGTTCTTCACCGCTGATCTCGTTCCCGGCGACGGACCGTTGGATTTCCGAAACGACATCTGGCCCTTGGCGTCGAAAGAACTGGCAGGCGCCCACTATTACGAGCTGTTCGCATCTCATCCGGATCGGACAGTGGGCACCTGGGAGGAGTTCGACGCCGAATTCGCCTCGCTGGCTTGGGGATCGCCTCGATTGCAGGAACTGGTCGAGAACGCAGTCCCGAAGCCGGAAGACCGTATCGATCTCGAGCGGCTGAACCGCCCACTCGGCGGTGAGCGCTACGACGGGCTTGCCGAGGTCCAGTCCCGGATCACCGAATACATCTCGGCAGATGTCGCGCGGAGGTCGGACCCGTATTTCAGCGCCGACGCGGCTGTCTTCTCAGCGCTGCTGTCGACGTACATGACCGTCGGAGAATTGTTGCGGCGCGGCAGAATCCCGGCCGAATCCGTCGCCAAGGACGTCGAGGGTTGGCTTCATTCGTTCTTCAGTTTCATCGCCAGTGGTCCGCCGCCCGAGCGTTTGGAACAGTTGGTCGCCCTCAACGAGGCGGGCATCGTCCAGTTCCTCGGGCCGGATTCGGTGTTCTCCACCGAGATCGACCCGGCAACGGGGGCTGGGATCTTTGTCGCGCGCAGTGCGTCGCACACCGACATCGTGGCCGCGAACACCCTCGTCGAAGCACGCTTGCCGGTTGCGTCCATCAGCGCGAGCGGTGACTTGCTCCTGCGGACGCTTCACGGTCGGGGCGAGGCAGTCGAACTTCGTGCGACCGTGGACAGTTCGGCGAAGCTCGCCGTCGACGGTACTTCACGAATTCTCGACCGGAACAACACTGCTCATCCTCGCCGCTTCGCGGCCGGGCCGTGGGTTGCAGGCCACAACTGGTCGGCGGCTTTCCCTCGTCCCCGTACCAATGCAGGGTTCTTCCGGCACAACGACGCCCTGGCGGCGGAGATTTTGGGCGCTGCGCGCCTGTGAGCGGTTAGGGAGTCCAGAGACTCCCTAACCGCTCACGGGGGCTGTGCCCCTCCTAGCTGAACACCAACTCACCCTCGTCAACCGCGACGGTGATACTGCCGCCCTCTTCGAGGAGATCGTCGAGCAGCATGTCGGCGATCTTGTCGTCGACCACACGCTGAATCGAACGACGCAACGGGCGAGCCCCGAACTCGGGTTGATGCCCGTGCTCGGCAATCCAGTCCACTGCGTCGGCAGTGAACTCGATCTCGATGCCCTTGGACTGCAGCCGCTTCCGGCTGTCGTCGAGCAGCAGATCAGTAATCCGGTGCAGTTGCTCGGTGTCGAGCTTGCGGAAGATCACGATCTCGTCGATACGGTTGAGGAACTCCGGCCGCATCGATTCGCGCAACCTGGCCATCACGCGGTCGCGCAGTGGCTTCTCCGCCGACTCTGCGTCACCCGTGGTGAAGCCGAGTCCACCGGACTTGCTCGAGATGATGTCCGAGCCGAGGTTGCTGGTCATGATCACGACGGTGTTCTTGAAGTCCACCGTCCGACCCTGACCGTCGGTCAGACGCCCGTCGTCGAGCACCTGGAGCAAGGTGTTGAACACGTCCGGGTGTGCCTTCTCGATCTCGTCGAGCAGGATCACCGAGTACGGGTTACGACGCACCTGTTCCGTGAGCTGTCCGGCCTCGCCGTAGCCGACGTATCCGGGAGGAGCACCGACCAATCGGCTGACCGTGTGCCTCTCACCGAACTCACTCATGTCGAAGCGCAGCATCTTGTTCTCGTCTCCGAAGAGTGTGGCAGCCAGAGCTTTTGCGAGCTCCGTCTTGCCGACGCCAGTGGGTCCGAGGAACAGGAAGCTACCGACGGGACGATCCGGATCGCTCATACCGGTCCGGCTACGACGCACGGCACGCGCGATTGCGCGAACGGCGTCATCTTGCCCGATGACACGACCGTGCAGTTCCTCTTCCAGACGGCGCAGGCGATCTTTCTCTGCCTGAGTCATCTGGCTTGCCGGAATACCCGTTGCGCGAGCGACAACTTCGGCGATTTGTTCAGCGGTCACGTCCGGCGTTTCCTCGGAAGGAACCGAGGATCCTGCCTTCTCGAGACGCTTTGCGACGCCGTTGATCTCGTCACGCAGGGTCGACGCCTTCTCGTACAACTCGTCGGCGACGGCTTTTTCCTTGTCGCTCTCGAGCTGCTCGAGACGCTGCTGCAGCGCAGCGGTGTCTACCGTGGCCGTCTTCAAGCGAAGCCTGGCGCCGGACTGGTCGATCAGGTCGATTGCCTTGTCCGGCAAGAACCTGTCGCCGATGTAACGTGCCGACAGCTCTACCGCAGCGGTGATCGCCTCGTCGGTGTAATGGACCTTGTGGTGATCCTCGTACCGACTGCGCAGTCCGCTCAAGATCGCGATTGCGTCCTCGATCGACGGCTCTCCGACCTGTACGGGCTGGAAGCGCCGCTCGAGCGCGGGATCCTTCTCGATGTTCTTGCGGTATTCGTCGAGCGTGGTGGCGCCGACGATGTGCAGTTCACCGCGAGCGAGCTTGGGCTTGAGGATGTCTCCGGCGTCCATCGCACCGTCTGCGCCGCCTCCGGCACCGGCGATGGTGTGCATCTCGTCGATGAAGACGATCAGCTCGTCCTTGTGTGCGGTGATCTCGTCGATCACCTTGGTCAGCCGTTCCTCGAAGTCACCGCGGTAACGGGTACCCGAGACCATGCTCGAGAGTTCGAGCTGGACGATCTTCTTGCCCACCAACGATTCCGGGACATCCCCGTCGACGATGCGCTGGGCGAGACCTTCGACGATGGCAGTCTTGCCGACGCCGGCCTCACCCACCAGGACCGGGTTGTTCTTGGTGCGGCGGGAGAGGATCTCGATGGTCTGTTCGATCTCGTCGGCGCGGCCGATCACCGGATCGACGCCGCCGTTGCGGGCGCGATCGGTGAGATCGATGCCGTACTTGTCGAGCGTCGGTGTGGTGGACTCGTCTTCGACTGGACCGGCTGCGGGATTCTGAACCGCTGCCTGCAGCTTCTCCGGCGTGATGCCGGCCGAAGCGAGCAGACGACCCGGAACATGATCGGGGTCACCGGCCAGGGCGATGAAGAGATGTTCGGGGTCGATGTACGTCGATCCCAGGGCTCGGGCCAGTTGATGAGCCTCGAGTAGAGCGGTTTTCACGGCACTGCTGAGCGCAGGAGCAGAGTAGGCCCCCTGCTCACGGCCTTGTGGCAGCCGCAGGTCGACGGCGTCGACCACGGATTTCGGGTCGGCTCCGGCGCGCTGCATGAGCGTGCGGACCGGATCCTGCTCCGCCATGACGCGGAGAACGTGCAGTGCATCGAGATCCGAATCACCGCGAGCAGCCGCTACACGTGCAGCGTCAGCCATGAGTTGCTGGGTGGCCCTGCTCATGAGCCGGGAAATATCGATGCGACCGGGACCCTCGGGCCCGAAGAATGCTGGCATTCCGAAGCCTCCTTGCAGAAAGTTGAGCGTTACTGACTCAATTAACGTGCATGGGGCTCGATCAATTCCCGCGGCCTCAGATTTGTTTCAACACCATCCAGTCGCCGATCGTTCTCAACTACCGAAAGATCCGGTAGACCGACCGACCGGGTACGCCTCGACGCGCATGATCACCGATCCCGCGCAGGGACCACTCTTGATGTCGGTACGCCACGAACCTTTCAGACTGCCATCGGGCTGAGGTGTGTAATACGCCTCGGAGTGCGCCGGTGCCCACACCTTGGGCACGCCCTCCCCCTGGTAGCAATCCCACTCCCAGTCATAGGGGTGCACCCAACTGGTTCCGTCCCAGGTGTATCGAGCAGGCTGCGGCAACGTCGGATTGGCGGGAGCCGGACCGCCGACCACTGTGGCGATACAGACTCCGCTCGAGCAATCCGTCTCGAACGTGTATGTATCGGAGAAATCCGGCTCCCACTGGCTGGCGGCCAGACTTGTGCCCGTCTTGGTCGCGGCGAAACGCTTGAGCGAGTAATCACCGGACCAATTCGCATCCGCAGCCCCCGCGGGCATCGCTCCGGCGACAAACCACGTAGCAACGAGAGCAACCACCAACAATGACTTCCGCATGCGTGAAGTGAATCACAAGCCATGTCCGAATTGTCGGATACTGACCACAAGAACACCGACGACGATCAGCACCAGCGAAACCAACGGCAATGCTCCCGCACCCCAGTCCGCCAAGATCAGCCCGCCTACGACGCCGCCCGCTGCGATCGCCGAATTGAAGATCGTCACGAAAACCGATTGCGCAGTGTCCACAGCGTCGCCCGTCGTATCCGCGAGCGCCGTCTGAAGGAGAGTGGGAGCGCCTCCGAATGCCACGCCCCATACCGCAACGCTGAGTGCGATCACTGCGAAGCTGTCACCGCCGACGCCCAACGCCGTCAAAGCTGCGGCAAAGACCACCAAGCTCAGCACGGTGAGACTTCGAAGGGCCCGGTCGACAAACACCCCGACCACACCGATGCCCACGAAGGCGAAAAGTCCGAACACGAACAAGACGATTCCCAACTGATCGCCGAAACCGATGCGATCCAGAAACGCCGCCAGATACGTGTACACGATGTTGTGCGCGAGGATCCACAAGAACGCGACAAACAGAATCGGTCGTACGCCAGGCAGGACCAAGACTTTCCGCACCGGCAGCTGCCGATCCGCTTGTTGCCCGGGAAAGTCCGGCATCACCGTGAGTATCCACGCGACCAGAAGTAGCGCAGCAACCGACATCACGGCGAAGACGACGCGCCAATCGGCCAGGGTCCCGAGCCACGCCCCCATCGGAACGCCGATTGCCAACGCGATCGGCTGTCCGACGGAGGCAACCGCAACGGCCCGCCCCTGCAGGTGAGGGGGCGACATCCTGCGTGCGTACCCGGCAAGCAACCCCCACACCACACCTGCCGCCATACCGGCCAGAAACCGAACACCCAAGGTGAGAACAAGATTCGACGAAAGCGCTGTCACCAGATTGAAGACACCGAACCCCAGAATCGCCGACACCAGGACAGCACGCCGTCGCAATCCTCGGGTCAATGCGATCAGTGGTACCGCCCCGACGACGGAACCCAATGCGTATGCGGTGACCAATTGCCCTGCGCCGGAGACTGATACGGACAACCCTGACCCGATCTGCACCAGTAGTCCGGCCGGCATGGTTTCGGTTGTGATCGCTATGAAGCCTGCCATTGCGAGTGCCGACAACCCGGCCAGCGGTAGTGTCCGGACGGAATCGGTCTCCGCCAGTGCCGAAGTCGCCGTCCCGTCCGAGTTCGAGCTCACCTCGTCGGTGTTTCGGGACTGCCTTCACCCGACTGGCCGGAACGGACCAGTTCTGCAATAGACGCCCAGTCCATCTCGCCCTGACCGTTCGCCAGAGCCTGAGCGAGCACGCCTCGAAGTACGCCACCGAACGGCAAATCCAGATCGACGCTGTCGGCGGCGTCGAGCGCAAGCCTCAAATCCTTGAGGCCCAGAGCTGTGGTGAATCCTGCAGGCTCGTACTGACGCGTCGCGACGAGGTTTCCGTAGCTGGAGTAGACCGGCCCCGGGAAGATCGTCGAGGTCAGCAGTTCTACGAGTTGGCTTCCGTCCACACCTGACCTCTCCCCCAATGTGATTGCCTCGCCCAAGGATTGAATCGCGGCGAGGATGAGGTAATTGCCGATGATCTTGACGATGTTGGCCTGCTCCGGACGCTCACCTTGTGGCCACGTGCGAGCACCGATGACGTCGAGGAAGGGTTGCACTCGCTCGAGGAGGGAACTGTCGCCGGCGGCGATGATGTTCAACTGGCCAGCCTGAGCAACAGAAACGCGTCCGAACACCGGCGCCGCGATGTACCCGATGCCGTACTCGGCGTGCAGTGCGGCGGCGCGCTTGGCAAGGTCGACGCTGACGGTGGCCATGTTGACGTGCACGGTTCCACTCGGAACGGATGCGAGGACGGCGGGATCCAGAATGGCCGAAGACACGGCCGAATCATCTGCCAACATCGACAGCACAACACCGGACTGGAATGCCTCGGCAACGGTTTTCGCGCCGATCGCCCCTTCCTCGACCAGTTCGGCTACCGCTTCAGGGCTGCGATTCCACACCGTCACGTCGAAGCCTGCGCCCAGTAGATTTC
The DNA here is from genome assembly GCF_023221595.1 of Rhodococcus qingshengii JCM 15477. NCBI lineage: Bacteria > Bacillati > Actinomycetota > Actinomycetes > Mycobacteriales > Nocardiaceae > Rhodococcus > Rhodococcus qingshengii. The sequence goes on from NZ_CP096563.1 coordinate 5,051,918, forward strand.
GAGCGATGGGACGACCCATCGCGCCCAAGCCGACCACGGAAACAGAAGTCATGGATTTCCCTCTCGAAAGTGCTGAACCATCTAAGACGGTTCAAGACTCTCACACGGGTACAGTTGCTGTCGAACCGGTTGAGATGGTTCGCCACGAAGGAGGACGAAAGTGAACGAAGCAGGAGCTGATCAATCCGCTCGGGACGTGTTTCGACTCGACAACGACACGCTCGCCTTCCGCTTCACCGCCACCCTCACCAATCGGAACGGCTCGAGGTTCGAACGACTCACGAGCCCGCAGCGACTCGAATTATGGTTACGCGCCAACGATCTGATGGACGCCCCCGCAACCGCGACAGAAGACGACCTCCGCGGCGCGCAGGATTTACGTGAGGCCATTCATCGCATCGGAACCGCCGTATGCGAGAACCGCCGTGCCTCACGCACCGATGTCGGGATCGTCAACACCGCATCCGAGCTCGGTGATGCCCACCTCGTCCTCGAGAGTGGCCGGGCCCTCTGGAAATCAGCCGGAGACAATCCGATCCGTGACGCTTTGTCGATAGTGGCTGCCGACGCGATCGCGGTGCTCGGCGGAGCCGACCGGGACCGCGTCAAAGCCTGCCAGGGCGACGGGTGCACCGGCCTCTACGTCGACACCAGTCGCGGCAACAACCGACGCTGGTGCTCGATGAACATCTGCGGAAACAAAGCCAAGAAATCCGCGATGACCGCTCGCGCCGACTAGCTCATCTCACCTTCACCGCGACTCCATTTCGCCGCCACTCGGTTCCACAGCTTCTCGATCGGCGTCGACAGCAGGAGAAGAAACAGCGGGAAGTACGACGTCACCGGAACGAGCACACTGACGAGCAGCGCCACCACCATGATCAGGAAAGTGACGATTTCAGCGGTGAAATGCGGCTTCGCATTCTCTTCGCTCAACGACGGGTTGCGGACCAGACCCCACGCGACCACCGCCAGGCACGCAGCACTGGCTGCCATTGTCCCGATGTAGAGAGCCCTGGTCCCGAGATCCTGCGACGGCGCTGCAACGAGCGCTGTCGGGAAGGGCAGGAACACGATGGTCATCACCCACAACCCCAGTCCGCGAACGACCACCTTGTCCGCGTCGACCACAAAACGAAGCAGCCGATGCTGCGACCACCAGAGCCGGAAGATCACCAGAAAGCTCAGGGCGAACGAGTAGAACTGCGCAGCGTGATCGCGCAGCAGTTCTGACGTGGTGCCGTGGTGGTCACTGGTGAGTTCGACCAGCGGCAGTACGAGCAGCGTGATCGCAATGGCGACAATCGCGTCGATGAAAGTGACGTAGCGCTCGAAGTAGCGGGTGCGTTCCGCAATCTCAGCCATTGCGGAAGCATAAGCCTCACAACAGGAAACAGACCGGCGACGCCACTTTCCGGAAGCAGGTATCCGGAAACATACAATTAACGAATCAAATTCGTTAGATCTCTTGACCGTGGCGGAGCTCATCCCCATACTTAACGAATCACATTCATTAAGTGACTCGCATCACGACACCAGGGGTCGGTTCAGCCACCCCCTTCAGGACATGGGGTTGCCCTAGTGCCGATCAACGCTTCGACGAATACGCAGTCCGACCGGGTTCCACTCACCGCCAACCGCGGTATTGCCGTCTTCAGTATCGGCGTCATGGGGTTCATCACCGCGAACCTCATCCCCCTGATGATCGTGGCAATGGTCGAGGACCTCGGTGTCACCGAATCCGCTGCCGGTGCCGTTCTGACCGCATCGCTGCTGGTCTGCGCCGTCACCTGCCTCGCCACCACCCGAATCGCCTCGGGCCGGCATCGCCATCTCCTCGGCCGCGTCAGCCTGATCGCGATGGCAGCCGCATTCGGCGTTGCGGCCATCGCACCGTCCACGACGATCGCATGCGCCGCGATCATCGTCGGCGGTATCGGCGCTGGTGGATCCGCATCCGTTGGTGGAGCGGCACTGGCCGCGCTCACGAACCCGGACCGGGCGTCAAGCATCAGCGGCCTCGTGAACCGTGTCGTCGTCACAGTCGTCCTCGCTCTCATACCCATCCTCGGCACACACATGACCAACGCATTCGGCGTCGTCGCAGTCCTGGCACTGGCTACCGCAGCAACGGTCACCTGGTTGCCGTCGTCCCCGGTGAAAGAGTCGCCGGAGACGGCGAAGTCCGCCAATACGACCACAGCTCTCCCCGCCGGAGTAAGCGCGAAACGACTCACTTTTGCCGGAACCGCATTTCTCGCGATGCTTGCAGTCTGGGCGATCAGCGAGGACTCGTTGTGGGCAGTACTCGGCATCATGGGTTCCGAGCACGCCGGGCTCTCGGATCAACAAATGAGTCTCGCACTGAGCGCATCAACGGCGGGTGGTGTGCTCGCGGCTGTTACCTTGACCGCGTTGGGTTCTCGGGTCAGTCGGACAGTATCGATCTCCGTGCTACTGATACTCGGGGCAATTCTGAAGCTGTCTGCCGGCCTCACCACCGATCCCACGATCTACCTGGTGCTGGTCATCGCTTGGAACACGGTCTACGCGGCCACGTTCATCGTCCTGGTTGCCATCTCGGCCGCGCTCGACGCGGCCGGCCGATGGTCGGCGCCATTACTGGGCACCTACCTCATCGGCTCCGCGTTCGCGCCGCTGTTCGGAACTTCGGTGACGGCCGGCCTCGGGTATCCGACCTTCGGAGTCATCATCTCGGGGATCAGCTTCGTTCTACTGGTCCCGTTCGCCTTGGTTTCCCGACTCTCTGCACATACCGAAGGTGCGTATCGTCACCACAGCGCCGCCATCACTACTACCGTCATCGCGTAAGGATCACGTAGAAGTCATGAATGACAGCATCACTCACTACCGCAACGGAAAGATCTTCACGGCTGCCGACGACGGATGGGCCGAGTCCATAGTCGTCGAGGACCACAAGCTCAGATTCGTGGGCGAAACCGTCTATGCCGATATCCTGGCACCCGACGCCGAGGTGATCGATCTCCAAGGCGCCGTCGTGCTACCCGGTTTCGTCGACGCACATACACATTTGGTCATGATGGGATTCGCGCTGCAGAAGTTGGATCTGCGTGATGCCACCAATCTCGCCGACATTCAGTCCAGCATCAAGCAATTCGCGGAATCGAACCCGGACGCACCACGACTGCTGGGTCGCAGTTGGTTGTTCTCCGCGCTGGATGGAGGGCACCCGACGCGAGAGATGATCGACGCCGTCGTACCCGATCGTCCGGTGTACCTCGACGCCAACGACGTACATTCGGTCTGGGTGAACACTGCAGCACTGCGAGAACTCGGCATCGACGCGGACACTCCCGATCCGATCGGCGGTCGTATCGGCCGGGATCCGGACACCGGAGAAGCCACCGGAATGCTGTACGAGACCGCCATGATGCTCTACGTCTGGCCGAAACTGGCGGAGCTCGCATCCGACGAAGACCGGGACGCCGCCCTCGCTCTCGCCTTCCGCCACTATCTCGAGGACGGCGTGACCGGTGCGGTCGACATGGCACTCGGCGCGGACGAATTAGCCTCGCTGGAAAGAGCATTGGACGCAGGAGACGGAACACTGCCGCTGCGTGTCGCGGCTCACTGGCTGATGACCCGCGAGGACAACGAGGCCGACAACGTCGGACAAGTTCACGACGTGATCGAACTCCACGAGCGCGTCCAAGGTCCGTGGCTCCGTATCGCCGGAATCAAGGTCATCATCGACGGTGTGATCGACAGCTGCACTGCCGCAATGAAAGAGCCGTACTCGGACGGCACCAACGCCGAGCCCATCTGGGATCTCGAGTCCTTGATCCCCGTCGTGACAGCCGCTGACGCCGCAGGCCTGCAGATCGCGATGCATGCGATCGGCGACGAGGCGTCGGAGATCGGATTGACGGCACTCGAGTACGCGATCGCCGCCAACGGAGACATTCCCCGCAGGCACCGAATGGAACACTTGGAGTCCATCACCCGGGACAACGTCGAAAGGCTTGCCCGCCTGGGAATCATCGCCTCGATGCAACCGGTTCACGCTGACCCTGCAATCCAGGAGAACTGGCAGGCGATGCTCGGCGACTACCGGGTCAATCGCGCGTACCCCTGGCCCGAATTCACCGAGGCCGGAGCGGTTCTGGCGTTGGGTTCGGACGCTCCGACCGCTCCCCACCCGCCGCTGCCGAACATGTTCATCGCCACCACCCGTCGATCCGCAATCGATCCGTCACTGGCACCCAACCTGCCGAAGTACGCACTCCCCCTCGCGGACGCGCTGGCTCACGCAACTCGCGACGCTGCCTACTCGTGCCGGTGGGAAGATGTGACCGGCCAGCTGGTTCGGGGTAAAGCAGCCGATTTTGTCGTACTGAAACAAGATCCGTTCACCGAAGGGGTCGATTCTCTCCTGACCACAGAGATTGCGATGACCGTCGTTGCTGGATCCGTGCGATACGACGCGGCCGGGGCCAAGAGCACCGAAGCACGGAACACCGAGTCCGATAGCTGATCGTTACCGGTTGTTCGATAACGCACGCATGCGGCCCGGCGACAGAACGAAGGAGGGACTTGAACACGTGAACCCATACACTCTGGAGGACGCATGCGCAGGAAAGCTCCGATTTCGGCCGCCGTCGCAGCCGCTGCACTGGTGACGGCCACTGCCCTGACGGTCGCCGGTTGTGGGTCGACCGAAGGAACACCTGAAGCGGCGGCGAGTTCCACGGCAGCCAGTTCAACGGCGTCGGCGACATCGACGGCAAACGAAACCGAGACGACGGTAGCGAGCTCTCCCCCGCCACAATCGAACACCCGCACAAATGCATCCACGACGGCGACTACGACAGCAATCCCCGCTTCGGGTCCCTGTCTCGACGTCGGCTCCTCGCTCGTCACCGACGCCATCGGCACGCTGGGCACCGACATCAACGGGGGCAATTGGATACCGAGATCCGCGAGCGAAGAACAGATCGGGAATTGTCCTGACCTGCTCTGGGTTTCGGTGGACGGCGACGGCGTCGGCGATGCGACTTACCAGTCACACGTCCTGTTCTTCCACGACGGAACATACCTGGGCACGGCTACCAGTGAGCCGTACTCATACACACACGTCATCGACAGCAACAAGGATTCGGTATCCGTCCAATACCGTTGGCTGCTGGACGACGATGCATTCTGCTGTCCCCAAGGCGGACCGAACATAGTGAACTTCACGTGGAACGGCAGCGCCGTGGTTGCCGACGGCCAGTTCCCGCCCTCCTGAACCTGCCTGGGTCCGAGTAGGCCCTGAATGCAACTGTGCCCCAGCGACGACGGTCGCTGGGGCACAGTCTTGTTCGATCTACTCGCCGGCGCTCCTACTCACCGACACCGAGTTCGCGCAGGCGAGTCTTGTACAGCTCGATGTTGCCGAGCTTGATGTCTTCGTAACCGCGAACCACGTCCGGCAGTGCCGCGATCTCGACGGCGCGATCGTATCCGTCGGTTGCGAGCGTACGAGAGAGGTCAGCGATCATGGCCTCGTACTCGGCGAGCAGTTCACGCTCGACCTTGCGGACGTGCATGTAGCCGAAGGGGTCGAGCTTGGTACCGCGAAGCTTCTTACCCTTGGCCAGAACCTTCAGTGCAACATGCGACTTGGGTCCGAGACCGATCTTCTTCTTGCGGCCCATCACTCGAAGGATCGGCGGGTGGAGCTTGTAGGTCAGGTTCTCCCCGGCCGGCACCTGAGACTTGACGTCCTCGATGAATGCGGGGTCGACCAGCATACGAGCAACTTCGTACTCGTCCTTGTACGCGGTGAACTTGAACAGGCCGCGGGCAACAGCCTCGCTGAAATCGGTCCGCTCGGTTGCGGCACGTTCGGCGGTCCAGACTGCCTGAACCTGATCGATGTAACGCTGGGCGATCTTGACGGACTGGAACTCGATGAGCTGCGCTGCACGCAGTTCCACCAGTCGCAGGGTTTCACCGGTGAAGGTGGTTCCGGCGAACATGTGAGCCGGTGCGACAACGGGTTCGCGGACGGACTTGGCCGGCGTGGTGACAGCCGAGAACGCTGCGGTGTCGGCAATTGCTGCACGACCCCAACGGAATGCCGCGATGTTCGCGTCCACGGCAACGCCGTTGATGCCGATCGCTTCTTCGATGGCCTCGGCCGGCAGACGAAGTCCACCGCTCTGGTAGGCAGCACCGATCAGCAGGAAGTTGGCCGCTGCGGTGTTACCGAACAACTCCTGTGCCGCGGCGAGTGCGTCGAACGAACGCAGGGTGCGCGACACCTTGTCGAGACGGGCGAGGAGTGACGTCTCCTCGGGGTAGCGAACAGCCTTGTCGTAGACCATGTCTCCGGTCGGCGTCTGCGACGTCGAGGCGATGGAGACCGTCTTCTCGGCGTTGCCGTAGTCGAGGTTCTTGTTGTCCGTCGCGGTCAGCAGGTCGAAGGCGACGATGCAATCCGCGCTGCCCGGAGTGAGGCGGTTGGACGGCTCGAGCGCGCTGGAGCTGAAACGCAGGTGCGAGACAACCGGTCCGGCCTTCTGGCTCAGTCCGATCTGGTCAAGGCTCTCCACCTCGAGGCCGGCGCGCAGTGCAGCCGTTGCGAGCACCTGGTTGACGGTCACGATGCCGGTGCCGCCGATGCCCGCGAGGAAAACGTTCTGCGTGCTGGTGAGCGGTCCGAAATCGGGGTCTGCGACGACGGGCGGGACGGGACGTGCGGCCTTGGGAGCCTTCTTGCCCGGTACCAATTCGACGGTCACGAACGACGGGCAATCGCCGTCCATGCAGGTGTAATCGGTGTTGCAGGACGTCTGGTCGATCTTCGTCTTGCGGCCGTACTCGGTGTCCACGGGCTGGACCGAGAGGCAGTTCGACTTCACACCGCAGTCACCGCAGCCTTCGCACACTGCCTCGTTGATGACGACGCGAGTGTTGCGAGTGGGCAGCGTGCCACGCTTGCGCTGGCGACGAGCGTCGGCCGCACAGTGCTGGTCGTAGATCAACACTGTGACGCCCTTGATCTCGCGAAGCTCCTTCTGGGCCTCGTCGAGGCGATCGCGGTGCCAGAGCTTGGTGCCCTTGGCCAGAGCGCGCTTGTTGTGACGCGAAGGCTCGTCGGCGCAGATGATGATCTGCTTGACGCCCTCGGTGGTCAGCTTGTGGCTGAGCTGAGCAACGGAGAGGGCACCTTCCGCGTCCTGTGCACCGGTCATCGCCACTACTTCGTTGTAGAGCAACTTGTAGGTGATGTTCACGCCTGCGGCGATGCATGCCTGGACAGCCAACTGACCGGAGTGGAAGAAGGTGCCGTCGCCGATGTTCTGGAACAGGTGAGGCACGTCGGTGAACGGTGCCTGCCCGATCCACTGGCTGCCCTCGCCGCCCATTTGCGTCAGGCCGGTGACAGCGCTGTCCTCACGGCCGGACATGGTGACGAGTGTGTGGCAACCGATTCCGCCGCCGCCGATGGAACCCTCGGGAATAGCGGTGGAACGGTTGTGGGGGCACCCGCTGCAGAAGTACGCGGTTCGCTTGGCGGAGAGCACGTTGAGCGACAGCGGGGCCGGGAGGGTGCGCTTGAGTTCGACGTGCGGCTTCAGTACGCGGCGCAACGGGGCGAGCAGCCGGCCTGCGGTCAGTTCACCACTGGCAGGCATGAGCAGACGGCCCTGGCCGTCACGCTTGCCGATGATGCGAGGGGCATCGTCGGTGCCGTACAGGACTTCCCGGATCTGAGCTTCGATGAACGCGGTCTTGTCCTCGACCACGACGATCTGCTCGAGGCCTTCGGCGAACTCCTTGATCTTCTCGCCCACGACGGGGTAGCACATTCCGATGCGAAGGAGACGGATCCCGGCGCGGTGCAGCGCGGCATCATCGACGCCGAGGTCTGCCAGAGCTTGTCGGACGGAGTCGAAAGTTGTACCGGTGGCGGCGATACCGATCTTCGCACCGGAGGGGTTGACCTCGATCACATCGAGGTTGTTGGCAGTTCCGTATGCGTGCACAAGATCCCATCGCGGGCCGTACAGATCGGCCTCGGCGATGACACTGTCCGGCGGCGCGGCCATCTGACGCTGCTTGTAGACGAAGGGCTTGCCCTCGAACTGCACTTCCGGAACCACGATGTCGAAGTCCGCGATGCTGCCGTCGATCGTCCAGGCACCGTCTGCGACGTCGGCGACGATCTTCAGCGCTACGACGCAACCGGATACACGCGAGAGTGCAACGGCGTGCATACCCATCGTGATGATCTCTTCGGCATTGCGTGGGAAGAGAACCGGCACGCCCATCGCGGCAAGCGAGCGCTCGCTGACGGCCGGAACCGTGGAGGACTTCGACGCGGGGTCGTCGCCCACCAGGAGGACGACGCCGCCCTTGGGGTTCACGCCGTACATGTTGGCGTGGCGAATGGTGTCGGTAGCGCGGTCGACGCCGGGGCCCTTGCCGTACCAGACGCCGGTCACGCCGTCGTGGGTCGCGGTTCCGGCGGGGAGATCCGTCTGGCTTCCCCATACCGCCGTGGCGGCGAGCTCCTCGTTGAAGCCAGGGATGAAGGTGATGTCGTGCTCGGCGAGAACCTTGGGCATGCCGTGAAGCATCTTGTCGACGCCGCCGAGGGGGCTGCCCTGGTAACCGGAGACGAAGGTGGCAATACGCTTACCTGCCCGAATGTCGCGAACGTGCTGCTCGACGAAGCCGCGTGCAATTGCCTGAACACCGGTCAGCAACACCGGTCCCGATCCCGACCGGTACCGATCATCGAGGTCATAGGGCTTGGCCTGGGCTACGCCCGACACCAGTTCAGTCATCGTGGACCACCGTTCCGTCTGCAGTGCATTTCAACTACCGTGCATTTTCAACAACCGCGTAACTCGATCTGTTCAGATGATCGTGGTCGAGGTATGTGAAAGCGTCAACAGAGGCTTGTTCAACTATTCAAATTGACAATTTGTGAGCCAAATCACGTGACCTAGATCATCGAATCAATCAGTTGGAGACCCGTTCGTGGCGATACGGCGAAACGGACATAAAACGTTCCCGACAATGCACACCGAGAACTTTCTTGACATTGACGCAACGTCAACTTGCATGCTGAATGAGCACAACCGATCCGAGAGTAGGAACTCCACGTGAGCGAATGGTCCATCCAAGAACTCGCCAAATCCGCAGGTACCACCAGCAGAACGCTGCGTCACTACGGCGATTTGGGACTCCTGGAACCGAGTCGCATCGGCGCCAACGGCTACCGCTTCTACGACGAAGACGCCCTGGTGCGACTGCAACGCATCCTTCTACTTCGGGAACTCGGACTCGGATTGCCGGCCATCGCCGAAGTCCTCACCGGCGAACGCGATACGGCTGCCGCACTGCGTACGCACCTCGAACTCCTCGAGCAAGAGCGCACGCGGATCTCGAGACAGATCGAATCGGTCAACAGGACCTTGAACAAGACGAAGAATGGTGAATCACTCATGCCGGAAGATGTTTTCGACGGGTTCGACCACACCCGATACAAGGACGAGGTCATCGAGCGTTGGGGCAAGGACGCCTACACCAGCGGCGACAACTGGTGGCGGTCGATGTCGGAGCAGGACCGTAAAGCTCATCTGCAAGCTCAAGCCGACATCGCAGCGGCATTCGGAAAAGCACTGACAGCGGGGCTGTCCGCGGAAAGCGACGACGTCCAGACGATTACCCGAAGACAGTTCGAGTGGATAAAGATCGGTTGGCAGGGAAGGACTCCCAGCGCCGACGCCTTCACCGGGCTCGGCCAGATGTACGTCGACGATCCCCGCTTCACTGCAAACTACGACAAGTACGGAGAAGGCACCGCTTCGCTGGTCCGTGACGCGATGAAGGTCTACGCCGAGCGCAATCTGCACTGACGCCGATCAGTCCTGCCCACTGCCGAGGAGGTTGTGTCGGTGCGCTGCCGCGACAGCCTCTTCCCGGGAATGCGCACCGAGTTTGCGATACAAGGCTCGGAGGTGACTCTTCAGCGTGTTGTTGGATACGAACAACCGCCGCGCGATCTCACCGATCGGAATGCCGAGACCCAGTTCCACGAGAACGTCTATCTCCCGTTTCGTCAATTGGACCCGAACGATGGCCGCCGGATACATCTGCGCCGCTTCGGATTCGAGAAAGGTCGCGACGGCACTGCTCGAGCCCTCGGCCCGATCTTCGAGTTGCCTGATCAGATCACGCGGTATCGTCGCCAGGGCCGACAGGACACCGGAGGTTTCGAGCAGTCCGCGAGCTTCCTCCCATGTACTCGCGGCAGCGGGGATCCTGCCCAGTTCACACAGAGCAGCGCATTCGATCAGCAGGGATTCGAGCCGAAACCTCGTGAGATACTGCCCGCTCCAGTCGATTTCGCGGCACAATTCCAATGCCTGGGACGGCGACCCGGTCAGGAGATGCGCCCGCGCCACGGAGACCGTGACAACTGCAAACGTATGTGGCGCAGCGACTGATTCTTCCAGCGCCTTGGTACCCTCCCCGGACGCCAACAGAAGATCGATACGTGCCGCGGTGAGAAGCGCGTCACCGAGCGATCGTTCACACGGATTCACGTGCCCGTGCGTTGCCACTGCGCGCTGGAGGGAAATCAGCCCCCAGAACGGGTCCGATTGCAGCAGTGCAAATCTGGTGTAAGTGTAGGCCGCGAACGCCCACAGGTCGCCCGGCGGTGTGACCTCGGCGAGTGCGTCCATCGCGGCAGCTCCGGCGTGCAGGTCCACGCTGTCGCACGCCACCAGTGCCCGCGCGATCGCTCCCCCCATGTGCGAGGGCGGTCCCAACCATCCCGAAACGTCCGGGTGTGTGCTTTCCAGGTGCAGCCAGTCCGTCGCGTGCGCGACGTCCCCGATCAGCGCGGAGTTGAGCGCGGCATTGCCTGCGGCGTGACGCAGGACGAACTCCGGACCATGTTGCACCGCACCTTGATAGGCGAGTCGCAATTCCACCGCGGCATCACCGAGGTCACCGGTCAATTGATGCGAGACCCCCCAGATCAGCCGCAGGGCGGGCAGTTGAGACCCCAACGCGCCCAACGACTCGTCGCCGAGTCCGTACACGACGTGCGCCAATTTGCGCGTGATCTCGGTAGAGCGTTGGTACTTACCGGATGTTCTCAGCACCACCGATTGGACAGTTCCGACGTTCAACAAGCTGTGCGCATGCGGACTACCACCTATCGCACGCAATTCCGCCGGTTCCGTCGGTAATGAATCGCCGTTGATCAACTGCGGCCGCAGACGTGATTCGAGCAGGTCACGACCCACCAGAATCGAAGGGTTCGAACTGAGTACGTCATCGGGTATGGATTGCAACGCAGTCCGGACCAATCCGGTGTGATCGACCAGAAGATCAGCCCAGTGGCGCTCGAGTATGTCGAGCACCCTGGTCCACTTGCGTCCGTCCAAGGCGTAGTGAACGGCACCGGCTATATCCGAAGTCCCGAGAGCGTGATCGACGAGTACCTGGAAGGGATCTTCGAATCCATCCCCTTGTTCGGCCCGTATCTGTATGAATGCCAGTCGAACTGACGGCGCGAAGTACCAGGACGGTTCTCCCTCGAAACCATTCCGGAAGATCAGACCGAAAGACTCGAGCAAGTCCAGTTTGCCCTCCACGTCAAGATCGTCGGACAAGACACGAGCGATCTCTGGTGTCACCGTGCGGGCAGCGGCGATCGTAGTCGCGAAGTCGAACAACTCGAGCGACTTGCCCGACCGAGGAGCGGTCCGACTGACGTACGCGTGGATCGCCTGGTCCACTCGCTGCTGAACGCGTTCGCGTCCACGGCTCGGTTCACTCAGCCCCGCAACCGCACTCAGAGCAACCTTCATCAGCACGGGAACGCCGGCAACGCGTTCACAGATCGAATGGACGATGCCCGAGGGAAGGTGGATCCCTGCCTCCGCGAACAGAACGGTGGACTCGTCGAGTGTGTATCTGAGGTCGTTCGCGCACAGGTACTCGTCCACGCGGACGTCTTCGAGCAAGTCCGTCGCAGACCGATCCTGCAGCGTGACGACTACTTTCAATCCGGGAAGCCGCACGATCAGATCCACGATTCGGCGTCCCACCTCGTCACCCTCAACCAGGTCGATGCGGTTGAACACCAACACGAATGGTGCGGGCGACGAGTCGAGGAGTGATTCGATCGCGCCCACTGGATCCTCGCGCATTCGTGGCGGGGCCTCGAGTGATTCCAGCGAATCCTGAATTACTGCGAGCGCGGTGTTCCAGTACTCGAGGGGGGTCATCCGATGCGATGGCGCCGGCACCCAGACAACCGGTCTGCTCGGCACCTGCCCGAGAGTCGTGAGCCACAACGCGGCGAGTTCCGTCTTGCCGAACCCAAGCGGCGAATCGATGACAGTCAATCCCGCCGAGCGTTCCATCAATCCGAGGAGGCGGGGACGAATCGCCGTGGCTCCACGCCCGGCAAGCCGCCTTTGCAGCGTGCCCCTTCCTCGAGGATTTCGCTTTGCTCGAGATAGCTGCGATCGATTCGAAGTGGACCTCATGATGGCCGACGAACGAGCAGTCGATCCCCGCCGAACTCGAGATTTCGTTCGAGCATCGAACTCCCAACCTGTCCACCCATAACGAACAACATAGACAGCTTCGCCGCGACACGCGAGCACTGGCCGTCTCACAAATACGCCCGATTTGTCTCATTATGTGGGCTCGGTCACTATTGACGTCTATTTGCGGGAGAGTGACTGCGACCTGCGGGATCTGACATATCATGCCCGCGTGTCGATGAAATCCGCCCGCATCCGCGTGTCGACCCGATCGGTCGATCCTGCGGACGCCGACGACTTCTGGCGCAGTGTCACACGTCCGTTCTTCGTCACCGACCGAATTGACCCTGACACATCTCTCGAAGGCTCGATCACAGCGCTTTCCATCGGAACCTCGTTGATCGGTCAAACTACCTTCAACACACAGAAGTACACCCGAAACAATCGGCTGATCGCCGAGAGCGGACTCGACGATGAATACATGGTCCAGGTCGTCCTCGACGGGCAGTTGAGCGGCAACGCCGACGGAGTCGATTTCGTCGCACGTCCAGGCGATGTCACATTCTTCGACCTCGGGCGTACCTGGACCGCCGACGCGGAGGCGGAATCGACAGGGCGCACCATCACGCTCCTCGCACCGCGTTCCCTCGTCGAGGCCGAGTCGAAGGGTCGTTCTCTACACGGGACGGTACTGCGCGGAGTTCCTGCCGTCGTGCTCGCTCAGTGCATGCAATCGGTCGTACTCGCGCTACCGCATCTCGATCCCGATGCTGCGGCCGGCTACGAGGACGTCGTCGCTTCCCTCCTTCGTGTCAGCTTGGGTATCGCCGAACCTGATCTGTCGCCGCGGCCCGATCACTCTCTCCGCGATCGTGCGTACGCCTACATCGCCGAGCATCTCTCGGAGACCTGGCTCGGCCCGACGAGCATGTGCGCAGCATTGTCCGTCTCCCGGGCACAGCTCTATCGCGCATTCGCATCCGACGGCGGAATAGCTCTTGTCATTCGGCGGAAGCGTCTCGAACTCGTCTACCGCGAATTGACCAGAACCGAGATGCCGAACGAAACGATCGAAGCGTTGGCCCTGCGATGCGGCTTCACCTCGAAATCCCAGTTGGCGCGAGCGTTCAAGGACTTCTACGGGATGACCCCGAGCCAAGCCCGAACCGACGGCAGACGCACGATCGGGGACCCGTCGATCGCACGCCTGCACCGCCGACTCGAGTTCTTCAGCCCTGAATCCGAGATACTCCACAGCCTCGCGAGCGTGCCTGTGTTCTAGTTGATCCATGAGCTGGGTCGACAAGGAACTGAGTCTGGCTGCGCTCACAGGTGCGGTCACAGGTGTCGCCGTGATGATCCCGATAGTCGGAGATGGAGCCTGGTCCTGGATAGGACTGTTCATGTCGGCTGTCGTCGCTACTGGTGACCCGGTGCGAGATGCCGCAGGGTTCCCGATGTCCTTGATCGTACTGGCGGTCATCGCCGCAGTTACGTACGTGTTCTCCTACCTGCTCGCCCCCGCCCAGGCCTCCGAAACCCCGTAAGAACCTCTGCTTCATCACGATTCGTCCTCCGAACCGCGGTGGAGATCAATAATTCCATGACAGGCAGCGAGCTCAGATCACTTCAGCTGGAAATGAACCGGAGAACAAACTGCTCGATGCCTTCCGATATGACCTTGGTCAGCGCGGTGAAGTCGTTCGACCAGCGTTGAATATCCAAGCTGCTCATCACTTTCCTCCGTTCTTCGTCCCGCTGCCCGTGACTGCACAACGTATGCGGGACGTTGGGGCGCACTGGAACTATCTGCGAGAACGCGGTTTCCGTTACCAATTGACCGGTCGAACAGCACAGCTTTTCGCTACCGCATCAGACGGTCACTTCTTCGACCGGTTTCTCCTCGTGGCTCGCCGCGCCGAAGACGGCCACGGCGACGGCACCCGCGATTGCCCCGACGAAGCCGACGACGGCAAGCCATTCCAGGCCCGGTCTCGACGCGTCGCCGAGCACCACGACGCCGACGATTCCCGGAACCACCGTCTCGCCGACAACCAGAGCCGCTGTCGCTCCGTTGACGGATCCCAGTTGCAGCGCCACCGTGTGCAGATAGAAACCGCCCAGGCCCGAGACGAGGATCGCCCAGCCTGCCGGATCGCGGAGCATGGTGCCGATTTCGAACGGATCGATTCCGTAGACCACGCGTACGGCAATGGCCAGACAGCCGAACAGCACACCCGAGATCAACCCGGCGACAACTGCTGCGCGTGAGCCCAACCATCGGATCAAACCGATGCCGATCAGCAAGATCAACGCCGAGCCCACGAGGACACCCCAATGGACGACGTCGTTGGAACTCCCACCGCCCGCGTGACCTGACGACAATCCGAGCAGCAGGAGCGATCCGATCACCGCAGCGATCGCGAACCAGTCGCGACGATGCAACTGGATGCCGAGGACCACGGTCCCCAGCACTGCCGTGATGACGAGATTGGCACTGACCACTGTCTGCGACAAGAACAGTGGAATGAGCCGCGCGGAGATGGCACTACCGGCGAATCCGACCGCATCGAGCACGGTGCCCAGGATGAACGACGCCGTCAGCGCGGCCGCGAACGTCGAACGCAAGGTCGGGCCACCCGACGCCGTCACGTGTCCGGCCTCGCCACGCTGCTCGGCGGCAGCTGCCGACTTGCGCGCGCCGTAGGCTTGCAGCACGGATGCAACGCCGTACCCGACGCATGCCACGATCGCGGCAATCAGTCCGATCAGCATCGAAATTCCACACGAAGTTCCTGGGCAATGGTCATAGAGATAGACCCTGCCCTATTTCCCCAGGCCTGACATCACCCTCAGGTATTCGAACAAGTGCTACCCGAGAAGTACACCGACCGACCCTGACCGGTACCTGGGGACACCCCGACCCCTAGTGGAATTGCTTGAGAGCCCTGATCTTGTTCATGACGTCGAGCGCCGCCACCTTGTACGCCTCGGACAGTGTCGGATAGTTGAAGACGGCGTCGACAAGGTATTCGACGGTCCCGCCGCACCCCATCACCGCTTGGCCGATATGCACGAGATCCGTTGCACCCGAGCCGAAGATATGAACACCGAGCAGTTTCAGGTCATCCGTCGACACCAAGATCTTGAGCATCCCGTAGGTGTCGCCTGCGATCTGCCCGCGCGCGAGTTCGCGGTATCGGGAAACGCCAACCTCGTACGGCACCGATTCCTTGGTCAAATCGACCTCGGTGGCGCCCACATACGACACCTCGGGAATCGAGTAGATGCCGATCGGCTGCAGATCCATCAGCTTCGCGCCTGGTTCGTCGAAGGCATGATAGGCCGCGAGTCGACCTTGATCCATCGACGTCGCCGCCAACGCCGGGAATCCGATGACGTCACCGACGGCGTAGATGTGTTCGACCTTGGTGCGGAAATTGTCGTCGACATAGATACGGCCACGTTCGTCGGCTTCGAGCCCGGCGTTCTCCAGCGCGAGTGGCGCCGTGAGGCCTTGCCGTCCAGCCGAGTACATCACGGTCTCGGCTGGAATCTGCTTGCCGCTGCGCAGCGTCGTAAGCGTTCCGTTCGCTCCGACGTCGACGGCCGTCACTTCTTCACCGAATCGGAAAGTGACCGCCAGATCGCGTAGATGGAATCGAAGCGATTCGATGACCTCGGGGTCGCAGAAGTCCAGCATCGACGTCCTCTTCTCGACGACGGTGACCTTGGTGCCGAGTGCCGCGAACATCGATGCGTACTCGATACCGATCACTCCCGCGCCCACGACGACCATGGTGGTCGGGATGGAGGTCAGATCGAGGATCCCGTCGGAGTCGAGCACCCGGTGACTGTCGAAGGACACCCCCGCCGGGCGAGCAGGCAACGTTCCGGTCGCGATCACGACGAACCTCGCCGTGATCGTCATCTTGTCTCCGCGCGAGGAGTCCTCGACGAGGATGGTGTGCTCGTCGACGAACGAGCCGACCCCTACCAACAATTCGACGCGGTTGCGCAGAAGCTGAGATCGAACGACTTCGATTTCTTTGGTGATGACATGCTGGGTTCGCGCCAGCAGGTCGGCCGGAGTGATGTTCTCCTTGACGCGGTAACTCGCGCCGTACAGTTCGCGTTGGTTCATCCCGGTGAGGTAGAGAACCGCCTCACGCAACGTCTTCGACGGAATGGTGCCGGTGTTGACGCACACTCCCCCGAGCATGTTGCCTTTCTCGACCATCGCTACCCGTTTACCCAGCTTGGCCGCCGCGATGGCAGCCTTCTGCCCACCCGGGCCGGAGCCGATCACAACCAGGTCGTATTCCATCGGATCAGTCATCGCTTAGAAATACCGTCTGCATACGACCGGCAGATGCCGAGCATGTCAATACTCGGTGAACAATCCGCGCGCCGAAACGACACGACGGCAGTACACGAACCCTGTTGCAATTAAAAGAGATACAGCCGAATCCATACGAAACTTGCTACACATAAACATATTCCGACGTTCGCATGCGCACATGTTTCGTCGCCGGCGGAATTCACAACGGTCTGTTGAAATTTGTTTCACCACAGAGTGATTGATCGATCAACTGACAGGTGACCAGGGCCGTAAACCGGATGTCCAGTATTCGAATTGTCCGAAAAAACGAGCGGAATGTTCCTCGTCACATCCCCCACCGAAGCAGTTGCGCGGAGCCTCGGGCCGCGTTCTACTTGCCTTGACTAATCATCTGTCACTCTCGGTTACAAACATCCGCCCCGTTCACGATCCCCACCTTTCGCCATCTCGAGAGATCAGGTTTCCCAATGGAATTCACGGAACTTGCCGACTATCCCCTACCTCCAGGGACCGTCACCGAGTGGACTCCCGCCGCGGTGAATCCGCCCGAGCTGTGGCCTGTCGACCAGCGTCCCGCCAGCTACATACACGAGGCACACTTGAAACATGCCCAGCAGGCGAAACGGCAGGTGCACCATCAGACCGACGTGTGCACTCCGTCGTGGCTGGGTACCTCGTTTCGCATCCACGACCGACTCGACCGAAGGATCTGGGCGGCCGCTCTCGATCACTGGATCGATCGCCACGAAGTGCTCCGAACACACGTCGCCGTGGAGGGCGAAACGATAGTCCGACGCACCGCGGCGTCTGGAGACGTCCGGATTCTGGGCACCGAGGTCGGACACCTTGCGTCCTCGATGTCTGTCTTCACGCATCTGCAGCAACTGCTCGACCGATCGACCGATCCACTTGTCTGGCCTGCGTATCAGTTCGCGACGATCGAAGGCCCCAACCACTTCACCGTGGTTTTTGCCGCTGATCATGCTCTGCTGGACGGATATTCGGTGGCGTTGACCGCGCACGAACTGCAGACGATCTACCGATCGTTGAGCGAGGGAAGCCCTCCCTCGCCGCCGGAGACCGGAAGCTACATCGACTTCGGCACCAAGGAACGAGATCTCGTGGGACACGCGGACCGCTCTCACCCGGCAGTGCAGACGTGGCGCGAGTTCTACGCGCAGGGCGAGGCTCCGTACTTTCCAGCGCTACCCGAACCGGTCACCGGACGCCGAGTCCCTCAGCAGAGCCTGTCTGCCTGGCTTCTGAGCGCCCGGGGAGCCGAACGCCTGGCAGAAGCGAGCAAGCGCAGCAACCAAGGATTCCTGGCCGCGATACTCGCGTGCGCGGCCAAGGTGACCGGCGATCTCACCGGTGCAGACGAATTCCGCGTCGTCGTGCCGCAACACACCCGTTCGGAGCTTCGATGGGCCGCGTCGCTGGGATGGTTCATCGGTGTTGTGCCGGTGAGGATTCCGATTGCCCCCGCCGCAACCGTGAGCGATCTGGCCAAGGTTGCCGGCACGGAGATACGGCGCGTCCGCCCCGCCGCGGCACTGCCGTATTCGAAAGTGTGCGAGCTGATCGACTCCCCGCAGCACCTGCCGTTCGTGCTCTCGTACATGGACGTTCGTCACGTTCCTGGTGCCGAGCAATGGACGAGCTGGCAGACCAGGGGCCTTCGTAGTCGAGATCATTCGGGAACCGACGTCTACATCTGGCTCACGCGGACTCCCGAAGGGCTCAATCTGGCCATACGCCACCCGGGCAACGCGCGCACGAGCCGCCACATCCATCAGTTCGCGGGACTCCTACGCCGCGAAATGGAGGACTTTGCCTTCTCGACCGACACTTTCGCACCTCCGACCAAAACCGCTGCACCGATCGAGGAGAACTCTCATGGAAATGACACCCATCGATCTCTGGGCACCGAAAGCCGGGACGCTCACCGAGTTCAGGCCTACTGAACAATCCCTGGCGGCGGCATCCGGGGCACCGCGGAGCGACCAACCGCTCTCGTTCCTACAGGAAGGACACATTCGTACCGCCGATCACAAGCGCGCACAAGGCGTCGACTGGTCACCGTGGATCGGATTCACGTTCACTCTGCCCGGTGATCTCGATCGGGAGGCACTGCGTCGGGCGGTCCAGGCGTTTGTCCTGCGGCACAACACACTGCACAGTTGGTTCGAGGTGAGATCATCCGAAGATCCCGACGGTAGCGGGGTCATCGACCGTCACGTGGTGGATGCGTCGACGATCGAACTCACGCCGCACAGCATCGGTTCTCTGAACACGACAGATGCGGTTCGCGAGCATGTGAGCCGAAGTTTCGCCGGCGATACCAGCCCATTGCAATGGCCCTCGTTCATCATTGGCGTCGTCGAGCACGGCGCCGGCTTCACCGTCTACTACGGCGTCGATCACTCGCACACCGACGGCCTGTCGTTGATGCTGGGCGTCGAAGAACTTCGTGCGCTGTACATCGCCGAAAGCGCCGGCATCGAGGCTCAACTTCCCTCTCCCGGCAGCTACGTCGAGTACAGCGGCGAGGAACGGACATCCGCGGGGAACCTCGACCTGGCCGCAGCGCCTGTGCAGCAGTGGATTTCGATTCTCGCCGCCAACGCCGGCCAACTCCCGACGTTCCCCCTCGACCTCGGTGTCGCGCGGGGCGAACAGGCCCGGTCGACCCGCACACACATCGACGTTCTCGACAGCGACGAGTCAGCCGCGTTCGCAGCGCTGTGCAAGTCCAATGGCGTCGGCTTCTCCACGGGGATCTTCGCAGCCCTCGCCCTCACCGAGATCGAAGTTGCGGATCGAGCGAACTACTTCGCGCTCAACGCAGTCGGCACTCGCTCCGATCCGAGATACCTCTATTCCCAAGGCTGGTTCATCAATCTCGTCCCGGTCTCGTTCACGCTGAGCGGTGTCACGAACTTTACCGATGCACTCCCCCTTGCCCACGCTGCTCGCGCTGCGGTGAAGGGACTCGCGGACGTGTCCATTCACTCGGTGATCGCCCAGGTGTCGAAGTTGACCGGATCCGACATCGGTGGAACCTCGGTCCCGCCGATGGTGTCGTACATCGACATGCGCCTGATTCCAGGTGCCGAGCACCATGACGAACTCGAGGCGCGGGCACTGGGTGGGCCAGGAACGACGGGTGATCTGTCGATGTGGATCAACCGGAAGGAAGACCGTACGTACGTGATGGTCAGTTTTCCGGACACCGAGCAGGCGCACACATCGGTGAATCGGTACCTACGACACCTTCGCAACGTCCTGAGAACGGTCGCTGATACCGGCGACTACCGTGTCGTGCGTCAGGCGGATGCACGTCAGGAAGTGGAGACCGCCTGATGCACATCACGTTTCTCGACAGGTTCGAGGCACGGCCGGGCCGCATTCTGCAGTGGACGCCGAGCGAAATCTCCACCGGAACGACGTATCCGGTTCCCCCGACCTCCAATCAGCAGCTGCATCTTGCCGGCAGCCGCGGCGATACGACTTGGCTCGCTGCCACTTTCGACGTTCCCGGCCCCATCGACACGGACGCACTCAAGGCCAGCTTCGAGGAATGGACGTCCCGTCACGACGCCCTGTCGTGCTCGTTCTCCCAGGCCGAAGAATCGGGTGAATCCTCGGCACTGTTCGTCGACGTCGCCGACGTCGGCGATCTGCGCCTGCGTGAGGAAACAGTGGCTGACGCGCGAACACCGGAGCAGGTGCGAGAACTCTTGGGCGAGCGCTTGGATCGATGGTGCAATCCTTTCGCGTTTCCCGCGTACTTTCTCGGTGCCATCACCCGCGAGGACCAGTCGACAGTGGTCTGCGGGTTCGACCATGCCATCTGCGACGGCTGGTCCATGAGCATCGCAATTACCGAGATCAGCACTCTGTATCGCGAATACACGCGAGCGGACCGTGATCCGATCGCGTCTGATCTCCTTCCGGAGCCCGGGAGTTTCCTCAACTACTGCTTCCGGGAATCGGCAACCGCGGATCCAGAGCCCGGCGACCACCGGATTGCGGGTTGGCGGTCCTTCCTCCGAGCATGCGGGGGTGACACTCCCCATTTTCCCGTAGATCTGGGACTGCCCGCCGGGGCGATGTCGCCCCAGGGCACAGACACCCGAATGCTCCTCGACGCCGACGAAGCAGAGTTGTTCGACCAGAACTGCGCCGATCATCGACACTCGTCGTTCGGTGCAATTCTTGCGTCGATCGGTTTGGCCACAACACAATTGACCGGCAAGAGGGACACGCACCTACTGTTCCCTGTTCACACGCGTCGGGAACCGCGACACAACCACACCTTCGGATGGCTGGTAGCCAATGCGCCCATCACCGTGACGAGCATGGACAATCTTCACAGCACTGCCCGGGCAGTCAATCTCGCTTTCCACGAGTCACTTTCACTGTCGTCCGTGTCGTCGAGGCAGGTTTTGCGGAGCTTGGGGCCCGAGGTTTCGCCCACTCGCAGAGACATCTTCTCGGTGTCCTACGCCGACTACCGAACCATGCCCGGTGGATCTCGCCCCCGTAAATCAAAGTCCAGCGAATCACAGCCTGCGCCGATCAATCCGCAGCAACTCAGTCGCGTCTCGAACGCCGACGACGTTCAGTTCTGGTTCTCACGAACTCACGACGGATTGGCAGTGCGGACCAGGTTTCCTGCGCCCGCTGCCCGGACAGTGCACACCTTCCTCTCGCATGTCTCCGAGATCCTGTCGACGCCGTAGACGAACGGCCGCCTATCCGTAGATCTATTTGACACTTCTTTGTTGTGCACAACTTAACTGTGCGCTACAGTTGTTCTCGTGACCAACCCACTCGCCCTCGAACGCCAGGTCTGCTTCGCCCTCTATTCGGCGTCGCGGGCCACGACGGCCGCGTACCGGGCGATGCTCGACGACCTGGGAATCACGTATCCCCAGTACCTCGTCTTGTTGACACTCTGGGAACGAGACGGCCGCGGGGTGCGTGAGATCTGTGAGGCACTCGATCTCGATACCGGAACTCTCTCGCCGCTGCTCAAGAGGCTCGAGGGTCTGGGATTCATCGAGCGCCGACGCCTCACCACCGACGAGCGTCGCGTCGAGATTCACCTGACCGAGGCGGGTTCCACCCTGCGCAGCAAGGCCGAGGACATCCCAGCCAAACTCGCAGGTGCCACTGGTCTGAGCACCGACGAACTCACCGAACTTCGAGACGTTCTCACTCGTCTCGGCGAGTCGCTCCAAGCATCCAATGCCCACTCCGACGGAAAGAAGAAGTCATGAACATCGTCTACACCGCAGAAGCACTTGCCACCGGCGAAGGCCGCAACGGTCACGCTCGCACCTCGGACGGACGCCTCGATCTCGGCCTCGCCATTCCCAAGGAAATGGGTGGCAGCGGCGAAGGCACCAACCCCGAGCAGCTCTTTGCCGCCGGATACGCAGCATGCTTCCACTCCGCTCTGCAGATGGTCGCCCGTGCCGAGAAGGCCAACGTGGCTGATTCCGCAGTCGGCGCGCGGGTCGGCATCGGCCCCAACGGTGCAGGAGGCTTCGGACTCGCTGTGACGCTGGAGGTTTCACTCCCCCATCTACCCCATGATCAGGCCGTCGAGCTGACGGAGAAGGCACACCAGGTGTGCCCGTACTCCAATGCAACTCGCGGCAACATCGAGGTCACCCTCGAAGTAAGTAAGGACGACGAATGAGCACTACCACTGTCAGCCGGGAAATCCGTCTCGCTTCACGCCCGAACGGTTGGCCCACGTCGGAGAACTTCGCCACCGCCGAAGTAGAACTCCCCGAACTCGAAGACGGCCAGATCCTGGTCCGCAACATCGCCATCTCCGTCGACCCGTACATGCGCGGCCGAATGAACGACGTGAAGTCCTACCTTCCGCCGTTCCAGGTCGGTGCGCCGCTCGACGGTGGTGCCGTCGGCGAGGTCGTCGAATCCAAGTCGGCTGATCGCGCCGTGGGCGACGTTGTCGTCCACGGCCTCGGATGGCGTGAATACGCCATCCTCGACGGATCCGCAGTGACTCCGGCCGACACGTCCATCGCGCCGGCGACGGCCTACCTGGGTGCCCTTGGCATGACTGGCCTCACCGCGTATGCCGGCCTCACCGCGGTTGCGGAGTTCAAGGAAGGCGATACCGTATTCGTCTCCGGCGCAGCAGGTGCCGTCGGATCGCTCGTCGGTCAGATCGCCAAGTTGCTCGGAGCGAAGCGAGTAATCGGTAGCGCCGGTTCACCGGCGAAGGTTGCCCGACTTCTCGAACTCGGATTCGATGCGGCATTCGACTATCACGACGGCCCGATCACCGAACTACTCGCCGCTGCCGCCCCTGACGGCATCGACGTGTACTTCGACAACGTCGGTGGCGAGCATCTCGAAGCCGCCATCGATGCCATGAACCAGGGTGGCCGGATTGCCCTGTGCGGAGCCATCGCTCAGTACAACACCACCGAGAAGCCCACAGCTCCCCACAACCTGGCACTGGTGATCGGCAAGCAGCTCACACTGCGCGGATTCCTCGTGGGCGGCTACCGTCACCTCGGTGGCGAGTTCCGCACCCACATGGCAGGGTGGCTCGCCGACAACAAGATTCAGTGGGACGAGACCATCGTCGAAGGCCTGGAGAATGCACCGCAAGCGTTCATCGACCTGATGCGCGGCGCGAACACCGGCAAGATGGTTGTCACGCTGTAACCCGAACAACATCTTGCTCGAACGGATATGAAAGTGGCCGCGAACTTCTCGAAGTTCGCGGCCACCTTCATATCTGAATCAAATCCCGAACGAGACTCCGGTCAACGTCTCCGACAGTGTCCACAAACCCGAGGCTGTCTTCGTATCGTGTGACTTCTTGTTCGACCCCACGACCTTCGGATACCCTCGCTGCTCGAACGGACCGTCCGGTCCGATGTAACTGCCGCCGAAGGCATCCGGCGCGGTTGCCGCCCACAGTTCGGGAAGGGCGCCCATCTCCGCGGACTGCGCGAAGATCGAATTGCCGATTCCCATCAGCTTGTCCTGGATCGACTCGGTGTGCCCCTGCAGGTTCGTCGACGCGTATCCCGGATGCGAAGCGAGCGCTTTGAGCGAAGATCCCGACGCCGCGAACCTGCGTTGAAGTTCGTACGTGAACAACAGATTGGCAAGCTTGGACTGCCCGTAGGCCAACCATCGGTTGTACTTCCGACGCTCGAAATTGAGATCGTCCAGATCGACAGTTCCGAGCTGATGCAGGGCACTGGACATCGTCACGACACGATCGGTGAGCTTGTCCTTCAGCAATCCGGTCAATGCGAAGTGTCCGAGATGGTTTGTGCCGATCTGCATTTCGAATCCGTCGACCGTCCGGCGGAACGGAACCGCCATCACGCCGGCGTTGTTCACCAGGACGTCGACCTTCTCCGTTGCGTCGGCGAAGGCTCGTACCGACGACAGATCCGAGAGGTCCAATTTGCGGACAACCGCGTTGGGCCCGATCTCGGCGGCTACGGCGTCGGCCTTCGTGGTGTCACGACAGGCGAGGACGACGTCGGCCCCGGCTTTGCCCAGCGCTCGTGCGACTACCTCACCCAGTCCGCTGTTCGCCCCCGTGACGACAAATGTGCGGCCGGTCTGATCGACTACGTCTTCTGCGGTCCATTTGGTCATGCTTTCCCACTTACGTGCCTTACTCGCCGGTAGGGAGGGGTCGCTTTCCGTCATCGCCTGCGCTTGGCGCGGATGGGCTTGGCGCCCGGCAGCGGCGGTGCAGCCACTCTGGGCGACGGGGGCGCGGTCATTCCGGGAGTCGGCGACGATTCGGCTTCCTTCTGCTCCGCAGCGATGCGTCCGTACACAAAATGCTGTTGTCCCAGCGTCCAGCAGTTGTTACTCACGAAATACAGCAGGATCGCCACAGGCGCGAACGCACCGAAAGCGATCACCCCCACCGGAAACACCCACAATGCGAGCTTGTTCATGATCGCTGTTTGAGGGTTGACGGTTCCGGTGTCCACTTGGCGCGCGATGGATGCCCGCGATGTGAAATGTGTAGCGACGGCGGCAAATATCATCAGCGGTACAGCTACCAGAATGATGGAGATACGGCTGACGTCGCCGAATGCTTCCAGTTGTGCTGCCGGGCTCGAAATCATGGCGGACAACGGTGCGCCGAACAGTTTGGCGTCGAGAAAAGACTGCACATCCGAGGCACTGAAGAAGTAGTTGGCCGTGTTCGCGTTGTCCGCCACCGACATCGGTTCGGTCGGGCTCAGAAACGGGACGTGCGATGCCGCTCCGGTCCGATTGAACGATCGCAGGACGTGATAGAGACCAATGAACACCGGTGCCTGAACCAGCATCGGCAGACAGCCGAGCAACGGACTGTAATTATGTTCTTTCTGCAGCTTGGCCATCTCTACAGTGAGTTTCTGCCGGTCACCCGAATACTTCTTCTGCAACGCCTTGATCTGAGGTTGCAGCTTCTGCATCACCAGTTGAGTGCGGACCTGCTTGACGAAGGGTTTGAACAGCAGGGCTTTGAGCGTGAAGACGAGAAATACGACCGACAACGCCCACACGACGCCGTTGTCGGGTGATCCGGAGACCAGTGAGAAGACCTTGTGCCAGAACCAGAGGATTCCGGACACGGGGTAGTAGACAAAATCGAGCATGACGAATGAACCTCACCGAAAGGCACGCTCAGAGAGATGAGAGCGCGGGAATGGTCGTGGACGCAAGACGTCTGACCGACCTACGACGAGTTCACACCCGCCGACTGCCGATCTACAGACCGATTCCCGGAGCTCGAGGTTGCGGACGACCGGGCGCGTCCGGGCTGCTCTGCCTGCGGAAAGCACCACGCAGGCAGCGTTCGTCATCAGACGGGCCAGTGGCCGAAACCGCGCACAGTTGCAGAAGTTCGTACTTCGAGGAAGTTGCGAGCGCAGCGACCACGAAGACGGCAATCGCAGTTCCCAGCACCGCGGCGCTACCCGAGGAACCAAGCGGAGGCACTGCGAGAAGAGCGATGAACGGCAGCAGAAGCAGCAACAGTGACCGTGTCACCGTTCCTGTGCTCCGCTGTTGCATGACTGCGAGAGTACAGAACGTCTGCCGAATCCAGCCAGACGCTTGCCTCACGTACTTGTTCGCGCAGCCATTTGTGCGCAGGATCGTGGTCCATCCGACCGTGCCACTGTTGAGCGTTCGGCGCTCCCGCTGCGAATCGCCTGACCGGAGCCGGGGTGAGGCCGGCCGCCGTGCCCTCCTTGATTCGGATCACGAAAGTCCGTCGAAGTTCTCGCGATCGATCAACAGGCCTTGCACCCACAATGCCGCTCGAAACAGGTATACACCCCGTCCAACTGACCGGTGCGAACACGTCGAGGCGCAACCAGGCTGAGTGTCGCAAGCCGAAGCCCGATCACACCCAGCTGGACACCTGCTTCGGGACGCATCGACGCAAAGGCAACACGCGAAATGTCGCACCACCGATTCACCGACCCCCGCACGAAGAAGCATGCACTCGGAAGGGCGCTTGTCGTCGGTGTTCTTTCCCTGACAACCCTTGCCGTGAGTATCGACACCGCGAACGCTCAGGCCCCCGTGCTTCGGGACTGGAACATCGCCGCAGTTTCCGTCGACACGAATCCGGCGAAGGTGTCAGCTTTCGCTTCCTCGGATACAGGCCGCGTATTGGCAGCCGCAGAGTCCAAGATCGGCGCTCCGTACGTCTGGGGCGCGACCGGGCCGGACTCGTTCGACTGCTCCGGTCTCGTTCAATGGGCCTATGCACAAGCGGGCGTTTCGATTCCGCGAACCAGCTACGACCAGGCGGTTGGCGGCACTCCAGTTTCCCGGGACGATCTACAGCCGGGTGACGTGGTCCTGTACTACGGCGGGGAGCATGTGGGGATCTACGCCGGAGGCGGTGAGGTCGTTCACGCCCCGACGTCCGGGGAGTCGGTCGAACGCGCACCCGTGGACTCGATGCCGTACTACCTCGCCCGACGTTACTGACATGAATCCCACAAGCTCGATGAAACAGCGTGTATCGCGGCGATATTCGAATCGCTCGTCGCGAGCCGAACGATTGACACTCCCCCATTGCGCGGAATGTGATGTCATCCTCTCGCCCGCGAGCGCGGTCTGCGCCAGGTGTCGTGGGGCGCGGTTGGACGTGACGCGGTGTTGCGGAGACGGCACTGTCGTGTCCTGGCGAACGGTTCACGGCGACCCCTCGACCGTTCTCGCCATCGTGGAATTGGACGAGGGGCCGTGGCTGTACACTTTCCTCACCGAATCCCCTCGCGCGGATGCGCCTGGACCGCTACGAGTGTTCTTTCAGGGGCGTGAAGAAGGTAAGCGCTACCCGGTGTTCTGCTTGTGCGGCGACGACCGTGGTGAACTGCTATCGGACGTCAACTCCGGCCTGCTGAACCATTGACCTCACGCGAGTCACGCTCCTGCGCGGTCGAGACGTACCACGCTGCGATCTGCGCTCTGGAACTGAATCCCAGTTTTGTCAGTACGTGTTCCACGTGTCCCTGAGCGGTGCGCAGCGAGATTACCAAGTGCTCCGCAATCGCGCGATTGGTCAACCCTTGGGCAACCAGTTCCGCAACTTGCTGCTCACGAGGAGTGAGGTGAGGCCCTTCAGCCGACGACGCAGTCGTGACACTGGAGCGCTTGTCGAGCGCATATGCGACAGCTTCACCCTCGGACATCGCAAACCCGCTGCGAAACGACTTGTCGAAAGCATCGTCACCCATGGCTTTGCGAGCAGTCTCTGCAGCAGTGTCGTGATGAGCTGACAAACCCGGCAGGCCCGCCAGCCGTCCCCCGACCTTCTGCCAATACATGGCTGCCGCGCCGAGCAGAACCGCTGCATGCTTCCAATCACGTTGCGCTGCAGCAATCCACGCCAACGGCTCGATACACCACGCCGAGTTCATCGGGGCATCGAGAATTCTCAGACTTCGAGTCAAATAGTCACTTGCGGCATCCAATTCACCTCGGAGCCAGCTCACGAGCCCGAGAGTTCCCAGCGCAAATGCCTGGAACATCATCTCGTCGGCGGGCACGGTGATCGCGAGAATCTCTTCGTTGCACTCCACAGAGCGATCAAGAGCGCCGGACAGGAAGTACGCGACTCCCAAGGTGTCCAGGCCGACCACCACATGCAGCAGATTCTTGTCGAGTCGAAACAGCGTCAACGCGGATTCCAGCTTGGCCGTAGCGGTATCGAAGTTACCTCTGAAGGTATCGACGTATCCGTCTCCCCACGTCGCCAAGCCGCGCGAGCGCACATCCGCCAAGTCGTTTGCCAGGCGCCAACTCTCGTCGACCAACTCTTCTGCCCGTTCGAGTTCCCCCTGCATCGCGTGATTCACGGCGTCGATGGCCAAGACATCCACTCGGAACGGATCCAGCTCTCGATCCTCTGCATTCAAGGCTCGATCCGTCCAGTAACGCGCCTGCACAAGTAATCCACCTGCAAGCCAGAATCTGTACAACGCACCGACCATTCGCGTTGCAGATCGCGCCTCTCCGGCAGTGGAAATCGAGTACTCCAACGCATCGTTGACGTTGCGCTGTTCACGACCGAGCCTTGCGATCCAGGCAGCTTGCCGGCCACTGATCCACTCGGCTTCCGCATGAACGACCAGTGCCTCGAACCAATCACGATGGCTTCGACGCAGAGCGGAATACTCACCGGCGGACTCCAACTTTTCATGTCCGTACTCCCGGAGTAGGTCGAGGAGGTGGTACCGAACATCCCCGTCGGTTTCCTCACGAATCAGGATGGACTTCTCGACCAACGCGGTGACGAGATCGAGCACTTCGGTCGAATTCATGTCCTGCCCACACACGCCCTCAGCGGCGTCGAGGTCGAACCCACCCGAGAACACCGACAACCTCCCCCACAACTGCTGTTCGGTTGGCGAGCAGAGGTCGTAACTCCAATCGATCGACAATCGCAGCGTCTGTTGACGACTCGGAACGTCACGTCCACCCGTTGTAAGAAGTCGGTATCGATCCGAGAGCCTGTTCATGATCTGCTCAGCAGACATACCACGCAGGCGAGCTGCCGCCAGTTCGATCGGAAGTGGGAGTCCATCCAAGTCGTGACAGATATGCGCAACGGCGCGCTTGTTCTCCTCGGTGAGGGTGAAACCAGGTACGACGGAAGCCGCACGCTCGGTGAACAACGACACCGATTCGTACTGGGCAATTCCCTCGAATTCGGGCGGCTGTTGCTGCGGTGTGGTGAGTGAGGGAACGCGCATCGTCACCTCACCGCCCAGGCCCAGCGATTCGCGGCTCGTCGCCAGGATCTTGACGCCGGCACATCGCCGTAGGATCGCGCCTACGAACACAGCGACGGCATCGACCAGATGTTCACAGTTGTCGAGCACCAACAGCAGACTCCGATCGGCGCAGTAGTCGATCAATGCCTGCAGCGGGTCCGCCGACGAGACCGACCGGACACCAAGGGTCACGGCGACATGATCTTCGAGGAGATCCGAATCTGTCTGCTCCCCCAGTTCCACCAACCAGGCACCGTCTCGAAACACCCTTTGCAACGCGCCCGCAAGTCGGATCGCGAGCCGTGTCTTGCCCACGCCACCGATCCCGGTGAGTGTCAACAAACGGGACGTCTCGAACAATCTCCTGGCGTCGGCCAACTCACGCCGACGACCGACGAAACTCGTCAGCTCCAAGGGCAGGTTGCCGACAACTCGCTGGTCGGCTTCTGAGCGCACAGCGGATGCCATCGACCGACTCGCTTTCTGCCATACCACTACACAACAACGCTACCCCCACGATCGGCCTCCCGAGCAGCACTCACGCGAGCATGTGATCGGAGCCCACTTGTTCTCCCCCGAGTGCGAGATGCACGACGGCCACACCGGTGTCACGCAGACGAAACAACGTATTCCTACTCTGGCAGACAGACGAAGGGAGAGCGACATGCCGCCGCGCCGTAGATCGGTACTGCTGACGCAACTGGTAATCGATGCTCCCGGAAGTCCACAACAAACGATCCTCGACGAACTGCGGCGAGTGATTCTGTCGGGTTCGGCGCCTCCGGGTACCCCGATTCCTCTCGGCGACGTGGCTGATGTGTTCGGTGTCAGTCGAATACCTGTGCGGGAATCACTGAAAACACTGGTCGGAGAGTCCTTGGTCGACCATCGACATCAATTCGGCTACACCGTTGCTCAGCTGACGCCGGCAGAACTGCGAGAGATGTACATCGTCCGCGAAACTCTCGAATCAGCTGCATTGGCCGTCGCCGTCGAGCAGGCAACCGAAGAGGATCACGAACACGCCGTCGAGGTGAACTCCCGTTTGGAGATCGCATTGCGCTACGACGACTCTCAGTCCTATCACTGCGAGAGCCGAAACTTTCATCTCGCACTGACCCGACCGTCTCAGATGCTTCGACTTCTGCACATGTTCGAAGCTGCCTGGAACATCACCGAACCAGTACAGCCGATGGTCCATGTTGCCGGCGTCGATCGCCAGGTTCTGCACTCCGATCACACCGCGATGCTGGACGCATTCCTGCGTCGGGACGCATCCGCACTTCTGAGCGCTTCCGAAATCCATCATCGCCGACTCGATACCGTGATCGCGACTCTACCGACAGACACCGGTCTATTGGCCGAAAAAGATATACCGATCGCGCAATAGTCGTGCAACACAGCATCGATACCTTTCTCTCAACACAGTTTTCATCACTGACGCTGAGAGCTCGTGGCACCGTCCGCTGATTTCCTGCACTGATGCACAGGAGCTGTCATGACCGACATTCTTCCGTCCCGAACGACCACTACCCCCACTCCCCCAAAGGAAAGCGGATCGGGTGACCTTGTCGAAGCCGCGGGTCACCCTGTCGGAAGCGGCCTGATCAAGCCGGGCTACGACCCTCGTTTGACCAACGAGGACTTGGCGCCGCTTCGCAAGCAGACCTGGTCGTCGTACAACATCTTCGCCTTCTGGATGTCCGACGTACACAGCGTCGGCGGATATGTCACTGCCGGTAGTCTTTTCGCACTGGGATTGGCCAGCTGGCAAGTACTCGTCGCCCTGCTGGTCGGTATCACGATCGTCTACTTCTTCTGCAATCTCGTCGCCAAGCCCAGCCAAGTTACCGGCGTGCCGTATCCGGTGATCTGCCGCAGCGTGTTCGGCGTCCTCGGCGCGAACATCCCGGCAATCATTCGTGGCCTGATTGCCGTGGCTTGGTATGGAATTCAAACCTTCCTCGCTTCAGCAGCCCTCGATGTCGTACTGATCAAACTCTTTCCGTCACTCGCGCCCTATGCCGTCGTCGAAGACTACGGATTCGCCGGACTCTCCGCACTGGGCTGGGGAAGTTTCATGCTCCTGTGGGTACTTCAGGCCTGTGTCTTCTGGCGAGGCATGGAATCGATCCGCCGCTTCATCGACTTCTGCGGGCCGGCTGTGTATGTCGTGATGTTCATGCTGTGCGGCTACCTGATCTACAAGGCAGGCTGGAGCGCCATCGATCTCACGCTCGGCGACGTCAAGTACTCGGGTTTCGACGCCGTGCCGGTCATGCTCGGTGCGATCGCTCTGGTTGTCTCGTACTTCTCCGGACCGATGCTCAATTTCGGCGACTTCTCCCGCTACGGAAAGTCGTTCGCTGCCGTCAAGAAGGGCAACTTCCTCGGTTTGCCGTTGAACTTCCTCGTATTCTCGGTGTTGGTCGTCGTCACTGCATCGTTGACGCTGCCGGTGTACGGCGAACTGATCACCGATCCCGTTGCGACCGTTGCACGAATCGACAGCACCTTCGCCATCGTTCTCGGCGCACTCACCTTCACCATCGCCACGATCGGCATCAACATCGTGGCCAACTTCATTTCCCCGGCCTTCGACTTCTCCAACGTGAGTCCGCAGAAGATCAGCTGGCGCGCCGGCGGAATGATCGCAGCGATCGGCTCGATCCTCATCACGCCGTGGAACTTGTACAACAATCCGGACGTCATTCACTACACACTCGAAACCCTCGGAGCCTTCATCGGTCCGCTGTTCGGAATTCTGATTGCCGACTACTACCTCGTGCGCAAGCAGAAGGTCATCGTCGACGAACTGTTCAGCATGTCGCCGACCGGAACCTACTGGTACAGCAAGGGATACAACCCTGCTGCAGTGATCGCCACCGTGGTGGGAGCCGTCGTCGCGATGGTCCCGGTCCTGGGCAAGGACCTCACCGGGATGTACACCGCAGCGCAGTACAGCTGGTTCATCGGTTGTGGGCTCGGATTCACCGTCTATTACCTACTCGCCGCGCGCTCTTCCTCAGCTGTCCGGAATGCTTCCTCTCCCGACACTGTGACGGTCGACTGATCGTCATGAGAATCAAGGTGATCAACCCCAACACCACGTGGGCGATGACCGCCAAGATCGAGGAATGTGCCCGGACCGTCGCAGGCTCGGGCACATTCGTCGAGGCTGTCAGCCCTGCCATGGGTCCCGCGTCGATCGAAAGCCACTACGACGAAGCTCTCAGCGTCCCCGGAATCCTGACCGAGATCGCCGCCGGAGAAAAGAACGAAGTCGACGGCTACGTCATCGCTTGCTTCGGTGACCCAGGTCTTGATGCAGCCCGAGAGTTGGCCAAGGGCCCCGTCGTAGCTGTTGCCGAAGCGGCCATGAACTACGCAAGTTTCCTGGGTCGCGGATTCAGCATCGTGACCACTCTCGGTCGAACCCGCGGCCGCGCAGCCGATCTGGTGGACCGGTACGGCATGCAGGCTCGGTGCCGGGGTATCCACTCCTGCGAGATTCCGGTTCTGGAACTCGATCGTGATCCCGACGCGCGAAAGGTGATCTTGGAAGCCTGTTTCGACGCATTGGAGCAAGACGACTCGGACGTCCTCGTGCTGGGTTGCGCCGGCATGGCGGACCTGTGCCAGGACTTGTCCGACGAACTGGGTGTCCCGGTAGTCGACGGCGTTGCCGCTGGGGTCACGATGGTTCAGTCGTTGGTCACCCTCGGGCTGTCGACCAGTTCGCGCGGCGAGTTCGCACGCCCACTTCCCAAGAACTACACCGGTACACTGACACCGTTCTCGCTGTGAGCGTGCCTGAGCGAGAGTCGAACACCTGTCACCAGCAGCGCCAGGATCGCGAACAATACTCCAGCCCAGACTAATTGGCGGGTTTCGAAATGCGCGAGAAACAGTCCACCGACCGCAGTGCCGAGCGTGATCCCCAGGTTGGAGAACGAGATGAAAAGGCTGTTGCCGAATTCAGGCGCGTCGACTGCGTCTCGCCCCATCCAGCTCTGCGAAACCACCAGTCCACCGGAATGCACTACACCCCAAACCAACACGGCTACAACCATCGCGCCGAAGTACGGGCCCGCCAGATAGAGCATCACGTAGACGACGATGTACAGCAAGGGAAATGCCACAACCGTGCGCACCACCCCCTTGGCGAGCAGAGCCCCGAAGACGAAGTTGCCGAAGATCATCACGACACCGAAAGCCAAGAGCATCGCGCTGATCCACGATCCGCTCATGCCGGTCACTTCGCCGAGGTATTCGGCAAAGTATCCGTACACCGAGAACATGGCTGCGAAGACGAAGGTGACGGAAAGAATGGTCAACCACACGCGCGGCCGGCGAAGTATCCCGACCTGTGCACCGTACGACAGGCGTTGTGTCACAGGAGCCGAGGGCAGAAGTACGACAATCCCGAGAAACGCGAGAACGTTGACCACGGCGCCGAACACGAATGCTGTCGACACCGAAAAGTTCTCGGCCAAATAGGACGTCAAGGGCACGCCGAACGCGAATCCGACTGTGACGCCTGCAAATACCTTGGTCACCGCGGCGGTCGCCTGTTCCGGCGATACCAGACGAACCGCACTTGCAAGCGCGACAGCGAAGAAGACCGGATGAACCACGGCGGGGATGATCCGAAATGCAAACATCACCTCGAAACTCGATGTGGTCGCATACACCACATTGGAGACCGCAAAGACTGCAATCGCCACCAACAGAACGGTTCTCCTGTTGATTCCCGAGGTGATCAGCGTTGTGAACGGACCGGTCACCGCCACGACGAGTGCAAACACACCGACCAACCATCCGGCAGTCGACGCGGTGATACCGAACTTTTCGCTGATCTGAGGCAGAACCCCTATAATGCCCATCTCCGTAGTGATGATTCCGAATACACCCAACGCCAGAACCGGTATCAACAATTTCGACTTCACGACACACTCCTCACTACTTCGCCACACAAGACAGTTACATATCTATATATGTAGATATATCTGGTTGAACAACCCGACCGACGAGGGCAATTCGGCCGCTACAGCTTTTCGCGAACGAATTCCCTGAACTCGCCGATCACGGATTCGTTTCGTCGGTAATACGTCCACTTCCCGATGCGCTCGGACTCGAGCAGACCCACGTCTTTCATGCCCTGCAGATACCCCGAGATCACCGACTGGGCAAGTCCCGATCGCCCCTGAATGTCACCGACACAGACTCCGATGTGAAACCCGAGATCCTGCTGCGTATACGAGTCCTCGTCGAAATACTTCGCCGGGTGCGCGAGCCACTCCATGATCTGCAGGCGAGTCGGGTTGGACAGCGCCTTGAAGATCGCCAAAGCATCCATGGACCACACCCCTCTGCACGACAACCGGAACGCATCTACTTTTGTGGATATGTTTGGCGAAGTCAAGCCCGATCCGGACCGAAAGCCGTCTGCGTCACATCTGCGCATTCGAAGTGAGCTGTGACACTTACGTTTCGACGACCTGCGGAAATCTCAGCGCCGACTTTCTATCTGTGACGACTTGTTTATAGTTATCGCCAACAACGAATTGCCGGAAGTTTCCGGTTCACCTCAGAACGTCCGTGGGTGAACACAATTCGCTCAACACCAGCCGTACCCGGCTTGTCATTCGGGAGTCGAACCATGAACACACCGCATCAGTTCAGGGTCGTCACCTCATGGTGATGTCGAAGCTCGCCAAATGGCAGCTGGTCGCTCTCGTCGTGGTTGCACTCCTGGGCTTGATCTATGTCGGAGCGAAATACGTACGGCTGGACAATCTTCTGGGATTCGGCCAATACACGGTCAAAACCGAACTGGCGACGTCCGGTGGCATCTTCACCAACGCCGAAGTGACCTATCGCGGTGTACCCGTCGGACGCGTCGGTGACATGTCGCTCACGTCCGACGGAATCGAAGTCGACCTGTTGATCGACAGCAGTGCTCCTCAGATTCCCGCATCCGCGCGGGCCGTGGTGGCCAATCGCTCAGCCATCGGCGAGCAGTACGTCGACCTTCAGCCCGATACCGACCAGGGCCCGTTCCTCGAAGACGGCTCGGTGATCGCCGTGGGCGACACAACCACGCCGATCCCGATCGAGAATGTCTTGACCAGCGCCAACGGTCTGGTGCACTCCGTTCCGGTCGACGCACTCCACACCGTCGCGAAAGAACTCGGCGCGGCATTCAACGGCAAGGGCGAAGATCTGCAGGTACTTGCCGACTCGCTGTCGGGGATCTCCCAGTCGGGCCTCGACACCCTTCCCCAGACCCTCGGACTGATCCGCGACAGCCAGACGGTGCTCACGACCCAGTCCGATCAATCGTCGGCGATCAAGCAGTTCAGCACCGACCTCGACGCACTGACGGCGCAATTGCGCACCAGCGACCCCGACATCCGACGCGTGATCGACAACGGCATACCGGCCAGCGAACAAGTCGGCTCTCTCGTCACCGAAGCCGGCCCCGCGCTCACGACCAACCTCTCCAACCTCTCCGCCGTTGCAGCGGCAGCCGCACCGACACTGCCCTCGCTGCAGCCCTTCCTGCTCTTCCTGCCTGCGCTCGCCGGGGCGGCGCCCACCGTTGCACCGGGAGACGGCACAGTACATCTGGGCTTGGTACTCGAGACCAACAACCCGCTCTCGTGCACCGTCGGTTACGAAGGGACCATGGCGATCCTCGACGAGATGAAGCGCAAGGACCCGAACTTCGACGACACGACGCAGAACTTCCCGTTGAACACTGCCGCCAACTGCCAGGCACCTCAGGGCAGCGAAACGGGGGTTCGTAGCGCCAACCGCATCGCGTTCGCCGACCCGAACACCTCGCAACCGTGGGACGGCAAGCCCAAGGTGGACCCGGACAAGCTCAACCTGAACCCGATTGCCACTCAACTCGCACCGATGCTCGGCGCCACCCCGAAGTAGCCGTAAACAACTGGCACCGTCGACCCTCCGCGACGATGATGATGTGATGTCGGAAGGAACGCCTGAAGGCGAGTCACAGAGCATGTCACGAGGTTTCGACGAACTTGTCGCCGAAGCGGAATCCGCCTCCGTCGACGGGTGGGATTTCTCGTGGCTCGACGGACGCGCCACGGAGCAGCGTCCGTCGTGGGGGTACCAGAGGCTGATGGGTGAACGTCTCGGCCGCGCCGGCGCCGCATTGGACATCCAGACCGGCGGCGGCG
The DNA here is from genome assembly GCF_023221595.1 of Rhodococcus qingshengii JCM 15477. NCBI lineage: Bacteria > Bacillati > Actinomycetota > Actinomycetes > Mycobacteriales > Nocardiaceae > Rhodococcus > Rhodococcus qingshengii. Next base: position 5,088,330 of record NZ_CP096563.1, read on the forward strand.
AAGTCCTCGCCGCTGCACCGTCACTCCCGCCGGTGATGGCAGCAACCGAATCCTGGCCACCGAACATCGCCAAGGCCACCGCCCTTCTGCGTCCCCGAGGTGTGGTGGTGGTCGCGGATCAGGACGAGCCGCCGCTACCGTTCGCCGATTCGGCTTTCGACCTGGTGACCAGCCGACACCCAGCGACGGTGTGGTGGACCGAAATCGCGCGGGTACTCGAACCGGGAGGAACGTACTTCGCTCAACATGTGGGTCACGCCAGCGTGTTCGAACTGGTCGAGTACTTTCTCGGTCCTCAGCCGCAGGCTCGTCGCGGACGGCACCACGAGGACGAAACTGCCGACGCGATTGCGGCCGGGCTCACCGTCGTCGACCTTCGTTTCGAGCGTCTGCGCATGGAATTCTTCGACATCGGCGCCGTTGTCTACTTCTTACGCAAGGTGATCTGGATGGTTCCGGGATTCACCGTCGCGCAGTATCGGGACCGGCTCCGCGAACTCGATCAGCAGATCCGTCGCGACGGATCTTTTGTCGCGCACTCGAGTCGATTCCTGATCGAGGCACGCAAGAGCTGAGCGCACCGCGACGGGCCGCACATCCCGAACGTGATCGATGCTGCTAGTCGGACTCGTCGGCGTCGCTCCGCGAGCCGATCGCAGCGGCAAGATAGTCGCCGAGTTCACGCTGAAGGTTCGCGTCGAGTGCCCGGGCCAGTGCCGAATGTACCGACGCCACACCGAGTTCACGCATCGTCTGGAGCATCTCGGCTGTTCCGGCAACCTCGTCGCCCTCCGGGAGCCAACCGACCCCGTGCTGATCGACGATGCGATCCTTCGCCGCCTGAATCAGGTCTTTGGCGATCCCGTCCACAGCGTTGTGAAGCTTTTCGTGCACATCGACCAGTTGATCGAGAGTGAAACCGTAGTCGAGGAGACTCGAAAATCCGCTGAGCAAAGCAGGATCGGTGAAAACGCAGTTCTCTCCTTCGATCTGTACCAGTCCGAGATCTACGAGACGATCCAGTTGACCATCTGCATCTCCCCCGAGAAACTCGCGTACGACGGCCATCTCGATACTCACGGTGTCGCTGCGGGACCATGGTTCGGTGACCGCGTGCTGCAGACCCAGCACCTCTGTCAGGTCTTTCCCGCTTTCCCACCCGGTGATGAAGTCGTCGATATGCGCAGTGGTGAAACCTCGTTGAAGAAGCGTGTCGATCAGCTTGAGGCGTTCGAGGTGCGCGTCGCCGTAGATGCCTACCCGCCCACGCTTCTCCGGCGGAGGAAGCAATCCACGTTCCTGATATGCCCGTACATTCCGCGAGGTGGTGCCCGCAGCGCGCGCTAGATCGTCGATGCGGTACTCGGTCACCGCCTCGTCTCCTCTGCCGCGTCGGTCGTCACGATTCCAACTTAGTGGCAACACCAGGCCGATCAGAACCCGGGATCAGGTCTGCGCGGTGTCTTTCTCGCGCACCGTGGTCGTGTAGTCCCGAAGATCCACCGATTTCAATTGGTTCACGTACTGGGTCGCGAAACCGGGAAACATAGTGGCATTGAATCCTTCGTCGGTGAGATACCAACTCGAACATCCCGAGTTCCACGTGGTCTTCGACAGCCGACGCTGCAACTCGACGTTGTACGCATCTTCGACATCTTGACGAACATCGAGTGCCTTGAGGTCGCGCTCGAGAACGATTTTGATCGCTTGGGCGAGATAGTCGAGTTGCGCTTCCATGTACACAAGGGCGGAACTGTGCCCCGGACCCGAGTTGGGTCCGAAGGTGAAATACAGGTTGGGATAACCGGATACCGCAATGCTCTTGTACGCACGCGCCCCGGATTTCCACTCCTGAGCGAGCACACGTCCGTCCCGGCCGATGATCGGGACCGGTGTTCCGGTCTTGCAAACGTCGAAGCCGGTGGCGAAGACGATGCAGTCGAATTGATGCTCGATCCCTTCGACCGTGCGAATGCCATGTGGCGCCAATCTCGCGATCGGCCAGGTCACGAGTGTGCAATTGTCTTGCTGGAGAGCCGGGTAATACTCGCTGGTCATCAGCAACCGCTTGCACCCTGCCCGAAAGTCGGGAGTGAGTTGTCGCCGCAACCACGGGTCCTTCACCTGCATGCGCAGATGAAGACGCCCGACTGTTTCCACCACCCTCGTCAACGGGGATTCCCACACCACCCCGAGAGCTACCGATTCGTGTCCCCAGTACCAAGCCCGACGCGCCAGAGTCTGGACGACCGGATGACGACGGTACAGATCCTTCGTGCGAGATCGGGTGCGTAGGTTTGCTCGCGGCAATGCCCATCCCGGTGTTCGTTGGAAAACCTTCACTGATCGTGCAGTTTTCACGAGTTCAGGGACGATCTGGACGCCACTGGCCCCGGTTCCGATCACTGCGACCCGCTTGTCGGTGAAGTCGTAGTCATGGTCCCAGCGAGCACTGTGAATCTTGTGTCCTTCGTAGCTCTCCAAACCCGGAACAGCAGGAAAGCTGACGTTCGCCAGCGGACCGGACGCCATGACGACGGTCCGGGCAATGACCGCTTCACGGCCCTCGAGCGCGATCGCCCAGACACCTGTCTGCTCGTCCCACTCGACGCCCGTGACGTTGCACCGAAACCGAATCTTCGGCTCGAGGCCGAACTCTTTCACCATCGTTCGGATGTAGCCGAGGATCTCCGCGCTGGCCGAGTAGGTGTGCGACCAGTCCGGGTTCGGGGCGAAACTGTACGAGTACAGACGGGACGGAATGTCGCACGCAGCTCCCGGATACGTGTTGTCGCGCCACGTCCCGCCGACCTCCGTGCCGCGTTCGAGAACGACGAAGTCCTCGATACCGTTCTGCTTCAACCGAATCGCCGCTCCGATTCCTGCGAAACCTCCACCGATGATCGCCACTGACAGTGGCTCGGCAGTACTCATGCGAGTGGCTCGTACGTAAGTTCCTTGGCCCAGGTCGGCTCGGAATTGAGCCTGCTGCCGGAAAGTCGGCCAGTGACCTTGACCATCCGATCGGCAAGCAGATGGTAGGGATGGTTGCGATTGATGACCATGTTGCCGTGCCACTTCACCACCCGATACATCGGGACGCGGAGCGCGGCCGGACTCCGTTCGCCTACGTTCCTGAATCGCTTCATCGCGGTGTAGAGCCGTTCCTCGTTCACTCCCATGTCGACGATGTTGTCGCGCATCTTGTTCAGCAGCGGGATGTAGCGAAGTGTCCCGATGATCAACGCCGGATTCATCCAGGCGCCGACGGTTTCGACAACGAGCTTGCGCGTCGTCGAGTGCCCGAGCATCTCGATCACCGCAAAATCGACCGCCAGATGCCTGGACTCGTCTGCATTGATCTTCTTGAACACAGCCTGACAGACCGGATCCTCGATCTCGTCCATGATGAACTTGACCAGGGCTCCGTCGAGCGCCACCTCGAGCATCGGTATGACGGTCCCGAGAATCGAGAGCGACAAACCGTCGGAATGCTTGTCCAGCCAGTCGATGACGAGCTTGACGTTGATGTTGGGCTCGGGCATCTCGTCGCCGTCGAGCATTCCCCACCGACGCATCAGCGCGAGTTCGGCGTTGGCGTGCTTCTGTTCCTCGGCGTGGAAATGCCGATAGATGTCTCGGAGAGTTCCAGTCGGCGCCTTGAGAGCCATCGCAGCGAAGCCACGGGCACCAACGTTCTCGATCCACATCAGGTCCGACATGAACGGTTTCAGCTTCGCATGAAGCTCTGGACTGATCGTCTCGGCGCCCGGAGCATCCCAGTCGATGTCCACCAGAGCCCACTGGCGGTCCTTGATCTTGTGCAGCATGCCGTCGAAATCGAAGGACATGTCACGCTCCTTTCGTGCTCGGCGAGTTCGTCTCCGGCGCCGCCGAAGTTCCAGATGATCCCGACTTCTGTTTCGGTGCAAAGCGATTGAGAACTCCACAGCCCCACGTGTATGCAACGGGTAGATACCGTTTGAGTCGCCAGATCACCTTCGCATCGAACTGCGGCACCACGTAGAGTCGACCCTTGTCGTAGGCGTCGAGAGTGGTGACGGCGATGCGCTCCGGCGAAAAGCCGGTTCGCCGCATCAACGCTTGCGCCAATTGTGTTGCTTCCGCGGTGATTCGGCCGTCGAGAGCAACATTTGTCTTGACGAAGGTCGGACACAGCACCGTCACCCGCACTCCCGTACCGGCAAGTTCAGCGGACAAGGTCTCCGAGAGCGACATCACGGCGGCTTTACCGACGTTGTAGGGCGCCATCAGCGGCGCAGCCGCAAACCCAGCAGCCGAGGCCACGTTGATGAATCCCCCGGCGCCGCTCGCACGCAGTTGTGGAGCGAATATCTCACAGCCGTGCACGACACCCCACAGATTGATCCCGAGTGCCCACTCCCAATCGTCGAAACCGATCTCGCCCACCGGTTTTCCACCGATACCCACCCCGGCATTGTTGATCACCAGCGAAAGCGGACCCGCAAGTTCGAGTTCCGCGAACAACGCCAGGTCCTGAACCTGCTCACGAATTGACACATCGCATTTGACGGCGTGCGCGGTACCACCGATCTCATCGATGAGTGCCACTGTTTCCTTGGCCCGTTCCAGCGAGATATCCGCGCAGATCACCTCACCGCCTCTGCGCGCCAACTCCAACGAAAAGGCACGGCCGATTCCGCTGCCGGCGCCGGTCACCACTGCGCGGGCATTGTGGGACAACTTCGATCCGCGGTTCTTGGTCGGTTTCTTGGTCGGCACCGGTCGGCTCACCTTGAAGACGCTTCGACTGCTGTGTGTTTCTCCATCTCCAAAGAGTCATCCACAACCGTGCCAGTTGTCAATGGCCTAGAATTCGATGGCGGAATACGCGGCAGTCGAACCAGTACCCGGACTGCTCGAATGAAGTCTTTTGTCGACCGACCGTGATCTAAACGGGGTGCGCGGTCTTCCAGTGCTCGGCGATGTCGATGCGCCGCGCGATCCAGACCTTCTCGCGTGACTGCACGTGGTCCAGAAATCGCTCGAGAGCGGCCGCACGGGCAGGGCGGCCGACTATGCGGCAGTGCAACCCGATCGAGAGCATCTTGGGCGATCCGGCCGTCCCCTCCGCATACAGCACGTCGAAGGCATCGCGTAGGTGCGCAAAGAACTGATCACCGCTGGGAAATCCTGCGGGAGAGGCGAAACGCATGTCGTTGGTGTCAAGGGTGTACGGAACGACCAGGTGCTTCACCGATTCTGCGCCACGCGGAACGTCGACCCAGTACGGCAGATCGTCGGCGTACGAATCGGAGTCGTAGACGAAGCCGCCGTGCTCGACCACCAATTCGCGGGTGTTCGGTGAATCGCGCCCGGTGTACCAACCGAGGGGCGCCGAACCCGTCAGATCTCGCAGAATCTGCACTGCCTCGGCCATGTCTGCGCGTTCGCGCTCGATGTCCACGGATTGGTAAGACTTCCAACGTAATCCGTGGCACGCGATCTCGTGGCCCAACTCCTGAAAAGCACTGACTGCTTCGGGGTTCCGCTGCATCGCCCGCGCCACCGCAAAGACTGTGAGAGGCAGGTTTCGCCGCTCGAAGGTTCGCAGTACACGCCACAACCCGGCCCGGGAGCCGTACTCGTACAGCGATTCCATGCTCATGTGTCGATTCGGAAATGCCTCTGCCGGAGTCATTTCCGACAGAAATGTTTCCGAAGCCGCGTCCCCGTCCAGGACGTTGTTCTCGGCTCCCTCTTCGTAGTTGAGCACGAACTGAACCGCTATCCGCGCGTCGCCGGGCCAGTGCGGATGCGGCGGATGAGGGCCGTACCCCACCATGTCCCGGGGATAGTCGTCGCGCGGATAGTCGCTCATGCCAACAACTTTACCGTCAGCGCCCGGAGATCACAGCGCGAGCAGCGTCGGTGAGTACGCCGAAGACTCTCAGCCGCGCCAGGCCACCGTCCGGGAAGATGTCCAGGCGAACATCGGTGACCTGGACTTCGGAATCGATCGGAAAGCGATGGCGCGTATCCGGACGCAGCGTCGTGCGCGGCAACAGTTCGATCCACTCCCCCTCCGACGTCCGCCCGGTCAGAGCGCCCTCACCTGGACTGTTTCCGAGGAAGTACGAGGTGTCGATCTCGACGAAACTCAGCACGCCTTCACCCGCGAGTTGTACTTGCACCCAGTCGTTTCCGTTGTCGCGGCGCCTGGCGGTCTCCCACCCGTCACCCATCGAAGCAGCGCGTCCGGGAAACAGGATGTTCTGCGGTGAGCTGTAAAACATGTTGGAGCAATCGGTCACGCGGCCACCGTTTTCGAGTGCTGCGAGGTCCAACGGCCCGGCATCGAGGAAACGCGGGTCCGGGCGCGCTTCGCCGTGAACACGGAATCTCGCCACGCCGCCGTCCGGGTAAATGGTCAGCTTGACGTGCGTCCACCGCTCCTCCGACGTCACCGAGAACGGATTCTCCGAGTCACCATGCACGGTCGAGCGCTCGACGATGGTTGTCCACTCACCGGATACGGCCAGGTCGGCGGGATCCGGATACCCGTCGACCGAGATTGCTTCCACCGAGATCTCGGGCGGGTAATTGCCCTTGAACCACGCGGTGTCGACCACGACGCCTCGCACCACTCCGGGAACACCGAGTCGGACGATCGCCTCGTCATGGCCTGCCACCCGGCGGCGACGCGTCTCCCAACCGTCGTACACCTGCCCCTTGTGACCGAACGTCGCCGGCTGGTACCCGGCCTTTCCTGGGCGGATCAGGGCCTCACGCTCGGCAAACGCCTCGTCGTTCGCCCAGATGACGGCTCCGCCGAGGGTGCGCAGTGCCAGATCGGGCAGCAAGGTGAATTCGGTGGTGCTCATCGGTCAGTGTTCTCCTGTGATCGGTGTGGTGCGTCCTACGAGGTGACGGAGTGCGTTGGTGTCGGCGCTCGGGGCGAGCCGGAGAACTTCGGATTCCGGATAAGCCCCCGCGTCGAGCCCGCGCAGTACCACCGCTGCGAGCGCCTGGGCGGTTGCAGGTTCGTCCATCACGTCGCCACCTTGGCGCCCCAAGTACGACTGGATGCGCGGGGCAGCGGCGCCGAGCGCGTTGCGATAGAAGCCGAACGTGGCGAGCCAGCGGGTGACCAGATGCCCGGGGTGCATGTCCCACCCCTGGTAGTAACCGCGTTCCAGGGACCGCGTGACGAGGCGATGGTGCCGAGTGATCGCGTCGCGGATCGCCGTGGCGCTCCCGACAGGCGCGACCTGAGTCGACCCGTCGCACACCCAGACACCGGTCTGCGCGGCAGCAGCCAACATGACAGCCTTTGCGTGGTCTGCCACCGGATGTTCGAGCGACTGATGACGCGATGCAATTCCGCAAGCTGCACTGTAATCGTAAGTGCCGTAATGCAAACCGGTCAGACGACCGGCACCGCGATGGATCGCCTGAGCAACTGCCACCGTTCCGTCGGCCGCGATGACCGCCTGCGGGCTCTCGATCTGCAACTCGAACCGAAGCGAACCGAGCTCGAGTCCGTGCGCCTTCTCCAGCTCTTCGCAGAGCAACACCGTCGCCGTGACCTGCTCCACCGCGCGCAGTTTGGGAACGGTGAAGACAAATCCGTCCGGCACTCCGCCGGCCGCGTCGAGCACAAGCTCGAGCGTCCTGATCGAGCGCCGACGCTCACCGGCCGGCAACCCCTTGAACCTGATTCCACTCCAGTTCGGCCCGGCAGGATCAGCGCTGAGCGCGGCAAGCGTCTGTCCGGCCGACGTCGCTGCATCGTCTTCTTCTTCGTCGCTGCGGCGTCCGTACCCGTCCTCGAAATCGATCCGAAAGTCTTGGACCGGCTTGCGGCCGAGTTGAACTCGCACATCAGCGAGCGCATTCTCCGTGTCGAGATCGGCGAACACATGAGCATGGGAATCGAGAAGCGCGATCGCCTGCTCACCCCAGAGTCGAGGGGTGTCGACGGTTGCATCCGCGGCACTGACGTAAATCGTGTGCACGGGTTGGATCTCGTCACGGTTTCCCGGGTACTGCGCCGCGAGCCGCTCGTCCACCGGATCCAGAAGTCCGTCCAGACGATCGTGGACGGCGGCGGAGAGTCGGGATTCTGTCATCGGACGATCTTCTCAGAACGTCCGCGAGCCCGCAGGTTCTCACGCCGCCGATCCAATCCGAGTCAGCGGCCCCCGACGAACGGAACGTTGACGAAGCTCGGCCGGTCTGCAGCCAACTCGATGTGCTGCGGTTTGAGTTGGCTGTCGGCGAGCATCGGGCCGAGCGCCAGGTATCGCGGCACGCTGGCAGCGTAGACGTCGACGCGGAGCCGGTGCCCCGGTTGCAGCACTGCGTCCGTCGGGAGCATGTTGATGTCGACGGTGGTGACCTCACCGGGAACCACCGGCTGACGCGTGTCGATCGTCAGATAGTGGTGCGGTTCACTGTAGTCACCGTTGGCCGAGCGAGTGCTCTTCGAATCGTCGACTGCCCGCAGCGACGCAGTCAGAGCGCCGTTCGTGATCGGTGTCGATGTTCCGTCCGGTGCTACGTCGTTGACCGTCGCTGCCCAGAATCCGTCCGTCGCGTCCAGGACGGTCTCGAGGTGGACGTTGATCGGGCCCGAGAGTGAGGTCGGCTCCGTCACTGCCTCACCGGTGAACGTCAGGCCCTCCGCTTCCTGGAATCGGGAATCCTTGGAACACGTCGCACCGAGCACCACGGAGATCCCGGCAGTTCCCTGAGTTCCGTCACCGGAGCAGAAGCCTCGCAGTCCTGGTGCGACTGTCAATCGCGCTGCGGCACTGGGCGGGTCATTCGTCAGCGAACCGTCGTACGCTGCGTGGGCGGCAGTACCGCTGGGCGCAGAGTTCAGATACATACGTTCGTAGCTCGCACCGGCTCGCGGGAACTGATCGTCCGTGATCCATCCGCCGCCTTGCTGGAACATCGTCACCGGACCGTAACGATCGATTCCGTTGTCGATGCCCTTGAGCCACTTGTCGAACCACGCACGTTCGAGTACGTCGAGGCGCGGCGGCGCACCGTCCTTGCCGAATCCTCCACCGGGAGTGACGTGATAGCCGTTCCCCATGATCAACTGCTTCTGCCCGGGCGGCAGATCGATTCCGTTGTAGATCCGCGGCTCACTGTTGGCGAAGATGTCGTGCCAACCGCCGTAGACCATCGTCGGAACGGCGATGTTGCCGACGTCAGCGGCTCGGTCCTGATAGAACTGCCCGTCTTGCGCGACTTGCAGAGTCGACGGCGACACGTCCTCGATTCTCTGAGCCGTCATCGCTTGCACCAGTTCGGGAATCAGCGTACCGGGATCCTCGAGGCGGCTCGCCAACCACAGGGGATCGAAGTTTCCTTGCAGGATGTCCTGAACGTTCGGGATGAGTTTGAGCCCGTTGACCGCGGTCAACCACAACGGCATGAACCCGACTCCGAGGCCGCCACCGGTTCCGACGATGTCGCGCAGCAGATCGTTGCCAGGTTCGACCGGGAAGATCGCCTTCAGTGCAGATGGATTGTTGCTCGCCGCCTGCACCGAGTTGATCGCGGAGTACGAGATGCCCGCCATCCCTACTTTCCCGTCGGACCATCCCTGCTTGCTCATCCAGTCGATGACCTCGACCGAATCCTGTTGCTCGCGCTTACCGAGCACGTCCCAATTACCTTGGGAGAAGCCGGTTCCACGAGCGTCGACCACTACCTGCGTGTATCCGTTCTGGACCAGATCACGGTTGACGCCGAGAACCCTGGCGCCTCCGCCGGCGATGACGCCCGTCAACTCCGACACGCCGTCGAACGGCGCCGCGAGGTCGAGCGAGTTCGCAACGTCCATCAGCGTCTCACCGACCTGCGGGATCGACAGAGCTGAATCCACCAGTGTGTCCAGCAGTTTCGTGTACGGCGTGATGTTGAGGACCGATGGCGTCTTCGATTCCACGGCCCGCCCGGATGCATCCGCCGGTCGGTACACATTCGCTTGCAGAACTGTGCCGTCACTCATCGTGATGGGCACGTCCCACTCGATCGAGACCCCCGGATACTGCGGCGTCGCCTCCGTTGCCGCGAGCCAGGCCTGCCCGTCCGACCCTCCCGTCGGATCCGCAGAAGCGACGGCGCTCGGCACCGCCAATCCCACGACGCACAGCCCCACCGCAATCGTTGTCGACCTTCGACGTAGAAGTCGTGTCCTCACGAAAACTCCAATTTTCTGTTGTGATGACCCAGCCCTGCCCCCACGACAGTGACCGGTGTCACGAACTTACCGGATAGTAACTTCCGTCCCATATGTCGTCAATAGGTCTGAATGCCGACCGGACGGCTAGCTTTGAAGATGTGTCACGATCACCGCTTCCCGTCCGCGACGGCCTGAACCCCAGTCGCATCCGTCAGCCAGACGACGGCATGTGGACGACGACGCTCGACTACCTGCTCGAACGGTTCCCCCAGGACGCCGTCCGATTGCGGGAGAAGGTCGCAGCCGGGGAGGTCGTCGACGAGAAGGGTGTCGGAATCACCGAGACGAGCGCTTTTGCTCCCCGGCGGTTCGTCTACCTGTACCGCGACCCTCCCGTCGAAACGCGGGTGCCGTTCGAGATCGACATCCTCTACCGGGACGAGAACATCTTGGTCGTGGACAAACCGCATTTCCTGGCGAGCACCCCGCGCGGGCGATACATCGCCGAATCGGCGTTGGTCCGCTTGCGTCGGGACCTCGAACTACCGGAGCTGAGTCCAGCTCATCGCCTCGACCGCGTCACGGCGGGACTGCTGCTGTTCACCGTGCATCAGGCGGCCCGGCGCGACTACCAGACCATGTTCGCCGAGCGCCGCGTCGCCAAGGAGTACGAGGCCATCGCGCGTCACGACGCTCAGGTGAGCACCCCCGTGGTCGTGCGTAGTCGCATCGTGAAAGAACGCGGCGTGCTCAAGGCCGCGGAGATCGAGGGCGAACCCAACAGCGAGTCGCGGATCGAACTGATCGAAACGCGAGACGGCTTCGCGCGGTACCGGTTGACTCCCCATACCGGCAAGACCCATCAACTTCGGCTGCACATGACCTCGCTCGGGCTCCCGATCCACGGCGACAACTTCTATCCCGACTTCTACGACGTTGCCGCAGAAGATTATTCGAACCCGCTGCGCCTGCTGTCGAAGGTTCTCGAGTTCGAGGATCCGAAGACCGGCCGGCTGCAACGGTTCGAAAGTCGGCGGACCCTGTCCTGGCCGGACGAATCAGGCCGTGGCGACTCGCCGTAGGGACCCCGGACCCTTCCACTGCGCCTCCGATACCGGGAGGATGGAAGCGCAGACCGCACCGCAAGAGGAGACCAGATGAGCAAGACCGCCGTCGTACCCGAAGCCGTACGGGAGATCGAGCGCAAGTACGAGGCGCCGGCCGAGCAGGAAGTTCCCGCCTTGGGCGGACTTCCCGGTGTTGTCGGCGAACCGGTCCACGACTCGATACAGCTCTCTGCCACCTACTTCGACACCGCGGACTACCGGTTGCTGGCCGAGAAGATCACGCTGCGCAAGCGTGAGGGTGGCGACGACGCGGGGTGGCACATGAAACTTCCCGCAGGCCAGGACACTCGAACCGAAATCCAACTTCCCCCGGACGAGAGCACCGATGTGCCCTCGCCGCTGTCGAGTCTGATCCGGGCGATCATTCGCGGTCACGATCTGGTGCCGGTCGCCCTGATCATCACCGATCGGGAGCGCACCAGGCTCAACGGCGAAAACGGTGTGCTGCTTGCCGAAGTGGTCTCCGACACCGTCATCGCCTGCAAGGCAGACGGTTCCGGAGAGTCCACGTGGCAGGAAGTCGAGGTCGAACAAGGCGCAGGCGGGCAAGAGCTGGCCGATGCAATCGAGTCGGTTCTACTGGACGCCGGGCTGGAGCGCTCTGCGAGTCCGTCCAAACTCAAACGAGCACTGGGCACGTCGGTCACACCGTACGCCGGTCACGAGGTCACCTCGGGCAAGGCGTCGAATCCGCGGATCTTGTTGCGTAATTACCTCATCGAACAATTGCGCGCACTGGTCGCCGCGGATCTCGGCACGCGTCGGGCCGACGACGAAGCCGTTCACGACTTCCGGGTTGCGGCACGTCGCATCCGCAGCGCTCTGCAGTCGTACGCCGGCCACTCCCCCAAGACCGACGATCTCATCACGGATCTGCGGTGGATCGGTGGAAAGTTCGGTGACGCCCGCGACGTCGAGGTCCAGTGGGAGCGTCTTGTGGAACGCCTCGGCGAAATCGACGAGATGCCCGAGCGAGAAGCTGTGCGAGCTCGAATCGACGAGTTCTTCTCTGCACGTGGTGAAACCGCCCAGGAAACAGCCCTCGAGGCGCTCGATTCCGAGCGATACACCACGCTGCTCGATCGCCTCGACGAGTACGTCGGCGACCTCGAATTCGACACCGCCACCCACCGCGTCGGAAAGAAGGCATCGGCACGAGAGTTGGCCCATACCCTGCGGCACCTGGCACACAAGGTCGGTAAGCGGGTCGATCACGTCTTCGATGCCGATACCCGCACCGAGCGTGACGAGCGAATGCACCGCGCCCGCAAGGGAGCCAAGCGGATGAAGTACGCGATCGAGGTCATGGAACCCGTGTCGAAGAGCCGAGCGAAGCGCGCACTGAAGCATTTCAGCCACTTCCAGGATGTTCTCGGCGAGCACCAGGATTCCGTTGTCGCCCAACATCATCTACTTGCAATGGCAGCCGAGCAGGAGCATACCTCGCTCACCAGTTTCGGATTGGGCATGGCCTACCGACGAGAACTGGAAATAGCCGACGGGCAATCGACCCTGCTACGCAAGACGTGGAAGGAAGCCGTGAAATCAGCATCGTCACTCTGGTGACTTCGCTGTAAACAGTCGACCGATCTCGATCATTTCAGAGGGAGTAGACATGAACACACTTGCAGGACACCAGGATGTCGTCGCCGGTATCGACGGATCCGAGGCCTCGACGGCGGCGGCCCGGTGGGCAGCCTCCGTCGCGAACGCGGTGAACTCACGACTGATTCTGGCGCACGCCCTGCCGCAAGAGGGCCCGATCTACAGTCCCGCTGCAGTGATGTTGCAGTCACAGTTCCTCAGCCAGATCCGCGAAGACGGCGAAGCGATCGTCGATGCCGCCGCCGCGGTGATTTCGGCCGAATTCCCCGAACTGACCATCGAATCCGAGATCGCGCCAGGGCCGGCGTCGACGCATATCCTCGAATCCTCGGGTACCGCACGCCTGATCGTGATGGGGTCGACCGGATCGGGTGCACTGCGCTCACGGCTGCTCGGATCGACCGCACTGAAGGTGGCCAATCATGCAACCTGTCCGGTCACCGTGTGGCGTGGTTCGGCGGAGAATCCCGGTCCGGATCAGCGTCCCGTCATCGTCGGAGTCGACGGAAGCGCGTTGAGCAAGAAGGCCGTCGAGTACGCGTTTCGTTATGCCGATCAGTTCGACGCGCCGCTCATCGCGGTCCACACCTGGCAGGGCTCGTCCACCTTCCGCGAAGGCGGAGCGGGAATCCTGATCGACTGGGAGGCTGTCGAGCAGGAGGAATCGGCGCTACTGGCGGAAAATCTAGCCGGTATGGCCGACCAGTACCCGGACGTGCCGGTCACCCGCATCAGTGAACCCGGTGCCGCTGCTCCCGTCATGCTCAAATACGCCGACGACGCACAGTTGATAGTTGTCGGAAGTCACGGCCGCAGTGCGATGGCGGGCGCCGTGATGGGCTCCACCAGCCAGAATCTGCTGCACCATGCGCCAGGGCCGGTCATGATCTGTCGCGCCTGAATTGCTGTGCGCCTTTATTAACCCCCCGCGGTTAATAAAGGCGCACAGCAGGGGTCAGGCGAGACCCGTGCCCACCAACTGACCTACTCCGTACGTCACGGCCATCGCCAGCGCGCCGCCGATCACCACGCGTAGCACCGCTCTGGTCTTGCGAGCTCCGCCGAGCGTCGCGCTGATCGTCCCGGTCAGCGCAAGTGCGATCAGCACCGCGAAAAATGCGATAGGGACGCGGATGCCTGTCGGCGGCACCAGAATTGCGACCAACGGGATCGCCGCGCCGATCGTGAACGAGATTGCCGACGAAATCGCCGCGTGCCACGGATTGGTGAGATCGTCTGGATCGATACCCAATTCGACTTCTACGTGCGCCGCGAAGGCGTCGTGCTCGGTTAATTCTTCGGCGACGCGGCGGGCCGTCTCCGGACTCAATCCCTTGTTCTCGTAGATCTCGGTCAGTTCCTGAAGTTCAGCCTCCGGGGTCTCGAGGAGTTCCTTCTTCTCCTTCTGCAGGAGTGCGCGTTCGGTATCCCGCTGAGCGCTGACCGAGACGTACTCGCCCAACGCCATGGACACAGCGCCGGCAACCAGTCCAGCAAAACCTGCTGTGAAGATCGCGGAGCGCTCGGTCGTGGCTGCCGCAACACCGACCACGAGACCTGCGGTCGAGACGATTCCGTCGTTTGCACCCAGAACACCTGCACGCAGCCAGTTGAGGCGATTGTTCAAACTCGGTGCGTGAGGTTCCGATTCCCCACCGGGCGCCCCGTCGGTCAACTGCACACTGTCTCCGGACATGGCAACAGATTAGGACGATCAGTCCGGTTGCGATAGCAATCTGAGCCTGTCCTTCGCGCACTGATATATTCCGATTGGCACCCCAACCAAGCATTTGTTAGGTTTGAAATCGGCAGACATCTGGAGGCATTGTGAGCGCAGTACGCACCGCTTTTGTCAGCGGCGGAACCGGTGGAATCGGGTCGGCGATAGCCCTGACCCTTGCCGAACGCGGACACGACGTCGCCTTCACCTACCGAAACAACAAGGGCGCTGCCGAGCAACTGAGCGAGCAGATTCGAGCGCATGGCGTGCGCGCCCACTCGTACTCTCTCGACTTGACCGACGAGTTGTCGATCAGCGCCGCCGTCAACGATGCGGTCGATGATCTGGGCACATTGACGACGCTGGTCCACGCTGCGGGACCGCACGTCCCGATGACGCACCTCTCACGTGTGACGCCGGCGTTCTTCACCGAACAACTCAACCAGGAGGCCGCGGCGTTCTTCACCCTCGTCCACACCGCCCTGCCTGCGCTGCGTGCATCCTCGGGTTCGGTGGTGGCGGTGACAACCGCGGCAACGGATCGCTTTCCCGTGCGCGACGGACTCTCCGCTGGCACCAAAGGGGCTGTCGAACAACTTGTTCGCGGATTCGCCGCAGAGGAAGGACGCTACGGCGTCCGGTTCAACGCTGTAGGACCAGGCATGTTGACGGACGGAATGGCGGAGCGCCTGATCAGCTCCGCCGAACTCGACCAAGGCGCGCTCGACGTGACGATGAGCCGAATCCCGTTGAAGCGCTTCGGATCAGCTGCCGACATCGCCGAAGCAGTATGTTTCCTCGCAAGCGACGCGGCCGGATTCATCAGCGGTCAGAAGCTCAACGTCGACGGTGGCTACACCGTCTGAGCGCTATCCGCCCAACTTGCGAAAGACCAGTCGCACGGCAAGTTCCAGGTGCGCCATCACCTCGTCCGTCGTCATCCGGCCCGCAACCCACGAGACGAGACTCGACATCCAGACGTCGTCGATCACCTTCACCGCGTCCAACTGCTGCTGCGAGACTTCCTCGACACCGATCGCCTTCGCGAACATCTCGGTCACGACCCCACCGAGCGCGTTGAGTTCCGGGGTCGCCGACGCGTCCGCGAACATGTACGCCCGAACCAACGCTTCGTAACGGAGGTGATCGGTCTCGAGGACCTCCGTATTCTTGCGCAGCACAAACAGAATCCGGTCCGACGGAGTCTCGCCCGGGATTACAAAGTCTTGGAATCTGTCACGCAAACCCTCGAACATCCACAACAATGCGACGACAAGCATGTGGTTCTTGGACGGGAAATACCGGTAAACAGTGCCGATCGCGACGCCGGCGCGATCGGCCACCGATCGCATCTGCACCGCGTCGTAGCCGCCTTCGGAGGCGGATTCCATTGCGGCGTCGACAATCCGGCGAAAACGCGCTCGCTGCGACGGCGTCGTACGACGTCCGGTCACCGAGCTACGTTCGACCACCGACTGGTCTGCCTTGTCGCCACCTGCCATGTCCACAACCCTTTTTAGACGTCGTTTTGCCGACTCCCAATGTAGCCGCCCAACGCAATTGTCGGGTGCATGACTGCCCGCTTCCGAAACTGCCCGCCAGTGGAACTGGCCCAGATCAGGAAGCGCGCCGCGGCCGATCGGATCGGCCGCGTCTACGTGGATCTTCCGACCAGTCGCGAGAGGGTGCGCGTCGGCCCGGAGCTGGAGCCCGGCGTCTGTCGGGTTGTGGTGCCCGTCGTTCCGGTCGGCGTTGCCCAGTTGGAGCAGGCTGGGCGCGGCGAGCTGGCGGCCTCCGTCGATCGGTCTGTGGCTTCTTGGCAATGCCGAACCGAGGCTTGCCGAAGACCAGCGGTATCCAACCGCGACCGCTGCTCTCGGCCGAGGCGACAGCCTCGGGCTCACGGAAGGCTGCGTGCGCGATGAGCCCGAACATCAGCAGGGTGGTGATCATCGACGTTCCGCCCGCCGAGATGAGCGGTAGTTGCAGACCGGTCACCGGAATCAGGCCGACGACGTAGGCGATGTTGATGAACGCCTGCACGACGATCAACGTCGTTGCCGTCGCTGTCATGACTTTGAGGAACGGATCAGTGGACCGTTTCGCGATCCGCAGCCCGACGATCAGAACCGCGGCAAAGAGAGCGACGACGATCAGCGCGCCGACCAGACCCAACTCTTCACCGATCACGGCAAAAATGAAGTCGTTGTGCGCCTGCGGGAGATAGCTCCATTTGGCGTCGGACTGTCCTAGACCGCGCCCGAAGATGCCTCCGTTCGCCAGTGCGTACTTGGCCTGAGTGCTCTGGAAGTTCAAACCCTGCGGGTCGAGATCAGGATTGAGGAAAGCCTTGATGCGATCCGAGCGGTAACCAGCAGTAAGCCCGAGCACGAGAAATGCGACTGCGGAACCGAGTGTGAGGCTGATGAATGTCTTCATCCGGAACAGCCCGAACCACAGCACCGACATGAAAATGATGCCGATGGTGATGGTGGTTCCGAGGTCCTTCTCCAACACCACCAGAACCAGAACCAGCAACGTCGTACCGCCGATCACCGGCAGCGCGCGGTTGACGTCCATCCGCGCCTTCATGAACGACGCAACCGTCGCTGCGGACCAGATCGCCAGAGCAAGTTTGGCCAGCTCCGACGGCTGGAAGGAAATGCCCGCGATCACGAACCAGCTGCGAGCACCCATTTGTTCCGAGCCGATACCTGGAATCAGCACCAGGACAAGCAGAACAAGACACAGGATCAGCAGCCACGGGGAGGCTCTACGCATTGTTTCGGTCGGCAACCGCACGACTGCCACGAACATCACCAAGCCGATCGCCGCGAACATGCACTGGGGCCAGAATCTGGCATAGGACGTCCCGGACAACACATAGGATTCGACGCCCGAAGACGACAGCACCATCAGCAGTCCGAACGCGACGATCAGCACGACCAGACCGACGATCATATGGAAATCGAACAGTGGCCGATTGGTCCACATCGCCGTTCGAGCGCGGAAGGGTGTCGATGTGCGGTCACGTTTGTCCGACGCTCCACGGGGTGAGTTAACTGGCTCTCCACTCCCGCGACCGTTGGGCTTGTCTTCACTGCGACCGGTCACCACACAAGTATCGTCCCACGACTCCTAACCCATGGGTAACACAAGTCCCATGAGTCACACCGGCTCGGCCTTCCGAGGTCCATGTAGACCCACGAAATACCAGGTCACGTCCTTCGCCGGCGTCGGTCTGCCACCGCTCCCGCCAACGAGAGCGTCAACATGACCACGCAGACGGCAAGCGCGATCCCGAACGCACGTCCGTATCCGTCGGGCGAGCATCCGAGTACACCGAGATACAACCCCGATACCGCGGCCAGCGAGATGGTCGCTGACAGGCGCTGAGACAGTTGAAGGAAACCCGCCGCAACACCGTTCGCGCCCGGCGGTGCATATTCGAGAGTCAGTACCCGATTGGGCGCGTCGACCAAACCGCTGGCAACTCCCGACAACACCGCCAGGACCACCAGCACCGGGATCAGATGTTCCCGCGGAATCAGATTGACCGCTGCGATGTAGCCGAGGATGACAAGGATCTCGCCGACGATGGCAAAAACCACTGCACTTCGGCCGAACCCGGCAACCAGCCGCCATCCGAAAGCCGACGTCAATGCCATCGCGAGTGAGCTACCGGTCATGATCAACGCCGCACTCAGCGGGGCGAAGCCCAAACCCTCGATCAGATAGAGGCTGAGCACCGCGTTGACGGCGAGGATGGATCCGAACCAGAAGAGTGCAACCGTCGTACCCAACCGGAAGCCCCGCGAGGCGATCAACGACGGAAGCAGTACCGGCGTCCCGCCGCGCTCGGCGTACCGACGTTCCCAGAACCAGAAGGCAACGGCAGCGCCGAACGCACCGATCAGGAAAGCCGCAGCCACAGTGACACTGGTCCGGGTCACGATGGGCCACAACAGGAGCCCGGTCGTAGTCGCCAGCAGACACAGCCCAACCGGATCGATCGACGCGCCCGATCGGGTAGTTCGATCACGGCGCAGAAAGCGAAACGCCAAAATCAGAGTGATCACGGCAAACGGCACGTTGAGAACGAGAAGCAACCGCCATCCGAAGTCGGCGTCAGAATACTTCAGCAGAACGCCACCGAGGATCGGTCCGGAAACGCCGGCCAGACCACCCGCGGTGCTGTACGCGCCCAACGCCTTCGCCCGAGCCTTTCCGGACACCCGGTCGGTGATGATGCCGAGCACCTGCGAACTGATGGTGCCTGCGCCGATCCCCTGCCCAAGACGAGCCAACACGATCATCGACGGATCCGACGCACACGCTCCGAGGATTCCCATCACCGCGAAAATGCTCAGGCCCGCCAAGAACAAGCGTCGACGCCCGACGACGTCACCGAGTCGGCCCGCCGGCACCAGGGCCAAGCCGAAAGTCAGCGAATAGCTCGCAAGGATCCACTGCACCTCCGAGGTCGACGCGCCCAGCGACGCCCGGATCGACGGAACCCCGATTCCGAGCACCGCCGAATCGAGAAGGGTGGTGAAACCCGCAGCTACGCAGACGACGATTTCCCAGCGGACGGCCGAACCGAGCTTGGTGGATTCGGCCGTCGCTGTGACTGTGTGGGACAGGACCCGTTACCCCGCAGCTTCAGACGTGGTCCGACGCGTGAGCGGCGGTCGCAACCCCAAGTGCTCTCGCAGCGTCGACGTGGAGTACTCGGTGCGGTACGCCCCACGCTCCTGCAGTTCCGGGATCAACCAGTCGACGATCTCGTCGAGCCCGGTCGGCACCAGGTACGGCGAGATGTTGAAGCCGTCCGAAGCTCCGTTGCGCACCCAATGGACCAACTGATCTGCGACCTGCCCCGGAGTGCCCGCAAAACCCGAACGCTGCGAGGTCTCGATGGCGACCTGACGTAGGGACAGATTCTTTGCCTCGGCAAGGGCACGCCATTCACGCGCGATCGCAATGGGGTCGTTGCCGTCCCGTGCGGAACCGCGCGTCTCCGAAACCGGGCGGGCAACCGGATCTTCCTCGGGGAGTGGACCGTCGGGGTCTCGATCGGAAAGGTCCTTACCCCACACCAGTCCGACGAGAGAGAGGGCAGTCTGACCGGTGAACTGGCCTTCGAGGACCCACCGTGCCTTCTCCTCGACTTCGGGCTCGTTCTCCGCCAACACGATCTGCGTGCTGGGCAAGATCTTGACGTCGTCCTCCGGTCGCCCGGCTTTACGCAACCGAGCCCGAATGTCGTCGGCGAAGTCGAGTGCGCCGTCGAAATGAGTCCCGTGTCGCGAGAAGATGACGTCGGCATGGGTCGCCGCGAAATCGCGTCCACTCGGGGAATCACCCGCTTGGAAGATGACCGGATGCCCCTGGCGGCTTCGGGGAAGCGTCGGCGTCACGGAGATGTCGAACTGTGAAGTCTGTCTGCGCACGTCGCCGACGGCACCCGGGGTAGACCAGTTCTCGGACGTACGAGAATCCGAGATCGCGTCGTCGGCCCACGAATCCCACAGTGCCCGCGCGGTTTCGATGAACTGCCCGGCACGCTCGTAGCGCAGGGAGTGGTCGAGGAAACCACCGCGACGGAAGTTCTCTCCCGTCCACGCGTTGTCGGTGGTCACCGCATTCCAGCCGGCCCGTCCGTCGGAAAGTAGGTCGAGGCCGGAGAGTCGACGCGCAAGGTCGGCCGGTTCGTTGTACGTGGTGTTCTGTGTCGCGACCAACCCGATCTTGTCGGTGATACCGGCGAGGGCGGCCAACTGCGCAATGGCGTCGGGTCGGCCGGCGATATCCAGATCGAGAATCTTGCCGTTCTGTTCACGAAGCCGCAGGCCTTCACCGAGGAAGAAGGCGTCGAACAGACCTCGCTCGGCGGTGAGTACCAACCGCCGAAACGTCTCGAAGTCGATCTGGGATCCGCTCGCGGAATCGGACCAGATGGTGGTGTGGTTGACCCCCTGGAAGAAGACACCGAAGTGAACGTGAGCGTCGGGTCGAGGTACGGCGGAGCGTGATGCAGTCATGGCCGAAATATCCTTAGCGCGAAGTCAAGTCAGGAGGAGTGGGCGAATCGATTTGCGGGCCGCTGCAGACCGAGGTTGCCCCTCAGGGTCGATCCCGGAACCGGGCGTCGCGTCAACCCGGCCTTGGACAGCGTCGGAAGCACGAATTTGGCCAGCACCGGAAGGTCCTCGTCGATCACGAGAGCATGGAAATGAACACCGTCGAGGTGTCCGGCCAATTCCTTCAGAACCACGGCCGCTTCCCCCGGATCTGCAGCCAGGAGCAGTCGGCCGGTGACGACGGCATTCCCGTACGAGTTCAGCTCGGTCCTCCGCTGCGCCGCAGACAGATTCGGCGTATCGAATGCCACATCGACCTCGGCGACCACCAATGACGCGCCCTCATCGCGCGCCTTGGCAGCCGACTGTGCAATGGTCTCCACCGAATCACCCGAAACGAGAACAACATCCGGCTGGCGTGGATCGATTTCGCCGTAGCGGCCGAACACCACCAACTGGCCTTGAGGCGGCCGCGGAACGATTGCCGGCCCCTTCACCGAGAACGTGTCGCCCTCGAAATTGACGTAATGCAGACGATCACGTTCGAGGAAACGCCCACTGAGATAGTCACGAACGACGGCGTCGTCCTCCCACGAGTCCCAGAGATCGGTCACAACGGTGACCGAATCCCGCTGCTCTTGCTGACGCGCCGACTCCGTTGTTACCGGAGCCCTCCCCCACGCCCTCGCCGCGGCATCGTCTTCGACCGGAACAGCAAGCCAGCCGCCACGCCCACGCGAGGAGTAGTCCAACGTCGCCAATTGCGAGGACGTATGAAACGGTTCGGCGTACGTGGTCCCGACGACGGGGACCAGCCCGATCGTGCTGGTTGTCGCCGCCACGTACGACGCCCTAGAGACGGCATCGATGCGGCCGACGACGTCACCACTCGGGGGGAGGATGGAATCGTCGAACGTCGCGAACGTGAAGCCGGCATTCTCGGCAGCCGCGACGCGATCGCGCACGGCTTTGCCCGTGAGCAGCTGGTCCGGGCGGTGTGAGCTTCGGCGCCAGGCAGCGGGGTGAGTGCCCTCGCCGTCCAGTTCGATACCCACGGCAAATACAGTCATGTGTCCTCCATCGGTCCTGGCGGTAGCACCCACACTGCGGTTAGGTAGCGGGTTGCTGCGGCATCATCGAGCCAGGTCTCTCAGCCACTCTGGATGGTGGATGCAATCTATGCGGGCCACGCTGGGCAAGTCAAATCACGCTTGTCGAATCATATTGACCTACAACATATTTCAATACAATCATCCTGATCGAAAGGGTTGCGCAACGCTAGCCGACGTAGACACGAAAGAGCTCCGCCCGACTCGCGCCGGACGGAGCTCTCGGTGTGCGCTGGAACGCTACTTCGCACCCATCCATGCCTGATCGAACAGCATGATGCCGGTTGCAGTCGGAACCACACCGTGCACGTTCTTCTGCCAAGCCCAGAACGACGTGAGCCCGCCGATCGGCGCCGACGGAACCGTCTCGTTCCACAGCGTCTGAATCTTGCCGATGATCGCCAGGGTCGACGAATTGTCCTTGGCTTGTTGTAGATCTGCGATCAGCTGATCCATCGCCGGGTTCGCATATCCAGCAGTATTCGCCATCGAGGTGCTGTTGGTCGTGGAGAACAATCCGAGATCGAGAATCGACTCGTACATTCCGATGCCCGCGTGCGCGAGGTCGAAATCGTGCTTGACGTAGACGTTCTGCACGATGTCGCCGGCGTTGTTGGCCAAGATCAAGTTCACCTCGAACCCGACGGCCTGCAACAGTGACTGCACGGCGAGGCCGATCGCGTGGTCCTTCGGCTCACTGAGAACGACGTAGTCGAGGCTGCCGTCGTACCCGTCTGCCTTCGCCTGATTCAGAAGTTCCTTCGACTTTTCGGGGTCATAGGCAATACCCGGTGTGTCTACATGCCATTGAGACGTCGGACCGAACAACTCCGAGCCCGGCAGTCCCTCACCGTTTTCCACTCGCTGATCGATCAACGTGGTGTCCAGCGCGTAGCCGATAGCCTGACGGACGCGAACATCCGAGCCCGGTCGGCCCTCACGGTTGTTGATAATCTCGGCACTACCGGCATTGAGCACGTCGATGTAGCCGGGGTAGCCAGCGGACTTGGCGGAATTGATCGCCGACGTGAGGCCGCGAATGTAGGCGACATCGAGCTGACCGCTGTTCAATGATTCGAGATTGGCCTGCGGGCCGTTGAGCGCAACCATCCGCAACTTGTCCAGCTTGGGGGCGCCGCCGTAGTAGGACGGGTTGGCCTTGAAGATTCGCTCGACGCTCGGTGTGAAGACATCTTCGGTGAAGGGTCCGGCTCCGACGGCGGTGAACTTGTCGCCCTGCTGCGAACTCGGGGCGACGATCATCCCGTGCCCGAGAGCGAGCATCGACGGAAAACGCATCCACGGCGTCTTCAGCTTGAATTCCACCGTCGTCGGACCGCTTGCCTGCGCCGATTCCACCGAAGCCAGCCACAGTTCGGCGCCATTGCCCTTGCCCGCGTTGTACCGATCGATGCTCGCGATCACGGCGTTGGCGTCGAGGGTGGTGCCGTCACTGAACTTCACACCGTCGCGAAGTTTCAGCGTCCAGGTGGCTCCGTCGTCAGCTGTCTCGAGCGATTCAGCCAACTTGGGCTCGAACTCGCCGCTCGCAGTGTCGTAACTCATCAGGACGTCGTACACAGCAGCGAAGGCCTCACCGCCGGAACCGCCGCGCGCGGCCGTCTTCGTCGGGTCGAGTGAGGGAACGAGCACCTGTACGCCGTACGTCATGGTCCCGCCGGCCACCGCAGTTCCCGGATCAGGCTGCTCGTTGACCATGCCGGTCACGACGTCCGCCGACGCGGTCGTCGTATCGGTCCCGCTGTCGTCACCATTGCTCGAGCAGCCCACCAATAGAACCCCGGTACCGAACAATGCGACGGCGACCCGGCTGACTTTCCCGATGCGCCAAGATCTCGAGTGCGACACGGAGATTCCACCTCACTTTCAGTAGACGCAGCCACGGATCGGCCGCAATCGGCTAATAGTGATGTCCTCTGTGGAGTGACGCCCAGCACGTTCCCGGTGACCGGAAACATTCACGGAGACAAAGGATGCGCATAACTGAGATGATCGGGCCGAGTGGTTGACGGCGACTGACATCCGAATACGAAAAAGCTCCAACCTTATGTTCGAAGAACATGAGATTGGAGCTTGTCGATAAGAATTATGGTGGCCAGGGCCGGGATCGAACCGGCGACCTTCCGCTTTTCAGGCGGACGCTCGTACCAACTGAGCTACCTGGCCGGACGGCACCCGAACCGAATGCCTATCGCATTGCTTTGTTCTCAACCGATTGATTGAGAACAAAGCTTTGCGACCCTGACGGGACTCGAACCCGCGACCTCCGCCGTGACAGGGCGGCGCGCTAACCAACTGCGCCACAGGGCCTTGCTTTTTCCTTGCTGTGAAACCGTACTACATCTTCGAGCCGCTCCCAAACCACTGTCCTGGCCTGGCATTTGTGCATCTCAAAGCGTGTCGTGCGGGTCAAACCATACTGCATCGTTTCGCTTTCGCAAAACGTACCCCCTACGGGATTCGAACCCGCGCTACCGCCTTGAAAGGGCGGCGTCCTAGGCCGCTAGACGAAGGGGGCCCGCCGGATCTCTCCGAACTAGTACCCCAACGGCGTTCCGTTGGGAGCTTGGATAGCTTATGGCACGGCATTCGGAAATCACAAATCGCCTGTTCACGGGCAGAAAAGTGCACTATTCAGTGTCAGGGAACTCGACTTGGGGCCACCCGTCACGATGGAACGTCTCCAACCACTGCGGCGTAGCCATGGCTTCGAGGACTACTTCGAGAGACTCCTCGAACCACTCGCCCAGATCTCCACTGGAGGCAATCAGGTCTGCCATGTACCGCTGACCGGCAAGGCTCGCTGCCAGTACACGCGTGAATTTGTCCGGGTCGGCGTCCTCTCGGAGCAAACCGTCGTCCTTGGCACGCAATGCCAACTCATAGGCGGTCTTTCCCCAGACCTGCCCACCACCGGACTGCACATCCTTGTAGAACTCGGGCTCGATGATCAGCCGGAATTCCGCCTGCACGATTACCTCGGCACGGAAGACCTCGGCAATGTCGAGCACGAGACCGTGCAAAGCGACGAATGGATCGAGGTCTGTTCTCTTGGCCCAACGATCAGTAATTCCAGTGAAGGTTTCGATAGCCGAGGTCAGAACCGCTCGCGCCAACTCTTCCTTGGACTGGAAATGGAAATACATGGCGCCTTTGGTGGCGCGGGAGCCCTCGAGGATCGTGTTCACCGACGCAGCTGCATAGCCGCGCTTGGCGAATTCGACTGCAGCCGCTTCGACCAGGGCGGCGCGGGTACGCCGCGCACGCTCTTGTTGACGTGCCATTTACGGTGTTGTGCCTCTCGCAGAGTTGGTACGCAGAGCCGCCGTGATCGGCGCCTGTCATCCCCCGAAACTTCACAATATCCCCTCCAACACACCCTACGTAAGGACTAGAGCCATACCCGCCAAAAGTACTAGACGCAATCGGCTGTTCAGGGGACAAGAACCGACTTTATGCCCAAAAGACACCAAGTGGTATGGTTTTGGCCGCTCGGGTGCGCCGCAGGGGGTGCGCATCCGAGCTTTTTCGTGCCCGAGATTCTGATAATTCGACCTCGCAGACGGAACTGCTTCGCCGACCGATGGACAGCAGTCCCAAGGTTTTAAACAACTAGTGCAATTGTTTATTCCCCCTTTTCCGTCGAAACCGTGCTGGCAGCATCGAAACAACACAGTTAGACTGTCTAAATGAAAGTTGGAGAGGGTCGCAGCAAGGCTCGAGACGAGATCGACGTACTTTGGGACGATCTGGGTGCCTTCGTCCGACGTCTACGCACCAAACGCAACGACCACAAGCTCACGCCGAGCCAGATCCAGGCCCTCGGCCACCTCGACCGACAAGGTCCGTCGACCGCCAAAGAGTTGGCAAAATTCGAGCGCGTCACACCGCAATCAATCGCAAAGACCGTGGCCGCGCTCGAAGAACAGGGCATGGTGACGCGAAGGGCGGATCCATCGGACGGCCGCGCGGTCTTGGTCACGATGACCGAACTCGGCACATCGACCCTTCACGAAGACCGAACGAAACGAACAGAGTGGCTGGCTGAGGTCATCGACGCCGAGTGCACCGAAGCCGAGCGTGACTTGCTTCTGATCGCCGGCCGAATCCTGCGCAGACTAGGCCAGGGCGAGTCCCCAGCATCGACATCGATATCAGAGGAGTCACTGATGAACTCGTGACCACCGTCGTCGAAACGCCGACCCCCCAAACTCCCGTTCCACTGAAACTGAGTCTTGCTCTCGGCTCCGGAACCGTTCTTCAAGCGCTGAACTCGTCGATGATTGCCGTGGCAATCGTCCCGATCGCCACATACTTCGGTTCCAGTTCAGGCACAGCGTGGGTCATCTCGGCCCTCTACATCGCGACTGCGGTCACGGCGCCGGCGGCTGGTCGACTCGGATCGATCCTCGGCGCCAAACGCGTCTACCTCGCCGGATTGGGCCTGATCGCTGCCGGATCGATCCTCGGCTCGCTCGCCCCGTCGCTGGGCTGGCTGATCGCCGCACGAATCCTGCTCGGAATCGGCACGGCGACACAGTATCCGAACGCGATGACCGTCATCCGCGAATACGCTGACCGCCACCGGACTCAAACCCGTTCAGCTATAGCAACACTCACCATTTGCGCTCAATCGGTCGTCGCGCTGGGGCCCACTCTCGGCGGGTTGTTGGTCGGCACACTCGGTTGGCAATCGATCATGTGGGTGAACCTCCCACTTGTCGTCGTCACTGCCGTATGGGTCTTCTTCGCCGCCCCTAGCGACTCCGCCCTGCCCGACCGGGCCGGCGCCGCTGCGTTGTTCAAGTCTCTCGACCCACTCGGTATCACCCTGTTTCTGGCTCTGACGACATCGACGATGCTCTTTCTCCTCTCTCTCGCCGAGCACGCGAAGTGGTACCTCGTCCCGTCGACGGCCCTCTTCGCGTTCCTGTTCGTCTGGTGGGAACGTCGAACGGCCTCGGCGTTCATCGACGTCCGCGCCGTCGTCCGAAACCGCGCACTGAGCATGACTCTCGGCCGGACCCTGCTGACTTACACAGCGTTCTACTGCATCTTCTTCGGACTCCCCCAGTGGCTACAGGTAGCCCGCGGAATGTCACCGATCAGCGCCGGGCTCTTCATGCTGCCCGTCGCTGCGGTCGGGATCTTCGCGACCATGTCCGCGTCCAGGGTGTACGGGAAATTCGGCGCACGGATCACCCTCCTGATCGGCACCGCCGCGTTGGCTGTCGGCGGGATTCTGATCGCCTTTGTCGAATCGAGTTCGACTCCCCTTGTGGCACTCCTGCTGATTGCGGCGATCCTGGGCATTCCCAACGGCTTCAACAACATGGGAAACCAGAACCTGATCAACTCGGTGACCACCTCCGCCGACGTCGGAACTGCGATCGGTCTGTACCGAACAATCCAGTACATCGGCGCCAACCTTGCGGCCGTCGTCATCGAGCTGACCATGCGCGGAACCATCGACGACGCGGGTCTGCATCGCACGGGCGGGACCATCGCCGTCATCGGAATCGCCCTTCTGGTGGGGGTGGTGTTTTCACGGACTCTGCGGTCCCGTTAGACTCTGCGCCGCGCCCCTATAGCTCAGTTGGTAGAGCTACGGACTTTTAATCCGCAGGTCGTAGGTTCGAGTCCTACTGGGGGCACAAACACAGACCCGGCGCCTCATTCAGAGGCGCCGGGTCTTGTGCATTCGTGCCACATCGATTCGTGCCACATGAATGCAACAGCAGGTCATCGAAGCAGGAACTCGAGGGTCACGCGCTCGAATGCCTCCTTGGCTTCGATCATCACCCAGTGCCCGCAGTTCGGAAATACATGCAGTTCGGCGTTCGGAATCAGTCGCATCGGAATCATCGGCATGTCCGGTGGACACTGCCGATCATCGAGCCCCCATGTCAGCAAGGTCGGGCATTGCACCTTGTGCATCATCGACCAGTACGGCGGCACATCCGAGTTGGACATCTGCTGCTGAGCGGCAAAGGCTTTGGATCCGTACATCGCGGTCAATGCCTGGTGCGAGGCCGGATCGTTGGCCGTTTGCCATCGTTCCTCGATCCGCTCCTCGGTGATCACGGATCTGTCGTAAACCATGCACTCGAGCCAGCGAACCAACTTCTCACGGCTGGGAGCGTCGGCGAATTCCTGGAGGAGACGCGTACCTTCGCTCGGGTTCTGACTGAAGATGTTCGGGCCCACGCCTCCGATGGTGACCAATCTGCGGACGCGGTCAGGGAACCTCATCGCGACGTTGACCCCGACAACTCCGCCCATCGAATTGCCGATCATCGCAGCGGATTCGATTCCCAGCGCATCCATGAATCGAACCACCGCCGAGGTTGCCGTGAGAACTGGATGACCGTCGACGGCATCGCTCACGCCGAACCCCGGGAACTCCAGGAGGTAGCAGTGGAAGTGCTTTGCGAACACCTCGAGGTTCCCCCGATAGTTCCGCCAACCACTCACACCGATCCCTGAGCCGTGCAACAGGATCAACGGCGGACCATCGCCCGCCTCGTGATAGCGCAAAGTCCCCTTGTCAGTAGCGACTTCGCGTTTGGTCCCCTCATAGGTCACGTCCATCACGCAAGATTAGAACGTGTTACAGATCCAGGACGGCTGATTGCGGAACTTCGCAACCACCGTCAGAAGCATCCCCCGCTGCCTCGACGCCCACTGCGATTCGTGGACTTCTGCTTGCTCGGTTTCGACTTCCCCGTCCCGGCCTTCACACACCGGTTGGGGCGCCGCACCTGCTCGAAGTGCCCGGCGCTCACCACATGACCGGCCACGCTGACCTTGACCGGCGCGTCCGCGCGGGCGGTTCCGACTTGCGCCGATCCCAACGTCAGGGCGCAAGCAGCCACAACGACCAGCGCTACCTTCTTCGAGATCTTCATATGCACGGCCACTTCGACACGGGTCCACTCCAGATGCTGAACGGGTGCGCGCACCGAAGGAACACGCTCGGCGTCGACGATATTCAGTCAGGGTGGCCGGCCGCGATCCTTTTGCTCACCAGCATCTGAACAGTCGACGACAAAAGTTTTGGCGGCACGTCAACATCCCGAGGGCGTCAACGAGCCGACGCCCAACGTACGCACCGTTACTGAGAAATCCGTAAATCCGGGCAACCACACAGCGACGGGCGTGGACGTTCGCGTTTGGACTCGCTAAGCCACAATCAAACGCCGAACCGCCTCGACTGCCGCCTCCCGACGTCGAGGGATGGAACGAGACGACTTGAGCGCGAGCATCCGGGCGATATCCGTGATCAGCAGGATCAACTCCGTGGGATTCCACGCGGGGTCGATGTGCCCCTCGAGCTGCCCCTTGCGGATTTCCGCAACTTTAGGCCGGAAGGTCTTGCTTCGTATGTCGTCCTCGCTCATGACGTCCGGCGCTTCGAGATCCGCCCATTGCTGCAATCGGGCGTTCTCGGGATGGGCAACGTAGTTGTCGAAGAGGCGACCTGCATAGCCCGGCAAGTCGTCACCTCGAAGTGCTGTCTCCGCTGTTGTTTCGGACGTCCACTGTTCGGTCACGGCAGCGAACAACTCTTCCTTGCTTGCGAAGTACGCATAGAGACGGTCTTTGCTGGCACGCGCTTGCGCGGCGATCCGATTGATCCGCGCGCCGGCCAGCCCGTACGTGGCAAATTCGTCCTTTGCGGCCGCCAGAATGCGGTCCCTCGTAGCTTCCCCTGCTGAGCGCATGTTCACAGCCTAGAACGAATCGACCGTTGCCGAACCATCCGGTTCGGCGTAGCGTGCAGAGTTGACGAACAATTTGGTTCGCGAACAAGTCGTGCCACTTACCGTCAACTCGAGGAGAGACATGAATCTCGACGAAGCCCGAACTGCTTTCGCCCGGCTCCGTGCTGCGGAAAGTGGTGTATCACCAGCAGAACTCGACGAAGTGTGGGCCGCGCTGGAAACCGTCGCCGCCGAAGAAATCCTCGGCGAGTGGAAGGGTGACGACTTCGCCACCGGTCACCGTCTTCACGAAAAGCTGTCCGCGAGCCGCTGGTACGGCAAGACTTTCAATTCCGTCGAGGATGCCAAGCCGTTGATCTGCCGAGACGAAGACGGAAATCTCTATTCCGACGTCAAGAGCGGCAATGGCGAGGCAAGTCTGTGGAACATCGAGTTTCGTGGCGAAGTCACGGCAACGATGGTCTACGACGGTGCGCCGATCTTCGACCACTTCAAGAAAGTCGACGATTCGACGCTCATGGGCATCATGAACGGCAAATCGGCGTTGGTTCTCGACGGCGGACAGCACTACTACTTCCTGCTCGAGCGAGCGTGATTCGCGCCGAACAGAATTCGACGTCCGCCATGCAGATGACAGCGGCGCTCTCACACGGCCCGCACTCCCCCTTCACACTCGACACCGTTGAAATCGACGAACCCCGCGCAGACGAGATCCTGGTTCACATCGTCGCTACAGGCCTGTGCCACACAGATTTGTTCACGAAGTCGGTGGTACCGGAAAGGCTCGGCCCCTGCGTGTTCGGGCACGAAGGGGCGGGGGTGGTCGAGGCCGTCGGCTCGTCGATCGACAGCATTGCGCCCGGTGATCACGTGTTGCTGAGCTACCGCAGTTGCGGTGTGTGCAGGCAGTGTCTCAGCGGCCATCGGGCGTACTGCGAAAGCTCACACGCGCTCAACAGCTCTGGCGCACGCACCGACGGCTCGACGCCGATCCGGCGAAGCGGAACTCCGATACGGTCCGCCTTCTTCGGCCAGTCCAGCTTCGCGGAATACGTCATCGCCTCTGCCGACAACACCGTCGTCGTCGATCCTGCGGTGGACCTGACCGTCGCGGCTCCGCTCGGCTGCGGGTTTCAAACCGGCGCGGGTGCCGTGCTGAATCTACTTCGCCCCGAGCCCGACTCGACGTTTGCCGTTTTCGGGGCAGGCAGCGTCGGACTCGCAGCGCTGCTGGCGGCGAGGGCTGCCGGCGTTTCCACCCTGGTCGCCGTGGACCCCGTTGCGCAGCGGCGCGAACTCGCCGAGGAATTCGGCGCCGTCACTGTCGATCCCTCGAATGAAGATGCGACCGACGCGGTCCGCGCCGCCACCGACGGAGGTTCGACACATTCCCTCGACACCACCGGAATCGGCTCCGTGATCAATCAAGCCGTCACATCACTTCGAGCACGGGGAACACTGGCGGTAGTCGGACTCGGAGCGTCCACGGTCGAGATGAACATGGCCGACATCATGCTGAGCGGAAAGACAATTCGAGGATGCATCGAAGGAGAGTCGGAAGTCTCGACGTTCATCCCCGAACTCGTCGAACTCTTCACTGGTGGCCGGTTTCCGATCGACCGCTTGGTGACGCGCTACGCCTTCTCCGACATCAACAAAGCCGTCGAAGATCAAGCGTCGGGGCGCGTCATCAAACCCGTTCTCGTGTGGTGAGGGGCGAAATGTCTCATTCGTCGACCCGACGGAATTCGCCCTAGACTGCGCTCCTGCACTAGACGTCGGAGCAAGGTGGGGACGATGACAGAACACACCAGTACGGGCGCGGGCCACGGCCGGGCCGTTATGCCGATCATCCGGATGCGCGCACGCAGCCGCGACGAGAACCATCGCGCATCGACACCACTCGAACTGTTCTTCGACCTGTGTTTCGTGGTTGCAGCCGCACAGGCCGGAGTTCAACTGGTGCATGCTGTTGCCGAGGGCCACTACGCCGACGGCATCGCCGGCTATATGTTCGTCTTCTTCGCGCTGTGGTGGGCGTGGGTGAACTTCACCTGGTTCGCGTCTGCCTACGACACGGACGACGTCCCCTACCGGGTCGCGACCTTCGTACAGATTTGTGGCGTGCTCGTCTTCGCCGCCGGAATCCCCGACGCATTCGACGGAACCGACCGTACGACGGCCATCGTCGGCTACCTCATCATGCGAATTGCGCTCACCTGCCAATGGCTTCGAGCCGCCAGCGGTGAATCCGGTGCAGCGCGAACGACTGCTCTGCAATATGCCGCCGGGCTCGTGATCGTCCAGGCCGGCTGGATCGTGCTGCTCCTGATGCCGGCGTCGGCGTGGATTCCGGGCTTCTTCGTTCTCATGATCGCCGAACTCGCGGTGCCGGCGATCGCCGAACGCAACCACCAGACGCCGTGGCACCCGCATCACATCGCCGAACGCTACGGCCTCTTCACCATCATCATGCTCGGCGAAACCATCGCTGCCGCCACCATCGCGGTCCAATCCGGCATCCGGGATTTCGACGCCGCCGATCTACTGATTCCGATTGCCGTCGGCGGAGTTCTGATCGTGTTCTCCGCGTTGTGGATCTACTTCGCCGTCCCGATCCACGAGTACCTCGCAGACCAAGGCAATCGCGCCGTCCTGTTGTGGGGATACGGGCACTACTTCGTATTCGGATCCGCTGCGGCCATCGGCGCCGGCATCGAAGTAGCCGTCGAGGAAGCAGTTGGCGAAGCGCACATTTCGACGTTCGCAGCATCTGCCGCGGTCACGATTCCGGCCGCGATGTTCCTGATCTTCGTGTGGCTCATGCATTCACGCCACTTCAAGCGCGACAGGATCGAGCAGGCCGTTCTACCGGTGAGTGCAATCCTGGTTCTCGCCTGCACATTTGCCGGACACTGGGCTGTCCCGCTCGCTGGACTGGTGGCGGCGGGAACCGTCGGAGTCGGTGTCGGCCTGAGTACTCGGTCGAAGAGCTGACTCAGATTTCCGGAGCCGGAGCCTCGCCCTTGCTCTGCGGCTCGTGCTGCTTGAGCTCACCGCGCATCTTGTCGAGATCCTTTCCACGCTTTTTGTACATGTAGCCGAGCGCGACAAGTCCAAGGAACAACGCAACGCCCAGGACGGCACCGACAACGGATGCTCCGCGGAATCCCGGGCCGTCGACGTCGAGGATCCGCTCGCCCGCATGCGCAGCGTTGTTGTTGCCGAGAACAACTGTCAGAGAGAGCAGATTCGGCAGCGCGAAGATCACACCCAACGCGAGAGCCGTGATCTGCATGATTCGAGCATGCTTGCGCTTGCGCACCTGCCAGACCGCCCGGAAGAAGATGAGCGGGACCAGGGTGCACACGAGACCGAACAGCAGCCCCCACGCGATTCCGGCGCTGAAACTGCCGTTCGCCAACGACGCAATGCGCTGCGCCCACCAACGCGGAAGGAAGGCGGCAAGGATGAAGTAAGCGATGACCAGGACCACCGCCATCACTGCGATCCCGATGGCCTTCTTCGCCCACGGCGGCATGCCCGGTTTTGCGGTGGCCGGTGAAGTTTCCGGTGTCGTCATGACAATTCCTCGTCTAGTCGGCGTCTGTACTGACGAATCTATCCGTTACGGGCGTTCCTCATCCGCATCGAGAACGATCCGGGCAAGCCGCTTCGGCGCAACGAGGGTGAACGAGGTGTAGATCCACTCCTCCAGTTGCGACCATTTCTCCTCGGAAACGTCGGTGCCGATGTCGAGTGCAACCCACCCGTGTCGACCGAGTCCATAGCCCGCAGCACTTGCGCCTGGTTCGGTGGCCACCACCGCTTCGGCTTCCTCCTTGCTCAGCTTGACGGTCAAGGAGGTGGCTTCGACGTTGCAGAACACGAAGTTCTTGCCGCGGACCCGGAACGTCGGGTGGCCGTCCCACGCTTCGATGTCGACGCGCTCCGCTTCCGGCAGCGACAGCGAGATCTCTTCGAGTCGACGCATGTTGTCGGGCATGGAGACGATTCTGCACGCTCGATACCGAGCTTGACACCCGCGACACAGCTAGGCTCGGCGACGACCGCGTCACCGAACTCCGAACACAGGGAGACTGGCATGCGCACGTTAGTTCATCTCGTTCTGCTCATTTGTGGAATCGCCGTTGCCGTCGGCTCGTTCATGTACGTACTGGCCGGGGTCAAACCCGACAACGTTCGCCTCGAGGACCTGCGGGACGGCTTTCCGGCCGGGTGGGCAATCGAGCAACTCGGCGATCAGTCCGTGACCTTCTACCGGTCGATGGCGATACTTCTGCTCGCCGCCGCCGTATTGATTCTGATCGCCGCATTGTTCGGTTCTCGCATCGCAGCATGGATCGGAATTATCGTGGGATTGGGGACTCTTGGCACGTTCTACTACCGCGTGAACGATCAGTTCGACAATGTCATCAGGGAAAACTACTCCACGATCCTGACAAATCAGACAGGATTCATTCTGACGGCCGGCGGACTGATTCTCGCTCTCCTAGCGTGCCTGGTCCCCCGCGAGAAGACCCGAGCCTGACCGCTCGGCAACCGGAGGGTTACCGTCGACGCCGACATTCACTAGTGTCTGCAACAGCCGGGTACTGACGAGTAGTACCCCAGAAGAGGTAGGGCATCAATGGCATCGCTTGACGACCTTCTATCCCAGATCCCCATCGACCAGATCGCGCAGCAACTCGGCGTCGACCAGGCAACTGCCGAATCGGCGGTCAAGACTGCACTTCCGACCCTCGTCGGTGGCCTCGGCGCCAACGCGCAGGATCCCGCCGGTGCAGCCTCGCTGGAAAGCGCGTTGCAGTCTCACGCCGACACCAGCCTTCTCGACGACGGCGTCGACATCAGCAAAGTCGACACCGCTGACGGTCAGAAGATCGTCTCGAACATCTTCGGCGGCAACACCGATCAGGTCGCCAGCGCACTGGGCGGTGTCGGTGGCGGCGGTGGAAACGATCTGGTGAAGCAGTTGCTGCCGATCCTCGCTCCCATCGTCCTGGCTTACCTCGCCAAGCAGTTCACCGGTGGCGGTGCCGGCGCGCAGACTCAGGCCTCCGGTGGCGGCGGGCTCGGGGATCTCCTCGGCGGAATTCTCGGCGGCGGCGGCAATTCCGGCGGCGGCATCGGCGGAGCACTCGGCGGCATCCTGGGTGGATCCGGTGGCGGCGGCCTCGGAGACCTGCTCGGCGGCCTCCTCGGCGGCGGCAAGAAGTAAGACGCTCGACAGATTCGCACTGCGGCGATCCCGTTCGGGATCGCCGCAGTGCTCGGTTCAGTCAACCGTCGAAGATCGAAACATCCTCAGTGACAATGCAAACGCAACCAACAGCAGCGCGCCCACAAAAGCACTGACCCCGACCCAACCGCCACCCGCGTATGCAAGACCCGCGAGGGCGCCCGCCACGGACGAACCCGCGTAGTAGGCAAACAGATACAACGCCGACGCCTCGGCCCGGTGATCGGTAGCGATCAGCCCCACCCAACCGCTGGCCACCGAATGTGCGGCGAAGAATCCTCCGGTGAAGAGCAGCATCCCCACGAGCGTCAACGCCAGATTGTCCGGAACGGTCAGTGCCAGGCCGATACCGATGACGACAACCGACCCGAGCAGCACGCTGCGCCTACCCAGTCGGTCAGAGGCCCCGCCGGCTACCGCCGAGGTGAAAGTTCCGGCAAGGTAGAAAAGGAACACCAGGCCCACAAGCGCTTCAGGAAGGCCGAAAGGCGCTGCTGTGAGCCGAAACCCGAGGAAGTTGTAAATCGACACGAAGCCGCCCATCAGGATGAATCCCAAAGCGAAGAGTGTTCGCAGCGACGGGTTCGCAAGGTGGCGTCGTAGATTCGACGCGATCGTGCGCGCCGATATCGGTTGCGGGCGAAAGAACTTCGACGCGGGAAGCCGCCGGATCATGTTGAGCGCGAACAATGCCGACAGCGCGGACGCAGTCAACAGCGCCCAACGCCACGTACTGAAATCGACGACGGCCGACGGCACGAGCCGTCCGATCAGCCCACCGATCGTTGTGCCGGCGACGTACCTTCCCATCGCTGCACCGAGGTTCTTCCGATCGACCTCCTCGGCCAGATAGGCCATCGCCACCGCCGGGACACCGGCCAGAGCCAATCCTTGTGCTGCGCGTCCGACCAGCAGAACCTCGATCGTCGGACTCAGCGGCAGAAGTAAACCGATCACACAGGACGCCGACGCCGACGCGATCATCACCCGCGTGCGACCGAAGCGCTCGGAGAGCGCACTGGCCGGAATGATTGCCAACGCCAACATGCCCGTCGTCGCCGAGACGGACAGCGCAGACACCGCAGGCGAGACGTGGAAGTCTTCGGCGAACGCAGGCAGCAACGCCTGTGCCGCGTACATCGAGATGAACGTCGACAGCCCGGCCGCGAACAACGCAACGGTCACGGTTCGATATCCCGATGTTCCGCGGCGAAGCGGCATCACTTCGGATTCGATCACATTCTCGACAGTCACCACGTACCTCCAGGCATCACTTACCTCCGGCAAGAATCCTCCCGCCCCGACTTGGCAAAAGAAAATGCATAAACTTGGTGTTCTATATGCTCTGGGGGTATATAGATTGGGTTCGTGATGCTGACCGAAGACCTCGAATGGTTTGTCGTGCTCGCCGAAACCCAACAGGTGACCGCTACCGCGGATCTGACTCACCTGTCGCAGCCGACCCTTTCGCGCAAACTCGCTCGCCTCGAACGACAGATCGGCGTGACACTCTTCGACCGTCAGGGACGCCGACTCGAACTGAACCGGTACGGCGAGATCCTCTATCGACATGCTCGCATCGCACTGCGTGCCCTCGACGCCGCGCAGACCGAAATCCAGTCGCTGGCGAGCCCCGAGAGCGGCACGGTCCGACTCGACTTCCTCCACTCGTTCGGCACCTGGTTGGTGCCGCACATGCTGCGCGGATACCGCGTCGAGTATCCCGGAGTGCGATTCGAACTGCATCAGGACAGCGCGCAGTTCCTGGTCGACAGAATCGCCGCCGGCACGTCCGACCTGGCCGTCGTCTCGCCTCAGCCGCGCGATCCGCAGGTGGCGTGGATGCAGATCGCCCAGCAGTCACTGGCATTGGCTGTTCCGGCTGATCATCGCTTTGCGAAGTTGCATTCGGTCGAGCTTGCGGACGCGGCCGACGAACCGTTCATCGGTATGCATCCGAACTTCGGGATGCGAAGAATTCTCGATGAACTGTGCGCGGCCGCAGGATTCACTCCGAATTTCGTCTTCGAGAGCAGCGAGCTGGCAACGGTCGGCGGACTGGTCTCCGCGTCCTTCGGTGTCTCGGTCATGCCGGTTCAGGATCCACCGATCTGGGCCGAAGGAGTCGTCTATGTACCGATCGAAGGAGCACAGCGAAAAATAGGGCTGATCTGGTCGAAGAGTCGCAAGCTGTCCGATCCCGCCCGGACGTTCCGCGACTACGTCGAAAGAACGACTTGGTAGTGAAAGTGCCCCCGGATAACTACGGATCGGTAACATCCCTCGAGGGGAGCAATTTTCATGCCATTCTTTTCAAACCTACGGTGCCGTAGGCTGGGGCGAAGTCGCGCATTCACTCAACATGGAGGCAAGAAATGACGAGGATTCTGACGCAGCTGGAGCTGCTACAAGAGCTGCAGCCGGTTGCCGAGGAGAACGTCAACCGCCACATCTCCATGGCCAAGGAATGGCATCCACACGACTACGTTCCGTGGGACGAGGGCCGTAACTTCGCAGCCATGGGTGGCGAAGACTGGAGTCTCGAACAGTCACAACTCGGCGAGGTAGCTCGCGCCGCGATGATCACCAACCTGCTCACCGAGGACAACCTGCCGTCGTACCACCGTGAGATCGCCGAGAACTTTTCGCAGGACGGTGCCTGGGGAACGTGGGTCGGCCGGTGGACCGCCGAGGAGAACCGCCACGGCATCGTGATGCGTGACTACCTCGTCGTCACGCGCGCAGTCGACCCCGTCGAGCTCGAGCGCTTCCGCATGGAACACATGACAAACGGTTACAGCGCACCCATCGACGAGGGCGACGCCGGCCTGCTGCACTCGGTCGCCTACGTGACCTTCCAGGAACTCGCGACGCGCGTCAGCCACCGCAACACCGGCAAGGCCTGCGACGAGCCGATTGCCGACAAGATGCTTCAGCGCATCGCCGCCGACGAGAACCTGCACATGATTTTCTACCGCAACATCTGCGCCGCCGCGCTCGATCTTGCTCCCGATCAGGCGCTCAAGGCTGTGGCGAACATCGTCCAGAACTTCCAGATGCCCGGTGCCGGCATGCCGAACTTCCGCCGCAACGGCGCCCTCATGGCCAAGCACGGCATCTACGACCTTCGCCAGCACCTCGACGAGGTCGTCTGGCCTGTCCTGCGTAAGTGGAACATCTTCGAGCGCAACGATTTCAGCGCCGAAGGCGAGAACACGCGCGAAGAGTTGGCGGCCTTCCTCGAGACACTCGCCGCCAACGCGACGAAGTTCGAGGAACAGCGCGATCGCATGCTCGCACGCGAAGCCGCCAAGCGCGAACAGCAGGCTTCTTAGTTTCACCAGCTATTCTGTGCCCGGTACCGGATTCGGTACCGGGCACTTCCAATTGTCACAAGTATTTGTTCAGAGGTAGACATGTCATCCCTTCGTATCGGTTCACTCGAGCTGCACAGCCCCGTGGTCCTCGCACCCATGGCGGGCGTCACCAACGTCGCCTTCCGCACGCTGTGCCGTGAACTCGAACTCGAACGTGCAGGCAGCACGTCCGGGCTCTACGTCTGCGAGATGGTCACCGCCCGCGCGCTCGTCGAACGCCAACCCGCCACGATGCACATGACCACGTTCGGTCCGACCGAAACGCCCAGGTCGCTGCAGCTGTACACCGTCGACCCGGATACGACTTACGCCGCGGCCAAGATGATCGTCGACGAGAACATGGCCGATCACATCGACATGAACTTCGGCTGCCCGGTACCCAAGGTGACCCGCAAGGGCGGCGGATCGGCGCTACCGTACAAGCGTCGACTGTTCGGTCAGATCGTCGCGGCAGCCGTGCGCGCCACCGAAGGCACCGACATTCCGGTCACCGTCAAGATGCGCGTCGGCATCGACCCCGAACATCACACGCACCTCGACGCAGGCCGGATCGCCGCAGCTGAAGGCGCCGCTGCCGTCGCACTTCACGCACGTACCGCGTCGCAGCGCTACTCCGGCACTGCTGACTGGAACGAGATCACGCGCCTCAAGGAACACGTCACCGACGTGCCGATCCTCGGCAACGGCGACATCTTCGACGCCTCGGATGCTGCCCGCATGATGAACGAGACCGGCTGCGACGGCGTCGTCGTCGGACGCGGCTGCCTCGGACGGCCATGGCTGTTCGCGGAACTCAGCGCAGCTCTCAACGGACAACAGATCGCCACGCCGCCGACGCTCGGCGAAGTCACCAAGATCATCGCCCGTCACGCCCAACTGCTCGCCGCACATCACGGTGAAATGAAGGGTCTGCGCGAACTTCGCAAGCACGTCTCCTGGTACATGCGTGGGTTCCCGGTCGGATCGGATCTGCGGGTCTCGATGGCTCTGGTCAGCACGTTGTCCGAACTGGACGATCTGCTCGGACAGCTCGACCACGACGTCCCGTTCCCCAAGGACGCCGAAGGCCCGCGCGGACGCCAAGGCTCACCCGGTCAGGTAGCACTCCCGGAAGGTTGGCTCGACGATCCCGAAGACGACCTTGTGCCGGTGGGAGCTGACATGATGCACTCGGGTGGCTAGCGAAAACACGCCGTCGGATTACTCACATCACTTTCTGAGTGAAGCACTCAGGATTCACCAGTAATATGGCTCCAGCTTCGTCGACAACCGGTTGACGCCGGCATCTGAATGACGAGTTACTGACAGTCGACGACGGGACAGGTTGCATCGGTGGGTGATGATCACGATTCGGGCCCACCTCCGCCCGAGAGCCGCGCCCCCTGGGAACGTCCGCTCGCAGACAAGCGCTTCCGCAACGCCCGACCGGACCAACCGGCAACGCCCCAGCGCCCTGCCACACCCCAGCGACCAACACCGCAACCACCCAGTCCCCCGGAGCGTCGCAGCAGTGGACGTACCGGGCGACGGGACTCGCCTCCGACCGACGACTCTGTTTCGGTCGCCGAGTTGGTCCGTCGGGTAGGCGACAAGAAGCCGCCACCAGCCCCGGCTACGCCGCCCAAGCCGGCGCCGAACAAATCCGTAACACCCAAGACTCAATCTTCAGCAGCGTCGTCGCCGCCCCCCGCCCGGCCGATTCCCGCCCGTCCGACCGTTCCGCCCGCCGCTGCGGACTGGATCACCGAAGAACATCCCGTCACCTCCGCAGTGCCGCGGGTAGTCGGTGACACCGGCGCCACTCGTCTGGCGCAAAGCAAGATTCGCCGCCGCCATCGCGCAAAAGTGATCGGCCGATCGGCAGTAGCGTTCCTGGCCGTCATGTCTCTCGCATTGACCGGCGTCGTGTGGGGCTATCTGCGCTCGGTCGAAGGCGGATTCGATCAGATTGCGGCACTCGACACCGAGTCCGACGACATCATCGACGCCGGTGGTCAACTCGGCGACGAGACGTACCTGATCATCGGCACCGATACCCGCGCCGGTGCGAGCGGTGAGATCGGCGCCGGAACCGTCGAAGACGCCGAAGGCGCCCGAGCCGACACGGTCATGCTGGTGAACATTCCCGCCGACCGAAGCCGCGTCGTCGCCGTCTCCTTCCCGCGTGACCTCGACGTCGAACGTCCGATCTGTCAGGGATGGGACAACGACGCCGGCAAGTACACCAGCGAAACCTTCCCGGCAGCGAGCGGGGACAAACTCAATGCGACGTACGCACTCGGTGGCCCCAAATGCCTGGTCAAGGTCATCCAGAAGATGTCCGGCCTGAAAATCGGGCACTTCGTCGGAATGGACTTCGCCGGTTTCGAGCGCATGGTCGACACCGTCGGCGGTGTGAACGTCTGCTCCCCCGGACCGATCGAAGACGGCATCCTCGGAACCGTCCTCGCCTC
The DNA here is from genome assembly GCF_023221595.1 of Rhodococcus qingshengii JCM 15477. Classification (NCBI taxonomy): domain Bacteria; kingdom Bacillati; phylum Actinomycetota; class Actinomycetes; order Mycobacteriales; family Nocardiaceae; genus Rhodococcus; species Rhodococcus qingshengii. Next base: position 5,128,998 of record NZ_CP096563.1, read on the forward strand.
CGGCGGCACGCAGATGCTCGACGGCCGTACCGCCCTCAACTACGTGCGTGCTCGCCACGTCGAAGCCGAGGGCAACGGCGACTACGGGCGCATCACCCGTCAGCAGAAGTTCCTGTCTGCGCTGCTCCGCTCGGCCCTGTCCAACCAGGTCCTCCTGAATCCGAGCAAGCTCAACGGATTCATCAACGCCTTCACCAGCGACACGTTCGTCGAAAACATCGACACCAAGTCACTGGTCACCCTCGGTCGCTCGCTCCAGAACGTCGACGCAGGCGCGGTCACGTTCTTGACGGTCCCCACGGACGGCACCAACGACTGGGGCAACGAGATTCCTCGCACGGACGAGATCAAGTCCCTCTTCCAGGCGATCATCGACGACGATCCGCTTCCGGGTGAAGAGCGCGAGGACACCACACCGTCGTCCACCAGTTCCACGACAACCGCTCCTACGTCCAGCACGCCGCCGGCCGCCACTTCCGTCGAGGCAATGAGCGCCTACAACATCTCGGTCGACGTCTCCAACGCCTCGGGAATCGCCGGGCAGGCCGCGACAATCGCCGACAGCCTCGCGGCTTACGGTTTCCAGATCTCCACGGTCGGTAACTTCAGCGCAGCCACCGGCCTGGCGAATGCTCAAGCGTCGACCACCGTCGTGCGCTACGCCGCAGGTTACGAGGCTGAAGCGGTGACGGTCGCGTCGTCGATTCCCGGCGCGGTTCTGGTTCTCGCTCCGAGCATGGGAGACATGATCGAGGTCGTCGTCGGAAGCAATTTCGCCGGCACCGTCGTCGCCCCCGCGGACCCGGGAACCATCCTGGCGGCTAATCCGACGTCGGTCGACACCAGCACCTCGACGGCTCTGCCCGCCGACATCGCCAGCGTCAACGCCGGCGACACCACCTGCGACTGACACGCGTTCATTCACCTTGCGTTCACCTGGTGCTTGTGACTTGGTCTTTCACGGCACGTAGGCTCTGACCTCATGCGCGTGGCTTACAACGAACAGATGACCGAGCTTGCAGACACGCTCGGCGAGATGGCAGGACTGGCAGGTGCCGCTATGGAGCGCGCCACCCAGTCCCTGCTCCAGGCAGACCTGTCCCTGGCAGAACAAGTAATCGGCGAACACGACAAGATCACCGAACTCAGCACCATCTGCGAGGAGCGCGCGTTTGCGTTGCTCGCCTTGCAGGCTCCCGTTGCCGGAGATCTGCGCTCGGTGGTCAGCGGAATCCAGATCGTCGCCGACATCGACCGCATGGGCGCACTCGCCCTGCACGTCGCCAAGATCGCGCGCCGCCGACATCCCAACCACGTGCTTCCTGAAGAGGTCAACGGCTACTTCGCCGAGATGGGACGCATCGCTGTCTCCATCGGTGCGGCCGCCAAGGTCGTCCTCGAGACCCGCGACCCCGAGCGCGCTGCCCGTCTGCGCGAAGAAGACGAAGCGATGGACGACCTCCACCGCCACCTCTTCACCGTCCTCATGGACCGTGAGTGGAAGCACGGCGTTGCCGCCGCAGTCGACGTCACGCTGCTCGGCCGCTTCTACGAGCGATTCGCCGACCACGCCGTCGAGGTCGGCCGACGTGTCATCTTCCTGGTGACCGGCAAGCTGCCCGAAGAGCCCGAAACCACCGAGAAGGTCGACAACCTCACCTCGTACCCGGATCTCTGAACCCAACCGTCCACGTGAGTAAAAGGCGGCCGCGCACTTGCGCGGCCGCCTTTCCTATTCAGTTCTCGTGCAACCAGGTTTCCAACGTGGGTCCTGCAGTTGTGGATCCCGGCGCGGGCAGCAACGCCCCACCCTTCATCGCCTTACCCGCTCCCGGCATCGAGATCGGGATCAGCCACTTACGTCGGCCACGGTATTTCAAGATCTCGCGCGTCATGGCCGGGATCTCGAGGACCTCGGGCCCGGCCAGGTCCGGAGCCCTCCCGGTCGGACCGTTCTGAGCGCAGGTCACGAGCGCCTCGCCAACGGTCTTCGCTGCCACCGGTTGTGACCGCATCCGAGGAACCATCGCGATCGGCCCCAGTCCGAACAGCGCGATCGTCTTCTCGCCGAACTCGAACCACTGAGTGGATCGCAGGATCGTGAAAGGAATACTCGACGCTTCCACCGCGCGTTCCTGCGCAGCCTTCCCCTGGTAGTAACCGAAGGACTTCAATCGCGGATCGTCGCAGTTCACGATCGAGAGCAACACGTGGTGCTTCACGCCGGCCCTGGCTTCGGCCGCGACAATGTTCCTCGCTGCCGACTCGAAGAACTCGATCGCCTTCCTCGCACTGTTGGTGACATGATCACTCACGTCGACGACCACGTCGGCGCCGGAAAATGCTTCGTCCAACCCGGCACCCGTAGAGATGTCGACTCCCGTCGATCGAGCGGCAGCGACCACGTCGTGGCCCCCTGCCTTTGCCTGCTCGACGACCAGCTTTCCCATCTGGCCGGTTCCGCCCAGAACAACAATTCGCATGATGCCTCCGTCAAACCTGTGCGCCCGGCTCTCTTCGGCCTGGTCACATACTGGACGACGCAGCCTCCCGAAGTGTGACGGTAGGGCGAATCAGTCGGTGTACTTCTGCGAAACTCGCCCACGCCACTGCGACCAGATCGGATCCAACGCTGCGCTCGCCTCATGTGCGTGGTCGGCAACGGCCCGTGCCAGCATCCCTGCTCCCGCCAGCGGCGTCACGTGCCCTTCGACGTCGTCGGTAGTCTTCATCCCCAACAGCATGGTCGTACCGAGCACGCGATGGCCACCGAGAATCCCCGGCAGCGAACGGCCCGGCACGCTACGCAGGTCGAGAGTTTCCACGAGCAGCGCGTCGCCGTCGACGGTAATGCGCTGATCCGAGCGAAGCGCACCGCCGGTTTCGCCGGTCCGGCCGAATACGATCATCTCGTCGAGCAGCGCAACCGCATCGGATTCCAGTGAAATATCCACGCGCCTGGTCACATCCGCGCCGCCGGCGACGACAAACGGTGCCGCACGCCAGATCAGCGCCGCACCGGCACCGACGCTCGCCGAAGCCGACCACGACGCCCGGCCACCGCGTGCGTTGTACGCGACGGTCCCGGACGGCTCGATCACCTCGAGACACGTACCGGGTGCGACCACGAAGTCGATACGCAGGTCGTCGCCGGCCAACAGCGTTGCGCTGTGCCCTACCAGGGCAATTCGCACGGTGAGCCCGCGAGCGTCGACGAACCGCGGGGCCAGGAAGTCGCCCGAGATCAGCTCTCGCGCAACAGCGGTGTCACCCACTCTCTCGACGACGACCCGCGTAGCTCCAGTGCGCATCAGTGAGCGTGAGAGTGGCTGTGCCCGTGACCGTGACCGTGGTCTTCTTCATCGGCATGGAAGTGCGGCGCCATCGGCCCCGGATCCTGCGGGGTGTGACTACCCGCACGGTGAGCTGCGATGACCTGGCGAAGCCACGCACTGAGTTGGTCGATCGTCGCGTGATCCTTCTGGCTGAGCGCGAGAACGGGAAGTCCGTCTCGCGCGGCCGTGGCATCGGCCACCATCTGGACCGCGTCGACGTCGACGTATGGGGCCAGGTCGATCTTGTTGACCACCAACAGATCTGCCCGCTCGATGCCGGGACCACCCTTACGTGCGACGTCTCCGCCGCCCGCGACGTCGATGCAGAAGATCTGGGCGTCGACCAGTGCCGGGCTGAACGTGGCGGTCAGATTGTCACCGCCGCTTTCCACGATCACCATGTCGAGGGGATGGAACTGACGCTCGAGGTCTTCGACCGCAATGAGGTTCGGCGTGACGTCGTCACGAATAGCCGTGTGCGGGCACGCTCCGGTCTCGACTGCGACGATGCGCTCGATCGGCAGAACGTTGGCCGCGCGCAACAGTCGCGCGTCCTCGTCGGTGTAGATGTCGTTGGTGACCACCGCGATCTCGTACTCCGCCGCGAGTTCGCGGCAGATGGTGGCGATGAGGGTGCTTTTGCCGGTGCCGACGGGGCCGGCAACGCCGAGCCTCAAACCTCTTGCAGCAGTGGTGGTGTTGTTCAGGTTGTCAAGCACGGAAAATCCTCCTGGATCGAGCGTGGTGTTCGAGTGACCATTGTTCGACCAACGGCCCTGTTGTTGCGGGTATATCTGCGACGCCCTCGACGGCTACGGCAGCCGCGGCGACGGTTTCGATGGTCGGGGCCGCTCGGAGCAACCATTCGACCGGTTCTGCCGGATCCACCGGCAGTAGCTTCAGTGCCGCCGACGCCACCGTTTGGGCGTCGTCGTACAAACAAGATCTGGCTGCCTGTAGGTCGTCCATCCCGGAGACCGCCGTGAAGACGCCCAACGCGAGCGGACGCATCGGATGCCCAGGCAGCGCCATGAGCATCTGCACCGCGGGGTGCTGCGGCCACAATCGCGACGCCAGTCTCGCCAGCCCACGGCCGAGCTGAATCGACGCCTCACGCAGCGGTGCGCTGGGAGTCCGAGCGAGCAGTTCCCTCGAGATGTCCTCGAGTTCGCCTGCACTACCCTCACTTACGGCCCAGCGGCGCGTGACCACCGTTGCAGCGGCCTCGACAAGTCCGACTGTTTCGAGTCGACCGCGAATGAAGTCAGGGACCTGACTCTGCAGGAGTCCGCCCGCCAGTGCCGGTTCCAACCCCGACGAGTGCGCGTGACCGCCGGTAGGCAGACGCCCGTCTGCCAAGAGCATCGATGCTATCTCGGCAGACGCCGTCTCGATCGACATGGTTTCAGAACAGCATGTAGCGCTGAGCCATCGGCACTACGTCAACGGGGTTGGGCGCGATCAGGTCGCCGTTGACCTTGATGGCAAACGTCTCCGGATCGACGTCGATGGACGGCAGCGCCGTGTTGTTCGGCATATCCGCCTTGGTGAGGTGCCTCGTCGGACGAACACCGGTAAGGGTGCGCGTGAGACCGAGACGGTCGGCCAGACCGTCCTCGATGGCCATCGGAGAGACGAACGTCGTGGACAGGTGCGGGGCCGATCCCGGAGTCGCCGCGATGGCCGGGCGAACGAACACCGGCTGCGGGGTCGGGATAGCAGCATTCGGATCACCAAGCGGCGCAGCAACTATCGCCCCGCCCTTGATCACGGCAGAAGGACGGACTCCGAAGAACGCGGGATCCCACAGCACCAGGTCCGCCATCTTCCCGGCCTCGACCGAGCCGATCTCGTGATCGATACCGTGCGCCACCGCGGGGCAGATCGTGTACTTGGCGACGTAACGCCGCGCACGCTCGTTGTCGGCCGGCATGCTGGTGCCCAGCTTGCCGTACTGGGCCTTCATGACGTGAGCCACCTGCCATGTCCGCAGGGTCACCTCACCGATACGGCCCATCGCCTGGGCGTCGGACGAGGTGATCGAGATGGCTCCGATGTCGTGCAGAAAGTCTTCTGCTGCAATCGTTGTCGGACGGATCCGGGACTCGGCAAAGGCAAGATCCTCCGGAACCCGGGGATTGAGCGCATGACACACGATGAGCATGTCGAGGTGCTCGGCAACCGTGTTGACGGTATGCGGCAACGTCGGATTGGTCGATGCCGGAAGAACGTTCGGCTCACCTGCCGTCACGATGATGTCCGGTGCGTGCCCGCCGCCGGCGCCTTCCGCATGGAACACGTGGATCCCGCGTCCGGCGATCGCATCCAAAGTGTGCTGTACGTAACCGGTTTCGTTGAGGCTGTCGGCGTGCAGCGCTACCTGAAGGCCGAACTCGTCGGCTGCGCGCAGAGCGGCGTCGATCGCGGCCGGAGTGGAACCCCAGTCCTCGTGAACCTTGAATCCGCCTGCGCCGGCGAGAGCTTCCTGACGCATGGCCTCATGACTGACGGTGCTGCCCTTGCCGAGGAGAAGAACGTTGAGCGGGATGTGGTCGAGGGCGCGGTGCATCATCGTCAAGGACCAGGCGCCGGGTGTGACAGTGGTTGCCTTGCTTCCTTCGGTGGGGCCCGTTCCGCCGCCCGCCACGGTCGTCGTACCAGTGGCGAGTGCTTCCATCATCTCGACTTCACTGAGGAAGTGCACGTGAGTGTCGATCGCACCCGCGGTGAGGATCTTTCCCTCACCGGCGATCACGTCGGTGCTCGGCCCGATGAGCAACTTGGGGTGCACGCCATCCATGATGTCGGGGTTACCGGACTTGCCGATCGCAACGATGCGTCCGTCGCGAATTCCGACGTCTGCCCGGACGATTCCCCAGTGATCGAGAATCACCGTGTTGGTGATGACGACGTCGAGAGCACCCTGGTCGCGAGTGGTCAGGCCCTGGCCCATCGACTCGCGGATGCTCTTACCGCCGCCGAAGACCATCTCGTCGCCGGTCGCGGTGTAGTCGTGCTCGATCTCGATCCACAGATCGGTGTCGGCCAAACGGATCTGGTCGCCTGCGGTCGGGCCGTACAGGGAGGCGTAGCCGCGTCGATCGATCCTGCTCATTCGGCTGTCCTCTCAACTGTCGTCGCGGCGTCGTCCGGTGAATCCGCCTCGACTGGAACATCACTCACACGCACGTTCACCGAGGACGCTCGCAAAGGTTCTTCGACCTCGACGCCGGGCGTGCCGAAGGGCATGACGGTCTTGGGCTCGCGCGCATGTGTCGGTAGGTCTTCGTCCGGCACGATCTGCAGGCCCGGAACCCTTTTGAGTCCGCCGAGCGCGATCAGTGTCACCGTTCTGCTGACCCCGGGTTCGAACCGAACCGACGTTCCCGAGGGGATGTCGAGCCGGAAGCCGTCTGCCGCTTCGCGATCGAAGGTCAACGCCGGGTTGGCCGCGGGAAGGTGGAGATGTGAACCGATCTGAATGGGGCGATCGCCGTCGTTGACGACGACCATCGTGATCTTCTCCGCGTCCGTGCCGAACTCGAGCGGTTCTGTGGACACACGTACTTCGCCGGGAATCATCGAATGGGCTCCGTCACGGTGACCAGTTTGCGACCGTCCGGGAAAGTGGCCTCCACCTGGACGTTTGCAATCATCTCGGGTACCCCTTCCATCACGTCGTCGCGGGTGAGCACTTGCCGACCGGCGTTCATCAGTTCCGCAACCGTCATTCCGTCACGCGCGCGCTCGAGAATCCAGCACGAGATCAGTGCCATCGCTTCGGGGTAGTTCAGCAGTACCCCGCGCTCGCGGCGGTCACGGGCGACCATGCCCGCGACGCTCAGGAGCAGCTTTTCGGTATCTGAAGGGGTGAGGTGCACTGACAAGCCCTTCCGGTTGTGAAACGACATCGATCGACAGCGTGCTGTCGGGCCGAGATTAGCATTGTCCGAAGCGTCGTCAGTATCCACGAGATTCACGTCGTCGGCTACTTCAGCGCCCACTCGGCGCACTTGCGCTGCTCATCGAATTATTCGGGCGCCCAACGACGCTCAGCTCTGCGCACCGGAGTGGGAACTATCACCACAACCAAAAAGTTTCACCCCCGTCTCCTGTTGGAAACGGGGGTGAAACATGATCGTGCAGGGTTGATCCCGGGACCTATCCGAAGCGGCCGGAGATGTAGTCCTCGGTGGCCTTCTGCGTCGGGTTCGAGAAGATCTTCTCGGTGTCGTCGATCTCGACGAGCTGACCGGGCTTGCCGGTTGCCTCGAGGTTGAAGAATGCCGTCTGGTCACTCACACGCGCAGCCTGCTGCATGTTGTGCGTGACGATGACGATCGTGAAGTCCTTCTTCAGCTCGGTGATCAGGTCTTCGATCGCGAGAGTCGAGATCGGGTCGAGCGCGGAGCACGGCTCGTCCATGAGCAGGACGTCGGGCGAGACCGCGATGGCACGCGCGATGCACAGACGCTGCTGCTGACCGCCTGAGAGGCCGCCACCGGGCTTGTCGAGGCGATCCTTGACCTCGTTCCACAGGTTGGCACCGCGCAGCGAACGCTCGGCCACCTCGTCGAGCTTCTTCTTGCTGCGCTCGCCCTGCAACTTCAAGCCCGCGACGACGTTGTCCTTGATGGACATGGTCGGGAAGGGGTTGGGTCGCTGGAACACCATGCCGATGGTCTTGCGAACACCGACCGGATCGACGTTCGAGCCGTAGATGTCCTCGCCGTCGAGCAGCACCGAACCCTCGACGCGCGCACCGGGAATCACTTCGTGCATGCGATTGAGTGAACGGAGAACGGTGGACTTGCCGCAACCGGACGGGCCGATGAAGGCGGTGACGCTCCGGGGCGGGACGGACAGGCCCACATCGGCAACGGCGTGGAACTTGCCGTAGTAGATGTTGACGTCCTTGAGATCCAGACGCTTGGCCATTACCGGCTCCCTACTGAGTTGTTGACGCTGTTGAGTACGAACATGTTCCGAGGCCGCATCACTTACTTCTGACCTGTGAGAAGTGACCGATCAGCTTCGCGACGATGTTGAGGATCGCGATCAGCAGGATCAGGGTCAGTGCTGCGCCCCAGATGCGGTTGGTGCCGGCGTCGGTGGGGTTGTTCATCTCGGCGACCATGACGGAAGGCAGTGTGCCCATTTCGCCGTTGAACAGGTCGAAGTTGATGAACGGTGCGTAGCCGACGAGGATCAGCAGCGGTGCGGTCTCACCGAGCACGCGGGCCAGGGCCAGCATGACGCCGGTGATGATGCCGGGAAGTGCCGTCGGCAGAACGATTTTCGAGATGGTCTTCCACTTCGGCACACCGAGCGCGTACGACGCCTCTCGCAGATCCATCGGGACGATGCGCAGCATTTCCTCGGTGGAGCGGATGACGACCGGGACCATCAGAAGGACCAGAGCCAATGACACCGCAAACGCGGACTTGGGGAAGCCGAAGGTCGCGATCCACAGGGCGTAGATGAACAGCGCGGCCACGATCGACGGAACACCGCTGAGGATGTCGACCATGAACGTGGTCAGCTTGCCCAGCTTCGACTTCCGGTCGGCGTACTCCACCAGGTAGATCGCGACGAAGATACCGAGCGGGATGGAGAAGACCGCGCACACGATGCCTTGCAGCAGGGTGCCGATCAATGCGTGATAGATACCGCCGCCGTCGGCCGACGCCGTCAATCCGCTCAGCGAGTTGGTGAACCAGGTAGGCGACGTCAGAGCGGGCAGGCCCTTGGCGATGACCGTGAAGAGCACCCAGACCAACGGGATGAGCGCGATGACGACTGCCAGGCTCACCAGGATGGTCGCGATGACGTCCTTGGCACGACGACGAGCGCCGACGCCTTGGAAAGTGGGGGCCTTGACCGGCCGGTCCAGAGTGGAGGTCATGGGTCAGTCCTTCTTTCCGGCGATCACTGCGCGGGCAGCCGCGTTGACGACGAAGGTCAGTACGAACAGCACCAGTCCGGCCGCGATGTACGCGCCTGCCTGGATGTCGTTGTTGAACTCCGCGTAGCCGAGGGCGATCTTGGAGGCGATGGTCGAGCCGCCGTCGAACAGCGACCAGCCGAAGGCCTGAGAGGTGGTGCGCAGGATCAGGTAGAGCGCCATCGTCTCACCGAGTGCGCGTCCGAGACCGAGCATCGAGCCGCTGATGTAGCCGGACTTACCGAACGGGATGACCGTGGTGCGCACAACTTCCCAGCGCGTGGCGCCGAGGGCGAGTGCGGCTTCGATCTGTGATCGCGGGGTCTGGATGAACACCTCGCGGGTCACTGCGGTGATGACCGGAAGGATCATCACGGCGAGGACGATGCCTGCGGTGAAGATGGTGCCGCCGCCGGTGATCGATCCGCTGCCGTCGGCGAAGAGCGGGAACCAGCCGAGAGTGTCGTTGAGCCACACCGCGACCGGGGTGATCGCCGGAGCGAAGACGAGAAGTCCCCACAGGCCGTAGACGATGGACGGCACAGCTGCCAGAAGGTCGATCGTGTACGACAGTGGCCGCGTGAGCCACTTGGGTGAGTACGAAGTCAGGAAGATCGCAATGCCCAGTGCGATCGGCATCGCGAGCACCAGTGCGAACAGCGAGACCAACACCGTGACCTGGAAAAGATCGAGGACACCGAACGCCATCGCGTTGATGTTCTGCGTGACCCATTCACGGCTGGTCAGGAAGTTGACCTGGTTCCGGCTCAAAGCAGGAACAGCACGCCAGATCAGGAACGCGCCGATCGCCGCGATGACAACCGTGATGAAGATTGCCGAACCGGAGGCGAGCGAGCTGAAGATGCGGTCACCCGGACGGGTCACCGTCTTGCTGTTGCCGCTACCCGGACCGTCACCCTTCGGAGGATGCTCGGTTTCTGGAGCCTTGGTGGAAGTAATCGTGTCCTCCGTGGTGCCGTTCGGACCGCCCACCCCGGCCCCGCTGGTTGCGGGGCCGGGAGAACGAGATGTCGAGGTGATGGGCGCGTCACTCATGCGCGCTCACTTCCTTCACGTCTGAATGTAGATCCATGAGCTTGTCCGCACGAGTCTCTAGGTCAGCTGATTGCCGTGATGGACGCGTTGAGGCGATCCTGGACGTTGGACGGCAGCGGGACGTAACCCTGCTCGGCCAGGTTGGCCTGACCCTCGTTGGCCGCGCTCGTCAGGAACGACTTCACTGCTGCGGAGGTGTCCGCGTCGTAGCCCTTGGAGCAGACGATCGAGTACGTGGCGAGAACCAGCGGGTAGGCGCCGGCTTCGTTGGTCTTGAAGATCGACGCGAGGTCGAGCGTCAGGTCGCCGGTTGCGTCGGACTTGAACTTCGCGCCTGCGATCGACTTCGCGGCCGTGTCGTTGGTCAGTGCGACTGCCTCGGAGCCGGTGTTGATTTCGGCAACCGAGAGCTTGTTCTGATCGGCGAACGACTTCTCGACGTAGGTGATCGAACCCGGTGCCGTGGCAACTGCCTGTGCAACGCCCGCCGAACCCTTGGCGCCCTCACCGACGCCACCGGTGAAGTCGGACCCTGCGCCCGACGTCCAAGCACCGTTCGATGCCGCGTCGAGGTACTTCTGGAAGTTGTCGGTGGTACCCGAGGAATCGGAGCGGATCACGGTGGTGATCTTCTCGTCGGGAAGCGATGCACCGGAGTTGAGCGCGGCGATTGCCGGATCGTTCCACTTGGTGATGCCGCCGTTGAAGATCTTCGCGAGAACCTCTGCGTTGAGAACGAGCTTGTCGACGCCGTCGAGGTTGTATGCAACTGCGATCGGGCCGAAGACGAGGGGAAGGTTCCAGGCTTCGCCGCCGACGCAACGCTCCTTGGCCTTGTCGGCCTGCTCGTCCTTGATGGCCGAGTCGGAGCCGGCGAAGTCGATCTGGCCGGCGATGAACTGTGTACGACCGTCGCCCGAACCGCTGGGGTTGTACGCGACGTTGACCGTCTTGCCCTTTTCCTGGCACACGGAGATGTAAGTGGCGACGAACTGGTCCATGGCGTTCTTCTGTGCCGAGGAACCAGCGGCAGAGAGGTTGCTCTTGCCTTCGCACGTTGCGTTCGATGCGGACGCGTCCACACCCGTCGACGACGAGTTGTTGTCGCTGCCACATGCGGCCAAGGTCATGGCGCCCACGGCCACTACACCAAGCAGGGCACCACTGCGCTTGAGATTCACCAAGATCCTCCGGAAATCGCTACCGCCACGCCCACGATCGGGCGGCGACATGAGACGCAGAATGATTGAAATCTGCATCAGGCAACACGGCGCTGCCCACAGAGAAAAGTAGGCGGGCGCGGTGTCCGGCTGGACCACACATGGTTAACGCAGAATGAACAGACTGGACATTTCTGCGTGTCCGACTGTGACGTCAGAGCGCGCGGGCGTAAGCCATGTCCACGTGGAACCGATCGAAGCCGAGTCGTTCGTACGTGTGGAGGGCGGCCGTGTTGTCGCCTTCGACGTACAGAAGGACGGTTCCGAGGCCGCGATCACGCAGGTAATGCATGCCCGCGAGAGTCAGCACTCGGCCGAGACCTCGTCCCTGCGCCGCGGGATCGATCCCCACGACGTACACCTCCCCCAGCTCCGGATCGTCACCTTCGGGTGCGTGCACCTTGGTCCAGTGAAAGCCGAGAAGAGTATCGGGATCGGTGTCCGCGAACGCCATGAACAGACCAGCAGGGTCGAACCAACCTTCGGCCGTTCTCTCGTCGATCTCCGCCTGGGTCCAGCCACCCTGCTCGGGATGCCAGGAGAAGGCCGCATTGTTGACGCGAAGGATCTCGGAATCGTCTTCGGGTCCACCATACGTCCGAATCGTCACACCTTCGGGCACAACGATTTCCGGAAGCTGCGGAGCATCGAGTGGTCGACGCAGCTGCAGGAGTTCACGAACGCTGACCAGATCGAGGCTCTTGGCGAATTCGACTGCGGCGTCGACGTTTCCGTGCGCCCAGACACGCGTGCCCGGCCGGCCCTCGTCGAATACCGCTGCGGCAAGCCTGGTTCCGATGCCGCGGCGCCGCGCCTGCGGGTCGACCACCAACTCCGCCATGTCGGGATGCTCGTCCGAACCGGCTTGCAGCTGCGCATAACCGACGACTGCATCGCCGTCGAGTTCGAGGAAGTGTCGCGCGCCGCCGCGCCCGGCAACGGCATGGCGCCCCTGTTCCGACACGGGCGCCTTGCCGTCGAACTCGGTTGCGCGATCGAGAAGCGCGGAAACCTGCTCGGCGAATCCAGCCGGCAGTGAATCTGTCCAACCCACGTCAGACCACCGATCCGTCGGCCGCGTCGTAGTCGACGTCCTCGTCGTCCTCGAACTGAACGGGAGCAGCTGCGCCACCCTTGGCCCTGGTCGGACGCACTGCCTTATATCCGACATTTCGGACTGTACCGATCAAGGACTCGTATTCGGTGCCGAGTTTCGCCCGCAGACGACGCACGTGGACGTCGACCGTCCTGGTGCCGCCGAAGAAGTCGTAGCCCCACACTTCCTGCAGCAGCTGCGCCCGGGTGAATACCCGTCCGGCGTGCTGCGCGAGGTACTTGAGCAGCTCGAATTCCTTGTAAGTCAAATCAAGGGGCCGTCCACGCAGTCGTGCCGTGTACGTCCCCTCGTCGATAACCAGTTCGCCCAGCGTGATCTTTCCCGACGCTTCCGGACTGGCCACACCGCCGCTGCGGGCGACCAACAACCGCAATCGGGCGTCCACCTCAGCCGGACCGGTACCGGGAAGCAGGATGTCGTCCAACCCCCAGTCGGCGTTGACGGCAACGAGTCCGCCTTCGGTGAGGACGGCGACCACAGGTACTGCGGATCCTGTGCTTCCGAGCAATCGACACAACCCGCGTGCGGCAGCCAGATCGGTGCGCGCATCCACCAATGCCACGTCCGCGGAACTTGCCTCGAGTAGCGAGGAAACCTCTGTGGGGGCAGGCCGAACCGAGTGCGCCAGCAACGCCAACGCCGGTAGTACAGCTTCCGGGTTGGGGTCGGAGGTGAGGAGGAGCAGTTCCACACGGCCTCCTATCTAGTAGCCCGCGCAACCCGTGAGGGCAACGCTCGAGTAGTTCGACGCTTTTGGTCGGTCCCTACATTAGCGTGCCTGGTACCGGGGCCGTCGCATCGAACCCCGACCGGAGTCCGTCACAATGGTGCGGTGCGCAAACTGATCATCGGCATCGTCTTTCTCCTCGGCCTCGGACTGGTGGCCGATTTCGGCGCGGCCGCGTACGCCGAGTACCGGGTTTCCCGCGAGCTCCGAACCGGCGCATCACTCGAGTCGGATCCGGAGGTCACCTTCAACGGGTTCCCCTTCCTCACCCAGGCACTCGGCGGGAAATACAAGGACGTCTACGTCAGAGCTACCGGCGTCCAGAGCGACGTGGTGGGCGAAGTGACCGTCGAGGCCGATCTGCGTGGGGTCACCGTTCCCTTCTCCGACATCGTGAACGGCAATGTCACCCAACTCCCCGTCGACAAACTCGACGGCCGGATGGGAATCAACGCCACCGACCTCGGAAAGCTGCTCAATATCCCTGACCTGCAGGTATCTTCGCCGCCGGCCAACAAGTCGGATGGCACCGGGGGCAGCGGCGGAACCGGAGCGAGCACCGCGGGCGCCGTCGTGCTGACGGGAACGGTTGCCGTCGGCCCGGTCGAGACTGCAGTGAGTGTGCAGGCCAACCTGGTTCTGGAAGGTGGGCAGGTCAAGATCGTCGCCAGCAATCTGTACTTCGGTCCGGAGGGCAAAGCCGATTTCTCGATCCCCGCAGCACTCGAACCCGTCGTCCTCGGACTGTTCAGCTACACGATCGATCCGCAGGCACTCCCCTACGGAATTCAGCCGAGCCTGGTCTACGCGGAAGGCGGAAGAATCGTGATCGAAGGCAGCGCCGAAAACACGACGATCGATCTCGCAGAGCTGCAGAACCGATGACCGGGATCACAATTCTGCTGGTCGCGCTGGTCGCCGTCGTCGCGGTCGGGCTCTTTCTCAAGTCGCGCAACGGAAAGGTCCGAGTCACCACGCCGGCCGCGACCGGCGCGGCGGACAGTCGCCTCGAACTGCTCCGCGCCGCTGGAGTCTCTTCGCCGAACGGCGGACCCGTCGTACTGCATTTCTCTGCCGACTGGTGCGGACCGTGCGCGGCAGTACGCCGCGTCGTCGGTCAGGTCGTGATCTCGATGGCCGACGCTCCCCGTCCGCCGGTGGAGATCGAGCTCGACATCGACAAGGAACCGGCTCTGGCACGCGAGATGAGTGTCCTCTCGCTGCCCACCACCTTCATCCTCGACGGTGGCCTGGAGGAACAGTTCCGGGTGTCCGGAGTGCCATCCGCAGCCGATCTGAAAGCTGCACTCGTACCACTATCCGGACCCCACGAGCCAAAATCCGAGAATTCGGGGTAAACTCGCCGACGTGCAAACCCGCCACGAGCTGATGCTCACCCGACGCCGCGCAGTAGACCTGTGCCGCCTCGGGGGCTGTTGCTGTACCTGTTGCTGATCACCACATCCGTCAGATCTCTCTGACCTTCGAGCTTTCGCTCACGTGATCAATCCACCGAGTGGGACTTTGACGTCCCGTTTTCTCGGCCCAGGCACAGCATCATGCAATCCAGCGCAGGAGCACTCCCGATGTCCACAACCACACCCCAGCTCGAGCAGGTCGACGTCCGCGGACCTCGATTCGCCGCGTGGGTCACCACCGGCGTTCTCGTACTCACGCTCATCCTCTCGACCTTCTCACTGCCCGCCGCCACCGTCGTTCTCGCACTGCAGGCCATAGTCTTCGCGGTCGGAGCGGTACTCGGCCCCAAGCGCAGCCCGTACGGCCAGATCTTCGGCAAGCTCGTCGCCCCGCGACTCTCGCCGGTCAGCGAACGCGAACCCGTGGCGCCGCTGCGCTTCGCGCAGTTCGTCGGCTTCGTCTTCGCACTCGCCGGCACGGTCGGTTTCCTGGCCGGGTCGACGATCGTCGGCACCGTTGCCACCGGCTTCGCCTTGTTCGCGGCCCTGCTCAACGCCGCGTTCGGCATCTGCCTCGGCTGCCAGATCTATCCACTCGTCGCAAGGCTGCGAAATACCGGCCGCGCTACCACCGCGTGAAAACGCTTGCCCCACAACCCTGCTGAACCCCTGCTAGATAACGACCGATGCAAGACCATATCGAAAGGAACACCATGGCTCGCTCCGACGTCCTAGTCTCCGCTGACTGGGCTGAGCAGAACCTCAACACCCCCAAGACCGTTTTTGTCGAGGTGGACGAGGACACCAGCGCATACGACGGCGGCCACATCGAGGGTGCAGTCAAGCTCGACTGGCGCAAGGACCTCCAGGACGGCGTCCGACGCGACTTCCTGAACCAGGAGCAGTTCTCGGATCTGCTCTCCGCCAAAGGCATTGCGAACGACGACACCGTCGTTCTCTACGGTGGCAACAACAACTGGTTCGCCGCTTACGCGTACTGGTACTTCAAGCTGTACGGCCACCAGGACATCAAGCTGATCGACGGCGGCCGCAAGAAGTGGGAACTCGACGGACGCCCGCTCTCCAAGGACGCAGTCAACCGCGAAGCCACGCAGTACAAGGCCGAGACCCCCGACTTCTCGATCCGCGCATTCCGCGACGAGGTCATCGACGCCATCGGCAGCAAGAACCTCGTCGACGTTCGTAGCCCTGACGAGTTCTCCGGCAAGATCCTCGCTCCCGCCCACCTTCCGCAGGAGCAGGCGCAGCAGCGTGGCCACGTCCCCGGAGCCATCAACATCCCGTGGAGCACCACCGCCAACGAGGACGGCACCTTCAAGTCGGACGACGACCTCGCCAAGCTGTACGCGGAAAAGGGCTTCGACGACACCAAGGAAACGATCGCCTACTGCCGCATCGGCGAGCGTTCGAGCCACACCTGGTTCGTCCTGCAGGAGATCCTCGGCAAGAACAACGTCAAGAACTACGACGGCAGCTGGGTCGAATACGGCTCACTCGTCGGCGCACCGATCGAATTGGGAGCCTGATCATGTGTGGAGCACCTACCCAGGGCCAGACCCTGCCTGCCGGCGTCGACGTCGAGAAGGAAACGGTCATCACCGGCCGCGTTCTCGCAGCTGACGGCCAGCCCATCGGCGGCGCATTCGTGCGTCTGCTCGACGGCTCCGGAGAGTTCACGGCCGAGGTCGTGGCATCGGGAACCGGCGATTTCCGCTTCTTCGCCGCTCCGGGCGAGTGGACCGTGCGTGCACTGTCCAGCTCGGGCAACGGCACCTCCACCGTCGCTCCCGAGGGCTCGGGCGTGCACAACGTGGACGTGACCGTCAGCAAGTAATTCCTGCTTTGTCAGGCGGCCCCGCACCCCTCCGGTGCGGGGCCTTCTGCATTCCGGCTCCCGATTTTTCCGGTCGGTCGCCGCGGTCTAAGATGTACCCGTGGTCATTTTCTTCGAGGTACTCCTCGCACTCGCATCCGTCATGATCGCTTGGTTCTCCGTGTACGTCGTGTACCGCTTGGTCACCGACGAGTCGTGAGTCAGGCTCCGGATTCAGGGTCCGACGCGACCGCTGACGATTCCGCCGCTGCAGGTGCCGTGAGGCGCGGCAGCGGGGACGAAGCTGTCGCCATCGCCGTCGAGCGCTCCAAGTCGACGGCGTCGCTCAACATTCCGACCCTGCCGGACCTTCCGTTGCCGGAGGACACCGCAAACCTGCGCCTCGGCCCGGATATCAATCCCGAACTCCTCGCGCTTCTCCCCCTCGTCGGTGTCTGGCGCGGCGAAGGTGAAGGACACGACGAGAACGGCGACTACGCCTTCGGTCAGCAGATCGTCATCTCGCACGACGGCGGCCCGTACCTCAATTGGGAGTCCCGGTCCTGGCGCCTCGACGCCGAGGGCAAGTACGTGAGCCCCGATCTGCGCGAGAGCGGTTACTGGCGCATGGGCGGCGACGGCATCCCGGGCAGCGTCAACCAGGAAGTGGTCGAACTCCTGCTCAGCCACAGCTCCGGTGTCGTCGAAATGTACTACGGGCGCGCACTCACCCAAGCGTCGTGGGAACTTGCCACCGACGTGGTGATCCGCAGCCAGTCCGGTGCACTGTACGGCGGCGCGAAGCGTCTGTACGGCATCGTCGAAGGCGGCGACCTTGCGTACGTCGAAGAGCGGATCATGTCTGACGGTGGCCTGGAACCGCGTCTCTCGGCCCGCCTGACGCGCTACATCGGCTAGCTCTGCTGTGCGCCTTTATTAACCCCCGGCGGTTAATAAAGGCGCACAGCAGATTTATCCACAGGCACCGACAAATTCCACAGGCGGGCTTCGGAGCGGCATCTTCGACCGATTCTTGTCGGTCCGCGATCTGACGGTATTCGCATGAGCTGCGACTACATCGATCCTGATCTCCGAAGACTCTTCGACTTCCAACACGGACTCGCGACCAATAAACAACTACGCCCTTTCGGCTATTCACCGCGGCGCATCCAACATCTGGTCGAATCGGGTCAATGGACTTCCGTCCTCCACGGCGTTCAATCCAGCACCAACGGCCCGCTCAACCGAGCAATGATTCTCGAGGCCGCCCTTCTGTTCGGCGGCGGAGAGACCTACCTGAGTCACCGGACGGCAGCTGAAGAGTGGGGACTCACGCACATCGAGTCCGAACTGCCGGTCCACATCACGGTCCGATACGGCAGATCCTCGCGCTGTCAGAGTCCGACGGTCAGACCCGAACGCTCCCCGGCGCGCCCCGTTCCGTTGGGGTGGTCCACTGCCCATCCCGGAGTGATCGTTCATCGTTCACGCGCTCAGGCCCACATCGGCGTTGCCACTCAGCCTGCTCGTACTTCGCTGGCCGACACCGCAATTGACCTGGCGGTTGCAGAGCCGTCGGCTCGCGACGCCGCTCGTTCTCTGGTTCGCTCGGCCACGGCGTGCAAAGTGTCACGGATGGAATTGCGCACCCGAATGGAATGCCGACGGCCGAGGCGATATGTCAAAGCGCTGTCCTCGACATTGGACCTGTTGGATCGCGGTGTCCAGTCGGTACTCGAGCATCGCTACGCAATCGAGGTCGAGCGAGCACACGGTTTGCCGGAAGCACGACGGCAATCGCCGGTCCTCGTCGATGGGAGAACTTTCTACGAGGACGTCGACTACCGCAATTGCGGTGTCGCACTGATCGTTCGACTCGACGGATTTGCCTTCCACTCTTCTCGGGCGACTGCGCTGCGGGATCGTCGGCGAGGAAACGCATCCGAACTGTCAGGCAACGCCACACTGGTCTTCGGTTGGGAGGAGGTGGAGGGGGCCTCGTGCCGAACTGCAGCCGAGGTCAGAGCGATCCTCGAGCGCGGTGGATGGTGGGGGCCTAATCCTTGTCCACGCTGTGCGCCTTTATCAACCGCCGGGGGTTGATAAAGGCGCACGGCACGAAGCGACCCCCGAGCCACACCCACGCTTTCGCGCGGATCCCGGTCGGACTGATCGGGGGCTCGGGGGTCGGGTGGCTGCCTGGGATTCGCAGGCCGCTCACGCGGTAAGTGAATTCCATCAGCGATTGCGGCTAGCTGGCAGCCACCTCACGCGTCCGTCTGTACTTCAATTTCAGACCACCTCCTTCCTTGTGTACAGGAGAAAGTACGCCCACTTCACGATGACGGCAACGTATTTTCCACAGAAACTTTTCCGACGCATATCACCTGGTCAGCTGGTGTGCCGTCCGGAAGTTGGTGGGTGACGACAACAACGGTTCGCGAAGAATCGACCAGCGTTGCGTCGCGACTGAGCAACTCGCGGAGCAACTGATCGCCCGCCTCCGCGTCCATGTGCTCGGTCGGCTCGTCGAGCAGCAGCACCTCCGCGGGCGAGACGATCGCGCGCGCCAACAGCAACCGACGACGCTCACCGCCCGAAACCGCTCGCATGCCGCCGACCAGGTAGGTGTCGAGCCCGTCCGGCAGTTCCGACAGCCAGTCGCCGAGACCAACTGCGGCAAGTGCCTTCTCCGCGTCCTCGGCGGTGAGGTCACCCCGCGCAACGCGCAGGTTCTCGAGTACCGACGTCTCGAAGAGGTGTGCGTCCTCGGCGAAGTACCCCACGTGCCGACGCAGCTCGGCCGGATCGATATCCGAAACGTCCACCGAGTCAACACGAACTGTTCCCGCGACGGGCGGCAGCAGTCCCGCCGTCGTCATCAGTGCGGTGGTCTTTCCGGATCCGCTCTCGCCGACGACGGCAACACGAGCACCGCGAGGAAGATCCACCGACAGCGGTTCGGTCACCTTTCCCCCGGGCCAACCCGCCCGCAACGCGTGCACACTCAGGACCCCGTCCTCCGGCCACGCACGATTTCCTTCAACGTGTTCGGCGTCGGCTCGATCGAGTACCGCCATGATGCGTGCCGACGCCAGCCGCGCCTTGGTCAATGCCACCGCCGCGCTGGGCAGTATCGCGGTTCCCTCGAAAGCCGACAGCGGAAGCAGTACAAGGATTCCCATGGACATCGGTGACATCTCGGTGGTTCCGTACAGCGTAATTCCGATCAGCAGGGCACCGAGGACGCTCACTCCGATTGCCAGGGGCGTGGCAGCTGCGGCAAAGGCACTCGGGATCGCCGCGCGATCGGTTGCCTCTACCACATCGTTCTCGGCAGAGACCGCCTCGCTCACCGCCTGATCCAAGCGACCCGATACCCGGAGCTCGGCGGAATGGTCGAGGGCGGTCACCGCGGACTCACTGAATCGCGCTGCGGCAGCAGAACTGTCGGCCTCGGCGAGACGAGCAGCACGAGCCGAAAGCCAGGGTGCCGCGATCCCGGACACCGCCAGCGCAACAGCCAGGATGAGCGCGGCCGGAACCGAGATGAACAACAGGATTCCCACTGCAGCAAACGCGAGGACAATAGAAACCGCAATCGGGATCAGTGCTTTGACGACGACGTCGCCCAGTGCATCCACGTCGGCGCCCGTACGTGAGAGCAGGTCACCGCGTCGTAGTCCGGCTGCTGCCGCGGGATCTCCTGCGGCCAACTGCTGGTAGATCCTCGATCGCGCCGCGGTGGTTCCGCGCAACGCGACGTCGTGCGTCGTCAATCGTTCGAGATAGCGGAAGACACCACGTGAGATTCCCAATGCGCGTACGGCAACTACCGCAACACTGAGATCGAGAACGGGGGGCATCTCCCAAGCACGCGTGATCAACCATGCGGACAGCGCGGCCAAGGCGAGTGCGCTACCGAGTGTTGCCACACCCGCCGCTACCGCCGTCAGTACGCGTCGTGGCCGAAGTTCCAGTAGCCGCAGAGCACGCAGAAGCGGATCGTGAGCGTCACTTCTCATGAGCGCGCACCTCGACGATCCGGTCAGCTGCGGCAAGCACACTCGGACGGTGGCCGATCACGACAACGGTGTCGCCACGCTCCGCCCGTGCTCTCAGAGAAGCCAACACTGTCCCTTCCGAATCCGAGTCGAGGTGAGCGGTGGGTTCGTCCAGGACAAGAACTGCGCGGTCCGAGGCAAGCACGCGTGTCAGTGCCAGCCGTTGCCGCTGCCCCAAAGACAGACCTGTACCGCCGACGCCGATCACGGTCTCGACGCCCGCAGGCAGCTCGGCCAGTACCGCGTCGAATCCCGTCGCAGCAGCGGCGCGAGCCAATGCTTGCGCATCGACGACCCCGGTGAGATCGAGATTTTCACGAACGGTGCCGGGTAGGAGGACCGGATGCTGGGGAAGCCAGGCCAACTGACTCCACCACGCGTGCTCGTCCAGGTCTCGGACATCGACGCCGGCGACCGTCACGCGCCCACTGCTCGGTTCGATCAACCCGAGCAGCGCGTGCACTGCCGTCGACTTGCCGCAGCCGTTGGGACCGGTGAGCACGGTGATCGCCCCTGGCGATGCCACGGCGGAAAGTCGAGACGGTGCGACTCCCCCACGAGAGGTCACGCCGAGTCCGTCGAAGACGATGTCGGCACCGCGAGCGACCACCGTCGTGCTACCACCCTCCGGTGCGGCAGAATCCGCCTCGATAACCTCGAATGCCTTGTTGGCTGCCGCCATTCCGTCCTCGGCGGCGTGGAACTGGGTTCCCACCATCCGAAGTGGCAGGTACACCTCGGGGGCGAGGATCAACGCGACTATCCCCGGCTCGAGTGACATGTCGCCGTACACCAGTCGCAAGCCGATACTCACGGCCACCAACGCGACGCAGAGCGTTGCGAGCAGTTCAAGCACCATCGAGGACAGGAACGCAACGCGGAGGGCGGACATCGTCGTTCGCCGATGAGCGTCACCGAGTTCACGGACGCGCTCGGCAGGACCCTGCTGACGACCGAGCGCCCGCAGCGTCGGCAAACCGGCAAGGAGATCGAGCAGTTGCGAAGACAACGTGGTCATCGCTGCCAGCGTCTTCTCCGACTTACCCTTTGTCAGCAGGCCGATCAGAATCATGAAGATGGGGATCAGCGGCAGCGTCACGAAGATGATGACCGCAGACGTCATGTCCTGCACCGCAATGACTATCAGGGTGATGGGTGTCAGCGTCACCGACAAGACCAGGGCCGGAAGGTATCCCGTCAGGTACGGACCAAGGCCGTCGACACCTCGGGTGACCACGGTCGCGATCTCGTCACGCCGCGGATCCAGATCGCGAGGACTCATCGCCGTCGCCGACGTCAGCACGCCGTTCTTGATCTCGGCAACGACGCGAGTCGACGCCCGGTGCGCATACCTGGTCTGCAGCCAAGTCCCCAGAACTCGGACCGCCACAGCTGCGGCGAGAACAACCAATTCGGTTGTCCACGAGGAAACATCCACAGTTCGAGTGGTGATCACTCCGGCCAGCACCCGGCCGATCATGAGCGCCGCGACGATGACCATCACGACGTTCACCATCGACAGAGCAACAGTCAGGATCAGGTAGCCGCGCGCAGAAGCGGAATGTCGCCACAGCCGCGGGTCGATCGGCCCCCGGCGACGCTCCCGAGTGGTGGGAGCGTCGCCTACTTCGATTGTCACGTGAATTCGACCGTCAGTTCTTTCGTGTTTCGAATGTGTCGTGATTCAGGGTTCGTGACTACCAAGTCTTCTCCTTGAATCGGAGACCGATCGACGCCGGAATCTGCTTGGAGGAGATGCGCTGTCGGAACACCCAGTACGTCCAGCCCTGGTAGATGATCACCACCGGTGTCATGAATGCCGCGGCCCACGTCATCACCTTGAGCGTGTACGGACTCGACGACGCGTTCTCGATGGTCAGGCTGTACGCCGGATCCAGCGTCGACGGCATGACGTTCGGGAACAGCGAGGCGAACAGCAGCACGACAGTGGCGATGACGGCCACACAGGTGAGAACGAAAGCCCAGCCTTCGCGCTCGGCCCGCGTCAGGAAGACGACGCCGATCAGTGCCGCAGCAGCGGCAGCTACCAGAATCCACGTCCATCCCTTGCCGTAGGCGAGTTGCGTCCACAGGACGAATCCGCCGGCGACCGGAATAGCCGGAATTGCCAGTCGTGCAGCAATCTTCACGGCATCTTCACGAACCTCGTCGGCACTCTTGAGTGCCAGGAACACTGCACCGTGGAGAGCGAACACCAGCGCGGTGGTCAGACCGCCGAGCAGCGCGTACGGATTGAGCAGATCGAAGAATCCCGACTCGACCTGCTTGTCTGCGTTGATCGCCACGCCCCGAACGATGTTCGCGAAAGCCACGCCCCAGAGAACTGCCGGGACCCAGGAGCCGAAGATGATGCCCCAGTCGCAACGCTGACGCCATTTGTCGTCGTCGATCTTGCTTCGCCATTCGATGGCACAGATACGAACGATCAAGGCCACCAGGATGATCAGCAGCGGTAGATAGAACCCGGAGAACAACGTCGCGTACCACTCCGGGAATGCCGCGAACATCGCGCCACCTGCGGTGATCAGCCACACTTCGTTGCCGTCCCACACCGGGCCGATCGTGTTGAGCGCCACCCGTCGACGCGTATCGGCCGGGAGGTCACTGCCTCTGCCGACGATCGGCATGAGCATCCCGACACCGAAGTCGAACCCTTCGAGGACGAAGTAACCGATGAACAGTACTGCGACGAGCACGAACCATACTTCTTGAAGTCCCATGATCGCCTCCTAGTACGCGAACGACAGTTGTTTGGGCTTGTCCGGATCTTCCGGCTCGTCATGATCTGTATCGCCCGGCGGATGCATGTCGTGCTCCAACGGGCCTTCCTTCGCGTACCGCACGATCAGCTTGAACCAGACGACTCCCAGCGCTCCGTACAGCAGGGTGAAGGTGATCAGCGAAGCCCAGACGGTAGCCGACGCGTGGTCCGAAACACCTTGGTCGACAGTAAGTCTGATCATGTCGACGCCGGTCGGGTTGGGATGCACCACCCAGGGCTGACGGCCCATCTCGGTGAAGATCCAACCGGCGCTGTTCGCCATGAACGGAGTGGGGATCGCGACCAGGCTGAGTATTCCGAACCACTTCTGGTCCGGGACCCGCCCCTTACGAGTGACCCACAGTCCCGCGAGAGCCAGTGCTGCCGAACCGGCGGCGAGGCCGATCATGGCGCGGAAAGACCAGTACGTGACAAAGAGATTCGGTCGGTAGTTACCCGGTCCGAAGTCCTGCTCCGCCTGCTCCTGCAGTTGGTTCACGCCTTGCAGTTCGACGCCGGTGAACTTGCCCTCGGCCAACCATGGAAGAACGAACGGCACCTTCAGAACGTGCGTCACGCTGTCACAGTTGTTGTGAGTGCCGATAGTGAGGATCGAGAAGTCCGGATCCATCTCGGTGTCGCACAGCGATTCCGCCGACGCCATCTTCATGGGTTGCTGCTGGAACATGAGCTTGCCTTGGACGTCACCGGTATAGATGATGCCGATTCCGGCCACGATCATGACGAGCAACGCGAATCGTGTTGCCGGGCGGTACATCGTCCGTGCGTCGGCTTCGAGGCGCTCGGCTTCGGCGGCCTCAGCCTGCTTGGCGCGGCGCATGTTCCGCACCATCCACCAACCACTGATGCCGGCGACGAACGTCGCCGCTGTCAGGAAGGCGCCGGCAACCGCGTGCGGGAAGGCAGCGAGAGCGGTGTTGTTGGTCAGCAGCTCCCAGATACTGGTGAGCTCGGCACGACCCGTTTCAGGGTTGTACGTCGCACCGACCGGATGCTGCATGAACGAGTTGGCCGCGATGATGAAGAATGCCGACGCGTTGACGCCGATCGCCACGAGCCAAATGCACGCCAGGTGTACAAGTTTGGGCAGCCTGCCCCAACCGAAGATCCAGAGTCCGATGAAGACGGACTCCATGAAGAAGGCGACGAGGCCTTCCAATGCGAGCGGAGCTCCGAAGACGTCACCGACGAATCGCGAGTACTCGCTCCAGTTCATGCCGAACTGGAACTCCTGCACGATGCCGGTGGCTACACCGAGTGCGAAGTTGATGAGGAAAAGCTTGCCGAAGAACTTGGTGAGCCGATACCAGTGGTCCTTTTTGGTGACCACCCACATCGTCTGCATGATCGCGATCATCGGCGCAAGTCCGATGGTCAGCGGAACAAGGATGAAGTGGTAGACGGTAGTGATACCGAACTGCCACCTGGAGACGTCCAAAGTATCCATTGGCTACTCCGAGAGTAGGGCCCTGGGACAGGCTTCGGGGTTCGAGACGCGGGCAGTCGCTCGGCCCCTGCGGACACGGTACTGCTGTCCGGTTTGGACCGCAGGACTTTGCTACTACCA
Organism: Rhodococcus qingshengii JCM 15477; assembly: GCF_023221595.1. Taxonomy (NCBI): domain Bacteria; kingdom Bacillati; phylum Actinomycetota; class Actinomycetes; order Mycobacteriales; family Nocardiaceae; genus Rhodococcus; species Rhodococcus qingshengii. The sequence continues at coordinate 5,154,083 of NZ_CP096563.1, forward strand.
AATGTAGTAGAGACCTGTCGCGAATCCTATTCGCCTATCGCCCTGCTGAATCCGAATCAATTGCACGTTCAACCAATTCCGCGAATTCCCCGGAGACCTTCGGCTCTGGCAATGTGAGCCCGTCGAGTGTATGGACGCGTGCGGCCAGCGTGACGCTCGAAACCATCCACACTCCGTCGGCCGCAATCAAATCCGCAGGTCGGAGGGTTTCGTATCGGCAATCGAAGCGAGCACTGCCGGCAACGTCGAACAGGGCGCGCTGCGTAGTGCCCATCAAAATGCCCTGTGCGGGAGGCGGTGTGATCAAAGTCCTGTCCCGAACGATCACCACCGTCGAGCGTGGCCCCTCCAACACATTGCCCTCGGAACTGACGAAGATCACATCGTCAGCACCCAAATTCGCCGCATATCGAAGCGCTGCCATGTTGGTTGCGTACGACAACGTCTTCGCGCCCAGTAGCTGCCAGGGTGCCCGGGCAGAGAGATCGACAGAGAAACCTCGCTCGAGAGTCATCACCGACAACCCCGATTCGCGGACCTGTCTGACCCGATCGGCCACCGGACCGACCATCACGAAGGCTGTCGGCTTGTCACCGCTCTCACGGCCGCGGGTCAGAACAAGACGAAGAGCGCCTTCCTTCTCGGTCCCCCACTCCTCGGCAGCCATCTCGATCGCCAGACGCCAATCATCGAGAACGGGAGCGGGCAGACCGAGTGCCCGCGCGCTCAGAACCAGTCGACTCAGGTGTCCCTCGACCACCCGGGCGCGGCCGTCGCGTACCAACAGCGTCTCGAAGACTCCGTCGCCGCGCACCACCGCCAGGTCGTCGGCGTGCAGAAACGGTGCGTCAGCATCGAGCACCTCATGGTCGAGAGTCACCAATACGCGATCAGGCATGCCATCAACCCTAACGATCCGCCAAGCCGCCGGGGCCGCCCTGTAACCGCGATCCCGCCCACACTCCTAGACTGGTCTCGTGGTCGACAACGCTCTTGTGCCCAACAGCCCACTTCTGACTTCCCCCGGCGCGGTCACCGCACCGGACGGTTCGGCCGACATCGGTGTCGCGTGGCACTACGGCGATCCTCTCGGCGAACAGCGAACCGCGCAGCGCGCAGCAGTGGTGGTCGACCGCAGTCACAGATTCGTGATCGCCATTCCCGGCGACGAACGCCTCACGTGGCTGCACACGATTTCGAGCCAGCACATCGCCGCGCTCCCCGACGGCAAGAGTGCCGAGAACTTGAGCCTGGACGTCAACGGACGCGTCGAGCACCACTTCGTGCAGACGGACCTGGCAGGTGTCACCTGGATCGACACCGAGGCGAACCGCGGACCCGACCTTCTCTCCTTCTTGAAGAAGATGGTGTTCTGGTCCAAGGCCGAACCTCGAGACGGCAACGAACTCGCGGTCCTGAGCCTGATCGGACCCGAAGCGTCAACTGTCCTCGCCGCACTCGAGGTTCAGACACCCACCGAGGCCTACGACGCTCACGCCTTGGCCGACGGCGGATTTGTCCGCCGCATGCCGTGGCCTACCGAGAACTCTTTCGATCTTCTCGTCCCACGTGAGCAACTGGCAGCGTGGTGGACCAGGCTGACCGATGCCGGCGCCAAGCCCGCCGGCAGTTGGGCCTTCGAGGCACTGCGCGTCGAAGCGACGAGGCCTCGCCTCGGACTGGACACCGACGAACGGACCATCCCGCACGAGGTCCACTGGATCGGTGGGCCGGCCGAGCACGGCGCCGTCCACCTCGACAAGGGGTGCTACCGCGGTCAGGAAACCGTCGCCCGAGTTCACAATCTCGGCAAGCCCCCGCGCCATCTCGTCATGTTGCACCTCGACGGCAGCGCCGAAGCCGTCCCGGAACCGGGTGACCCGATCACGGCGGGCGGACGGGCCGTCGGACGCGTCGGGACCGTCGTCAATCATCACGAGCTCGGCCCCATCGCACTCGCTCTGATCAAGCGCAACATCCCGGTCGACACCGAACTGATGGCCGGCCCCAGCGCTGCGTCCATCGATCCGGATTCGATCGTGGCGGACGACGCACCCCAGGCCGGACGTGAGGCTGTCAACCGATTGCGCGGAAAGTGACGGGCACGGTCGACGCGGTCTGCGTCGTCCACACCGAACGTGACAGTGGCGTCAGGCGAGTCCCCCGTACCGCGATCGACAAGCGTCCCGTCGACGGCCGCGTCGCGGTCGGCCGACTCGGTCTGGGTGGCGACTACGTCTGCGACACCGAGTTCCACGGCGGCGCCTTCCAAGCTGTCTACGCGTATCAGCGCGACGAAGCGCAGCGCTGGTCGGACGAATTGGGCCGACCTCTCGGCCCCGGATGGTTCGGCGAGAATCTTCACATCATCGGGATGCTCGTCACGGACGCCGTGATCGGCGAGCGTTGGCACATCACCGGAGCCGAGGCGTCGGACGTTCTCGAACTCGAGGTGACTGCTCCCCGCGTCCCGTGCGGCACCTTCGGCATCTGGGCCGCGGAAAAGGGCTGGGTCAAAAGATTCACCGAGCGGACCGACGTCGGCGCCTACCTTCGCGTCAACCGGACCGGCACGATCGCCGCGGGCGATTCGGTCACCCGAGTCCACGTACCGGATCACGGAGTGACTGTTCGAGAGGTCTTCGCCGGAACGGACCCTGAGCGGCTTCGACGGCTGCTCGCAGAACACACCGACCTTGCACCGAACGTCACCGCGCGCGTCCAGAGGTTCATCGAACAAGCAGAAGCGCAGGTGCACTCGTGAGTATCGAATTGGTGGAAGTGGTCCGCTCCGGATTCCGCGAATGCGTGCATCGCGGATCGGCCGTCATTCTCGGCGCCGACGGCGAGGTCGTTGTCGGACTCGGGGAAATTCACACACCCATCTACCCGCGCTCGGCGAACAAGCCGCTGCAAGCCGTCGCTGCGCTTCGTAACGGCTTTGCACCCACCAGCCCGGAAGAGCTGGCCGTCGCGTCGTCCTCACATGCGGGCGAGGCCGATCACATCGAACTGGTCGCAGCGCTTCTCGCTCGCTACCAACTCGGTGTCGACCAGTTGCAGTGCCCCTCCGATCTGCCGGGCAACGAACTGGCCCGAGCCGAACTGATCGCAGCGGGCGAGCTTCCCAGCCCGATCTACATGACCTGCTCGGGCAAGCACTCCGCGATGCTCGCCACGTGCGTCGTGAACGACTGGCCGCTCGAGACGTACATGGAGCCGACTCATCCCCTCCAACTCGCGATCCAGGAGACGATCTTCGATCTCAGCGGCGAGGAAGAGCAGGAACTCGGCATCGACGGTTGTGGTCTCCCGATCGTCCCGCTTTCGCTCACGAACCTGGCTCGGGCATTCGGACGCCTGCCCTCGGCTGAGCCCGACTCACCCGAACGAGCTGTGGCCGACGCGGTCCGCGAGAACCCCTTCCTCGTCTCGGGCACCGGCCGCAACGATCAGCGCCTGATGTCCGCAGTGCCGGGTCTGTTCTCCAAGACCGGATACGACGGCATCTACGCCGGAGCGCTTCCCGACGGGTCCGCTTTCGCCCTCAAGATCGACGACGGTCACGAGCGGGCGCTCCTGCCCTTGGCGGCAGCTCTGCTCAAGCGGATGAACACCGAGTGGACCGAGGAGTTGGCGGCTCTCGCATCCGCTCCGGTCTTCGGCGGCGACGCCCGAGTGGGGACGATTCGCGCAATTCCCGGAAACTTCTGAGCAGTTCTCACAAAGTTCTGACGAGTTCTTTCAGCATCCTGGCAGCTCGCGGCCATAGTGAGAGCAATCAGACACGGCGGTGAGGCCTTCGTGGAAGCGGAAGCGACTTTTCCACGCTAGAGTGTGTGTCAGGAAACTTACACACTCAAACGGGGCCGCCAAATTCCCCAGGCCGCCCCGCGAAAGCGCGAGGGGGTCAGCCATGGGCCGCGGCCGGGCTAAGGCAAAGCAGACCAAGGTTGCACGCGAATTGAAATACAGCGTACCGACCACGGATTTCGACAGCCTGCAAAGAGAGCTCGCAGGTGGATCGACCAACTCGCATCGGAGCAGTGTCCGATCGGACCAGACTTCCGATAGGGAAGGGCATGCGCGAGAGGACGACTACGACGACTGGCGGCGTTGACCGCGCACTGCCACCGCGCAGACTGTGAAATGAGGAAGAGCTGATCGCTCTTCCTCATTTTTGCGTTCCATTTTCCGCCTCGCGTCTGCTTGCACGGACACACAAAACTGCCCCACCGGATCTCTCCGATGGGGCAGCTGACGTTGCGGTCTAGAAGCGCGGGTGGTCTCCGGCCAGGAACGCACGCTCTGCAGCGGCGTCCGACGCCTTCTTGACGCTACCGAGCGTCCAGCAGTCGATGTGGCGTGCGGTGAGGACGGCAAGTGCGCGGTCGACGTCCTCGGGTGCGACGACGGCGACCATGCCGACGCCCATGTTGAACGTCTGCTCCATCTCGGCGCGCTCGACGCGTCCGCGCTGCGCGATCATGGCGAAGACCGGAGCGGGGCTCCAGGTTCCGCGATCGAGTTCGGCGACCAAGCCCTTGGGCATGACGCGCGCGAGGTTGTTGGCGAGGCCGCCACCGGTGACGTGGCAGAACGTGCGCACGTCGGTCTCGGCAGCGAGTGCCAGGCAGTCCTTGGCGTAGATCCTGGTGGGCTCGAGCAGCTCTTCACCGAGCGTGCGGCCGAACTCGTCGACGTGTGCGCTCAGGTTCATGCGGTCGATCTCGAGCAGGACCTTGCGGGCCAGTGAGTAACCGTTGGAGTGCAGTCCCGAAGAACCCATCGCGATGACGACGTCGCCGGGGCGAACGCGATCCGGTCCGAGCAGCTTCTCGGCCTCCACGACACCGACGCCGGTGGCGGAGAGGTCGTAGTCACCGTCAGCCATGATGCCGGGGTGCTCGGCGGTCTCGCCACCGAGGAGAGCGCAACCGGCCTGGATGCAGCCCTCGGCGATACCGCTGACCAATTCCGCGACGCGCTCGGGGATGACCCGGCCGACAGCGATGTAGTCCTGGAGGAACAGCGGCTCGGCGCCACAGACGACGAGGTCGTCGACAACCATGGCGACGAGGTCGAGTCCGACCGTGTCGTGCTTGTCCATCGCCTGCGCGACAGCGAGCTTGGTTCCGACGCCGTCGGTCGATGCGGCGAGCAACGGCTCCTTGTAGTCACCCTTGAGGGAGAACAAGCCGGCGAAACCACCGAGGCCACCCATGACCTCGGGGCGGCTGGCCTTCTTGGCCAGAGGGGCGAAGAGTTCCACCGCCCGGTCGCCTGCGGCGATATCGACTCCTGCTGCCGCGTAGGAGGCGCCTGCGGTGCGGTGACTGTCCTCGGTCATCGGGTTACTACTCCAGCCTTGTATTTCTCGCGAGCACGTATTGCTCGTGCACAGGTAAGTGGTCTTGCAATGTGAAGTGTTTGCAATCCTCGTGACGCGAGATGGATCGTTCGACTCGAGACCCAGAGCGCGCACACAAATACCGACGATTACGCCCATACGCTACCGGACCGGCCCCCTCGGTGAGACCTCGCGTACCCCGAGACGTCAGTTCTGCAGCCGCGCACCGATCGAGGCGTGCAGTGCGCGCAGACTGTTCTGCCCGAGTGCGACCGTCTCGGATTCGATGTGTTTGAGGAGGTGTCCGTCGTGGACGACCTTCTCGCTCGACTGGATCAGTACCGTCCCGGCTCCGGTGAAATCGAACTGGCGTTCTTCACCGGTGTTCGCGCCGAACATGCTTCCGCGAACCGCGCCCAGGAAGCTCTGCATCCAGTCGGCATCGAAGTGGTGGGACGGCGACGGGCAGTCGGCCCAACCCACCAACGCCTGCGGGTCGATGCGCAGCGGCGGCTCCGCGAACATGACCGGGCCATTGGACGACGCCAGGAACTTGCCTGTCCCCAGTAGCGTCAAAAAGCCTGGGACGATGGACTGTTTGAGGTCCAGGCTGGTCTCGAAGGCGAGGAGATTGGCCGCGCGAATCGTGAGGTTGCCGTCGTCGAGGTCGTAGGAGTTGATGTTGAATCCGCGGTCCCCGAGGATCAACTTGCCCTGTCCCTGAGCGAGCACCCAGTCGTCCGCGTAGAGCGGTGAAGAAAACCTGGCCGCGACGATCGCCGTCATGCTCGTGTGCCCGAGCGGCTCGAAGTTGATGTTTCCGTAGTACGCGATCATCGCGCCCTTGGACGTGAACCACGGCTGCCCGGCCATCTCGACGCAGAAGGCGTAATCGTTACCCGGGACGTTGTCGTTGGCGGGCAGAGTTGCCGGATTGTGAATTTCGATACCCATGCTCTGTGCCCTCTCAGAACTTCTGCTCGGACGCCTGGACCCAGACGGTGCCGGCGCCGGTCATCTTCAGCTGGATGGACTCCCCCGAGCCCTTGCCGACGGCCTCGCGCCAGCCGACGTTCGCGGAGATGTCGACGTTGATCTGACCGATGTGGCACACGTATGCCTGCGGGTCGACGACGACCTGAGGATTGTTCGGACCGACCTGCAACGGAATCGCGCCCCCGTGCGAGAGAACCGCGACGCTTCCCTGTCCGTGCAACTGCGTCGTGAACAGGCCTTGACCGGTCATGGCGCCACGTACCGCTCCGCGCACACCGCCCTGCGACGTGAGAGCGACTATCGAACTCTGCAGGTAACCGTCGTGTGCGAGGAGCCGGTCGGCTTCGACCGTGAGCATCGAGGAACCGTCGAGGTGGATGACCTCGACGTAAAGACCGGCGTGCCCGTAGAAAACCTCACCGTTTCCCTCGGCGGCCATCATGCGTGCGTGTTCGCCGGACATCATGCGGCCGGCCATCCCGGCGATACCGCCCATGTTCGGCATGGCGCCGGGCCCACCGCCCATGCTGTGCGGGATGAAGCGGACGTCACCGGTGTAGTAGAGCATCGACCCGGTGCGGGCGAGCACGTTCTGTCCCGGTGCGAGGGTCGACTTGACGACCTTGCTGTTCACCAATTCCAACGGCATGGGTCAGCGCTCCTCAGGCTGGATGTAGACGACTCCGGATCCGTCGAATCGCAGCGAGAACGCTTCACCGCTGCCACCGCCGATCGCAGAGCGCCAGGTGACGTCGGTGACGAAGCTCTGGTTCAGCTGGCCACGGTGAGCGACGAAGGCGTCGGGATCGGCAACCAGCGGATACTGCGGGCTGACTTCGAGCGCGATGATCGGTCCGCCCTTCGACAGCACCGCCACCAGACCGGTGCCGCTGACGACCGTCGTGAACAAGCCCTGTCCGGAACCTGCGCCGCGGAGACCGGCAAATTTCACGTCGGTTCGCAGTTGGCCGACCAATGCGAGCAACTGTGACGCTTCCACGTGCAGAGCGTCGTTGTTGAGCTCGATGATCGTGATGTCCTGGGCATCGACCGCGAAATAGACGGTGCCTTGACCACTGACTTCCATCAGGGACAGTGATTCACCTGCCGCCTTCTGTTTCAGCGCAGCACGCAGCCCGCCACCACCGCCCATTCCGGCGTTCTTGAAGGTGATCGCACCCTCGTACGCCACCATCGAGCCGTTGATCGCTTTGATGGTGTCCCCCACCAGGTCTGCGACCAGTACCCGGTGCCCATCCATTCTCAGTTGCGCCACGGAGGGCACTATGCCAGATGCTCGCGACGTATGCCGTGTCGTGGAACAGAAAGTCGTGAACAGAAAATCTGCCGCCCACATGCTGTGGACGGCAGATTCTCGGCTGTCGAATTTCAACGATTCTGATGTTCAGGGGCGGCTGAGCGCGCTCGCATTGTCGTTGTCGCGAGTGGCCGTCGAACCTGCGGTGCTCTCGAGCATCCCCTCGAGGACGTTCTTGCCGATCGACGTTTCCTTGGGAAGCGCGATCGGGTAGGTCCCGTCGAAGCACGCGGCGCACAGACGGCTGGCCGGCTGCTCGGTGGCGGCGATCATGCCCTCGGTGGAGATGTATCCGAGGGTGTCCGCTCCGATGGAACGACGCACACCGTCGAGCATCTCCTCGAACGTCGCATCCTGTCCGCCCGCGCCGTTGGCAATCAATTCGGCCGGTGAGGCGAAGTCGATGCCGTAGAAGCAGGGCCACTTGACCGGCGGCGAGGCGATACGGACGTGAATTTCAAGGGCGCCGGCTTCGCGGAGCATCCGGATGAGCGCACGCTGGGTGTTACCGCGGACGATCGAATCGTCCACCACCACAAGGCGCTTGCCGCGGATGACTTCCTTGAGCGGGTTGAGCTTGAGCCTGATACCGAGCTGACGGATCGTCTGCGACGGCTGGATGAAGGTACGGCCCACGTAGGCGTTCTTCATCAAACCCTGGCCGTAAGGAATGCCTGAGCCCTGTGCGTACCCGACTGCTGCGGGGGTGCCGGACTCGGGAACGGGGATGACCAAGTCACCTTCGGCGGGATGCTCGCTGGCGAGCAGACGGCCGATCTCGACGCGGGTCGAGTGGACCGAACGGCCACCGATGACGCTGTCGGGACGGGCAAGGTAGACGTACTCGAAGACACATCCCTTGGGCGTCGGATTCGCGAAACGTGAGGAGCGGACACCGTCGGCGTCGATCGCGAGTAGCTCACCGGGTTCGATGTCGCGAACGAACGACGCACCGACGATGTCGAGTGCTGCGGTCTCGCTGGCGACTACCCAACCGCGGTCGAGTCGACCGAGGCAGAGCGGGCGGATGCCGTGCGGATCCCGCGCTGCGTACAGCGTGTGCTCGTCCATGAAGGTGAGGCAGAACGCGCCCTCCAACGTGGGAAGCAATTCCATCGCGGCCTGTTCGATGGTGCTGTCGCCGGCAGCGTGTGCCAGGAGACCACCGATGAGGTCGGAGTCGGAAGTCGCGGCATTGGGGCGCTTGTCGTTGACCAGGCCGGCTGCACGGGTGCGGCTCGCGAGTTCAGCGGTGTTGACCAGGTTGCCGTTGTGGCCGAGCGCGATGCCGGTGCCGGCAGTGGTCGTACGGAAGATGGGCTGCGCGTTCTCCCACGTCGTGGAACCGGTGGTGGAGTAACGGCAATGTCCGACGGCGACGTGACCTGGCATCGCTGCGAGGGTCTGCTCGTCGAATACCTGACTGACCAGGCCGAGATCCTTGAACACCAGCACCTGGGAGCCGTCGGCTACCGCAATGCCGGCAGCTTCTTGACCACGGTGCTGAAGTGCGTACAGGCCGTAATAAGTGAGCTTCGCCACATCCTCTCCCGGCGCCCAGACGCCGAATACACCGCATTCTTCGCGGGGCTCGTTCTCGTCCTCGTCGGACGGGTTCGAAGCGAGGAGATTTGGACTGTTGACCGACAGATCGGCACGAGTCACCGGGCGCTCCCTTTGTGGGCAGGGGTTGGGGGGCATCCACAGTCTACGGCCATTTTGGGACTCACTTCCCCTGAGGGCTGCCTTGGCTCTCAGATCACGCCGAAGCGAACCGGATGGTCTCTCACTGTTACTGCGTCAACCACTCTGTTGCTGCGCCAACCCCTCTGTTGCTAGGTCAACCGCAGCAGTGGGAGCCAGTGCGCAATTTCGGGAGCGCGGCTACCTGAGGCGTCGACTCTTCCGTCACCGGAGGCGTCGGAGAACTCGAGCAATCCGGTGACCATCTGCAACCACGTCCGAGCGTCCGTCTCGACGACGTTGGGCGGGGTTCCGCGCGTGTGACGCGGACCTTCGATGCATTGCACCGCAACAAACGGTGGGACCCGCACCTCGACGCTCGATCCGGGGGCGATCTGTTCGAGAGTGCGCGCACTCATCTTCACTGCCGCACCGAGTTCACTGCGCGAAGGCTTCGGCAGTTCCGGATCTCGAAGCCACGGGCCGACGGCCAGGACGGCGGCACGAAATTCGGCGGGGTCGACGGCGCGGCGGGGCGGCATCAGTTCACTCCCTGTCTGCGAGTAGCGATACGAACGGCAAGTGCGCCACCGGCATTCGTGGCCAGGTGCAGCAGGGCGGGGGCAAGTACGCTGCCGCCACGGCGGTGCAGCCACTCGAACAGCAATGCCGAAGCGCCGGTGAACGCCACGGCTGCGGGAACGTTGTCGCCGGCACCGCGGGCGGGGGCGACGTGCCACAGCCCGAAGGTCAGTGCGTGAACAGCCTGCGCGGTCGGCCTGTTCAGTTCGCGGCTCCAGACGGCCGACATCGCGCTACGGAACAACAGTTCCTCGGAGAGCACCGTCCCGAACGGGATGTGCAGGATGATCCATTCGAGGAAGTCTTCGCGGCCGTCTGCTCGCTCGTCGGCAGCGAGAGTCGCGCGCAAGGACGGAACGGCCAAAGCGACGCTGTAGCCGGTGAGGACCGCCCCCGCCGCGGCTCCGCCGAACTGAGCACCACCACGAATGCCGGTGTGCGCCAAGCCGAGTTCCTCGCGGGTGTAACCACGTGCGAGTAGGACTCCGATCGCCGACAGACCGGCCGCGGTGTTGACCACGGCGCGGGCACGAGGCGAAAGACCGAATGCCGGAAGCACGACGTTGCTCCAGGTGATCGCGGTAGCGGAGAGCGCGATCGAGGCGACTCCCCTCACTTCTCGGGGCCCTCTGATTTCACGGCGACAACCAAAGCCGATCGCACCCGCTCGGTTTCTGCGGCCGTCCATCCCTCGGGCTGGGCAACGCTGATCCAGGCGTCCAGAACGGAGGTTCCGTAATTGTGACCATGGCCGTCCGGAACTCCCGCGGCGTTACCGAGGTCTGCAGACACCTGCCAGAACGTCACGACCGGGAACCACTTCATCGACGGCGAGCGGTCGAATCCCGGTACTTCCTTGAGCCACTCGGGCCGATTGAACATGAGGTCGGGTGACCACCACACCACTGGATCGGAAGGGTGCTGGACAAACAGAACCCGCGGCTGCGGCCACGTCATCCCGTCGGTCGGAATGTCTTCGGAGCGATCCGCGAACCGCACACCGGCCAAGCCGTCCGCGTAGACAGGAGCTACTTCGGGAGTGCCTGGATCGCGCCTCTTCTCGATCGAACGCCACAACTGCGTCGCGTTCGGTGGGCCAACCCACAGAATTCCGTCGGCGGTATCGCGTGCCGCCTGCAGTGTGTCGAAGGCTCCGGCGCCGGCCATGACGCCGAGGCTCTCGCCGTAGACCATCAACTTCGGCCTGGTGGCTTCCGGTTCCTGGAGCCATCTTTCGTGTACCCGCTCGATCAACAGGCGTCCGGCAGCTTGCGCCTTCTCCTGGTCGGCGAGGAACGAGATCCAACTCGGCAGGTACGAGTACTGGCTGGCGACAAGAGCAGTGTCGCCGTCATGCACAAGTTCGATTGCCTGTGCCGCAGTGGGATTGACCCACCCCGTACCCGTCGTCGGAATGACCACGAGGACCTTGCGTTGGAAGGCGCCGGTTCGCTCCAGCTCCTTGATGACCAGATCCATACGCTCTTCGGGATCTTCGGCGCTTTCAAGTCCGGCATATACGCGAATCGGATCCATCGCAGGCTTACCGGTTGCCGCTTCGAGTTCCTGCGCGTCGAGTCCGCGCGAGACGAAGTTTCGTCCCTCGAACCCCAATGTGTCCCAGGGAGCGGCTGATTCGGGGCTACCCGATTTCATCGGATCCTGCGGTTCGACGACGCCGTCGCGAGTGGTCGAGTTCTGCAGACTGAAGATCGAGTTGGTCGCTGCATAGATTCCGCGGACCAGGACGCCGTCGACCAGCATGAAGAACAGGACGGTGACAACCAGGACACCGACGCCATTGGCCACCGACCGTGACCAGTGGAACCGCCGCATCAGCTGTCGGGCAATCAGTTTCACCAGATCGTGGAGGACCCGCCAGATCGAGATGAGCAGGCCACCGACGAGCAGGCTCAGTCCGAGGGTTCGGATGTAGCCGGAAGTGGTCGTGCCTTCGGCATCGGTCAGTGCCGCGATTTCACGTTGCCACCCGGCCGCGTAGACCAGCATGATGATCGCCGCGACGATGGACGCGACCGGAACGAAGACCTTGATCGCGGAAGGCACCGGCTCGGGCAGTGGCCACCACCGTCGCCCGCTGAGCAGGTATCGCTCGACAGCCCAACCGATCGCAGTACCGACGCCGTAGCCGATGGCCGAGTTGATTCCGCCGATCAGACCTTGGAAAAGCCAATCGCGCGGCAACAGCGAAGGGGTCAACGACCAGCAGAAGAAGAACGCGGCAAACGCGATGCCGGTGAAGTCGAGTTTGAGGAGCCCCCACGCCCACTCGGTGAAGCGGTTGTCGAGCTTCTCGAGGGGTGCGGGAACAGCCAGCCGCAGGTGGTGTTCCTGCGGCTGGCTGTCAGAAGAAGTCAGTTCTCCGGAATCGACCATCTATCACCCGAACAGTGCGGGCAGCGTTCCCTCGAAGGCCTCACGGAGCTTGGCCATCGTGACGGAGAAGTGTCCCTGGACCTCGACGGAGTCGCTGCCCTCGTCGACGACCCCGATACGCGTCCACGGCAAGCCGCGGGCGGTGCACATACCGGTGAAGCGAGTCTCCTCGGTACGCGGAACTGCAACGAGGACGCGTCCCGACGATTCCGAGAACAAGGTCACGAACGGATCGGCGCCCTCGGGAATCAGGATGCGGCAACCGGTTTCGCCGGCCAGCGCGGCTTCGACGACAGCCTGGGCCAGTCCACCCTCGGAGAGGTCGTGGGCTGCGGTGACGAGACCGTCACGCGAAGAGGCGAGCAGAATGTCGGCGAGCAGTTGCTCACGGGCGAGGTCGACCTTCGGTGGCACGCCACCGAGGTGACCGTGCTCGACCTGCGACCAGATGGAGCCGTCGAACTCGTCGTGGGTGTCGCCGAGCAGGATCAGCGTCTCGCCGGGCTCGAGTCCGAGGCCCGTCGGGATGCGGCGGTGAACGTCGTCGATCACACCGAGGACGGCAACCACCGGCGTCGGCAGGATTGCCGTGGATCCGGTCTGGTTGTAGAAGCTGACGTTGCCGCCGGTGACGGGGATGCCGAGGGTGGCGCAGCCGTCGGCAAGGCCGCGAACGGCCTGCTGGAACTGCCACATGACACCCGGGTCCTCGGGAGAACCGAAGTTCAGGCAGTTGGAGACGGCCTTGGGCGTTGCGCCCGTGACTGCCACGTTGCGGAAAGCCTCGGCCAACGCGAGCTGCGCACCGGTGTACGGGTCGAGCGCGGTGTAGCGGCCCGAAGCGTCGGTGGACAGTGCGATCCCGCGTCCGGTCTTCTCGTCGATGCGGATGACACCGCCGTCGGCGTTCTCGGCCAGGACGGTGTTTCCGCGGACGTAGCGGTCGTACTGCTCGGTGATCCACTTGCGGCTGCACAGGGCAGGCGAGGCGATCATCTTCAGCAGGGTCGCTTCGAGCTCGGCGTCGGTTTCGGGACGCTTCAGTCCGGCGGTCGTATTCGCGATCAAGGCATCCTGCGTTGCCGGACGCTCGACGGGGCGGTGGTAAACGGGACCCTCGTGCGCGACGGTGCGCGGGGGAACGTCGACGACGGTCTCGCCGTGCCAGGAGATGGTGAGGTGCTCACCGTCGGTGACCTCGCCGATGTCGGTGGCCAGGACGTCCCACTTCTTGCAGACCTCCATGAACGCATCGACGTTCTCGGGCGTGACCACGGCGCACATGCGCTCCTGCGATTCGCTCGAGAGCACCTCGGCCGGGGTCATTCCGGTGGCGCGCATCGGAACCTTCTCGAGGTTGATGTGCATGCCGCCGTCGCCGGCCGCAGCCAGCTCGGAGGTGGCGCAGGACAGCCCGGCGCCGCCGAGGTCCTGGATGCCGACGACGAGGCCGGCCTTGTAGAGGTCGAGACAGCACTCGATGAGCACCTTCTCGGTGAACGGGTCGCCGACCTGAACCGCGGGCAGCTTCTTACGTCCGCCGGTGTCTCCACCCTCGTCGTCGAACGTCGCCGACGCGAGGACCGACACGCCGCCGATTCCGTCGAGACCGGTGCGTGCGCCGAACAGGATGATCTTGTTGCCCGCGCCAGAAGCGAAGGCCAGATGCAGATCCTCGACGCGCATGACGCCGGCAGCGAGGGCGTTGACCAGCGGGTTACCTGCATAGGACTCGTCGAACACCGTCTCGCCGCCGATGTTCGGCAGGCCGAGGGAGTTTCCGTATCCACCGACACCGCGCACGACACCGTCGACGACGCGACGGGTATCAGGGGCGTCAGCAGCACCGAACCGAAGCTGATCCATGACGGCGATCGGACGAGCACCCATGGCCATGATGTCGCGGACGATGCCGCCGACACCGGTCGCCGCACCCTGGTAAGGCTCGACGTACGACGGGTGGTTGTGGCTCTCGACCTTGAACGTGACTGCCCAGCCGTCACCGATGTCGACGACGCCGGCGTTCTCACCGATACCGGCCAGCATGTTGGCGCGCATCTCGTCGGTGGTGGTCTTGCCGAAGTATCCGAGGTGGACCTTGGAGGACTTGTACGAGCAGTGCTCGCTCCACATCACCGAGTACATCGCCAGTTCGGCGTCCGTGGGACGGCGGCCCAGGATCTCCTTGATGCGTGCGTATTCGTCGTCCTTGAGACCGAGCTCCTTGAACGGCTGAGCGGCATCGGGATCAGCCGATGCGTGCGTGACGGTATCGACCTGGTGAGCAGACACTGGAGAGTGGTCCCTTCCCTACGGGAGTCAAGAGGCAAGCCGGCGCGGAGCGGGACACCACGAATGTGCCCAACGAAAGAACGTGCCGGGGGACAGTCTATCGGTGTGGGCCGACGACTTCCGCAGACGGCAGCACCCGCAACACCTCCGGGCCTGCGAAGTATCGCCGGTCACACCCGCCCCGGTTGGGTGATCCGGTCGGTTTTCCTAAAGTCAGGGCCGGTCCACTCTCTCCCTCGAAAGGTCTCGCATGCCCCAGGATGTTCGTCAGTCCGACCTCACGGCACAGTCCCAGTCGGTGACCACTCCCCTCACTCCGGCTGCGATTTTCCTGGTCGCGACCGTGAATCCGGGTGGCGAGAACACCACACGAGAACTACTCGCCGACGTCGCCGGCCTACAGCGCGCCGTGGGGCTGCGCGTCCCCGGATCAGGTTTGGATGTGGTGACAAGCATCGGTTCGTCGGTTTGGGATCGACTGTTCGCCGGTCCGCGCCCCGCGCTACTGCACCCGTTCACCGCTTTGCAGGGCGACGTTCACTGGGCGCCGTCGACTCCCGGCGATCTGCTCTTCCACATCCGCGCGATGAGCATGGATGCGTGTTTCGAGGTGGCTCGGCAGATCACGAAGCGACTGCACGGCGCAGCCACGGTGGTCGACGAGGTTCACGGCTTCCAGTACTTCGAGAACCGCGACCTCATCGGCTTCGTCGACGGCACCGAGAATCCGGTGGGCCGCGACGCCGTCGCCGCCGTGACTGTCGGAGACGAAGATCCTGCGTTCACCGGAGGAAGCTACGTCCATATCCAGCGCTACATCCACAAGATGCGGGACTGGGAAGCAATCACCGTCGACGAGCAGGAACGTGTGATCGGACGCAGCAAGCTCGAAGACATCGAGATGACGTCCGAAGTGAAGCCGGCCAACTCGCACGTAGCCCTCAACGCAATCAAGGACGAGAACGGCAAGGCTCTCGAGATCCTGCGTGCCAACATGCCGTACGGGCGCCTCGGCGACGACGAGATCGGCACCTTTTTCATCGGCTACTGCCGCACGCCGGCGATCACCGAACGGATGCTCGAGAACATGTTTCTCGGCAACCCTCGCGGCAATTACGACCGTCTGCTCGATTTCTCGACGGCCGTGACGGGCTCGATGTTCTTCACTCCGAGCGCCGACTTCTTCGAGGATCTACCGGCTACACCCGCTGGGCTCTCAGCCGTTTGACTGCCCGCTCCCAGCTACCCACCCTCTAACTACGCGGCGTGAGGAACGCACCGAGCGCGTCGGCATACATGCGGACATCTGCCGCGCCCATCAGCTCGCGGGCAGAGTGCATCGCGAGCTGAGGCGCGCCGACGTCGACGGTGGACAGTCCGGTGCGTGATGCCGTGATCGGTCCGATGGTGGAGCCGCACGGCAGATCAGCGCGGTGGACGTAGCGCTGCATCGGCACTCCCGCCTGATCGCACGCGAGCGCGAATTCGCCGGCACCGGCCGCATCGGTGGCGTAGCGCAGGTTCTGGTTCACCTTGAGTACCGGCCCACCGTTGATCTCGATCCGATGAGCGGGCTCGTGGCGGTCCGGGTAATTGGGGTGCGTCGCGTGTGCCATGTCGCCCGACGCGCATACCGAGCCGGCCATCGCCTGCAGGAATTCTTCGCGGCCACCACCGCGTCCCAACACGATCCGCTCGAGCACGGTGTTCAGCAGGTCCGAGAAAGCTCCGCGATCGGACATGCTGCCGACCTCTTCATGATCGAAGAGAGCAAGCACTGGGACCTGCTGACCGGGCGACTCAGCCGCGGCCAAAAGTGCTTGTGTCCCTGCATAACACGTGCCCTGATTGTCGAGCCTGGGGGCGCTGACCAATTCCTTGTCCACCCCCACGACTGCGCTGGGCGCAAGGTCGTGTGTCATCAATTCCCAGCCGAGAACCGACGACGCGGCTACACCCGCACGCTCGGCGACAAAGCCGATGAACGACTTGGGCTTCGAACCCACGCCCCAGATTCCGTTGACGTGCCTCTGCGGATCCAGCGTCACACCCTTGCGATCTTCGGACAGGTGGATAGCCAGCTGCGGAACACGAAGAATCGGGTCGTCGATGCGAACCAGCTTCTGCTCCACAGTGTTTCCCACCCGGACACTCAATCGTCCGGAGATACCGAGATCGCGGTCGAGCCAGGAGTTCAGCCACGCACCGCCATACGGTTCGAGGCCCACCATCTGCCACCCGGCCGAAGTGAGGTCGGGATGCTGTTTGACCCGCAGGTTGGGGCTGTCGGTATGACCTCCGACAATCCGGAACGGAGCGGTACTTCCCACGCCCTCGGTGCTCCAGGCGATCAGCGAACCGCCTCGCATGAGGAAGTACCGTCCGGGCTCGGCTGGCCACGACTGCGTTTCGTGGACTTCGACGAACCCGCCGGCCGTCAGCTCGGTCGCCACCGTCGCGCACACATGGAACGGCGACGGTGACGAATCGACGAAGCTGCACAAGCCGTCTGCGTCGGCCCCGGTCGGAGAAGCCGCCCCGGCCCGAGCCGTCCGAGAAGTCTGAGAAGTCATGCCTCTCATCATGCCCGAACAGGTGTCCGGGATATCAGTGGCCACGAATCAGGTGGGCACAGAATCGGTTAGCTCAGGCGTGAGGACCGGATACGCAGAACTGATTCCCATCAGGATCGAGGAGCGTCACCCAGCGGAAACCGTCCATGTTCTCGCGGTGGTGCTCGGTAGCTCCGGCCTCGACGAGCCGCGCCACCTCGGCGTCGAGATCCGGACTCCCCAAATCGAGATGGATGCGATTCTTGCCGGCGGTGGGATCCGGGACCTTCTGGAATGCGAAGTTGGTGGCGCTGTCAGGGACCGCGACGATGTAGAACCAACCGTCGTTTTCCTCGACGATGTTTCCGCCCAACTGCGCTGCCCACCACGTTGCGAGCGGACCGGGATCGAGACTGTCGAAGGTGATCATGCCGAGTGTGAGAGTCATGCGCACACGCTAATGGAAGCCACCGACAAAGACTCTCGATCTCGGGCTGAGATGAGACGATCGTCGAATGCGACTCACAACGCTGCGCGACCGTGTTGCAGAACTACTCTTCGCAGTTTTCATCGCGACCGGCTTGCTCCTGAGCATCCTCGGAGTGCTCGCCTGGCGATTTGCCACGCCATCCACGCGAACAGAACATGTCGGAATCCAACCCCCACCACCGCCGCCGATGGAGGACGGCAAGACCGGATACATGTGGGTGATCGACGGCTACAGCTACTCTGACGCGCCACATTGGTTCCCCGCAACTGCGTGGTTTCTGACAGTCGGAACCGCTGTCGCCGTTGCCGTCTCGGCGATACTGAACGCGACGGGATGGCGGCTGGCCCGTGACACACGCGGTAGAAAATTTGCTCTTCCGTTTGCACTTTCAGCTTTCGGCACAGCCTACGGACTCGCGGTCGCCGTTGTCGGACGAATCTGGCCGCCCACCTTCTATTCGGTGGTCCTTCCCGAACCTCGTGACCCGCAGAAGCCCTACCCCGAATCGGCCATCATCCACTTCGACCTCGAGCCGAACCTGATCACCTTCACCGCAACAGGTCTTGCCGTCGGCCTTCTCGCGGCCGCCCTGCTTTATGTCCGGAACTACTCGCTCACACGAACGAACTAGCGGGCGCGGAGATCACTCGACCGCTTCGAGTTCCGCGACACTCCCGTCCGAGATCACCCGGACGTGGCGGGTGATCTTCTCGATCGGCCAGTCCCACCATGCAATTCGCACCAACTTCTCGATGTCTTCGGCACTGAAGCGGCGCTTGATCTCCGTTGCCGGGTTGCCGCCGACAATTGCGTAGTCCGGGACGTCGCGCGTTACGACGGCGCCAGTGGACACGATCGCCCCGTGACCGATCCGGACACCGGGCATGACTGTCACGTTCCCGCCGAACCACACGTCGTTCCCGACGACGGTGTCACCGCGTGACGGCAGATCCTGCACCAAATCCATGTGCCTGGCCCAATCACCGCCCATGATCGGAAACGGGTAGGTGGAGACACCGTTCATACGATGGTTCGCGCCGTTCATGATGAAGGTGACACCGGTGGCCAGGGCGCAGAACTTTCCGATCACCAGTTTGTCGGGACCGTAGTGATGCAACACGTTTCGAGTCTCGAACTCTTCGGCGAACTCCGGATCATCGTAGTAGGTGTACTCCCCTACCTCGATCAACGGGTTGTCGATCAACGGCCTCAGCAACACCACACGCGGTTGCCCGGCCATCGGATGAACATTTGTGGGATCCGGCGCGTTCACTGCTTACTCCGATCCGTCGGCGCGGTGTCGCCGACCGCAGCAAGACTATCTGGTTCCTGCTGCGATCGACCGACAAGCGAAAACGTACCGGTGTCAGCCCAGGAGGCCCTTGGCGATATGGGTGACCTGAATTTCGTTGCTGCCCGCATAGATCATGAGCGACTTGGCATCACGCGCCAACTGCTCGACTCGGTACTCGGCCATGTAGCCGTTTCCACCGAACAGCTGCACGGCTTCCATCGCGACCTCGGTCGCTGCGCGCGAGGAGTACAGCTTCATCGCCGACGCCTCCGCCAGGCTCACTTTGTCTCCGGCTGCGGTGCGCTCGATCGCATTGAAGACCATGTTCTGCACGTTGATTCGAGCGACCTCCATCTCGGCGAGCTTGAGCTGGATGAGCTGGAACTGCCCGATCTCGCGTCCCCACAGTTTGCGGGACTTCGCGTATTCGATACTCAGACGGTGGCATTCGTTGATGATGCCGAGAGACAGGGACGCGATGCCGATGCGTTCGGCGGCAAAGCTCTCCTTGGCGCTGGATTTGCCGTCCGACTTTCCGCTGTCCTCGGTCTCGCCGAGCAGACGGTCCTTGGTGATGCGGACGTTGTCGAAGAACAGCTCACCTGTGGGTGAGGAGTTCATGCCCATCTTCTTGAACGGCGGGCTCTGGGTGAGACCCTCCATGCCCTTGTCGAGGATGAAGGCGAGCACCTTGCGATCGCGACGATCAACCGACGCATCGCCCTCGTCGAGCTTTGCGTACACGATCATCACGTCGGCGTACGGACCGTTGGTGATGAAGGTCTTGTTGCCGTTGAGAATGTAGTCGTCGCCGTCGCGGCGTACGTAGGACTTCATGCCGCCGAAGGCATCCGAGCCGGAGTCCGGTTCGGTGATCGCCCAGGCGCCGACGGTCTCGAATGTCACCAGGCCGGGGAGCCAGCGTTCCTTCTGCGCGAGTGTGCCGCGGCTGCGGATAGTTCCGGCGGCCAATCCGAGGCTGACACCCAACGATGCGACCAGGCCGAGGCTGACTCCGGCCAATTCGCTGTTGAGCACGACGCCCATGCTGCCGGCGCCGCTGAAGGCGCTCGACTTCTCACCGTCACCGGAGGGCGCATCGCCGCGCTCGCGTGCCAGCGACTTCTCGAGGCCCTCGCGTGCCATGTCCGCCAGACCGAAGGTCGAGTACAGCTTGCGAATGATGTCGAACGGCGGCAGCGCACCGCTTTCGAGCTCGTCGACGTGAGGTCGCACCTCTTTGTCGATAAAGCCCCGCAAGGCGTCGCGGAACATCAGGTCGGTGTCGGACCACTCGTACATGTGCCTGAACTCCAGTCGGTGAACGATCGAGAGACTGCCGAACGACAGCCACACACCGAATATAGAACACGTTCCAAAACCGGAACAGGATTCAGCTGATCAGTCCCATTCGCTGCGAGATCCACGTCAGCTCCTGCTCGACGCCGGCCGACCACACCGAAAAGCTGTGACCACCGGGAAGCTCGAGATACCTGGCGTCCATTCCGGCCGCTTTGGCCGCTTCGTACACCTTTTGCTGACCGGGCTTGAACTCATTGTCATCTGTTCCGACGACGAACACTCCGCCCGAGTTCGGGAACTTCCGAGTCGCCAGCAGGTCCATCGGATTCACCTTCACGAACGCCGCTTCGTCGCCGCCGAATATCTCGTCGACGGTTCGCTGTCGGTCACCGAGCGAAGGCTCCAATTGACCGGACAGATCGAGGAATGTCGGGTACACCTCGGGGTAATTGGTCGCCATCTGCAGTGAGCAGGTGCCACCGTAGGAGAGCCCGCCGATTGCCCACGCTCGCGGATTCGTGTCGATCTGGAACGCATTCGCCACCGCAGCGGGCAAGTCCTTTGCCAGATACGTGCCGACCTTGCCCTGTGACGAGTCGGTGCACAGCGGATTGGCCATCTGCGACCCTGTTCCATCGGCTATCACGACGACTGGAGCCAACCCCTCGTGATCTCGTGCAAAGGCATCCATTGTCGCGGTCAGCTTTCCGCCCTGGAGCCAGTCCTCGGGCTTGCCAGGCTGACCTGCCATGAGCACGAGCACGGGAAGAAGCGGACGCGGATTGGTGAAGTACGACGGCGGCAGATACACCTGCGCGTCGCGCGCGGAGAATCCTGAAATCGTCCCGGGGACAGGCAAAGTCGTGACCCGTCCGCGAATCGGCATGCCCTCCGGCGCTTTCCACACAGTGTCGGTGGGATCGCCGGTGACAACAGGATCGGTCGGACCGGGAACTTCACTGAGTGAGATGCGGTCGAAATCGTCGTGTCCGAACGCAATTCCCACAGTCGGATACGCGGCGAAAACCAGATTGATCTGCGTCGCGGCAGTGATGACGACCAGAACCGTCGCGATCACGGACAGGAGCGCTTTCGCGACGGTTCCGCCCGCCTTGATTCGCGGCCCGAGAAGTAGCAGCGCGTAGATACCGAGACCGATCCACACGTAGATCGACATCTCGATGGGATCGGGGAACGGCACGATCACCTTTTCGACGGTGATCCACACGGCGATCATGATCACCAGCGCAATCAGCCCCGCGATCGGCACCGCTCTGCGGTAGTACCAGCGCACGTTCGAACCGAGCAGCCACACGCCACCCAGGACCCCAAGGACAGTCAGGATCACCGGCAGCGGTCCCGAGATCAAACTGATTCGGTAGAGCCAGTCCACGTCAAACCTCTCGCGCGTAGAAATGTCGCACGCACGAGGCTAGACGACGACGCTAGTACTCTGTATCAGGTGACATTCATCAAGGTCTGTGGCCTACGCGACGTTGACACGGTCGACCTCACGGTGGGCCTGGGCGTCGACGCCATCGGTTTCGTCTTCGCCGAGAGCGTCCGCAAAGTCGACCCCACACTCGCAGTCGCTCTGCTCGCGCGAGTTCCCGATCACATCCGTGCAATCGGAGTCTTTCTCGGCAACCCGATCGGACAGATCCTCGAGATCGCGAAGATCACCGGGCTTCGCACCGTACAGGTTCACGATCTTGTCGACGCCGAGCAAGTGCAGCGGCTGCACGATGCCGGCCTCACCGTCATCCGCGCGGTCGTCTCCAGCAACATCCGCGACGGTTACAATCTCGACCTCGGCGAGGACGAACTCCTGATCGACGGCGCAGACGCCGGATCAGGGGTGCCGTGGAACTGGGCCCAACAGCAATCGCGCCCGCAAGGCAAGTGGATCCTGGCGGGCGGACTGTCCCCGGACAACGTTCGCGACGCACTCGATGCCACCGGAGCCTGGGGCGTCGACGTCTCCAGCGGCGTCGAATCCTCCCGCGGCGTCAAGGACCACGCGTTGATCGAGAAGTTCGTGAGCGCTGTCCGCCAGACCGATCACTCGAAATAGGACGCGTAGTCACTGAAAGCGACTTGACCGGTGGGACTCGCTTTCACGGCGTCGGCAACGGCAGGCGGAATGGGAGCCCAGTGCGCAGGCATGGCCGCCGCCAGTGACGGCTTCAAGATGTAGAGCAGTGCGAAGTTCACTATCCAGAGCGGCGGTGCCATCGACATGCCGACTTCCGAATTCACATCGCCTTTGGTGTTGGCCACCAGCTGCGCTGCTCCCGAAATCTGTTGCGCTGCAAATCCGTAGACTGCCTGCACCGTGTATGCCGACTGATAGAGCGCAATCAGAGTGTGCGTTGCACCGTTGTTGCGCAACCAGGTGCCCACGAAACCGCCAGGGGCGATCAGCGTATTCACCTGTCGCGTCGGCGCATCCGCGTTGGCCGGACTCTCCAGCAATCCGTCGGGATTCACGTACAACCCGTAACTGGCCAGAACCGACGGCGTAGTGCCGGAATAGAGGGGCCGCCCGTTCGTATTGGTGAGAATCCGGGCGCATTCGTCGATCACCTCGGCATCCTCGAGATTGCCACCGACCCCACCACCGGCCATGAGGTCGCGATACTGCTCCTCGGTCAAAGCGTCGGCTGGCTCGAGTCCGATCTGCGCGGCAATCTCTTCCGCAGTCTGCTGACCGAGTGGCTGGTTGAGTTGATCCGGAGTAGTCATCTGCGTGGGCGCGACGCTCTCGTAGACCGGTGCCCCGGCAAAAGGGATCACGAACCCGGTATCGACATTCTCTGCAACCGGTTGCGCGCCGGCCATCTGAGTGGTGGCAAACGAAAGTACGCACACCCCAACCAAAGCCAGAACCGAGACGGTCCCGCGATGAGACCGTGCTCCACGTCTACAGCCCTCGCCTGAGAAAGCCTTGCCTGCAATTCCATTGCCGCGCATAGGTCAACCTCCCGGAACGCAGTCGGGCGAATCAACTCGAGCTTGCATCTCAGTCAAACGCTGTGAACAGCGCCGTGTCAAGACACAGGTCAGGTCGAGGCACGGCGACAGCTCGCTCGATACAGGCGACAGCTCGCCCGCTACAGTGATGCTTCCATCTGAAGTGACCTCACCCCATTTGAATTGCAGGACATCTCTGGAGGCGAGCAGTGTCTGACAAGCGCGGGACCGTATTGATCACCGGTGTCGGTCGGAGCAAGTCGATCGGAGCGGGCCTCGCATTGGGCCTTGCCGAGGATGGTTGGGATCTGGCTATCGGCTACTGGGAGCCTTACGACGAACGCGTCGGGTTCGGGCGCGGAGCGCACGATCCGCAAGACATTGCCGAGAAGTGTCGCGCACTCGGAAGCCGTGTCGACCTCGTTCCCGGAGATCTGGCCTCGCCCGACGTGGCCGATCAGCTCGTTGACGCTGCCGCAGCGCGGAACGACCTCCGTGGGCTGGTGCTCTCACATTGCGAAAGCGTCGACAGCTCGATCCTCGATACCACCGTCGAGAGCTGGGAACGACATTTCGCCGTCAACACTCGCGCCTCCTGGCTGCTGATCAAAGCGTTCGCTGAACGGCTTCCGGAACAGCGCGACGTCAGTCAGGTGGCCGGGCGGATCATCGCACTCACCAGCGACCATGCGGCCCACAATCTTCCGTACGGGGCCAGCAAGGGCGCTCTCGACCGCATCGTCATCGCCGCCGCAGTCGAACTTGGATCACGCGGCATACGAGCCAACGTCGTCAACCCAGGACCTATCGACACAGGATGGATGACACCCGAGATCAGACAGGCCACAACCCTCCAGACTCCTGCCGGCCGGCTGGGTACTCCCGGCGACACTGCAAACCTCGTTCGGTTTCTGATGTCCGACGCCGGAGGCTGGATTACGGGACAACTCCTTCACTCCAACGGCGGATTCAGTACGAACTGAGCCTTGGCCGGACTCAGTTCAGGCTTTGTAGGTCGGTAGCGTCTGCCCGAGCCTCTTACCCATTTCGGCAGCCAAAGCCGCGAGCCCGCTGGCCGGACGCACCATGACCTCGAAATCGACGATCTTGCCGTCCTCGTCGAATTCGACCATGTCGATTCCCTTGAGACTCTTGTCGCCGATGTTCGCACTGAATTCGAGCACGACCTGCCGACCGTTGGCTCCGGCGAACTGACGGTGGTACTCGAAGTTCTCGAACACCTGGATCACCGTATCGAGAATGAGCACAACGGCATCCGCGGACTGGTACGGCTTGAATCCCGTGGGCGATCGGAACTGCGCGTCGGGCGCGACGATCGTCGGTAGCGCCGACAGATCGCCGGTTTCGATCATGGTGTGCCACAACTTCAGTGCAGCTTCGACTTTCGGTTCGAGCGTCAATTCCGTGCTCATGCTTCTACCCTTCCCTCGACGTTACCTGCCGCTTGTTCTACCGGCACTTGACTTGCGACGGACCACGCACTCAACACAGTTCGCACCCCGGTCACGAGTTGCAACGGCTGATCGATCATGACGTGATGTCCGGCTTCGGGAATCTCCGCCACGATGGCCTCCGGCCCGAACAATCCGCGCATGTGCTCCATGAGTCGATCGGACACGATACCGTTCTCGGCTCGGAAATAGGCTGCGCGGCAACGTGGTTCACTGTCGAGAACATCTTCGGCGCCTACTCGGAGAAAGAAATTCGGATCGAACTTCCAGGACCAACCGCCCTCGACTTCCTCCATCGACGTGGCCGCCACATGGTCACGCACCGCAGCCAGACCCGAATCCTGCGGCGGAACGAAGCGGAACCGGCCCATCGCGTCTTCCCTGGTGGGATAAACCTTCTTGGGGCCGAACGCATTCTGGCGTCGAGCTGCCTCCTCTTCGGGCGTACGCGCCTTGAGCGGAGAATCGATGATGACAACCCCGTCCAACAGTTCGCCATGCAGATGCGAGGCCACGAAAGAAACAATCCCACCCATACTGTGCCCCACCAGAATCGGCTTGCCGTCGATTCCCCCTGCCTCGGCCGCCGCCAGCACCTCGCGAGCCCACTGGGACATCGCGTAGGCGTCGCGAGTGTGACTGTCGCCGTGGCCCGTCAAGTCGAGAGCGACGACGCGGCGCCCCTCGGCGAACTGCGGCGCAATGTGATCCCACCAGCGACTGTGGGCGGCGCCGCCGTGAATCAGCACGATTCCCGGCCCCGCCGGCCCCCAAGCCCGAAAGTGCACCGAGGCACCCTCGACCTCCACCGACCCCGTCTCGACCGGCGCTGCCAACGCCCGAGTGAACCAACCAGGCGCGTCTTCGACCACATTGCTCATCGATCGAACATACATAGTCGTCAATCGGTTCATCCAACTCTTCCCAGTTCGTGATCCATCACCTATATTGAATCCGGCCTCAAGTTCAATTCGTTTCGCCGAAGGGGAGAGATGACCAACCGCCAAGTACGCCTCGCCGCCCGCCCGACAGGACTTCCCGACGCTTCCACCTGGGAATACGTCGATGCCGAGATCCCGTCCGCCGGACCGGGCGAGTTTGTCGTCAAGGTCGAATACCTCTCCCTCGACCCCGCGATGCGCGGTTGGCTCAACGACGTCAAGTCGTACGTTCCGCCGGTCAAGCTCGGTTCCGTCATGCGCGCCCACGGCGTCGGACGCATCACCGAATCACAGCACCCCGATTACCAGGTCGGGGACATCGTGGCCGGATCCTTCGGCGCTTCCGAGTACGGCGTTTCCGACGGTACAGACGTCACTCGGGTCGACGAATCGATCGCTCCCCTACCGACCTGGCTCGGCGCTCTCGGTTTCCCCGGCGTCACTGCGTATTTCGGATTACTCGACGTCGGAAAGCTGAAAGACGGTGACACCGTCGTCGTGTCCGGTGCCGCGGGTGCGGTCGGCAGTCTGGTCGGCCAGATCGCAAAGCTTCACGGATGCAAGGTCATCGGCATCGCCGGCGGTCCGGAGAAGTGCGCGTGGCTCACCGAGGACCTCGGCTTCGATGTCGCCATCGACTACAAGAACGAATCCGTATACAAGGCGCTCAAGTCCAACGCTCCCGACGGTATCGACGTGTACTTCGACAACGTCGGCGGAGAAATTCTCGACGCCGCTCTCTCCCGTCTGCGCCTCGGCGCTCGGGTGGTCATCTGCGGCGCCATCGCGGGCTACAACGCCACCGAACCTCAGCCAGGCCCTGCTCACTACCTGTCACTTCTCGTCAACCGCGCCACGATGGCCGGCTTCGTGGTCTTCGACTACCTCGACCGCTACGCAGAAGCACAAGAGCAGATCGGAAAGTGGATCGAGAGTGGCGAATTGACTGCTCGCGAGCACGTCGTCGACGGCGGTATCGACGAGTTCGGCAACAGCCTCAATCTTCTCTTCGCCGGAGCGAACACCGGAAAGCTGGTCCTGAAGGTCAGCTGAGTCGGCCACACACGCAGATCGGCCACCGGTATTCCGGTGGCCGATTCGCTTGGGTCAACTGACTCCGGACGGAGTGGGAACGCTGTCCTCACCCAACCGCGGCGGGGCCGACCGATAGGTTGCCGGCGTACCGCTCATCCGAATCGGATTGGCTACCTGCCGAGTCGGTGCATCGCGACGCGGATCGTCGATGGACACCACCGGATCGAGATTCAGCCGTTCCGCCAGCGCTATCGCGTCGGCGATGTCGTTGAGAGGCCCACACGGAACACCTCGCTCGGTCAGTGCCTCGAACCACGAGTCCGCAGAGCACTTGGCCAATGCAGCAGTGACGGCGTCGAACAGTTCTTCTCGATGCGCAACCCTGTCGCTGTTGGACGCGAAACGCGCATCAGCGGCAAGTTCGGAAACTCCGAGAACCTCTGTCAACGAACTGAATTGCCGATCATTGCCGACCGCGAGGACCAGCGGACGGTCCGCGGTGTCGAATACCTCGTATGGTGCGATGCTCGGATGCCGGTTGCCCATTGCCTGCGGCACCACGCCCGCGGCCACGTAGCCGGACGACTGGTTGGCCAGTGCGGACAGCAACGAGGACAACAGATTGACCTCGACGTGCTGCCCTTCGCCTGTGCGATCGCGATGGCGCAGCGCTGCAAGGATTCCCACGCTGGCATGCAGGCCGGTGATGACGTCGACCACCGCGACACCGACCTTGGTGGGAGTCTTGGGATCGGGTCCGGTGATACTCATCAATCCGCCGACCGCCTGAATCAACAGGTCGTATCCCGGCAGAGAGTTGTTGCCACCGAAGCCGCTGATCGAGCAGTAGACCGCACGCGGATTCATTTCTCGGACAGCGTCGTAGCCCAGCCCCAGACGGTCCATCGTTCCCGGCAGGAAGTTCTGCACCACGACGTCCGCATTGCGAACCAGCTCGCGTGCACTCTCCAGATCCTCGCGCTCGCGCAGGTCCAGAGTGACCGACTTCTTGTTACGGTTCACCGACAGAAAGTAGCTCGACTCGTCCCCCACCCACGGTGGGCCCCAGCTGCGAGTGTCGTCCCCGACACCCGGCCGCTCGATCTTGACGACCTCGGCACCCAGGTCGGCGAGAATCATCGTGGCGTACGGACCGGCGAGGACGCGGCCGAAATCAGCGATCACCAACCCGTCGAGCGCTCCGACAGCGTCTGCCGTCACCGGAAAGCTTCTTCACCGGTGAGAGCGCGGCCGATCACGAGCTGGTGAACCTCGGACGTGCCCTCGTAGGTGAGAACGGATTCGAGGTTGTTGGCGTGCCGGATCACGGGGTACTCGAGCGTGATGCCGTTGGCGCCCAGAATGGTTCGGCATTCACGGGCGATCTTGATGGCCTCGCGGACATTGTTGAGCTTGCCGGTGCTGACCTGCTCGGGGCGAACCGTCCCGGCGTCCTTGAGGCGCCCGAGGTGGATGGCGAGCAACTGCCCCTTGCCCAATTCGACTGCCATGTCGGCGATCTTGGCCTGGGTGATCTGATACGCGGCGAGCGACTTGTCGAAGACCTTGCGATCACGTGCATATGAGATCGCAGTCTCGAGGCAGTCACGTGCTGCACCCATTGCCCCGAAGATGATGCCGAAGCGTGCCTCGTTGAGGCAGCCGAGCGGGCCGGACAGTCCGCGAGCCTTGGGCAGCATCGCCGAGGCAGGCAGACGCACGTCCTCGAGCACCAGTTCCGAGGTGACCGACGCCCGGAGCGACATCTTGTTCTTGATCTCGGGGGCGGAGAATCCCGGAGTGTCGGTGGGAACGACAAATCCGCGCACGCCGTCGTCGGTTCGAGCCCAGACCACGGCGACGTCCGCGATGGAGCCGTTGGTGATCCACATCTTGGTGCCGTTGAGGATCCAGTCGTCGCCGTCGCGCTTGGCGTTGGTTCGCATACCGCCGGGGTTGGATCCGAAATCGGGTTCCGTGAGACCGAAGCAGCCGATGGCTTCACCCGCCGCCATTCGCGGGAGCCATTCTTCCTTCTGCTCTTCACTTCCGTTGTGGTGGATCGCGAACATGGCGAGCGAGCCCTGGACCGAGACGAGGCTGCGAATGCCCGAATCGACAGCTTCGAGTTCCTGGCAGGCCAACCCGTACGCCGTGGCGCTCATCCCGGCACAGCCGTAGCCCTCGAGGTGCATGCCCAGTACGCCGAGCGCGCCCAGTTCCTTGGCCAGCTCACGAGCCGGCAGTGCTGCCGCTTCGAACCATTCACCTACGTGCGGGCGAATGCGATCGTCGACCATCTTGCGGACCGTGTCGCGGATCGCGATCTCCTCGGCGTCCAGCAGGGTGTCGATGGCAAAAAGCTCGGACAGGGACTGCGGCGTGGTCACGGGGCCTCCAGTGTTCTCGGGCGCAATCCTTTGCGAGAACGATTGCGCAATCGTTTGCATCGCCTAGAATAGAGCCCGGTTGCGCACCCGTCAATCCCCGAACTGCCGACCGACACCGAACCAACTCAGAACCGACGCAGACCAGGAGCCACGACGCAGATGACGCCCGATCCGTCGAACCGCAGCAACGGCCGTCCGCCGACGCTGCGCGAAATCGCCGACCAGGCCGGGGTCCACATCTCGACGGCGTCGCGGGTCCTCCGTCAGCCCGAGCCCGCCGACGGTTGGTCCGACTCCGCACTCCGAGTTCGTCAGGTTGCCGAGGAACTCGGTTACCAACCGAACCTGTGGGCGGCCAGCCTGCGTACCCGCAAGACCACCACTATCGGCGTCGTGATGCCGAGACTGACAGACGTTGTAGTGGCCACCATGTTCCAAGGCATCGAGGAAGCCGCCACCGCAGCCGGGTACTCCGTCTTGCTCTCCAGCCCGCCCGACGATCTGGAAGCGCAACGCAAAGCGGTCGAGTTCCTGGTGAGCCGACAGGTCGACGGTCTCATGCTGAGCAGCATCCACCTGCCGGGTACCGATTTCGTCGACTCGCTCCCCCTGCGCTCACTGCCGATCCTGCTGCTGAACCGGCACATCGACTCGGCGACGTCATCCGTCAACCGAAGCCTTCCCTTTGTCAGCGGCGACGACCGCCTCGGCGGCTACCTCGCGGGGAAGCATCTACTGGACTGCGGCTATCGCGATCTCGGAGTGATCGCGGGGCCGGATCACGCCAGCACGTCGCGGGAACGCGTCGCGGGTTTCCGCGATGCCCTGGCCGAAGCCGGTCTGGAACTGCCGCCGAACCGAATAGTGGCCTCCGAGTTCGAAGTTCAAGGGGGTGTCGATGCGGCTGCCACACTGCTCAGCGGGAACACGCGCCCTGACGCCGTTTTCACGGTGAGCGACACCATCGCGATCGGCGTACTCGGTGTGGCCCGTGATCTCGGGTTGAGCATTCCCGACGATCTTGCGTTGGTCGGCTACAACGACATTCCGGTTGTCTCCCAACTCCCGGTGCCCCTGACGACGGTCAGGTCCCCCGCCCGAAAGATCGGTGCGACCGGGCTCGAGCACCTACTCGCACTGATCTCCGGCAAGAACGTCGAATCCGTGAAGCTTCCCGTCGAACTGATCGCGCGAGCCTCCACCAGAAAGCCTGCCAGTCACAAACTCTGAGCAGCTACCAGACCTGAGATTCGTCGATGCCCAACTGTCGCGCGTAACCGGAGTTGAGTGCGTCCCAGCCGTACTCGCGCGCCCGTTCACCCACGATCGGCCCGAAGGGCTCGCCTGCCAGAAGGGCATCGAGTACGTCGAAGCACAGATGCCACCCCGCAGCGAGCGCCGACGCCATCCCCTCGGCGCGCGACCTCTGCGTCAGCACGACGCGGGTACCGCCTTCGATCGGGGTCAGGTCCCACACCAATTCGTCCGGGCCCCACTCGTGTTCGAGCCGCCGAGTGGTCTCCACGACGTGAACGGTGACCGGCAGCGACATTTCGGGGGCGCCGTCCTCGGTGAGCATGGTGATCACCGCATCACCGGTACGGCTCAGATTCCGATCGGCGGTGTACGGCGTCCATTGCGCCAACATCTCCGGGTCGGTGATCGCCTCCCACATCTTCTCGACGGAATACGGCAGCACCCGAGGAAAGCTGACGACTGTGTCGTCACCGTCGACGCTCACCGTGACGTCGGACAGGGCACTGGGCTGATACGGCTGGGCACTCATGGTTCGATCTCACCAGGAACCACCGACACGGGCAACCGCCCGCTCGGCGTTCAGAACGCAAACACCGCCGATGCGGCCGCGATTGTCTCCTCCACCACCGGAAATTTCACCACGGACAAGTCGTGTCGAGCTCCTTCGAACTCCACCAGACGCGTCGCGGCGGGAATCAAGGCGAGTGCTGCCCGCATCTCCTCCGTTGTCGCGAACTCGTCCTTCGAACCGTGGACGACAACGGTCGGTGTGTTCAGTTCGGGCAGGTGTTCGGTTCTGAGCTTCTCGGGCTTCTTCGGTGGATGCAGTGGATAGGAGAGAAGGACCAGGCCGTCGACAAGTCCCGGGTTCTCCGCCGCAAGCATCGACGCCTGCCGACCGCCGTACGAATGTCCGCCGAGCAGAACGGGTCCGGGCACCGAGTAGTCCTTGCGAACAGCAGCAATCACCTCGGCAATGCCCGCGCGATCCTCCGCAGCACGCGACGGATGCGGAGGCCCCGAAGCTCGACGCACCCGAAACGCGAGATCGAAGCGCAGAACTTGCACTCCTGCCGCAGCAAAGCCGTCGGCAACAGCACGCAACAGCACGGTGTCGCAGTTACTTCCTGCGCCGTGAGTCAGTGCAAGCGTGGCGACGGGCGACGCGAAGGACACAGAAGCAGGTCGATGAAGGAAACCGTGCACCGCACCTTCGTCGACCGTTTCGACAGTAGTCATGGACGCATCCTTGTCCGACCCGCTCGGGCCTGTTCGACCGCGGCAGTCATGCTGCCCTCGTAAACCGGACCGTGTCCGGGAAACAGCACGCCGGCAGGTGCACCGGCGATATTGTCCAACGCCTGGTCGGTCGCTTCACGGTCATGATTGAAGGGGCACACCAGAAATTGTGGTCCGGCGACACTCGACGTCGCGTGTCCGGTCACCAGAGCGTCACCCGACGCGATCACTCCTGCGTCGGGAACAAGGTAAGCGCTGTGGCCGTCGGTATGCCCATGAGTGGGAATCGGCACGATCCGACCGGGAACGTCCAGCGCACCACCGGACGCAAAGGACTGTGCCCGAGGCAGTTCCGCACCTTTCAACGCGCCGACTCCGATCACGTCGCGAAGCCATTTCGGAGCACCTCGCCGCCACAACAGCAACGGAACTCCGGCCGGCGACAACTGTTGCAGATACTCCCTCTTCGCATGCGGCACTTCCAACGGATCCATCAGGACCGGAACCTCGAGCCGAGTCACGATGTCCGCGATCCCACCGATGTGATCGATGTGCGCGTGAGTGACGAGAATTGCCCGAACATCCCCGAGCTGGTGACCGATCTGTTCGATCGAGCGTTCGACGTCGGTGCCGTTGGCCGGATATCCGCCGTCGATCAAGGTCAGATCGGACCCCTCTTCGACCAGGACCCAATTGACGTGACCGCACCGAACCAGATGTGTGTTCTCGATCTGCGTGATCGACAGTGCCGCAGTAGTCATGCTTGGTAGTCTGCGCCACGTGTCGGAATCCGTGAAGCAGGCCAGCAGCCGCAGCATTCGAGATCGCGCCGAAGCATCCTTGGTGGCAGCCGCATTCGCACTGCCCAGCGCGGTGAAACGTCGAATCACCGGACCACCCGTCGTCATCGAGGGCAACACGCTCGACGCCGACGCACACCTTCTGCTCACGCTCGCGAAGACGCGGCCACTCCCCTCGCATTCAACCGATCCCCAGTCACTCGCCGCTGCTCGCGCCAATCTCACCCGAACCGCGATCATGATGGGCGGCAGGCCCACGCCCGTCCACACCGAGGAGATCTCCGTTTCGGGTGCCGACGGCCCGCTTCGCGCCCGGCTCTACGTCCCGACAGCCGACACCGGCGCTCTGCTCGTCTACTTCCACGGCGGCGGGTGGGTACAGGGCAGCATCGAATCCCACGATGCCCCGTGCCGCCTGTTGGCCGAAACCTCCGGCGCACGGGTCATCTCGGTCGACTACCGGCTCTCACCCGAATTCGCTTTCCCCACACCGGTACACGATGCCTACGCCGCCTACCTCGATATCGTCGACCGCGCCGACGAGTTCTGCGCAGACCCGACGCGCATCGCTGTCGGGGGCGACAGCGCGGGCGGGCATCTTTCCGCAACGGTCGCGCTGCGTGCCCGCGACGACGGCAAGACCCCACCGGCGGCGCAGCTGTTGATCTACCCCGCGACCGACTTTCACGAGAAGGCCCCCTCGCGAACGACGTTCGGTGAAGGTTTCTTCCTGACCGAGGCCAACATGAACTTCTACGAGTCCAGCTTCCTCGGCAGCAATGCCGATCGACTCGATCCGATGGTGTCGCCGCTACGCGCCCCCGACGCGACCGGACTGCCGCCGGCCATCGTGATCACGGCGGGATTCGATCCACTCCGGGACGAAGGCGAAGCCTACGCAGCTCGATTGCGCGACAACGGTGTTCACGTGACCGATCGACGCTATCGCGGGTTCATCCACGGCTTCGTCAACGTTCTGGGACCGAGCGTGGGTTCGCGCACCGCCGTCGCCGAGATCGGCGGAATGCTCCGCGTTCTACTCACCCACCCAGCAAAATCTCCCGCAACGTATCCACCAGCGGATCAACCGGCAGCTCAGGGCTGATCGCACGCTGTAGCCCCAAACCGATTCCGACGCTGAGTATGCGCAGTGCCGCGGCGTTCGGGTCCAGTGCCGGCGTCACGCCGTTGGACTCGGCAAGATGTTGCACCACTCCGGCAATCAATCCGCGCACCTGATCGGCACCCGTCGCGATCTTTTCGCGGATCTCTTCGCTGTGCCGCGATCGCACCGAGAACTCGACTTCGAGCAACGTCCATCTCTTGTCCCCGATGGTTCGCTCGGCCCATCGCGCGAACTCGGCCACCGCGTCGTCGAGCGTCGAATTGGCTCCGAGCTGTGAGGTGATCTCGCCGACCTTGGTCAACCTGATTCGGCCGAGCACCTCGGCGCACAACTCGTCCTTGTTCTTGAAGTTCGAGTACACCGCACCTTTGGAATAACCGGCATCCTCAGCGATCTGATCGAGCGACGCGGCGGCGTACCCGCGATCGAGGAAATGTTCGACGGCCGTCGCCAACAAGGTCTCGCGGGTCATCGCCTGCGCTTCCTGCCTGGTCAATCGCGCCATCGGAACCTCCTCGCGGTTCTGAGTATCGAGATTCCAACGGTAGCCGAATACCGGAAGCGCATCGCAGGCGCACTCCCGAAACCCCAATTTGGGGTACCCACGTTATTCAGATACTGATAGTCTCCGAAATATGACTTCAGAAGTGACCGGCACCACCGCGCCCGGGTCCGGACGACACAGCGCGCCTAGACGGGGATTGGCAATCGGATGCGGCGGCACCCTCGGCTTCGCCTGGACCGTTGCTGCCCTCGCCTCGGTTCGGGACGCCCTCGACTGGGATCCCCGCGAAGCCACCGCCATCATCGGCACGTCCGCCGGAGCCGAGTTCGTGACAATGCTCGGCAGCGGAGTCGGCGTCGACGAGTTGGTAGCCATGCAACTCGGAGAGCCCGCCGCACGTCCCGAACTCCTCGCCCACACAGCATCGGCGCCCGGAAGAATCCCGCCACTTCCGAGTTTGGGGATCGGCAATCCACGACTGGTGACGCGTCGAGATCTTCCCGTTCTGAGCCGGATGAGCGGTATCGCACCGCCTGGTGGCGGCGACCCGTCCTGGCTCACCACGCTCGCCGAATCTCTTGCCCCTGGCGATTCGTGGCTCCCACATCCGTGCGCGTACATGGTATCCATGGACTACAGAACCGGGCGACGGGTCGCGTTCGGGGCACAGGGGGCTCCGAAAGCGACAGTCGGTGAAGCGCTTCGAGCGTCTTGGGCGATTCCCGGCTGGTTCCCACCTGTCACCATCGACGGCGTCAGGTACATCGACGGCGGCGCGGCGTCCACGGCATCGGTAGACCTCCTGCTCCCCCTCGAACTCGACGAGCTGGTTGTACTGGCGCCCATGGCATCTCGAACACTGAAGCCGGCGCGCGGCGCCGCCCGTATCGAACGCGGCGCCCTGCGGAACTCCATGTCCAAGGGCCTCGACCGGGAAATCGAACTGGTGCGCGCTGCGGGAACCAGGGTCTTGCGCATAGACGCCACCGACGACGATCTCGCCGTCATGGGCGCCAACTTCATGGACGGCCGACGGCGGCTCGCCACCTTCGAATCATCCCTACGTACAACACCTGCGAGCGTGAAACGCGAACTCGATGCGCGCCCGTTCCACTCCACCCCGTCCCACCAGTGAAAGCGCAGACTCAGTGAACAACAGAACTGACCACTTCGAGGTCGTGATCATCGGTGGCGGGATCTCCGGGATCGGTGCAGCAATTCACCTGCAGCGCCTCGGGATCGACAATTTTGTCCTGCTCGAGAAAGCGGACTCCCTCGGCGGCACCTGGCGCGCCAACACCTATCCCGGTTGCGCCTGCGACGTCCCGTCCGGCCTGTACTCGTATTCCTTTGCCGCCAATCCGGATTGGACCCGACTGTTCGCGGAGCAGCCGGAGATCCGCGAGTACATCGAGGACACGGCCGTCCGCCACGGGGTCGACAAGCACGTTCGCTTCGGGGTCGAAATGCTCTCCGCACAGTGGGACGCATCGCAATCACTCTGGAAAATCACAACTTCCAGCGGTGAACTCACTGCTCGTTTCGTGATAGCCGCCGCCGGCCCGTGGAACGAACCCTTGACGCCGGCGATCCCCGGGCTGGAAACGTTCGAGGGCGAGGTGTTTCATTCCTCGCAGTGGAATCACGACTACGACTTGATCGGAAAGCGCGTCGCCGTCGTAGGTACCGGCGCTTCCGCAGTCCAATTCGTGCCGCGCATCGTCTCCGACGTGTCCGCCCTTCACCTTTACCAACGCACCGCTCAATGGGTCCTTCCCAAACCCGATCACTACGTACCGCGGATCGAAAGGTCCGTCATGCGATTCGTACCGGGAGCGCACAAGGCTCTACGCAGCATCGAATACGGAATCATGGAAGCGCTTGGATTGGGGTTCCGCAATCCGTGGATCCTGCGTATCGTGCAGAAACTCGGGTCGGCCCAATTGCGCTTGCAGGTGCGCGATCCGAAGCTACGCAAGGCGCTGACTCCCGACTACACCCTCGGTTGCAAGCGACTACTCATGTCGAACTCGTACTACCCGGCCCTCGGCAGACCCAACGTGACCGTCCATGCCAACGCAGTCGAAGAGATCCACGGCAACACCGTGATCGGAGCCGACGGAGTGGAATCGGAAGTGGACGCGATCATCTTCGGAACGGGCTTCCACATCCTCGACATGCCCATTGCATCAAAGGTATTCGACGGAGAAGGTCGATCACTCGACGATCATTGGCAGGGAAGCCCGCGGGCGTACTTCGGTTCCGCCGTCAGCGGATTCCCCAACGCGTTCTTTCTGCTGGGCCCGAGCCTCGGCACCGGACACACGTCGGCCTTCATGATTCTGGAAGCCCAACTGAACTATGTGGCACAGGCGATCGGCCACGCTCGTCGGCACGGCTGGAAAACCATCGACGTGCGCCCGGAAGTACAGGCAGCCTTCAACTCTCAAGTTCAGGAGGCATTGGGTACCACGGTCTACAACGCCGGTGGTTGCGAAAGCTATTTCTTCGACGTCAACGGCCGCAACAGCTTCAACTGGCCGTGGTCGTCAGGAGCCATGCGTCGACGGCTACGGGCCTTCGATCCATACGCCTACAACCACACGCTGTCCGACAACCCTGCGTCAGACGACACCGCCGCTGAGCCCACCACCACCCCCGAACCGGAGTACACCACATGAGCCTTTTCGGCACCACCTACCCGCCGATCGATCTCGACGGAGCAGTCGTCGTCATCTCCGGAGGTGGCCGCGGAATCGGCCGGGCCACAGCGGAGTTGTTCGCAGCTCGCGGCGCACTCGTCTGCGTCGGCGACCTCGACGAGGAGACGGCCGTCGACACCGCCGCATCCATCGGCGCACGGGCCCGCGGGTACGCTCTGGACGTCACCTCACGCGAATCCTGGGATGTGTTCGTCTCCACAGTGATCGGCGGATTCGGTCACATCGACATTCTGGTCAACAATGCGGGCGTGATGCCGCTCGGCAGCTTCCTCGACGAGTCCGACGCCACCAGTCGAGTAACCCTCGACGTCAATGTCTGGGGCCCGATTCACGGGATGCGCACCGTGCTGCCCGGCATGGTGGATCGGCGACGCGGCCACGTCGTCAACATCGCATCCATGGCAGGCAAGCTACCGGTGCCAGGAATGGCCGTGTACAACGCAAGCAAGTTCGGTGCGGTGGGCCTTTCCGCCTCTGCTCGTGTCGAATTCGCAGATTCCGGCGTCAGCGTCAGCGCCATCCTGCCCAGCGCGGTGCGCACCGGGCTCTCCTCCGGTGTGCCACTCGGAAAGGGCATGCCGACGGTTGAACCCGAGGTCGTGGCCAAAGCTGTCGTCGACACGGTCGCGCACCGGCGAGCCGAAACTACTGTTCCGCGTTACCTTGCGGGCTGGGACCTCATCGACGCTGTAGTACCCGAATGGATGATAAACATCGGACGCCGGGTGATCGACGATCGCCGCGCGCTGACATCGGTAGATCCGAACGGGCGTGCGGACTACGAAAAGCGAGTGGCACGTCAGGCCGAAAACGAGGAGCACGATCGGAGATGAAGCGGGTAGTTTCGTGGCCATGTACATCCGCCGCGAAACTTCTTCCGACCGTGACGCAATCTATTCACTGCTCGGGGCGGCGTTTGCCGACCAAGCGCCGCCCGGCGAGTCTCCCTACGAGATCGAACTGACACGTCAGCTCTTCGCCTCGAACGACTACTTACCGAAGTTGTCCCTTGTCGCCGTCGCCGGTGATGAGATCGTTGGTTTCGTAATCGGAACACGCGGATGGGTCGGTCCCGTTGAGGCGGTTGGCCTCGGCCCGTTGGCAGTCACACCGGACAACCAACGCAGCGGCGTCGGTTCGGCGCTGATGCACGCGGTGATCGGTGCGTCCGACGCTCTGGACGTGCCACTGCTCGCCCTCCTGGGCAGCACCGAGTACTACCCGCAGTTCGGGTTCGTCACCAGCACGGACGCCGGGATCGAGTCTCCGGAAGCCGAGTGGGGCGAGCACTTTCAGATCAGGACCCTCACCACGCACCGCCCCGATCAGACGGGGAAGTTTTCATACGCAACGCCTTTCGGGGTCGCTTGACCCTCAGCGCGATGTAAGAGTTCTTTGACATCCAGCGCACGTAGACCTACGCTCAGGCATGTCAAAGAACTCTTACACCTGGGAGGCTTCATGAGCACCACGGCACGGTGGAGCCTGATCATCGGTATCGGCGTCGCAGCAACGCTAGCCTTCAGCTTTTTTGCAGCATTGACCGCCGATGATCGGAAGACGTTGGCCTTCATCGTCTTCGCAATCGTCATGGCACCGGCTTGTATCGGGTCGGCGTGGGCCCTTTTTCCATCGGAGAACGACAAGGCCCCCGCCTACCCCGAGGACACCGTCGAAACAGAATGGAGTCGCAAGGCCGGCTTCGGCGCGTTCACCGACTTGATCACTGCCATGGGGATCGCGCTGATCGCGCACAATGTCTTCGGCGCTCCCGAACTGCCGCTCGTAATGTTTACAGCCCTCGGTCTGGCCGACTTCGGAATCCGGTACTGGGCAGTGTCGAGGGACCGCACCCCACATTCGAGATCTGACGAGATCTGATGCGCAACAACCTTCAAGAACTTCGTACGGCAGCCGGATTGTCACAGCAAGCGTGCGCCGACGCGCTCGGCATCACACGCCAGACCGTCATCTCGATCGAGAAGGGACACTTCGACCCGCGTCTGTCGCTGGCGTTCCGAATCGCCGAATACTTCGACAAACGCGTAGACGACATTTTCTCCAGCTGACGCCGACTCGAACTGACGGAAGATCAGTCGAGCTGCGGTTTCAGTCGAACAGAGTTGGCGATCCGTTTTCGTCGTTCCCGTCTTCGACGGCCGTTGCCTTCTTGCCCGAGCCCTTGCGGACGACGGTCAACGTCGTCGTTCGACGCGACAACCTGTGCCCGTCACTGTGTTCGAGCAGCGCCATCCCCTGGCGAACTTCGACCACCGTCCACGGACCCGCATGGCCGGCTGCCTGCACGAGGTCACCGGACTCCACCTCAGTTGCCATGACCACTCCTTGTTCGTCGTGTCCTGCACGTTCTCCTTCCTATTATCGACGCGGCCACCTGGTAGTCGACGCGCAGGGTACCTACGCTGCAGCTGCAACCTTGACCGCATGGCCGACTTCGGCTCGGAATGCCGCGTATTCGGGTGAGCCTCGGAGATCGTCGGGATCGACGCCGGTTCGTGGCAGATCGATTTTCAGGTCGAGCGCGACCTTGCCCGGTCGGCTTGTCAGAACTACGACGCGGGAGCCGAGAAAGGCCGCCTCGTCGGCACTGTGAGTGACGAAGACACTTGTTCGCCCCGATTCGGCACTGACACTGCGCAGGTCCTCCTGCAGACGCTCGCGAGTGAGGGCGTCCAGCGCGGCAAAGGGTTCGTCCAACAGGAGCAACGACGTTTCGGCCGCCAAGGCACGAGCAATTGCCACCCGCTGCTGCTGCCCGCCGGAGATTTCCCAGATACGCCGGTCCGCAGTGCCGACCAGACCGACGCGGTCGAGAAGCTCGTCACGCCTTTGCCCGCGTTCGCTCTTCGCAACGCCGGCGTATTTGAGTGCCAGATCGATGTTGCCGCCCACCGATTTCCACGGAAAGAGCCGTGGCTGCTGAAACACCACTCCCGCACTCGACCCGGGAATCGGGTCGGATCCGGAGACCTGAACCGTTCCACTGGAAGGATTTTCGAAACCCGCGATCAGGCGCAGCAATGTGCTCTTGCCGCAACCCGACGCTCCGACGAGAACCAGAAACTCACCAGGTGTGACGTCGATCGATACGGGCCCGAGTGCCGTGACGGACTCTCGACCGTGGCCGTACCTGTGCGAGACGGTGTCGATTCGGATCGCGCCCGGGCGGTCGGGGGCGAATCCTCCCGAGGCCTGCTGTGCGGTCACGCTACTGGTCAAGGACATCGGGAAGCCCCTTCACATAGAGAGCATTCTGAAAGACCGCCAGATCAGGCACACTGTCGATCTGCTTCTGCTCGGCCAGGAATTGCGCTGCACTCTGCAGGTTCACTGCCAGATTCCCGGGAGCGCCCTCGGTGCCCAACCATTCCGGCGAGGAGATCTGCTCCGGAGTGAGGAACACACCCTGTTTCAACTGCGCTGCCGCGTCGTCCTTCGAGGCGCCTAATTGTGCGGCAACAGCTTCCGCTGCCGCGTTCGGATCAGTGGCGATCGTCGTGAGCGCGCGGGCCTGAACCTGGCGCCAGGTGTCGACGATCTCGGGGTGATCCTTGGCAAACGCAGTCGACACCACACCAAGATCGAGTGTCGGCTTTCCTGCTGTCGCGAGCTCACGGCTGGCGATCAACTGTGTTCCGTCCTTACGGAGTTCGTCGAGCGTGGGCAGCCAGGTGTAGACGGCATCGATGTCACCGCGCTGCCAGGCTGCGAGGGATGCTTGCGGCTGGAGATCCACCAACTGGACGTCGTCGGCACTGAGTCCGGCCTGGTTCAGCGATGCCAGCAGACTGTAGTGCGCGGTCGAGGAGAATGCCGTGGCCACTTTCTTGCCGCGCAGATCTGCGACGGTCTTGATTCCGGTTGCGTTGCGCGCCACCAGGGCTTCGTTGTCGCCGGCCACGTCGAGAACAAACGCGACCTGGTACGGAATGTTCAGCGGTGCCGAGAGGCCACGAGCAACCGGGCTCGAACCGATTGCGCCGAAATCGATTTCACCGGCGATGAAGGCGGTGTTGATGTCGGCTCCCGAATCGAACTTCGTCCACTTCACGTTGTATTCGGGCAGCGCGTCTTCGAGCCAGCGATTGTTCTTGACGATCAAGTCGCCGCTCGGGAACGACTGGTAAGCGATACGGATTGTTTCCTTGGACGAATCCTGGCCCGAATGATCCACCGAGCACGCACCGAGAACAAGGGCAAGGACGCCGATCAGCACCGTGAACGCCGTCCGGGAAGCCCTTCCTTCATTGCGCGTCGAATTACTGCTGCGCTTCAGATTGCTGCTGGCGTGTTTCTGATTGTCAGTCATACTTTTCCCCTCCAGGGAACGGCGCGGCGCTCTGCAGCCCGCAGCAGTCCGTCGATGATCAGGCCGGAGAATCCGATGGCAAAGATCCCCACCAGCACGACCGGTGTGTTGTTGTAATTGCTTGCATCCTTGACCATTCCGCCGATTCCGGGGATGCCGTTGAACAGTTCGGCCGCGACCACCGACGAGTACGCCATACCCACAGACAGCCGAATGCCCGTGAAAGTTTCCGGTAAGGCCGACGGGATGACGACGTCCCGGATCACCTGCGCCCGTGAGGCTCCCAGGGCCCTGGCCGCTTCGACCAGTCCGACCGGCGCCGCGACCACAGCAGCTGTGGTGGCCACCGCTGCCGGCGGAAGAGCAGCGAGCGCCAGCAATGTAATCTTCGGCGCCTCGTCGATTCCCAGCCAGATCACCAGCAGGAAGAAATACGCCAGGGGCGGCAGTGCGCGCAGGAACGTCAACCACGGTTCGAGCAGGCTCCGCAGCCATGTCACCGATCCCATGGCCAAACCGAGGATCACGCCCAATCCGACGCCGATGATCACACCGACCAGCACCCGTCGCAGCGTCATGTAGAGGTGCTCCCAGAGCAGGTAACCCTGGTAGCCGTGCACTCCGTCGTGCGTGGTCATCGTGTTGACGAAGGCATGCCAGACCGTGCTCGGGAACGGCACGAAGGTCTCACTCCAGGTGCCGCTCGCGGCAGCGACCTGCCACAGGGCCAAGAATGCGATCACGGAAAGCACCGGCAGTCCGACCGTGGTCGCACTCGAAGTCCACGGCCGACGCGGCTCACGGTTCGGTTCCGTGACTGATGTTGGTTCTATTGCTTCGACAGGAGTCGACATCGCTGTTCTTCCTCGATGTACGGAAAATTCCGGCACACATGCAGCAACGGGCGCATATGCAGGGGCGAAGGCGCACAGAGCGGCGCCATTCTCACTCAGGACAGTCGGAAGGAATCAACAGCAACAGCAGTTGGCACCAAGACGGCACAGGTCGACGGCGATGCGTCGTGTCAGTGGCGTCGAGGGCATGGGGGTAATTACTACCTGTGTCTGCAATTACCCGCAAATGCGGGGGAAATAGGCGTCAGTCGGCCAAGCGAACCGACAGCGAATACATGAGCGGGATCTCGGGTCGTCCGGCCGGGACTCCCCAACGCTTGCCGCCGAGTTCAGCCATCTCCTCGAATCCTTGCCAACCGTTGGCGTACGGGTACTCGTCGAAAGACTCGAGCGTCAATCCGGCGCGCCGCAAAGCTCCTAGCACCTCGGAAATGGACCAGTTGAATTCACATGAGGGGAAAGGATTTTCGAAGTTCTCGACTCCGTTTCCCTCAGCGCCTGGCAAGACGAGATCGGCCGAATCTGCCACGTAGTCGCCCACGCCACGGGGTTCGGTCACGGGAGTCCCGCCTCCGTACGGGTATGTCAGCGACCACCTCTCGTCGAAACACATGGCAAACGGATGAAACTCCACCAGAACGAATCGACCGTTCGGCGCGAGAACACCGGCAATCCCCTCGGCCCACTCGTCGAGATCGGGTAACCAGATCACCGTTCCGTACGAAGAAAAGACTCGGTCGAACTTTCTCTGGCCAGCGGCAGCAGCGCGGAGCCACGCAGATACATCGGCACGCTCGAAATCGGCGGCAATATCGGATTCCGCGGACAAGGTTCGGGCGAAGTCGATCGCGGAATCCGCGATGTCGACGCCGGTCACCGCGGCACCGAGAGCGGCCAAACTCAACGAATCCTGACCGGAATTGCACTGCAGATGAAGAATCGAGGAGCCGTCGATCTCGCCGAGCAGCGCCAGTTCTTCCGGATACAAGGTCGACCCGCCGTTGCGAAAGAACTGTGCCTGGTCTCCTTTGTGACTGTTGTGAGCGACGGTCGCCGCATTCCACGACAACCGATTCATCTCCGCTGCATCCATCACTACTGCATCCACCTCTACTGCATCCACTTCTCGACCCACAACAAGTCCGCCCGAGTTCACCACGTCCCAGGTCACGTCGGCAATCGATTTACTGGGCCGGAAACCTATCCGAACGAAGATGCAACAGGTTACAGTTTTTCGACGGACCATCGAAGGAGAACCAGTGCGCTACGGACTCAGCCTGTTCACCAGTGATCGCGGCATCCGCCCTGCCGATGCAGCAAAGGCTGCGGAGGCGAATGGATTCGACGCCTTTTACGTTCCGGAGCACACTCACATCCCCGTCTCGAGGGATTCCGATCACCCCGGAACCCAGTCGGCCGAATTGCCCGACGACCGTTACATGCGCACACTCGACCCCTGGGTTGCCCTCGGCACCGCCGCGTCGGTCACGAACACCATCCGATTGGGCACCTCCGTGGCCCTCCCCCTCGAACACGATCCGATCACTCTCGCGAAAACCATCGCATCGCTGGACCATCTTTCCGGCGGACGCGTGGTCTTCGGCGTCGGATTCGGCTGGAATGCAGAGGAACTCGCCGACCACGGCGTACCGCCCAACAAACGCCGGACCGCACTCCGGGAGTATCTCGAAGCCATGGGCGAACTGTGGTCGAAGGAAGAAGCGTCGTACGACGGCCAATTCGTGAAGTACGGACCCAGCTGGGCGTGGCCCAAACCAGTTCAGAAGCCCCGTCCTCCCATCCTCTTGGGCGGCGGCGGCAACGAGAAGACTTTCAAGTGGATAGCAAAGTCTGCCGACGGGTGGATCACTACACCCATCGAGCAGGAGATCGACGGAAACGTGGAACTGCTCCGAAAGATCTGGGCCGAAGCAGGTAGAGTCGGCGAGCCTGAAATAACCGTCCTGGCAGGCAAACCCGATTCGGAGAAGCTCGCCCACTGGGAAGACATCGGTGTCACCGAAGCAATGTTCGGCACTCCGGACAAGAGCCCCGAAGAGGTTGTCGGATACATGGAACGTCTGGCAGCCAAGCTCGGACGGTGAGGTCCGCCACAGCATCTTGACCTCAACTGCACTCGAGGTTTTAACGTCGGTATTGCACAAGACAGTGCAACGGCAGCAAAACCCGAGACAGAAGAGGGGCGAGGAGTGACCACAAAACTGGTTGGCACCCAATCTGTTTCGGACGACTCTGTTGATGCGGAGCCGTCCATCCGAAACTCCTTCGTCGAGGCGTTCCGGAACCATCCCGCCGGCGTCTCGATCATCACCGCAACGGGCGATGACGGCCCGGCCGGCATCACGTCATCGTCGGTGATCTCGATCAGCGCCGATCCTGCAGTTCTGGCGTTTTCACTGCAGTCGTTGCGAGGCTCTGCGAGCGTCATCGCTTCCGCCCGCAGTTTTGTTGTTCACCTGGCAAATTCGGCGAACGAACGACTGGCTTCCACGTTCGCAACCCGCGGCGCTGTGCGCTTCGGAGACGATATGCCCTGGTCGTTTCTCTCGACGGGTGAACCGTTCCTACATGGGACAGGCCACGCCCTGCGTGCGGTTCCCTTGAATGCCACTACATGTGGCGCCGCAGTGATCGTCACTGCACGCGTCGTCGACGTCATCGATCCGCAGCACATGTCAGCGCCGCTCGTCTATCACAATCGAACCTATCGGAATCTCTCGACTCACAACATTTCCTCAAAGGAAGGCATGTCACATGACTGAATACGTTCTCCCCGAACTGGATTACGACTACGCCGCTCTCGAACCGCACATCTCCGGCGAG
Source organism: Rhodococcus qingshengii JCM 15477 (assembly GCF_023221595.1). Lineage (NCBI taxonomy): Bacteria > Bacillati > Actinomycetota > Actinomycetes > Mycobacteriales > Nocardiaceae > Rhodococcus > Rhodococcus qingshengii. Next base: position 5,198,828 of record NZ_CP096563.1, read on the forward strand.
ATCATGGAACTGCACCACAGCAAGCACCACGCCACGTACGTGGCGGGCGCCAACAGCGCAATCGAGCAGTTGGCTGCTGCGCGCGAAGACGGCACGATCACCGCGAAGGCGCCGCTGCTCAGCAAGAACCTCGCCTTCCACCTCGGCGGCCACACCAATCACTCCATCTTCTGGAAGAACCTCTCCCCCAACGGCGGTGAGCGGCCAGAGGGCGAGTTGGCAGTCGCAATCGACGAGCACTTCGGCACCTTCGACGCATTCGTCAACCACTTCTCCGCTGTAGCAACCACTTTGCAGGGGTCCGGCTGGGCGGTACTGGCCTACGACACGGTCGGGCAGCGCCTGGTCATCGAGCAGCTCACCGACCAGCAAGGCAACATCAGCATCGGTATCGTTCCGTTGCTCATGCTCGACATGTGGGAGCACGCTTTCTACCTGCAGTACAAGAACGTCAAGGCCGACTACGTGAAGGCCTACTGGAACGTCATCAACTGGGAAGACGTTGCACAGCGATACGCGACGGCCACAGCGGCGACGGGCTTGATCGTCCCCGCCTGATCGTCCCCACCCGATCACTGCCATATCACCCCGATCAGCCCAGCTCGGCACGGTGGCTCCGTTGCCGAGCTGGGTTTTTACACCCCCGAGATCGATGTATGTGAAGGCAGGTAACATACACCGAGCGCGGCTGACTCGGCCGTCCGCCGATTCGACTCCGAGGGGAACCAGTGCTCGATATCAGTGGTTTGATCGCGACGTGGCGTCCGACGCTGGACACCGCAGCACGCAATGCATGGGGACTCTCGTTCGGCGACGGTGTCGAGAAGACCGAACGCACCCCGTCCGTACTGATCAGCGAAGGTCCACACCGCGATCTGTATCGCTTCGGCGCATTGTGGAGGCCAAGAGGTAATCCGGTTCTCCTCGTACCGCCCCTCGCGGTTTCAGCCGACTGTTACGACCTTCGTGCGGGCCAAAGCCTCGCCGCGCACCTACTGGATGGGGCGAACACGCCCTACCTCCTCGACTACGGGACCATGCGGTACTCCGACCGCGGGATGGGTTTCGAGGCCTGGGTCGACGACATCATCCCGGAAGCGATCCGTACGATCTCGGACCTACATGACGGCGCACCGGTTTCGCTGATCGGGTGGAGCCTCGGCGGGACCATGTCTCTGCTCACGGGCTCCGCTCACTCCGACCTGCCGATCGCATCGATCACGGCAATCGGAACGCCAATCGATTACACGAAGATTCCCGCTATCAGCCCCTTGAGGCTGATCGGCAAATACACGGGCGACACCCCACTCACGTCCGCGACCAATCTTGTCGGCGGACTACCTGCTCCACTCGTTCAGGCGAGTTACAAGGTGACGGCGTTGCAGCGCGAAGTTCTCAAGCCATGGTTCATCATGCGCAACCTCCACAACACCGAGACACTGGCTCGCATGGAATCGATAGACAAGTTCATGGCAGCCATGCCTGGATACCCTGGCAAGGCTTTTCAGCAGATCTGCGAACAACTCATGCTCGGCAACAATCTCTACAACGACGCCGTCACGCTTGCCGGACGCGAGATCAAACTGTCAGCTCTGAGCGTTCCCGTTCTCGCGATCGGCGGCACCACTGACGTGATTGCACCCATCGCTTCGGTGGAAGCAATCACGTCGGTCCTCACCGGCGCGCCGTCGGTCCGGTTCGAGAAGGCGCCGGGAAGTCACCTCGGGCTCGTTGCCGGCCCCACCGCGAGAGACTCCACCTGGGCGCACATCGACGAATTCTTGAAAGAGAATGCACCGCAGTTGGTTTCGACCAGCTAAATCACGGCGTTGTGATGCCCGCGGCTACAGCTGCCTTGTGCCAATCCGGGAATTCACTCAGCAAACGGGTGTACAACTGGGCGTCGTCGACGGTGTCGATGTCGTCCAGCGCGAAGAATCCGGCATTGTCGACCACCCTGCCGTCGAGGTCGTCGAGCTTCTCCAGCACTCCGTAGTTGGCCTTGCCGATTCCGACGAACTGCCAAAAGGCCGGGAGCCCAGACGCTTCGCGCATCAATTTCGTGATTTCCTTGCGCTCGCTGAAGCCACCGTCGGTGAAGAACAGGACGAGCGTCGGCGCCGAACCACGTGTCAGGCCGGAAAGAATCTCAGTCATGATCGGCACTTCACGATTTGCGGCGCCGATCTTGTCATAGTTGAATCCGCCGTGCGAGCCGCGCAAGTGCAGGTAGGTATCCGACCACTCTTCCGCGTCATGGACAGAGATCTCGGGGAGTTTGACGAAGCTGACTGCATACAAGTACGGCTCCAGCTTGCCGTCGTCATCGAGTTGGATCGCAACGGGAATCATGCGTTCGACAACACGATGCACCACTCTGGTGCGGTACTGCTTGGCCATACTTCCGGTTTTGTCGATCACCAGGACCACCCGTGCCCGAATTCCGTTGCCACCCTTGGTCAGCAGGACCTTGGCCACTTCGCGCTTTCGGAGGTCCAGCTTCTCCCTCTTCACCATGGAGAGTTTGGCTTCGTCGGGCACGGTCCGAATACCGCCTGTCGATTCAGCAGAGCCGGCGGGTCGAGCCGGCGGTTCCTCGTCGACCGAAACGCCGAATGCTGTTACCAGGTCCGCCAATCCGCTGTCCCAGCCAGCTGACACGTTTCGCAGCTTCCAGCCCGTGCCGCGGCGATAGATCTCGACGAGAACCGCTGCTCTCTCACTCGTCAACCCCAAAGCCTGAGCCACGATGGCGGTGGAACCAACCTGCTCCACCACGACACCAAGGCCCCCGACAGCAGACAGGGTTCCGTTTGCCGCCGCATCAAGTGCCACGGCAACACTCAGCTGATGGATGTCAGCGGGCAACCTCGCAATGTCGATTTCGATGACGCCGCCGGACTCCAAGCGCACCGCGCCTTCGGGTGAGACCGGCTGATTGAAGAAGACAAAATCTGCGTCGTCCCGTACTTTGTTCCGTTCGTCGAGCTGGAACACCATCAGGTCTGCCGTGCCCGGGGCGCTACCGTTCACCGCCACCTTCAGCGAAGTTCCCTCAACGACTGTGTTCGCTCCACGCGCCAGCTCCATACCGGAAGATTAGCTGGCCACCAAAGAATCAACGGCCCCGCGGTCGGAAGAATCACAGCACACTTTCAGCAATCGCGAGGATTCTCGAGGCAGACTGTTCGTGGAAGATTTGTCGCACGCGGGACCAAGAGCCTGAACATCGACAGAATCCTAAGGGTCGATCAGGAGGTCAAAATGCCGCACAGCCAGGCGCGCACCATCCCGATGCTGCCACTCTTGCCACCTCTGACGAATTTCGACGACGCAAGTCGCTCGGTCGTGTCCTACCTCGACGAATATCTTCCGCTGGCACTGTGGTCGATCACGCGATTCGACGGGTCCAATCAGATCTTTCTCACCGTCTCACCCAACCCACTTCACATCGAAGTCGGCGAGACCCGGGCTTGGCCAAACACCATGTGCAGCGAGGTGGTACTCGGAAATGCGCCGCCAGTCTCATCGAATCGCGCACTCGTGCGCGCACTGTCCCGTGATGGCAGATGGGAAGGCATTGGCGCATACGTCAGCATCCCAATCCTCCACAACGACGGCAGTCTCTTCGGCACTCTGTGTGGCGCCGACCCGAGTGCGGGCGACTCCGCACTCGAGGACAACCTGGCCCTCCTCAATCTCCTGTGCCGACTTCTCGGAACCATTCTCGATGTCGACTATCAGCGCGCGCAGTCAGTCCGACTGGCCGAAACTGCGCAACTCGATGCCGAGACCGACCCGTTGACAGGTCTTCTCAATCGGCGCGGGTGGAATCGCATCCTCGAGGCCGAGCAAACTCGGTACCGCCAATTCGCCGATCCGGGAGCTATCATCATCGTCGATCTGGACGGCATGAAGACCATCAACGACGAACTCGGCCACGCCGCGGGCGACGAATACGTTCAAAGGGCCGGCAAGATCTTGGCAGCATGCGCGCACCCTGGTGCGGTGGTTTCACGGTTGGGCGGAGACGAGTTCGGAATCGCTCTGCCCGATACACAGCCGCGCGCCGTCGACTACCTGCTCGAGTGTTTGGAGAAGGCGTTCCGGAATGCCGACGTCTGTTGTTCGATCGGTCGAGCCGACTTTTCCATGACCCAAAGCCTTTCCGAGACTTGGGATACGGCCGATGCGGAGATGTACCGCCACAAGCGCTCGAAGCACTGATTCGACTCCTCCACGGCCGGTTGGCACCGCATCGGAGGATCCCTTCGATGCGGTGCTCGGTCCGTGTTCTGTTGTCGCCAAAGAGGTTTGACCTCTCAGGTTTTGAAGGTGGTGTTCGCCGGCCTGGGTTGCTGTCCGGGGTCGATCGAGGGCGGCGGGATGAACCAGGGTTTGTTGTCGGCGCCGATTCGGATTTCCCATTTCCCGACGAACCCTGATTTTCGGTGCATCAGCCGGTGGTGTGAACGGCACAGCAGGACCAGGTTGTTCATCACCGTCGGGCCACCGTTCGCCCAGTGCCGGATATGGTGCGCATCCGTCCAGGCAGGCACGCACGTGCAGCCCGGGAAGGCGCAGCCTCTGTCTCGGGCGATCAACGCGACGCGTTGTTCGGCGTTGACCAACCTCTTTCCTGGTTGCGCATCGAGCGGTGCGCCGTGATCGTCGAGCAGAACGGTGGAGAGGAAGCAGTCGCAGCCGAGAAGTCGGGTCTGTGACACGGACAGTGGCCCGAGCCAGGGCATGTGCCCGACATCAAGATCCGACACAGCCATTCCGTCATCAGCAGTGGAGGGTGTTGCGGCGCAGTCCCGATGCTCCGCCAGATCCCGAGCATTGATGTGCACGTTCACGTGCGGACGCTGACCACCATCGGTACCGGTTTTCGCGCAGTCCAGGTAACGGCGGATCAGTTCGGCGAACCCGTCCGCGGTGCGTTTCGCCGTCGACCGGGCATCCGGGGTTCCATCCGGTGCTGGGGTCGGCATCGTCAGATTCGACAACGCCGACAGCAACATTTCGCCGGTGAGGGCGTCGAAATCACCACGCACCACCACTCGACCGTTCAAGGTCGACGCGATCCGCAACTCGTTGAGATCGACATCTTCGGCGGGCGGGATCTCATCCGATTCGAACAACCGCTCCAAGGTCGCGATCACGTTCCGCACCTTCGTCGTCGTCGCCTCCACACCCGACGCAGCAGCCAACAACAAATCGATGCACTTCGGTAGCGCCTCCTCCGGCATGCCTTTAGGTGGTGATTCACAGAACGCCACGATCAACACGGCATGCTCGAACGAGCAGTCCCCGCCATCGAACCGAGCAGCCACCGCCGGAAACGGCCGCAAACCAGTACCCAACGCGGCGATCTTCTTCCCGTCCCGAACCTGCAGCATCGTGTTGGCCGCCAACCAGGACCCCACTCCGCGGCTGGCAATCACCTGATCATCCGGCCGCATCGACAGTTCGTCCACCACGGCCACCCGCACGGCTTCCAGGCGCAGAATCTCCGCACTCGCCTCGACAGCAGCAGCGCGCAACTCGGCAGCAGTCAACCGCCACAGGCGTCCGCGTAACCCCACCGCAGAACCCGACACCACGTCCGACAACAAGACACTCATTGAATCCCCCAATCCCCTCCCCAAACAATACTCGAACATGAGTTCGAGTCAATACCTCGCTACCAGCGCAAATAAGAGCAGGGAATAGTTCGACGGTCGCACGCGTATTATTTGAGTAAGCAATACTTGCGGTCGCAAATAAATGGAGGGCGTCACCGATGACAACTGATGAACACGTACGTGGTCGTGTGTGGCGCGACCTCGTCGTCTCCCACAGCGTCATCCTCGGCAAGATGGAGGCGGATCTTCGAACCACCACCGGGCTCACCCTTGGCCAGTACGACGTTCTGCTCCGACTGCACGAAGCTCCGGGAAACACGATCCGAATGGGCGATCTGGCCGAACTGGTCCTGGTCACCACCAGTGGCGTGACGCGCGTCGTCGATCGATTGGTCGAGGCCGGATTAGTGGAGCGCGTTAGACCGGACAACGATCGACGCGTCGTGACGGTATCGATGACGCCTGCGGGCAAGAAGACGCTTCGAAAAGCGTCCGCCATACACACGCGAGGGACCGCCGAATACTTCTCCGATCTCATTGAAACCGAGGAGCTTCCGGTGCTCGAACGCTTCTTCTCCCGACTTGCCACACATCACACGAATCAAGGCGGCGCATGCGATGCGCACGTAGAACAGCTTTCCATCACCCCCACGAACAGATAGCGAGAAACAACATGGCTTTCGAATTGGGCGTCTACCATTTCGGTGAACTCACCCCAGATCCCACCACCGGCGCGATGATGAATCCCGGTGTCCACCTTCGTCATTTGGTGGAGCAGGCAACCGTTGCCGATCAGGTTGGACTCGATGTCTTCGGCGTCGGCGAGCACCATCGCACCGACTTCGCAGTCTCAGCCCCTGCCGTTGTGCTCGCGGCAATGGCTCAGGCTACCGACAACATCAAGCTGTCCAGCGCCGTAACCGTACTCAGTTCCGACGATCCCGTACGTGTGTTCCAACAGTTCGCGACAGTCGACCTGCTTTCCGAAGGCCGTGCCGAGATCATTGCCGGCCGAGGTTCGTACACGGAGTCATTTCCGCTCTTCGGGTACGACTTGTCCCAGTACAACGAACTCTTCGCCGAAAAGCTTGATCTACTACTGAAACTGCGCGACGAAAACCCGATCAACTGGGAAGGACAACTTCGCCCACCACTGATCGACGGTGACGTGACGCCCCGCCCGGACCGTCAGATTCCGGTGTGGATCGCAGTCGGAGGCACTCCGGCCTCTGTCGTCCGTGCCGCGAAACTGGGCCTGCCCCTCTCACTGGCCATCATCGGTGGAAGCTACCAACAGTTCGAACCGTTCGTCGATCTATACCGCAGGGCTGCAGCGGAGTTCGGACACGATCCGAAGAAACTGGCTGTCTCGATTGCTTCGCCAGGATTTGTCGATACCTCGAAGCAAACAGCACTCGACACGTCGTACCCGTACTTCCAGGCCGGGTGGATGCAGAATCATCATCAGCGCGGAAACGGAGTTCCCATGCCCCGCAGGGCATATGAAGCGCAGGCAACCACCGCGGGTGCGTTCTTCCTCGGCGGCCCGCAGGAAATCATCGACAAGACGATGGCGCAGTACGAACTGTTCCATCATGACCGCATCATGATCCAGATGGGGTTCGGCAACGTGCCACAGAAGGACATGCTGCGTGCGATCGAGATCCTCGGCACCGAAGTAGCCCCCGTTGTGCGTAAGGAAATCGAATCACTGAAGTCGTCCCAAGAATAGGAGTTTCGATGAGCACACCGCTCAAAATTGTTGCCGTTGTCGGCAATCTCCAAAAACCCTCCAAGACTCGTGCCCTCGTCGACCTGATCGTCGAAACCTTGGGAGACTTCGAGCAGATCGACACACGAGTTTTCGAGATCGTGGATCTGATTCCAGGTCTTGCATCTGCTCTGGATCGCGATCACGTCGACTCAGTGACCGCCGAAGCGCTGGCAGCAGTCGAGTCCGCCGATATCGTCATCGCGGCGTCACCGGTGTTCCGCGGTTCGTACACGGGAATGTTCAAGCATTTTTTCGATCTCGTCGACCAGTACGCGCTTGCCAACACTCCGGTGATTCTTGCCGCTACAGGTGGTAGCGACCGCCATGCTCTCGTGTTGGATCATGCCCTGCGGCCACTGTTCGCTTTCTTCCAAGCGCTGACCGCTCCGGTCGGAATCTATCTCGGCTCCGGTGATTTCGACGGAACGACCATCCTCAATCCCGAGGTATTCGAACGTATCGAGATGGCAGCAAAGGACGTCCTGCCGGTAGCGAGGATGCTCGCGGAGCGGAATCGAGTTGCGCTGACGTGAACACCCCTCGTCTGCACAACAATGACCCGGAACCACCACCAGCGGTCACGACTGGCAATGCGGCTGATCCAGCACACTTACGCCGCTGATCCACATCGCATCACCGAACACCGTTTTTCAGTGATTCTTCAGCTCCATCGCAGTAGCGTCGAAAGGGCCACCTCATGTCAGGAGCCCCCATGACCACCCCGGATCAACCCACTGTCCAGCAATCCGTTCCTCAGCACCCGATTCGACCACCCGTCAATGCGGGCTGGGCAGTGGTCTCGCTGCTGTTCTTCTGGCCGCTTTCCTTCTCCGCTTTCACGCACGCCTTCAACGTGTATCCGCTGTGGGCTGACGGCGATGTGGCCGGGTCGCGGTATGCGTCCGATCGAGTGAAACGGCTCGGTCAGATCTCGCTGTGGATCGCAGGCGGCCTACTACTCCTGGTCTGCATCCTGTACGCGATTGCGGCAATCGTGTGGTTCGCCAACGGTGGCCACGATTACGGTCCGCGGCGTATGCGCTGAACAGCCACCCTGGACAACCACACCACCAGGACATCACCTCATCAATCGATCGACAAACTCCATGGTCTGGTCCATCGAAGCGACCGTCGTTTGACCGTGGCTGATTCCGGCGAGTTCTTGATACTCGAACTGCGTTCCCCGCGAACGCATGTCGACCAGTTGCGCCCAGGTAAGGGCGACAGGAACCGTTGTGTCCGACACGCTCTGCACCACGCGCAGTGGACGGTCGTAGCCGTCGACCGGCACCTGCATCATCGCGCGAAACAGATCGTGGAAGCGTGGCGTCCATACCGACCGAGAAAACAACGAGCTCAATTGGATTCGTTCGGCGCGAATGTGGCGGCCGAGATCTCCGGCGCACAGTGTCCGAGCCTTTTCCATCCACTCGATCCCCTGCGGCGAGAGAACCTCGCGAATGTTCTCTTCGGGTCGTTGATCGTCGATCCCGGCCAGAACGTACAGCGCGTATCCCACCAGCCCGGTGATGCCGAAGTCGGGAAACAGCGGTCCGCCCAACGGAAACAGCCCTTCCATGTGTGTGGGGCCGGCAACAACGACCGAGCCGCGGAAATCCAATTCCGGTGCACGAGTGGTGGCCTCGTGTCCCGCGAAGTACGCCGCATGACCACCTTCGGACAAACCCGCGACCATCCACCGCGGACTCAGCACATTGCCGTACAACTCGTGCGCGGCCCGCACGATGTCGACGGCATTCGCCCCGGCGGCATGTCCGTCGAGATAGGCCAGCACCCCGTCGGTACCAACTCCCGAGTAGTCGGTAGCGACCACCGCGTACCCCTGCTCCAACCAGCGTTCGATCGGTTCGATCTCGCCCGGACCGAATCCGGTCGACGAGGGTGCACACTGATCCGCACTGCCCAAAGTTCCGTGGGCATAGGAGATGACGGGCCAACCGCCCGCCGGTGGGGCGCCTTCCGGCAGAAACACGGACCCTGACGACTCTCCCCATCTGTCAGCGGTACGCAGAGTTCGATAGACGACCCGCTGCGTCTCGCCGGCGCCGACCGGAAACACTGCGGCCGAGAGTTCGCCATAGGACTCCAGCGCGCCCGCGACTTCCGGTTCGTCCGCCGTCGCCACTGCAACACCTGACCCCCACCCGAGACCCGACAACAGAATGCTCGCCACCACGGCCGCAACAGAGGTTCTACCCGAACGACTCACCACGCCAACCCCTCCCGACCTATGCAGAGCATGATGTCGATATGCAGATCATCATCACCGGTCACAGCCTGCCCGGACGTGAGTGTTCCGAAACCGCAACCTTCGAAGAGCGCAGCAACATCCACGTCGGCGTTCAGCGCCGAGGCAAGCCACACGAAATCCTCGACCTCGTACCGGGAGATACCGAGACAGTGCGATGGGAACTGACAGCGAGTCTGGAGCGAAAGTCCGGTGCCTGGGACTTACTCGGTCCATACATCCAGGGTCCACCTCGCGGACGCTTCATCTACCTGTCCTGGGTGACGGTATCCGATGACCAGACGTTCGAGATGTTTCGGCGCGCAAAGCTGATGCTCGACGCGATCCCCGAGCACATCGCCGAGGAGGCCGACGCTTCCGGCATGCTCCACGGAGACCTCGGCCTCACCGACGCCGCAGGTAAACCACTGTGTGCGGCTATCCGACCGCCGACGATCACATGGTCATCCTCGCCTTACTGAGCATCGTTCAGTAGTGTGGAGATCGAACACTTAGCCTGCCCGGTGGCCCCACACGATCGATACGGAGTCCGAACTGATGAGCACCGAACACCTCGATGTCCTGATCGTCGGCGCCGGCTTGTCCGGCATCGGTGCTGCGTATCGACTCCAGACCGAGCTTCCCGGCAAGTCGTACGCAATCCTCGAGGCCCGCGCGAACAGTGGCGGAACCTGGGACCTCTTCAAATACCCTGGCATCCGGTCGGATTCCGACATGTTCACGCTCGGCTACCCGTTTCGGCCGTGGACAGATGCCAAAGCAATCGCCGACGGTGATTCGATCCTCCTGTACGTGCGCGACACCGCGCGAGAGAACGGGATCGACAAGAAGATTCGGTACAACCGGAAGGTGACGGCCGCATCATGGTCGTCAGCTGACTCGACGTGGACGGTCACGGTCACGACCGGTAACGAAGATGAAACCCTGACCTGCAACTTCCTCTATCTGTGCAGTGGTTACTACAGCTACGAAGGCGGATACACCCCCGACTTCCCTGGACGTGAATCATTCAGCGGCGACGTAGTGCACCCGCAGTTCTGGCCCGAGGATCTCGATTACTCCGACAAGAAGATCGTTGTGATCGGAAGCGGCGCCACCGCAGTCACTTTGGTCCCCACGATGTCGCGCGACGCGAGCCATGTCACCATGCTCCAGCGATCACCGACATACATTCTGGCTCTGCCGTCCAGCGACAAGGTATCGGACACCATCCGCGCAGTATTGCCGAATCAACTCGCGCACAGCATCGCTCGATGGAAGAGCATCGTAGTCAACCTGAGTTTCTACCAACTGTGCCGGCGCAGTCCTGCGCGCGCAAAGCGGTTGCTGAACCTCGCGATCAGTCGCCAACTCCCGGAAGAGATCCCACTCGATCCTCACTTCACACCCACCTACGATCCCTGGGATCAACGCTTGTGCGTCGTACCGGACGGCGATTTGTTCAAAGCCCTCCGATCCGGCAAGGCCTCGATCGAGACCGATCGCATCGACACTTTCACCGAGACCGGAATTCGTCTCGCGTCAGGTCGCGAACTCGAAGCTGACATCATCGTCACTGCAACAGGATTGAAGATGGAAGCGTGCGGCGGGATGTCGATCGAAGTGGACGGCGAACCCGTCACCCTCGGTGATCGTTACGTCTACAAGGGCATGATGATCAGCGACGTACCGAACTTCGCGATGTGCGTCGGCTACACCAACGCCTCGTGGACTCTGCGAGCAGATCTCACGTCGATGTACGTCTGCCGACTGCTGACGGAGATGGACAAGCGCGGCTATTCGAAGTGCGTGCCGCACGCGAGCGAAGAGATGGACCAGCGGCCGATCCTGGACCTGGCGTCGGGGTACGTCATGCGTGCTGTGGAACAGTTCCCGAAGCAGGGATCGAAGTCACCGTGGAACATGCGTCAGAACTACATCCTTGATCGTCTTCACTCGACGTTCGGGAGCATCAACGACCACATGACGTTCTCGAAGGCGCCAGCTCGACAGTCGACACCGGTACCGAGCAAGAGTTGAGCGGACCACGAACAACCAGGTAGAGCAATCGGGCGAAGCCACCAATCGATCCGGCGACAAAGAACACACCCGAACCTGCGACTACTGCACAGAGCGCACCGAGAACGATGATCGCCGACGCCTCTACCATTCGACCGGCGGACTCCGATCCGAGAACGTGTATTTCATCAACTCCTTCGTCCATAAAACTATTTTCAGCCGACCGTCCAGCCGGTTTGTAGGGACTTTAGTCGCGAGTCGGATCAAAATGGACTCATAATTGCAGGTCAAGCGTTCAGTTGGCCATTCCGGCCGGATGATCTCCAGTCCGTTCCGTTGTGATGGTCGGCAACAGAGTGCTGGTCGAATACATGGACGATTCACGAATCGACACGGTCGTATCAAATCTCCGTGCCTCTCCACCCACTCTTACGCAGGGTGTGGCCCAGCAGCGTGACCACCAGTGAAAACATCGGCAGGGCAATGATCACCCTCGCGGCAAACACCCCCGATCTTCCCGGCCGCGTCCTTCGCAGCGACAAGATCAACGAACTCGCGCAGGCCTGACAGCTTGACCTCGAAAGACGAAACCGCGGGCGACGAGTTCCAACGCCACGGCCACCGAGCAAGTTTGTGCCAACAACAACCCTGCCAATACAAGAATTTGCACAGCACCGGCCTGAACGGCCGATCCCGTCGCGAGCAACACACCGACAAAGGCTCCGGGCAATGTCACGAGGCCGACGGTGCGCGTCTGGTCGACTCCAGGCAGCAGAGCATCGGAGGCAGCGGTGCGGGCTACCTCCCACCGCGCATCTCGTTGGGAAAATCCAAGGCTCAGTGCTGCTTCCACTTCCCCGTACCGGTCGTCGACGGCGTCGAGTCCGCGTTTGGCTGCCATCGATGTTGCAGTCATCGCGCCACCCAGAACAATGCCGCCGATCGGCACCAGAGCGACGCCTTGCAGCGGAACCACTCCGGACAGCAGCATCAGTGGCAGAACCACACCGATTCCCGACGCCAACGCGATGGTCAGCCAAACTCCGGACGTCCCCGCGTTCGAGCGTCGTGCCGCGGTGAAAGACGCTGCAACGAACATGCCGACGAGCACGAGGAGCGCCGACCAGATGTGGGCCAAGGCGGCGGCAAGGATCAACGAAATCGCAGCCAGCTGAAGAGCGCCACGAGCGAGGGCACCGGGGACCACCCGAACGCTACCGAGATAGGTGAATCGGTAGACGAGCGTGGCGACAAGTGCCATGACGATGCAGAGCACAGCCAGACGGATGCCGGAGTCGGCTATCGAAAGGCTCATGGGTCTCAGTGTTCCCTACGAGCCGAGTCCGATCCGAATTCGAGAACCGCTCAGAACACCCAACCGCGAAGGGCGACGAATCGCAGGCCACCGACAATTCCGCTCACGGCGATCACAAGCCCGGCTTGAAGAAGCCCGTCGGCGCCTGGGAGAAGGAAGCCGAGCGCACTGATGGCGGCAGAACTGGCGATCAACCCGACCAGTGCGAGTCCACCGCCTTCCCACTGCGCGGTGAACCAGTTGACGCGATCCGCGGCGTGGAAGGTGAGCCGGCGATGCAGCTCATTGGCCAGAATGGTGCTCAAGACCGCACCAACTGCGTTGGCGACCAGCGCTCCGTCACCGCGCAGCGCCAGAAAAGCGGCAAAGTACAAGATGTTGCTGGCTCCGCCGACGAGGGCAAAACGAACGAGCTGAGCAAAGGCGCCGTCGCCGGCAAGGGCGCGAAGCCTCGTTGCCGCGAAACCTGCACTCCGCGTACCCACCATCGAGATCGGATTGCTCCCGACCCAGATGTCAGACGTGCTCATATCGGCTTCTCTCATACGGACAATCGGAACCACACGTTCCGCTTAGTAATATAGCATTAACGGAATCGATCATTCCGCTTAGTGCCGTAGACTGTGAGGATGCCGACAACACACCCCGACGCTTCTCATGCGGGGACCTCGGCCGACTGCTCACAGCCGCGCCTTCGGTCCGACGCCAAGGCCAACCTCGAGCGCATCCTCAACTCCGCTCGCGAGGTGTTCGCTGCCCAAGGACTCGACGCCACGCTGGCGGACGTCGCGAAGCACGCCGGCGTCGGCGTCGGCACCGTCTATCGCCGGTTCGCCAGCAAGGACGAACTGATCCAGGCACTGTTCGACACGCGGTGTTCCGAGATCGAAACGATCGCCGCCACCGCCCGAGAGATGCCCGACGCCTGGGAAGGTCTTGTCTACTTTCTCGACGTGATCTCTCTGCGCATGGCAGACAACCGCGGATTCGGCGATCTCCTGATGGACGGACGCTTCACGTCCGACACCTTCGCTCGCGCGCGCGCCGGGATCGCTCGACACACTGCGGTACTTGTCAATCGAGCCAAGGAACAGGGCACCCTGCGCAGCGACTTCGAAGTCAACGACATTCCGCTTCTCATGCAGGTCGTCAAGATGGCCCAGAAGTTCGGTGGCGACGAGGCCCCTCAGGCTTACCGCCGCGCACTCGGGTTCATGATCGACGGACTCTGCGCGTCCCGCACCGACCATCGGGAACTGCCCGTGCCGGCGCTGTCCTCCGAGCAACTCGATCACGTCCTTCATCGGTTTCAGGCAACGCCCGGGAAGAACTGCTGAGTCGATTTCGGGGTCGACGCCATTGCGGCGTCGACCCCGAAATTTGCTGTCAGTGGGCGATTACCGGTTCACCTTCCGGCGAATCCGGAAGCAGTCCACTCCGAAGAACCAGTCCGGTCAAGACCGCACCGACCGCGAATATGCCTGCGGCCCAATAGAACGTCGTGGTGTAACTCTCGACGGCGGCCTGCGCCTGAGTCAGCGGATTCATCTCGCGGCCCACCAGGTAGTTGGTAGAAGCCGAGGCGGCAATCGTGCTGAGCAGTGCAGTTCCGATCGAGCCGCCCACCTGCTGCATCGTGTTGACCGTGGCAGATGCGACGCCGGCATCTTCGTGATGCACGCCTGAAGTTGCTCCCTGCATCGACGGGGCGAAAATGCTGCCCATGCCGAGTCCGGTGACGACGAGCCCCGGCAGAATGTGTACTGCATAGGTGCTGTCCACGGAAATCTGGGCCAGCAGCGTCATTCCGATCGCCGCGATGACCATTCCGCTCACGATCAGCACTCGCGGACCGACGCGCGGCAGCAAAACCGCTGTCGAAAGCGTTGCCGCTGTCACGATTCCGAACACCATCGGCATGAATGCGAGGCCGGTCATGATCGGGCTGTACCCGAGGATCAGCTGCATGTAGTACGTCAGGAACAGGAAGACTGCGAACATGCCTGCGCCGGAAAGGAAGATCGCCAGGTACGAGCCCGCCCGGATTCGGTCGAGGACCACCCGCAGCGGAAGAAGTGGGTGCTCGGACTTGGTCTGCCAGTAGATGAACGCCGCCATGAACACGACGCCGGCAACGAGCCACGAGATAGTGGGAGTTGCACTCCACCCGTCCGACTCGGCCTTCGAGAATCCGAAGACGATGCTGAACAAGCTGATCGACACCAGGATCGTTCCGGGGATGTCGAGTTTGGGTCGCGAGTCACTGGTGTGCGGCGCGAGCAACAGGACTGCACCGACCAGGGCGATCGCCGCGAAGAAGAGATTCACGAAGAGGCACCAGCGCCAGTCGACCCACTCGGTGAGTGCGCCGCCGAGCAGCAGTCCGATGGCGCCACCACCGCCGGCAACGGCACCGAAGATACCGAACGCCTTGGCACGCTCACCTGGATCCGTGAATGTCACGGACAGCAGCGACAGGGCTGCCGGGGCAAGGAGCGCACCGAATACGCCTTGGCCGGCACGAGCGGCAACAAGCATTTCGAAGTTGACGGCTGCGCCACCGATGGCGGAAGCGACTGCGAAGCCGATCAGGCCGACGATGAAAGTTCGCCTGCGCCCGAACAAGTCGCTCAATCGACCGCCGAGTAGCAGCAAACTGCCGAACGCCAATGCGTATGCCGTGATGATCCACTGGCGGTCCGAATCACCGAACTCCAGTGAGCGCTGCGCAGCAGGCAGCGCGATGTTGACGATGGTGGCATCCAAGACCACCATCAGCTGCGCAATTCCCAGAACCGCGAGAACCAGCCACCGCTTTGCGTGGTTGTCCCCTGAAGGCGCTGAGGACTGCTCGAATTCAGTCCGTTCAGCAATGTCTGACATAGTCCCTCGCCCAACCTATGCGGAGATGGCTTCTCCGGTTAGCAAAAACGCTACACGAAAACGGAGAGGCTGTCTCCACTTGGCGGGTAGAGTGGGGACATGAGTACCGCAATGGAGCGCCCCCTTCGCGCCGATGCTGCACGTAATCGGCAGTTGATCATCGACGCCGCACGTGAATTGTTCGCCGAAGAAGGGATCGACGTCACACTCGACGACGTCGCCCGGCGCGCGGGGGTCGGAGTCGGAACGGTCTATCGGCGGTTCGCCAGCAAAGAAGAATTGATCGACGGAGTCTTCCAGCAGAACTTCGCCGACATGGCAGCGGCCGCGGACGCGTCACTTGCCAATCCGGATCCGTGGGACGGACTTGTCACCTTTGCCGAATTCGCCTGCAGCCGTATGTCTGTCAACCGCGGACTCAAAGACGTCCTAAACGGAACCGACGAGGGATGCGAGCAAGTCGCATGCCAACGATCCATCATCGAACCGTCGGTCGAGAGGATCTTCTACCGGGCCCAGGAGGCCGGGATGCTGCGCACCGACGCCGTACCGACGGACCTGTTCGGCCTCATCTTCATGGTGGGCGCAGTCACCGAATTTGCTCAGCCCGTCAACCCGACCGTGTGGCGTCGATACCTCTCGGTAATGCTCGACGGCCTACGCACGGAGGGCTTGCACCGTGACGCACTGCCCCTTCCTCCACTGAGTTCGGAGGAATTGCACGAGGCCAAGCAATGCCTGAAAGACCGCCGCCGTTGAGCGGTTCGGTCAGATCTGCTCACGAGGAATGAAAATCCACATCACGATGTAGATCAGAAACTGCGGGCCGGGCAGCAGGCACGAGAGTACGAACAGCAAGCGGACAGTCGACGACTTCCAACCGAAGTACCGCGCGATTCCGGCGCACACCCCACCGAACATTGCTCCCGAGCGGGCGCGGGTGAGCTTGCGGGTATTCATCGGGGAGGTCATGTGTTGTTTCCTTTCAACGGAACTCGCGGTTCATCCGCGTCGACCTCCACTATCCGCTGCCGATCCACCTGTGCGCATCAGGCCACGGACCCATCTTTTCCGACGCGGTGTGTCCTCAGGTACGAGTCCGTCCCCGCGTCTGACTCAGGGTTCTCCCCCACACCCCGGCCTCGGACCTCAGCTTCGCACCTCAGCAGGGAAACATGCGTCGAAGCCGTTTCGGAGCCGCAAAAGGTTGCCAGTTGTCGACGTCCTGCGCCAGACGATCGGCAACGGTCCACAACGCCGACGGGTTGTGGGTCAACCCCATGTGACTGCCTTGCACCGCAATGCTTTCCGACAGGCCTGCCGAGGTTTCACAGCACGCTTGCCATGGAACGATACCGTCGTGCCTGGAGTAGACCGACGTGGCGGGAACAGAAATAGGCGATCCCTGTTCGGATTCGATGCCGTCTACCGGAGGCAGTATCGCGTGATTGCCGGACAAACGAGCGTAGAGAGATCCGACTCTCGTCTGCTCCAGACTGGTGAGACCGAAAGGACTTCCGAGTGTCACTACCTGACGCACCGAATCCGGCAGGTCCCTCGCCAGCTTTCGAGCGTAGATACCGCCCAGACTCCAGCCGATCACCGACACCTTCTGCTCGTATCGATCTGCTACCTCGGCCAATGCGGCAGGCAGTCCGTCGACCACCGTCGCCGTCGGACCGGTGTTCAGACCCAGATTCCAACCGTGAACCCGGTATCCGAGAAAGCTCAAGTATGTCCTCAAGGCGAGAGTCGAAACGTCCGAAGTCAGCAATCCGGGGAGAACGAGGACCGGATGCCCGTCCCCACGCGGCGATCGAAGCAACCACGGAGCCGCGAGAAGCAGTGAAGCGATGTCGACCAGTCCGCGCGTCGGTTCGCTCAGACACATCGCCAAGGATGGTGGCCCCGGAACGAGTAGGTCGACTTCACGAATCAGCGTCGATCGCTGCGCCCAATCGAATTCGGTCTCCGCGAAATCGATCGCCGAGACTTCCGCAACTACGGACACCTGAACTCCTGTCGGCCGGTGCCCTCGTCGGGGCGTGTGGTGGGGCGGTTCCGCGAGCTGTGTGCTCAACCCGCGGAACCTTGTCCTCATCCACCACCGGTAGCGAACCAGGACCCGTTCTGCCCACAGATTCGTGACCAAAGGCCTCTCGACCACACGAACACTGTGTGATCCAGAACACTAGTTTTGGTTACGTTGCATCTACGTTGCGTAGATGTTTCGTCGCTACCAAGGAGAATCTCGACAAGTCTTGTCAAGCACTGCGGTAGGCCGTTTCCTCCGGCAGAGCCGTCGGCGCTGCAGGTCAGAAGGGTCTGAGTGAAGTCACGCGGCCAATCGGTTGCGTCTCGATTGATCCCCTTTTCCAGTCGCTGCAACCAGCCTGGAAGCCATGATCGGTACAGACAGCGGTACCCAGATCCGACAGTTCGCATGCCGGATCTGTTTGTCGCGACGTTTGTCGGCGCAGACATTCCCACCGATCCGCAAGACAGCTGTCAGCCTGAAGCCTCGAAAGTCCAGTTCCGGCAGTGGGTCAGGCGCCTACGGCGATGTGCCAGGCCTGGCGTCCCGGCGCGTGACTGATTTCCATTGGCGGCCGGATCGGGGCAACGAGAACAGCAGCAGCACAACTACTCCAGCGAGCACGATACCGATCAGATTGACACCGAGCTGAGCCAGCGAACTCAGCACGACATTCCACTTACCTGCGAAGACCGCAACGACCGCCAATCCCGCAGCTGGCACCGTCGTCACCGAGATGAACACCCCCACCAGGACCGTAGAGGTAGAGGTGACCGTTGCCAGCATGCCAGCCGCTCCCGCCAGCAGTGCTACCACCAGTGAGAACGGCCCCACCTCGTAGATGAAGTCGAATGCGCGGGCGTTCTCGACATCGCCGATTCCGACCCAGCCCAGACGAATCCACAGCAAGGTAGCCAGGCCGGTGAGGGCCATCGCGGCCGGAAACGAGATCGCGAGGGTACGAATCGAATTTCGCACGAGATCTTTGTCTCGACGTACCAGACCCACTGAAAGCGCTGCCAGCGGCCGGAACTCCGGCCCCACCACCATTGCACCGACCAGGGTCAGCGGCGACGCCGTGGCAACACCGACTGCCGAGAGCAAAAACGCGATCACCAGGAAGGCCAGGAACGCCGGAGTCAGTCGGGCACCTTCGCGCACCTGACCGAGCAACTGCTCCCACACCACTGTCTCGTCGGGTCTTCTCGGGGCCGCAGTGTCCGCCCGTTCTGCGGAGAAGGACAGCATGGTTCCCGCCGGCTCGAACGAAATACCGCCAGCCCTCACCAGGTCCAGAGCAGTCAACGCGGCAAGCACGTCGTTCGCGCATGCGCGGGCTACATCGGCCTCGATCACATCTCCCGGCGGATCGACAGCGGCTCTGAGTGCGAGTGTCACATGAGTAGCCCCAGGTTCGGCGGCCAACATGTTCAGCACATCTCCGGTCCGCTCACTCGGCGAGATGACACGCAGATGCAGCACAGTATTGTCTCCTTCAGCCGGCGGTGGCCTCGGGTGCAGGCAGCATCGACGGCCGGTCCATCACCGGAAACCATAGCGGGCTCGGACATGTCTCAACACCGTGGATTCTCAGCGCTACGAGCCACACTCCCCCCGGCGCACATACATCTACGGCACTGCGTTAGTCGCTAGGGCGCTCACGCAGCCGCGGCGGTAGTCGGTCCAAGTTGATAGATCGCGTTATCGCGGAGGAGCGCCCACCACACGTTCAGTCTCCGCCTCCCAACGCAAGAACCGCCTGCGTATGACACTGCCCCTCGGCCCGTTTGCGGGTACAAAAAGCCTACGACTGAGCGTTGTGCCGGATACTGTGCTGCGCGGACAGATAGAAGGCCCGCAACAGCCTGCGGTCGTACCTGCGCGGCCGGCGCAGATTTCCACTGACTCGGCCCGAATCTCGCGGCACAGGCGCTAGACCCTGAGATGCCGGCCAATCTGTCTGCGCTTCCGAACGCAGACACGTCACCACCCGTGGCGGCGACATCTGCCCAGCCACCCGCACCAGCTACCCGTTTGCGGCCTCGACCGCGGCGTCGTCAATCCGAGAGGCGTTGTATGCCTTCTTGTTCCGGAACCACACTTCCGACTTCGTCCGGCCGAATTTTCGAAGTCCGTCAGGCGATTGATAGGTCGAGTCGTCGAGAACACCGGGAGGCCGTTCTCCTTCAGCCATGCGAACAGCAGAACAAAAAAGAGCCATACCCGGCGTCCCCAGGCAGCCCCGAACCGACAAATGTTCGGCCAGTATCGCCCGGGAAAACGGTAAGGAAATAACAACTGGCAGCAACAGGACCCGCGCAGTCGCTGAACTGCCGTTCGAGCTAGCGCTCAGTTCGAGCAACTCTCGGGTGGCAGATTTTCGGCGGCCCACGTTGTCAGTTCACTGAGAGCGGGGAGCAGCGCCTGCCCCGACGCTGTGAGTTCGTACTCCACGGCGATGGGCGGACCTGCATCGACGCTCCTCGTCACCAGGCCTGCCCCTGCCAACTCCGTCAGGCGTTCCGAGAGCACCGAATCACTGATCCCACCCACCGCGCGCTTGAGTTCGGAGAATCCCGCCGGCCCGTTCAGCAGCGTGCCGAGAATGACGCCGTTCCACCGTTTGCCCAGGAAGCCGAACGCGCGGGCCAGAGCCCCGTCACATGCGCGGGGCTCGTGTCCCGCTTCGCTCTTGCTTGCCACCCCACCATCCTAGCCACAGTGCTAACGTATCCGTAGGCACTATTTTTTTACTAGCAACTAGCTTTACCGGGTGATGCTCGGTCGAGCTACCACGGAACGGAAACCCCCGATGTCTCTCGACGCAGCCACCCCATTCACCGCCCAGCAACTCGACGAAGCCGGCCGTGAACTCCTCTTCACTGCGGCTCGCACCGCCAACTCCTTCTCGAACGAACCTGTGACCGACGACGAACTGACTGCGATCTGGAAGCTCGCGAAGTGGGCACCGACCGCGGCCAACACCAATCCGCTACGTGTGCTGTTCGTCCGTACCGAGGAGGGCAAAGCACGCCTCGTCGAGCACATGGCAGACGGCAACAAAGCCAAGACCGAGGCCGCTCCGGCAGTTGCCGTTCTGGCGGTGGACACCGAGTTCTACAAGCACATCCCCAACCTGTTCCCCATTCGCCCGGAGATGAAGGACTACTTCGAATCCGACGAGGCTGCCGCCAGTTCGACGAGTCGGTTCAATGCCGCACTTCAGGCCGGCTATGTGATCCTCGCGATTCGCGCACAGGGTCTGGTCGCCGGCCCGATGGCCGGGTTCGACGCCGACGGCATCGACGGCGAATTCTTCGCAGACGGACGTTTCAAGACGATCCTCGTGGTGAACATCGGCCATCCCGGTGAGAACCCCTGGTTCGATCGTCTGCCGCGCCTCTCCGATGAGGATGCGCTCAGCTGGGCCTGAGGCCAATTCGGACAAATCAAGCAATGCGGGAGAGTTCTGCGGAACTCTCCCGCTTTGCCATCTCCAGCGCGTTTCAACTCTGCTCGCAGTGGGTACATACCCGCGTCTCGCAAAATCTCACGTCCAGAACAACATCCGACACGCTGCAATCGGAATTAGTTGCAGTATCTCAGTTTTTGGACGACAGTCGAGGGAAACCCCTCGGCCTACGGAGGCTGTGGGGAAAGCCCTTGTGCGCCGGTCGGTGTCGAGGGAAGACGTTCGAGCGAGCAGAAGTCCGAAGAAAGTGGGTTCGGAAATATGGGCGCGCTATGGGATTTTGTCGTTGCACGACGACAACAGTTGTTGACCGACTCGTACCTTCATGTTTCAGCAGTTATCCAGTCCGTGATCATCGCGACGATCGCCGCCGTGATCATCGGCATTCTCGTCTACCGGAGCCCGGCGGGATCCTCCATCGCTACGGCGTTGGCCAGCACGATCCTGACGGTTCCTTCATTCGCCCTCCTCGGACTGCTCATTCCGATTCTCGGTCTCGGCGTCGCTCCCACGATCACCGCGTTGATCTTGTATGCCCTGCTCCCGATCATTCGGAACACGATCATCGGTCTGGATGCAGTCAACCCGGCGATCACGGACGCAGCCCGCGGTGTCGGAATGAATCGCATGCACGTACTGAGTCGAATCGAGCTACCGATCGCGTGGCCGTCGATCCTCACCGGCATGCGGGTCAGTACACAGATGCTCATGGGCATCCTCGCCATCGCGGCGTACGCCAAAGGCCCTGGTCTGGGAAACCTGATCTTCTCCGGACTCTCGCGTGTCGGTAGCCCGAATGCTGTTCCGCAAGCGCTGGTCGGCACCGTACTGATCGTCATTCTCGCTCTGATTCTCGACGGAATCTACGTCGTCATCGGTCGTCTCACTACTTCGAAGGGGCTGCAATGACTGAAACCATTCCGTCTGACGTATCCACAGATCAGAAGGTATCCGGGGTCGAGATCGTCCTGGAGTCCGTCACCAAGCGGTACCCGGGCCAGAAAGCTGCAGCGGTGGACAATGTTTCGCTGACTGTTCCGGCTGGTGAGATCGTGGTCTTCGTCGGACCTTCGGGTTGCGGCAAAACAACGACGATGCGCATGATCAACCGCCTGATCGAACCTACCTCCGGCAAGATCACCATCGACGGCAAGGACGCGCTGTCGATCGACCCGGACAAGCTCCGCCGTGGCATCGGGTACTCGATCCAGCAGGCAGGCTTGTTCCCGCACTTCACGATTGCGAAGAACGTCGCGACTGTCCCGGGTCTGATCGGTTGGGACAAGAAACGTATCGCAGCGCGCACCGACGAGATGCTCGACCTCGTAGGCCTCGATCCCGATACCTATCGCGACCGCTACCCTCGCCAATTGTCCGGCGGGCAGCAACAGCGTGTGGGCGTGGCGCGGGCGCTGGCTGCCGATCCTCCGGTGCTGTTGATGGACGAACCTTTCGGTGCCGTCGATCCGATCACCCGCGGCCTGCTCCAGGACGAACTGATGCGTCTGCAGTCGGAGTTGGGTAAGACCATCGTCTTCGTCACGCACGATTTCAACGAGGCAGTCAAACTCGGTGACCGTATTGCCGTGCTGGGCAATCAGTCCAGCATCATGCAGTACGACACTCCGGAAGCGATTCTCGCCAATCCCGCAAACGACATGGTCGCCGGATTTGTCGGGGCGGACGCCTCGCTCAAGCAGCTGACCCTGACACGCGTGCGCCAGATCAAACTCAAGCAGTGCCTCACCGCCCGCGAAACCGATTCGGTCGATGATTTGAGAACCGCACTCGCAGCGCGTAAGTGGAAGTGGGCCCTGATTCTCGATCAGCGCGGACGGCCGCTTCGCTGGGTCTCGCCCGGCCACCTCGCCCATGCGTCGACTCTTCGAGGTGTCGGTAACGAGATCGGCGAAGCCGTGTCCATCCAGTCCACCCTGCAGGATGCTTTGGAAGCTCTTCTCGCAGAGAGCAATGCGTCCACCGTGGTCACCGGACGGCGTGGCGAGTACGTCGGTCTCATCACCATCGACACACTGGTCAGCCATCTTTCCGAAATGCGCGAGGAGCATGCGCACGACCACGACGAAGAGCCAGACACCGAGAACGTCGAGGGTTGAACATGACTGCCACGACAGAGGAGCGCGTCTCCGCGCCTGAGATGGAACCGGACGCCCCCGATCTGGGTGCGGCCGAGAACGCCGCCACGCGCCGTGCGGAACGGATGCGACTGTATGTGCAGCCGGTCATCGTCCTGATCCTGGTTGCGGGCGTGTTGATCTGGGCATTCAGCCGAGATCTCAACGCGACGCAGAAGGCGAGCATCAACCTCGACAACATCGTCACTCTGACCTGGCAGCACGTACTGATCACCGCCGCCGTGGTCATCATCGTCGTCGCCATCGCGGTTCCACTCGGAACCCTGCTGACCAGGCCGAAATTCACCCGCCTGGCACCGTTCTTCGTGGGAATAGCCAACATCGGAGCCGCAGCGCCTGCCATCGGCCTGCTCGTGCTGTTCTATCTCGCGACAAGAACGACCGGCTTCTGGATCGGCGTGTTTCCCATTGCGTTCTATTCGTTGCTTCCGGTGCTGCGCAACACCATCCTCGGCTACCAGCAAGTGGACAAGACCTTGATCGATGCGGGGCGCGGGCAGGGAATGTCTTCGCTCACGGTCCTACGTCAACTCGAGTTCCCGATGGCCGTCCCGTACATCCTTGCAGGACTGCGTACTTCGCTCGTTCTGGCCGTCGGTACCGCGACGCTGTGCTTCCTGGTCAGTGCCGGCGGACTCGGCATTCTGATCGACACCGGATACAAGCTCCGCGACAACGTCACCCTCGTGGTCGGTGCCGTACTGGCGGTGTCGCTGGCCTTGCTGATCGACTGGCTCGGCGCGCTCGCCGAAACTTATCTCGGGCCCAAGGGATTGCGATGACCAAGACTTCGATCACCAGAACGTGGGGCTGGAAACTCGCGGTTGCCACGATCGGCCTCACACTTGTCGCTTCGTGTGGTCTCGAGTCCGGTGGCGCACTGCCCCTGGCCGTCGGCCCCGGCAGCATCGAGCCGGTTCCGGAGCTCGAGGGTGTGAAGATGACCGTCGGCTCCAAGGACTTCACCGAGCAGATCGTGCTCGGGTACGTCATCGAATTCGCGATGGCCGCTGCGGGCGCGGATGTTCGAGATCTCACGAACATCCAGGGCTCGAACAGCACCCGTGACGCACAGTTGAACGGCCAGATCGATCTTGCGTACGAATACACCGGAACCGGCTGGATCAACTACCTCGGCAACGAGACACCGCTTCCCGATTCGCAGGCGCAGTTCGAGGCCGTCCGCGATGCGGACCTTGCTGCGAACGACATGGTGTGGACCGATCCGGCGCCGATGAACAATACGTATGCATTGGCGATGAGCAAGGAGACCGCTGAGAAGACCGGTGTCAAGACCGTTTCCGACTACGCGAAGTTGGTCGAATCCGATCCCGGAGCTGCGGTGACGTGCGTCGAGACCGAGTTCAACGTCCGCCAGGACGGATATCCCGGCCTGGCAGCGAAATACGGTTTCGACGCCTCTCGTGCCCAACGCCAGATCCTGCAGACCGGCATCATCTACCAGGCGACAGCCGATGGCGATCAGTGCAAGTTCGGCGAGGTGTTCACCACCGACGGTCGCATCATCGCACTCGATCTCGTTCTGCTCGACGACGATCTCCAGTTCTTCCCGAAATACAATCCGGCACTGGTGATGAAAAAGGACTTCGCGGAAGCACATCCGCAGGTAGCAGAAGTCATGGCACCGATCTCGGAGCGACTGACCAACGAGGTGATGACCGAGCTCAACCGGCAGGTCGACGTCGACGGCAAGGAGCCGGCGGACGTGGCCCGCGACTGGCTGGTCTCGGAAGGCTTTGTCACGGCGCAGTGATCGGCTGACCGCAACCCAGCCGAGTAGTTACCGTTTGCGTCCGACGCAGAACACCCGCCGGAACGGAAAGAGCGTTCCGGCGGCTGTTGCGGGGTAGGCCTCCCTCAGCAGATCGGAATACTGACGCTCGAACTCCGGAGCGTCAGCTTCGCCGAGAACGTCGAGCACGGGTCGTAACCCCGTCCCCCGTACCCATCCGAGCACCGGGTCGGCACCTGCCAGCGCGTGTACGTACGTCGTCTCCCAGGCGTCGACGTCGAATCCGTGTTCTTGGAGACGCTGCGCGTACTGAACTGGACTGTCGACGCCTTCCGGGCCGCGTAGGACGCCACCCAGTCGCTCACTCCATTCCGCTGATTCCGCGAGATCTCGCATGAGCGCATGGGACGGAGCATCGAAGTTACCCGGCACCTGCCACGCCAGCCACGATCCGGATTCCAGGGTGTCCGCCCACTGGTCGATCAGCTCGCGATGGCTCGGAACCCACTGCAATGCAGCGTTACTGACGACCACGTCGTAACCGGTGGCGTCGAAGGACATGATGTCCCCCAACTCGACGGTGACGTTTCCCGGTAGGTCTGTAGGGGCCTGCGCGACCATTTCGGGAGACGAGTCGAATCCGGATACCGAGGCGTCCGGCCATCTTTCCCCGAGCATCGCGGTCAGGGTGCCTGATCCGCAGCCGAGGTCGGCTACCCGCGTCGGGTCTTCGGTGGCCACCCGTGACACCAGGTCCACGAACGGGCGTGACCGCTCACCCGAATAGCGGCCGTAGACTTCGGGATTCCACGTGACAGTGCGCATGAACCCATCCTGCACCCTGTTCCTGAGAATTGCCGCCCGTCAGATCTCGCTCTTCACGATCCGGCCATTCGAAAATCACCGACGCGGCACCACGGTGGACAGTACGTTCGGCAACCTCGACCAGTCCGCAGTGATGTAACTTGCGTGCTGCCCGGCCAACAGGTCGAGACGCTCGCTCACCTCGGTTTCGGTGGCATGGGTTCCGTCGATCTGCGGAGCGACCTTGTGCGCGTCGGTCATGACGAGCAGGTAGCCGCGATCGTGGTACCAACTCGGATCCACGACTCCGGCGGTGTAGTCGAGAGCGTCGCCGTCGAAAATCACGAACCACGGACGGATCCCCGGGTCGGTATAGCGGTCGAGACGTGGGTCTCCCGGTGATGCACGGTGAACAGCGGGAAAGGCGGCGCCGAGTTCGACGAGCCCGGCGGAGGACAGATCTCGCAGGTGCGTCGCATACTGCCGGTCCGTCCACTCCGTATCGAGAGGGTTTCCCTCCTCGATCGTTCCCGGTATCAGCTCGAACAGAAATTTCCCGGTCATTTCGGAATTGCTCGGCCATCCACGCTCGGTGACGGCGGCATCCGGGGTGGAGTAGGACTCCCCCATCAAATCGGCCGGCGTGAAAACCGCGTCTCCGAGTGTCCCGAGAATCAGGGCGTCGAGATCCGCGGGCCCACGTCCGTACCCGGCAGTGAACCCGTCCTTGATTTCCAACTTGATCATCACCGGCGGGTGCTCGGGATTGGCCTCGTGCCACGCCCGCATATCTGCCAGGCATCCACGGAATCCCTGATCTCGTAGACCGCTTCGCAACCCGGATGCGTCCTGAGCGCCGACGCAGTTGCTCTCGCTCGCCACCGGATTCATGTGCGACACACGCCAGTCCGGACCGCCCCCGTTGGTCCACAGGTCCAGCTCGAGCAACGACGCCCCGGAATCCAAAGCGTCGGCGAAGTACGGAAACGTCGCCTTCTCGTAGGAATTGTGGACCCCGACTGACGTGGTCTCGGAAAACGAGCGCACTTGGTTCGTAGTCGTTTCGGCGCCGGCAGAGGGCGCCGAGACGACCGCCACGAACGCACTCATACCGGCTACCAGGATTGCTCGCATGTTCGACACTCTCGCAGAAATCACCCCACGGCAGGATGGAATCGTCAGAGTTAACTGGACAATCGTCTAGATTGCACCGGAGTGGGGCATGATTTCAGGCGGTGGGTAAGGGCAATTGTCAGGCCCATAGCATCAGTGCCGGAACTGATCCGAGTCAGAGCACTCGCCGCACACTCGCAGGAGGAATCGCATGCAGCTGACTCAATTCGTTCACCGATCCCTACGAGCGTCGCCCGAAGCGGTGATGACGATCTCCGATGGCCGAGTGCGCACGTCTCGCGAATCGGTCGACCGGATCAAAAGGCTCGCGGGCGGGCTGCAGACGTTAGGCCTGCGCACCGGTGACAGAGTCGCGATCTTGGCATCGAACTCCGACTACTACCACGAGGCGCTCCTGGCCTGCTGGTGGTTCGGAGCAGTGGCCAGTCCGGTCAATTCTCGCTGGAGCACGGCGGAAATCAGGTACGCCCTGGAAGATTCAGGGTCGACGGTATTACTCGTGGACGAGAATTTTGCTTCCGTCGGATCTACCCTTCGCGAGGCGTGTCCAGGCCTGACCACTGTCGTCTACTGCGGCAACGACCGAGTTCCGGACGGAATGCTCGACTACGAACAGGTGATCGCGGAGGCGATTCCGGTCGACGATCTGCGCGTCGGCGGCGACACGCTTGCACTACTCCTCTACACCGGCGGGACCACCGGAGTGCCGAAGGGCGTGATGATCAGCCATCAAGCGCTGATGACCTCGGCGCTGGGCACTCTCGCGGCAGGCGGCGTGGCAATCAGCAACGGAACGAACCTCGCGGTGAACCCTCTGTTTCACATTGCCGGGATAGTCGGATGGTTGGCTCAGTCGCTGATGGGTGGAACTCAGGTCTTCGTACCGAACTTCAGCCCACGGACGTTCCTCGAGGCCGTGGACCGCTATCGCCCGACAACCGTGGGTCTGGTGCCGACAATGCTCCAGATGTTGGTCGCCCACAAAAACGAAACGGGCGAAGACGCAACCACCTACGATCTGTCCAGCGTCAGGATCCTGAGATACGGCGCTTCGCCCATATCTCCGACGCTTCTCGGGCAGGTCATGCAAATGTTCCCCAACAGTTCCTTCGCTCAGGGCTACGGGATGACTGAAACCGCGCACATCAGCATGCTGAGTCCAGCCGATCACCTCGAAGGTGGTGATCTCCTCCGCAGCGCTGGTCGCGCGCTCCCTCATTGCGAGGTGAAAATCGTCGACCCGGCCGGCTCGGAACTCCCACCCGGCAAGGTGGGCGAAATCGTCACGTTCGGCAGCCACGTCATGCTCGGATACTGGAACAAACCGAAGGAGACCGCAGAAGTGCTCCGCGACGGGTGGATGCATACCGGCGACGCCGGATACCTCGACGCCCGCGGTTACCTGTTCATCGTCGATCGCATCAAGGACATGATCGTCACCGGTGGCGAGAACGTCTACTCCACCGAGGTCGAAAACGCTCTGGCACAACACGAATCCGTCGCGGCCTGTTCCGTGATCGGTCTGCCCGATGCCCAGTGGGGCGAGCGTGTCCATGCCGTGGTCGTCCTTCGGCATGGTTTCGACGCCGACGCCGACGAACTGCGCGCTCACGTGAAAACGCTGATAGCCGGATACAAATCTCCGCGCACTTTCCAATTCGTCGATGCATTGCCGCTGTCGGCAGCAGGCAAGGTGCTGAAGCGCGATCTTCGCTGCAACGCAACGTAATCCTTTACGACGGTCAGGATTACAGCTTCAATGTCGGTTCTGGGTCGGTGATCAAGCGGTGCAGTGACGGCGACGCCGCTACGGCCTCTCCTAGTTGCGTCGCACTCGCGATTTCGTCGCCGAACTCCGATCGCCAGGCGTGCAGTCGACGCGTCAGTTGTTGCAATCGGTATTCGCGGGTCATGCCGATTGCACCGTGTGCCTGGTGGGCGGCGCGGACGCTCACGAGCGCATTCTGCGAAACCACCAATTTGGTTGCGCTCACTTCGAAGTCGGCGTCGCCTCTGATGAGTGCATGTGCAGTGCGATCGACGGCCAGCGTGGACATCGAAGCCATCTGAGCAAGCGTCACGATATGCTGCTGGACTGCTTGAAACTGCGCGACGGGCCTACCGAATTGCACCCGGTCGGACACATAGCGCCGGGTCAACGTCGACGCCGACTCCATCGCTCCCGACATCTGCACCGAGCGCAAGAACGCGCCGAGCTTGCTGAGAATCCGGGCATCGACCGGGTTGTCGCCGTCAATGGTCCGCGCTTCGGAGAACGTCAGGCTCTCACGCGGTTGCCCCGCAAGATCCGTCCCGCCACCGATCTCGGCGTCGGAGATGTCAAGGAGTACGACGCGATCACCGAGAACTGCTGCCAGCACTGATGCGGCACTACCCCACGGCACGTCGTGAAAGGTTCCCGACAGGAAACCGTCGTCGGTCCGGCGCACATCGTCGCGCGGCGAACCCGGGGCGACCGTTGCGATTCCGGAGGGCACGGGTAACCCGCCCGCTGTTGCCAGCCTGCCCGCGAGGTACGTCTCGGCGAGCGGCAGCGGCGCAGCGTGCCTCGCCGCCGCGCGCTGGACAGTCACGGCGTCGAGGAGCGAGCCACCGGAACCACCAACCGATTCGGGAAGACCGACCAGAGGTAACCCTAGTTCGACTGCCGCGCTCCATAATCCGGCGGGCAGACCGCCGATCTCCGCCTGCGCTACCACCTCGGTGCCGGACTTCTCGGCGAAAAATTGCTCGACCATCGATTCGAGGTCGGCGTCGAATGTGTACGCGTTGATCTGTGACCCCGAATTCATCGGTCCAACCCTTTCATGATCACGGTGCGGAGAATTTCGTTGGTACCGCCGCGAATCGACCACGACGGCGCCACCAGCACGGCCCGGGCGAGCAGCGACTCGTACGGATCGTCGGATGCAAGGTCCGGAGCCCGGCCGAGGTGCCGCGCGACGGTCGCAACACAGTCCTGTTCGAAGCGTGTTGCAATCTCCTTGATCAGCGCGGCCTCCGTGACCGGCGAGCGACCGGCGTCGACCATCCGTGCGATGGACAGCGACATCCCGCGAAAAGCCCAGCAGCGTGCGGTAATCGAGCCCAGATCGGCGAGGGCAGCTGGACCGCCTTGCGCTGCTTGGTTGGCCGCGAAGTTCTCGAGGACCGGCATCAGCGACATCCAACGGTCGACGCCACCTCGCTCGAGTGCGAGTTCACCGGTGTTTTGTCCCCAGCCCGCTCCGACGTCTCCGAGGCGACGCGAATCCGGCACGAAAACATCCTGGAACGACACCTCGCAGAAGTCCTCACTACCGTCGATGAACGGAATGGGTGAGACGGTCAGACCCTCGCTGTCGCGATCGACGATCAGCTGAGTGAGTCCGTTGTGCTTGTCTGCCGAGGTTCGAAGCAGGGCGAGTATGTGTGTGGCGTGGAAGGCGCCGGTGGTCCAGATCTTGGTGCCGTTGACTTTCCAGCCACCATCGACACGTTCGGCGCGAGTGCGCACCGATGCCAGGTCCGAACCCGAGTCGGGCTCACTCATCCCGATCGAGAACGAGAACTCACCGCTCGCGATACCGGGAAGGAAGTACCGCTTCTGTTCTTCCGTGCCGTTGGCGGCGATGCTCGGACCCGACTGTCTGTCTCCGATCCAGTGATAGCCGACCGGCGCTCCCCGCGCGAGAAGTTCTTCGACGACGACCAATCGATCCACTGCTGACCGTCCGCCCCCGCCGTATTCCTTCGGCAGCGACATGCCGAGCCACCCACGTCGACCCAGATCTCGCGAGAACACCGGATCCACCGCCCCGGCCATCCCGAGTCCGAGCGAGTAGGTACCGGGGGTGAGTCGCTTGTCGAGGTACTCCCGCACGTCAGCCTGAAGAGCAAGCTCCTCGATCGTCAGTTCTGTTGCGTCGAAACGCATGACGTCTCCGATCAGTTTCGTGAGTCGATCCGCCGCCCGTGGCGCTTACCCGAATTTTTCATGCGCCCAGCAGCAGGGCGCAGCCGATCTCGAAGAGTCTGTCCGACAGGTCGTCGCGACGGCGAAGCCGGCCGATTCGGACGGCGTTCTCCACAACTGTCAAAGTGGCATTGACGGTGATCCTGGCGGTGGCGGACTCGAGGCCCGGACGGACTTCTTCGAGCATCTTGACCCATAGCGCGACGTACTCACGTTGATTCTGTTCACACGTGCGGCGGAACTTGTCCGGTAATTGGTCGAGTTCGCTGATCAACAACCCGATCAAATGACGCTCGTTGATCGCGAAATCGATATGTGCGGCAAGCAATCCGGACAGCGCGTCCTCCGGGCCGGTTGCGGCGCCGAGAGCCTGTGCAACGCCGAGCCGGCGACGCTCGCCGCCCCTCGCGACCGCGGAGATCAGCAGGTCGATCTTGGCATCGAAGTGGTTGTACACATTCGGGCCTGTCGTCCCTGCAGCCTCACCGATGTCCTCGGTATTGACTGCTTGATATCCACGCTCGTCGAACAGCCGAATTGCTTCGGTCAACAAGAGTTCACGTCTGGGTATCACAACGGGCAGGTGACCCGTTGCCGCCACGACTTTCACTTCTGAGCGACCCAGTTCCGCGTATGCAGCGCGGTCTGCCAACTCGACAAGCAGCAGTTCCATCTGACGCCTCGGCAAGGACACTCGATGCGAAGACACACTGTTGAAGACTGCGATGACAGCCCAGGCGAGCAGATAGCTGTCTTCCTCGTCGAGGTCGGGACGCTCAATTCGGATCAGCGCTGCATCGCGCGAAGCTGCACTCTTGAGGGTCGAACGCATTTCCTCACGTTGCTCGTCAGGCAGATAGCGTGCCTCTCGCTGCCACAGGAGCGACAGACCCCGACGTTTGGACACCGATGCCGCAAGTTCGGTGATCAGTGTTTTCAGATCCTCGGCACCTGCGACCCGATCGTAGAGCGATTCGATGCCTGCGTTGACCGCGGCGTAGAGGAGATCCGGCTTGTTCTTGAAGTGCCGATAGAGCGCAGGTGCCGTGATTCCAACTGCAGCAGCCACCTGAGCGACAGACACGTTGTGATAACCGTGCTCACGGAAAAGCTCACCTGCAGCCGCAAGAATCTGCTGCTTACGGTCGCGGGGCCTGCGTACGACCATCGTGACTCTCTCCTTCGCGGCAGCGGACAAGCTCAGAGTACCGAGCCGAGGAATGAAGCAATGAACCGAACCGTCTACAGCAGCGACGATCCGATGCACCGTTCACGAACACGGAATCCCGCTCAGGAGTAGATGAACGACTCGACCATCCGTCGTTCGGCGGCCCTGTCTGCGAGAGGCCATGCCAAGAGCATCAACACGATCCGAACCACCCACTGCGACTCTTGACCTTCAGGATCCAAGCCCGCAAGTTCCAGCGCAGTACGCGGGAGCAACGGCGAGGACACGAGATACTCGTCGATTCCGTTGGCCCGCGCTGCCGCAAGGCCGTGGCTCATGGCAGCGTCGGATCTGATCGCGTCGACGGCGACGAGGATCGACTCCACGATGCGCTCGTCGCCGTGCAGTGATTCGACGGCAGTCGCGACCTGGCTCGCCACGGATGCCGCGCCTCGTGACAACAACCCCTCGCGGATCGCGGACTTGCCACCTACGTAGCGGTAGAGCGTTGCCCTCGAACAGCCTGCGCGGGCAGCGACGTCGTCGGCGTTGAACCGATCGAATCCCTGTTCTCGAATCAGCTCCGCCGCAGCCGCGAAGATGCGCTCGGTTGCGAGTTCACGGCGGTTACCGCCGGCCAACCAGTCGGCGGCGCGGCGCTCGTTTGCACCGGTCACTCTCCGTCACCTCGTCTCACTCTGAGACAGATTCAATCAGAAATCTCAAGGCTACGGAAGGCCGCGAGCCTCTGACCTGGGAGAAGTACGATGGGGTTGAAGTGCGTGAGATTTTCTCAAAATGCCAGTTCAGAGGCATTTTCCACCTGTTGACTTCTCCTCGACGGCCGTGAAATCTTCCCTTCGTGACACCATCGACGCTCGACATCAACCCTTTCCTGCCGTCGAACATCGACGACCCGTACCCGCTATACGACGTACTCCGGCGCGAGCACCCCGTGTACCGCATTCCTGATACCGACTTCTATCTGGTGTCCACGTGGGAATTGGTCACCGAAGCCGTTTCCCGTACCGACGACTTCTCCAACAACCTCACCGGCGTGCTGGTTCGTACACCGGACGGTTCGGCAATGACCTTCGACATGAACGGCGGCGGGCAAGCTGTTCACGTTCTCGCGACTGCCGACGAGCCCGACCATCAACACCAGCGCAAACTTGTCTTGCCGACACTGGTCGCCAAACGTATACGAGCACTCGAGCCGGTGATGACCGAGTACACGCAGCAGTTGTGGGACAACGGCTTCGACGGTCGACGGATCGAATGGGTCACGTCGGTAGCGGACACGCTGCCGCTGCAGATGGTTGCCACGCTGATCGGCTTGCCGGCACACGACGTCCCCCAATTGCTGGCGTGGTCGTACGACAGCACCGAACTTCTCAGCGGCATCGTGACCGCTGAACGGTTGACAGGCGTCGTCACCTCGGCGGCCGAACTCACCGGGTACCTCTACAGCAAGTTTCGTGAGGCACGGGCTCACCCGGTGGATGATCTACTCGGAGACCTCGTCCGTTGCTGTGACGCAGGCGAACTCAGCGAAGACGTGGCCGTGCTGATGTTGGTGCAACTCGTCGGTGCGGGTGGCGAATCGACCGCCGGACTGATCGCCAACTCTGCACGGTTGCTCGCCGAGCGCCCTGAGATTCAGACGCAGCTGCGCGAGGACCCTCTACTCGTGGGCGCGTTCCTGGAAGAAACGCTCAGGCTCGAGTCACCCTTTCGCGGACATCACCGACATGTCAACGCGGACACGACACTCGGTGGCATGACACTGCCCGCCGGCAGTCATCTCATACTGCTGTGGGGTTCGGCGAACCGCGACCCCGAGTCGTTCGTCGAACCACAGGTGATGAACCTCGACAGAGTCAATCCCCGAGCACATTTCGCCTTCGGCAAAGGAGCACATTTCTGTGTCGGGGCCGCGCTGGCTCGTCTGGAAGCAAAGATCGCGATCGCAGTCCTTCTCGAAAACAGTGCGCACTTCACAATCGATTCCGAATCCCCACCCCGTTGGGTCCCCAGCATGTTCGTACGCCGCCATCAGAGTTTGCGTCTCGCTGTCACCGGATAGTTTCACTCAGTTGTCGAAATTGTGGGCTATCCAGTCGATCGTCTGCATTCCGAACAGATCAGTTCCCCAACCGTATGGATCCGCGAATGCGCGATCCATACTGCAGTCCGTGGGCTGATAGCTCACGTCCGTCCCTCGGCTTCTGTACGTGTCCGCCAGTTCTCGCGCATCAGCTGCCGGCACAAGTGACATCGGGGAGTCGTCCTTTGCGCACGAAGCTATCAATACCTTCGACGCCGGAGCACCGTGACCCAATACGTTGTCGTCGTACGCGCGCTGGAAGCTGGGTTCTGTGGTCGGATCGATTCCCGGCTCGAAAAGGCTCGCCAGCGGTACGAACGGAAGCGTGAAGTACGCCGGCATCTGGCACTCATCCCGGTACACGTCGGCAATCGCTCGGCCCACGGGATTGAGCTTGTCGTTCAACTTCATCTCGGGGTACCAGGGTTCGAGGCCAAGGAGCGTCGCAAATCCGAAGCCGGCACCGACCGAGGAATCTGTTGTCTCCATGAATGTTCGGGGCTTGATCACCATTCCCTCGAGGACTGTCGAGACGATGTCGAGTTCCGGTGCGTAGGACTGCGCAGATTCGGCGGCGAATGCAGTACCGACTCCACCACCAGCGATTCCGAACAACGCAATCTCCGCCTCAGGATTCAGCCCGGAATCCTGCACCTGAAATGCTGCACGCACAGCATCCAACTGCGCGTGCCCCGCGAACTTGCCCGCGAAGACGCCGTGAGGATCGCGGTCTCCGTTGTTCCCGACGTCGGATATCACTACGGCATAGCCTTTTCCGAACATCAGTGCCAGCGGACCCAACGCCGACCAGGAGGCGCCGTCCAACGGATCGCCGCCCGTCCAGTGCGAACTCGGATGACAGTAGCCGCCGACGCTGTCGTTGGCCTCCTGGTAGCTGATGACTTTCTTCTCCGATGCCGGTGTTCCGTCGATAGGGATCATCATGATCCCGGTGCTCACCACCGGCGTCGAACCGTCGATTCCGGTTGTAACGTACATGATCTTGTAGGCGTCGAGCTGTCCCGGTTTGTATCCGGTGAACAGTACATCCACCTTCTTCGACTTCAGGAGATCACCGGGACGCTCGGCGCCGGTCAACACCGGCTCGTCGTAAAACGGATCATCGGGCGTGAGTGCAGTGAAGATCTCCTCTTCGGATGCGAACTCCCCCGAACTGAGAGCACCGACGGTGAACCCGTTGAATACCTCTCCCAGAGTTGGGGTGTCGGTTCGAAACTCCTCGGATACAGGAGTTTGCACGTCTTTCGGGGCATCACTGTCCGGCACCTCAGCTCCAGCCGTTGCTGGCAGGACCAGCGCAACGGTCAGCGCTACCAGCGGCGCCAACCTTCGGAATGTCGCCGACGACATCACTGAACCGTCACTTTCAAACTGGAGAGGGCCGATTCGAGAGTTTGTGGGAGGGTCACCATCGGGCGGTGACTCTCCAATTGAATTTCGTAGGGAACACTCAATGTGGCTACGAGCCGCGGCCAATCTTCTTCGACCATCGCTCGGTACTTCGGCAAGAGCTGCGAGGTGATGTAGTCCCACCGGTCCTCGTACACCGACCAGTTCCAATCCGGTAGGGGCAGTGTCACTGTCGCGGTGCGTCCGTCGGCAAGTGTCGTCGTGAACTCGAGGGGCCGGAACGAGCGAAGCGGGACCACGCCGGCGACCGAGGGCGAGCCGGCAACGGTCGATGCGTAGGTGATCGCTTCTCCCACATCACCTTTGTAGGCGCGCACGGTATCCCACTGGTCGCGGATGATCACCCCTTGCTCACGTTGGAGCAGTGCTACGTTCCCACGTGCAATCCGATTCGAATCGCCAGAGGCTACATCACGCCAGGCGTCCATGACATCCTGACCGAACAATCCGGCACTCTGCATTTCCTCCAGCGCGGGAAGTCCTTCATCCACGTATGCCTGATGCATCGGCATCAGATCCGAGAAGATGTTCTTCTGCATCACCAGGATCATCCCCAGCACATAATCCAAGTCGTCCGCTGTGACGTTCCTGCCCACCGCGGCGAGTGCGCGCAGCCCTGCCGGCAATTGGTTCAGCGCTTGCACGCCAACCTGATCTGTGACCTGAGAAACTATCGAATTGGAAACATATTGCAGATTCGGAAACGAGTACATGTCCGCCATCAGTTCGAAGTCGATCAGTCCTCCGCCGAAGTCCGCACCAACCTGTCCGCCCATGCCCGCCCACTGCAATTCCGGGTGACCGAGTTGCAGATCCTCGTAGTAGCGGTACGACTTCACCAGGTTCGTGCGATTAGCCGACACTCCGGCGCGCGGATTCCACGATGAGAGATCGATTCCGGCGGCTTCCGTGGCAGCGACCAATCGATACTGAAACAGCAAGGCCGCATAGGATTCCGGACTGCGACCACTGGCGCGGGCTTCTTCCACAAGGGCTTGCAAGGTGCCGAGATCAGTCGGCAACGCGGGATGGACACCGCCCGGACCGTGTTCGGCATTCCGATTCACCAAAGGCAAATTCACGTACTCGTCCAGCTCGGACGCCGACGCTGAAATCTGTACCGAGAGCAACGCGGACATCGCCAGCGCACATGCCGTCGCGGCTGCCAATACGTCGCGCGCCCAACGACGTCGCCGAACACCTGCCCCCAGGTTCATCCGCATATCGATCCCTGTACTCAGGTCGGCATAGCCCCAATCGACGCCGACACCAAATACTTACTTTGCAGTAAGATAACTCGAGCCCCGAATAAGTGCCAATCCACTGCGAACGCTTCAGGCATCTCTACACGTCGTTGCCGTCTGCAGTTGGTTTATCCAGTTCACGGGCGGCCGAAACCTCTCCAGCGGGCGACCAGCCGGTTACCTGATTGCCCGACACCGTCGGAACATGCGCAGCTACGACTGTGCCCCCGGGTCCGGAAACTCGGGGGCACAGTCCAGACGTCGAGTGATTGGCCGCTACCCGAAGTCAGGCATGTTCTGCCCGCTGTCCTTGTAGAACTTCCATGTGCCGTCCTGCGGTGACTCCATGATGCGGTAGACCTCGGTTGCCCCGACAATCCACAACTGGCCGTTGTACCAATGCAGAGTGGAACCCGATTCCACACGGCCACTTGCGAGTTCGTTGCCGTC
Source organism: Rhodococcus qingshengii JCM 15477 (assembly GCF_023221595.1). Classification (NCBI taxonomy): domain Bacteria; kingdom Bacillati; phylum Actinomycetota; class Actinomycetes; order Mycobacteriales; family Nocardiaceae; genus Rhodococcus; species Rhodococcus qingshengii. Next base: position 5,236,424 of record NZ_CP096563.1, read on the forward strand.
GGCGTCGACCACTGCAACCCTGTTACCACCCGCAGTCCAGCCGCCGGTGAGGCCGCCACTCTCGACTGTGTCCGTCAGAACCGGCTTCGGATCAGCCGAGGGAGTGGTCTCCGGCGACGTGGTTTCCGGGGTGGTCGGTGCCGGAGTTGTCGTGCTCGGTGCCGTCGTGGTCGTGGCCTCGGTGGTGCTGGTCGGCTCGGTAGACGTTGTCGGATTGGCGGTCTCGCTCGTGGACGGAGCTTGGGTGGTGGTCGTCTCCAACGCATCAGGCTCGTTCGGCACCATCGCTTCGGCCTGCATCCTGCTCAGAGGGTTCGCCCCGTTGGGTGCCGGTGTCGCCGGATTCCAGGTGTTGGTATTTTCCCAGGCCTGGTTAGCCAATTGCGGACCACGATTACCCTCGCATTCGGTCCTGTTACTTACGAGGTCCTTATGGGTTATCTCGACAGACGACATGAAACCAGATGAGATTGCCGGCCCGTTCACGGTGTACACCCGCGCCCACATCACATTGCGACTGCCATGGGTAATTCCACTGATGGACGTTTGGCTCGCCGACAGATTATCCGTTCGAGCGATGTAGCTCGGATCGGATTTCCTCACGAAAACCACCTTGTACCCCGTGACACCTGGAACCGCGGGCCAGCTCAGGTTTGCTCTACGTCCCAATAGGTCTGCTCCTCCCGACGTCGAGCAGTTCACAGTCGAGGTCAACGGCGTCGGATAGAAGTTGCCCGTCGCCACCTGTGCGCCAGTCGAATTGACCACGTCAGTTGGATTTGCCAACGTCCCAGTGGCCTGAGCCAGACCGAAAGCCATTGCAGCAGCGCCGCCGACAGCGATCAACGACCGCAGCGACTTCATGCGGGTGCTAGCCCGTCGCATTTCAATCATTATGAGCCTCCTGAAGCTCCCCGCAGGTTTCGTCAGCATCGACGCGGGCGTCATTTGTAGTGGCGGCGCGGGCATTCTCCAGACGCCGGTCTTTAGTTCGTCCAAATGCGATGACCAGCACCGCGCCTACCAATCCGCCGCCAAGGAAGGTTGCGAGCGGGCTGGAAAGCCAAGCAACGACATAGCCGAGCCCGCCGACGCTGATGAACACTCGGTCGGCCTCGGTGATGGTGTAGGGCAGTCGATCAGCCACATTGTTGGCATCGCCCTTGAGCGTGGCGAGCACGGTGTCCGCTCCTGCCGATTCGAGTTCGACCACGCGGTGGGTGATGCGCACGCCTTGGTCGTTGTCGACGCTGATCACGTCGCCGACAGCCAATTCAGTTGCAGGCACGGTCTTCGCCAGCGCCAGCGCACCGGTGGAAATTGCAGGTTCCATCGAACCCGAGCGAAACACCAGTGGTTTGATCCCGAATATCAGGGACGCGAGAGTGGCGATTATGCAGATGAGCCCGGCGACCGCAGCCACATTCAAGGCAATTTCCTTGCCACGACTGCGTCCCACGCTCACCTCCTCATCGGTGCTGTCCATCGCGATGATCACTGCCCCGTTGCGGTGAAGTTGAAGCCCAGATCGGCGATCTTGAACTGCTCCGTCTGACCCGCGGTCGAATCGACGGTCACCTTGATGCACACCTGCTCCGAAACACCGGCAGCGAGTGATCGGCCAGAGACGAGTGTCGGGTTCCCGGAGAACGCTTGCTGCGTCCCGATGATCGGTCCTGAACAGGTACTGCCGTCGTTGGCGCCGGTCTGATGTAGGGAAACCTTGAGCTTCCCGATCAGCGCGGACGAACCCGTGGCCGTTGCCGATACCGCCCACTGGAAGTTGGCAGTTCCGGTGTTCTGAACCGTCAATGCCCCAGCCTCACTCTGGCCTGGCAGCATGCTGTTGCGCTTGAGTTCGGTGAATTGGTGTGCGGGCCGCTGGTTGTCGACTTTCAGCTGGACCGACGAAGTGCTGAACATGCCGGTGGTCGCAGTAGCGCTGTCGGACCACGCCGCCATCGTGCCGACCGCTCCGAGGCCCAGGACCATGCCCAGTGAGAGCACGGCCCGGGTCCGTATCCAACCGGTCTCGCCCAGACGGCTTCGCATCCGCGCCCCGAGACGCGCGTCGCCGCCCGATTTCTGTTCTGTAGACATTCTGCTGTCCTATTTCGATTCGGAGGTTGGTGCCGATGGATCGGCGGGCAATACCGGCGCGCCGAGTTCAGGGCCGGAAAGAGTCGGGTCTGTGCCACTTTCGTCGTCACCGGCCTTGCCCCGCTTGTCGCGGATGCCACTGACGACCATCCACACGGCATATACAGCCAGGCCCGCAGCTACGCCTGTGGTGAGAATCGAACGCGATTGCCCGTTGATCACCGAGTTCACCCGGCCCAGATACGGCACCGAGTAGATGACCCGACCACGGATCTGCTCGGGCACCAGCGACCACGAGTCGGCGACGGGGTTGTTGTCGCCGCGAGTGTGGATGCGACGCTCCCCTTCCCCCGTGTAATAGATGCCTTCGATGCGGTGGGTGACCACCGCTGGATCGCCGGAGACGGGCTGGAACGTGATCACGTCCCCGGTGGTCAGATCCTCGTTGGGGGTCGGCTTGACCACGATGAGCGTGCCAGGGGGCATGGTCGGTTCCATCGAACCGGTGAGAACCGTGTACGCGGTGGAGCCGGTGAGTCGAGGGATAACGACCATCACCGCGAGAATGCCGACCATCAGCAGCAGCAGTACCCACGAGACGATGGTGCGAGTCCACCACCATAGGGTGGTCTTGTCGTCTCCGCCTTGTTCGGGATCATGTTGCCGCTCAGATGTTTCCACGTGTGCGCTGTGCCGGGGTCGATACTCGGCACGTTCGCCTGCACGCCGGCTTCTCGCGGTGACGGTCATGACTGGCTCACTGAGCTTGCGTCGAAAGTGAACGTCGCGTTGGACTGCTGGCTCGCTGCCGCGCCCTGGCCCAGCGTGGCCCGCAGGCACAACACCTGCATCTGCCCGGCCGGAACCAGCTGTTCGGAAAAGGCCGCGCCGTCCATGGCACCGTTGTAGAGCTCAGTGCCCACGTCGCCAGTGGCGGTGCAGGCCGCCTCGTTGGCTACCTTGGCCACGCGCAGGCTCAGCGGCGGTGGGGTGGCGCCGTTGAGTACAACATCGGAAAGCACGTAGTTCATCTGCACGTTGCCGGAGTTGATCACCGGCAGAGGCATCTGAATGCTGTCGCCCGGGCCCTTGTTGTCCAACTTGAACCCATCGAGGTTGAACTGCTTGACCCCTTCACCGCCGGCAGAGATATCGAGCATGCCTGCCTGGATAGTGCCGCCGGTCGATTCTGCGGTATCGCGCCACAGCGCGCCGGTCTGCTGCACCGAGACGAACCCGATGAGCAGAACCGACGACGCTGCGATCGCCCATTTGTACTGGGTCTTCACGTGACCTTCTTTGGCTTAGTTGAGCGTCTGCTCGAGGGTGACCGCGCCGCCGGCGAGGCTGGCGGTCTTCGTCTGACCGGTGTTGTCGCCCGCGGCCCCCGCGTTGAATGTGATGGTGGTCGTGAACGTTGCCGCCTGATCCAGGCCGGCGGTGTATGTAGTCACGGTGCCACTAGCCGGGGCCACGGTCAGCTGATTCAGCGTGACGAGGTCTCCGGTGACCCCAGTGAGCGAAGGCGTCAACTTCGCCTTCAGGTTCGTGCCAACGAGGTCGATGCTGTAGTTCGCGGTGTAGGTGACGACATCACCGGGCACAATCAGGTCGCTCGCGGGATTGAAGGTACTGCCGTTTGCCCACTTCCACACGCCGGCGCCGACCTGCTCGACCGACAGCGAACCGGCGCCAACCGTCTGCGGAGCGCCACCGTTGGTAGACGAGTTCCACGCGGCCATGGTTCCGGCACCGCCTGCGAGCAGAACGGCAGCCGCACCAGCGGCGATGGCACCCTTTGTGGTCTTGTTCATCTGGTATTCCTCCTGTGCAGTTCGCGGCGGGACATCCGACGCGCTTGGTTGAGCCCGGGCCGTGCGGATGTGCACTCCGGTGAAACAGCCCCAGGAAGGGGCATGGGAAATGAAGCCGCCGAATTGAATTCGGTGACCGAGAAGGTTGGCGATGCGCGGAGATGGTCGAGATCGCCCCGTGCATCGCGAGGTCTAAGTGGCCGGTTGGGCCGGAGTGGTTATCCGCCGAGGCTGCCGAACAGGTCGAGACTTCCGAGCGAACCGGTGCTACTTCCGAGCGAACCGCTGCTGCTGCCACCTGGATCGGTGGTTTTCGCCGTGACCTTGACCGTGACCGCCGTGGAGGCGGGGCTGGTCCCACCCGCATTTGTCGCCGTGGCGGTGATCGGATGACTGCCGGGCGTGGTGATCGTCAGGTTGCAGCTGAAGTTCCCACTCGTATCCGCGGTTGCGGTGCAGGTGGCGCCGCCTCCGGTCACGGTGACGGTACTGTTCGGCTCTGCCTTGCCGGAGACCTTGACGGGTGTGCCCGCCTCTACTTCGGCCGAACCCAGAGTCAAACCGGTCGGCGCACTGGGAGCAACAACGACGGGCTCGCCCTCCACCAGGACGAGACCCCAGCCGGGGTTGATCTCGTATCCCTGCAAAACTTCGCCGGCAGGGATGCCGATCATGAAACCAGCCATCACGTTGGCGTTCTGTGCGAGAGGCGTTTTCACCAGCTCGATCCGCGTCGACGAATTCGCATTCGGCCCGATCACGAACTGCTGGCCGACCTGGCCGTCGAGCTTGCCCCGCACTGTCGCAGTGCCGCCGCCCGAGACGGACCAGCTCTCACTGAAAAGAGTGAGCGTGGCAGGAAGGTCGCAGACATTACGAACATTGAAGGCCAACTGCGTGCCCTCGTCACCGGGGATCGGAATGTAGTCGGTTCCACTGGGATCGAAGGCCGCCGGCTTCACCCAGGGTCCACCGTTCTGGGACATCTCCAGGCACTGGTCAGTGATGTCGTCGCCCGGGGCGGCCGCGGCGCTACCAGGTGCAAGCAGCGCACCCGAGGTCGCGAGGAGCAGTGCAGCCGGCAGAGCCGCCAACACAGCAGTGGCGCGCCGGGGGAGACGGGATTCTCGTCCGTCCCCGACCGGGAAAAATCGAGGCATGTGAAGACTCATTTCGTCTGTCCCGTTGCCGGGCATTGGGTGAAGAGATGGCGGAACGAGGTACATCCGCCATCGGTGCCAAACATGTTGCAGAAAGCTTGCGAGCCGAACCGTGACGCTGTGCATGCCCTCGCTCATACATAGCAACCGCTCCGCTTCGGATCAATTTTTATCACACGTATCAGCTTTTGTGGCGGTTTTACTGGTCAAACGTTCAGAAGGAATTTCGACATCCCTCAAGGGCTAATTCTGCACCCTGACCAGTACCGTTAGAAATAGTTAGCTGTGCATCGCAACTATTTACCCAAAAGTGTTCTGCGATCGAACGGGCGATTCATTCCGATCCAAACAAGAACAAGTTCTAGATACTCTTGGTATGTCCGGGAATCCACGAACGAACTCGCCGAGAACAGCGACCCTCGAGCAAACAGAAGGATCGAGCCGTTTCGAGACCCCCGCATTTCGTCCACTAGCGCCACGGACACGGGCGCCATCGATCGCTGCGCCCCGCCGGATCGGCCGGCCAGGACAAACTCTCGCGCGCTCCGAAACCAGCACTCCACCAATAACTTTGTCCGACCATCGAATCGCGACTGCCCGCGCTGCATCCAAAGCTGTGGGCCGGGAAGCAAATTCGCTCCCCGGCCCACGTGCATCTACAGTTGCGAAGCCGGTAAGGAGTTGACTACCGGCACCCAATCCCAAGGTAAAACGACGAGCATCTACGCCCCGAAGACGGTCTCACCGCCGACAACCGTGCGCAGGACCGACAGTTCATTCAAGTCTGTCGAATCGCTGCGCAGCGGATCTCCGTCGAGCACAACAAAATCCGCCAAAAGTCCCACCGCTATCCGACCTTTGTCCGATGACTCACCGGTGAGACGAGCGGCTGCGCTTGTGTAGCCGGCCAGCGCCTCGGACGCGGAAACCCGTTGCTCCGCACCCAGAACGTGACCTTCTCGCGTCACACGATGTACGGCGGTGTTCATCGTGAAGAGCGGGTTCACTGGAGTGACAGGGCAGTCGCAATGCAGCGCGTAGGCAAGCCCCGCCGCCACGACCGACGCCACGGGGCTGATCCGCTCGCCGCGACCCGGTCCGAGAAAACGATCGCGGTGCCGGTCACCCCAGTAGTAGACGTGGTTCACGAAGATCGACGCCACCACCCCGAGTTCGACCATCCGCGCGATCTGATCTTCCCGCAACGTCTGAACGTGCTCGAGTCGATGCGAAACTTCGATGTCCGGGTGCGCCGTCCGTGCCGCTGCAATTGCGTCCAATGCAAAATCGATGGCCTGATCACCGTTGGTATGAATCGCAACCTGTCGGCCGACAGCGTGATGTTCCTCGACGAGTGCCCCGAGCGCGCCTGCCGGGATTGCCATTCCGCCGCAGTGGCATCCGCCCAGATCGTGGTACGGCGCGGTCAGCGCAGCGGTGTGCAACTGAATCGACCCGTCCGAAATGAGTTTGACGCCGCCCACACGAACTCGGTCTGTCGAATCGGCGAGTTCACCCAACTGATCGTGCACCCCGTGGCCGAGATAGAGGCGCGCACGCAGCCTCAAGTCACCATCGGCGTCGAGTTGCCGGTACGCCTCGTACATCTCGGCCGTGACGTACATGTCGTGGAAACTCGTCACGCCCACCGACGCCATGACTTCCTGCGCGCGCAGCATCGCGATCTTGGACGCGTTCGGGTTCATATCCGGAACAAGTCCGTGCACCAGAGACATTGCCGGAACCTCGCACAGTTCACCGGTGGGTACACCGTCGCTGTCCCGAACGATGACACCACCTTCCGGATCGACCGTGGTGGCATCGATTCCGGCCTTCTCCAGTGCGACCGAGTTGACATAGATCCCGTGAGCAGACAAGTGCCGCACCAGGATCGGATGCTCGGTGGAGGCTTTGTCCAGATCAGCTACGGTCAGGCCTCGATCTTCCGCCACGAGGCTGTCGTCGAAGCCCCACGCTTCGATGGGCTCGCCAACTGGTGTGATCGCGGCCCGCGCGGCCAACGCCGTGATCAACTTCTCGATGGTCGGGCACGTATTCGTCGTTGCGTCGACCCCACTGAGCATCAAACCCCACATCATCGGATGAAGGTGCGTCTCGATGAACCCCGGAACAACCACCGCTCCGGCGAGATCGACAACGGAGGTTTCGGAATCGGTCAGCGCCGAGATCTCGGCGTCAGTTCCGAGGGCGACAAATCTGCCGTCCTTGACTGCCACAGCGGTGGCGTTATCGCCGACCGCACCGTCCATGGCCCTGATGTCGCCGTTGATGTAGATGTGGTCAGCCGCCGTGGTCATACGCTTGTCTCCATTCGTTTTCCGACAACAGTCGTCGAGGATTTCTTCGCGGGTATCCGCGTCGCCACAACCACTCCGGCCAAAATCATTCCGGCACCCGCAAGTTGGACGAGAGTTGGGGTCTGTGCAAGCAGCACTGCGCCGAACAACAGTGCTGACGCCGATTGCAACACGAGGCTGGCGGCGACTGCACTGGCAGGCAGACGCTGACTGGCGCTGGCTACCAGCAGCCACCCGATCACCTGAGATACCAACGCGAGCAGCACAAGCCAACCTTGAGCTACGAGTGACGGTGTCAGATCCAAAGTTCCACTCACGAGGCCGTATGCACCTGCCGTGAGGGCAGTGGCTCCCGTCGAGACGAACATCGGCAACGCCGTTCTGCCCGCCGCCCGAGTAGCCAGACCCATCAGGAAGATGTAGACCGCGTACGCGCCTGCGGCGATCACGGCAAACGACACTCCGACAGCAGGATTCGACCCGGTGAGCGTTGTGCTCGCCCCGGCTACCAGAGCAACTCCGACAAAGAGCAACGGAAGGCTGGCGACCAGTTCCCGGCCGATCCGTTGGCGCAGGACAACGTAGCCGAGGATTGCGACGAACAGCACCTGCAAATTCAGGATCACAGTCGAAAGACCTGCCCCGATCGAATGAATCGACTCGTGCCAGAGCACCAGATCGATTCCGAGGAACGCGCCGGCAAGTAGAGACTTCACGATCCAGGGCGCCGAGATCGAAGGCCGGGGTGACCGACGACGCTGAACGAGCACGAGCATGCCGAGAGGGATGAGCGCATAGAGACACCGAAAGAATGCACCCGTCGACGGAGACACTCCTGAGAGTTCGTAGAGCACCGAGGTCAACCCGAGGATGCATGCACCGGTGACGACTACGCGCAGGTCACGACGGCGTAGTTGATCGCCGGACAGCTCGCGTGGCGATACTTCATCACTCATGGTGATAATGTATCACCGACGCGAAGCCTGTCATACAGGGAAGATGCGTGCATGAGAACTCCGGTTACCCGTGAACGCGTGATCGCTGCCGCAGCCGATCTGGTCGACAGCAAAGGCGCCGACGCTCTGGTACTGAGTCAACTCGCCGAGACCCTCGACGTCCGGCAGTCAGCGCTGTACAAACACGTCGACGGGGTCGACGACGTCCACCATCAACTCAGCCTCCTCGCACGCAGCCTTCTCGCCGAACAACTGCGTGCCGCCGCGGTCGGTCTCTCGCGCGACGACGCCGTCATGGCGCTCGCGGACGCATGGCGTGCGTTCGTCCGAGTACACCCCGGGCTCTACGCCATCACCGACCGCTACCCCACTGCTCCGCATCCCGATCTGGTCTCCGCCGTCGGCGAGGTGGTCGACGTCATCAACAAGGTGATCGCGGGATACGGTCTGAGCCCGGATGATTCGGAGCAGGCGGCGTGGTCTCTTCGCAGTGCGCTGCACGGCTTCTGCATCCTCGAATCGGTAGAGGGACAACCGGCCGGCACCGACCCGGATCGGGTGTATCGACGACTGGTCGAACTTCTCTGCGCCGGTATTGCTCGTATGTAGATACCGGCTCCTGTTATCGTCGGATGAAACAACACAGACCAAAAAGGATCAGACATGGTTGGTGAACTCGACATCTCCGGATAAAACCGGGCATGACGGCCACCGGCAGACGCCTCGGGGCGCTGCCGTCGTGGCCATGTTGTCGTTCACTTACCCGACTCTTCGCGGAGCAGCGTTGCCGCGCCCGCACAACACCTGAGGTCTATTCATGTCCGATACCTACATCGTTTGCTCGAATCTGTCTTTTGCCTGGCCGGACGACACTCCGGTCTTCGACGAATTGTCATTCACCGTGCCCGGCGGCCGAACCGGGCTGGTGGCCCAGAACGGCGTCGGGAAAAGCACTCTGCTCAGATTGATCGCCGGCCAGTTGCGGCCGCGCGCCGGCAGTGTGTCCGTCGACGGCGTTCTCGGATACCTTCCGCAGGACCTGCCACTGACGGGCGATCTGACCATTGCCGAGGTCTTGGGCATCGCCCCGATTCTTGACGCGCTGGACGCTGTCGAATCCGGGGACACACGAGAAGAACACTTCACGACAATCGGGTCCGACTGGGATATAGAGGAACGAACGCGAGCCCAACTCGGTCGACTCGGTTTGGGCGACATGACGTTCGATCGTCGCCTCGACACTCTGAGCGGCGGGCAGGTCGTCTCGCTCGGACTGGCGGCGCAACTCCTGCGACGCCCCGATGTCCTTCTCCTCGACGAACCCACCAACAACCTCGACCTGGACGCGCGCCGCAGGCTTTACGACGTTCTCGACGACTGGAGTGGTTGTCTGTTGGTGGTCAGTCACGATCGAGGCCTACTCGACCGCATGGACCGCATCGCCGAACTTCACAGCGGCGAGATCAGCTTCTACGGTGGCAATTTCACCGACTACGAAGCCGCGGCACGCTCGGCTCGCGAAGTGGCGGAGAAGAACATCCGCAACGCCGAGCAAGAGGTCAAGCGCGAGAAGCGCGAACTGCAGCAGGCCCGAGAACGTGCTTCGCGACGCGCAAGTAACGCTGCCCGCAATCTCGGGAACGCGGGCTTGCCCAAGATCTTTGCGGGGACCATGAAGCGCAATGCTCAGGAGTCGGCCGGCAAGGCCAACGAGACACACCTCGCCCGGGTCGACGCGGCGAAGGAACGACTCGACAAAGCGGGCCGCGCTCTTCGAGACGACCAGACGATTTCACTCGAATTGCCTGGCACACATGTACCCGCCGGCCGGACGGTGTTCCTCGGTGAGCGAATGCAATTCGCGTTCGGTGATCATGCGATCTTCGCCGACTCCGGAATCGACCTGGCCATTCGAGGACCGGAGCGTATCGCGTTGACCGGGCCGAACGGCGTCGGAAAGTCGACGTTGCTACGCATCGTCAACGGGGATGTGGCGCCGACTTCCGGTGAGATCACGCGAGCCGACGGTCGAGTGGCATACCTGTCGCAGAGGCTCGACCTACTCGACCCCGCACGCACCGTCGCAGAGAACTTTGCCTTGTCTGCTCCAGGCCTACCGGCACCGGAACGCATGAACATCCTGGCGCGCTTCCTCTTTCGGGGTGCGGGTGCTCATCTTCCCGTCGCTGCACTCTCGGGCGGTGAACGACTGCGGGCTACATTGGCGTGCGTTCTCTTCGCCGATCCGGCCCCGCAGCTGCTTCTTCTCGACGAGCCGACCAACAACCTCGACTTGGTGAGCGTTGCTCAACTCGAAAGTGCCCTGAATGCATATCAGGGGGCGTTCGTGGTGGTCAGCCACGACGAGAGATTCCTGGCCGAGGTCAAGGTCGAACGCTGGCTCAGGCTCTCGGACGGCCGTTTGACCGAGGTCGCCGCACCAGGCGCAGTGGGCTGACACGAGAAGTGAACAGGCGAAAGGCCTTCACACACGATGTGTGTGAAGGCCTTCGTCTGCACTACTGGTCAAGGCGTCCTGGTGTACACCGGATCGTCGAAGGATCGACGTTGCGTCACCCAGTCCGTGGACAGGATGTTCTCGATCACGTCTTCACGGGATTCGTCGAACACGACAATCCGATCGGCGATTCGCCATTCACCGTGGCGCCTTTCGAACCTGTCGACGTAACGGCATTTGATCGTCGCAAGCGTCTGCACCGTATCCGTACCGGAACGCTCTTGCCGCAGAAAGCACAAACAGTACGACTCGCACTGAGCGACATCGCCGTTGACGTCGATCAGTATGTTGGAAATGCAGTGAATCGACGAGTCGATCGTCTTGTGTCTGAGCTTCATGTCTTCGATCAGCCCGTCGACGGTTCCGATGTAACCACCGTGGTTGTCTATCGCGTCGTCGAAGTAGCAGAGGGCCACGCTGTCGAAATCCTTCCGATCGACGGCCCGAGCGTAGCGATACAGAACTTCGGTGATTTCTTGCTTGTCAGCGAGGGACACGGTCAGGCTCCTGTTCTACCCGATGATCAATCAACCTGCAGTTCAACACCCTTGGTCTCCTTGATGAAGAAGACCGTGACGAGGGTGATCACCGCACAGAAGACGAAGTATCCAGCCGGAGCGAGAGAGTTACCGGTCAAGCTGATGAGATAGGTGGCGATGAAAGGCGCGGTGCCACCGAGGAACATGTTGGTGACGTTGTTACCCAATGCCAGACCGCTGTACCGCACAGATGCTTTCAGCATTTCGACATAGGTCACGTACGAAGCACCGTTGACAACGGAAACGCAGATGAAGAGCACTGACTGACCGACAACCGCCTGCCAGATGCCAGAACCGGCCATCATCATGAACATCGGGATTCCGAGAACCACTGCGGCGGCACTACCGGCGAACAGCACCGGCCGACGCCCGTACTTGTCTGCCATGTATCCCGAGATCGGCAACGTGATGACGCCGAGAACCAGTGCAAGAGAGGTGGAAAGGAAAGCAACGCGCGACGAATGACCGCCGGTGGTCTGCAGGTACGTCGCGGCATACACCGAGGCGATGTAGTAACCGCCGGTGATGAGTGCGCCCAGCAGGATGATCTTGACGACGCTGCCACCGGAGGTGCTGAGCAACTCACGGATGGGAAGCTTCTTGGTCTCACCCTTGTCCTGCAGTTCTTCGAACTGAGGAGTGTCTTCCATCTGGCTGCGGATCCAGATACCGATGCCACCGATCAGCAGGCTGAGCAGGAACGGGATACGCCAAGCCCATTCGAGGATCTGCTCTTGCGAGAACACCGACGTCAGGCCGAGGGCCATGAGCGAAGCTGCCAGCGAACCCAGGTAGGTGCCGGTATTGACCATCGAGGTCTGCGTCGCACGCCACCGTTTGGGAGCGGACTCGGAGACGAACGCGTTGGCGCCGCCGAGTTCACCGCCGGCCGCGAAGCCCTGCAGGCAACGAGCCAGAACCAGGATGGACGTCGCCCACACACCCAACGTGGCGTAAGTCGGCAGCAGGCCCATTCCGGCTGTCGCGAGAACCATCAGGAGGATGGTCCAGGACAGCGCGTTCTTGCGGCCGTACTTGTCGCCGATGTGGCCGAAGAAGATGCCGCCGGGCACGCGTAGGAAGAAGGCCACGGCGAATGCTGCAAAGGTACCGAGCAGTGCTGCGTTCGGGTCATGGGAAACGAAGAACAGCGCGGCGATCGTCGTGGCCATGTATCCGTAGATACCGAAGTCGTAGTACTCGACGACGGTACCGACGATGGCCGCGCGAATTACCTTCGTCGTCGACTGTCGTTCGGTTGCCACGCTGCTGCCCTCGGTGGATTCGGCTCTCGCCATGGTCTCATTCTCTGACATGTTGTTCCCTGCCTGGATTGGATACTGACTGGATTCGGTGCCGCGCAGACGTCGGACGTCAGGAGTGCGCGATGGAATGGACCGGTGCGCTCTCAGCGCTGGTCCTGGTGTAATTCGCCGCATTACGTCCCGCTACGCGGCCCATGGTCAAAGCGTTGGCAACCGCATTGCCGCCGCCCACGTATCTCAGTCCGAGGATTCCGGCGCCGGCCTCACCTGCGGCGTACAGACCCTCGATAGGTACTCCGGTGCTGCCGAGCACGGCGGCATCGGTGTTGATCTCCATTCCCGCATGCGTACAGACGAGCTCTGCCGGAAGGATTTTCGCGGCATAGAACGGAGCTGTCGCAATAGGATCCGGATTGCCGACGGCACCCTTGTTCCGCAACGTGCGATGGCGGAGGAAGTCGTCGTCGTGACCGCTGGGCAGTTGGTCGTTCCATCGACGCAGGGTTTGCGCCAACGTCGCAACCGGAACACCCGTAGCCACTGCGAGGTCTTCGATCGTGTCCGCACGAATCGTGCCACCGGCGGCAACTTCTTCCTCGATGCGTTCGGGATTCCAATCCGCATATCCTGGAGCCAGATTCACGCGAGCGTTCTCGTCGAAGATCATCCAACCGTATCCACCCTGATGGTCGATGATGCCGGTCGAGACCGCGTACGAGCTGTCCTCGTCCATGAAACGACGGCCGTCCTGGTTGACGTAGATCCGCGACTTCGGCGGAAAGCCGGCCTGCCAGTGGTGGAATCGCTGGAAGTAGACGGTGGGCAGCATCAGACCCCAGCCGTCGCCCGCCAGGGAAGCACCGAGGTCTTCGGCAAAACGAAGATGGTCTCCGCGGCTCCCCTCGGCTGCGACGACGAACAAGGCCTCTCCGGCCTTGTTCGCGTCCGGGAAGTGGCGTTCCACCAAACCCGGATCTTGCGCGAATCCACCGGAGGCAACAACGACGGCGCCCGCAGGCACCTCGATGTCGTCGGCGACAACGCCGACAACCCGACCGTCTTCCTCGATCAGCTTCTGCACCCGTGTTCCGAAGATGACCTCGATCCCGTGCTTACGACGAGCCTTGTCCAGCACCTGAATCAGTCCGTATCCCTGGTCCTTGGGCACGTGGCCGCGCCAGACGTCCTCGACGCCGGCTTGGGCGAGTCCCGGCTGGTGAGCGTTACCCGAGATCGTCGCGGGAATCTCGACGCCGAGTCCGATGAGCCATTCCAGTGTCGGACCGGCGTTTTCGCAGAACGCACGAATCAATCCGGGTGAGAGCATCCACTGGTTGAGGTCCATGTAGTGCTGGAAGAACTTCTCTGCCGAGTCGTCGACGCCGAGGCCGGCCTGCACGCTCGTTCCGGCGGCCGTGAAGATGCCGGCCGACAGCGCGGTGGATCCACCGAGTTCGGTTTCGGATTCGAACAGCAGAACGGATGCGCCTTCTTCAGCTGCCGACACCGCAGCGGCGAGACCTGCTCCGCCGCCACCGATGACAACGACGTCCCAGTGTTCGGTCATGAAAGTTCTCCAGTCTCCGCGATGATGCGGTGGTAAAGACCGTTCGACACCAACCCGCCGTCGACAGTGAGTTCCGTACCGGTGGTGTAGGTGGAACTGTTCGAGAGCAGGAACAGCACTGCTTCGGTGATCTCGTCGAGAGTTCCCATGCGTCCGAAGGGAACCGACTTCAGTGACGCGGCGACGAAGTCGTTCGCGCCGCCGAGCAGCGCCGTACCGACCAGTCCCGGGTGCACCGAGTTGACGCGAATCCCCCACTGCGCGAAGTTGCCTGCGGCCGACTTCGACAGACCGGTCAGACCCCACTTGCTCGACGAGTAAGCCGGAGAGAAGTATCCGATCTGACCGGCGATGGACGAGATGTTGACGATCGATCCGCCACCACTCTCGCGCATCAGCGGCGCCACCGCCTTCATACCGTAGAACGGGCCGAAGAGGTTGATCTTCATGGTCAGCTCCCAGATGTCGTTCGGGGTGTCCATGAATTCGAGCCGACGCGAGATACCGGCATTGTTGACCAGTCCGCCGAGTTCCCCACGGGTGGTGCGAATTTCGTCGACAACCCGGTCCCAGGCCTCGGCATCGGTGACGTCGAGAATATGAGCGGATGCCGATCCGCCTGCGGCGACGATGTCGTCGACCACGCCGGATGAATCCGAAACATCGGCAATGCAGACATGCGAACCGCGCGCGGCGAGAGTGCGCGCGTGATGCGCTCCCATCCCGGCAGCACCGCCGGTAACGAGAACGACGCCGGGATATGTCGTGGACTCAGACATGCCGCGAACCACCGTCCACCGCAATGCTGTGCCCGGTGACGTAACGCGCGCTGTCCGAGAGCAGGAACAGCAGCGGGCCGAAGACCTCTTCGGGCGAGCCCAGACGATGCAGCGGTACCGCGTCGAGTGCGTTCGCGAGCGCGATCGGATCTTCCTGGACCCACTTCGTCATCGCCGTGTCGATGTAGCCGGGTGCAATGGAGTTGACCCGAATACCCTTGTCGCCGAACTCCACTGCGAGAGACTCCGTGAGGTGCGCAACGGCAGCTTTCGACGTGCAGTATGCGCCCCTCCCCTTCCGCACACGCAGCGCAGACACCGAAGACATGTTGACGATGGCGCCGCCGGGACCGAGGTGACGTGCCGCCGCCTGCGCACCGTAGAGCACTCCTTCGACATTGACACTCAGCGTTGCGCCGATCTGCTCCGGGGTGATCTCCTCGGCCAGCGCAAACGGGAAGATACCCGCATTGTTGATCCAGAAATCGACCCGGCCGAACTCCTTCAACGCCAACTGTGCAAGCAATTCATGCTCGTCGGGCTTGGTGACGTCGACCCGACCTCCGACGACGCGACCCGGCTTGTCCGCCAGTGCATTCGATTCGAGGTCCGTGTTGATTCGTGCGGCCGTGGCGAGCATCTGCTCTTCGTTGATGTCGGCGCCGACGACATGTACGCCGCGCGTTGCCAGTCCTTCGGCGAACGTCGCACCCATACCCTGAGCCGCGCCGGTCACCACTGCGACCTTGCCTGCCAACTCCGGGTACACCGCCGACATCTGCGTCACAACGGTACGGCCCGGGTTCGTCTGGTCAGAGCTTTCGGTCATGATGTACTTCTCCTACTGAATATTGTTGTGCAAGAAACATTTCGGCACTTCAAGCTTGTTCGGACGCTCGGGGCGCGTCGTCGCGGGAAACGGTGCGGCGGGCGATCTTCCACTCCTCACCGACCCGAACCACGTGATCTGTGACAGTTGTCATCCGCACCAGTCGCGAGTCTCCGCCGCGAGCGGTGGCAACGATCTGCAGGTACCCGTGCACTGTGAGAGCACTCTCGTCCACCGCCTCGACGACGAGATTGGTCAGAACGTGGCGATGCACCTCGTCGGCAGCTTCCGCCGCCGCGAAGAAGCGAGCAGCAAAAGCCGCAAGGTCGTCGAAACCGACCACGGGTTCCGGATAACTGGGGGAATGAAACTCACCGCCATCGGTGAATGTCTGCGCCCAATCCTGCTGGCGCCCAGAGTCTATGCAATGACTCTGGTGGCCGTACAGCTGGTGGATTGCGGCAACGTCCTCCGTTGCCACGACGCTGTAGTTGCTCATGAAGGTTCTCTCCGAACACGCTGCGCTGCATCCACCCGAAGGTTGTGCAGCTTCGTAAAGTGTGCGATAATCGCACACACTGTGCGATATGTTCAAAGCGTAGGTGGCATACCTCACAAACGTCAAGAAAGGGATTTGATGTCAGAGCTGAGCGAGGAACACCGACCGCGCAAAAGTGCAGTTCAAGTGGACTCCAGCATGTCGAAAACGCTGCACCACGGACTCGAGATCCTGGAACTCCTGACGTCCTATCCGCACGGCTTGTCGGTCACCGACATCGCCGACGGAGTGGGAGTCCACCGAACCGTCGCACATCGGTTGATCCGCACGCTCGAGGCTCATCACCTGTGCCGCAAGGACTCCTTCAAGCGCGTCACTCTCGGCGCCGGCCTGGTCACCCTCGCCGAACCGGTGGAACAGGATTTGCGCACTCTCGCTCGCCCGATACTTCAAGAACTTGCCGAGGCCACCGAGGCGACAGCGCACCTGGTGGTCCGCGAGAGCGATACCGAAGTGCGCGCGCTGATGGTGGTCGAACCGCGCAGCGCCAAGGTTCACGTCGCGTTTCATCCAGGGCAGGTCGATCCGATCGACCGCGGCTCCGCCGGGCTCTCCATCCTTGCCTCACTCCCGCCGACGAGCGGGGAACGAGAGGAAGTGACGGCGGCACGCGCACGCGGCTACGCAGTGACCGTCGGCGAGGTCATCCCGTCGGTCCTGGGAATCTCGGCGGTGATCCCCGGCCGACGCCGCGACGCCATCTCCAGCCTCGGAATCTCCGTGTTCGACTCCGAGGACCAAGCAGCGCTGGGCGCCGAGGTCATGGCAGCGGCAAAAACCCTCGGCAGCATGTTGCGCTGATCCGAACACCAGTCGAGCCCCGGGAATACCCGGGGCTCGACTTTGTTGACTCCGAATGAGATAGTTGAACAATCAACTACCTGACATCAGCTTCACGGATACAAGGAGTACGACATGCCTGCTGTGACAGTCGAGAACATCTTGGCCCTGCCCCGTCTCGACGAGCCGGCAGAGTCAGCAGTCGACCGCCCCGTCAAGAGCATCACCACCGCACCGGTCGGATACGAAGGTGAAGGCTTTCCCGTTCACCGCGCCTTCGCCGGCATCGACCTCTCCGCCCTCGATCCCTTCATCCACATGGACCAGATGGGCGAGGTCAACTACGCACCCGGAGAACCCAAGGGCACACCGTGGCACCCGCACCGCGGCTTCGAAACCGTGACCTACATGATCGACGGCATCATGGAGCACCAGGACTCCAACGGTGGCGGTGGCATTATCGGCGGCGGCGACACCCAGTGGATGACCGCGGGTGGCGGCATCCTCCACATCGAAACTCCGCCGGAGCACCTCGTCCTCAGCGGCGGCCTTTTCCACGGCGTCCAACTGTGGGTCAACCTGCCTCGCGACAACAAGATGGCATCTCCGCGGTACCAGGACATCACCGGTAACAAGGTGGCCCTGCTTTCCTCGCCGGACGGCGGAGCCTTGGTACGCGTCATCGCCGGAGACATCGCCGGCCACGCCGGACCTGGTTCGACGTACACACCGATCGCGCTCTCCCACACGACTGTGGCCCCGGGTGCGAGCCTGACGCTTCCGTGGAACCCCGAGTTCAACGCGATCGTCTACGTGCTCGCCGGCGAAGGCACGGTCGGGGCAGAGCGTCGGCCCATTCGTGTCGGACAGACAGCTGTCTTCGGACGCGGTGACTCCATCACCGTCGCCGCCTCCGATCGCCAGGATTCACGGACCGAATCTCTCGAGGTATTCATCCTCGGCGGCAAACCGATTCGTGAGCCCATCGCGATGGCCGGGCCGTTCGTCATGAACACCAAGTCCGAGGTCATGCAGGCCTTCGAGGACTTCCAGGCCGGACGCCTGGGATCCATCCCGGCGGCACACGAGACGCTGAGCTGACATGTCGTCGGTAGTCGTCCAGCGAGCTGACGAACGCGCGCATCTCAACTACGGCTGGCTCACGGCGCGTCACAGTTTCCCCTTCGCCGGAAACTTCGATCACGCCGCGTACGCGCATGGACTTCTGTTGGTGAACAACGACGACATCATCGAAGCCGACTACGGTTTCGACACTCATCAGCACCGCGACACCGAGATCGTGACGTGGGTGCTCAGCGGATCTCTGGTTCACCAGGATTCCGCTGGGCACTCCGGGGTCATCCATCGCGGACTCGCGCAGAGAATGAGCGCCGGTACCGGAATCCTGCACTCCGAGCGCAACGATCGCTTCCGGGCCGACGGCTCGCGTGTCACCGAGCCCGTTCACCTCGTCCAGATGTGGATACCCCCGGACGAATCCGGAGTGACTCCGAGCTATCAGGAACTCGACATCAACTCCGAACTCGACGGCGGTGGCCTGATCACCCTGGCGTCGGGGATGCCCGCGCATCGCGATCACAGCGCGATCAGCTTGCACAACAAACATGCGGCACTGCATGTTGCTCGCCTCGAGACCGGTGGGTCGGTATCTCTCCCGGATGCGCCGTACGTGCACGGCTTCATCGCCGGTGGCACTGTCGACGTCGAGGGAGTCGGATTGCTCGGTCCGGGAGATTCGTTGCGACTCAAGGATACTGGCGGTCAACGAGTCGAGGGAATCGGCGATGCGGAGATACTCGTGTGGGAGATGCACGCGTCGACGAACTGACGACACCACCGAGTACGCCCAATGTTCGGACTACACAGCAGGTTCGTCGTAGGGTGGATGCCGGTAGTGGCGGATCCCGATTGTGGTGGATCCCGGTGGTACAGAAGGAGGAGCCATGGCATCTGGTCGAGCACAGGCCCCACGGACGACACCGCACATCGATGTGCACCGCTCCGGCGATCGCTTGAAATCCCGCGTCTCCTGGCTGGATTCGAAACATTCGTTCTCGTTCGGACAGCACTACGATCCGGACAACACTCATCACGGATTGCTGCTCGTCAACAACGACGACACCGTACTGGCGGGAACCGGTTTCGACACCCATCCGCACAAGGACATGGAAATCGTGACCTGGGTGCTTCGCGGTTCGCTCGTGCACCAGGATTCCATCGGCCACACCGGCGTCATCTATCCGGGACTCGCCCAGCGCATGAGCGCCGGTACCGGAATCATGCACAGTGAGAAGAACGATTCGTGGCGTATCGGCGGCGAACAGCATTCCGACCCCGTGCATTTCATCCAGATGTGGGTGGTACCGGACGAAGGTGGACTGACCCCCGGTTACGAACAGCTCGAGATCGACGACGAGTTGCTGCGCGGCGGTCTGATCCCGGTTGCCTCCGGGATGGAGCGCTACAAGGATCATTCGGCGATTCGCATCAACAACAAGAACGCCGCCATGCATGTCGCACGCATTCTGCCGGGCACCTCCGTGAATCTTCCGGGCGCACGGTTCCTGCACGTCTTCGTCGCGCAGGGCACTGCCGAGATGGAGGGCGTCGGCACACTGTACGAAGGCGATGCTGTCCGGTTGAGCGATTCGGGTGGCCAGCAGCTGACCTCCGACGCCGGGGCCGAAGTCCTCGTCTGGGAGATGCATTCACGTATCGGTGGTTGAGACCCGGTCTCGGCAGGACTCGGCGCGCTGGAGATACTCGACAGATGAGCATCGACAACTCCGCCGCGCCCGTCAAGAAGCTTGACCCACTCAACACATTGATGGGTGTGCGCGCCGTTTCGGTCGAGCCCGGGGACCTGGCCTTCGCGCAGGCCGTCGGCGAGCGATTCCACGATCACCGTGGCAAGACCGTGCTCGGTTCCATCGGAGTCATGATCGACGGTGCCATGGGTGGCGCGGTGTACTCGGGACTGACCTCGGGCCATCAGTCCGTGCTCGCGCAGGTCACGGTCAGTGCGGGCGCCGACATCCCCGACATCGCGGACGTCGGTGCCACCGGAACACTCGTGCATCTCGACGACGGCGTCGGACTCGCATCCGGGCAACTTCGCGACGAGAACGGCACCCTTCTGGCAGTGATGGCCGGTCGCGCCATGGTGGTCTCGCGTCCCCCCGTCGTGGGAATCGACGACTACGTAGAGGGCGAGCCGCTGCCCGTCCCGACGCCGGAGAAGACAAGCAACCTGAGCGGGTTGTCCGGGTCCGACGTCGTCGAAGGAATCCGCGACGGCAAACTCGAACGCGGTCCACTCGCCGGTCTCCTCGATCTTGCTGTCGTCGACGTGACCCCGGGTTCCGTCGTCGGTGAGTTCGCAACCGTGGCCTGGATGGCCAACCCGTTGGGCGCCGTTCAGGGCGGTGTCCTCATCTCGGCAGTCGACGCCATCACTGGCCTGTCTGCCCAGACCCTGACCCGCGTCGACCAGGACTATCGCGTCCTCGACCACAAGATCGACTTCCTGCGCTCACCCGACATCGGCGGGCCGGTCTTGCGCGCCGAGGCCTCCGTGATTCGTGCCGGGCGCAGGCTCGCGCTGATCGAAACTCGCATCGTCGACGCCGGCGGACAGGTCTATGTGCGGGCCACTTCGAGCATTCAGATGCTCTCCCAGCAAGTTCACAGCGGATAACCAGTTCCGCACCAGGTCGCCCGTCCACCATTGAGACAACAGCCCACACAATGGAGGTACAGCGGCGTGAACAAAGACATCGAAGCGAGCAGGCTGCGCGTGAGCCGTCGGCGGGCTCTCGCCCTCGGCGGAACCATCAGTCTCGGCGGGCTCATCGCAGCGTGCTCCGGCAACAGTGGCACCGCCACGACGACTTCGGCTGCGGCTGCGTCGACGACAACCACTTCCGGCACTTCCGCCGCGGCCACGTCCGGCGACGCTGTCACCGCACTTCTGGCCAAAGCACCGCAGTGTGTCATGAGCAAGGAAGAGACGCAGGGTCCCTACTGGTTCGACGTCGACTCCATTCGCGGCGACATCCGCGAGGACCGTCCGGGCACCACGCTGCAGGTTGCGATGCGCGTGCAGGACAACAGCCAGTGCAACGTCGACGGCAGCATCGGCGCGGTCAGTAACGCCGTCGTCGAGATCTGGCACTGCGACGCCGGCGGCGTGTACTCCGGCTTCGAATCCGGTTCGCTGAGCGCCAACGGCGGCGGCGGTGGCGGAACTCCCCCGGCCGGCGGGATGGGTGAACCTCCGTCAGGTGCACCCGGAGGCGGAATGGGCGAACCACCGTCAGGCGCCACCGGCGGAATGGGCGGCGGCATGGGAGGGTCCGGTGAGACCTCCGACGGTTCGTACAGCGTCGGCGACACCGAAGCCACCACCACCGACGACGGCACCTACCTGCGCGGCGCCCAGACCACGGATGCAAACGGCATCGCGCAGTTCACCACGATCTTTCCCGGCTGGTACATGGGCCGCACCACCCACATCCACGTCAAGGTTCACATCGACAAGAAAACGGTCCTCACGTCGCAGACCTTCTTCGACGAGACCCTTCTCGACGAGGTGTACTCGCAGTCCCCGTACAGCGAGCACACCGGTCGTGAGAACAACACGAACAACGCCAGTGACGGCATCTACGACGACACCGGCCTCATGACCGTCGAAAAGCAGTCGGACGGGTCCTACCTCGCCGTCATCAACCTGGGTATCGACGCCTGAGGTAGGAGCCCGGTCAGCTGCCGACGTATGCCGCGAGGTGCTTTCCGGTGAGGGTGGAGCCGTCGGCGACCAGTTCCTCGGGAGTGCCCTCGAAGACGATCCGACCGCCGTCGTGACCGGCACCAGGGCCGAGGTCGATGATCCAGTCTGCGTGTGCCATCACCGCTTGGTGGTGCTCGATCACGATGACTGACTTACCGGAATCGACGAGTCGATCGAGCAGGCCGAGCAACTGCTCGACGTCGGCCAGGTGCAGTCCGGTGGTCGGCTCGTCGAGGACGTACACGCCGCCCTTCTCGCCCAGGTGGGTTGCCAGCTTGATGCGCTGACGCTCACCGCCCGACAGCGTCGTCAACGGCTGGCCGATCGTGAGGTATCCGAGCCCCACGTCGACCAGTCGGACGAGGATCTTGTGCGCAGCGAGGGTCTTGGCCTCACCGTCGCCGAAGAACTCCTCGGCCTCGGCCACCGACATCGTGAGAACCTCGTTGATGTCCTTGCCACCGAATTTGTATTCGAGTACCTCGGCTTGGAAGCGCTTGCCCTCGCACTCCTCGCAGAGAGTGGCAACGCCGGCCATCATCGCCAGGTCGCTGTAGATGACGCCGTTGCCGTTGCACGTCGGGCAGGCGCCCTCGGAGTTGGCACTGAACAGCGCCGGCTTCACGCCGTTGGCCTTGGCGAATGCCTTGCGAATCGGGTCGAGCAGCCCCGTGTACGTCGCCGGGTTGCTCCGACGCGAGCCGCGGATCGCGCTCTGATCGACCGACACCACGTCTTCGCGTTTCGCGAGCGAGCCGTGGATCAGCGAACTCTTGCCCGACCCTGCCACACCGGTCACCACGACCAGTACGCCGAGCGGTACGTCGACGTCTACATCTTGGAGGTTGTGTGAGTTCGCTCCACGAATCTCGATTGCTCCGGTGGACTCCCGCACGGTCTCTTTGATTGCGGCCCGGTCGTCGAAGTGACGGCCGGTGACGGTGTCGCTGGCACGCAAACCGTCGACGGTGCCCTCGAAGCAGACGTTTCCGCCGGCGCTACCCGCACCCGGACCGAGGTCGACGATGTGGTCGGCGATCACGATCGTCTCCGGCTTGTGCTCGACCACGAGCACGGTGTTGCCCTTGTCCCGCAGGCGCAGCAGTAGGTCGTTCATCCTCGCGATGTCGTGCGGATGCAGGCCGGTGGTGGGCTCGTCGAAAACATACGTGATGTCGGTGAGCGAGGAACCCAGGTGACGAATCATCTTGGTGCGCTGAGCTTCACCGCCGGAGAGGGTTCCCGACGGCCGATCGAGACTGAGGTAGCCGAGTCCGATCTCCACGAACGAGTCGAGAGTTTCACCGAGCGTCGTGAGCAACGGCGCGACCGAAGGCTCCTTCAGTCCGCTGACCCATTCCGCGAGATCGCTGATCTGCATCGAGCAGGCGTCGGCGATGTTGACGCCCTTGATCTTCGACGACCGCGCCCCCTCGCTCAGTCGCGTCCCGTCGCATTCGGGGCAGGTGGTGAACGTGATCGCCCGCTCGACGAACGCCCGGATGTGGGGCTGCATCGCGTCGACGTCCTTGGCCAGGAACGACTTCTGAATCTGCGGAATCAGACCCGTGTACGTCAGGTTGATGCCTTCGACCTTGATCTTGGTCGGCTCTTTGTAGAGCAGATCGTTCAGTTCCTTCTTGGTGTACTTCTTGATCGGCTTGTCGGGATCGAAGAAACCGCAGCCGCGGTAGATCCGGCCGTACCAACCCTCCATGCTGTAGCCGGGGACCGTGATCGCACTCTCGTTGAGCGACTTGGTGTCGTCGTACAACGCGGTCAGATCGAAATCGTTGACCGCCCCTCGTCCCTCACACCGCGGACACATGCCGCCGGTGATCTTGAAGCTGCGACGCTCTTTCGTCTGACGTCCGCCGCGTTCCATCGTGACCGCGCCTGCTCCGGAGATCGAGGCCACGTTGAACGAAAACGCCTGAGGCGAACCGATGTGAGGCTTTCCGAGACGGCTGAACAGAATGCGGAGCATCGCGTTGGCGTCGGTGGCGGTTCCGACGGTCGAGCGCGGGTCGACTCCCATCCGCTGCTGATCGACGATGATCACGGTGGTCAGGCCGTCGAGAACATCGACGTCCGGCCGCGCGAGCGTCGGCATGAATCCTTGAACGAAAGCGCTGTAGGTCTCGTTGATCATCCGCTGCGATTCCGCGGCGATCGTACTGAACACCAGCGAACTCTTCCCCGAACCGGAGACGCCGGTGAATACCGTCAGCCTCCGCTTCGGGATCTCGACACTGATGTCTTCGAGGTTGTTCACCCGCGCGCCTTGCACGCGGATCAAATCGTGGCTGTCTGCGGTGTGCAAGGCAGTCATCGTGTCTCCATCTGTCAGTCGATCGCCGACGGTCTCAGCGCAGTTGACGGGCTCAGCGCAGTTCTTGAATACGGATCAGGTTTCCCGCTGGGTCCCGGACGGCGCAATCGCGAACGCCGTACGGCTGCTCGGTCGGTTCCTGGACGACGTCGATGTCGCCGGCCTGAAGCCGCTCGAACGTGTCGTCCAGATCTTTGGTGGCCAGGAGAAGTCCGCCGTAGGTGCCCTTGGCCATCATCTCGATGATGGTGCGGCGCTCCTCGTCGGTGATTCCGGGATCGACGGCCGGCGGATGCAGCACGATGGAGGTGCCGGGCTGGCCGGGCGGCCCCACCGTGATCCAACGCATCCCGTCGTAGCCGACGTCGTTGCGAACCTCGAAGCCGAGCGTGTCGCGATAGAAGTTCAGGGCGGCTTCAGGGTCGTCCTGCGGAAGGAAACTCGAGTGAATGGTGATGTTCATGGCGATCACGTTAATTGCGGCTGCGCGGTCTGCGCTTCTCGATTCCTGATCGGTCTGGTGACTTGTTTGGACACGCAGGACGGCATTCCTGCTGTCGACTGCTCGGCCTCGCGCCGATAGACACTGGGCGGAACCCCCACCAATTCGGTGAACTTGCTGCTGAAAGTGCCGAGAGAGCTGCAACCGACCTCGAAGCAGACGTCCGTGACACTGAGGTCTCCGCGCCGCAGTAACGCCATCGCTCGCTCGATTCGCCTGGTCATCAGGTAGGCGTACGGCGGTTCTCCGTATGCCTGACGGAATTGGCGACTGAGATGCCCCGCAGACATGTTCACTCCCCGCGCGAGCGCCTCCACGTCCAGAGGCCGCGCGTACTCCCGGTCGATACGGTCTCGCACACGTCGTAGTCGCGCGAGGTCCTGCAGGTGCGGATCTGCGGCAGGTCTGCTGGTCACGTATTCGATCGTGCCATGCCATACCGACGTTGCCCAGCACAAGAGATGAACTCGGCGTGGAGCGATCGCGCACACACCGAGCAGTTCGTCATGATCGTGTAAGGATGGAGAAATGACCACGGCTCATCGCTCAGGCATCGACCTCACCCACCTCGACGGCGACACACGGGCGCAGGACGATCTGTTCGTCCACGTCAACGGAAAATGGCTCGCCGAATACGAGATTCCGGCAGACCGCGCAGTCGACGGGGCCTTCCGGACGCTCTACGACAAGGCCGAAGAAGACGTACAGACCATCATCACTGAAGCCGCGGAGTCCAACTCGGCCGCCGGTACCGATGCACAGCGCATCGGCGACCTGTACTCGAGCTTCATGGACGCCGACGCCGTGGAGGCCGCAGGCCTCGGCCCCATCGACGACGAGCTCGACGCCGTCGCCGATGCGCCGGACCGGTCGTCGCTGGCCACCGTGATCGGACGCCACCAGCGCGTCGGCGTCGGCGGTGCCATCTCGCATTACGTCGACACCGATGCCAAGAACTCCGAGCGGTACCTGATCCACTTCAGCCAGTCGGGAATCAGCCTCCCCGACGAGTCGTACTACCGCGAGGACAACTACGCGGAGATCCGCGAGAAGTACGTCGCGCACATCGACAAGATGTTCACCCTGGCCGGCGTCGGGTACGACGCCCAGCGTGTGTTCGAACTCGAGAAGAAGATCGCGGCCGGGCACTGGGACGTCGTCAAGCGTCGTGACGCAGATTTGAGTTACAACCTGGTGGGCTTCGAGGAACTGACCGAGCAGAACCCCGGTTTGGACTGGGCGGCCTGGCTGTCCGGTCTCGGCGCCGATTCGGAGAAGTTCGCCGAGATCGTGGTCCGCCAGCCCGAATTCCTGCACACCTTCACCGCACTCTGGGCGTCGGAGTCACTGGACGACTGGAAGGCATGGGCGGCGTGGAAGGTGCTTCATGCCCGCTCCCCTTACCTGCATTCGGCCCTGGTCGACGAGACTTTCGCTTTCTACGGCACCACACTGTCCGGGACCGAAGAGAACCGTGAGCGCTGGAAGCGCGGGGTAAGCCTGGTCCAGGATCTGCTCGGCGAGGCCGTCGGCAAGCTCTACGTCGATCGACACTTCCCCGCAGAGGCGAAGACCCGCATGCTGGAACTGGTCGCAAACCTGCAGGAGGCGTACCGCCGCAACATCTCCGACCTCGAGTGGATGAGCCCGCAGACTCGTGAGGCTGCATTGGCCAAGCTCGAGAAGTTCACCCCGAAGATCGGTTACCCCGACAAGTGGCGCGACTACGCCGGACTCGAGATCTCGGCAACCGACCTGGTGGGCAACTACCGTCGCGGATACGCCGCCGAGTACGACCGTGACCTGGCCAAGCTGGGCGGCCCCGTCGACCGTGACGAGTGGTTCATGACGCCGCAGACCGTCAACGCCTACTACAACCCGGGCATGAACGAAATCGTGTTCCCCGCAGCCATTCTCCAGCCGCCGTTCTTCGACGCGGCAGCCGACGACGCTGCCAACTACGGCGGCATCGGCGCCGTCATCGGCCACGAGATCGGTCACGGATTCGACGATCAGGGCGCCAAGTACGACGGCGACGGCAACATGGTCGACTGGTGGACCGACGAGGACCGCAGCGAATTCGGCAAGCGCACAAAGGCTCTCATCGAGCAGTACAACGAGTTCGAGCCCAAGGAACTGCCGGGCCACCACGTCAACGGCGAGTTCACGATCGGCGAGAACATCGGCGACCTCGGCGGGCTGTCGATCGCGATCGCGGCGTACAAGATCGCGACCGAAGGTACCGAACCTCCGGTCATCGACGGACTCACCGGCTTGCAGCGCGTGTTCTTCGGGTGGGCGCAGGTATGGCGCACGAAGGCCCGTGAGGCCGAAGCGCTTCGCCGTCTGGCCGTCGACCCGCACTCGCCGCCGGAGTTCCGGTGCAACGGCGTCGTCCGCAACCTCGACACGTTCCACGAGGAGTTCGACGTCAAGCCCGGTGACGCACTGTATTTGGAGCCGGAGAAGCGTGTGAAGATCTGGTAGCAGGGGCAAGCCCCTGTGCGCGCTTAGGGACCCCCTGGACTCCCTGAGCGCGCACGGGGCCGAAGGCCTACCGGGCGTACATGATCACCCCGACGCCGACCAGACAGATCAGCGCACCGGCGATGTCGAAACGATCCGGGCGGAATCCGTCCATCACCACCGCCCACAGCAGTGAACCTGCGACGAAGATCCCGCCGTACGCGGCGAGGATGCGCCCGAAGTTCGCATCGGGTTGCATGGTGGCGACCAGACCGTAGAGGCCGAGCGAGATGACGCCGAGCCCCACCCAGATCCATCCCTTGTGCTCGCGAATTCCCTGCCACACCAACCACGCGCCCCCGATTTCGAGCAGCGCGGCGAGTACGAACAGCAACAGCGAACGTGCGACGGTCATGCCGCACACAGTATCGCTACAGACGTACTCCGGTCTCCGCGGAAAAGAAGTACACCTCGCCGGCCTTGGGCAGCAGATGAAGCGACTCCCCCGGTGCCACCGACATCTTCCGGTCGACGCGAATGACGATTCGACCGGATCGGCTCTGCCACTGCGAATCCGGGGCACCCTTTGCATAGACGAACGATTCGGCTCCCAACTCTTCGAGCAGATCGGCATCCACGGCCAGCGAGCCCTTTCGCCACGCTCCCACCAGATCCCACGATTCCGGGCGCACTCCCACGACGACCCGCTCCCGCTCGGACGCCCCGGTGGGCAGCGGAATCCGCAGATCACCGAGCACTGCGACGGTTCCCTCGACCGGCGCTTCGATCAGGTTCATGCCGGGCGATCCGATGAAGGCGGCCACAAAGGTGTTGACGGGGTTGTCGTAGAGTTCGCGCGGCTTCGCCACCTGCTGCAAGCGACCGTCCAGCATCACCGCCACTCGGTCCCCCATCGTCATCGCTTCGACCTGATCGTGGGTGACGTAGACCGTCGTGGTGCCGAGTCGACGCTGTAGGGCGGCGATCTGCGACCGTGTGCTGACGCGCAGTTTGGCGTCCAGATTACTGAGTGGTTCGTCCATGCAGAACACCTTGGGATGGCGAACGATGGCTCTACCCATGGCAACTCGCTGACGTTGCCCGCCCGACAGCTTTGCCGGTTTCCGTCCGAGCAAGGGTTCGAGTTCGAGCATCCGCGCGGCCTCGAGTACCCGTTCCCGTCGCTCGGCCTTTCCCACTCCCGCGTTCTGGAGCGCAAAACCCATGTTCTGCTCGACGGTCATGTTCGGGTACAGCGCGTAACTCTGAAACACCATGGCGACGTCACGTGCTCGCGGAGCGAGGTGCGTGACGTCCGTGCCGCCGATCTCGATCCGGCCGTCCGACGCGGACTCGAGACCGGCGAGCATTCGCAGGCTGGTGGACTTACCGCAACCGGAAGGTCCTACGAGTACCAGGAACTCACCGTCGGCGATGTCGAGGTCGAGACGGTCGACTGCCGGTCGATCGGTTCCTTCGTAGCGGTGCGTGACTCCCGCGAATTGCACGTTGGCCATGAGTGTTCTCTCCTACTACTTCGGCAGCTTGGGGGTGATCTGCCGGTCGATGATCTGCTGCAACTGCGTGGCAACGCCGGCGAATGTCGATGCGACGTCGGCCTTCTGGAGAGCGATCTGCTCGAGTCCGGTGCCGATGATCTGATCCCCACCCGGGACGAACACGCGTGCGTAGTCCTGCGAGCGCGTACGCGAGAGCTGATCCACAGCGGTACGGGAGTTGGGGTTCGCGTCGAGGAACGCCTTCATGCTCGGCTCCGAGGTTGCCGACTTGCGGACCGGCATGTAGCCGACGTTCTGCGAGAAGTACGCCGTGTTCTCACCATTGGTGATGAAGTCGATGAACTTGAGCGCGTTCTTCTTACGCTGATCGGAGATCTTGGACGGGATGGCAAGCCCGGCACCGCCGGTGGGGCAACCGGGAGTTCCGTCCACTGCCGGGAGGAAAGCGGTGCCGAAGTCGAAGTTGGCAGTCTTCTTGATGCCGGACAGATCGCCCGTCGACGCGATGGTCGACGCCAGAATGCCGGTACCGAATTCGTTCGCGATGTCAGTGGAGACCGCGGCGTACTTCTTGTCGTGAATCATGCTGGAGAGGAACTGCCCTGCGGCAATGGTCTTCTCGTTGTCGAGCTGCAGATTCCACTGGTCGGAGTACGAGCCGCCGAACGTCCAGATTGGGCCTTCGTAGGTCCAGCCGAGGTAATCCTTCGCGTTGCCCCACCCGTGTGCCAACTTGCCGTTGCCCACGACCTTCTGCAGCTCGGGTCCCCACTCGTCGAACTCCTGCCATGTCGCCGGCCCACGGTCGGGAAGACCTGCCTGCGACCAGACCGCCTTGTTGTAGTAGAACAACGGCGTCGACCGCGCGTAGGGAAGCGCATAGTGCTTGCCCTGGAACAGGTAGTCGGCGAGCAGTGAATCGACGTAGTCGGCCGAGTCGACCCCCACCTCGGAGAAGAGTCCGTCGAGCGGCTCGATTGCCCCGGCCAGTGCATAGTTGAACCACCAGACATCCGACAGCACAACCACATCGGGCACATCTCCACCGGAGAGGGCAGCGTTGAACTTCTGTGCCACCTCTTCGTAGTTCTTGCCGCCGTCCACCAAGTTGACCTTCAGGTCCGGGTACTTGGTCTGGAAGCGGTTGATCAGTTCCTTCTCCACGTCGGTGGACTTACCCGGATGGTTCGACCAGAAGGTGATGGTGTTGGAATCACCCGACGCACCGGATGTTCCCGCAGCATCAGCGCTCGACCCGCCGGATCCCGCGCACGCGGTCAGTGCGGCGCCGGCGGCGATTGCACCGCCGAGGCTAAAGAATCCGCGCCTGTTCATGTTTGCCATTACTGCTCCTCGAGAAAGAAATGTGACGGGAAAGCTGTCAGCCCTTGACCGCACCGGAGGTGAGGCCCTTGATCATGTGTCTTTGCAGCAGAAGGAAAATCACCAGGATCGGTAGCATCGTCAGCACCGTTCCTGCCATGACCGGACCCCAGTTGGTAAGTCCGTCGTTGTTCTGCAGTTGGGTCAATCCGATCGGCAGCGGTGCTACCGAGGAATCGTCGGACATGAGGAACGGCCACAGGTACTCGTTCCATTCGTTGACCACCGTGATGATGCCGAACGCCACCATCGTGGGTCCGGAAACGGGGAGCACCACGCGCCAGAGCAACCGCCAGTGGCCGGCTCCGTCCATCCGCGCCGCCTCGACGATCTCCGAAGGGATCGAGAGGAAGTGGTTGCGCATGAGGAACGTACCGAAGGCTACACCCGCGAGCGGAACTATGATGCCCTGGAACGTGTTACGCCAGCCCCACTCTGCCACGAGCGCGTAATTCGAGATCACGGTGATCTGGTTCGGAACCATCAATGCGGCGATGATTCCGAGAAAGACGAAGTTCTTCCCCGGGAAGCGCAGGAAAACAAGCCCATAGGCGCTGAGAGTCCCCAGAACGAACTTCGCCGCCGACAGAATCGTCGTGATCACTATCGAGTTCCGCAAGAACATCCAGAACGGGACCGATGTGGTTGCTTCCGAATAGTTTTCGGGATGCAGCGACGACGGCCACCACGTTGCCGGCTGCGTGTAGATCTCCGGGCGCTCCTTGAACGAGGTCATCACGATCCAGTAGAGCGGCAGGACGATGATGACCAACGCGATCACCATTGCCGCATAGCCGAGGATCTTCACACCGACCTCACGCCGGTCCACGTTCTTGCGGTCCGGCCCCGGCCTAACGACGGAAGTCGGAGCAGCGCTTTTCTTTTCCTCTACCGCTGTCATTTCTCTTCTCCCCGATCCATGGCACGAACCTGGTAGACGGTGATGATCAGCAGGATCAGGAACATGATGGTGGCAACCGTCGCACCGTAGCCCGCCCGGAAGTTTCGGAACGTCTCGTTGTACACCTGGTAGACCATCGTTGTCGTCCCTGTACCCAGCGGACCACCTCGGGTCATGACGTTGATGATGTCGAAGACCTGGAGCGAGTTGAGCATGACGGTGATGGAGAGGAAGAACGTCGTCGGGCGCAACTGAGGTAGGAGAACCCGGCGGAACTTGGTCCACGGCTTGGCGCCGTCGATTTCGGCAGCTTCGTTCAGCTCCTGCCGAACTCCTTGCAGTGCAGCGAGATAGATGACAAACGTGTACCCGAGGTTCTTCCACATGTATGTCACCGTCACCATGAACAGCGCCCAGTGGGGATCCTGATAGAAGTCGGGCGATTGGAGTCCGACACGGTGCAGGAGATCCTGGATCAGGCCGAAGTTGGGGTCGAAGACGAACTGAAACGCGACACCGATCGCTGCACCGGAGATCACGAACGGCGCGAAGATGGCCGACCGGACCAGGTTTCGCCCGACGAGCTTGCGATCGAGCAGCATGGCCAACGCCAAACCGATGACCATCGAACCCACCACTGTGACCAATGTGAATACCACTGTGTTGGTGACGATCTGCCAGGTGTCGCTTCGTCCGAACCACTCGCGGTAATTGCTCAGCCCGATGAACGTCGCCTTCGGGTCCGCAATGTTCCAGTCGAAGAACGAAAGTCGGATGTTGTCCACCAGCGGGCGATAGGTGAACAAGATCAGCAACGCGAGATTGGGACCTACCAAGAGCGCGAACAGCGCGTAATCACGCCATGGTCTGCCCCACAGACCTGGCTTGCCTGATGTGGGCAGCGTTCTTTCCGGACTCGATCTCACTGAGGCAGTCTGACCGCCCGCAACGAATGAATGGTGAACGTACAAGACACTCGAGCTGAACGCGACACGAAAAAGGCCCTGCGCGAATACTTCTCGCGCAGGGCCTTCCTCGTCGATGTCTAGCGGTTCCAGTCGCCCAATCCGTCGGCGCCGCTGAGGACTCCACCTGCGGTGTTCTGCACGATCACCGGGTCACCCTTGCCTGCGTTCTCGAAGAACCACTTGGCGTCCTCGGTGCTGACATTGAGGCAGCCGTGGCTGACATTGGTGAAACCTTGTTGCGCAACCGACCACGGAGCGGCATGGACGAAGATGCCACTGTAGGAAATTCGTGTCGCGTACTCGACGTAGGTGCGGTAACCCTCGGGAGAATCGATCGGGACGCCGTACGTGGACGAATCCATGTACATGTCGCGCAACTGCTCGCCGACGATGTACGTGCCGTTCGGTGTTTCGTGACCCGGCTTGCCGAACGACGTCGGCATGGTGCGCACGACCTCACCGTTGCGGGTGACGGTGACCTGCTTGGTGTTGTCGTCCGCGACGGTGACGAGTGCGTCACCGATGTTGAACGTGGAGTGCGAATCACCGGCGTCGACGGTCACGGAGATGTTCGCCGGCCAGAACTGTGTCGGCTTCCAACGGACCTGGCTGTCGTTGATCCAGTAGAAGCTGCCCTCGACCGGAGGATCGGTGGTCACGCGAATCGCGCGCTCGGCCGTAGCACGGTCGCCGACGGCCTCGTTGAAACGAATGATGATCGGCTGCGCGATGCCGACTGTCTCACCCGCGGACGGATTGAGCGACGGCGCGGAGAAGTTGGGGACGCCGATGGGAGCCTGAATCGGTGTACCCGGGATGCCCGGAACCGGAATCGCCGGATCGAGGTACGGAACGCCGGGAATGACGGGCAACGGAATGTCGGGTCCACCGGGGAAGAGAGGAACGGCCGCGGAAGGTCCGGCGAGAGCCAGGCCGGCAGCCACCGCTCCGACGATTGCCACGGCAACCCGTGACGTCCGACGACCCTGTTTGCTGCCCATGTCACTACCTTCGCTCGAATGACCACGTACTCACGTGGATTTTGCGCGGCCGGCATCGATACCCGCCTGGCACCGATGCCGATGCACCATTCGGACGCGCCCGCCGGGCGCACACCTACACACCCGAGCACGCCGAAGAGAGCAAACCGCACATTTCCATAGTCATTAACACACAAAAGCGGCAATCGAGCAATTCGGATGTTCGCCCAAACGTTGCTATCCGTCGCTGCGGGCAGCGGCCAACATGGATTCGATCGAGATGAGTTTGGTTCGCGGTCGTCCGGTTGCGGCACCGGATGCGCGTTCTGCCTTGTCGATACGCTGCCAACCTTGATAGTCCACCTGATCCGGCGACCGGTCTGCCAACAAAACCTGCAACTTGTCGGCATCCTCGGTCGGGGTGGCGAGGCGCCCACCAGCGAAGTCGTCGAAGATCATCGACACGGTCTCGGCGGAGCAGTACTTGTTGGTGCCGATCACGCCCGTCGGTCCGCGCTTGATCCAACCCGCGACGTAGACACCCGGGATCGGCGTTCCGGTCTCGGTGTCGATTACTCTGCCGTTCTCGTTGGGGATCACGCCGCGAGCGTCGTCGAAGGGCAAGTCGGCCATCGGTGTGCCGCGGTATCCGACCGACCGAAGCACCAGTGAAGTGTCGATCGTCTCCTCGGTCTCGGTAGGCCGGGCGGAGAGCTGACCGGTCGGCGTTGCCACCAATTCGTTTTTCACCATCCGCACCTGCGAGACTTCACCGTCGCCGAGGATCTCGACGGGAGAGGTGAGGAACCGGAGAACGATCCGCTTGCGAGAAGGATCTGCGGTACGCGAAGCAAATTCCTGCGCCTGCTTGACCTTGAGCAGGACGGACGGCTCGGCGGCATCGCTTTCCACGAACGCCTGACTGGCCTCGTCGAGTTCGGCTTCGATCGGGTCGACGACTACGTCCACGTTCGCCATCTGTCCGAGCGCCAACAGTTCGGGATTGGTGTACGCGGCCTGCGCCGGCCCACGACGCCCGAGAATGACCACCTCACGAATCTTGCTGTTCCGCAGCGCTTCCAATGCGTGCTCGGCGAGGTCCGTCTTCGCAAGCTGGTCAGGGTCGGTCACCAGGATGCGTGCGACGTCGAGTGCGACGTTGCCGTTTCCGACGATCACCGCTCGCTCGCCGGACAGATCGAAAGTCCGATCGGCATATCCCGGGTGGCCGTTGTACCAGGCGACGAACTCGGTGGCGGCGTGACTTCCCGGCAGATCCTCGCCCGGGATCTCGAGCTTGCGATCCCCGGCAGCACCCACCGCGTAGATCACTGCGTGGTGATGGTCCAAGAGTTCCGAATGCGAGATGTGGGTGCCCACCTCGACGTTGAAGTGGCAGCGCACAGTCTTCTTCGCGACGACGGCGCGGAACTGATCGGTGACCCCCTTGGTTCCGGGATGGTCTGGCGCCACGCCGGCGCGCACCAAACCGTATGGAGTGGGAAGTCGATCGAACATGTCGACCTCGACGCGAGGCTTGCCGGTCAGTTCCATCGCCGCGTAGCAGGCGGCCGGGCCGGAGCCGACGATCGCCACTTTCAGCGTTCCCAGTTCGGGATCGATCTTGGCCATCGTGATCGGCTCGGGCCAATCCGGGCCCATCGGATGCTTCTCGAAGTACGACGCATTCATCTGCAGGTACGGCGCGTCGTCCTCGTCGAGTTCGTTGTCCGGGAAGATCGCCTCGACCGGGCATTCGTCCACACACGCACCACAATCGATGCAGGTGTCGGGATCGATGTAGAGCATTTCGGTGGTCGCGAACGGAGCTTCGTCCGGTGTCGGGTGAATGCAATTGACCGGACACACGTCAACACACGAGGCGTCGTTGCAGCACGGCTGCGTGATCACATACGCCATGACATTCCCCTATCCCTGAAACACGAAGCTCGAACTGGTTCCCAGACTATAACGTGTTCCAATTTGGCGCGAGAATCGTTTTCAGATCACCCCATTGCGCTTCATCAGCCACACCGCCTGCACGGTGGCGTGACCTCGCCATTCCAACGCCGCGACGGGCGAATAGCTGTCGAAATCCACCGCCCAACCGCCGTCGCCATGTTGTCGCGCAGCGAGCGCAGACAGTTCGGACTCGATCACTGATGCGTCGAACAACGCGCGGGTCGGGCCGCCGGGAAGCGGTGAGAAATCGAGGGGCCGCATGAATTCGCCCTCGGCTCCCCCGTCCACGTGAACCAAGCCGTCAGCCGGGATACGCGAACCAAGAGTGCTCACCAACGACGACGCTTCGGGACTGTTCCGGTGAACCGCGTCGAGAAACTGCAAGGCAAAGGCGAGCTCGAGGGCATGCAGAGAATCCGCCCCGTCGATCGCGTCGAGGCAATATCGAACGGCAGAGGCGAACCACGGATGTTCGGCGACGGCCTCGTCGAATTCGGCAACGCGAGCCGCTGCAGCACACACGATGCTGGTGATCTGCAACGACGGCGCCAACGGATCCGCATCCACCCAGAAGGGCGCACAACCGGCCGGGTCGGCGATCGGGAAGGCGAACGGCAAACCGCCGTCTGCCAGCGAATTGGTCTGCAACCAGTCGCACAGTTCGACGGCTCTGGGCGTCGGCGTTCCGATGTCGGCAAAGGCTTCGAAGGCGTGCAGCGCGCCGCCAGGTTGGCTCGATGCCGAGCGAAGATCCGGTTCGAGTCCCCAGCCGTACCCACCGTCCGGGTTGCGATAACTGTCCACAGCCGCCAATGCCGCGGTCCGGTCCCCCTGTCCGAGAATCAATTTCAGTCGATGCCGATCGAGAGTTCTGGCATGTCCCGCCATGAACCCGACGGCCGCCCTGAGATCAACACTCATGAACGACGACTCAAGATTCGTCGCCGTCGAGCCGGAAGCCGACCTTCAACGTGACCTGGAAATGCGCCACGGCGCCGTTCTCGATGTGACCGCGAGTTTCCACCACCTCGAACCATTCGAGGTTGCGCACCGTCTCGTTCGCCCGGGCGATGGCGGTGCGAATTGCCGCGTCACTGCTCTCGGTGGACGAGCCGACGATCTCGGTCACCCGGTACACGTTGCTGCTCATGGCATTCCCTTCGTGTCAGATTCGACGAACCAACTCCTGCGCCTCGGCGCCGAGCCTCGCAAGGCGAAGATCACCGAGAGCTGTCACAGCACTACCCAACCTGTTGGTGGTGAAACCGAGCGAGAGTCCGCTGGACAGGTCCGCATACGCGCCTGAACCGCCGACTCCGTAGTGGCCTATCGCATTCCGCGGCTGCCGCCGCGCGGCAATGATCGGCGGGTGGTAACCGAGAGTCCAGTTGGGCCGCACCGCCAGCACGTAATCCCGATCGCGAGTCTGGATGGTCGACATCTGGTCGATGGTCGATTCCTTCAGGAACCGCTTCCCGTCGATCACGCCGCCGTTCGCGATGGCGCCGTACATCTTCGCGAGAGCACGCGCGCTGAACACTCCGTTCCAGCCCGGCATGACAGCGTCGTGGACAGCCGGGTTGCGCACCATGACGTCGAAACCGTCCGGCATCGCGGCCTCGGCGAGTCCGCGAGTCGGACCGACGTGTGAGAGCACGGTCGACGCGAAGGCCCAGTTCAAGCCGGCAGGGTTGATATGTGGGAACAGCTTCGCGATCCGTGGACGTTCGGTTTCGGGTACGCGGTACCAGAATTCGTCGACTCCGAGGGGCTTCGCTATCTCCGCTTGTACGACGTCGATGAACGGCTGACCGGTCACCCTGGCCACAAGTTCGGCTACCAACCAGCCGTAGGTCACAGCGTGATAGCCGGGGCCTCGAAGCCGACGCGGATCCGGTTTCTCGGCAGCCAGGGCGGCAACGACCGCGTCGTAGTCCATCAGGTCGAGAGGATGCGGCATCAAGCCGCGAACTCGGTGAAGGCCCGCGCGATGTGACATCAGTTCGCGGACGGTGATCTTGTCCTTGCCGGCCGCCGCGAATTCAGGCCAGTACCGAGCAACCGGGGCGTCGTAGTCGATCAACCCACGTTCGGCGAGTCGGTGAACGACGGTGCTGGCGACGCCTTTGCCGGTCGAGAACGACAGCGACACCGTGTCGTGGTCCCAGCGCCGATCACGATCGGCATTGCCGGCCCAGATGTCGAGCACTTTCTCGCCGCCCAGGTACACGACCAGCGCACCGCCGCCTTGTTGCGGTTGGCGATACATCGCGAAGAAGCGGTCGGCCAAGGGAAGGAATCGCCGGTCCACGTACAGCTCGGTGCGCGAAGGCACCTCCACCCGGGCGAGTGAACCCCGTCGTGCACTGGGAGTCATCGCGTCCTCCGATCCCCGCTGATCAAGTTGCCCGGTCACCCGATCGGTGGCAGGAGCTTGACACCATTGTGACCACTGTCACGCAAGAGGCTCAGGGCCGGGGTGCCCTCACGGGGTGACCCACGTCGAAGTGCCGTCGCTGAAACATCCCTGACCTGTGGCGATATTGAAAACAAGGGTGGGACCACCTGAGCAGATCGCCCCGACGTCCGCGTCACCCACTGCCGCTCTGCCGCCAGGTCCGCTGAGCACCACGGCAAAGGGTGAGGAGTCGGTGCGACCGAGTGCGAGCGAACCCGGGCCGTACGCAACGGCGGCAAGTAACCCACCGCGCGACTCCGCCGCAGCAACGCCGCCGAAGAGTCCGACGCCTGCCGACCTGCCACCGTCTCGAGAATCCGCGACGCCGACACCGTCGCCCTCGACGTGTGAAATCGCGTAACTGGAGGGATCTGCCACCGCTCGGCATGCGGATGACCCGTCGACGATCGTCTGATCTTGCCCGCGCGCCGAACAATCCAACGTCGCGGCCGACGCTGTTCCGCTACCGAGTGACAATCCGAAGGCGGCAAGAATCACGCCACCCGCCGCTAAGCTTGCTGCTCGCATTTTCCGGCGATCCATATCCAACCCCCACAGTGCATTCGACGTGACCGTACATTCGACGTCTGATCGAATTACCCGATATGTCCGCCTCTGACGCTACCCGTCTTTGTTCTTCCGATCGCGGTCCTTGCTCGGTTGAACACGTTTGGGTT
This sequence comes from Rhodococcus qingshengii JCM 15477, assembly GCF_023221595.1. Lineage (NCBI taxonomy): Bacteria > Bacillati > Actinomycetota > Actinomycetes > Mycobacteriales > Nocardiaceae > Rhodococcus > Rhodococcus qingshengii. The sequence goes on from NZ_CP096563.1 coordinate 5,274,567, forward strand.
CACCGGGCATTTTGGGATAGTTCGGCGGGTACGGCAGATCGCCCAGTCCTGCCGCCAGATCCTTCTCCCACATCTCCAACAGAACATCGAGGGCAAAGGCCTTGTCGTGCATGGCTTCCATCGGATCACCACGATCGGCGAGCAAGCCGGGAACCGTGGCGATGGTGCAGTCGTCTGGATGCACGTCGCGCAGTTCGTCCCAGGTCACCGGCGTCGACACAGTTGCGATCGGCGTCTTACGAGCGGAATACGCCGCCGCGATCGTCCGGTCACGGGCATTCTGATTGAAGTCGATGAAGATCCGTTCACCCCGCTCTTCCTTCCACCACGCGGTTGTGGCGCGATCGGCACTACGACGCTCGACTTCACGAGCAAGGGCGATACCCGCGTGACGGACCTCGACGAAATCCCAGCGCGCCTCGAGCGGGATGTAGACGTGAAGGCCTCGGCCACCGGACGTCTTGGGAAATCCTTCCAATCCCAACTCGGCGAGCAGAGGGCGAAGGACCTCGTCCGCGATGGCAACGGCCTCGTCGAACCCGGTCCCCGGTTGCGGATCGAGATCGATGCGCAGTTCGTCCGGGTGGTCGGTGTCCGGGCACCGCACGGCCCAGGGATGAAACGTGACAGTCCCGAGATTGGCGGCCCACACGATGTTCGCAGCACTTCGCACTCGAAGGACGTCGGCCTTGCGACCCGACGGGAACGTGACCTCGCAGGATTCGACGTGCTCGGGCCGTTTTGCCGGCAGCCGCTTCTGGTAAACCTCTTCGCCCTCGGTGCCGTCGGGGAATCGCTGAAGATGCGTGGGCCGATCTTGGAGCGCCCGCAACGCTGCACCCTGCAGCGCCACCGTTCGGTAGTACTCGACAAGATGCCGTTTGGTTCCGCCGTCCTCACCCAACTGCGGATAGTAGATCTTGTCCGGGCTCGACAATCGGACCGCGATCCCGTCGACGTCCAGTTCCTCTGCCGGGCTCGCCATCACTTACCGCCTGCAAGAACATCCGCGAAGTCGTATCGCACCGGAACCTCCAACTGATCGAAAGTGCATTCGTCGGGCACCCTGTCCGGACGCCAGCGCAGGAATCGTGCAGCGTGCCGAAAGCGTTCCCCTTCCATCTGGTCGTACGCCACTTCGAGCACCCTCTCAGGACGAAGCGGAATCCAGGAGCGGTCTGCGGCCGATCTCCACCGGCTGGCCTCTCCCTCGGCTACAACGTCGTCCCCGAGGCGCAAAGGTTCGAGTTCGGCCAACAACTCGATCCGCCGCGCCGCGGTGAAAGCAGAAGCGCCACCGACCATCTTCAATTCGGAACCGTCGTACAGACCAAGAAGCATCGACCCGATACCTGGCTGACTCTTGTGGGGACGGTAGCCCAGCAGTACGACATCCGCGGTCCTGGCGTGTTTCACCTTGATCATCTCGCGCTTGTTCGGCAGGTACGGTCCCGCCAGCCTCTTGGCGACAACCCCGTCGAGACCCGCGCCTTCGAAGGTTTCGAACCAGGCCATTGCTTCGGCGCTGTCGGCCGTCGCTGCCGTGACGTGGCAACTCGGCCCGCCACCGACGCAATCGAGGAGCAACGCACGTCGAACCCCGAAGTCCTCGATCGAGACGTCGCGATCCCCGAGCGCCAGTAAATCGAACCCGACAAATTGCGCGGGCGTGTGTTCCGACAACAATGCGACGCGGCTCGCGGCGGGGTGAATCCGCTCGGAGAGCGCTTCCCAACTCAGGCGCGTCACACCGTCGATCTCACGGGGAACCACCAGTTCTCCGTCCACCACACATTTTTCGGGCAATTCAGACTTGACAGCTTCCACCGCTTCGGGAAAGTACCGCGCCAGGTCCTTTCCTCCTCGCGATCCGAGCACCACTTCGTCACCGTCACGAAAGATGATTGCTCGAAATCCGTCCCATTTCGGCTCGTACGACCACGTCGGGTCACCGGACTCGGGCTGAGGCGGCACAGTGGCCGCAGCCTTCGCGAGCATCGGGGCGAGCGGCGGCATCAGGGGTAGCTCCACCTACCCATACTGACAGTCCGGTTGGCAATTCGACTACCGATGTATTGGAATAGGTCCCGAACAATCCACGAACCAACAGAACTATCCAAGAATCAACAAAGGGGTCCTTATGTCCGGAATCGTCCGGCGACTTTGCACTGCGGTGATCGCAACTTCTGCAATCGCCGCCTTCACCGTCGGTTGCGGTTCCGACATCGAGCCGAAAGCCATTGCGGAATCATCTTCCTCGGTTGCCGATTCGACCACTACCTCCGCAGCCCCGACCACCTCGAAGATCACCGGCCAGGAGGGTTCGGACGATGGCGGCGACGTCGACATCGACGTGTCGATCGGTGATTGCGTCAAACTCGGCGGTACCACGACGGCCGCGGAAATCGACAACGCGGACTGCGGTAGCAAGGATTCCAACTACAAGGTGGTCGCCAAGGTTCCCACCTCTGATCTGTGTGCCTCCGATGTCGACTCGTACTACTACGAGACCCTCGCGGGTGACGAGCAGGGCGCTGTCTGTCTCGACGTCGACTGGGTAGTCGGCGGATGCATGGACCTCGGCAGCGGAATGGACGAGCCCGCCCGCATCGAATGCTCGGATACCAGCGGCACCAATGTAGTCGAGGTCGTCGAAATCCTGCAGAACTCCACGTCGATCGACGAATGCGGTTCGGGGGCAGACTCGGGATTCGAGCACCCGGAACGTAAGTTCACGGTCTGCGTCGCAACGCTCTGATTCGAGCGCCCTCCCGAAAAACACCTGTGCGCCTTGACAACCGATCTCGGTTGGCAAGGCGCACAGCGCTTTCTACAGCCGGCGCTTTCTACAGCCAGCCCCGACGCTTGAAGATCGTGTAGAGACTTCCACAGGTCAGGAACATCATCGAGAGTGCAAACGGATAGCCCAAGTGCCAGTGCAGCTCCGGCATGTCGTCGAAGTTCATTCCGTACACGGTTCCGATGAGCGTCGGCGCGAAGAGAATTGCCGCCCACGCCGAGACCTTCTTGATCTCCTCGTTCTGCGCGTAGCTCGCCTGCGTCAGATTGCGCATCTCCTCGTTCTGGTTCTGCGACACCAGAGTTGCGTTCACCGTGAGGATGTTTCCGAGCAACTGACGAAAGCCGTCGGCCCGCTCCACCACCGTCGTCGCATGGTCGGTGACGTCGCGCAGGTATCGCTGGAGCTCCTCGTCCGTGTGGTACTTGTCGAACCCTGCCGACAACCCACGCAGCATTCCCAGCAGCGGACGCGTCGCCCGCTGGAATTCGATCACCTCACGGGTCAGTTCGTAGATGCGACGCGAAACTCCGGGATCGCCACTGAATACTTCGGTTTCGATCTCGTCGATGTCGTTCTGCAGGCCGGCCACCACCGGGGCGTACCCGTCGACGACTGCGTCGAGAATGGCATAGAGAACGGCCTCGGTACCCAACCGCAACAGGTCAGGATCGTTCTCCATGCGAGTCCGCACCGCCGACAGATCCGGCGATTCACTGTGACGGACGGTCAGAATGAAGTTCGGACCACAGAAGATGTGCAACTCGCCGAATTCGACCCGCTCGGTCTCGTCGCGGTACCGCGCAGCACGCAGCACCACGAACAGCGTCTTACCGTAGCGCTCGAGCTTGGGGCGCTGGTGCGCGACGATCGCATCCTCGACCGCCAGTTCGTGGAGGTCGAAATGTTGTGCAGCGGCATACAACTGGGCGTCGTCGGGCCGGTACATGCCGATCCACGCCATCGACTGCGAATCCGGAAGGCATGACAGTGCTTCCGCCAGCGTGGACGGTGACGCTATCCGCTCGCCGTCGCGGTACACGCCGCTGTTGACGACGGTCGATTCGACGGGCGCCACCGCCTCGGGCGGGGCAGCCTTGACGACGGTGCGTGCGGCACGCGAGTGTCCGGGATGTGAGTCACCGAGCCCCGCGGAACGACGCGGCAGTACCGAACGTGAACGACGAAATTCGCGCATGCTGAACAGCTTTCGAGGGAAGAGTGAACGACGACGCTTGCTTCACAGCAAAGCCGAAGCCGATGAACACACGATGAAGCTGCAGCAAAATACCGGATCAACCCGGGCGGCTACAGCTTCAGTTGGTACTCGGAGGTTGGCCACGCATTACAGCCACACCTCCTCTTCCCTGAATTCCTACGCAAGTCCGCGCACGACGCCAACATGCTACCCCGACTGTCAGAGCGGGACAAACCGAACGACAAGCCGCAGGACAGCACGAACCGGTCGGAGGAAACCCGCTCGACGAATGCAGCTTTCAGTCAGTTCGCAGCGCGCAATCCGCCGATCAACAGTTCGACGATCTGGTCCGCCAACGACTCCGTCTCCGCCAAAGTCTGCCCTTCACGCCTTCGGTACCAGAGGTCGATGCCGTTGAGACTGCTGAGGAGGACTTTTGCCGCCATTCGAGGTGAGCCCGCACGAATGGAACCATCCGCGACACCTTCGGTCATCACGTCGACGAACAGATTCTCGTAATCGAGTCGCAGCGAATTCAGTTCCACGAGGACTTGCTGTTGTCTCGGTTTGAGCGCGGAGTTCATCTGGCCCCGGACGCCTTGGTGGATCGTGTGGTGGTACCCGAGATGTGTCATGAGATTGACCAGGTGGGCGTGCGACATCGCTTCGAGACGCGCGAGGCCGCTTTCTGCCCCGCCCATCCGAGACTCGACCTCAGCGCGGAGCAGGCTCATCCCGCGCTCGTAGATTGCCAGGTAGATGTCGAACTTCGAACGAAAGTGGTAGTAGACAAGACCTTTGGTGGCGCCGATTCGATCGGCCAGTAAATCTACAGTCGTGGCCGCGTAACCGTCTTCGGCAAAGGCGTCGGCGGCGCTGGTGATGATCGCGGATCGCACGTCCGGAAGATCACTACTCATTCGACTTCCACTCCCATTCACACTGCCTGCCGGCCCTTGACTGTTTCCACGCCATCGCATAGTAATACTGAGTAGTATCCCAGATCAGAGAGGTTTTCCAATGTCGTTGGATTTTTCCGGCAAGGTAGCGATCATCACGGGCGCAGGCGGCGGACTCGGCCGTTCACACGCATTGGCCCTCGCCGCACGCGGCGCACGCGTCGTCGTCAACGACATGGGTGGCTCGGTCAACGGCAGTGGCGGCGCTGATACCGCAGCAGCCAAAGTAGTGGCGGAAATCGTCGAGCTGGGCGGCGAGGCCATCGCGGACCACTGCGACATCACCGACGTCGACGCCGTTGCCGCCATGGTCGCGACGGCCGTGGACAAGTGGGGCCGCGTGGACATCCTGATCAACAACGCCGGAATCCTGCGCGACAAGTCGTTCATCAAGGCCGAGCTCGACGACTTCCGCAAAGTCATCGACGTGCATCTGATGGGTTCCGTCATCTGTTCCAAGGCAGTCTGGCCGCACATGGTCGAACAGAACTACGGACGCATCCTCATGACTACGTCAGCATCGGGAATTTACGGCAACTTCGGCCAGGCGAACTACGGCGCCGCGAAGTCCGGCGTCGTCGGCCTGATGAACGTTCTCGCCATCGAGGGCGAACGCAAGGGCATCCGCGTCAACTCGCTGGCCCCGACCGCCGCGACCCGCATGACCGAAGACCTCCTCGACGAGAAGACTCTCGCTCTGCTTGCACCCGAATCGATTTCACCCGGCGCACTGTTCATGGTCTCCGATGACGCACCGACGAAGACCATCCTCAGCGCCGGCGCCGGCGTCTTCGCGATCGCTCGCATGGAAGAGTCGCAGGGCGTCTACATCCCCGAAGGCGCACTCTCGCCCGAGGTCGTCGCCGAACGGTGGTCCGAGATCAGTGACATGACCGATTCCGTCCAGGTGCCCGCGGCGTTCGATCAGACCCGCCGGTTCGTCGAGAAGGCCGTGGCGGAGCAGCCCAGCAACTGAGCAGGGCAACCAGACAACTGATCGACCCCGCTCCCCCTAAGGTGTGGTGGTGACCACACCTACGGGAGTATCGATCGTCGACATCGTCGACAGACTGGGAATGACGTTCCTCAGCGGTGGCGACACCGTCGACGGCGCCCGCACTGTCAGCCGCGTGACCCTGCACGAAGGGTCCGAAGCTACCCAGGACAGTGCGGGCGCCGTCGTACTCGGCGCAGGTCTCGCAGGTTCGGCCGATATCGCAACGGCGGTAAGAGAATACGGCTCGGCAGGTGCGGTAGCGCTGATCGTCAAAGAGCCCCTGGACTTCGACGGCCTCGTCGAGAAAGCGGTGGCCGACACCGACGTCGCACTCCTCGGAATGGTCAAGGATGCAAGCTGGCTGCAAAGCGCGTCGTTGATCAACGAGATCCTCGAATCCGGCAACAACGGGGACCGCACGTCGGCCGCCGACGCCGACCTGTTCGATCTTGCCAACTCGATCGCTCAGGTATTGAACGGCCCGGTCACCATCGAGAATCAGTCGAGCCGGATCCTCGCGTTCTCGGCGGATCAAGCCTTCGGCGACGAGGCACGTAAGCAGAGTGTCCTCGGACATCAAGTGCCGCAGCACTATTCCGATCGGCTCAGGTCAATGGGGTATTTCAACAAGATCTACGGCTCTACCCTGCCGGTATTTCTACCGGGTATCGGGCCGGGCATCAGGCCCCGCGTCGGCATGCGAATACATGCGGCATCGCAGATCCTCGGTTCGATCTGGGTGATCTTGGACGAGGAGCCGAACGAATTACAGGTCAAAACGCTCGTCGAGGCTGCGGGCGTGGCCGCCATGAGTTTGCTTCGCGCCAAACTGGCCGCGGATTCGGCACGACGACTGAGGTTGGGCGAGGTGATCACGTTACTGAGTGGCGGCACTTCAGCGAAGGAAGCGGCCGAGCGACTGGGCTACGGCCGTTCGAAAGCAAACGTGCTTGCGGCCGGCTTCCGTAGCGGCGCCGGTGCATCGTTGGAGGCCGAAGCCGACGTCGATCAACTGGCCCTGACACTCAATACCTATCTCGACCAAGTATTTCCGCTGTCGGTGGCGGCAGCGATCGGCGGCACCGTCTACGCCGTAATCCCACACACCCGGCACCAGACCGACGACGACTACGTGCGTCGGATCGCGTCGGAGTTTGCAGACCGTTCCCGTTCGGAAAAGTCGGTGGTCATCGGAATCGGTGCGACAGTGGCCGACGTGATGACGCTGGAGAAGTCACGCGACGAAGCCGACCGAGCACTTCGCGTTCTGAGGTCGACGTGGAATTCCTCGGGCCGGACCGTCGCGCGCGCCGACGACGTGCAGATCAATTCCCTACTTCTGCGCCTCTCCGACGCCCTGGCGGACGAGAACGAGACCGCATCGGGTCCGCTCGCGGTACTGCGTGAGTACGACCGCAGTCACGACATCAACCTTGTCGACACTCTCCGCGCCTGGCTCGACACGTTCGGCGACATTCCGGCTGCTGCGTCCTTGGTTCACATCCACGTCAACACGTTCCGGTACCGCCTCAAGAAGCTTGCCGGGATTGCCGGCATCGATCTCGATGATCCGGAAACTCGATTCAGCCTGATGCTCCAGCTTCGTCTCTTCCATCCGACAATGTTGTAGCGATCTACCAAGTCTCACGAAACATTCGTAAATCCGGACGATGTTCTCGTTCTTTTGTTGGGTGAAGATTCAAGCAATCGTCTTTTGCTCCTGACCCGACAGACCTCGCGTCACTCGGGCGGGACCACACCTTCCGGAGGCACCATGAAACAACGGTCCTACGCACTACTGGCCGCGGCAACCGGCACTGTCCTTGCCCTGACCGCATGCTCGTCGGGTGGAACATCAGGTTCGGGTGGGGGTGAGCCGCTCACCGACGGCACCTTCAAGTTTGCACTCGTGGCCGACCCCGGCGCTCTGAATCCGCTGATGACTGCCGCTTCACCGGCACACGCACTGGCACGTCTGAGCTACGACTATCTGCTCAACCCAGATCCCGATACCGGCGTCACCAAGCCGTGGCTCGCCGAAAAATGGGAAGAGACAACTACTTCCGCGTCGTTCACCATTCGCGACGGCGTCACCTGTACCGACGGATCCGCCCTGACTGCTCAGACTGTCGCAGACACCGTCAACTTCATCACGAACGCCGCAAACAAATCCGCTCTCCGCGGGGTGTACGCACCGGCAACTGCAACTGCCAACGCCGACCTGGCAACACGGACAGTGACTGTTACGACTCCGGAGCCCTCGCCCTTCCTGCTCCTCAATCTGGCGCGGATTCCGATCATGTGCGAGGCAGGGTTGAAGGATCCGACGGCGGCAAACAAGACGACCTTCGGATCGGGCATGTTCCAGATGACCGAGGCAGTCGCCAACGATCATTACTCCTACGTTCGGCGCGACGGATACAACTGGGGACCTGACGACACCACCTCCGACATTGCCGGAGTGCCCAAGAATGTCGTCGCGTCCATCGTGACCAATACGAGTACGTCTGCGAATCAGCTGTTGTCCGGTGATCTGAATGCCGCCGCCGTCTCCGGCGCCGATCAGGACCGATTGAATGCCGCGAACCTGAACACGGTCAAGCAGCCGGCTCCGGCAGGCGAGATGTTCTTCAATCACAGCCCGGGTAATCCGACCAGCGATCCGGCCGTGCGCAAAGCCCTTGTCCAGGCGCTCAATCTCGACGACCTCGCCGAGATCTTCACCGCCGGCCGCGGAACCCGGTCTACCACGATGGTGTCCATCGAACCGAGGGCCTGCATCTACGACTCTGTCGCCGGAAACCTGCCGGCCTTCGATCCCAGCGCAGCCGCAGAAACTCTCGAATCAGCGGGCTGGAAAATCGGTGCCGACGGTAAGCGCAGCAAGGACGGCACACCGCTCCGACTTCGGATGGTCTACGAAACGTTCGGTGACTCGACCGATGCTGCCGCCGACGTCGCACTCAACGCTTGGAACAATCTGGGCGCAACTGTCGAACTCACCAGCGGAGACTCGAACAAGATCCTCGATGTAGCACTCAGCGGCAAGGACAACACCGCGTGGGATGTTGCGTGGGAGCCGATCAACGTCGCGCTGCCCAGCATGCTCGTACCCTTCCTCTCCGGTCCGGTGCCAGCTGCGGGACTCAATTTCTCGTCGATCTCCAACCCGGCCTACGACGCAGCCGTCGCCAAGGCTTCGGGACTGACCGGCGAGGATGCTTGTGCCGCTTGGGCAGACGCCGAATCAGAGATCATCAAAGCAAACTCCGCGGTACCTTTTGCCGACAAGATCACGACTCTCTACTTCAACAATGCGGGTCTCGCATTCGGCCGTAATTTCACCGGTTCGGCCCTGCGCCTGTACCAGTAGACCGCCGGTAGCGACCGGGGAAATCGTCGTGTTTCGCCGGTCGCTGTCGGTATACGGACAGGTATTCACTGATCCTGACGGTTTTCGTGGGAGCGGACGAAAATCGACCCGATTTTCGTGAGGATCGACAGAGATGCGCGTCACGTCATGCGCCAAGATTTAGCAGTCAACACTCAACCGCGCCCTCACGTTTTTCGCTCGGGCCCCTGCTCCATCACGGAGGCACCATGAAACACCGCTTCTATCCAACACTTGCGGCAGCCGCAGGGCTCACGCTTGTGTTGTCTGCTTGTGGCTCGGGAGGCACGTCCTCGGGCGCCAGTGGCGGTGAACCGGCCACCGACGGGACCTTCCGTTTCGCCCTGCAGGCCGATCCGGGTGCTCTCAACCCGATCATGTCGGCCGCCTCGGCGACCGCCGAGTTGTCGCGTTTGGCGTACGACTACCTGATCTACCAGGATCCCGATACCAGTGAAGTCGGACCGTGGTTGGCGGAGAAGTGGGAGGAGACCCCGACCTCGGCGTCCTTCACCATCCGTGACGGGGTGACCTGTACCGACGGATCGACGCTGACACCGCAGACCGTCGCGGACAACATCAACTTCGTGGCCAACCCGGACAACGGTTCACAGTTGCGCGGGTCCTCCGTGCCGACCGGCGCCACTGCGACTGCCGATCCTGCAACGCGCACTGTCACGGTGACCACTCCGGCGCCGAGCCCGTTCCTTCTTCTCAACGTCGGTCGCCTGCCGATCCTGTGCGAGGCCGGATTGAAAGATCCGACAGCGTCGAACAAGAAGTCGCTCGGCACCGGCATGTTCGAAGTCACCGAAGTTGCCGCCAACGACCACTACACGTTCCAGCGTCGCGAGGGCTACAACTGGGGCCCCGACGGCACGACCTCCGACACCCCGGGCGTCCCCAAGACGGTCGTCGCCGCCATGTCGCCGAACGTGAGCACCGCCGCAAATCAGCTGCTCTCGGGTGAACTCAACGCAGCTCCGATCGCCGGTCCGGACAAGGACCGCGTCGCGGCAGCCAATCTGGACTCCGTCGGTCGGCCACTGCCGGCAGGCCAGATGTACTTCAACCAGATCGCGAGTAATCCCACCAGCGATCCCGCAGTGCGCAAGGCCCTGATCCAAGCGGTCGATCTCGACGACCTCACTCAGGTCATCACCGCCGGACACGGGGTCCGGGCAACCAGCCTCGTCGCCGTCGAACCGCGCGCCTGCGTTTACGACTCTGTCGCAGGCAACATTCCGGACTTCGACCTCACTGCCGCCAAGGCAACACTGGACGGCGCTGGTTGGACCGCCGGCGCTGACGGCAAGCGAAGCAAGGATGGCAAGCCGCTCAATCTCCGTCTCGTGTACGACGGCACCGACGATCCGCGCAACGCGGCGGCCGAACTTGCTCAGTCGGCGTGGTCCGAACTCGGCGCAAACGTCGAGGTGACCGGGGGCGACTCGAACAAGATCATCGACGTCATTCTGAGCGGCAAGGACAACTCTGCCTGGGACATCGCCTGGGTCCAGGTCAACTCCTCGCTGCCCAGCACCTTCACTGCGTACTTTGCCGGGCCGGTTCCCGCAGCAGGCAAGAACTTCGGATCGGTCAGCAACCCCGCCTACGAAGCAGCAGCCACCACGGCTTCCGGTCTGACCGGTAGCGACGCTTGTGACGCCTGGGCCGACGCCGAGTCGGAGCTCACCAAGACGATCGCGGCCGTGCCCTTCGCAGACTCCGTCATGAACGTGTACTTCAACAAGGCCGGACTCTCATTCGGCAAGTCGCTCAACGGTTCTGCGCTGCGTCTCTACCAGTAGGCCGTCCGCCCACTCTGAAATATCTTCCCGCCCCAGCATCCCGCCCTCCGGAAAGACAGCCCATGAGTCAAACTATTGAAGCCGCGAAACCAGAAGCGGCGCCTCAGGCTCGAGCAAAGTGGCTCGAGTCCGACAGCTGGCCCGCATATCTTCTGCGTCGTTTCGGCACCTTCGTGATTTCACTCTGGGCGCTGGTGACTGCGGCGTTCCTGATGCTCCAACTGATTCCGGGAGACCCGGTTCGATTGGCACTGGGAATGAACGCACCGGTCGAACTGGTCGAGACAACGAGGTCTCAGCTCGGTTACGACCTTCCCTTGTGGCAGCAGTACTTCCGATTCGTCGGCGGGTTGCTGAGCGGGAATCCCGGTGACTCGATCACCTTGAGGACTCCGGTCTTCGAGGTGATCGCGTCCCGCCTCCCGGCAACACTCGAACTGGCTGTACTCACAGTCGTCACGGTGCTGCTAGTGGGCATTCCGATCGGCCTCATCTTCGCTGCACTGACCCGCAACGGTCGACGACGCGGAGTCGAGATCGGTTACACCGCAACGTCGGGCACCATCGCCGTGATCCCCGAGTTCATGTTCGGTACGGCGCTGGTCTACCTCTTTGCCGTCACGTTCCCTGTTCTGCCCGTCGCCGGCCGAGGTGGACCGGAAAGCTACATCCTCCCGGTCGCGGCCATGTCGATCGGTGCCATCGCCTCGATGTCGCGCATCGTCCGTGCAGAGGCGCTCGGCGTGTTGGACATGGACTACATCCGTACGGCGCGCGCCAAGCGAATGCCCGTGGCACGAATCTACTTCCGTCATGCAATGCCCAACCTCATGACGTCGACGCTGACGCTCGCCGGACTCCTCCTGGGCGGTCTGATTGCCGGCACCGTGCTCATCGAGAGCATCTTCGCCTGGCCCGGCATGGGCATGGCACTGGTCAAGTCCATCACCGAGAAGGACTACCCGCTCGCCCAGACACTGGTCGTGATCTACGGCGCCATCGTCCTTCTCATCAATTTCATCGTCGACGTGGTGCTCGCTCTCATCGACCCACGATCCACAATTCGGGAGAACTGAGTTGAGCACCTCACCTACGGCCCCCACTGCGGCCCCCAAGACGCCCCCGCGACGACACTGGATCGTCGGAACGTTCCGCACCCCATTGGGAATCCTGGCCCTCACCTTCCTGACCGCTCTGATCGCCCTCGTCATCTTCGGACCGATGATCTGGGGTGACGCCGCTGTCGCAGCCAACCCGAAGGCACTGTCTCAGGGACCGAGTTCCGAGCACATCTTCGGCACCGACGCCGGCGGACGTGACGTCTTCGCCCGCACGATGACCGCCGCGAGACTGTCGGTGCTCATGGCTCTCGGAGCCGTCGCACTCGGTGTCACAATTGGCCTGATACTCGGTACGCTCCCGACGCTCGCTCCCCGCTGGGTCGGACGAATGGTCGTGGCATTCCTCAACTTCGCCATCGCATTCCCCGGGCTGCTCCTCGCGATCTTCCTGTTGGTCGTTCTCGGACAGGGTGCTGGCAGCGCGGTGATCGCCATCGGTCTCGCCCTGGCCTCGCCGTTCGCGAGGTTGACGTACGCACTGGCTTCGTCGGTCAACGGACGCGACTTCATCGACGCAGCACGCATCCTCGGGGTTACCAAGCCGGGGCTGCTGTTCCGCCACATTCTCCCCAATATCCGTGAACCACTCATCGTCAATGCCAGCATCGCTGTCGGCAGCGGCCTCGTGGTCTTCGCCGGACTCTCGTTCCTCGGCTTGGGCATTCAGCCGCCTGCATTCGACTGGGGTCGGATGCTCAACGAAGGTCTGTCGAAGATCTTCGTCAACCCGGCCACCGCACTCGCCCCCGGCATCGCCGTCGTGCTCGCCGGTTTGACCTTCACGCTGCTCGGCGAGGCCATTGCTCGCGGCGCGGGAGTTCGCAGCCCGATCAGCAGTCGCCTGCCGAAGTGGAAGCCGATCAACCGGAAAACTGCCCAGGCCGATTCGACGCCCACCGACAAAGACGCGGTACTGACCGTCCGCAACATGTCCGTCGCAGTCCCCGCGGGTGACGACTGGCGTCGCCCCGTCGACAACATCAGTTTTACAGTTCATCGCGGCGAAACCGTAGGCATCGTCGGTGAATCCGGCTCCGGAAAGTCACTGAGTTGCATGGCAATTGCGCAGCTGACCGACCACCCCACCGTGGTCGACGCCGGGCTCATCGAGTTCGACGGCACCGTGCTGATGAAGGACGGCAAGCGGCCGGACGACGCGGCTTCGCGCAAGGTTGCCCGCCAACTCGGCACACGTATGGCGATGGTGTTCCAGGATCCGATGTCGTCCATGAATCCGTCTCTCAAGGTCGGATACCAGGTCGCCGAGATCGGTTGGCTCCACGAAGGTATGAGCAAGGCCGACGCGAAGAAGGCGGCAGTCGAGCGACTGAACGCCGTCAAGATCCCCGACGCGCCCAGGCGTGCGAAGCAGTACCCCCACGAGTTCTCCGGCGGTATGCGTCAGCGCGCGATGATCGCCATGGGTCTGATGGGTAAGCCCGCTCTGATCATCGCGGACGAACCCACCACTGCGCTCGACGTGACCGTTCAGCGTGAGGTCCTCGGGCTGCTCCACGAGGTTCGCGAAGAAACCGGCGCCGCAATCCTTCTCATCTCGCACGACATGGCCGTCATCACCGGCATGTGCACCCGTGTCCTGGTCATGTTTGCCGGCGAAATCGTCGAAGACATCGCAGTCGACGATCTGATTGCCGGCCGTGCAAAGCATCCGTACTCCCGCGCGCTGATCGCCGCGGTCCCCACCATGAGCACCGATCGCGACAAGCCGCTTGCCACCGTCGACGAAGCCTGGCAGGTGGAGAGCCTCGACGCCGAGGAGAGCACCGCCGACATCGAGTTGGAAGAACTGTTGGCTGTTGCAGAGGAGATCCGATGAGCAGACTCGAATTCCGTGACGTCAACGTCCACCTCGGTAGCGGTTCGAAAAAGTTCCACGCCGTCAAGAACATCAATCTCGACATCCCCTCCGGATCGGTGGTCGGTCTCGTCGGTGAATCGGGTTCCGGAAAGTCGACACTGGCGCGAGCAACTGTCGGCCTGGCCGAGCCCAGTTCCGGCCAGATCCTTCTCGACGGTGTGGACGTCGCTCACGCCCGCGGCGCGACGGCTCGTCTGCGCCACCGGATCCAGATGGTCTTCCAAGATCCGTACTCGTGCCTCGACCCGCGAATGACCATCGGCCAGTCACTCGCCGAGGCGCTGCGGTCCACCGAGCGTCGTGACAAAGCTCGGCGCAGCCGCGGCGACCGCGCTGCCGAGGTCGCTCGACTCCTCACCACCGTCCAACTGCCGGTGGAGAAGGCGCACGAATACCCATCGTCGTTGTCGGGTGGTCAGCGCCAACGCGTTGCTCTCGCGCGGGCTTTGGCAGCCGCACCGGCAGTTCTGCTTGCCGACGAAATCACCTCCGCTCTGGACGTGTCCGTGCAGGGCGCGGTTCTGAATCTGTTGGTGGATCTGCAGAAGCAGCTTGGTCTGACGGTTCTGTTCGTCAGTCACAACCTGGCGGTGATCCGCTACGTCTGTGACCACGTCGCAGTCATGCTCGGCGGCGAGATCGTCGAGCACGGGCCGGTTCTCGACGTGATCGATTCGCCGAAGGAGCCGTACACGGCAAAGCTGTTGTCCGCGATCCCGACATTCGGGGAGCCGATGTTCCAATGACAACGCCGACCACTCTCGACTCCCCCGCTGCCGTAGCCCGTGCCGAAGAACGTCGTTCGGCGAGAATCCAGGATTACGCGTCCGTGGTTACACCGACCAGCATCGCCGTATCGGCGTCGGGACGCATTGCATACGTACGTACCGAAGCGAATCCGGCTGCGGATACCAACGAGCACTCGATCTGGTTGGCTTCCCCGCAACTACAGCTCACCGCGGGACCTGCCGACACCTCGCCGGCCTGGCATCCCGTTTCGACGCTGTTGGTCTTCGTTCGGCCGGATTCCTCGGGCACACCACAACTGTGGAAGGTCGACGCCACGGGGGGCCCGGCAACACAGCTGACCACCACGGCGCAGCTCCCGCTCGGCGCGGGGGCACCGGTGTTCTCTCCCGACGGCGCTCGGATCGCCTTCAGCGCCCCCGTCGACCGCACTGCCGCCGGATCGTCATGCCTCTTGGTGGCGAAGCGCCTCAACTACAAGGTCGACGGATCCGGTGTCCGGGGCAGCGTTCGGGCGCACCTGTTCGAGTTCGATCTGGCCGCCGGCTCGCTACGGCAGCTGACGGACGGCGATTGGGACGCTTCGCATCCCGCGTACAGTCCCGACGGCACCGAACTGGCTTTCACCGCGGCGATGGACGGCGACGCCGATCTGACGCGGGCGAGTTCCGCCTGGACCGTATCGCTGACTGATCTCGCCTCCGCTCCGCGGATGTTGGGGCACGCACGCGGCATCGCAGGACCACTTGCATGGACACCTGCCGGCGACGCCGTCGTAGCAGTCGGTTGGCACACACCGATCATTCACAACAACGAACTTCTTGTCCTGCACCGCGACCAGCGAGTGGAAGACCGCAGCCTGACGTCCGGACTCGACCGAAACGTCATGCCGGGCGGAACCGGTTATCCCGGTGGCGCACCGAGTTTCACCGCCGACGGCGACATCGTCTTCTGCATCCGCAACCACGGCTCCACCGAACTGCACAAGGTCGATTTCGGATCAGGCTCCGTCTCACCACTTCTCACCGGCGAGCAGACAGTGGTCTCAGGCCTTGCCCTGACGTCCGGGCGAGCCGTCGTCGCGCTGGCAACGGCGACATCCTTCGGCGAGGTCGCCGTCATCGACCTCGAGACTCGTGCAGTCGAAACGGTCACCGAATTGAACACGGAACTGACAACTTCCGTCGCGTTTCCAGTCGCCTCCGAGCGTTGGTTCGACATCAGCGACGGCACCCGTGTTCAGGGTTGGATCCTGCGCGACCCGAACGTCACGGGCGCCGGTCCGCTGGTTCTGGACGTCCACGGCGGACCACACAATGCCTGGACCGGAACACCCACCCCGATGCACGCATACCACGCGGAACTGGTCGCGCTGGGATACACGGTCTTGATGATCAATCCGCGCGGAAGTGACGGCTACGGAAACGACTTCTTCGACGGTGTGCGAGACGGCTGGGGTGAGGCGGATCGTGCCGACCTGCTCGAACCAGTCGAAACCCTTGTCGCCGAGGGGATGGCCCATCCGAAGCAACTGGTGCTCACGGGCTACAGCTACGGCGGATTCATGACGTGTGCCCTGACGTCCGTCACCGATCGGTTTGCCGTCGCAGTCGCCGGTGGTCTCGTTTGCGACATCGCGAACACGGCCGGCCCCTCGGACGAGGGCATCTTGCTGCAGACGGTCGAATTCGACCCGCAGTCATCTCGGGTACGGGAACTTTCGCCGCTGGGGCGAGTCTCCCAGGTGACGACACCGACGCTGATCCTTCACGGCGGCAGCGACGTCCGTTGCCCAGTCAACCAGGCCGAACAGTGGTTCGGTGGACTGCGTTTGGCCGGCACCCCGACCGAGTTGGTTGTTTTCCCGGACGCGTCACATGACTTCGTGTTGACGGGTCGGCCGTCGCACCGACTGGAGTACAGCACTCGTCTCGTCGACTGGATCGAACGGCACCTCTCCCCCAAGCCCGCACTGACCACGGTCGATCCCGACTACTGGCAGTACCGACTCGACACCCTGAGTGCGAAGTACGGGGTGCCCGGCGCCTCACTGGGAATTCTGACCACAACCCGCAGCGGATTCTCCCGCACCGTGGTCACGTCCGGTGTCGTCAGTACCCGCACCGGCGTCGCGGCTACGCCCGACACGTTGTTCCAGATGGGTTCGATCAGCAAGGTCTGGACGGCCACCCTGATCATGCAGCTCGTCGAAGAAGGATTGCTGGATCTCGACTCACCTGTCCGGAACATCTTGCCGGACTTCGCAGTTGCCGACGCGGTAGCCACCGAAACGGTCACGACTCGCCACCTGTTGACTCACACCAGTGGCATCGACGGTGACGTTTTCATCGACGGCGGACGCGGGGACGACTGCGTCGAGCGATACGTCGCAGCACTGAAATCAACGGTGCAGCTCTTCGCCCCCGGCACCGATTGGTCGTACTGCAACACCGGCTTCGTGATCGCCGGACGAATCATCGAGGTTCTCCGAGGTAAGAGTTGGGACGCGGTTCTGCGCGAGCGGATCATCGAACCGCTCGGCCTGACCAAAACCACGACCCTGCCTGAGGAGACGGCACTGCACCGCGCTGCAGTCGGGCACGTCGGCGGCGCCGCAGTCGGGCACGTCGGCGGCGCCGACAATCTCGAGCAGACACCACAGTTCCTCATCCCCCGCTCGATGGGCCCCGCCGGCCTCATCAACAGCACGGCCGAAGATCTACTCCTGTTCGCTCAGGACTCGATGCGCGAGGATCCGGTTCTCCTTCGGCGTTCCACTCATCTGGCGATGCTCGAGGAGCGCCGCCAGATCGGTGACGTGTCGTCAGCGGACATCATGGGAACCACGTGGCTGCTGCACAATTGGGGCGGGGTACTGGCTCATGGCCACAATGGCGGAACTCTCGGCCAGCAGTCGTTCTTGCGAGTGGTGCCGTCGTGCGGTCTAGCCGTGGTCCTGATGGCCAACGGTGGAGCAATGGACGCTCTCTCCGGCGATCTTCTGGCTGAAGTAATCGGTTCGATAGGCGGCGTCAGTGTGACACCGGCATTCTCGCCTGGTGACCCCCACACCCGCGTCACGTCCTCACCTGAAGAACTCGATGCGCTGTGCGGCCTGTACCGCGATGCCGCAGCCGATTTCGTCTTGGAAAGGACCGGCGGTTCCCTGACCGCCCGCCGCACCGATCACATCGACCCTTCGGTCACCGCCGAAAGCGCAGAGTCCGTCTCTCTCAGCCTGATCGAAGTTCACCCTGGAGTATTCGCGACCCAACTACCTCAATCAGCGGGTTGGATCCGGATCACTTTCTCCGACAACGGGAGTACACAATTGCTACACGTCGGAAGCCGCGCGTATCCGCGAGTGAACAACCGATGACCATTCTCCGCGATCTGGCCGAGCGCCAACTTCCTCAGATCCTCGAGGACGCCATCGCGCTCATCGAAGTCGAGTCGCCGTCACACGATCTCGAAGCTGTTGCCCGCAGCGCGAAGTGGACGTCAGACCTTGTCCACGAACGACTCGGCGTGACACCGGAGTCGATAGTGACGGAAGGCCGTACCCATCTGGTGACCCGTTTCGGCAGCTCACCGACGCGGCTGATGCTGCTCGGTCATCATGACACCGTGTGGCCGATCGGCACCCTGACACGCCTGCCCGCAGCCGTCACCGACGGAGCGCTCCGAGGTCCGGGCGGACTCGACATGAAACTTGGTGTCGTTCAGGCAATCCACGCCCTCGCTATCGTCCGGGAGCTGCACGGCGACGATGCACTCGACGGAATCACACTCCTCGTGACCGGTGACGAAGAAATCGGTTCACCCACGTCGCGGTCCCTCATCGAGGAACTTGCGGCAGGCGCGGTACTGGTTCTCGAGGCCGGCGGTGACGGTGGCGAACTGAAGACTGTCCGCAAGGGAGTGTCGCTGTATCGGATCCATGTTGCCGGTCGCGCCGCCCACGCCGGGCTGGAGCCGGAAAAAGGCATCAACGCTGCAGTAGAACTGGCTCGTCTCGTGATCGCGATCAACGACTTGTCCTCGCCGGCACAGGCAACCACCGTCACCCCGACTGTCATTTCAGCCGGAACCACAACCAACACCGTTCCGGCAGAAGCCTTCGTCGACGTGGACGTGCGCGCAACCAGCGCCGCCGAGCAGGAGCGCGTCGATGCGAATATCCGAGCCCTGCAGGCAATCCACCCCGAAGCCGTAGTCACGGTCTCGGGTGGTGTCAACCGTCCACCTCTCGAAGGGACGATGTCCGCACCGTTGCTGGCGTTGGCGGAACGCGTTGCGCTCGAGCATGATCTGACTACGCCCGTCGGCCTCGCCGTAGGCGGAGCCTCGGACGGAAACTTCACTGCCGGTATCGGTATCCCCACCCTCGACGGCCTCGGTGGCGTCGGCGGCGGTGCACACGCCGAGACCGAGCATGCGCTCGTGTCCGCAATCGCTCCGAGGACGGCGTTGGTTGCGGGCCTTATTCGTTCGATCACGTCTGAAGGGGGCCCTCGTGTCGAAAAGCAAAGCGGTTGAGTTTCGAGAACTGGTCGATACCCGCGAAATAGCCGATCTATCCGCCGTTTTCGACGAGATCTGGGCTACCAGTCCCGGACCGGCTCATTTCGGCACGGCGATGTTGGTTGCGCTTCACCACGGTGGTCACTACGTGGTGGGAGCCTTTTCCGAAGGCGAAATGATCGGTGGTTGCGTCGGATTCTTCGTCGAGCCTCTCGGCGAGGTTCTGCACTCACACATCGCCGGAGTACTACCGGGACACGCAGGCAAGGGAATCGGCCGCGCCCTCAAGCATCATCAGCGAGACTGGTGCATCGAGCGCGGCGTCAGGACGATCCGGTGGACCTTCGATCCACTGGTCGCACGAAATGCCTATTTCAACATTCAGCGTCTCGGAGCCGAACCGGCCGAATACAACCCGGATTTCTACGGGTCGATGGCAGACGGAATCAACGCAGGCGACGCCAGCGATCGTATGCTCGTCAGTTGGGACCTCGACGTCGATGGATCTCCGAGTTCTACTGTGGCCGTGAATGATACATTCAAGGTGCTTCAACCCACCGAAGACGGTACGCCTCGAATGCTCCCGATCCCACCCGACTGCGTCGATATCGCAGTCGGAATACCCAGAGACATCGAGCATCTGAGAACAGTCGACCGCGCCTCTGCCTTTGCCTGGCGACACGCGCTTCGCGAGTACCTCGAACCACTGATCGCCTCGAAGGAATGGCAATCGACCGGCTTCGACCCCAGCGGCTATTACATGTTCACGAAAATCTGCGAGACAACCGGAGAAGAGCAAGTCCATGCACATTGAGTCCGTCGAATTGCGCGAACTGCGCATCCCTCTCGTCTCCCCCTTCACCACGTCATTCAGCACCCAGCTCGAGCGCAACACCCTCGTCCTGAAAGTGAGCGGCACCACCGACGGCCCCAACGGTCCGGTGGAGACCGTCGGCTGGGGCGAGTGCGGCTCGCTCAGCGATCCGTACTACAACTCCGAATACACCGCTGGTGCGCGGGCGATGCTTCGCGAGTATCTCGTTCCGACGCTGCGTAAGTCGCAGTCGGATCAGCCGCTCTCGGCCGAGACGGTCGGCAGCGTACTTCACCACGTCGTGGGTCACCAGATGTCGAAGTCGGCTATCGAAATGGCAATCCTCGATGCTGAATTGCGCGCTCGTGGACAGTCTTTCGCTCGGTACCTCGGTGCCACTCGCACTCGGGTGCCCTCGGGAGTGTCCGTCGGCATCCAGGACAGCATTCCGCAGCTACTCGAAACCGTCGGTAACTATCTGTCGCAGGGTTACGTGCGAATCAAGCTGAAGATCAAGCCGGGCTGGGACATCGCTCCCGTCGCTGCGGTGCGCAAGGAGTTCGGCTACGACGTCCCTCTGCAGGTCGACGCGAATGCCGCGTACACCCTCGTCGACGCGCAGTTGCTGCGCCGCCTGGACGAATTCGCACTGCTCCTCATCGAACAGCCGCTGGCCGAGGACGATTTGGTGCAGCACGCCAAGCTTGCCCAGTCCCTCTCGACTCCGATCTGCCTCGACGAGTCGGTCGAGTCGGCCAAGGATGCGGCGGATGCCATCACGCTCGGCGCCGCTTCGGTCATCAACATCAAGCCGAGCCGCGTCGGTGGATATCTGGAAGCCAAGCGCATTCACGATCTCGCCTCGGCGCACGGTATTGCGGTGTGGTGCGGCGGAATGCTCGAGACCGGAATCGGCCGCGCCGCCAACGCAGCCCTCGCGGCGCTGGACGGATTCACGCTGCCCGGCGACATCTCGGCGTCCGATCGCTTCTACAAGGAAGACATCACCGAACCTTTTGTCATCGAGGACGGCCACATCGCCGTGCCGCAGGGACCGGGCTTCGGTGTGACTCCGCGCGAAGACGTCATGGATCGCTTCACGGTCGGAACCGAGATTCTGTAGGTCCGTCACACAGTCACGCAGCAGCCACCTCCACCTTCACCCCGGAGGTGGCTGTTCGTCGTTTGTGTCGGTAGGGGGGTGCATAGTGATTCGGACATGACGTTCTGCACCGAAAGGCCCCCGATGAGTAGCTGGTCCGATCGCCCGATCTGCGCGTTCGACCTCGAGACCACGGGGCGGGATCCGTCGACCGCTCGTATCGTCAGTGCCTGCGTCGCGGTGATCGACGGTTCGAGTGTCGAAACACGCACGTGGCTACTCGATCCCGGCGTCGACATCCCCGCCGGCGCCTCGGCTGTTCACGGCATCAGCACCGAGTTCGCGGCGCAACACGGCCAGGATTATTCCGAGGGCTACGAAGAGATTCGCGAGGCTCTGCACAATTCCTGGGCGCGCGATCACGCCGTCGTGGCGTTCAATGCCTCCTATGATCTGACGGTCATGCATGCCGAGGGTCTGCGCATCGGCAAGCCTGCATTCGTTCCGGGGTTGGTGATCGATCCGTACGTGATCGATCGGGCGATGGATACGTTCCGCAAGGGCAAGCGAACGCTTGCGGCCGTGTGCGAGCACTACGGAATTTCATTGGAGTCGGCGCACGAAGCCGAGGCCGATGCCAAAGCTGCGGCAGCGTTGGCCCGCGAGTTGGCCGTGCGGTTCCCCGACATCCTGGGGCTCGATCTCATGGTCGATCAAGCCGATTGGCACGCCGAGCGGCAACGCGATTTCGCCGAGTACCTTCTCAGCCAAGGGAGGGACGTGGCAGATGTGAACGGCCAGTGGCCGATTCGCATCATCGCCTGACGTCCTCCCCGGCTCGGACGACCGCGCGCTACGCCGGGACCGGCGGCCACACCGGCGCAATGGACCACGGACGGGCTGTTTCGAGCTGCGACGCAACCTGAATCAGCAGATCTTCACGGCCGAACGCGCCGACCAACTGCACGCCGATCGGAACGCCGGCCGAGTCATGACCCATCGGCAAGGAAATCGCCGGCTGACCTGAACTGTTGAACGGACTGGTCAAGCCGCTGTACCCGGCCGAATGCTCCCAGATCGACATAGGATTCGCCGTATCGAGCAGACCGAGCGGAGCTGCCGGCCGAGCCATCGTCGGAGTCAGCAACAGGTCGTGATCGACAAAGAACGCACCGATCACCTGGGCGGCCCGCTCGAGTTCCTGCAGCGCCTTGACGACGTTCGTCGCACTTTCGGACTTCGCGCGGTCGTAGATCATCCGCGCCATCGGCTCGAGGTCGTCGTCGCGGATCGCGCGGTTCAGGGCGTCGAGTCGTTCGTCGACCTCGATCGTCATCGGAATGCCCATCAACACCGACAGCCCGGCAGTGAGCGCATCGAGCGGAAAGTTCGGGGCACTCTCGGTGACATCGTGACCGAGTTCTTCGAGCAGGCCGGCAACACCGGTCGCGACGGCCGAGCACTCCGGGTCCACCGGTGTGCCGTCAGGAAGAGCGTTACTCAGACCGATCCGCAACCGTCCGGGATCGGCACCCACTTCCTCGATGTACGGCCGCTTCGGCGCCAGGATCACGTAAGGATCGCCCACTGTCGGCCCGGCGGACAGATCGAGAAGCAACGCAGTGTCGCGGACACTTCGGGTGAGCGCGTGATGAACACTCATCGGCGACGAGAAGAGCGTGCGCGCCGGTGCCGTCGGAGTACGTCCTCGGCTCGGCTTGAGGCCTACCAGGCCGCAGGCCGATGCGGGAATACGGATCGATCCACCACCGTCGCTGGCATGCCCGCCTGGCACAATCCCGACGGCAACAGCTACAGCCGTGCCACCCGAAGATCCGCCGGGCGAACGATCAAGGGCGTAAGGGTTACGGGTGGGTCCGAACAGCGCAGGTTCGGTACTCGCGTTCTTGCCGAACTCCGGGGTGTTCGTCTTGCCGATGACAACCAGACCAGCCTGGCGGTAGCGCTCGACGAGCGTCGAATCTTTTTCTGCCACAGCGTCGGCGAACAATCGAGATCCATTGGTGCTCGGCAATCCTGCGACGTCCATGCCGAGGTCTTTGATCACGAACGGGACGCCCTGCAGTGGACCATCCGGCAGGCCGCCTGATACCTCGTTGCGCGCTTCCTCTCGGCGCTCACTGATCACCGCGTTGACTGCCGGGTTGCGCTCGTCGAGCCTGTCCAGACTGAACTCGAGGACTTCCTTGGCGGAGACGTCGCCGCTCTTGATCGCTTCGGCCAGGCCGGTCATGTCGTTGTTGTCGAACAAATCCTGCATCGATGCCCTCATCACTCGTGTCGAACTCTGCCGATAGTGAGGTCCGTCATATCAACCGGAGTGGCGACGCAGTTCCGAAATTCCGCTTGGCGGGACCGATCAGAGAATCAAGCCCTCACAGAATCAAACCTTGCCGCCGCGCTTCCACGACCGCTTCGTGACGACTGCGGACGTCGAGTTTTCCCATCAGATTCCTCATGTACGTCTTGATCGTTTCGACGCTCAGGGACAACCTCTCGGCGATCTCGGCATTGCGCAGTCCGAGAGCGACGTACCCCATCACCTCCCGCTCGCGTGGCGACAGGACAACGGTGTTCGCGACTGGAGTGTTCGCGGAAGGTTTCGGCGACGCCAACGCCCGCAACTTTGCCTCGACCGCGAGGACCTGCGCGCTGAGAGCCATGTCCTCGAGGTTCGCCGCGATCTCGCCGAGCGCCAGGACGCTCTCGGTCAACCCTTCGGATATCTGGGCATCGCGGTTCGAACCATGTTCCACCGCAGCGGTATCGAGCATCGCCACCCGACGATCTACTTCGTCGCGAATCTCGAATTCTCGGGCCAACGCGTACGACGATCGCATCATCGTCTCTGCGATCACGTCGCCGATCGGCAGGTTGGCACGCAGTCCTCCGTAGATCGCTCCGCGAGTAACCCCGCGAACGACGATCGGGACTGCCATCAAGGATTCGATCGCTTCGGTGCCCACTTCGTAGTCGTAGTCGTGAGTGATGTGCGACGAGTTCGCGTAGTCCTGGACCGCGCCCGGTCGTTGTTCTGCGATCGCCCGACCGCCGAGTCCGCATTCGGCGTCGATCCGCAGGTTTCGCAGGATGTTGCTGCGCGTGCCGACGTGACCGGTGATGGTCAGCGACCGGTCGCTGACGCAGCCGCCGAACAGAACCGGCAACTCGGTTTTGGGGTGCAGCCGACGCAGTTCGGCGCGCAACGCGTCGTCGTCGCTCGGTCTCAGTACCCTGCTCACTCTCACCTCCACGTACCCAATTCAGAGGGTAGCGGCACCTTTGGCTGGGCAATAGCGTGCATCCAGGCCATTTGTAGTGCCGATCACACTTATCGTGACACCAACCGTGCCACGTCGCCTTCGGAGGAACCGTGTCTGTCCCGACAGCTGTCGCAGCCAACAACACCCCGCTCAGTCCGCTGCGCTTTCTCGAGCGCAGCGCCGCGGTGTTCCCCGAGCGCACCGCCGTCGTTCACGGCGACCGGACCTACTCGTACCGAGAGTTCGGTGACGAGGTCGCGGCTCTGGCCCGCGTCCTGCGTGAACGCATTCAGCCCGGTGACCGCGTTGCATACCTGGCGCCGAACGTACCCGAGATGCTGTTCGCGCATTTTGCCGTCCCCCTCGCCGGCGGGGTCCTGATCGCCCTGAACTCACGCCTCGCCGGTCCCGAACTCGAATACATTCTCGATCACTCGGGAACCACGATCCTGTTCGTGGACTCCGAATTCGTCGGTTCGGTCACCTCGTCCAAGGCAAACGTGGAGAGCCTGCGTGAGATCGTCGAGATCCCGGACTCCACCGTCCCCTATCCGGACGTTCCCACCGGAATCGTCACCGGGCAGTACGCCGATCTGATTGCCGAAGGCGAAGCTCTCTCCGATCAGCCACTGCACTGGGGCGTCGACGACGAGCAGCAGTGCATCGCCATCAACTACACCTCGGGTACCACCGGAAAACCCAAGGGCGTCATGTACTCCCACCGCGGGGCGTACCTGAACTCGCTCGGCGAGACATTCCACAACGGCTTCGACGGAGCGACGAAGTATCTGTGGACACTGCCGATGTTCCACTGCAACGGGTGGTGCACGCCGTGGGCCGTCACTCAGGCCGCGGGCACACACATCTGCCTGCGCGCGGTCCGCGCCGATGCGATCTGGGACGCCATCGACAATCTGGGCGTGACACATCTGTGCGGCGCTCCTACCGTCTGCTCCACCATCGCCGACGCAGACCAGGCCCACAAGGTCGACGCCTTGCGCATCACCACCGCCGGCGCTCCCCCGTCACCGACGATCATCGGAAAACTCGAAGACATCGGTGTCACCGTCGTTCACGTCTACGGCCTCACCGAGGTATACGGCCCCTACACGATCTGCGAATACCAGGAAGCCTGGGACGACAAGCCGCAGTCCGAGCGCGCCGCACTTCTCTCTCGTCAGGGAGTCGGCATGGTGCAGGCCGAAAATGCTCGCGTTGTCGATGCCGAGATGAACGACGTCCCCGCCGACGGCCAGACCATGGGTGAGATCGTGCTCCGCGGCAACAACGTGATGCTCGGGTACTACCGCGACGAGGCCGCGACAGCCGAAGCATTTGCCGGTGGTTGGTTCCATTCCGGCGACCTCGGCGTCATGCATCCCGACGGATACATCCAGCTCAAGGACCGCGCGAAGGACATCATCATCTCCGGCGGCGAGAACATCTCCACCGTCGAGGTGGAGCAGGCGATCATGAGTCACCCCGCGGTGATCGACGTGGCAGTCGTCGGCGTTCCGGACGAGAAGTGGGGCGAGCGCCCGAAGGCATTCGTGGTGCTGGGCAAGGGATTACAGGCATCCGCCGAAGACATCGTCGAGCACACCCGCACTTTGCTGGCCGGGTACAAGGTTCCCCGCGACATCGTCTTCCCGCTCGACCTTCCTCGCACCCCCACCGGCAAGGTTCTCAAGTTCCAGCTACGCGCCGACAACTGACGCCGACGAAACCTGGATACTTGCATCCATGACCGAGCGCTCCGATGTACCCGGAACTGACCCCGCACAGTTTCGGGTACACGTCGCGTCTCAAGCGATCCGGTTGTTCTCGGAGAACGGGTACGAAGCCACCACCGTCGAGCAGATCGCCGCTGCCGCCGGTGTGTCGCGTCGGACGTTCTTCCGGCAGTTCCGCTCCAAGGAAGACGTGATCTTCGCCGATCACGAGTCCCTCCTCGAACACGTCGCAGAGTTCCTCGCGTCCGATTCCGCCGACCCCTGGGCGTCCGTGTGCGAGGCCGCGGGACTGGTCTTCGATTTCTTCCGCAGGAACCGAGACCTGTCGATGCGGCGATACCGCGTCGTACAGCATGTTCCGGCTCTTCGCGACCGCGAACTCGTCACCGGATTCCGCTACGAGCGCCTCTTCGTCGACTACCTGCGCAGCGCTGTGCCCCGCGAACCTGTCCTCGAGGTTGTCGGTTTTGCCGCAGCTGTCACCGCGTGCCACAACTACCTCTTGCGAAGCATGATCAAAGGCGACGAGGACGCCACAGCTGACGCACTAAGTCAGGCATTGCTCGACGTTCGGCGGACGTACGGCGTGGCACCCGGGTCCAAGACCAGCACGCCAGAATCGAAGTCCGTGCTGGTAGTAGCCTTTCCCCCGGGCACGTCCGCTGATGAGATCAGCAGAAAAATCCACGAACAACTCGGCTGACACTGCTCGTGCACCGAAACTTCACACACCCATCCCTTGACCTGGCACTCAGTGCCGTGTTTGACTGGGGTCATGGGCACCGGTCTGTCCGCGAATCTCGCTGGTAACGCCGGAGCCGCACCGACCGCCTTCAAGCCACCTTCACCAAGGAGCGTTCCCATGGCAGGAAACCCGGATTTCAATCTCTTCGCACTGAACGAAGAGCACGACGAACTGCGGGCTGCTATCCGCGGACTCTCCGAGAAGGAAATCGCGCCGTACGCCAAGGACGTCGACGAGAACGCACGTTTCCCCGAGGAAGCGCTCACCGCTCTCAACGCGTCCGGCTTCAACGCCATCCACGTTCCCGAGGCTTACGACGGCCAGGGCGCCGATTCCGTCGCCACCTGCATCGTCATCGAGGAAGTCGCCCGCGTCTGTGGATCCTCCTCGCTGATCCCCGCTGTGAACAAGCTCGGCACCATGGGCCTGATCCTCAAGGGTTCCGAAGAGCTCAAGTCCAAGGTGCTCCCGGACCTCGTCAACGGCGGAATGGCGTCGTACGCACTGTCCGAGCGTGAAGCCGGATCCGACGCCGCTTCGATGCGAACCCGCGCAAAGGCTGACGGCGACGACTGGATCCTCAACGGCTCCAAGTGCTGGATCACCAACGGCGGCAAGTCCACCTGGTACACCGTCATGGCTGTCACCGATCCCGACAAGGGCGCAAACGGCATCTCCTCTTTCATGGTCCACAAGGACGACGAGGGCTTTGTCGTCGGACCGAAGGAAAAGAAGCTCGGCATCAAGGGCTCCCCCACCGCCGAGCTGTACTTCGAGAACTGCCGCATCCCCGGTGACCGCATCATCGGCGAACCGGGCACCGGCTTCAAGACGGCTCTCGAGACGCTCGACCACACGCGTCCCACCATCGGCGCACAGGCCGTCGGCCTGGCCCAGGGTGCACTCGACGCAGCACTGGCATACACCAAGGACCGCAAGCAGTTCGGCAAGTCCATCAGCGACTTCCAGGCTGTGCAGTTCATGCTCGCCGACATGGCGATGAAGGTGGAAGCCGCACGTCTGATGGTTTACACCTCCGCAGCTCGCGCCGAGCGCGGCGAGAAGAACCTCGGTTTCATCTCCGCTGCGGCGAAGTGCTTCGCTTCCGACGTTGCCATGGAGGTCACCACCGACGCAGTGCAGCTGTTCGGTGGCGCCGGTTACACCACCGACTTCCCAGTCGAGCGCATGATGCGCGACGCCAAGATCACGCAGATCTACGAAGGCACGAACCAGATCCAGCGCGTCGTGATGTCGCGTGCGCTGTTGAAGTAAGGCACTTCGCGCCCCTGTGCGCCTTTCTGGTAGTTCTGACTACCGGAACGGCGCACAGGGGCTTGCCCCTAATTTTTGAGGAGAATTGTGGAACTCGTAGGCGTAATCGGCGGCGGCACCATGGGTGCCGGCATTGCCGAAGTTTGTGCAAAAGCCGGTAGCTCGGTACTGGTGCTCGAAACCAAAGAAGAATTTGCCGCCGCTGCTCGCGAACGGATCGCCAAGTCGATCAACCGCGGCGTCGCCAAGGGCAAGATCACCCAGGAAGACGCCGACGCCGCGATCGCACGCGTCCGCGTCACCTTGGACATGGAAGAGTTCGCCGATCGCGATCTGGTGATCGAAGCTGCTCCCGAGATCGAAGCTCTCAAGTACGAGATCTTCGGCAAGCTCGACAAGATCGTCAAGCCTGCAGGCATTCTGGCGACCAACACGTCGTCGATCCCCGTCATCAAGATCGCCAAGGCCACCTCGCGCCCCGGCCAGGTTGTCGGCGTTCACTTCTTCAACCCCGTGCCGGTCATGCCGCTCGTGGAGATCGTGGTCAGCCTGACGACGTCCGAAGAGACCGTTCTCGCCGTCACCGACTACGCCAAGAACACCTTGCGTAAGAAGACGGTTCGCGCGGGCGACCGTTCGGGCTTCATCGTCAACGCTCTGCTCATCCCGTACCTGTGCCAGGCTGTCCGGATGCTCGAATCCGGCTACGCCACAGCAGAAGACATCGACGAGGCCATGAAGGGCGGCTGCGGCTACCCGATGGGCCCGCTGACGCTGCTCGACACCGTCGGTCTCGACATCGCTCTCGCAGCAGCGGAGTCGCTGTACGCGGAATTCGCAGAACCGCACTACGCTCCGCCGGCGCTGCTTCGCCGCATGGTCGACGCCGGTCGCCTCGGCAAGAAGACCGGTCGCGGCTTCTACGAATACGCCTGAGTCCGACCGCTTCACTCTTCCGGCCCCTCACCTGTTGCAGGTGAGGGGCCGGAGTTGTTTTCGGGCAGATCTAGCCGAATCCATTGACAAATTCGCGCGGCGCAGCAAAAGTCATCATTTGACAACAACCGTTGTCACATGAGCGCAGGCGGAGGGTCAACCAGATGAGCAGCGATCCGGACACCGATACTCGTCGACCTAAGCCCCAGGCGCGACCAGAGTCCCGGGAACTACGAGCCGATCCGATCGGCCCCGGTTCCCTGACGTGGACACACTTCGGCGACGTTCGCGGTCTGCTGTATCTCGGACGCGCAGGCACGCTGCAGAACATGCATCCCGCGGTAAGTGGAGCGCTGCAGGATCATTCGAATTTTTTCGACAACCCGCTCGACCGCCTGTTCCGCTCACTGCCGCCCATCTACGGCGTCGTGTACGACCGGACCGAAGAGGGCACAGGCACGCTCGTTCGCAACTTCCACACCGATCTCAAAGGAATCGACGAAACCGGCGGGCGTTACCACGCCCTCGCTCCTGACACTTTCTGGTGGACACACGTCACGTTCTTCGAGGTGATACTCGATTTCAACGAGCGATTCGCGTACAAGAAGTTCACGGCGGGGCAGAAGGACCAGCTTGTCCGTGAGGCCGTAACCTGGTGGCGTTGTTACGGTCTCACCGATCGACCGGCTTTCGACGACTACGCCAGCTTCCGCACGTATTGGGAAGACATGCTCGACAACCACCTGATCAACACCCACACCACAAAATGGTCGACGCGCATCGCCGAGCACGACATCGCACCGGCTCCGAAGGTTCCGGCGTGGCTGTGGCGTCTTAGCTCTCGCCCCACGATGGCCGTGGCGAACTGGATCGGCAAGGCACTGATGCCGGAGAAGGCACGCAAGACCCTTGAATGGGAATGGACGCCGCGCGACGAACGGATGTACTTCTGGTTCGCCCGCTTCCTGACATTGACAGATCGGTTCTGGCATCTGCTGCCGCTACGACTGCGGTATGCGCCGCGCGCCTACTCGGGCATCCGCGCGCAGGGTCTGTGAGCACTCGTCGGTAGGCTGGAGTGCGTGCCAGCCCAACTCCCCTCCGACGCGATCAGTGTCCGCGTGGACAGCTGGACGTGGGCGGTTCGGCTGTTCAAGACACGCTCGCAGGCGGCGACGGCCTGCCGATCGGGACACGTTCGGGTCAATGGAACGTCGGCAAAGGCGGCTCAGCAGGTGAAAGCCGGCGACGAGGTGCGGGTGCGTGTATCCGGCATCGAACGCATCGTCGTCGTGGTCAAGCCGATCACGAAACGAGTCAGCGCCGTACTGGCCGCCGATTGCCTGCAGGATAATTCACCACCCCCACCGCCTCCCGAACTGATCGCGTCCATCCCGCGACGTGATCGCGGCGCCGGCAGACCGACCAAACGCGAGCGACGCGACCTCGAGAAGTTGCGCGGCCTCGAGCCGTAATCGCTACCTCGAAACAGGCTGACGCAGAACCGTCTTCAGTTTCTCGGGCGGCGTCCGGCGAGCGTCGCTGAGGTAGATCTCGTGATGATCGCCGTTGAAGCTCAGGCCGTTCGACGGGATGAACGTGTTGTGCAGCCGGTCCAGGGTGGGAGCTTCGTCGTCGTACGAGCCGACGTGAAGAATCTGGACGGACAGACCTTCCTCCAACTCGAGAAACCTGACCTTGTCGAGAGCGGTACTCTCCTTCTTGGCCCGCACTGCCTTGGCCCGGACTGCGTCAATCGACGCAGACAGTTCGGTCTCCGTGATCCACTCCGGTTGCGAGATCATCATCGTCCAATCCCACGACGACTTGTCCCGCGTCACGAACACCTCGGGGTCATCTGCCCGCCACAACCCTTCCAGCGGGCCCACGACGAAGTCGCGATCCAGTTCCTTCTTGCTCGCGAATTTGGTCGCGTAGGACACCGAATACAGCGCTTCGAGCGCCTCGGAGTACTCGGTGGCAGTGTTGGGATCACCGTGACCGTCGACGGCGAAGTAGCCGAAGCGTGGGACGGTCACGAGGGCAAAATCGCTGCGCCCGGGGGAATAGAGATCCTTGTGTGCCTTCTTGACGTCGTACTTCTCCATGCGCCACCCACCTGATCACTGGCCGAGTTTCAACGTTCGGAAACCTATCCGAGAACACCGACATTCCGATAGCGGACCACCGTCCCCTTGTTAATAGACCAGTGGACCTTTACTCTGGACGGGGTGACTACACCCCAGGCGACCGACGTCGCTCGAGTTCCGCGCCGCAGACCGTTGCGGATCGTTGCCATATCCGCGATTGTCGCGTCGATCTTGGCTCTGTTGTTCGTGTACCCGTGGTGGAGCTTGTTCGTCCGGCCGGACTGGCCGACAGCGGTGGCAGTTTTCGGCACCGTTCTATTTGCCGCCCTCCTGATCACCCTGCCTGCCACCATGATGCTCAGCCACGGACACACTGACCGCGATCCAGTTCGCCTGGTCGGCGACGCCCTCCTCGGAATCATCTGGGTCGTGTTCGTGTGGACCCTGCTCGGTGAAGTCCTGAGGCTCGGATTGCTCGTCGGCGGCGTGGATGACCCGCTTCGATCGAGAATCGTCGCCGTTGCGGCACTGATCACCTCGGCCGTTCTGCTGATCTGGGGCTATCGGGAAGCCATGAGACTGCCACGGATCAAGCACGTCGACGTCACCATCCCTCGCCTCGGAGCGGGAATGGACAAGCTTCGGGTAGTCGCAATTACCGACACCCATTTCGGCCCGATCAATCGCGAGAAGTGGTCCGAGCGCGTGATCGCGGCAGTCAACGAACTCGACGCCGACATCGTGGCCCACGTCGGTGACATTGCCGACGGAACAGTGGAGCAGCGCCTCGGCCAAGCCACCCCACTCGCGTCGGTGGAAGCCAGACTCGCTCGTGTCTACGTCACCGGGAATCACGAGTACTTCCACGAGGCTCAGGAGTGGCTCGACTACATGACCTCGATCGGCTGGGATGCCCTGCACAACCGGCACCTCGTCGTCACCAAGGGCGGCGACAACCTGGTCATCGCCGGAGTCGACGACGCCACCGCTCTGGGATCGAAGCTCGACGGTCACGGCGCGAACTTCGATATGGCCCTTGCCGGCACCGACCCCGATTTGCCGATCCTGATGCTCGCCCATCAACCGAAGCAGGTAACTCAGTCCGCTTCCGCGGGAGTGGATCTGCAGCTCGCCGGTCATACCCACGGCGGACAGATCTGGCCCTTCAACTTTCTGGTCAAACTCGATCAACCTTCGGTGCACGGGCTCACCCGTCACGGCGACCGCACGCAGTTGTACACAAGCCGCGGAACCGGGTTCTGGGGTCCACCATTCCGCGTGTTCGCACCGAGCGAGATCACCGTCCTGACGCTGCACAGCGCCTGAACGGGCTCAGCTCGTTCGGGTTGCCGCTCGCGCCGACAGCCCGACGAGCTGATTGATCAGACCTTCACGTAGGCCGGTTGCGAACATGTCGGCAGCAGGGGGCGCCTGCATCTCGTTCAGTACGACGACCATGGATTCGGCAGGCTCGGCAGTCGGCCACAAGCCTGCAACAATCACCAGGGTTACCTTGGCGAATTGAGCCGCGTCGCCCTCCGAGAGGTGAGGCAATTGCGAATGAATCAGCGACGCAAACCTTCCCGAGTTGACCGTTGCCCGCTTCTTGAAGTCACGGGCGAAGTCGACGGAGATGTTTCTTTCGAGGACACCGGCCATGACGCTCATCAACTCACACAGTAAACGCTGTGCGACAAGCGATTCCGCAACCGTCGATGCCACATGGATTTCAGTGGCGAACGGCGAGTCGTCACCGGTCGGGGTCAACGACTCGGACAACCCGTCCAACCACGCAACCCAGTTCTCGTCGAGCACTTCGAGAAAGATGGCTTCGCGACTGTCGAAGTAGCGAAGCACGTTCGACTTCGCCAGTCCGACGCTCTCACTGAGCTCACGCAGGCTGATATCGGCGACGGGCCTGGACCCGAGCATCGCGCGGGCCGCATCGAGAATCGCGCACCGACGCGCTTCGATCTGCTCCGGCCTGCGCGCGCGCTGGAATCCATGGGTCGCCACCATCACGCAAGATTATCAGACCATCGTTCTATTGTTTGCTGTACTGCGGGTCAATTGTCCGAAGGTGCATGCTGCGCCACGACTCCCCTCGACGCCAGTTCGCGACGCAGCGAATCGGTATCAACGGACGCGAGATCGACTCGGTGCGTGCGGGTGGCCAAGGCTCGGACTTCCTCGGACAGGTCCGCCACCTGCTTACGCGTCGCGGCCTGGGATGCCTCGTCCTGTTCCGCCACGCGCTCGACCAACCAGGAAGCGAGTGTGGCAGTCACGATGCCCAGCAACGCAATTCCGCCGATCATCAATGCTCCGGCGATCATGCGCCCGGTCGTGGTAACGGGCGCCATGTCTCCGTAACCGACGGTCGTGACCGTCTCCATCGCCCACCACAATGCCGTTCCGTACGACGTGATGGCAGCGCCCTGCGCGTGACGCTCGGCATCGAGCATGGCCAGCGCCGCGACACCGATCAGCAAGGCCGTGGCACCAGTGGCGTAAATAACCACCCGTCCACGCAAGCTTTGCCCGCTCGAGCGGTGAACTATCGCAAGCAGTGTGACCAACCGAAGTAGGCGCAGCGGACGCAGCATGGGCAACACCACCATCGCCAAGTCCAAGAGATGCCTGACGAACCAGCGACCGCGGGCAGGTGCCAACCACAGGCGAACTGCGTAGTCGACGGCAAAAACGACCCACGCAGCCCACATCGTCCATTCGGTCAGACGATGTGGAAGGCCCGTCGGTTGCGCCAGCACTTGGTACGCGTACGCCACCAAGAAAAGGCAGGCCGCAGCGGTCAACGGGATGTCGGTGGCTAGCTGCCATTTCTCCGACGTCCACGCAGTGCGGCGGTGCGCCGACTTCGTCGATTCGTTCATCCGAGAAGTCTGACACCACCGCTACCTAGTGCCCGGCAGAACCGACTCAGATCCGAGTGTGCGTCAAGATGTTGAGCGCCGTGGGAACTGCCTCGATCGTGATGGGCAACGGTCCCACCCGATCACCGTCCGCGTAAGCGATGATGCCCTCGGAGACCAACCGGACCTTCTTGGATCGGTACGTCTGCACCGCGTCGAGCGAGACGTGAGTTCCCTTGTACACCCGCGGAAACAGGCGCACCAGACGCAACCTCGAACCGTGCCCGACGACGGTCAGATCCAGCAACCCGTCCGACTTCGACGCTCCTGGCGTGATGAGCATGCCGCCACCGTACGAGCGCCCGTTGCCAACAGCGACCAGCGTCGCGTCCACCGTGATGACCTCGTCGTCGAGTTCGATCCGGTACGGCAACGGCTTCATCTTCGCCAACTCGGCGAGCATCGCCAGGTTGTAGCGCATCGGCCCCTTGGGCCACGACATCCGATTGGCCCGTTCACTGACCAGCGAATCGAATCCGCTCGCGATGATCGTTCCCGACCAGACGACGGAACCGTCGGCCAGCGTGATCTTCGCCAGGTCGGACTGCTGCACGACGCCGTCGGCGATCACATCGGCGGCTGCCTCGGGATCGCCTGTGGGAATGCCGAACTCACGGGCGTGATCGTTACCGGTGCCCGCCGGGATGAGCCCGATAGGAGTATCGGTCAACGCGGCAGCCTGCAATCCGATGCTGATGGCACCGTCACCGCCGACCACCACCAGCGCGTCGGTACCCTCCTCGATCGCACGACGGGCCAATTTCTTGGCGTCGTCGGCGTCGGTTCCGATGATCTCGGTGACGGCAACTCCCCGAGCGCGCAGTCGCGCAACACCTTTGCGTCCTGCCGCAGGCGCGTGACCATGTCCCGCCATCGGATTGATCAGGACGGTAACCTTCTCGATCTGACTGCGGGTTTCGGTCACGGAATCAGCTTTCCAGGATTGAGGATGCCGGCAGGGTCCACTGCATTCTTCACTGCGCGAAGGATGTTCGCGCCCAATTCACCGATCTCGTCCTTCATCCATGGGCGGTGATCGGCGCCGACAGCGTGGTGATGGGTGATCGTGCCACCGGCGGCGATGATCGCATCGCCAGCGGCAGTTTTCGCCTTGTGCCACTGAGCGATCGGATCCTCGGTCTGCGCGCTGACGACGGTGAAGTACAGCGAAGCACCGGTCTTGTAGGTGTGCGAAATGTGGCACATCACGAGCGGCTGAGTCCCCTGCTCGATGAGAGCCTTGGTCAGCGCCTCGGTGACCGAGGAGCGCAGGTTCGCGAGGTTACCCCAGGTGGTTGCCGTCTCGAGGGTTTCGCACAGTGCGCCGACGTCGAGCAGAGCGTCACGCAGATACGGCGCATCGAATCGCCCGTGTTCCCAGCTGTTTCCGGGCTCCTCACCGAGCGACGTGCCGCCGTGAGCGGTGAGAATTGCGCGGGCCTCCGCCATCCGTTCAGCGGTGTGCGAAGCGGTGCCCTCGTAGGTGGTGATGCCGAGGCAACCACCGGTGAAGGCGTTCTCGCCGATCTTGTCGGTGGTCGCCAGATTCACGCCACTCTCGGCCTCGTCGGACAACCGCAGCACGGTCGGAGCCGATCCTTCCTGGACAAGCTCACGCAATGCAGCTGCGCCGGTGGCGAAGTCGGGGAAGCTCCACCCTTCGCGCACGGTGGTCTCGGGCAGACGGTGAACCCGCACACGCACGTGCGTGATGACGCCGAAGGTGCCCTCGGAGCCGACAAAGAGCTCACCCAGATCGGGGCCTGCAGCGGATGCCGGCGCACGCCCGGTCTCGATCACTCCACTCGGGGTGACAACGGTGAGGCCCTGAACCATGTCCTCGAAGCGCCCGTATCCAGCCGACGCCTGCCCCGAAGACCGGGTGGCGGCAAACCCGCCCAGAGTGGCGAACAGGAAGCTCTGCGGGAAGTGCCCGACCGAGAAACCGTGCTCACGCAGAAGCTCCTCGGCCCGTGGGCCGGTAGTTCCGCCGCCGAACGTCGCAATGCCCGATTCCTCGTCCAACCCGACAAGCTGATCGAACCTGCGCAGATCGAGAGAAAGAACTGCGTCGAACCCGTCACGAATGGGATCGAGCCCGCCGACGACGCTGGTGCCACCACCGAACGGGACCACTGCGATCCGGTTGGCAGAGCAGTATCGGAGAACCTGCTCGACCTCTGCGTCTGTCCCTGGAGTGACGACTGCGTCCGGTGCGTCCTGCGGCTCGACGCTACGACGGCGCAGCAGATCCGGGGTGCTCTTGCCACCGGCCCGAAGGATTCGATCCGAATCCTTGGTACTGACGTACTCGGCCCCGACCAGCCCAGCCAACGCTTCGACATGCGACTGGGCCATAGCGGACGGAGCCACCTGGACGTCTTCGATGGCGAGACGCGATCGAGTCGGTGCGGAGACACCGAGAAATCCGGTCAACAATGATGTGACTGCGTTCGACAGTTCACGCTTCTTGGCCGGATCGCCCCAGGCGTCCCACTGCATCGGCGGTTGCAAGGCAGACTTTTCGGTGCTCATAGACACTAGTGTTACATATTTGTGTGATGTGTAAACATCCCGGTGGATCAATCCATCCATCAACCCATCGTCTTGGAACCGTCGATGGCTTCGCGAAGCATGTCCGCGTGGCCCGCATGCTGGGCCGTCTCGGCGATGATGTGCAGCAATGCGCGCCGCGCTGACCAGCGAGCTCCCGCTTCGAACCACGGCGCCGACGGCAGTGGATGCGAGATGTCGAGGCTGTCCAGCGAGGCCACCAACTCGTCGGTCCTGGCCGCGATCCCCTCGTACTCGGAAACGATGCCTGCCAAGGTTTCACCCTCGACCATGGCGAATTCGTTCGCCCGTTCCTGTTGCATCTCTTCCGACCACTGGGTCGGGTCGAAGTCCCCACCAAGTCCGGCCGGCCCTTCCAGAATGAAGTCGACCCATCCCTTTTCCGCCTGACCCACATGCTTGATCAATCCGCCGAGGCACAGTTCACTCACGGTCGGCCTCGAAGCGGCCTGCTCGTCGGTGAGGTCCTTGACGGTGAAGAGAAGGAATTCACGATGCCGACGCAGGCTCTGGAGGAGATCCGCGCGCTCGCCGGTGACGGTGGTGATCGGTGCGTTCATGATGTTTTCCTTCGCTCGTGGGTTCGTGCCCTGTGAGAACTACGTTAGAAGTTATTGCGGACAGAAACGGTCCTCATTAGAAAACGATCAAGAAAAAACTCCCGGCACCCACCGATGAAGGTGAGTGCCGGGAGTTCGAGCGAGCTAGACGCGATCAGACTGTGCGAGCCAAACGATCGGCCAGCAGGCGCGTGAAGTGCGCCGGATCGCTCAGTTCACCGCCCTCGGCAAGCAACGCCATGCCGTAGAGCAACTGAGCCGTCTCCGTCAGGTTCTCTGCATTGTCATTGGCGGCCTGCGCCTCCCGCAGACCCGAGACAAGCGGATGCTCCGGGTTGAGCTCGAGAATGCGCTTGCTGTGTGGAACAGGCTGACCCGAAGCCTTGTACATCTTCTCGAGCGTCGGAGACATGCTGAACGCGTCGCCGACGATGCAGGCAGCCGACGTGGTCAGGCGCGTCGAGAGACGCGTTTCCTTGATGTCGTCGGACAGGGTTTCGGACAGCCACGTCAGCAGCGCGCCGAATTCCTTTTCCTTCTCTTCGCGCTCGGCTTCGGCCGCCTTCTTCTCGTCCTCGGTGTCCAGGTCGACCTCGCCCTTGGCGATCGACTGGAAGGTCTTGCCGTCGAAGTCCGAGACAGCGTCGACCCACATCTCGTCCACGGGGTCGGTAAGTACCAGAACCTCGAGGCCCTTGGCCTTGAAAGCCTCCATGTGCGGGGAGCTTTCGATGAGGTGACGAGATTCGCCGGTCATGAAGTAGATCTGTTCCTGACCGTCCTTCATGCGCTCCACGTACTCGGCGAGAGTGGTCACGCCCTCTTCGCTGTTGGTCGAGGCGAAGGACGAGATGTCGAGCAGCGTCTTGCGGTTGTCGGCATCGGCCATCAGGCCTTCCTTGAGCGCGCGTCCGAACTCGGTCCAGAAAGTCGAGTACTTCTCCGGCTCGTTCGCCTTCATGTCCTTGATGGTCGAGAGGACCTTCTTGGTCAGACGACGACGGATGGCAGCGATCTGCCGGTCCTGCTGCAGAATTTCACGAGAGACGTTGAGCGAGAGGTCTTGTGCGTCGACCACGCCCTTGACGAAGCGCAGGTAATCGGGCACCAACTCTTCGCAGTCGTCCATGATGAAGACGCGCTTGACGTAGA
Source organism: Rhodococcus qingshengii JCM 15477 (assembly GCF_023221595.1). NCBI lineage: Bacteria > Bacillati > Actinomycetota > Actinomycetes > Mycobacteriales > Nocardiaceae > Rhodococcus > Rhodococcus qingshengii. The sequence goes on from NZ_CP096563.1 coordinate 5,313,192, forward strand.
GGTGGATCCCGGCCTTGCGCTCACGCATGAACAGATCGAACGGCGCCGTCGACGGAATGAACAGCAGCGCTTGGTATTCGAAAGTACCTTCGGCCTTCATCGGGATGACCTCGAGAGGCTCGTCCCAGGCGTGGCTGACGTGCTTGTAGAACTCCTTGTACTCGTCCTCGGACACCTCGTCCTTGGCGCGAGTCCACAGCGCCTTCATCGAGTTGATCGTCTCGGTCTCGATGGTGACCTCGGGCTCCTCGCCCTCGGCCGGCGTCGACGTACGAGCGACATCCATGCGGATGGGCCACGCGATGAAGTCGGAGTACTTCTTGACCAGTTCCTTGATCTTCCATTCCGACGTGTAGTCGTGCAGGCCGTTCTCGGAATCCTCGGGCATCAGGTGCAAGGTCACGGAGCTACCCTGCGGCGCCTCGTTCACATGCTCGAGCGTGTACGTGCCTTCGCCGGTCGACTCCCAGCGCGTCGCGTGATCTTCACCGGCACGGCGGGTCAGCAGCGTGACCTTGTCCGCGACCATGAACGTGGAGTAGAAACCGATGCCGAACTGACCGATCAGTTCTTCCGATGCCGCTGCATCCTTGGCTTCCTTGAGCTTACGACGTACCTCGGCGGTGCCGGACTTGGCGAGCGTGCCGATCAGGTCGACGACCTCGTCACGCGACATGCCGATGCCGTTGTCGCGGATCGTGAGGGTGCGCGCCGCTTTGTCGATGTCGATCTCGATGTGCAGATCGGAGACGTCGACGTTGAGGTCTTTGTCCTGGTACGACTCGAGGCGGAGCTTGTCCAGCGCGTCCGAAGCGTTGGAGATCAACTCACGAAGGAAGCTGTCCTTGTTCGTATAGATTGAATGAACCATCAGATCCAGCAGCTGACGTGTTTCTGCTTGGAACTCGAGCTGCTCGGTATGCGCGGTCACTTCGATCCCTTTCTCTTCTCGGACTGATCACAGGAATTTTACTTGACCGCGAATACCGCGGGTCGGCCCCCGCACAGACAAGGGAGGCCACGCGACCTGCGCGTGACCTCCCGTTATCGTCACCACCGATCTACTCGGTGACGTTCACCATCGAATAGTTCGAGACGCCGGCGGCCAGCACCCTGAGGTGATCGTCCGATGCGCCCAAAGTGTGTTCGATGGCCACCAGCCGTGAGACGTAGTGCCCGACCGGATACTCGGCTGTCATACCGATACCACCGTGCATCTGAATTGCTTCCTGACCGATCTGATGCGCGGCGCGACCGACAGACAGCTTCGCTCGCGACGCGATGGTCGGATCGATCACTCCGTCGGCGATGGCCATGGTGGCGTACAGACTCATGCTGCTCGCCAGTTCGAGCGCCACGTACATGTCGGCCGCACGATGAGTCAGCGTCTGGAACTTCGCGAGTGGAACACCGAACTGCTTGCGCTGCTTCAGGTATTCCGTCGTCAGTCGCAGAGCCTCGGTCATGATTCCGATCGCCTCGGCGCACAGAGCTGCCTGCGCCCGAACCTCTGCTTCGACGATCGCCTCCGTGACATCGCCGCCCTCACCAAGTTGTTCGGCCGCGGCATCGGTGAACGTGAACTGCGCACCGCGACGGCCGTCGTGAGTTGCGTATTTGCTCCATGAGACACCCGCGCTTTCCGCATCTACCAGAAAGAGCCCGGTGCCCCCGTCTGGAAGTGCGGCGCTGACGATCACGACGTGCGCGCTGTCGCCCTGCAGGACCGGGTTCTTGACGCCGGTGATAGTCCACCCCGATCCCGACTGCGACGCCGTGGTCGTGACGGTGGCGACCGGCCAGCGCGTGCCGGGTTCCGTATGCGCGAAGGCCGACAGAGTGGTCCCGTCGCTGAGCGCCGGCAGGAGCCGCGCCCGCTGATCTGCCGAACCGACAGCCGCGATCAAACCGCCGGGGATCAGAACACCACCCAAGTACGGCTCGGGTGCAAGCGCACGGCCCAGTTCGGTCATCACGACCATGGTCTCGACCGGTCCAGCGCCCATTCCGCCGTCAGCCTCCGCGAACGGCAGGCCGAGCAGCCCGAGCTCCGCGAACTGCTTCCACACCGCGGCATTCCATCCCTCGTCAGTAGCCGAGGTGGCGTTGCGCTTCTCCGCGTCGTAGCTGCGGTTGAGCAATTCACGCGTCGTGTCGCGAAGCATCGTCTGCTCGTCGTCGAGTTCGAAATTCATGTCAGATGCTCACAATCCGAGGATCGAGGAGGCAATGATGGAGCGCTGCACCTCACTTGATCCGCTGTAGATGGAAACCTTCCGGTAGTTCAGGTAGCGCGGCGCCGCCTGCTGCGCCCACTCCGGCGAGTCGATCTCGGCCGTGTTCACCGGCAACGAGTCCGGACCCGCAACATCCATCAGCAATTCCGTTGCCGCCTGCTGCAATTCGGAGCCACGGAGCTTGAGCAGCGACGATGCCGGATTCGGCTTTCCGTCTGCCGAACTCGCCACAACTCGCAGTTGAGTCAGATCCAGTGCAAGCAGTTCGTTTTCCAACTCAGCCAACCGAGCCGCGAACAACGGATCCTCGAGGAGTGTGCCTTTTCCGACGTGGACCTCCCGCGCCTTCTCTTTTGCCGTGGCGACAAGGGTTTTGGAGAACCCAACCCGTGTGACCCCCGTGCGTTCGTTGCCGAGCAGGAACTTGGCGTAGTCCCAGCCCTTGTTCTCCTCGCCGACAAGATTCTCCGCAGGTACGCGGACGTTGTCGAAGAACACCTCGTTGACCTCGACGCTGCCGTCGATCAGTTTGATGGGGCGAACCGTGATGCCGGGAGTTGCCAGATCGATGAGCAAGAACGAAATTCCGGCCTGCCGCTTCTGGGCACTGGCATCTGTGCGAACCAGACAGAAGATCCACTCGGCGTGCTGAGCGAGAGTAGTCCACGTCTTCTGACCGTTGACGATGTAATCCGCGCCGTCACGGACAGCGGCCGTCTTGAGTGAAGCGAGATCCGAACCGGCTTCTGGTTCCGAAAAACCCTGGCACCACCAGATATCGGCGTTGGCCGTAGCGGGGAGAAATTTCTCCTTCTGCTCCTGCGAACCGAAGGCAGCGATAACGGGCCCAACCATGCTCACGTTGAACGGCAACGGGTTGGGTACCGACGCCAACTGCATTTCCTCGGAATAGATGTGGCGCTGAACCGGAGTCCAGTCCTTGCCACCCCATTCGACCGGCCAGTGTGGAACCGCCAACCCGTGTGCGTTCAGAATCTGTTGACCCGCAACGATGTCCTCACGAGTCAGCTTTCCGAATCCGGCTGCACGTGCTCGAAGTTCGGGCGAGAATTCGGTGGTGAAGAACTTTCGCATCTCCTCGCGGAACGCAACTTCCTCACCGGTCAATTCGAGATTCATATGGAGTCTGCTTTCTTCTGGCAGGGTTTCAGAACAAGATTCGTGCGACGGTCTGCGCAACAACGGCGGGCTTGTCCACGCCTTCGATCTCGACGGTGTTGGTGATCTGACTCTGTAGTGAACCGTTCGGCAATTCTTCGATTGCGGAGAGCACTGCGGTATTTCGAACCTTGGCCCCGACTGGCACCGGACTCGGGAATCGAACCTTGTCGGACCCGTAGTTGACGACCATTTTCGCGCCGTCGATGCGATACACGGACTTCGACAGAAGCGGCAGGAGCGAGAGAGTCAGATACCCGTGGGCAATCGGACCACCGAAAGGTGATTCACGCTTTGCCCTTTCGTCGTCGACGTGAATCCACTGATGGTCACCGGTCGCGTCGGCAAATTGATGGACCATCTCGCGGGTGACCTCGACCCACTCGCTCGAGCCCAGCGTTTCACCGACCGCCCCCAGGAGATCGGACTTGTTCTCGAACACCCGTGTCATCTGATCCTCCACGTTCCCGAACACTGTTAGGTTAATTGGATAATAAACTCACAGTGTAAGGTTGTCCAGTACTTTCAGACGAAAGGGTTCTGGGCGATGGCGCGACCGCGGGTTCCACTACTGAGTAAGCCGATCATCAGGGACACCGCCCTGAAACTGGTGGACGAGCACGGTTTGACCGACTTCTCGATGCGCAAACTCGCCACTGTTCTCGGCGTACAGGCACCGTCGCTGTACAGCCATTACGCCAACAAGGACGAGTTACTCGACGACGTCGCGAACGTCATCATGGAGTCCGTCGACGTGAGCGGCTTCGACTCCGACGATTGGCGCGGCGCGCTACGCACGTGGGCGCGGTCCTACCACGCCGCCCTGGGCAAGCATCCCAATATCGTTCCCTACTTGGCCTACGGTCCGAGCGTCAGGCCCATCGCCCTCGATCGCGCGAACGCCATCCATGGCGGACTGGTGCGCGCCGGATGGCCACAGCGCACGGCAACACTGATCGGCGCTTCCGTCAAGTACGTGGTCATGGGTGCTGCGACGGCGACGTTCTCCGGCGGATTCGTGGACGATCCTGCGATCTACGCCGAGCGTTACCCGCACCTCACGCGAGCACATCTGTTGCGTGAGCGTGCTGCGGAAATCGACGGTGCCAGTTTCGAACTCGCGCTGGAATCCCTACTGGACGGACTGGAAGCCAAATACGCACTGCTGCAGAGAACTACAGAGCAACCTCCTCGAAACTGAGGGTTGTTACCGTCGATCAAGCGCGCCGAGCATCGCGACGAAGGCCGCCTGACGATCCCCCAGAGCGGCGAAGAATTCCCGGTCCGAAGATTCCACCGCGCGGTTCGCCCTGCCGGCCAAGGCCGCACCCACCGGCGTGACGGCAAGCGAGCGAGCACGAGCATCGGTCGGATGTGGACGTCGTTCGACAAACCCCTTGGATTCGAGGGTCCGAATCACCTGTGACGTCATCATCGCGTCGGTGCGCGCGTACTCGGCAAGACCGCGTTGAGTTATCGGCGTCTCTGCATCCAGCCAGGTCAGTGCTGCGAGCAGAACGAACTGCACGTGGGTCAGGTCGAAAGGTCGCAGCGCCGCGCGAATCGAGGCTTGCCAAGCATTGGTGACACGCCACAACATCAGACCGGGACTCTCGTCCGCGTCCTCGAAGTCGGTTTCCAGTTTCTTCGCCACAGCGCCAGTGTGTCAGCTCGTCGTCGAACGCAGAACCTCGACGTCGTTGTCATCCAACGGAATCAAGCCACGCCGGAGTTGATACCCCCAATTCGGTGCCGAGGTCAGCGCCAATCGACTCCGCACATCGCCGAGTGGAACGGGTGTGAACTGCTCGTATCGCACTCGACGCCGAAACGGCTTGAAGCACCCCTCGTCCGCCTGCCAGATCTCACCCTCTTCGATCACACCGAGAGCTGTGAACTCGCGCAACGGATCTCGATCACCAATGGACTCGACCGGCGAATAGTAGACCAGCACGTCACCTGCTTTCATCCGTGCCAATCCGGCTCTCTTTCCGTGCCCGATCTGTGCGATACCGAGATCCACTGCGCGACGCACATGTTCGGCGGACACAACTCCCAACCATGCGTTCATCGCCGACCACCTGGCGAACCGAAAGCACATTCATTCATACATTTAGTATGCGCGCTTATTATATTTCACGCAACAGATCCACTCTTGAACGTGTTCAACTCCAGGGCGTACGCTGCACTTGAACATGTTCAAAGAAGGAGTGTCGATGAGTACTCGCGGGATCGAGACCAGGGAAAAGCTGGTGGAAACAGCATTGCGGCTCTTCCGCGACGAAGGCTTCGCAGCGACGACCATGCGCAAGATCGCAAATGAGGCAGAGGTCTCGCTCGGGAACGCCTACTACTACTTCGCCAGTAAAGACGAACTGGTTCACGAGCTGTATCTCGTCATCCAACGCGATCACCGCGCGCGGGCGCTTCCACTCCTTCGCGAAGGTGGGTCACTGACAGAAAATCTCAGGATTGTTCTGCACACCGGACTCGATGTCATGGGGCCCTATCACGGCTTCGGCAGCACGTTTCTGCACGTTGCCCTGCCCACCACATCACAGTCCAGCCCGTTCTCGGCCGAGTCGACCGATGCGAGATCGATGGCCGTCGATCTGATGCGTGAAGCACTGGCGGCGTCGAAGCAGAAGACGCCGGCGTCATTGGAGACCCAGCTCCCCACGCTCTTGTGGCTCAGCTATCTGGGCGTGACGCTACACTGGGTCACCGACGCGTCTCCGGGGCAAACTCGTACCCGATCCCTCGTCGACGGCCTGGTACCGATCATCGCGAAAGCGCTCACCCTCGCCCGGCTGCCAGTGGCACGAGGTCTGGTCGGCGATGTCGCCGCCCTGATGACAAAAGTCGTTTCTGCAGAGGGGAACACAAAACCATGAAGACCGTTGTTGTCTGTGGTGCGTCGGGTTACGTAGGCCAACACCTTCTTCGAACGCTCGAATCCAACGGGGTCGACGTTCGGACGATCGGCCGGGGAGGAACGAGCGATGCCACGTGGTCCGACGAGCACGGCGTCGCCGATGTACTCAGCGGCACGGATCTGCTCGTCAACCTCGCCGGCCGCTCCGTGAGCTGCCGCTACAACAAGCGCAATGCCGACGACATCTTCTCCTCCCGAGTGGAAACGACTGCACTGTTGGGTCGTGCGCTGACCCGCACGCCGCAGCCACCCTCACTCTGGGCGAATGCCAGTACCGGCACGATCTACCGAGACGCACGAGATCGACCGATGGACGAGAAGAACGGAGAGCTGGGAAAGGGATTCTCCGTAGCGGTCGCGCGAGCGTGGGAACACGAATTGTTCTCAGCCCCAACGCCTGTTCGCAAAGTGGCACTTCGGATGTCGATCGTCCTCGGAGCCGGCGGTGGGGCGATCAATCCGTTCGTCAACCTCGCCCGAATGGGCTTCGGCGGACGAATGGGCGACGGCCGACAGATGTTCAGCTGGATTTACATCGCCGACGTCATTCGCGCGATCATCCACGTCTACGAGAATCCGGAGATCTCAGGCCCGGTCAATATCGCATCCCCGTATCCGGTAACCAACACCGACATGATGCGGATGGTACGAGCGAAACTTGGCCGACAATATGGGTTTCCGACGCCGGGCTGGATGCTCGAGTTCGGCGCACGAATCATCCGCACCGAGGCTGAACTGGTAACGAAGAGTCGCTGGGTTTCACCAGGGGTGCTCGCGGACAGCGGCTTCCAGTATCAATTTCCGACGTTGGAGTCTGCGCTGAACCAGATCGCTCAAGAGACCCCGCGAGGGTTGCTTCCGGTTTCACTCGGCTGAAGTTCGGCTGCGATCGCAACCGCTCGCACGATATCCTGCTCGAGCAGATAGTGATTCAGTGCAATCGCAGCCTTTGATCCGGCAGCGGCGGCGGTGATCAACTGCGCCGGAGAATCCGACACATTCCCCGCGGCCCAGGCTCCAGGCACACTTGTGCTGCCTGCAGGATCAGTTACCACCCAACCATTTTCGTCGGCTTCACACCCCAGGTCAGTCAACAGATCGCCTCGCGGAACAAACCGTGGGCCGACAAACACTACGCTTCGCGGAATTACCTGACCGGAGGCCAGTTCGACGCCGTCCAATCTACCATCGCCAACCGACACGCCAGCCACATCGCCTTCGACAATGCGAATCCCCCTGGCAATCAGCCGCTCCCGTTCGGCTCCCGTCAGCTCGATACGGTTGGGAAAGAAGACGACATCCTCCGACCATTGACGCACCAACGACGCCTGATGAATGGTGAACGGCCTATTGCCACCACCGAGCACACCGATCGGGGAATCTCGAACCTCGTACCCGTGACAGTAGGGACAATGCAGAACGTCGACGCCCCAGCGATCTTGCAGCCCAGCGATGTTCGGCAGCTCGTCACGTAACCCAGTAGCAACCAGAACAGTCCGTGCCTCCAGCGACGCAGTCGCGTCGGTTTGCACAAGAAACCCACCGTCGTCCGTGCGCTCGATTCGGATTGCGGTGCCAGTCGTCATTTCGCTGCCGTACTCGAGAACCTCCTTGCGGCCGGCCGCAAGTAATTGCGTAGGACTCTCACCATCCCGCGTCAGGTACCCGTGCAGGTGCTCGGAGACACCATTGCGCGGGTTACCTGCATCGACGATCATCACTCGCCGCCGAGCCCGAGCCAGAACAAGCGCGGCACTCAACCCCGCCGCACCGCCACCGACAATCACCACGTCGAACCTCATGTGCTCCCCCAGTCCGCAGATCGTCCCACCCGAGACGGTGGGCTATTCTGGCAATCTAGCAAATTTGTTTACCGGTTAACAAAGTTGAGGAATCGTGAACGAACCAACACTCCGCTCCCGTACCTGCAACCTCTGGGCCGAAAACAATCCCGACCTCGACACCTCGCCCATGGAAGTAGTCGCGCAACTCAAGCGGATCACGGCGCTTCTCGAACTCGCCGTCGAACCGGTGTACCGATCCGCGGACCTCAGCGTCTCGGAAGTGGAACTCCTTGTGCCACTTCGATACGCCGAGGAACCGGTCACCGCGATTCGTCTCGCCGAACGCCTCGGTATGTCTCGGGCCGGAGTCAGCAAGGCACTCGCGCGACTCGAGAAGCGAGGACTCGTCTCCCGCACAAGCAATCCCGAAGACAGGCGATCTGCACTGATCACGATGACGGTCCAGGGAAACGCTGTCGTCGACGACGTCTTTCCTCGCGAACTTGCCGCTCACGGTGAATTGTTCACCCAACTCGGGCGGGACCGCGGAAAAATTCTCACGGCACTCGAGCAGTTGGCGCTATCCATGGAAGGCGGGCTGGATCGAACGCAGGAGAAGTAGCCCGCGCTACTTCTGCTCTCCGGTCCGCCCGCCGTACGTCGCAATCTTGTACTCCGTCGCAGCCAAAGACAACGTGAGCTCCTTGATCTGCCGACGAACGGTGTCCCGGTGCTCGAGCAGCATGTCGAGCCTCTCCGGAATTGTCCCTTCACCGGCGTCGACCAGTTCGACGTAGTGCTGCAGGTCGCGAATCGCCATACCCGAGATGCGCATGCGGGTCAGAAACACCAGCCTGCGAACAGATTCCGGACCGTACACACGATGTCCGCTCGAGTCACGATCGACCTCGACCAGACCGATCTTCTCGTAGTAGCGCAGCGTATGTGCCGAGACATCCAGCAGGTCCGAGACTTCGGCGATCGACATCGGCTCCTGAACGTCCCCTGCATCGACGAGTCGGTGAATCACCTCGATCGACATTGGCCCGTCCACTTCCCCAAGTGCCTCGAGTGCCTTACGCATCAAGTCTTCCGTAGCCATGACTCTCAGCCTAGAACGGGCGGACAGGGCCGGCAGCATCCGCGAAGTCTGCACTGCGAGCCAGGTCGGCCCAGACGCATACCTCGGCGAGATTCTTCCGATACGACGCGGAGACACGCTCCACGGCTTCCTTTCCGAGTGGCAGACGAAGTGGCACATTCTCGCTGTGCACAAGCGAGGTGATGATCTCTGCTGCTTTCTCGAGATATTGTCAAGACCTGTGGATGAGGGTGTTTCAGGCGACCTCCGTTTCGCTTGATTCGTCGGGCTCAGCGGGTGAGATGTCGATGGGTCGTTCGAGCAGCTTGCCTTTGTGGAACACCGCGCCGGCACGGACCAGCGCGACCAGATGGGGGGCGTTGACCGCCCGCCAGCGGGCTTGTGCGGCGTCGATCAGCTTGTAGGCCATGGCAATCCCCGCTGCGCGTGACCCAGGGCCCTTGGTGACCTTGGTTCGCAACCGCACGGTCGCAAACGTCGATTCGATCGGATTCGTAGTGCGCAAGTGGATCCAGTGCTCGGCCGGGTACCGGTAGAACTCCAGGAGCACGTCGGCGTCGTCGACGATCTTGGCGACCGCCTTGGGGTACTTCGCGCCGTAATCTACCTCGAAGGCCTTGATCGCGACCTGGGCCTTGTCGATGTCCTCGGCGTTGTAGATTTCCCGCATCGCCGCGGTCGCACCTGGATGAGCCGACTTGGGCAGCGCAGCAAGCACATTGGCCTGCTTGTGAAACCAGCAGCGCTGTTCACGGGTATCCGGAAACACCTCCCGCAGTGCCTTCCAGAACCCCAGCGCCCCATCACCGACGGCCAGCACCGGGGCGGTCATCCCGCGGCGTCGGCATGAGCGCAGCAGATCAGCCCACGACTCTGTGGACTCCCGGAACCCATCGGTGAGCGCGACGAGCTCCTTGCGGCCGTCGGCGCGGACGCCGATCATCACGAGCAAGCACAGCTTCTCCTGCTCCAGGCGGACCTTGAGATGGATGCCGTCGACCCATAGGTACACGAAATCGGTGCCCGAGAGATCCCGGTCGGCGAAGGCCTTCGCCTCGTCCTGCCATTGCGCGGTCAGCCGGGTGATCGTCGAGGCCGACAGCCCGGCACCAGTGCCGAGGAACTGCTCCAACGCCGCACCGAAGTCGCCGCTGGACAGCCCGTGCAGGTACAGCAGCGGCAACACCTCGGTCATCTGCGGGGACTTGCGTGACCACGCCGGCAGGATCGCCGAGGAAAACCGTTGCCGTTCACCGGTCTCGGCGTCGACACGGCGGTCGTTGACCCGCGGTGCGGTCACCGTCACCGCCCCCGCCGCGGTGAGCACGTCACGCTCGTGGTGATAGCCGTTGCGGACCACCAGCCGCCGGCCGTGCTCATCGAGATGCTCGGCGAACTGCTCGATGTATGCGGCGACTTCGGCGGCCAACGCCGCCGCGAGCATCTGCCGGGCACCGTCGCGAACGATCTCGTCAAGCAACGACCGACCAACACCGCTGTCGTCGTTGGAGGATTGCTGATCCTGAACTACCGTGAGCATGGGCGTACCTTCCCGAACCAGCGCGCCAACGCCGGTCCTGATCAGAGCTGATGGAATTTCAGATCATTCCCGGGAAGGTGCGCCCACTCACGCCGCCTCGCCGAGAACCATCCACAGGTTCTGATCATTGCTCGCTTTCTCCGGATCACCCTCCTGAACACCGTCTGCGGCCGCCATGTCCCGCAGAACGGGATCCAGCAAATCACGGTATTCCGATGATGATTCGGCGAAGCTCAGAACGCCAGGCGTGTTGAATGCTGTACGGAATCGGCTGGGCTCGACGATCATCACCCGAACGCCGAACTGCGCGACCTCACCGGCGAGAGCCTCCGACCAACCTTCGAGAGCGAACTTCGACGCCGAGTACGCCCCGACGCCGGGAAACGACATACGGCCGCCTTGACTGCTCATCTGCACGATCGTCCCGCTGCCCTGCACTCGCATCGACGGGAGGACGGCGCGCACCAACGCGGCGGGTCCGATCAGGTGCAGTTCCATGAGATCCCGCAAGGTCGAATCGTCCACCATCTCCGCCGCGCCGACCATCCCACGACCGGCATTGTTGACCAGCACGTCGATGCGACCAAAACGCTCGAGCGCATATTCGACGACGCCCGGAGCCGCTGCGGTATCTCTGACGTCGAACGTCACCGCCGAGAACCGATCCGGATTCGCCGACGCAATATCTGCAACGGACTCGGGACGACGAACTGCAGCGACTACCGCGTCCCCCGATCGAAGTGCAGACAGTGCGAGTTCACGGCCGAAACCCTGAGAAACTCCAGTGATGATCCAGGTCTTTGTTGTCATGGTCGGCAACGCTAGGGGTTAGAGCGCGCTCCAACGCAAGCCTGTGGTTCTACCGCCGAACTACACGCCGGCCCACACCGGTCGTTCCCCGCGAAGGAAACCGTCGACGCCGGCTTTGAAGTCGTCACTGCTGTAGATCATGCTCATCAGATCATCGTTGTCGGCAATCACTCGGGTTCTGATGCGTCGCAGGGACTCCCGAATAGTCCAGACGGTCATCGGGGCGGCGGCAAGTAGATCGCGAGATACCTGGGCAGTCAGGGTCGCGAACTCGGACTCTGTTGCACAGTCGCTGAGGAAGCCGCTCCGCAGAGCCTCGCCACTCGACATCACCCCAGCCCGAGCGATCAACGACATCAGACGCGAACTGCCGATCCTGTCCGCCAGCAACGCCACGGAATGGATCGACAACGAGTTTCCGAGTGTGCGCGCGATCGGTAGGCAGAAGCGTGACCCCTGCGTCGCGATCCGCACATCGCACGCTGCCGACAGCAACAGCCCTGCTCCCGCGCACACACCGTCGATGACCGCGAGGGTGGGAACACTCACTTTCTCGAGTTCGGTCAGTACGCCGACGAACCGGCTTTCGTAGTCGAGCCCGTCCTGAAAGCTCGAGAAGGTTTGAAAGTGGCCAATGTCGGAGCCCGCCGAGAACGCCTCTCCCCCAGCACCTCGGAGAGTGAGTAACCGAATCTCGCGGTCGGAGTCGGCGCGCCGGCAGGCTCCGGCAATGGCGTCGTACATCTGCGGGGTCAATGCGTTGCGCTTTTCCGGCCGGTTGAACACGACGTCGAGGGTCTCGCCACGACGGATGATCAAGATTTCTTCGTGCGTTTCAGTCATGACACTCACGTTATTTCCGGTAGAGAAGAGTCGAAACACATTGCACTTGAATATCTTTGCGAATTCTCGATGCAAAGTTGCAGATAGTGCGAACGGAGAAGCGTCGACGAGGCCAGGAGACGGTGATGCCAGAACCGAACCTCGCCGACGCAGTATCAAAGGGGTGTCATGCCACGACAGCAAAAAGTGTCATGCCACGACTGTGCGCTGTGGCACGCCCGAATACTGGCTCAGCGGCCTGATCAGTGCATTCGACTGCCCCTGCTCGATGATGTGCGCCGTCCATCCGGTGATGCGGCTCATCACGAAGATCGGCGTGAACATCTCGACGTCGAAGCCCATGAGGAAATATGCAGGGCCCGTGGGGAAATCGAGATTCGGCTTGATTCCGGTGGCACTGACCATGGTCTTCTCGAGGATCTCGTACATCTGCACCCACTTCTCGCCGTCGGTCGCTGCCGCGACGTCGAGGAGGGCCTGCTTCATGGTCGGAACACGCGAATCACCGTTCTTGTAGACGCGGTGCCCGAAGCCCATGACCTTCTCCTTGGCAGCCAACTTCTCCGACATCCAGGCTTCGGCGCGGTCGGGGTCGTCGATCTCGAGCATGTCGTGCATGACAGCTTCGTTTGCACCGCCGTGCAACGGGCCCTTGAGCGTGCCGATAGCAGCGGTCACTGCGCTGTAGATGTCCGAAAGTGTGGACGTCACAACACGAGCGGCGAACGTCGAGGCGTTGAAGGAGTGCTCCGCGTACAGGATCAGCGAGACCTCGAAGGCCTTCACGATCGCCGACTCCGGAACAGCACCGAAACACATGTTCAAGAAGTTTTCGGCGAAACCCAGGTCCGACTGCGGCGCGATGGGATCCTGACCGCGCCGGCGGCGGAAATCGGCTGCGACGATGGTCGGCAGCACAGCCGTCATCCGCAGCGCCTTGGCCAGATTGGCCTTCTCCGAGTTGTCGTCCTCCGCCGGATCCTCGGCGCCGAGGTAGCTGATCGCCGTGCGGACAACATCCATGGGGTGGCAGTTGTCCGGCATCTTGGTCAGGAGTGAGAGCAGTGAGCGGTCGGCACGACGGGCCGCACGCTCACGCAGGCAGAGTAATTCGAGCTGCTCGGGAGTCGGCAGTTCGCCGTACCAGAGCAGGTGCGCAACTTCTTCGAAGCTGCAGTTCGCGGCAAGGTCCTGCACTGCGTAACCGCGATACGTCAACGAATTCGTCTCGGGCACTACCTTGGAGATAGCCGTCGTATCGACGACAACTCCGGCCAAGCCCTTGTAGATCGTCGGAATCTGTTCGGTCATGTCCTACTCCCCTCCAAGCTGAAATTGAAAATGCCACTGTCGAATTCGTTGTAGCGCTCGTACTCGAGAATCTCGTACAACCTGCTGCGATGCTGCATTTCGCCGAGCAGTCCTTCTTGCGTGCCCTCCGCAAAAATCTCGCGCAGACCCTTTTCGATAGCGAACATCGCCAGCCGAAGGGTGGTCACGGGGTAGATGACGGCGTTGAAACCGATCTCTTCCAATGTCTTCGCCGAAATGAGGTTCGACTTCCCGAACTCGGTCATGTTGGCGAGGAGCGGAGTGTCGACTGCTGCGCGGAACTTCTCGAAGTCTGCTTCGGTGGCAAGAGCTTCGGTGAAGATCAAATCAGCACCGGCATCCACATAGGCCTTTGCTCGCTCGATCGCCGCGTCGATACCGTCGATTCCGGCAGCATCGGTGCGCGCGCAGATGACGAAGTTCGGGTCACGACGCGCCGACACTGCAGCACGAACACGGCGAACCATGTCTTCGGTGGGCACAATTGCTTTGCCGTCGAGGTGCCCGCAGCGCTTCGGGTTGATCTGGTCCTCGAGGTGCAGACCGGCTATTCCGTCGTCCTCGAAGATCGTGACCGTGCGGGCCGCGCTCATAGGTTCACCGAAACCGGTGTCGGCGTCGATGAGCGTCGGGAGGTCCGTGACGCGCGCGATCTGCTTGCTGTGGCCGGCGACCTCGGTCAAGGTGGTCAGTCCGATGTCGGGAAGCGCCAATCCGGCGGAGTACGCACCACCTGAAACGTAGACACCCTCGAACCCGATTTCCTGAATCAGTCTGGCTGTCAGCGGATTGATCGCACCCGGGAGTCGTTGAATCTTTCCGGACGTCAGCCCCGCCCGGAAGGCAATCCGCTTGTCGGCTGCAGACGTCGCTGCTGCGATGAGGCCCGACATCAGAAAAGTCCCTTGGCGACCTTGGGAGCCCGAGCGAGAACGTCTTCGGAAACGGTGAAGGTCAGCTGATCGAGTTCGCCTGCCTTCAATTCGGCGGTGCGCTGAGCCGCATCGAGGAAGCGGTCCTGTTCGCTCGGCTCGATGACGCCCTCGGCGAGGGTGCGGAATTTCGCGACGTACTGATCGCGAGCGAACGGACGTGCGCCGAGCGGGTGCGCATCGGCCACCGCAAGCTCGTCGACGATGACTTCGCCGCTCTTCAAGGTGATCTCGGCGCGAGCACCGAAAGCCTTCTCGTCCGGATCCGTCGAGTGGTAACGGCGTGTCCATTCGGGATCTTCGCGCGTGGAGATCTTGTTCCACAGCTCGATCGTGTCCGCGCGCTGTGCACGCTCGGACGCGTAGGAATGTTCGTGGTGCCACGTACCGTCCTGTAGCGCAACGGCAAAGATGTACATCACCGAGTGGTCGAGGGTTTCACGCGAGGCGGTCGGGTCGAACTTCTGCGGATCGCCGGAACCGGTGCCGATGACGACGTGGGTGTGGTGACTGGTATGCAGGACGATCGACGCGATCTGGTCGAGATCACCGACACGAGAACGCATTCGGCGAGCGAGGTCGATCGGCGCCTGGCTCTGGTACTCCGCGGAGTGTTCTTTGGTGTACGAGTCGAGGATGGCGCGCTTCGCCTCACCCGAACCGGGCAGCGGAACGTGGTACTCCTTGTCCGGGCCACCGAGTAGCCAGGCGATGACGCCGTCTTCGCCTTCCCAGATCGGTGACGGTGCGCCCTCACCGCGCATCGCACGGTCGACCGCCTCTACGGCAACCTTGCCTGCCAGCGCAGGCGCGTACGCCTTCCAACTGGAGATCTCGCCCTTGCGGGACTGACGTGTCGCTGTCGTGAGGTGCAGTGCCTGGCCGATTGCCTGGTAGACCGTCTCGGTGCCCAGGCCCAGCAAAGTTCCGATACCTGCCGCAGCCGAGGGGCCGAGGTGTGCGACGTGGTCGATCTTGTGCTCGTGCAGGCAGATAGCCCGAACCAGGTCGATCTGGATCTCGTAGCCGGTCGCCAGACCACGAATCAGGTCTCGACCGTCACGGCCGGTGTGCTGAGCGACGGCGAGGATCGGCGGGATGTTGTCTCCGGGGTGCGAGTACTCGGCGGCGAGGAACGTGTCGTGGAAATCGAGTTCACGAACCGCGACACCGTTGGCCCAGGCGGCCCATTCAGGCGAGAACGTACCGGGGATACCGAACACGGTGGAGCCCGGCGTATACGGATGCGACTGTGCTTGCGCCCGCGCATTCACCACGGGACGGCGCACCAGGGAAGCTGCGGCAACTGCCGCGTTGTCGATGATCCGGTTGACGATCATGTCGGATGTGGCGTCGGTGACGTCGACGGAATCCGTCGCAACTTCCGCGATCTTCCACGCGAGGTGGTCTTCCTTGGGGAACTCTTCGGCAGAGCGGTGAGTGCGTACGAGATGCGTCTTCATCGGTCCTCTTCTCACGTTCTTCGGTATCTATTTGCACGCTACGCAGCTCATTCACCTCGGGATAGGCCCTCGCAATTGCCTATTTGTGCAATGACAATGCTGCGATGTTGCGAATGTTGCGAATAGCTTCTCGGTAGGGTGAACGCGATCGGCACCGAGGAGATTCGATGAAGAAGATGTACGCGGGAGCGCGGCTGCGACGGCTGCGGGAGGAACGAAACCTGTCACAGTCCGCACTGGCGAAGGCACTCGAACTCTCCCCCAGCTATGTCAATCAACTGGAGAACGATCAACGACCGCTGACGGTGCCCGTCCTTCTCAAGCTCAACGCCGAGTTCGATCTCGACGTGCAATTCTTCGCCTCCGATTCCGACGCACGCCTGGTTGCGGACGTTCATCACGCCTTGGCCGAAACTTCGGAATCTGGAGACGTATCTCTGGCCGAGGTGGACGAATTGGTGGCCCGCATGCCGGCGGTCGGACGCACCCTCGTGATGTTGCACCGCCGCCTTCACGCCGCGACAGAGCAGTTGGACCAGTTCTCGACGCAGTTGTCCGGCGAACCAGCGTCCGATGTGTCACTCGTACCGATGCCCTACGAGGAAGTTCGGGACTTCTTCTACGACCGAAAGAATCACATCGCCGTTCTGGACGACGCTGCCGAGCAGATGTTCCTGGACAACGGATTGTCCGTGGGCGCAGTGGATTTGCAACTGGCACGACTACTTCGCGATCAGCACGGCGTCACCGTGACGATCCGTACCGACGAACCCGACAAGCTCGGCCCCAAGCGTTACTACGATCCGAACAAGTCGGTCCTCACACTCGCCCGTCGTCTGTCGGCAGGACAACGCGCGTTCCAGATCGCAATGCAGTTGGCCTTCTTCACGCAGGCCGACGTGATCGATTCCCTTGTCGCCGAGGATGAATCATTGAGCGCCGAGTCCGCAGCGCTGGCCCGCGTCGGACTCGCACACTACTTTGCCGGCGCACTGCTACTCCCGTACACCCAATTCCTGCAATCCGCTGAGGCCTTGCGGTACGACATCGACCTGCTCAGCCTCAAGTTCGAGGTCGGCTTCGAGACAGTCTGCCACCGGTTGTCCACTCTCCAACGACACGGCCAACGCGGCATCCCTTTCTTCTTCGTCCGAACCGATCGCGCCGGAAACATCTCGAAGCGTCAGTCTGCTACCGCCTTTCACTTCTCCAGAGTCGGAGGCAGCTGCCCGCTGTGGGTCATCCACGAGGCATTCGCGAGCCCAGGTCGCATCCTCACTCAGGTCGCGAAGATGCCCGACGGCCGGACATACCTCTGGGTGGCGCGCACTACCCACAGCGGCGGACTCGGGTACCTCGCACCCGAGCGCAACTTCGCCGTCGGACTCGGTTGCGACATCGGCTACGCCGATCGCATGGTCTACTCACACGGAATTCAGACGGACGACCCCGCGACCATCGTGCCGATCGGCGCGGGGTGCAAAGTCTGTGACAGGCCAGCGTGCTCTCAACGCGCCTTCCCCCAACTCGGCCGCTCGATCTCCGTCAGTGAGAACAGCAGCAGCCATCTTCCGTATCCGCAACAATAGGGCGCAAACAATAGGGCGCACCGACTCCACCTGCAGTTTCCCGGAGCTACGACGCTCTTCTGCTTCCATGGACGTCATGCAACCCGATGCCGTGACCCCTCGTCGACTGGTTCTTCGCCGCCTTTCGGCCGTGGCCGGTGTGGCCGGCATCGTGACTGGTTTGGTTGCCTTGATCGCAACTCAGTCGGACGTCGATCACAACATCGTGATCGTTCTGGCGTCGGTGGCGCCCTTGTTGATGATTGCTCCGCTGATCGGTGCCGTCGTCTCGGGTATCGGGCGTCAGTGGATCGTGTGCGCCGCCTCGATCCTCGTCCTTGGGTTGTTCGGATGGTCTGTGAGCCCGCTGTACATCGGCGGAACTGGGGAGTCGACGTCTGCGAACGGTCCATCGATTCGAATCATGCAGGCCAACTTGATGGTCGGTGCAGCGGATCCGGAGTCGCTTGTGGCGATGGTCCGCGAACGCGAGGTCGACGTGGTGACGGTCCAGGAGTTGACGTACCAGGAAGCCGACGCGCTCAAAGCCGCCGGGCTTGACGAGGTTCTGAGCCACCAATTCCTCGTCCCGTACACCGACGGTGGTGGCGGGGCAGGAATCTACAGTCGCTTTCCACTCTCCAATCCGCGTAGCCTCGACGGATTCTCACCCGAAACGCTGTCCGCAGAACTGAATGTCGGCTTGGCGCAGCCAGTCACATTGTTCGCCGTGCATCCGGCACCGGCGTACATCTCACCGCCTTCGGTGTGGGCGGACGAGCAGCGAAGGCTTGGGTCTTACATGGACAAAGTCGCCGGACGGGACAACGTGATAGTGAGCGGCGACTTCAACGCGTCGTACTCGAACAAACAGTTCCGGAATCTTCTCACGAACGGATACACCAGCGCCGCCGACCAATTGGGTTCCGGCCTGATCCCGACCTATCCGACCGACAAGCGGTATCCGGCGGTGGTCGGTATCGACCACATCATCACGAAAGGCGCCGTGGCGACATCCTTGGAACGGATCGAGATCGAGGGATCCGATCACCACGGCCTGATTGCCGACATCACGTTGTCTTGAGTAAATACTGGATTGAGCAAGCACCGGGGCATGGTTGTGCCCCGGCGTATTCGTCAGTTGTCGCGGTTCACGCCGCTGTCGGTGGGCTGTTCCCGCCGATCGGCTGCTGATACGGATCGATCGACATCGGCGGATAGAACACCGATTTCCGATCGGGCCCGATCTCCACCCGCCACTCCGTGTGATGTAGCGTCCGGTGATGATGACCGCACAACAAGACCAGATTATCGAGATCTGTTGGGCCACCATCGTTCCAGTGAACAATATGATGAGCATCGCACCACCCCGACGGAGTTCCGCACCCCGGAAACGCACACCCACCATCACGAACCGCCAACGCCCGCCGCTGGGGTACCGTCGCGGTCCTTGCTTCTTTGCCGCAGTCGAGCGGAACACCGTTCTCATCCAGGAGGATCCGCGTTACCGTGCAGTCGCACGCCAACATCCGCGCGGTATCGATACTGATCGGACCTACCCAATCCGTCCACGCGAAACCCAGTTCCTGAGTCGACGGCAGTAGATCCTTCAAGGCTTTGAGGTCCGTCATGTCTTTCGCAGACGCAGTCACCGTGATGTGCGGTTTCACCCCGCCCTCGATCGGACCCAACCCCGCCCGCTCGTACCGGCGCAACAATTCGCAGAACCCGTCCGCCCGCCGCAGTGCCGGAGTGCGGGTGTCTTTGACACCGTCCTTCTCCGGCGTCGGAGCCGACAGACTCGACAACAACGTGATCAACCGTGCCCCGTTCACCGCATCCAGATCACCCTTCACCGACACGCGCCCGTACAAGCCCTTCGACGCGTAGAACTCGTTACGCTCCGAATCCTCACCCACCGGAACCCCGTCTTCGCGCTTGCCGTACTGCTTCTCGATCCGCCGAATCGCCGCCCGCACCGCATCACAATCGGCAATGTTCTGCGACGCCAACCCCAACAGAATCCCGCGAGCCTTGTCCACATCCGCCGGCGTCATGTTCTTCGGTGGATGCTGACAAAACGACGCCACCTGCCGCGCCTTCAACGCATCCACGTCACCACGATGAAACGCATCGCCCACCACGGGTTCGAGCATCAACAACCGCGCCAACCCGACCAGCAGACTGCACTCACCGATCTCCAAATTCGTCGAACCATGCAACCACAGCGCGATCGCCCGAAAACCCTTCCCACCGAGAACCTCACGGGAAAACATCTCCACGATCAACAACACCAACCGCGACTGCAACTCGTGCCGGACACGCACCAGATCCAGAACCTCACTCTTGAGGTCCTCACCATCCAGCTGCCACGCTCCCCGACTATCCATGCCGAAAGTTTAATCGAACATACTTTCGAGAACCAGAGACAAAACGGACAACTTCAAAAAGGTGCGCGACTCGAGACCTGTTGAAGTACAGGCTCGTTCACGACTGATACAGCGCTAGGTCGGAGTGACTATCGCAAAGTTCGGATCCGGCTCGTCGAGGTATCCGGCAAGTTCTGCGAGCTTCGCCGCGTCGCCGGAAACCGAGATGGTTCCATTCGCAATCTCGGCACCCAAGTCCACACCACCGAGCAGCACACCGAGTAAGTCGCGCCGACTCAAACTGAACATCGCATCCACAGACCCAGCATCTGCAGACCCACCTTCCACGTCGAAATGGATCAGAACTCCGTTGCTGAGTTCCGTTCGGTGAACGATGTTTTCGTCAGTGATGTTCCAATCGACGACGATGTGCGAGCCCGCTGCGCGCACTCCATCCACGCGCAGCGATACTGCATCGAAGACTTGACTTACCGACAGCGCTGCGGTGATGTCGGGCGCCGCGGCAACCGTGGGCGTCCCCACTGAGCCGTTGCGCAGTTCGTATGCACCGGTGAGGTAGAAGTTCCGCCATGTGCCGTTCTCGGCGCCGTACCCGAGTTGCTCGAAGGTATCGGCCTGCAGATTCTTGGCCTCGACGTTGTCCGGTTCAGCGAAGACCACGTAGTTCACCACCTGCGCAACCCAGCGAAAGTCGCC
The DNA here is from genome assembly GCF_023221595.1 of Rhodococcus qingshengii JCM 15477. Taxonomy (NCBI): domain Bacteria; kingdom Bacillati; phylum Actinomycetota; class Actinomycetes; order Mycobacteriales; family Nocardiaceae; genus Rhodococcus; species Rhodococcus qingshengii. The sequence continues at coordinate 5,334,003 of NZ_CP096563.1, forward strand.
GCGCTCGTACGATTCCCGAGCTTTCCGTAACACTTCTGCTGATCCGCCCATGAACTCCACGTGACGCTTGGCCGATTCGACGGGTGGATGCTCCCACAGATGCGCAGGGTTACCGTCGAACCAACCCATGTATCGCTGGTAGATGGCTTTGACGTTGTGACTGACGGAACCGTAGTACCCGTGCGTGTGCCACGCTTGCGCCAATGCAGTTGGCAGCTCGATCGATTCGGCGATCTCGAGACCGGTCCACCCCTGATTGATTCGACGAAGTGTCTGATCGTGAAGGTACCCGTAGAGGTCGCGCTGCAATGACAGGAACTCGGTGAGCCGTTCGGTCCCCCACGTCGGCCAGTGGTGGGACGCAAACAGAACGTCGGATCGTGAGGCGTAACGATTGATCGATTCCGTCAGGTACGCAGACCAGACATGAGGATCTCGTACCAGGGCACCGCGAAGCGTGAGCAGGTTGTGGAGAGTATGAGTTGCGTTCTCCGCCATACACAGTGCGCGCAAATCCGGGAAGTAGAAGTTCATCTCGGACGGGGCCTCGGTTCCGGGCGTCATCTGGAATTCGATCCGAACGCCGTCGATCGTCTCCGTGTGACCTGTCTTCGAGATCGACACCGTCGGCGAAATGAGCGTCGGTGTGCCGGTTGAGGTGGTCTGCCCCAACCCGGCTCCGACGCTACCTCGGGGACCTCGGGGTAAGGCCGCCCCGTACATGTAGGCCGCGCGTCGAGCCATTGCCGTTCCCGCATAGACGTTTTCCTCGACCGCGTGCTCCACGAGCCCGGTGGGTGCGACGATCACGCATCGCCCGGCGGCGACGTCGTCGTCGGTGGTCACTCCTTTGACCCCGCCGAAGTGGTCGATGTGCGAATGCGTGTAGATCACCGCGACAACCGGTCGATCACCACGATGCTCCCGATACAACGCGAGACCAGCGGCAGCGGTTTCCCGGGAGATCAGTGGATCGATGACGATGATTCCGGTATCTCCCTCGATCAACGTCATGTTCGACAGATCAAGTCCGCGAATCTGATAGATCGAATCCGTCACCGCAAAGAGTCCCTGCTTGGCGACCAACTTCGACTGACGCCACAAGCTCGGATTGACCGTTGGCGGGCAGTCCTCGTCAAGGAACGCGTAGGAATCGTTGTTCCACAGGACTTTTCCGTCCGAATCGGCAACCAGCCCCGGATCGAGTGCGGCGACGAAACCCCGCTTCGCCTCGGTGAAGTCGGCGTCGTCGGAGAACGGTAGAGTCTCGGCGACTCGGGCGTTCGCGGCTTCGATTGCGGCCGATGCCGCACGTGGGTCGATCATAAGTCAGCCTTTCACGCCGAATTGCGGCAATGCGCATTGCCGCAATTGAAGAGAACAGCAGGGCTAGCTCAGCAACTGCGCCTTTGCCGCCGCGAACTCGGCATCGGTCAACACGCCGGACTGATGAAGCTGTCCCAACTCCTGCAGCTTGGAGACCAGATCGTCCGCGCCGGAAGGGGGAACGGACTGCACGGGGGCGACCTGCTGCTGCGGCGGCGGCTGTTGCTGCTGGTACTCCTGCTGATATTCCTGCTGCTGCTCGCTGGCCTTTCGTTGACTCCGTCGATCCATGGCGTTGGACGTCGCCTTTGCGGTTCCAGCCACTACCGCCGTGCGCGCCACCGTGCCGAGCAACCCCGGCCGCCCTCTGCGTCCACCTCGAAAAACCATGCCGAACTCCTTGGGTAATTGTCGCTACTGAAATGCTGCTTCGACCGCTGCGACGACTACCTCGCGCGGTATCTGAACGTGAAGGACTACGTCGCCGCCGCCACCGCGAACCGTCGACGCGAGCTCACGCGCCCACGTCTGCTCGTAGACGATGACTGCGGCGGACGTTCCTGGTTCGAGTGACTCACGGACCACGTCCAGGTCCTCGTCACTGATCAATGCCTTGGCTTCGATGGACAGAATCGCCAGTCCGATGTCGGTGAGATCTTCGTCGACGTCGATCTGCGACACCTGTCCGTCCGCGTCCTTGGCGATGTACACGAGGTCGAGCAGAGTGACAAAACCTCGTTCCACCACGTTCTGCAGCGCGGCGACAGCTTCAGGATCCACAGTTGAACCTGGGAATGCCAGCACCACGAGCTCGACCGGTCCGATGTTCATTGCGTCGTTCATCCATCAAGCCTGGTGGCTCGGACGCTTGGGAACCTCACCCGCAGGGGATGAATTACCCGATGCGATCGAGTTATTTGTTGCGACGAATGACTTCGCGAATCGGCCGTACGTGTACGCCTTCTGCTGCGAGGGCTCGCCGGGCTTTGCCTCGGGTGACGAGCACACCGACGATACCGAGAATCCAAACCGGATATTGCACCATCCAGGCGACACGGAATCCGTCGAACGTGTACCCGCCCATGTGTCCGAGGATGACGCCCATCACTTGAATCACGATGAGGGAAGCGAGGAATCCCCCGATGTTGACCATGCCTTGCGCGGTGCCCATCGCCGAACTCGGGTTCGACGTACGCGCGTAGTCGAAGCCGATCACCGAACCCGGTCCACCCACCGAGATGACGACCACCAGGATCGTCAACAACCAGAGCGGAGACGGTTCGCTTCGTGAAAGCACGATCGTCCACATGAGCGCGCTGGCGACCATGATGGTGAGAACCAACCACGATCGACGCATGGGATAGCGACCGGTGAGAATACCGAGGATCGGGCCGGCCACGATTGCCGAGATGACTGACAGCGTCAGCAGCGAGCCGACCGTCGTGGAGTCGAGGCCTTGAGCCGATTTCAGGTACGGCACACCCCACAGCAGCGCGAACGTCGTGATCGAGAACTGAGTCCCCATGTGGCTGAAGAACCCGAGTCGGGTGCCGGGCCGCATCCACACCGTCTTGATCTGTCGCCCGATCTCCTTGGCGCCGGCCGGCACGGCGACCACGTCGGCACCGGGAGGCGCGTCGCGGATGACACTCAACGCCAGCGCAAACGCCAACAGTCCGACAGCGGCAGCGCTGCCGTAGGCAAAAGTCCAGCCCGGTCCGGACAACAGCAACATGAACGGAAGCGCAGACATCACCTGGCCCAGCTGACCGAGGATGCCCGTGAACTGCGAGACCAACGGCACCTGCCGGGGCGGGAACCACTGCGGTACCAACCGCAACACCGAGATGAAGGTGAGTGCATCCCCGGCACCGACGGCAATACGTGCACCGATCGCGACGGGCAGCGATTCGGTGAAGGCGAGAGCCAACTGCGCGGACATCATGATGAACGCACCGACTGCGATCATGATCCGCGAACCGTAGCGGTCGAGGAGGACTCCCGCCGGAATCTGCATGCCGGCGTACACAACGATCTGCAGCACGACGAAGCTCGACAGAACGCTGGGCGAGATCGAGAACCGATCAGCAGCAGACAGACCCGAGACACCGAACGAAGTGCGGTGAAGCACGGCGATCACGTAGGCAAAAACACCGACACCCCAGACCAACCACACTTTTTTCATCGGGTCTGTATGTTACTCCTGTCTTTCGCAAGGCTCAGGACATGATTATTCGCGGCCCTGAGAGACCCAATTCAAATCAGCCGAACGGAAGCCTTCGGTGATCGCGGCGAGGGAGTCGAGGCGAGCGATCTGGTCTTCGCTCAGAACGATGTCCAACGCTCCGGCGTTTTCCGTGACTCGTGCAGCGAACCGCGTGCCGGGAATCGAAACGGAAGGCAACCCGTGCTGACGGCCCTTGGCATCGAGCCATGCCAGGGAAACCTGTGCAGGCGTCGCGCCGAGCTCCTCACCGACGGCGCGGACCACGTCGAGAACCTTCTGATTAGCAGGGAGCGCGGAGTCCGAGAAGCGTGGGAAGCGTCGGCGCAGGTCGTTGTCACCGAGCGTCTCCGCATCGAACGATCCCGCCAGGAAGCCTCGGCCCACAGGTGAGAAGGGCACGAATCCGACTCCGAGTTCCGCGGCGGTGGGTACTACCTTGTTCTCGACGTCCCGACTCCAGATGCTCCATTCCGACTGGATCGCCGCGATCGGATGCACCCCGTACGCACGACGCAGTTCATCGCCGGTCGCCTCGGACAGGCCGATGTTGCGGACCTTGCCCGCCTTCACCTGCTCCGCGATCGCGCCGACGGTGTCTTCGATCGGCACGTTCGGGTCGACCCGGTGCAAGTAGTAGAGGTCGACATGATCGACGCCGAGTCGTCCCAGAGACTCGTCGAGTGCCCGCGGCACGTAAGCCGGGTCTCCGTTGATCCCGCGCTGACCGTTGGCGATGTTGCCGACCAGACCGAACTTGGTCGCCAACTGCACTTCGTCCCGGCGGTCTTTGAGAAGCTCTCCCACCGCACGCTCGCTCGAGCCCTCGCCGTACACGTTGGCGGTGTCGATGAACGTGATCCCGATGTCCACCGCATGGTGCAGCGTGGCGAGCGCCTCGGCCGGATCCACCGGGCCGTAGACCGGGGCGACGGACATCGCGCCGTATCCCTGGGCGCTGACAGTGAGACCTTCGGCCAGAGTGACGGTGGGGACGGTCATGAAAACTCCTCGATTCGACTGAGCGACAACCCCGACAGTCTTCACCGAATCGAAGCCTCACGCACCGATTAACGTCACGCTGATCGGGTTACCCTCGAGTGATGGCATTCGATTGGCTCGAACTCGTACTCACCGCCCACCGCGAATTCGGTTCACGACTCGCTGCGGTCGAGGACTGGAACGCACCCACGCCCGACTCCGACTGGCACGTCGAACACCTCGTCCGCCACGTCATCGAGGAGCAGCAGTGGGTACCGCCGCTCCTGGCCGGACTGACGGTCGGCGAGGCGACACCGGACATCGTTCCCGTCGGGGACGACCTGTGGACCGAATGGCAGAAGTACTCCGATGCCGCAATCAAAGCGTGGAAATCGACGGACCTCAGTGCCCACGTTCACCTCTCGTACGGCACGGTGAAGGTGGAACCCTATCTGCGCCAGCAGACCTCGGACGTCACGATCCACACCTGGGACCTTGCGCGAGCGGTCGGAGCAGACGAGCGGCTCGATCCAGACCTCGTCGAGGCCGTCTGGTCCGACCTCGACGGGCAGCGCGACATGCTCGCCGAGAGCGGACTCTTCTCCGATCCCGTCGACCTCCCGGACGATGCGTCGTTGCAGGACAAGCTGATTGCCCTGACCGGTCGCGATCCTCGTTAGACGTTCAGCGACACACCCGTCGTGCGGGCGACGCCGTCCCAGCCGCCGGCAGGTGCACCGAGGCCGAGCAGAGCCGCAACCGTCGGCGCGACGTCGATCGTGCGAGCCTGCGTGTCGATCTTCCGTCCACCGTCCAGAGCGGGATGTCCGCCGCTGAGGAAGAACGGAATGGGCAGTGTCACGAAGTGGCCGTGGTTGCCGGGAATCGGGTTGGACAGTGGAGTCGGATCACTGAACCGCCAGCCCTGAGCGCAAAACGCAACGACGTCACCGGCATTGGTGCCGAGATCGAATTCGGCGGGGAGGTGGCTGGATTCGACGCCGTCCACACCATCCACGATCTGCTGAATCCGGCTGACGGCTTCCGCCCGTTCGCCATCGGGTCCGATGAAGTAGATCAGGTCTGCGCCACCGTTCTGGGCGATTCGAATCTTGCCTGCCAGCAACGGGTCCGCGTTCAGCGGTCGATCCAAGCCGATGAGCCGCGCGGGCTCCGACCAGTCCATGGAGTGGTCGGCCAACACGATCAGAATGCTCCGATTCCAGCGACCCGTGTCATGAAGGAAGTCGACGAAGCGGCGAACCTGGTTGTCGGTGTTCTGAAGTGCAGCCGTGCGAGCGATCCGGATGGACGGACCGGACAGATCCAGGTGCCCGACCCGATCGACGTCACCGAGGTTGGTGAACGAGAGCCGCGGCGAGTTCCCGCCGACGATACGGATCAAGGCGTCGATCGTGAAGTTGTCCGGCGCATGCTCGGTACCGGGAACGAGCGGCTGCGGATCCCACACCAATGAGGCGCGGTCACCGAACAACCCGTGCAGGTAGCGCTTCGACAGCACACTCGCAGTGGTCAATCCGAGTTCGGTGCGCACCCGATCCAGAACCGTCGATGCCTGCAGGTCGGAAGGCCGATCGAGGTCACGCTTCTTGTCGATGGCCGGATCGTAGACGGAGTTGGCGGGTACACCCGAACGCGCCGGCAGCACTCCCGTCATCATCGCCGTGTGGTTCGGCAGCGTCTCTGCGATCGTGATGGCGCTGGCGTCCGGGTAGTGGATACCGCCGGCCGCAAGCCCGGTCAGCGTCGGGGTGAGCTCCGATCGCAGCTCGTCCGGCCGCATGCCGTCTACGACTATGACATGCACGTCCAGGTCTGGGATTCCGGCGCTGGTGGGAACACTCGCGCGAGCGGGCGTTCCGAGCAATGCCGTTCCGGCGACAACACTTCCGCCGATCAGAACGCTACGACGCGAAACTTCGATACTCACTGGTCGACTCCTGGTCGGTACGAGGCCTGATCGAGGGCGGCCGAGGTGGGTGAGACTCTACTGCCCGCGCCTGCCGGAAGACGGTAGCTCACGGCGTAGTGCGCATTGCTCTGCGGATTGGTGAGATCGTCGACGTAGTACCAGTCCATCTGAGTACCTTCGCGGGCGATTTCGAATACGCCGTAGCCGTGCGAATCCAGTTCGACGTACCGCACGTGTCGGTTCACGGCCTTGAATGCTTCTTCTGCCGCAACGGTTACCGTGCGCGGTGGCACTTTCAGCATGTCGTCGATATTGGGCGACGTCACCGACGGGACGACGAACTCGGCGCCGACGGTCGGCCCACCCGGATAGTTGGCGGCGTTGGTCGGTAGGTCGCAGGCCCATGACGTGTGGATGTCACCGGTGATGAAGACGGTGTTGTCCACACCGTTCGAGGTGATCGCGTCGAAAAGCCTGGTGCGGTCGGCGGTGTACCCGTCCCACTGATCCGTGTTGTACGGGACACCGGCCTGCGGCACACCCACCAGTTCGGTCAACGCCGCGGTGGTCGCCGGTTCCAGCGGCGGGAACACGCAGGGCGTGATCATGACCGGATTGCCGACGACCTTCCACTGCGTCGGGGAGGTGACGATTCCGTTGGTCAACCAATCCATCTGTGCGCGTCCGGTAATGGTGCGCGACGGATCGTCGACCTGCTTCATGGTCGGTTGCTCGTCGCGGTAGGTACGCAGATCGAGCATCGAGATCTCGGCCAGATTCCCGAAGCGGAACCGACGATACAGCTGAACGCTCGAACCATTACCCGACGGGCGGACGGGCATCCACTCGAAATATGCCTTGGCCGAGTTGGCCTTTCGATCTGCCCAGTCACCTTCGACACCGGGAGTGTGGTTTTCGGCGCCGTCCCGGTACGCGTTGTCGGCCGATTCGTGATCGTCCCACGTGGTGATGAACGGGAGCTTCAGGTGCAGAGCTGCCAGATCCGGGTCTGTCTTGTACTGCGCGTGCCGAATTCGGTAGTCGGCCAGCGAAATGATCTCGTGGGCCGGCTCGTGAAGGCGAACGGATCCGTTTCTCGCGCCGTACTCCCCCTGCCCGTACTCGTAGATGTAGTCACCGAGGTGGATGATCGCGTCGAGGTCTTCGCGGAATGCGAGGTGACGATAGGCACCGAAATACCCCGCCTCCCAGTTGGAGCAGGACACCACGCCGAAGCGGAGACGATCGAGATCTGCCGAGTTCGACGGAGCCGTGCGGGTGCGGCCCACCGGAGAAACAGCCGAACCCGCAGTGAATCGGTACCAGTACGTCGTCGACGAATCGAGTCCGGTGACGTCGACCTTCGCGGTGTGATCGGAATCCGCCGAAGCAGCAACACTTCCGGACGCAACGACGCTCGCGAACCCCTCATCGGTCGCGACCTGCCAGTTGAGAGTCACCGCCGGCCCGACGCCGGAACCGGGCGTCGCGTCTGCCGTCGGGGTGATGCGGGTCCAGATGATCACCGCATCCGGCAACGGGTCACCGGATGCCACGCCGTGCGCGAAGCCCGGGCTGCCACCCGGAACCTCGGCACCGGCGTGGCTCGCCGAAGCGACACCGAGACCTACTGCGCCGGCGAGGGCCGCCGATCCCTGCAGCAGGCCACGTCTGGATATTCGATCGAAGGCATTCGTGTGCACGCTAGGAGTGAACCCGCACCTGAACGGGCGTTCAAGAGAGCTTCGGGATGTTCACCCAGGCTTCGCCTGCGCTTCTCTGGAAGTTTGATCGAGTCGATCCCGATTACAACCGGTAATCGAGGGCCGAGCCTCGAACCACACCGACCTTGACACACTCAGCCCCAACTGCGATGCGACGAGTCTATTCACGACGGACGGCGTTTGTCGGCAAGTCGAGTCGCTCGTCTGCCGGAAACACACCCCGCTGACGCCTATGCTTGGAAAATGACCGAACCCGACATCAAGCCCAGAAGTCGTGACGTCACCGACGGACTCGAAAAGACCGCAGCGCGCGGCATGTTGCGTGCAGTAGGAATGGGCGACGACGACTGGGTCAAGTCGCAGATCGGCGTCGCCTCGTCCTGGAACGAAATCACGCCATGCAACCTGTCCCTCGATCGCCTGGCCAAGGCCGTCAAGGAAGGCGTACGGGAAGCCGGCGGGTTCCCTCTCGAATTCGGCACTATCTCCGTCTCCGACGGCATTTCGATGGGGCACGAGGGCATGCACTTCTCCCTCGTCTCCCGTGAAGTGATCGCGGACAGCGTCGAGACCGTCATGCAGGCCGAGCGTCTCGACGGATCGGTCCTTCTCGCCGGCTGCGACAAGTCGTTGCCCGGCATGATGATGGCGGCGGCCCGCCTCGACCTCGCCAGCGTGTTCCTCTACGCCGGCTCCACCCTCCCCGGCGTCGCCAAACTTTCCGACGGCAGTGAGCGGGAAGTCACCGTCATCGACGCGTTCGAGGCGGTTGGCGCCTGCTCGCGTGGGCTGATGAGCCGCGCCGACGTCGACACCATCGAACGGGCGATCTGCCCGGGCGAAGGCGCGTGCGGCGGCATGTACACGGCAAACACGATGGCCAGCGCCGCCGAGGCCATGGGAATGTCGCTGCCCGGCAGCGCTTCACCGCCCGCACCGGATCGTCGCCGCGACGGCTTCGCCCGCGAGAGCGGCAAAGCCGTTGTCGAGCTCCTGCGTCGAGGCATCACCGCCAGGGACATCCTCACCAAGGAAGCATTCGAGAACGCCATTGCAGTCGTCATGGCATTCGGCGGATCCACCAATGCGGTGCTCCATCTCCTCGCGATCGCGCACGAAGCGTACGTCCCGCTGACGCTCGACGACTTCGCTCGCGTCGGCGCGAAGGTCCCGCACCTCGCCGACGTCAAGCCTTTCGGAAAGCACGTCATGACGGACGTCGACCGTATCGGCGGCGTCCCCGTGATCATGAAGGCATTGCTCGACGCGGGACTCATGCACGGAGATTGCCTGACCGTCACCGGTAAGACCGTGGCGGAGAATCTCGCGCACATCACCCCGCCCGATCCGGACGGCAAGGTCCTGCGGGCGATGAACAAGCCCATTCACCCCACCGGAGGCATCACGATCTTGAAGGGGTCACTCGCGCCCGGCGGCGCGGTGGTCAAGTCGGCAGGATTCGAGTCTGATGTATTCGTCGGCACTGCACGGGTTTTCGAACGCGAGCGCGCCGCGATGGATGCTCTCGAGGACGGCACCATCACCGGCGGTGACGTTGTCGTCATCCGCTACGAAGGCCCGAAGGGTGGTCCCGGCATGCGCGAGATGCTGGCCATCACGGGCGCGATCAAGGGCGCGGGTCTCGGCAAGGACGTCCTGCTGCTGACGGACGGACGATTCTCGGGCGGCACCACCGGCCTGTGTGTCGGACACGTTGCGCCCGAGGCCGTCGACGGCGGTCCCATCGCGTTCGTTCGCGACGGCGATCAGATCCGACTCGACGTGGGTACCGGACAACTCGAATTGTTGGTCGACGACTCCGAATTGGAAGCCCGCAAGAAGGGCTGGGAGCCGTTGCCGCCTCGCTACACACGTGGTGTGTTGGCCAAGTACTCCAAGCTCGTGGGATCAGCCTCGGGTGGAGCAGTGTGCGGCTGATCCCAGCTCGCCGCTAGATGGGCCGGTACCCGGCGCCGACACCTCCGTGGGCATTGATCGTGTCCACGATGGAGGTCATGTTGGTGCCGAGTTCCGGCCCCAGGCATGGCACCCAGAGGTAGGCGTTGACCATCGCGACCAGCGTCGTCCCGACCGTGACCGGGGCTCCCGAATCACCGTGGTCGACGCAGATCTGAGTCCAGGTGGATGCGTCGGCGCTCAGGTCTCCCCAGACGACGCCGCAGGTCGTGCCCGTCGTACGGCCTTCCTTGCAGGCTGTAGCCGGGAAGCTGGCCGGAGCGCCGATCGAGGTGATGGTTGCCGCGCCCACCGTTCGAACTGGTGTGACCTTGCCCGGATCGAACTGGATGACCCCGTAGTCCAGGTCCGGGTTCGACTCGACGAACGTGCCGACCACGCCTGCGTCCTCGTTGCTTTCCGGGATCACGAACGATCCAGGACCACCGCAGTGACCTGCGGTGATACCCACGAGTCTGCCGCCGTTGTCGTGACCGATAGTGGTCAACGTACAGACCAGTTGATTGTCGATGATGATGCCCGAACCACCACCCATGGGCGTGGGTGCAGCAACAGCGTTGCTGCTGACGATGAACCCGAGTCCGAGTGCCAAGACCAACGCTGCCAGAGCCGAAACAATTCGCTGCAACATCACAATCTCTCCGCCGGTAATCTCCCCGCTGCAAAAAACGCATACCCCGGAAAGTGCGGACCTACGCAGCGTTTCTAGTCGGTAGCTCCGAGCGCTTCGAGCATCTTGCGTGCCTCCTCGAGCTGACGACTCAACTCGTCGACTCGCGCTGCAGCCATGTCCCGTGCAGCGACGATGATGGACTCGACAGCCTCGATTGCGGTGGGCTCACCCAACTCGCGGACAGCTCGCTCGACCGCATCGGGTGCGACCGGAACTGCTTTGCCCGGACGCTTCGCGCCCTGTGTGACCGTCACGCTCCAGTCGTTGTCCGCGCCCGCATGGATCGTGACGCTGATGCCGGCCGGCAGTTTCTTCGCACGCTTGACGGCCGGACGAGGTGTCGCGGCAGGGGCAGCAGTGGTAGTCGGTACCGGAGCGGGTGCAGGCTGCGCACGCGGCTTCGGTCGAACAGGCTCTACGAGTGGCTCCATCAGGGGCTCGGACTCCACAACTGGTTTGGGCCGTGGCGCCGGTTTGGCCGGTGCCGCGGAGACGCGGTTGATGCGCAATTCCTCTGCCTCGAAAGGCAATTCGTCGTTGACGCCTTTGGGGCGGATCATCACGGTGTTGCCGTCCACCGACACGACTTTCGCCGAGGTACCGGCTTCGATCCCCAGGCTGGGAGTCGCCTCGCGCAGATAGACGGTGGCGCGCTTGCCTTCGGCGACAGCCGTGGCGAGCGCTGCCAGATTGTCCGCAGTGAGGTGATCCGGCGTTGATGCGGCAGCGCCGGAACGTCTACGGGGTGGCATGCGCAGGTCCTTTCAGAAGTATCTCGTGCATTTCGGTATCGACAGTGCTTTTCTCGGGGCAACTCTTGCACAAGCCACCGACGTGTTGACTCTCACCGCCCGCCTGAGCCCGAGGATCCGTAGACGGTTCGGCCAATTCAGTACTGTTCTCGGGGCACCGCGTGGAAGATGGTGGACAGAAATTCGTTGCGGCAATAAGGAGCACGGTGAGCAGTTCGGAGTCAGAGTGGATCGACGAGGTCACCGAACCCGCCCCTGCTGAATCTCACGTTGCCGAACCTCACACCGCTGATCCGGTCGACGTCGATGCTCATCTGCTCAGCCGGATTCAAGCCGACATCGAGGAGTCCCTCCTCGGCGGACCGCGCTGCTTCACGCAATCGCAGATCGCGGAATTCGCCGGTGTGACACGCGAGCGTGCCGATCGTTTGTGGGTCGCGATGGGCTTTGCCGTCGACGAGGATCCCGACGCCGTCATGTTCACCCAGCAAGACGCCAACGCCCTCAAGACGATCATCGACATGGTCAATCGAGGAGTTATCTCGCAGAGCAGTGAGGTGGCTGCCGCCCGTTCACTGGGGCAGTCGATGTCGAGGTTGGCTGAGTGGCAGGTCTCGCTGATCAGCACACACATCATCGACCAGCTCGCCGACTCGGCAGATCACGAGCCCGAAGCGATCCGGAAGATCGTTCTGCGCCTCGGCGCCGAGATCATTCCCGCTGTCGAATCTCTGCAGACGTACGTGTGGAAGCGCCACGTCGCGTCGTCGACGGGCCGCAACGTCGGAAACCCGGGCGAAGAAGTAGCGAGTCGTGTTCTGGTCGTGGGTTTCGCCGACATCGTCGGGTACACCTCGCTGACCCGCGGCCTCGACTCCGCCGAACTCAACGATCTGCTCGAGCGGTTCGAGTCCGCGTCCACCGAAATCATCGGTCGCAACTACGGCTGGGTGGTCAAGACCGTCGGTGACGAGGTCATGTTTGCCGCTGAAAGTCCCCACCACGCCGCCGAGATCGCTTTGCAGATCCAGCAGGCGGTCCTCGCCGATCACGACGATCCGCAGCTTCGGGTGGGTCTGGCCATGGGGCCGACGTTGGTTCGCTTCGGAGATCTCTACGGTTCGGTGGTCAACAAGGCCGCGCGTCTCACCAGCTCTGCTCGTCCCGGCACTGTGCTGATCGACTCCGAGCTGGCCACCCAGCTCGGCTCGGACGCCAATTTCAAACTGCGACACCTTCGTCCGCGACGAGTGCGCGGCATCGACAGGCTCGAGCAGTACGTGCTACGCCGCAATCTGGAGCCGTGAGCTCTCAGCTCGACACTCCGCGTGCAGCCAGAAAGTCGTCCACGATCTGCTCACACGCAGCCTCCCCGAGAGGCGTCAGCGTGGCCAGCTTGGTGAGCACCAAAGGTCCGACCAACTGAGCAAGTGCGACGTCGTAGTCGTACTCCCCCAACGCGTCGATCGCGTCCGGCGAGCGCAGGATCCGATCGAACGCGTGTCGGTACTGCTCGAAAACCGTCTGGCGCAGCGATCGCAATTCGGGCTTGTCCGTGGACAGGGCATCGACGCTCGAATAACCCTTCAGTTCCGGCCCCAAGCCGAGCCAGCACATCGCCGTCACCTGGATCGGTGCGCTTTCGATGGCCTTGGCCTGACTGGTCAACAACTCGAGCAACTGCGCGCGGAGATCGCCTTCACCGGACATCTCCGGCACCGGCGGCAGTAGACGTGCAAATGCCGCGGCGAGTAACTCCGTGCCGCTGTCGAAATGGCGGTACAGCGTCGCACGCGCGACGTTGGCCAACTTGGTGACGGCATCGATCGTCACGGCGTCGACGCCGCCTTCTGCCAGCAGCGTGGTCGCTGCGTCGAGCAACCTGGACCTGGAACGCTGTTTGCGCGGGTCCTCGTCGTTTCCCTGCTGTTCGATTCCCTGCTTGTCGATTCCCACCGTCACAACTTCAGTTATACCCACTTGGGGGTTGTGGAACTGCTGTTCTTGTAACGATACTGATGGTCTTGTTTCTATCGGGAGGTTTCGTGAGTAGCGATACGACGCTCGAACAGTCCACGTGGACCATCCGACAGATCTGGATGCTGACGGTCGCGTGCTGCGCCGTCGCGCTGGTCGTCGCAGCGATGGCCGCTCTCAACACGGCCCTTCCCGACTTGGCCCGCGATACCGGTGCAACACAGAGCCAGCTCACGTGGATCGTGGACGGGTACACGCTCACGCTGGCTTGTCTCTTGTTGCCGGCGGGCGCACTCGGCGATCGATACGGTCGACGAGAACTGCTCATGTTCGGACTACTCGTTTTTGCTGCCGGCTCGTCGATTCCGGTCTTCGCGGACGAACCGTCGTGGGTCATCGTCTCCCGCGTGATATCCGGCGTCGGCGCCGCATTTGTCATGCCGGCGACGCTGTCTCTACTCACTGCAGGTTTCCCGCCGGCGCAGCGTGCCCGCGCCGTCGGAGTCTGGTCCGGCGTCGCAGGGTCCGGTGCAATCGCCGGACTCGTCGTCTCCGGGCTACTCCTCGAAAAATGGTCCTGGCATTCGATTTTCGTCAGCCTGGCCGTCGTCTCGGTCCTCATCCTCGTGGTGTCGTTCACGATCGTGACGTCGAAGGACACGGAGGCAACTCCACTCGATCTACCTGGTACAGCGCTGATCGCCGGCTCGATCGGACTGTTCGTCCTGGGGATGATCGAGGCGCCGGCCCGTGGTTGGCTCGATCCGGTAGTTCTCGCGTTGCTGGTCGGCGGAATTGCCATGACAGCAATCTTCAGCTGGGTCGAATTACGCACTCGCCACCCACTTCTGGACGTCAGACTGTTTGCCAATCGTGCATTCGGCAGCGGCGCAGCGTCACTGACCCTGCAATTCCTGGCGACTTTCGGCTTGTTCTTCCTGATCGTGCAGTATCTCCAACTGGTGCTCGACTACTCCCCCCTGCAATCGGCGCTCGCCCTCATGCCGATCGCCGTGCCGGTGATGGCCCTGTCCGTGGTTGCGCCCCTACTGATTCCGCGTATCGGCCTTCGCGCCCTCACCGCAACCGGTGTCGCCTTCCTCGGAACCGGAATTGCACTCCTGACGCGCTTGGATGCCAGTTCGACCTATGCCGAAGTCTGTGTTCCCTTGGTAGTGGCCGCTATTGGATTGGGTTTGTCGACAACCCCCGCCACTGCTGCCATCGTCTCCAACGCACCGGACTCCAAACAGGGGGTTGCCTCAGCAGTCAACGACGCAACCCGTGAGATCGGCTCCGCCATCGGCGTTGCACTGGCGGGAAGTATCCTCGCCGCCGGCTACGGAAATCACGTCCAGCCCGCGGTCGACTTGCTACCCGAACCGGCCAAGGAGCCGGTATCCGGTTCTCTGGCCGCAGCTCTCCACGTCGCCGAAGCAGCCGGGCCGCAGGGTGCCCAGTTGGCCGAATTCGCCCGTGAAGCCTTCATCAAAGGCATGGATCAAGGAGCACTCATGCTCGCCGCGATCATGTGGGTATCCGCGATCGTTCTGGGATTCTGGGCTCCGGGTCGTCAGCGAGACTGATCGTCGTGTCTATACGCGGGAGCTTTTGTCGTCTGCTTCGACTGCAGAGTCTGCAGTAGGGGCATCGACCGGAGCGGCACCACAACCGAGAGAACCATGACGCTGGTCGACCGGGTGGCTATCCCCGACCGATTCAGTTCGAGCAGCGTCGCTTGCAAATCCTCGTGCGACGCAGCGGCAATCCGGCACAGCACGTCGCCGGAGCCGGTGGTGGCAAAGGCTTCGAGCACACCGGGGATTGCCTCGAGTTCCGCGGTGACGGTGTCGAGCGCCCCCTGGGCGATCTGCAAAGTCACGAATGCTTGTACTCCGAAACCCGCTGCAGCCAAATTGACGTGCGGCGCGTATCCGGCGATGACGCCCGCATCTTCCATCCTTTTCAATCTCGCCTGCACTGTCGCCCGCGCAACCTTGACCTGACGCGAAAGCTCCAACGCACCGGCTCTCGGGTGCTTGTTCATCGCGTCCAACAGAGCCAGATCCACTGCGTCGAGATTCACGTCTGCTCCACTCGTCGTTCAACTATGCAAATTGCCTACAAAACAGTGCCACCATCTTCGCATTCCGGCGCTGTGTCTACTTTCAACTACCTCCGTTGACTACCCAACCTCTGAAGGACTTATCTGTTTGTACTGGCAGTGCCGAACATAACTCGAGCACCGCGCTGTGTACATCGCACTCAGAGGGGACTCACCATGACCGTCGAACAGACTCTCACCGACGACGAACAGTTGGCCGGCCTGGATCTGGAGCAATTACGCCAGCTGGTCGGACTGGTCGAGTACGACAGCGATCACGATCCCTTCCCGGTGAGTGGTTGGGACGGCCTCGAATGGATCGTCGGAAACGCCACGCAGACTTCACATTTCTTCCAGTCCGCATTCGGCATGGAATTGGTGGCCTATTCAGGCCCGTCGACGGGAAACCGCGACCACCACGCGTTTGTACTCAAGAGCGGTGCCGTGCGCTTTGTCGTCAAAGGTGCTGTGGATCCGACAAGCGAGTTGATCGCGCATCACAGCCGTCATGGCGACGGTATCCGCGACATCGCGCTCAGCGTCCCCGACGTGGACAAGTGCATCGCACACGCCATCACCCAAGGCGCGACAGTGTTGAGCGAACCGCACGACGTCACCGACGAGCACGGCACCGTTCGCCTGGCCAGCATCGCGACGTACGGCGAGACTCGGCACACCCTCGTCGACCGTTCCCGCTACACCGGCCCTTACCTTCCCGGATACGTCGAACGGACGTCGTCGTACCGCAAGCGTGACGGCGCGCCCAAGCGAATCTTCCAGGCCCTCGACCACGTCGTCGGCAATGTCGAACTCGGCAAGATGGACCAGTGGGTCGACTTCTACAACCGGGTCATGGGATTCACCAACATGGCCGAGTTCGTGGGCGGCGACATAGCCACCGACTACTCCGCGCTGATGAGCAAGGTCGTCTCGAGCGGCAATCACCGAGTCAAGTTCCCACTCAACGAACCTGCCATCGCGAAGAAGCGGTCACAGATCGACGAGTACCTCGAGTTCTACCAAGGTCCCGGCGCTCAGCATCTCGCACTTGCGACCAACGACATCCTCGGAGCAGTCGATGCTCTGGTCGACGAAGGAATCGAGTTTCTCTCTACTCCGGCTTCGTATTACGAGGATCCCGAATTGCGCGCGCGTATCGGAGAGGTTCGAGTTCCGATCGAGGAATTGCAGAAGCGAGGCATCCTCGTCGACCGCGACGAGGACGGCTATCTTCTTCAGATCTTCACCAAGCCGATCGGAGATCGTCCCACCGTGTTCTTCGAGATCATCGAACGCCACGGCTCACTGGGATTCGGACTGGGAAACTTCAAAGCCCTGTTCGAAGCGATCGAGCGTGAGCAGGCCGCGCGGGGCAACTTCTGAGGTAGGTCAGCTGTTTTCGGTCCACGCCCAGACCACCGCGGGTCGCCCGGTGGCACTGACCCGGACTCGTTCGTCCGTACGTTCCAGCCCTGGCAACGCTTTGAGCGTCCGGTTCAAATTGCCCGGGTCCGGACGCACACCGGAAAGCTCCTCCGCCACGGCCAGCGCGTACGACGCCGGAAACGACGGACCCAGTAGTGCCCGCGTGAATGCCTGATCTCGCCACAACAGGGTGTCAGCAAGGATCGGGCGGGTATCGGCGACTATCCGATTGTGGTCGAACGCAAGGTCCCCCGGGTTGTCCCAGCTCACCCATTCGGCCGAACCCGGCACCTCGTCCGACGAGATCACTGCCCACATCGTCACCGAGAGCGTCGGACCGCGGGGGTCGCGATTGGGTTCGTCGAACACGGTCAATTGACCGCTGACGAGGATCTTCTCGTCGGGAATTCCGAGCTTGGTGGTCACGGCTCGCCTGGCGGCGTCCTGCAACCGCTCACCGGCGCCCAGCAGTACACCGGGCAGCGCCAACTGCCCGGTGTACGGCTCCGCTTGCCGCGGAGTGACGGCAAATCGCAACATCCCGGGTTCCGGATTGCCGAACCGGAGCGCGATGACATCGATCGAGACAAGTGACTGGTCCACACCGTCCATCATGCAGGCACTGGGCATCGCATCTGACGATCGACCCGGTCGGCACCGTTCGCGGTCAGCACTACCGGCGCACCCATTTCCTCGCTCAGATACCGGGCGAAATCCTCCGGGTCGGCCGGAAGTTCCTTCGGCACGATCCCTACGGCTTTCAGGGAATCTGTCAGCGCCTGCTGGTGATCGAGATCCTTCCACTCTCCGACGGGAACGAACGGCAATCCTTCGTACGCGTGCACCCCGTGGATCGGGACGCCTGCAGCCCGCGCGCGATCCATCGCGTCGAGATGAGTAAGCGCCAAACCGTCGACGCCACCGCTCACCTCGATTGCGTAGTGCAACAACAACTCGTCGAAGTGGCCCATCCGGAATCCGCCTTGATACTCACCCGTCCCGTTGTGCAGCTCGGGCAACACCTTCGCCAGCTCCGGATCCTCCGTCGGGAAGGGCCCAGCTCCGTGTCGTGTCATGTACGTGCGGGTGACGCCGAGTACGTAACTGTCCCGGCCCAACTCGTCGATCATCGCTCGCGCGTTGGACGGCTCGACCGTCGACCACGTGGTGTGTGGGTGAAACCCCCGCCACTCGTCGAGAAGGACACCTTGTGCCCCCTCGAATACCAGACGACCACGGGCACCCAACGCGCCCAGCGCATCCGGGTCGGCGATGTCCACGACGGCACCGAATTCCGCGTACATGTCGACCATGTCGTCGATCGGCGGAAAACCGTGGCGACTCTCCGCGATCAACGGTCCGTAGAATGTGGCCGACGCCGACAACTTACGACGCAAGGAATCAGGTCGCCGGCAGTCTCCCACCGTAGGCGCATCCGCAACTTCGAGCGCATACGCCGCGGTCTCACCGATCCCCTTGCCACACGAGCCGTGTCGGTTACCGCCGCGAGCATCCTCACGGGCCCTGTTGGCGGCCACGTGAATCGGCGTCGTCAACAATGCGCGCGCGTCGATCCGTATCAGATCGAACGGATTTCGAACTCCGAGCGCTTCCAGAGCACGCGCCTCCCGGGCGAGGGCGATGGGCTCGACCAACACGAATCTCGAGAGAAACGTCGGGACGCCGGACAGCGTTCCCGAACCGAACTGCGAAAACGTGTGGTGGCGCTCGCCGACCGTCACGTTGTGCGCTGCCTGTGCCCCACCGTTGAACCGGACCACTGCGGCCACACCCAAATCGGCTTGGTCGGAGCAAAGCCAATCGACGGTTGCTCCCTTCCCCGCATCTCCGAACCCGAGGTCTACGACGACGATATCGCGGTCTTCGAACGGCTCCATCATGCTCTCCTTCTATGCGAAATCGACATCGTCCGTATCGGTTCCGAGATCGTGGGGCAACCCGGCCACCGTCGCGGTGCTGCGCCCTGGAATTAGAGCGAGAGCCTTGCCGACGGTCTCGGCTTCAGCTCTTGAACCGATGTCGCGGAGATCCGCCAGTCCGTCACGCAGGTCGATGCGGTCCTCGCCGATTCCGACCGTCAGCGCGATCAGTTCGCACACCGCAGCGGGGTCGTCGAGTTTGACGAAGCGTTCACCGAGCAACTTCTTCCAGTGATCCGCGATTTCCGGATCGTTGAAGTACGACGACTGATCTGGCAGAACGAAGTAGACATTCCATCTTTCTTCGAGTTCACGGTAGATCGACGAGACCGATACGTCCTGACGTACCTTGTCGCCGATCACCGAACGGATGTGACGAGCCGAGAGCCGCGGCTTGTTCAGCTCGTCGCCGATGATGAAGAGGTAGCCTCTCCTTCCGCGCTTCTCCCAGGCATCCGTACTGGTGTGGCGCGCCATGAAATATGCTGCCAATTCATAGCTTTCCGACTTCTGTCCACCACCGTTGCCCTCGAGGAAGATGGTCCGAAGCTGCTCGTCCATCGCGTTACCCGACTCGAACTGGCCGACTTGTAGTGGCACCTGATCGGAATCGGCGTCGCCGATACCACCGAACAGAATCTGCGGATCATCCGCGTATCCCTTGCGTTGCAGCAGCCCGTGCAGCTTTCCGAGCTTGTCCTGCATGATTCGAGGAACAGCGCCCATCGAGCCGGTGACATCGAAAAGCACTGCTATCGGGAGAGAATCGGGGTGCCCGGCCGAGTCTCGGCATTCACGCTTGTCGACGCCGAAGGGGTCGAGGGTCGGGTCCGCTTTCCAACTGCTTCGCGGACGCGACCGAAGCGAATCGGTGTAACCGAAATCGTCGACACCGCGTGCGGCACGAAAAGTCTTGCCCGCCAAATAGGTGTTGTCGTCCCAGTATCCGTAGCCCATGACAATCACTGTCCTTTCGTGGATGGAACGGCGAACGGACGAAATGTCCGCTGGCCATAGAGAAGATCGAGGAGTTCGTCGAACTCACCCAGTAGGTCGACCGCGTCGGGACGCAATCTCGGGTTGTCCTGCATGCAGCCGTCGGCAAACGCCTTCATCCGTTCGTGGGTCTGCTCGCCCAGCATTCGGAGCATCAAATGATGAGCCATGTAGACGTCCCAGGCCGGAGACGCTCCTTCGCCGAGTTCCGGTGGGTACGAATCACGATCGGAACCGATCGTCGCCACCGGGCGGCTGCCCGTACGGGTGGCAAAGGACCAGCCGACCAGCACCACCCCGTGCCGATCAGGCTCGATCAGCACGTTCTCCGCGGTAATCGCCGTGTGCACCCAACCAGTCGCATGCGCTGCTGCCAGAGCCCGAAGTAGCCGTCGGTGCATCCACGCCCAGTCCCGTGGATCGAGGCCACCTGGATACGCCTCACGGACGTCGGCGAGACTCACAAAACCTTCGGTCAGATCGTCCAACACATCGATCTGACGTCTCGTGCCGCTGCCCACATGGGTGATTTGATCGATCAATCGCGGGAAGTACGAGACTGCCCAACCGGCTTCGCACGAATTCTCGATGTCCGTCAACACATTCCGTTCGGCCTCGATCATCGAGTTCGCCCGAGGGTCTCGCGGAATCTTCAGTACGACACCGGCATCGGACCGGTACAGGTTAGCGACCGAGCCGCGCGCTACCAGTCCACCCAACGTGTACTCGCCCCGCTCGCCGACATAAACGGGCCGAGAATCTGCCGGCTCGAACTCCGCTGTCCAACTGCGGTATAGCTCGTTCAACCGAGATGTTGCGGCCGAGTATCGCACCCGATCTTCGGGCTTCGCCCGGTCCGGATGAATGGCGGAGGCGAGCCGATGAAAACGACGCTTCGCAGCGCGACGGGTGTCGAGATCGCTGGAGTCTCCCCCGAACACATCGGCCGAAACTCGTGCTGCCTCGACGATTTCAAGTGCCGTGCTGATCGTTTTCATGGTTTTAGTCTATCCGACTAAAACAAAGACGGCAAGAATGCATATTTCATCCGAGTACATGCGCATCACATCAGGACACGGCAATCACCTGGCGGTACCGAGGGCTGAAACAGCTTTGCGTAGCTCGATCACTGCCGGACTGCTGTCGCCCTCGCGGGTACACAGATCGATCGAACACTGCTCGATGTCGGAAATGCGCACGAAACTGATATCCGAGCGGGTGTAGTACTCGGCAATGGTTGCTGCCGTTATCACCACCGCCCGACCGTTGGCGACAACCTCGAGCGCTTCGTCCATCGTGCGGACAGAGGGACCGTACCGGACGGGTACACCACTCGGGCGCGGGTCCACCGACCACCATTTCACCCATTCGGGTGGTGCGCCGTCACTCGAAACCTGCACAGTCCCATCTATTTCAGAAATCTCGATGCTCGCGCGACCCGCCAGTCGGTGCCCTCGAGGCAGAGCCAACACCCGCGGTTCGACGCCTATCCGTTCGAGCACCACACCGTCGAGCACCGGCAGTGGCGGTCGCACGAAGGCCGCGTCGACGGTCGCGCTCGCCACCGCGGAAACCTGTTGGGACCAGTCCAATTGGACCAGCTCCACCTCCGCATGCAACGAATCGATCACCGCACGTCCCAAACTTCCGGCCGCCCCGTTGATGAATCCGATCCGCAACCGCCTGGCCCGCCGACGCTCGAGTGCGTCGAGCCCGTTCATCGCGCGGACGGCGAACTCGAGAGCGGGCCGTGCATCCGCGACGAACACCTCACCCGCGGCGGTGAGCACCACCGGGTGCGAACTGCGATCGATCAACTCGGTTCCCACCTGCTCCTCGAGTCGACGAATCTGCTGACTGAGAGCAGGCGCCGTGACGAACAACCGGTCTGCCGCTCGTCCGAAGTGCCCTTCCGCCACGACGACGAGCAACGAGGACACCAACCGCAGATTCAGATCTTCACCTCTTCTCGCCTTTTTCATTACCGTCCATTCGGTTGTCTTAGGCCGCCGTTCGCCAGCAAAGTGATGACCATCACGGTATCTGAACAGCGGAGTTAAGCAAACCGGCAATTGTCGAACGAAGTTCTACATGTACAGCGAATGCCACGTCAGGTCACAGTTGTCGCAGATCCGGACAGCCCGCCGAATCCGCGAAACCAGGAGATGTGATGAGCAAGTACGAGCACGAATTCGTCCACATGATGGATGGCGTCGAAAAGCAATTGGAAACCATCGACAATCCGCGGCACCAGAAGATCCTCCGAAACTACCGGCGCCACGCATTGCTCGAGGTCTCCGGTCGTTACAAGGAAATCCTCTCGCCCGACATGACCGTCGAAGAACCCGTCTACCGGTTGTTCGAAGACGGGCAGTCGATTGTCCTCGACGGCATGGACGCCGTCACCAACTTCTACCAGTCACTCGCCGAGACGGACACCCTTGTCATGTGGACCGGACAGTCCGACTTCGCGGTCTCCGACAGCGGATTCTCGGGTGAGACTCTCTTCAGTCAATTCGTACCAGGATCGATTCTGGGAGACGGGGTGTTCGGCGCGGTGCACGAATCGGGTGGATCCACCCCCGCAGCCCCCGAACAGTCGTCGGACATCGACCCCAACGGTTGGTATCTCGTGCGTCGGACCTTGGCATTTGTCTGGCCGTACGACGAGCAGGGGCGACTCATCGGTGAGCATGTCTACGAAGATTCTGCTTCGAAAGTCGTGACCAAGGTGGACCCGAGCGAGGTCATCACGGCGGCGCGCGCAGCCGAACTGCTTGCCCCACTGCTCGAAACGCACCTGCCGTGAGCGCGCCCGTAGCCATTGTCACCGGCGCAGCTGCCGGGTTGGGCGCCGCTATTGCCGAGCGCCTTGCGGAGGACTTCGGCACCCTGCTTCTCCTCGACATCGAAGAGGCCGCACTCGCCGACACCGCAGCACGCCTGGAAAGCCTTGGCGTAGCAGTCCACACGGCACGATGCGATGTTCGACGTGAAGGTGACGTCAAGAACGCCTTCGACGTGGCTGCATCGGCCGGAAGCCCGACTGCACTCGTCAACGGCGCCGGAATCGGCGTCTTCACTCCGTTCCTCGAGATCACCGAAGACCAGTGGGACAACACCTTTGCGGTGAACACCAAGGGCAGCTTCCTGATGTGCCGCGAATTCGTGAGCAGAACCGAGGGTCCGGCAGCGATCGTCAACATCGCGTCGATCGGTGCCCGCTTGGGCGGTGACATGCTCGCGCACTACGGACCGTCGAAGGCCGCCGTGATCGAGATGAGTCACAGCGTCGCCCGGATCGGTGCGACTCGAGGACTTCGCTCGAATACGGTCATGCCCGGCCTGATCCTCACCGACATGTGGCTTCGAACCATCAAGGAACTGCGTCGACGCGATCCCTCGCTCACAGATGTTTCCGATGCTGACGTCTTCGATTCTTTTGTCGCACAGATGGTTCCGATGGGTCGAGCTCAGACGCCCGGAGACATCGCCGAGATGGTCGCCTTCTTGCTCAGTGACAAGGCTCGCAACGTCACCGGCCAGACGATTGCCGTCGACGGCGGCGCCGTGATGACCTGATCGGGTCGATGGCGGTCAGCCCCAGCGCGACTGGCCGCCGTCGAGCGGGATCGTGGCACCCGTGAGGTACCCGGCGTCTTCGCTGACGAGGAAGACGACGGCACGACCGATGTCGGCCTCGGGGTCTCCGACGCGTCCCAGCGGAATACCTGCGACAAATGCCGCTGCCTCTTCGGGATTCTTTTCCATCCACCACTGCAACGCGGGAGTCTTGGCGTGCGGGGCAACATTGAGAACGCGAATGTTGTCCTTGCCCCATTCGCAGGCGGCAGCGCGGGTCAACGAGCGCATGCCTTCTTTGATGGAACCGTAAGCGCCGTAGTTACTGGCATCCCAGCGCACCGCCGCCGAGGTGACCATGTTGATGATGACGCCACCGCCACGACTGTTCATGTGGGGGTACGACGCCTGCATCATGCGCAGGGTGGCGAGCGGCCCCGTCGCGAAGGAACGCTCGAAGTCTTCGTCGAGCACGCTCGAGAGTGGGCCGGGCTTGCAGTCGTTGGCGTTGTTGACCAGGATGTCGATTCCGCCGAACAGTTCGACGGTACGGTCCACGGCGTCGGTGATGTCGTCCTTCTTGCTGACGTCGCAGACCACCGCCTCACCGCGCGCACCGATGTCAGCCAGTAGTCCGCACGTGGTGTGCAACTTGGATTCGGTGCGGCCGGCAACGGCGATCACGGCGCCCTCTTTGGCCAAGGCCAGGGCAATCCCCTGCCCGATTCCCTGACCCGCACCGGTGATGAGTGCGACTTTGCCTTCGAGCTTGCCCATGTGACCACTCCAATGTCCGTCGACGCCGAGGTCCCTTTTGCGGGAGGGACCGGTCGATTCTGGTGACTGCCGCTGTTTGTCGTCTACACTCGACCTACAAAACAACCAAGCACTTGCTTGACCCTAAGGTGTGCGACCACGTCGCGTCAATCACATTGGGCGGCAATTCAGCTCGGCACCGCACCAGGAAGGCTCCACCGTGACACTGCCCAACCCCGTCGATTTCAGCGGACGCTCGGTGATCGTCACCGGCGGCACCAAAGGCATCGGCTACGTCATCGCCGAAACCTTCCTCGCCGCGGGTGCGAACGTGCTGGTCTGTGGCCGTAACGAGCCCGAAAACCTACCCACCGCCGACGGTCGTAGCGCAGCCTTTCGCGCCACGGACGTCCGCGATCCCGCCGACGCCGCAGCACTCGTCCAGGATGCCGTCGAGCGCTTCGGCCGTCTGGACGTCCTGGTCAACAACGCCGGCGGCTCCCCCGACGCCGACGCTGCGACGGTGTCACCCCGCTTCGTCGAGAAGATCGTGGCCCTGAACCTGTTGGCACCCTTCAACGTTGCCCAGGCCGCAAATGCAGTGATGCAGACTCAGGACGACGGCGGTGCCATCATCAACATCGGCAGTGTCTCGGCGATCGACCCGCAGCCCGGAACCGCGGCGTACAGCGCAGCCAAGGCAGGCCTCCTCGTTCTGACCAAGGCATTGGCCCTCGAATGGGCGCCGAAGGTCCGGATCAACCACATCACCACCGGCCTGATCCGTACCGAGGCTGCCGCCGAGGTCTACGGCGCCGACGGCGGCGCTGCGGTCACCAGGACCATTCCGATGGAGCGCATGGCCGTGCCGGCCGATATCGCCAACTCCTGCCTGTTCCTGGCGAGCCCGCTCTCCTCGTACGTGAACGGCGCCGACATCGCCGTTCACGGCGGCGGTGAGTACCCGGCTCGCTACATGGCGACCCACCAGGATTGAAACAAATACGAAGCAGCCCCTGAGCGGATTCGCTCGGGGGCTGCTTCTTCGTGTGAACAACTGCGGGGCGCGACGAGGGGTCAAGCACCCCGCAGTTGAGTCTGGAGGGACTAGCGAGCGGAGAAGCTCACTCGTGCACCGGAAATCGCTACCTGATCACCCTTGGTGACCTGGAAGGCCAGGTCGTCGGGAGTTCCCCACGCAACGATGGACGGCGCCTCACCCGGATGGATCGCCGCAGCGAATCGACCTTCGAGACTGACAAGATCAGCCGGATGCACTCCGGCGACCCGAGCAAGCTCGAGTGTGCTGGCGGCCAACGTGCACAGGCCGTGCATGATCGGACGCGGCTGGTTGATCCGCGCCGCAGCCTGGGGATCGATGTGGATGTGGTGCTTGTCGCCCAGGAGCCGGTACATCGCCGTCTGGTTCTCCGCTGTGGTCAGCACACCGGTCAACGAAGGCTCGCCGGTCGGCTCCGCCGGACGTGAGGGTCCACGTTCTCCGCCGAATCCACCGGCACCGGGGGCAAAAAGTGACCAGGTCGCGACGAAGTATTCGCACTCCACCTTCACTTCGAACACGGCCGCTGCGCCCTTGTCCCACACCTCGCCGACCGAAGCCTTCAAGGTCACGTCACCGCTACGCGGAAGCGGAGCAAGCACTTTCAGCTCTTGCGAGCCGTGCAGTGCCGTCGAGGTGTCGAAGGCGCCCGCCGAACCCAGAGCGTCGGGAGCCCACTGCGCCAGCGTCAGAGCAAAGGTCGGCAGTACCCGAAGCTGATCCTCGAAGACGAGGTCCAGCTCGGTCGCCTTGGCGCCCACGGCAAGTGCGTACAGGATCGCGTCGCGCTCGGTGTACGACACGGTGCGGGTCCCGAGATCGGCTCCACGCCAATCGCCGGCGGTCTTCGCAGCTTCCGAAGTTGTCACTGTCTTTTCCTCTCTCAAACAGCGCCGAGAACGAGACCGCTGGTGGGTACTGCTGTTCCGGCTGTGACCAATACGTTTTCGACGCCCTCGGGCTGGTTGGTCGACGTGCCTCGCACCAGTCGCACACCTTCGGCAATTCCGTTGACACCGTGCAGGTACGCCTCGCCGACCTGACCACCGTGAGTGTTGGACGGCAGGCGTCCACCGATCTCGAGGTTGCCTTCGCGGATGAAGTCCTTTGCTTCGCCTGGCTTGCAGAAGCCCAGTTCTTCGAGCTGGGGAAGCACCAACGGAGTGAAGTGGTCGTACAGGATCGCGGCGTTGATGTCGTCCGGTGTCAGGCCGCTCTGGCCGTACAGCTGACGAGCAACCAGGCCCATCTCCGGGATACCGGAGATGTCGGGCCGGTAGTAGCTGGTCATCATGTGCTGATCCTTGCTACTGCCCTGAGCGGCGCCCTTGATGACGACGGGCTTGTTGGCCAGATCCTTTGCGCGCTCGGCAGAGACGATGACCAATGCCTGGCCGCCGTCGGTTTCCTGGCAGCAGTCGAGCAGGTGCAGCGGCTCGGCGATCCAGCGCGAGTTCTGATGGTCCTCGAGCGTGATCGGACGCTCGTAGAACCAAGCAGCCGGGTTGTTGGCGGCATGCTTGCGCGCCACCACTGCAACTCGTCCGAAGTCCTCACTCGTCGCACCGTACTGGTGCATGTAGCGGCGGGCGAACATGGCGACCCACTGAGCGGGAGTCGACAATCCCTGAGGAGTCATCCACGCATACGCGGCGCGGTCAGCCGTGCTGTCCATCGGTCGATCGTGTTGGCCCAGGCCGTAGCGCACACCGGAGCGCTCGTTGAAGGCGCGGTAACAAACCACGACGTCGGCAACACCCGTCGCAACTGCCATGGCTGCCTGCTGCACGGTGGCACACGCAGCGCCGCCGCCGTAGTGAATGCGCGAGAAGAACTTCAGCTCGCCGAGACCACAGTTGCGAGCCACGATCGCTTCGCCGTTCGTCTCCGACGTGTAGGTGGACAGACCGTCGACCTCGGACGGATCGATACCGGCGTCAGCGAGTGCCGCGACGATGGCCTCACACGCCAACTGCAGTTCGGTGCGGCCGGAGTTCTTGGAGAACTCGGTGGATCCGATGCCGACGATGGCGGCGGCTCCCGAGAGTGGGCTGATCGCCATCAGGGCCTCTCCTCTTCCTTGAAAGCGACTGCGACGGTGCCGGATGCATGGTTGCCGAGGCTGTTTGCACCCTGCACCTTGACCACGACCACTCCGTCTTCCTTGGACACGACCTCACCGGTCATCGTCATGGTGTCACCCGGGTAGTTGGGCGCCCCGAGACGAATGGCGATGCGGCGCAGGGTCGATGCAGATCCGGCCCAGTCCGTGACGTATCGACCGACAAGACCGTTGCTCGTGAGGATGTTCATGAAGACATCCTTCGAGCCACGCTCCTGGGCCAGGCTCGGATCGTGGTGCACGTCCTGAAAATCGCGAGTGGCGATTGCCGTGGCGACGATCAACGTGCGGGTCAGCGGGATCGCCAACTCGGGCAATGCCTCTCCGACAACGACGTCTGCGTAACTGCGACCGGCAAGTACGGTCATGCGAGCACCTCCACACCGGATGCGAGCTGCGCACCCAGACGCGCCAGATCGGAGCTGGAACCACCGAGGGTGGCAGCAATCTGCTTGCCCCACAACAGGTGACGGTGAACCGGGTAGTCGGTGTCGACGCCCATGCCGCCGTGAACATGCGTGGTGCGATGCACGACGCGCTGTCCGCCGTCGGTAGCCCACCACTTGGCGACCAGTACCGAGGTGCCGAGATCCAGTCCCTCGGAGATGCGCCAGGCGGCCTGCCACAGTGTCACGCGCATCGCTTCGAGATCGATGTAGCAGTCAGCGAGTTGATGATTGACGGCCTGGAAGGTCGCCAGCGGACGGCCGAACTGCTTGCGGCCGTTCAGGTACGTGACGGCCTGCGCGACTGCACCCGAGCCGACGCCCCATTGGATTGCGGCCAATGCCAGCTGAACGCGGTCGATCAGCCACGGAACCGTGGTGCCGTCAGCCGCACCGATCAGCTGCGCGGGGGCACAGGCAAAGGTGACGTTGGCACAGATCTCCCAACTGGTGGACTGCGTCTGTTCGAGCGTCACTCCCTCGGCACTCAGGTCGACCAGCAGCAGTGCCGTACCAGTGGAAGCGGTTGCCGAAACGAGAGCAAGGTTCGCGACGTGAGTCATCGGCACTACTGCCTTCTCACCCGTCACGGTCCAGTTGCCGTCGGCGTCCTGCTCAGCCGTGGTCAGTGGGTCGCCGCCCGTGTACGGACCGAACTCTTCGAGACCGACGGTCAGGAATCGACTGCCGTCGGCAACTCCCGGAAGGAGTTCGGCGCGAAGGGAATCAGAGCCGAATTTGTTGACAGCCAATGCTGCAAGGGTCGTTTCCCAGATCGGCACGGCCGCAACGTGACGTCCCTGCTGTTCGAGCAGTGCGTACAGCTCGGACAAGCCGAGGCCACCGCCACCGAACTCCTCCGGCAGGGCGATACCGAGCAACCCGGTGCTCGCGAGCTCACGCCACAGTTCACGGTCGACGCGCTCGGCGGAGAGTTCGATCTCCTTGGTGCGCTCGATCGTTGCCTTGCTGGTGAAGACCTCGTCGGCCAGTGCGCGAATTGCTTCCTGCTCTTCGCTGAAATTGAAGTCCATCAGTGCTCCTCGCGTACGGCCGGCCGGAACGCGGGAAGCGTCAGATCCGGGTCGGCGTCGATCCAGTCAAGTTCCACGGGCATGTCGACCACGACATCTTCGGGCGCGATACCCACCATGTTGGCGATCAATCGGGTTCCCTCTTCGAGTTCGATTACCGCAACGATGAGCGGGTAGTCGAACGCGTCGATCTTGGGGTGATGATTGACCACGAAGCTGTACACCGTGCCACGCCCCGACGCGTTGATCGTGTCCCACTCGAGCGACTGGCACTCGCCGCACATCGGGCCGGTGGGATGACGCAACGTCTTGCAGGACGTGCAGCGCTGGATCACCAGACGGTGCTCCTTGGCCGCTTCGAACCAGAAAGCGTTGTCCGCGTTGAGAGCCGGACGCGGACGCAGTGCACGAGGAGCTTCGGGCGCAGCAGATTCCTGAGGTTTGAACCGCAGCGTCCGCCACCGCTGGGTGCCGACAACCTGATCGTCACCGTTGCGGTAGGTCTTGAGCGTCGTGACGAAGTGTCCGACACCGAGGCCGGTCTTCTTCTCCGGCGAAATCGACTCGATGACCTCGGTGTAGTTAACGCGATCGCCTGGGCGCAGTTCGGCGAAGAACTCCTGATCGGAATCGGTGGCCACGACAGAGCTGTAGCCGGCTGCGTCGAGGGTGGCGATCAGATCGGTCCACACCTGCGACGGGTCGTTGCCCGCCATCTTGTCGGTAAAGGTCCGCATGATCCAGACCTGAAGCATCTGAGCGGGAGCGACGACGCCGTCACGACCGGTGGCGCGGGCAGCGTCGTCGTCGAGGTAGACGGGGTTGGTATCGCCCATGGTCTCGGCCCAATGCCGGATCATGGGGATGTTGACCTCGTCTGGCCCCCAGGTGGTGGGAACAAGCGTCTGGCCTACAAAAGCGTCGAGTTGCGCCGAAATGTCGCTCACTTGACCCTCTTTTCGCGAACGAGTCCCAAGCCGATGGTGCCGACCATGTCCCGCAGAACTTCGTTGACGCCGCCGCCGAAGGTGTTCACGACACCCTGACGCGAGATCTGCTCGATCTGACCGGCAAGCAGAGCGCCCGGAGACTCGGGGCGGATGCGACCGGCGGAGCCGAGAATTCCGAGCAGGGTGCGGTAGACGTCGACGTGAGTCTCGGTCCCGTACGTCTTGGTGGCACCGGCGTCGGCTCCGGAGAGCGTGTCCTGTGCGACGGCTGCCGTCATCTTCCAATTCAGCAGTCGCATGGCCTCGAGCTTGGCGTGTGTGCGAGCGAAGTCCTGTTGCACCCACGGGATGTCGATGGCGCCGTTTTCCTTGGCCCAGTCCAGGACCAGGTTCCACAGACCGTACGTGCGACCACCGATGGCCGCCAGGCCGATTCGCTCGTGGTTGAGCTGAGCCGTGATGAGCTGCCAGCCGCCGTTGACCTCGCCCACAACGTCCTTCGACGGAACTCGAATGCCGGAGTAGTACGTGGACGTCACCATCAAACCGCCGACGGTGTTGATCGGTGACCACTCGAAGCCTGCATCCTCGGTGGGGACGATCAGGATCGAGATTCCCTTGTGCTTGGGGGCATCCGCGTCGGTGCGGCAGGCCAGCCACACGTAGTCGGCAGTGTTGGCGCCACTGGTGAAGATCTTGTTGCCGTCGACGATCCACTCGTCACCGTCGAGAACCGCACGAGTCTTGAGTGACGCAAGGTCGGTGCCGGCCTCGGGCTCGGTGTACCCGATTGCGAAGACGATGTCGCCGGCCAGGATGCCGGGCAGGAAACGTTCCTTCTGTTCTTCGGTGCCGTACTTCATCAACGTCGGTCCGACGGTATTGACCGTCACGAAGGGAAACGGCAGACCTGCGCGCTGAACCTCGTCGAAGAACACGAACTGCTCTTCGATGGAGCGTCCCTGTCCACCGAATTCCTTGGGCCAGCCGATACCGAGCCAACCGTCCTTGCCCAGCAACTTCACGATCTCGCGGAAGTACTCGCCACCCACACCTTGCTCGCCGGCCGCGCGACGCTTCTCTTCCGGCAGCAGCGCCGCGAAGTACGCGCGCAACTCCTTGCGGAGCTCCTGCTGCTCGGGCGATTCCCTCAGATCCATCGCTGTTTCTCCTATGGCATTCATGGCTGGCAACTCTTGGCCTGGACGCTAACCAGATGCCCAGGTGGGCGCTGTGAGTGTCTCGATGAGCGGGAAGCCGAAACATGAGCGGCGTCACATAGGGTGAGATATGCGCATGGACTCCTCGGATCGCGTCGCTCTCACCGACTTGGCCGCCAGGTACGCACAGGCCGTCGACCGCCGAAACACCACTGCACTTGCGGCTCTCTTCACTGACGACGTGGCATTCGTCTTGCCGCCGGCACTGAACGGAACGGGTGCGCCGACGGAGATACGTGGGAACTCCGTCGTCAGCAGTTCGGTGGTCGATGCCGTCTCACATCTGCACTCGACCCGGCACATCGTCGAGCAGCAGATCCTCGACCTCGACGGCCCCACCACCGCACACGGTGAGGCTTACTGCTCCGCTCACCACATCTATCCGCGGGGCGAGGGCCACCGGGACAACCGGATCGAGATCCGTTACCAGGACAGCTTCCAAAAGGTCGACGGCACCTGGCTGTTCTCGCGTCGTGAATTGGTCGTCGATTTCGCCGAGGACGTTCCGGTCATCCTGCTCGGACAATAGGTACATGAAAAAATCGCGGTGATTCTGTATCTCCTCACGGGAGGTTTACCGGGCTAGCGTTCAGCAACTGTCACGCCATCTCGGCGTGCGTTCGGCTATGTCTTGGAGATTCACATGTCACGCTCGCGCACCAGAAGATTCCTCGCTGCCTTCGCAGTGGCCGCCGTCGCAGTCGGAACCGTAGCCGCGTGCTCGAGCGACAACTCCTCCGACGAGAACGCACCTCTTCGCATCGTCGCTTCTTCGGTTCCGCACGCCGAGATCCTGAAGTTCGTCGAAGAAAAGGGCCTGCTCGGTGACACCAAGATCGAGGTCAGCGAGATCACCGGCGATCTCGACGCCAACGAGGTGCTCGAAGCCGGAGACACCGATGCCAACTTCTTCCAGCACGTGCCGTACCAGGAATCGTGGTCGAAGGAAAAGGGTGTCGACGACCTGGTCGCCGTGGCGAAGGTCCACGTCGAGCCCCTCGGTGCATATTCCAAGAAGGTCACCAACGTGGCCGACCTGCGCCAGGGCGCAACGGTCGCTTTATCCAACAACGTGACGAACTTCGCCCGTGGGCTGTACCTGCTGCAGCAGGCCGGTTTGATCAAGCTCGATCAGCAGTTGGGCGCCCCCGGCACCGACATCACGCAGATCAGCGAGAAGAACATCATCGACAACCCCAAGGGACTCACGTTCACCCAGGTCGATCCCCCGCAGCTGCCGCGCACGCTCGACGACGGAAATGTCGATCTCGCAATCATCAACGGCAACTACGCAATCGAAGGTGGCCTCAACCCGGCCAAGGACGCCCTGGTGCTCGAGAAGGCCGAGGGCAACCCGTACGCCAATGTCCTGACCGTACGCACCTCGCTCGAAAACGATGCGCGAGTACAGAAGTTGGCCGAGGCATTGACGTCCGCCGACGTCGCGACGTTCATCGAGCAGACCTATCAGGGCTCGGTCATTCCGGCCAGCGCTACCTGATCGAGACCCGTCATGGTCTTCTCGATCGAATCGGTCTCCAAGGAATACCGCAGCGGCACAAAGGTTCTGCATGCACTCGATTCCGTATCCCTGAAAATCGAAGACGGCGAAATCTTCGGCATCATCGGCAAGAGCGGCGCCGGCAAGTCGACTTTGCTGCGCTGCCTCAACCTGCTCGAACGCCCGACCAGTGGCCGGATTCTGTTGGGCGACACCGATCTGACCGCGCTGAGTCCAGCGCAACTGCGCGACACACGCAAGCGGATCGGTGTCGTGTTCCAGCATTTCAACCTGCTGCATTCCCGTTCGGTCGCCGCCAACATCGCCTTCCCTCTCGAAGTGGCGGGATACTCTCGGGCAGATCGACGTGCCCGCGTCGACGAGCTGATCGAGTTGGTGGGCTTGGAAGACCGACGTGACGCCTTCCCCTCGCAACTGTCCGGCGGCCAGAAACAACGCGTCGGCATCGCGAGAGCCTTGGCGGCTTCACCCGACGTCCTCCTGTGCGACGAGGCCACGAGCGCCCTCGACTCGGACACAACCGATTCGATCCTCGACCTGCTCGCCGATCTCAATCGACGACTCGGTGTGACCATTGTTCTGATCACCCACGAGCTCAACGTGGTTCGACGGATCTGCCATCGCGCTGCGCTGATCGATCAGGGCCGCATCGTCGACGAGGGAACGCTCACCGAACTGGTCGCAGACCCGGACTCACCCCTCGGAGAGGCGCTACTGCCGACCGGAACGGTACGAACGTCCACGACCGGAATTCCGGCGCTCCTCACCTTTGTCGATTCACTGTCCACCTCACCCGTGATTTCCCAACTCTCACGAGATCTCGACGTCGACGTCACCGTGATCTCCGGCGGTATCGAGGACATCGGATCCCATCAGGTCGGTCGCCTTCGCGTGGAGTTCGCCTCACACACGGGACTCGTCAGCAACGAAGAGACAAGAAAGTCTGTCGAAGAACATCTTTCGCAGCGCGGAGTGAAGGTGACGTTCTCATGAACAAGACGTCCTGGCAGGATTCCCTGGGCGAAGCATGGGAAGCCCTACTCGACACGCTCTACATGGTCGGTGTCTCGTTCGTGCTCACCGTGATCATCGGAATCGCTCTCGGTGTTCTGTTGCACGCGAGCGCGCCCGACGGAATCCGTCCCAACCGCGTCCTCAATTCGGTTCT
This sequence comes from Rhodococcus qingshengii JCM 15477, assembly GCF_023221595.1. Lineage (NCBI taxonomy): Bacteria > Bacillati > Actinomycetota > Actinomycetes > Mycobacteriales > Nocardiaceae > Rhodococcus > Rhodococcus qingshengii. The sequence continues at coordinate 5,367,895 of NZ_CP096563.1, forward strand.
GGGCACCGTGGTGAACATCGGCCGTTCGCTGCCGTTCGTCATCTTGTTGGTGCTCCTCATCCCGGCAACGAGGGCGATCGTCGGAACAGCACTCGGCGCCACGGCAGCGATCGTCCCGCTGACCATCGGTTCGGTGCCCTTCTTTGCGCGCGTCGTCGAGAACGCCTTGCGTGAAGTCGATTCCGGACGCGTCGAGGCAGCGCGGTCCATGGGCGCCACCGACAAAGACATCATCACCAAGGTGCTACTGCCCGAATCCGTTCCGGGATTGGTAGCAGGAGCAACCCTGACGGCGGTGATGCTGATCGGCTTCTCGGCCATGGCAGGTGCCATCGGCGCCGGTGGACTCGGCGACTTCGCAATCAAGTACGGCTACCAACGATTCAACACACCGGTGCTGTTCGTCGCAGTCGTGATCTTGATCGTGCTGGTGCAGGCAATCCAGTCGACCGGCGATCTCGTGGTTCGTTCAATGGCGCACAAGCGGTAACTGATCAGCTCGAGACCATCGCGATCGCTGTTCGCAGTCCGCGCCGCTTACCCGTCTGCGGATCGACGCCGAACACTTCCTTGATTCCGCCTCGGATGCGGAACTTCAACTCCGAGTGCGTCTCCGGAGCGTCGTCCTGGGAAGCCGAGAGAAACCTGTTGGGCAGCGACAACTTCCAGATGGTGCGCAGAGTCAATCCGTACTGCTTCCACAGCGGCCCGGTCGTGTACGGGAGGTCGTACTTGTCACACAGGTCGCGCAACGGCACCGCGATTTCCGAGTACCGATTGCTCGGCAGATCCGGGAAGCAGTGATGCTCGATCTGGTAGCAGAGGTTGCCGCTCATGAAGGCCATGACGGGACCGGCATGAAAGTTGGCAGAGCCCAGCATCTGTCGTAGGTACCACTGAGCGCGCGATTCGTTCTCGAATTCCTCGAGCGTGAACTTCTCGGCACCGTCGGGAAAGTGCCCGCAGAAGATGACGGCGTAACTCCAGTAGTTTCGGATGAGGTTCGCAACGACGTTCGCCGTCAACGTGGTCTTCCACGCGGGGCCGGTCAGGGCGGGGAACAGGATGTAATCCTTCGCCACCTGACGCGCGATCTTCTTACCGACGTCCTTGGCCATCTCCGATTTCTCGGACCACTTCACCTCACCCTTGCGGAGTTTGTCCGTTTCGAGGTGATGCAGTGCCACTCCCCACTCGAAGAGGGTCGCGAGCACAAAATTCGTGATCGGTTGAAAGAGATAGTCGGCGTGCCACTTTTGATCGCGCGTGACGCGCATGATTCCGTAGCCCACGTCGTTGTCCAGTCCGACGATGTTGGTGAACTTGTGATGGGTGAAGTTGTGCGAGTGCTTCCATCCCGAGGACGGGCAGGTGTTGTCCCACTCCCAGTTGCTCGAGTGAATCTCGGGATCGTTCATCCAGTCCCACTGGCCGTGGATGATGTTGTGGCCGAGTTCCATGTTCTCGATGATCTTGCCGACCCCCAGGAGCGCAGTCCCCAGAATCCAGGCAGGCTTCTTCTTGCTGGCGAACAAGACGATGCGGCCGGCCACCATCAGAGAGCGTTGAAACGCGATCGTCCGCTGGATGTATCGAGCGTCGTGCGCGCCGCGCTTCTCCTCGATGTCGAGCCGAATGGCGTCCAACTCGCGCCCGAGCGCTTCGACGTCTTCCTCGGTGAGATGGGCATATTCCTTGATGTCGGTGATCGCCACAGTGTTTCTCCGTATCGGTTTTCTCCGTGCCGCAGGACTGGTCCGTCGGGCGGTACCCCTGGGAGCCGGTGCGGAAACGTCAGCCCCGATATTCATGTGCGTCTTCACGCAATCTATGCCAGAGTCGATACACGTGAGCCCCGAAAACAAGATCACCATCCGCACCGCTACCGAGAGTGACTGGCCGGCTCTCCAACTACTCGACTCGGTGGGGTTCGGTTTTCACCCGTCTCCCGCGGTCAGCGAACTGACGAAGGCGCTCTACAAGCCCGAGGACATCATCCTCGCCGTCGACGGTGACCTACCCGTCGGCGTGGCCATCGAAATCGACATGGAATTCACCGTGCCCGGCGGACGCCAACTCCCCACGCGCGGAATCACCTGGGTATCCGTCGCCCCGACTCACCGTCGTCGTGGCGTCCTACGCTCGATGTTCACTGCGCTTCATGCCCACATCGAGTCGACCGGAGCACCGCTTGCCGCCCTGACGGCCAGCGAGGCCGGCATCTACAACCGCTTCGGATACGGCCCGGCCACCTTCAGCGAAGGCATCACCCTCGATCGCCGCTTCGCACGATTCCGCCCCGAGGTGCCCGACAATGGTGGCGTGTCCATCGTCGACATCAAAGCTGCCTCGACGCTTCTTCCCGAGATCTACGACCGCTGGCGACTGCAGACTCCCGGCGCGCAGGTCCGTCCGCAACCGCTCTGGGACCATATGTTCGCCGACCCGTCCGAGGATCGTGACGGCGCCTCCGGACTGTTCTTTCTGACACACGCGGACGGATACATCGCTTACCGGCACACGAGCGAGGGCCGCGACAGCATCGCCCGGATCGACGAGTTCGTGACGATCACCGAAGATGCGCACGCGGCGCTGTGGCGCACGATCTGCGGCCTCGACCTCGTCACCCGGATCGAGACACGCCAGCATCCTGCCGATCCACTCCGGCTGATGCTCACGGACTACCGCCTTGCCCGAACGACGACGCGCTCCGATCGACTGTGGCTGCGCATCATGGACGTTCCCGCGGCTCTCGAGGCTCGTGAATATGCTGCTGACCTGGACACAGTCATCAAGGTCGAAGATCCGTTCCTGAAGGCCGGCGGAACCTTCGCACTTCAGGTCAAGGACGGCAAGGCCACCTGTACGGCCACTGACGCGGTGCCTGCGATCACGATGCCCTCTGATGTCCTGAGCAGCTTGTACCTGGGCGAGCACCAGGCCAAGACCTTCGCGGCGGCGCACCGACTCCACGCGTCCGATCCGCAGGAGATCCTGAATTTCGACTTCGCTTTCAACGCGCAGAAGCCCGCAATTCTCGGGTACGGATTCTGATGATCTTGCCGACACGGGCATCGACGATTTGTGCCCTCGGTCGTATTCAGGGTTAGCCTCGAACAATGGCGTTTGTCGAAAAGATGGTCAATAGGCTTCCTGAGCGGGTTCTCGTGCGCGTCCTGCCGCACGCAGAAATGCTCAAGTTCCTGGTGGTCGGCGGCATCGCCTTCATCGTCACCACGGTGCTGTTCTTCGGCATCAAGTGGACGGTTCTGCCTCAGCACCCGGTGACGGCCAACATCCTTGCGGTCCTGATCGCGACGGTTCTGTCCTACGTCCTCAACCGCGAATGGTCGTTTGCGCAGCGCGGTGGTCGACAGCGCCATCACGAGGCCGCTCTGTTCTTCATCGTCGCGGGTATCGGTTTGGCCATCAACCAGGTACCACTCTGGACCTCCCGGTACGTGTTCCATCTGCGTCAACCCGAGGTGTCGGTGTTGATGGAAAACTTCGCGGACTTCATCAGCGGATCGATCATCGGGACCCTGCTGGCGACGGCCTTCCGCTGGTGGGCCATGCGTCGGTACGTCTTCCCCGAAGAAGCCACCGACAGCCAGGTCGTTCTCGACATCGAAGCGACTCCCGGCACCAAGACGCCGACAACCGACGCCACCGCCCTCGACTGACTCCCGGATCGACGCACCCGATCGCTCGCGCTTCGATCAGAGTTCGTCGATTGCGATCAACCCGTCCTGCAGCGCCCGCGCAAGCAGTGCCATCTTTGTCGGCGCGATGCTCCTGAACGGGCTGCCCATCCCTGATCATCATCGGCGACAAGCACTCCAGCCTGCAGTTTTCCCGCTCTGCACAACACGGTCACGACACAGTGATCACTGGTGCGTAGCCTCCGATTTCCAATTGGATTCGGAGGACCCATGGCTACTTGCAAAACTCGAGTTCTTGCGCTGTCGGCGGCAGGACTCATGCTCGTACTCGGCGCATGCAGCAAGGCCGAGTCGGCGAAAACGCCGACCGACCTCGACGTGACATCAGCGTCCGCCGGACACTACTCACTGGTCTGGGAACACGGCGGCTCGGAAAAGGTGCGTGTATTCGCCGCCACCGACCCGAAAAACCCAGCCGCAGAAGGAAAGGAAATTGGCACGGTCGACGGCTTCTCCACTGAGGTCGACGGCCTCGACCCACTGTCACGCTGGTACTTCGAGGTCATAGACGAGGACGGCACTTCCACCATCGCGTCAACCCGCCACGTGACGCTGCAGGGCGCAGCCAACGTGCGTGATGTCGGCGGATACGAGACAGCCGACGGCCGATCAGTCAAGTGGGGCCTGGTTTTTCGTGGCGACCGCTTGAGCGATCTGACTGCTGACGATCAACAAACGATCGAGAACGCAGGCATCCGGACCGTTGTCGATTTCCGAGGTGACAGCGAGATCGCAAAGGACGGAGCAGACAAGGTTCCCGCGAACGTGAAAGTGGTCAACACGGCAGTCCTGGATGCCGGCACTCAGGCTCTTGCCACAGCGATTACGAGTGCCCTGAAATCTGGTGACCCTGCAATCGTGGAGCAGGTGCTCGGGGGCGGTGAAGCCGTCCGGATCAGCGACACCGGCGCCGTCGACCAACTGTCCAAGCCTGACGGAATGACTGGGTATTCCCAAGCCCTACGGACCATCGCCGATTCCGAGTCCGCAGTCGCTTACCACTGCACGGCAGGCAAAGACCGCACTGGACTGATGACAGCTCTACTTCTCGGCATTCTGGGTGTTCCTGACAAGACCATCGTCGACGACTTCGTCCTGTCGAACACCTACAACAAAGCCAAGAACGAACAGACCTACACCTTTCTGTCTTCGAAAGGAATCGATGTCGATCTGTTGAAACCGTTGATGGAGCAGCGTCCCAGCCAGATTCAGCCAGTACTCGACAAGATTCGCGACCAGTTCGGTGGGTGGGAGAAGTTTTCGCAGGACGTGCTGAAACTTGACGCCGACACGATCGCAAAGCTCCGGAGCAAATTGCTGACCAAGCAATAACTGATCGACGTTCCGACAGCAATGACCGGCAGCCGCTCCGATGGCTGCCGGTCACGCCCGCACTCCTAGTTACTCAGCCCCAGCCGCTTCGAGCATTCGGCCATTTCGTCGATGATCAGTTCCAGCGACGTGCCACGACGACTCGCGGACAACACGATTCGATCGGCTCCCAACCCGCGTGCCCAGTCGAGTTTCGCTTCGTCGAGCCTGGGCAGTGTCGCACCGAGTACCAGCGATACGTCGGCAGGATCTCGATCTGCCTTCACCGCAGCCGCTTTCATCGCCGCTACAGCCTTGTCGAGATCTTCACCGGCCAGTCCCAGCGGCTGGAAACCGTCACCCAACCGGCCTGCTCGCCGAGCAGCAGCGAGACTGTGTCCACCGATGTAGAGCGGAACTCCGGATTCGCGGTGCGGCTTCGGCCAGCTGTACGCACCCTTGAACGAGAAGTAATCGCCGTCGAAATCGACTGCTTCCTTGCCCGCCCAGAGTGAACGCATCACCGCGATGGCCTCATCGGCTACCTTGCCGCGGCGCTCGAAGTCACCGCCGCACGCCTCGATCTCTTCCTTCATCCATCCCAGGCCGAGGCAGATGCGCAATCGCCCACCGGAAAGGCGATCGAGCGTCGCCAATCGTTTGGCGAGCACTACCGGATTGTGATTGGGCAGCACCAGAACTCCAGTGGACAAGCCCAAAGTGGTTGTGGCACCCGCCACGAACGAAAGCAGTTCGAGCGGATCCGGGATGTCGCAGTCATCGGGAAGATGCGATTTTCCGGTCGGAGAATAGGGGTACTCGCTCTCGGTGTCGGCGATGACCACCGAGTGCTCCACTGCCGAGATCTCGTCGAAACCCAGCGACTCGGCCGCACGGGCGAATTGCAGAATCCAATCAGGGTCTCCGCTTCGACCCAGTTCGACCGGAACGACCACGCCGAGCTTCATACCGTTTCCTCCAGTGTCGCCATCAATTTCGGACCATCCACGACGCGACCGAGGTACCGGTCCGCATCGGGATCTGTTGCAAGCCACACCGCCGCTGCAGCGGGTACGGATGCCGGTGTGGCCGCAAATCCGGCGTCCACGATTGCGTCCGCGCCACCACGGGCTTTCCCTGATTCCGTGATGACAAATCCCGGACTCAGGTTGAACGCTTTGATTCCGGCGTCTCGGTACTCGGAGTTGATCGCTCCGGCAATACGTCCGAACGACGCCTTCGACGCGGCGTACGACAGACCCCAACCACCCTCGCCGGGAGGCGCAGGCGGATCCATGGTCGCCGAGCCCGATGCCAGATTGACCACTACGCCGTTGCCGCTCTTGATCATCGACGGGAGTATCACCTGGACCAGAGCGAGTTGGTGCAGATAATTCCCGATCGCCATCGCCTGAGCGTCGTCGATCTCGATGTCGAGCACCCGGTCCATGTTTCCGACAGTCTGCGCATAGGCGTTGTTCACCAGCACGTCGACACGTCCCCACTCGGCCAGCACCCGTTCACCGGCGCCGCGGACGGAGGCCAGATCGAGCAGGTTCATCGGAACGGCCAATGCGCGCACACCGAAGGACTCGATCTCGGCAACCGTCGTCTCCAGGCTGCCGGGCACCGGAATCACTTGCTCGCCTTGCCTCGTTCGCGGGGCTGCCCGTCCCTCTCCTTCACGAACGGTGCGAGCAGTGATTGCAACGTCGAATCCGGCGCGCGCGAATGCCAGCGCGCACTCTCGGCCGATCCCCCGGGAAGCGCCGGTCACCAGCGCAACTCCACTCACAGGAACCGCGTGCGGCCGTGCGTCTCGAACTCCTGCTCCAGGTTCACCACGTCAGCTTCGGTCATCAACGTGTATTCGGGAGTGCCTCGGCCCACCCAGTGGAACACTGGTTCGTCGGTCCGCCAGCGATCGGCTTGAAGTTCACGTTTGAGTACCTTGTTGGAGCCCGTGACGGGCAGGTCGGTCGAAACGCGAACAAATCGTGGCGCTGCCTTGGTACCCAGATCCGCCTGCGCGGCAAGGTAGTCGGCGAACTCGACCGGATCGAAATCGGCGAGATCGGCGACCTCGATCGCAGCCATGACCTGATCACCCGAACGCGGATCCGGCACCGCGAAGACACCCGTGGCGATCACCTTGGGGTGCCGACGCAGGATGTGCTCGATCATCAGGGCCGAGGTGTTCTCACCGTCGACCCGGATCCAGTCGCCCTTGCGTCCCGCGAAGTAGATGAAGCCGGCCTCGTCGACGTAGCCGAGATCGCCTGTCCAGTACCAACCGTGGCGAATCTTCTCGGCGATCGCGTCTTCGTTCTTGTAGTACCCCTCGAACTTCTTCGATCCGGCCTTGTCGACCATCTCGCCGATGGATTCGTCGGGGTTCAGCACGTGACCGTGCTCGTCGAGAATTGCGCGGGGTCGCTCTTCGCGCGTATCGGGATCGACGATGACGATGTTCTCGCTCGCGGGACGGCCCAGCGCTCCGGCAGGTTGGTTCGGATCGAGCACTACTGAACCGGCACCTTCACTCGAACCGTATCCCTCGAAAAGTTGTGCACCGAAACGACGGATGAACTCTGCCTTGTCCCCCGGCGACGCCTCGGTCCCGAAGCCGTGGGTGAGGGTGTTCTCGATGTCGTCGGGCAGTTCCGGCGTCGCCATGAGATACCCCAAGGCCTTACCGACGTAGGTGAAATATGTTGCGCCGTAGAACCGAACGTCCGGCATGAATCCCGAGGCCGTGAACTTACGAACGAGGCAGACCGTAGCTCCCTGCGAAAGGGCCGGCGCCCACAGAGCCATCAACGCGTTGCCGTGGAAGAGCGGCATGCAGCAGTAGCAGACGTCATCGCGGTCGATGTCGTACTTGGCGCAGTTCGCGTAGGCCAACCGCGTCAGACGCCCCTGGCTGCACCGCACTGCCTTGGACATTCCGGTGGTGCCCGAGGTGAAGAGAAGCAAGAACAGCGTCGACGCGTCGACACCGAGGTCGATCTGAGGCGACTCGACGTGATGTGCTGCAATCCTGTCCGGGTACGACGCGTCGTCGACCAGGACGAAACGATCTTCGGTCAGCCCGAGGTCCAGGCCGGCAAGCTTCTCGTAGCCTGCTTTGTCGGTGACGATCAGCTGGCAGTCGACGTACCGGACCTCAGCCTCGAGTTCAGCTCCACGCCTGGTCGGATTGATGCCGACGATCGTGGCCCCGGTCAGGGCCGCGCCGCCGAGCCAGAACAGGAACTCCGGATCGTTCTCGAGAAGTACTCCGATGTGAAACGGTCCGGGCGCGCGAAGCGACTTCGCCAGCGAGCCGCGCGCTGCGCTCTCGCGCACCACCTCGTCCCAGCTCCAGTCCTGCGTCCGCGTCCGCAGACCCAGGTGCTGATCACCGAGACGGTCGATCAACATCTGCGCGACGTCCTCGCGCTGAGGAGCTGCAAGAGCTGCATTCGAAGATGCTTCGGTGGCGGTGTTCGTCATCGTGTCCTGTGTCCTAGTCGATATCGGAATGTCGATTACTCCAACTGCGATACGACTCGAACGTATCGACGCCTCAGAGCCGGAACCGTCCCAGTCTCGCTCAGTGGTAACCGCCGCCACAGATATGATTTTCTCGTGAGATTTTGTGACGTGAAAAGCGCCACAATACGAAAGGCCATTCCATGACTGCCCCCGCAGATCCGCAGTTGCTTCTGGACCAGGCGGTCTCACGCCTCACCGGTCCAGGTGGGCCATTCGAGATCGTCGAAGAAGAGGTTCTCGGCACCGTCATGCCTGTGATGAAGAACCGCGGTCACGCCATCGGTGAACTGATCTCGGCATCCCGGGCCTGGGGCGACGGCGACTATCTCGTCACCAGCGATCGTCGAATCTCGTTCACCGAGCATGCCGATTCCGTTGCCGCGCTGGCAACTGCTTTGCGGGACAAGTACGGAGTCCGCAAGGGCGACCGTGTGGGCATCCTCGCTGCCAACACTCCCGAATGGGTCATGACGTTCTTCGCGACGCAGGCGCTCGGCGCGATCGCAGTCGGTCTCAACGGTTGGTGGGTTCCGCGCGAGGTCACCCACGGGATCGAGCTCTCACGTCCGAAGGTTCTGGTCGTGGACGCCAAGCGCGGCGCCGCCCTCCCCGAACTGCCGGCAGACATCACGGTCCTCACCATGGAAGAGGATCTGCCCGCGCTCATCGCGGAATATGCAGGCTCCGACGTGCCGAGCACCGACATCGACGAGGACGACCCCGCCGTCATCCTGTTCACCAGTGGTACCAGCGGCCGCCCCAAGGGCGCACTCCATTCGCACCGTAACGTGATGGCCGTCGTCGACTACCACAAGTACAGCGACGCGATCGGCGCGGCATTCACCGGCCGTCAGTACGACGCTTCCAAGCCGAGCCCACTGCGTTATCTACTCACCTCCCCGCTCTTCCACATCGCCAGCCTTCACAATCTGGTGGTTCCCCGTCTCGCGACGGGCAGTGCCGTCATCCTGACCGAGGGCGGCTTCGACGTCGACAAGGTGCTCGGGTTGGTCGAACGCGAGCGTGTCACCAACTGGGGTGCTGTCCCCACGATGGCATCGCGGCTACTCGAGCACGGCAACATCGCCAAGTACGACGTCTCTTCGCTGACTGCATTCTCGCTGGCATCCGCGCCGTCGTCGCCCGCATTCAAAGAACGCCTCAGGGAGCAGGTGCCGTTCGCACGCAATGCTCTGGTCGACAGCTACGGCCTCACCGAATGCAGCACCGCCATTGCGGTCGCCGTCGGCGCCGAACTCGAAGAATTCCCAGGCACTCTCGGGCGTCCGATCATCACCGTCTCGATGGAGATTCGCGATCCCTTCGGCGAATGGCTGCCGGACGGCATCGAAGGTGAAGTGTGCGTACGCAGCCCCTTCGTCATGCTCGGATACTGGGAGAACGACGAGGCGACCGAGTCGGCAATTGCCCCCGGACGCTGGCTCCGCACCGGCGATTTCGGCGTAATCGAGAACGGGCGTCTCCGTCTCACCGGTCGTCGTTCCGACCTGATCCTGCGTGGCGGCGAGAACGTCTACCCCACCGAGATCGAGCAGACGCTCGACGAACACCCAGACGTGATCGAGTGCGCTGTCATCGGCATGCCGCACCCCGACCTCGGCCAGGAAGTGTCCGCCGTGGTTGTCCTGCGTCCCGGAGCCGCCACAACGGAGGCGGAGCTGCGTGATTACGCCGCCGAGCGACTGTCCTACTTCAAGGTGCCGTCGAAGTGGCGCATCACCAGCGATCTGTTGCCTCGCAATGCAACCGGCAAGATGGTTCGGCGCGAGATCACCGTATGACCACGGAGCTGTCACGGATCGTCGCCGAGTCGGGGAGTCGCAACGGGCATAGCTAAACGCTACCCTCGAAGGTGGGGGTAGCGGAAGGTTCTGCCATGGATGCTGTCATCTACGTCCGGGTCTCGCACGACAAGAAAGGCCAGGGCCGCTCCGTCGAGGAGCAAGAGTCCGAGTGCCGAGAAGTGTGCGCCGACAACGGATGGACTGTGCGCGAGCCGGTGGTCAAAGACAATTCGATCGGAGCGTCTAGGTACTCACGAGCGAAGTCGAGACCGGGTTTCGATTCCCTGCCGAACATTCTCCGGCGCGGTGACGTGTTGGTTGTGTGGGCCAGCGACCGCGCTGGACGCAAGATGGAAGATCACCTCGTCCTGCGCGACATGTGCGAGCAGCTCGGGGTGATCTTCTGCGCGGGTGGGCAGGTCTACGACTTCTCCAAGACAGCGGATCGCGCTCGGGCCGGACACGAGGCCGTAGACGCCGAACAAGAGTCCTCCAGGACCAGGGACCGTGTTGTGCGAGCGGTGAAAGCAAGGGCCAACAAAGGAGACGCGCACGGGGCATTGCCGTTCGGCTACGTCCGCACCTTCGATCCGGTGACCGGCGAACGCAATTGGCACGTCGACCCTGTTGCCGCGCAACTGATCCGGGATGCTGTCGAGACTTTACTGGCGGGCGGTTCGCTGTATTCGATTGCGGAACTGTGGAATTCACGCGGCATGACCACCAACTACTACGTCAAAGAGAAGACCGTGAACGGCGTCGTGGTGCCCGCCAAGCACGGCCAACCATGGCAAGGTCGAACCGTCAGGAACTTGCTCAAGCGGCCCACGCTGGCAGGTCTGCGAACGTATCGCGGCGAGATTGTCGGGCCGGGGAATTGGGAACCGATCATCACGCGAGACCAGCATGAGCGGGTGTGCGCCGTCATGGCAGATCCGACCCGGAAGGGTAGGCACGGCCGCCAAGCGAAGCATCTGTTAACCAATATCGCGACCTGTTCGGTATGCGGCGCGGGTATCCGATACATGCGCAACACGGGCGCGAAGGACCAATACCGTTGCCCTGTCGGCCATGTGGGACGTAGCGCGGAACCCGTCGACGCATGGGTGATCGAGCACATGTTCCGGCTCATCGACATATGGCGGGATCAGGTGTTCTTTTTCTCCGACGACGACGAGGCCGATGCTGCGGACGTATCCGGTTCGTCGTTACTGTGGGAACAAGCGCGTGCGCTGAAACAAAGGCTTGACGCACTTACCGATCAAGCTATCGCCGGAACGATAAGCGCGGAACAATTGGCACGCGCCACCGCCGTACTGGAACCGCAAATCGAAGCGGCCAAAGCCAAGGCGCAAGCGGACACTATTCATCCTCTTCTATTTCGACTTGGTGAATCGAACAATGATTTATGGAAGTCGTGGACAATAGAAGAACGTCGTTCACTGGTGCGTGCCGTGGTCGATATCACGATTCATCCGGCAATCAACGGGGCAAGAAAATTCGATCCAGCGACAGTGAAAATCGTCTGGAAAGGCCAGAAAAAAGCCTAGGCATAAGGTTATTTCTTAGGCATAAAAGGGTCTAATAGCAGTGCTGATCCGGGAATCTGTTGGCGGATCGCGGGAAGTACCTCAGCAGTATCGCAAAAGCGCAGGTCACAGGCTCGCAAAAGATTCTTTTTAGAGAGGGAAGTGATCCGCGACGCCGGGTCATGAGTGTCGCGTTGAATTATGGTTTGTACCCACCCCCCTACCGGGCCTTGCCCACCACCATCCCTAATGCCTCCGATAATGCAGATTGTTGCCCGGCCATTAATCGAACTAATGCCGCTGCCAATGCACCGATAAAGATATGTATCACATTTGCTTCGCATGGAATATCGGCGCCACTAAAGGGACTGCTGATGTCAACCATCCATAGCGCGAGACCGATAAAAGGAACTCTACTTCGGCAATGAATTAGAGGGTCACCATCCCGTCGCGCCGATTCCAATGCACTGCACTGCATTGGGGCAACACAGTCCTAAATGCATTGTTAGACAACATCATTCATGCATTGCACACGTTCGCACATACACACGTGCACACACACTCACGTACACACACATGTGAATGAGTCAATACATCGAACGAGTGTGGTGTGGATAGGGGGCGCTCCCTCCTCCCCGCTCGGGGTGGGGTACGCACACACACGGGCTGCGCACACAGGTATGCGTCACACACTGCACTGCACACTGCACTGTGGGATCGATCCAGGTTGTGCTGCACTGCCAACAGGTTGGGTGTGCACGTGTCGAGTACGTGACAGCAACCTCGTCGGTGATGGGTGTCATCTGCTGAGGGGGCATCGACAAGTAGGTCGACCTGTGCACAACGTCTGCGATGTGGGTAGGCAATCACACAAGGGTGTGGACGCTGGAGCCTGTGCGTCGATCTGGAGGCCAGTACGCTGGCAATGCTGGGTATCCACAGGTCTATGCACAGGGCAGGGTCACTCCGGGCGCAGTTGACCACACCAACGTCACCAGTTCCGGGAGCCGGACCAACCCTTGGGCTGTAGGTACGCGGTGGGTACGGGTGGAGTGAACGGTCCGACGACGCCCGCGCTCTTACGCCCGTTGCAGGACAGGTGTGCCGGTGCGCAATTGGCCGGATCGTAGGGTGCGCCCCCGTTCTCGACGGAGACCAGGTGATCGAGACTCCAGCTCTCTCGAGACCTCGATGGTGCGCTGAGGTCGATCGCGCCCCCGCAGAGGTGACAGATCGGTGGCAACTTGGATTTCAGACGCTTGGTCAGCTTCGTCCACTTCGCGGAGTGATGAATCGCGCTCATGATTGCTTCTCTCTGGTGATACACCGAAGGGCACCAACCACTCACGAACAGCTCAGTAAGAAAGTGGTGGTGCCCTCGATGTCATTCGTACTCGTGTGCCGTGATGCCGCCACATCGCCAACCTCACAGAAGGTCATGTGCGCCAGGCGAGTACGAAGTCTTTACGACGTGGTGACGTTCAGCACCCGGAAGGCGTTGGGGTTCACTACATCCGAGCCGGTACGGAACCACAGGAGCGCCCCGCGTGCACCGATCGGTCGATGGTTCGTGCCCACGATGTTCGGAATCAATTCCAGGGTCGTGCCGATGCGATCGACGATCACGAAGTTGTCGAACGCCCCGTAGACGAGCGAGTAGTTGTTCTCCACGGCTGCGGGATTGATCGTGCCGTCCATGCCGCTGATTTCGTTCATCAGGCGACCCAGCAACCTCGGAGGTGTGTCCTGGAGGCTGGGGAACTTGAGTGAGCCGTTGGTCGTTTCCATCTGGCGGAACGCGTTGATGGTAGCCAGATGTCCGGCGAACTGAGCGCGATCCTGGAAGCGCGGTCCGAGCGCGTTCTGGAGCTTGAAGGCATCTGCGGAGGCGAGAGCCTCTGTGCCGGTGCCGGTCTGGATGACACTGCCGCCAGCAGCCACGAGCGACGTGATCAGGCCCTTGGGCTGGCCGGTGCCGGTGCCGGTGACGTAGGCCGCATTCATCAACTGATCTGCGCCGTCGACGAGCAGGGTCTGGAGTTCACCGAGAAAGTCCCCGGCAGCGTCCTGGCCGACCTCGAACGAATACTGCACGTACGCATCACCCTTGTAGACGGGAATGATCGGGCTCGCGAGTGTCGGTGTCGCGTCGGCAACCTCCTGCATCTCGGGAGTCCACTCGGCAGTCACACCGGCCGAAGTGACGCCGTGCCACGATGCCGCCGTGGTCTGGACTACTCGACTGATCTGGCGCAACGGGTTCCGGCTGCCATCTGTGGTCAGGAGGATCGACGGATCGAGAACCAGCGGGAGCAAGTACGAGCCGGTGCCGCCCTCGGTGATCGCGCGCTGAACGGAGCGGGCCTCACGGAAAGCCTGAGCCTCGTCGGGGGTCCACTCCAGGTGTCCGCGTTCGGGGTCGGCCACGAGCTTCGCGAAAGCGCCTCGGTAGCTTTCATTTCCGGTAGCGATGGCCCACCGCGCGGTGAGGTTGGATTCGCTCGGGTTGGCGAGTAGACGCTGCACCTTCTCGGCTGCGTGTGCGGGAAGGGCCTTGGAGGTCACCGAACGCTCCAGAGTGCGCATGGCGTCGTCCCGGATGGTGTTGCCGCGCTTCTCGTTCGCGGTGAACGGAGTCCCGGCCTCGAGGTTGCGCTCGTCCATCGCGAGATTCATCAGACGGGCATCGGTCTCGGCCACGTGGCGAAGAAACTGGATCTGCTCTTCGACGGTGGCCAGGTCGCGTTCGGCGTCGTCGTCGAGGACGTTGCCCGCGCGCTCGATGATGTCCCGACCCTGTGCCGCCAGCTCATTCTTCTTCGCGAGTTGTTCGGCAGCGCTGAGACTGCGGAGATGGTCGAACTTGTGGTCTTGCACCTTGATTTTCATGATTTGCCTTAAAAGTCGAGTAGCAGCGCGAGGCGACGTTGCGCCAGCTCCGCTGTAAGAGAATTGGTTTCGGTATTGCGCACGCCGACGGAAGTTCCGGCATATGCGGGGAACACCACGGGGCCTGCCTCTGCGAGCTGAACCTCTCGAATGGTGCGCTGCAACGGCCCACGGGTGCCGGGTGCATACGAAAGTCGTTGAGCTTCGTCCGGTGTGAGAACTTTGCCCGCGCTGTCGCGCCACTCGTCCTTCACCACGCGAAACTTGAAACTCATGCCCGAGATTGCGCCGGACTCGATCGCCTGCCGGATAGGTTCGACCACCGGGTTGTCGTGAAGTCGTGCGCGGACGAACAGTCCCTTGCCGTCCTCACGGATTTCGGTGAACGCGCCGATCGGTACGGAGCCGACGCGAGAGTCCCGACCGTGATCGAACTGCATCTTCGGAGACGGATGCTCCCGCAGCGTCTTTGCGAACGAATTGGGTGCGATGCGCTCGAGGAATTGACCCTCGAAGGCGCTGTTGATTTCCGTGTCCTGGTTGAAGACAGCGGCATAACCTTCGAGGGTGCGGCCGTCGCCGGATTCACCAGTCGACCGGAAATCGACGGATCGGATGAGATAAGAACTGTTCTGGGGCATCGTGATTCGCATTCGTTTAGATGTCGAAGTGGTACGCGCATGGGGTACCGGCATTTCGATTGTCAACGCGATGCTCAGTGATCGAGGAACGCCCCTAGCGCTCGCAAGATCGGCTGTATCCGATGTCATGGAAGTGACTGTGCCCCAGTCGGCTTCACTGGTGATCGTAGCATCGCCACCCCGGATCATGCTGCGGGACATATTCCGGGGCAACGACATTCATGGTGGTTACTCGTCGTCTGGAAACATCTCGGCTACGGTGTCGGGCACGTGACCGTCGATCGGTTCGACCCAGGTGATCTTCGGTAGCTCGATCTGCGCATCGTCTTCGAGCCAGTCGGCCGGGATGACGGCAAACGGATCACCGTCGACTGTCATCGTGTACCAACTGTTTTCGCCGTCGGTGCTGTGCAGTAGGTCGAGCATGCCCGGCTTGCCGGTGACGAGTGCGCGTCGTTCGTCCTCGGTGAGTCCGGCCATCGTCGTCGTGTAGACCAGAGCGAGTTTGGTTCGTGCTGTCGGTGTGAGTTGGTACGTCATTTCGAGTTCTCCCAATCGGTCCACGTGTTGTTCGGATTACCCAGCAGTGTTTGGGTGTCCCGCCAGTCTTGATACTGTTTGCGCTTCCACCGTCGTTCGGCTGCCCAACGCTTTTCGGACTTCCACTTTTTCTGTGAGAACTCGTCTCCGTCGAGGATGCTGCTGGAATCGGCCGGCAGTGCGTCGTCAGGGTTCACTACAGCATCACCATTTCCGTTGCTGCGTACCGAACTGCGAGTCGTCCAGCGCGCCTGGGAAGCCGGACCACCAGCCCAGCGGCCTCAGCGGCAGCGAGAGCGTCTTTCACGAGCCCGAAGGGTAGTTGCGTCACATCGGCAAGCTGACTCGCTGTGAGGGCTGTGTGCGCCGCTTTCAATGCGACCACCACACGTAAGGCTTCGGCTATCTCGTCGGTGCGCGTCATTTCGTTGCCTCCGTTGCGATGTAGCGCGGTCGGTCTACGCTGCCGATGTTTTCGATCGAGCCGTCGGACTCGAGGATCAGCAGATCCCGTAGCAGGTTGCGCTTCTGCTGCGCGGTGTCGAGACATGATTTCAGTTGCGCCAGTGAGAGTCCCGACGGTGCGCCGAACTGCCGGATGATGCCGAGTAGGTTCGGGTTGAAATCGTAGAAGCGAGACGTGTTGGTGGTCATGGTTGCTCCTTGTTGGGGGTCGAGCAAGAAGGGGGGTGGCCCCAGTACCCAATTCTTCCCATTCTTACTGTCTTCGCAGGTCAGGGAACAATGGGCCTATTCTTGCTCAAAGGTCCAAGAAGGGGGGTCTGAGCTGCGAAGATAGTAATAATAGGGTCAATATATAATGGACATTCTTGCAACTCGTCAGATCCTCAGCCAGAACCAAGCATCTTGTCTACGAACGCTTTTGATGTGCAGCGCTCTCTTCGCCGTTCCCAGTGCATCGTCTCCGAACAGCTCTGCCTTCGCCGCGCTCTTGACTTCGGCTGCGGCGCATTCACCTCGGTGTCCGTCCATGAAGTCGCTGAGCCACTTCTTGCAAGTCTGAGACTTGGTACCTCCGGCGCTCGTTTCATGGCTTGCCGTAATTTGCTCCCGCGCTGTATGTTCCGAATCGCCAACCAGAACCAACCGGCCGATGGTGCCTCCGTTGTTCTCCTCGGTCGGTGGAAAGTACGGCACGACTTCGATTCTGAACACCGACGCTTTGATCGGCGCTGTCGTGTTGTGCTTCTCGGGTCCGACGGTGAACGTGCCGTCGTCGTCGACTTGGGCGAACAGGGTCATCCGCGCAATCTTCCGTAGCTCGCCGCTAGAGCCGTACTTGTCTCGCGCCGATCCACTGCTGACTCGGTTCGTGTGAGTGAGCAACAAAGGCGTTATGCCGGTGCGTGTTCCGAACTCGGTCCATGGTCGTATCGCCGTCCGCGCCTGCTGTGGATCTTTGACGCTCACACTTTCCGACACGGTGTCCAGCCAAGCGTCCACCACGATCATTCCTACGTCTTCGGGTATCAGGTTCATATTGTCGGGAAAAGTCGGTGAGCCCGCGCCGTCTTCGTACGAGGAGATGACGTAGACCCGCTTCATGTCCACGCCAGCCACGATCAGTCTTGGCGCGACTACTGTTGCCCAATCGTCTTCTGTGGCAACGATGGCGACATTCATAGGCGAGCGTGCGGGAATCCCGAACAGGGGCACCGCTTCGCCCTTGGTGACCTTCGCGACAAGCCAAACCCAGAACAGGGACTTTCCGATACCCTCGTCTCCGATCAGAATTGTGGTGCAGCCCTTGGGGACGCGACCGTTTGCGATCCACTCCAGTTCTCGTGGTGCGTCCATGTCGCTGGCTCGTCTGGCGCGCAACCCTTTTCGGGCTTCATCAGCTCGGTCGAGTTCACCGGACATGAGTCGGTCCAGCGCTGCTTGCACTTCGGGTGGCAGTTCGCCGTCGTCCGGCTGCGGTGTTAGATCGAAGGTCATTGTTTGTCGCTCGGTTTCTGCGGGTCTCAGAGTGTCGAGTGGATCAGTGCTTGGAATGCAGTTCGCGCGCAAGGGCTTCGACTTCGCGCCTGTCCACCAGAATGCAGCGTTCCCGGATCTGGTACTTGGTGAGCCTGCCCGCGTCGAGTTGATTGGCCATTCCTTGGACGCTGCGATGCAGGATGACTGCGGCCTCCTCGCGCGTGATGAGGTTGGGGTCGATCGGTTGGTCGATCTGAAATCCGTACATGGTCTTCGGCTTTCGGTAGTTCGCTTGGTGATATGGCTAGTGTGCACCATTGTGCTGACATCGTGCTTTCTCAACCACGTGTCGGCCAGACAGACAGCATTGTGCCGCCCCCGCATCGTCGCCCCACGCGCGCTAAACTGGACTTTGTGTCACTCGGTTGTCCGGCTTGTCCCCGGACGCACGAAGGCCCTCGTACGCTATTCCGGCGTCCTTCCCGGTTACGTGCGAGGGCCTTTCGCGTATCTGCTGTATTCTGTTCTGCGGGCGCAAGTTTGGTTGCTCGATCTTCGCGTTCCACCTTCGGCCCCGTCGATTACCTCGGATCTTCGGCGGGGCCACCCGTGACCGGTCGTCGTACCCCGGCCACAAGGAAATCCCCTCGGCGCTCACTTCCACGAGCAGAGTGCCGGGGGGGATCTTCTATGTGCTGCGACTGTTCACCAGCGAGTCCAGAAATCGCGTGGATCTTTGTACGTCGACGGCGGCGAGAGCTGTCTAGGTGTCGGCGGCTGCAGCGGTGACGTCGTGTTGCGCGGTGTCGGCTTCGGGTGTCGTTCGTTGTAGATCCGACGCGCTTTGTCGTTGAGTTCACGGCGTCGAACCGCGTTTGCAACGTAGCGCTTCTCTGCCTGACGTTTGCGTATGGCGACAGTGAGCGGGCCAGCCCTCTTGCGTCGGCGTCGACCGCCGTGGACGAATGCGCTCGCGAACATATACAGCCAACCCATGACTTCCCGTTCCCTTCGGTAAGCCCCGACTCTGTTCAAGTATTCGACTTACGGTCTAGTCCGCACAAGGGGTTTTCTCGTCCCTGTGGTAAATCCTTTTCCGGGAGGAGACCTCCGAGTCACCGGCTCCCCTGGCGCTGTTCGCTGGCGGTGTTCACGGCGCGACGGTGTTTCGACTGTCGCCGCACCAGCTCGTCGCGCACGATGTCAAGTCGGATCTCGTCGCAACGGGTCAGCTCGTCCAGATTCTCGAGCCGGTTCAGCTCCTCCACCAACTCTGTGTCAGTCATTCCGCGCCGAACGTCCTTCATTGGTGCGCCTCCCCCTCTGGGTTTTTCTTTTCGGCATACCCCAGGCAGGTTGGTCGGCAATCACATACGCAAAAGCCAGCGCGGGCGGATGGTGGACAGGACGACGGTCGCGGCACCGACGAGAACGCCGACGACGCCGATCACTGCCGACAGTTTGATTCTCGAATCCGCCACGCCGACGCAGTAGTCGACCCATTCCTGCTGCTCCTGGGCGGCGACGATCGACGTGGGATCGACGTTCTGTTGACCTTCGACAACCGAGTTCGGATTCATGCGTACCGAGAGCGCGGATTCCGACGAGTAACCGGGGCCGCACGTGCCGACGGAGCCCAGGCCCATGTTTTGCGCGGGTAGCGGGATCAACAGAAGTATTGCCGCCCAACCGATCAGCGCCACCGCAACCAAACCGAGCGCCACCAACACAGAGGTACCGGCACCGCTGAGAGAGCGCCGCTCTATCCGGTACCCGCAGATCGGGCAGCTCTGCACGCCGTTGACGGTGGGCACTTCGTCAGACGGTCCGGTGTGCCCGTTGGGGCAGGTGACAAGGTTCACCGGGCTGACGTTAGTGGCTCAGGGGCCGGGGCGGCTCGTCCTGTGAGGAATTTTCCCCGGAGGCTTGTCCTGTGATGCAAATGCATCAGAGCATTCGAGCGCAACTACCTGTTGCCGAAACAGCAACTGTGTCTCTCAGGTTCGTCCTGTGGGACATATGGGCCACAGGATTTCGGCGGCTTGAGGCCCGGACAGGACGCGTGTGCCCTCATCGACAAGCGTCCTGCCCGGACACCGGGGAGATTACCGACGATGTTGCCGGTGCGCGCGCTAACACAGGCCGGGTGCGATCCGATGAAAAGTTTGCAGGGGGATCAATCCCTGGCAATGCGAGGTGAGGATCATGGGTTCCGCTGGAATCGACTTCAACGTGGCGTTCGCGGCGTTCGTCAAATGGCTCTCGGTCACATTCGGCGGTGGCTTCGGCATCAGTTGACGAACTGCCCGTCACACAAACTGCCCTCGACGTCCAAGTGTCCAAGTCGAGGGCAGTTCCAGTGTCTGTCGTGACGGTCAGTTCTGTATCCCGCGCTCCTGTCGGCGGCGCAGCATCGCGATCAGTTCCGGGCGGCTGTTGATGTGCTGGGCGGCGACGCGCTCGGTCATCAACTCGGTCAACCACTCGTCGGCGGCGTGTTCTCCCTCGCCCTCCAGCTTGTCGGCGTACCGCAGTCGCAAGTCCATCGCGTCGAACCACATCAGCGCGACCTCGGCGGCCATCAGCGCGCGCTCGCTGAACAGGTCCGAATGGTAGGTCTCGCTCGTGCACTTCGGCAGTCCGGCCATCGTCCAGGCGGCGGCCCCGTGGTGGCAGGTCGATCCCTCGGCGGAACAGCAGGCGTAACCGGGCTGGTCATGGTGGTTATTCATCTCGCGCTCCTTCGGTCCAGGGTAAGTGGTAGTCGCGTCGGACCGGAAACTCGGGTTTTCCCACTCAGTGCGTCGACGACCGGATGAGGGCAGTTCGAGGTGGTATTCATGATGCATGGTCTCCTCGGATTCGTATCACGGTTTGCACCTATGCATTCAACGACTCTTGAGTGAGTCGGCGATCCGTGACCTGCTCTGCGAGTACACGCATCTGATCGATCAGGGCCGATTGCGTGAAGTCGCTGCATTGTTCGCCTCGTCCGACTACGGGCAGTGCGGGCCGGACGGGGTTGCCATCACGCTCATTTCGTCCGACGCCGACGCAGTGTTCGCAGCCTGCAGCGGCTTCATTCGAATGTACGGTGATCCGCCGGTTCCACGAACCAAACATCTGCTGACCAACACGCGAATCGCGGTCGACGGTGAATCAGCGACGGCACTCTCGTACGTCACGGTCATCCAAGGTACCGAAAATCTTGCCCTGCAACCTATTCTGGCGGGGCGCTACTTCGATCGCTTCACCTGCGTCGACGGGTCGTGGCAGTTCAGCTCGAGACTCTTCTGTCTGGACAACATGGGCGAGATGTCCGCGCATGCCAAGCGGGCACTGTAGAGGAACGACGACTGTGGAAATCGGCGTCAACATCTTGGGCCTCGAGGCCCTGTTCGACGGCAAGATTCGCCCGGTTCTGGACTTCGCCGCGCGTGCTGACCGTGCCGGGATCGATCTGATCTGCACCGGCGATCATCTCGGGTTCAATGCCGAAGCACACGCTCAGCGGGTAGCCGAACACAACTTCTTGTTCCCGTTGGATCACCCTTGGTACGAACCGATTTCACTTCTTTCCTCGATCGCCACAGTGACCGAACGCGCTCGCCTCGGAGTATCGGTTCTGATCGCCACTGTTCGCCCAGCCGCCCTGCTTGCCAAACAGGTTGCAACTCTCGACTCATTGTCCGAAGGTCGAGCCGTCATGGGTTTCGGCGTCGGTTGGCAAGAAGCCGAATACACCGCTACCAACATGCCTTTCGACGCGCGATTCGGGCGCATGGAGGAGGCTGTCGCAGCGTGTCGCGAACTGTGGACCAATGCTCCGGCCACCTTCAAGGGACGCGACTTCGCCTTCGAGAACTACCACAGCCTCCCGCTGCCGATCCAAAATCGCGTACCGGTGCTCTTCGGTTTCGGACCAAGCCGGCGGAACTTCGACCGCATAGCACGCGTCGCCGACGGTTGGACCGTGAACCCGACCGACCTGGGAACGTTCACCGACAGTGTCACATTGCTGCGCAACACGTTCGAAGCCCACGACCGCGAGCCGGATACCGCACGTGTGCAAGTGTCTGCGGCGCCGGTTCGGCGCGACAATCGGTCCGTCGACCTCTCGGCAACCGCTGACAAGGTCCTGGACTGGTCCGACCGCGGCGCGTCTGCCGTGGTGCTTCGGCCTGCCGTATTCGATTGCGCTGCCGAAGAACTACCGGAATTACTCGACTGGATGACCAGCATCAAGGAGGCGTGACATGGACCAGGCACTGCAGGATCTCATCGACAAGCAGGCAATTCGTGAGGTGGTTCTGACGTACTGCCGCGGCATCGATCGCCTCGACTTCGATCTCGTCCGCAGCGCCTACCACCCGGACGCGATCGACCATCACACCGGATTCGACGGCACCATCGACGAGTACATCGCCTGGGCCACAACAAAACTCTCCGCGATCGGCGGCACGATGCACCACATCGGCAACCACCTGGTCGAACTGCACGGCGATCACGCGATCAGCGAGGCATATTCGATGTCCACACACTGGGGCGGGCCCGAAGACATCGGAATGATCAACTTCACCAGTGGTGCGCGGTTCATCGACCACATGGAGCGACGCGACGGCCGTTGGGCGATCAAGGAGAGATGGGCCGTACGCGAGTGGACTCGCTCGGACGAGGGCCGCTTCGTCAACCCCGAAGGGCCTGGTCCGCGTGGGCGTCGAGATGCCTCGGATCCGCTCACCGCACTACGAAGGTCCCTTGAATAACTTGGGGTTCAGTCTTCGAGGTCGAATTCAACTCGCGCTCTCGCGAACAACATGCGGATATCCTTCCCGAACGTGACTGCTGCCGTTCCCAATGCATTGACCGCTGCGGTCAACGGGTCCGATTCGATCGCGTCGAAAATCGCATTGAGAGCGTAGGACGGGACATGAATATTCCCGTGATCGAACGGATTGGACTCCGGTTGCGGCGAATGGTCCACTATCTCGATCTTGACTTCCAACTCCACATTCTCGGTCCCCGCACCGAATTCCTCCTCGTGTAGGTGCTCGAATGCCGCTGTGCGATTTCCGAAGGGTTCCGGAAGTTGTTGTCCCACATGCATAGCGTTGAGGGCCGGACGAACCCAATCCCTGTCGGCTAATCCCGCATGCTCATACGCCTGCACAGCGGCCCAAAACGCGAGTCGACGAAGAGTCGCGACGTTCATGCGGACGACCGCTTCGACAAGTGGTCGGTCCATACGAGCTAGATCTTTGCCGGACTGGAATCGTTCGAGTTCAGGCATCGGATCTCCTCCCCACTCCTGCCGCTCTCGTTCAGCAGCTTCGGCGCGGAGGTCACTGATTTGCACAACCCTGGACGGCTCGCCGTTCTCGCCGTAAATCGTTATCCATTTCGACTCGATGTCCCGTTGTGGACGAGGAATCGGTTCAGGTATCGGTTCGTCCACAGGAACGCCATATCCCGGCATGTCCCACTGCAGCGATGGCCGCACCTCGTCACCACCTGCAGGCCACATACGCACCCGCCAAACATCTCCGGGTTCCGTCGATCCGGGCCAGCCGTAGTTTACAAAACCGCGGCCGGCAATCTCGACCAGATATGACCCCTCGGGTACATCACAGACAATGAACTCCCCACCCGGAGGTGAATCAAAGCTGATTGACCCCTGCGGACCAACCGTCAGAAACGACTCACTGACCTGCTGCCATTTCTCGCGATCGGATGTGGGTCGGGAGGACCAGACTTCGACCGTTGTATGCATGTTGAAGTTGTTCTGGTGCGGGCTCAGGACAATCACAACTGTGCCGTCACTGTAAGCAGGGCGCGAAGCCATCGCGAGTTCGAGCAGGTCCGTTTCCCTCCCGAAACCGTCATCGTCGCCGTATATGTAAAACTGTCCATAGTCCATGAAGAGCACAAGCGACTGTTCACTGAGTTTCACCGCGTTGTCTGCCACAAGCCGATACTTACACAGTGGCACGACAATCACGTTCGAGTTTCGAATGAACAGGATCCAAAACGCAAGCACAATAAGCATTTCGGCCGATTCGGACTATTCCGACTGCTTTGAGAATTCAGTTCGCATCGAACACACATTCGAATAGTATGGATGCATGGTCAACCCCACGACAGAGCTCTTCGGTATCTCAGCACAGCTGACCGGTACCGAAACTGATTGTGCGCTGGTTGATCTCATGACCGATCTGCACGCATGCGAGGCGATGCTGGTCGAACGCAAGCTCGCTGTGATTGCCGAGTTCTTTTCGCGGCGAAGCTCGGAGCATGTCGCCAGTGGTGCGTGGTCGTCGACCGCACACGAGTTGGCGGAGTCGGAAGTCGGTGCGTCACTGACGATGGGTCGCGCGGCTGCCGGCAAGCTGATCGGGTTGGGGTTCTCGTTAAGGACTCGTCTGCATCGCACTCGAGCGGCGATGGCGCGTGGCGAGTTGGATCTGTACCGAGTTGGTTTGATCGATTCCGCGACCGCGAACGTGAAAGACGAATTGATCGACGAGGTGGAACGACTACTGCTCGAGCAGGTTCTCGCCCCACCAGTAGCAGGCGGAACGGGCTTGACGGGAAGACGACTGACAGCGGCGATCGATCGGATCGTGGCGATGGTGGACCCGGAAGGTATGCGAGAACGCCGACGCCGTGCTCTCACCGATCGCTTCGTCGGGGTCAGCGCTGCCGAGGACGGGATGGCAAAGATCTTGGGAAGCGTTCCGGCAGAGCAGGCTCGGGCATTCGACGGCCGACTACGCGAGTTGGCAGTGTCGGTATGCCGAAACGACTCTCGAACGTACGAGCAGCGACGAGCCGACGCGCTCTTCGAGTTGACCAACGGATCACAATTCTTGCCGTGCAACTGTGGCCGAGCTGATTGCCCGCAGGATCGTAGCGGTGGTGTTGTCGTTCGTCGGCCCGTGGTTCACGTCGTGATGACTGATTCCACTCTGCACGGTGGCGGCGAGCCCGCCCACCTCGACGGGTACGGGGTGATCAGCGCTGAGCATGCTCGCGATATCGCCCGTGGCGCCGTAATTCGAAACGTCCGAGCACCTGCTGATGACGTCGCAGAGCCGGTGCCTGCTTCGGCGCGCGTCTACCGACCGGGCGCCGTTCTCGATACCTGGTTACGGATCATCGCGGGCAGCTGCCAATGGCTGCATTGTGATGTCCCGGCCTGGAATTCCGATCTGGACCACAATGAACCGTTCCATCACGGCGACCCCGAATGCGGCGGTAAAACGGTCGCGTCGAATATGAGTGCGTTCTGCCGCAACCATCATCGCCTCAAGCATTCCGACCGGTGGCGGTTCACGTCGAACGAGGATCGGACCATGTCGCTGACGTCGCCGACCGGGCATTGTTACCGAACGCGACCCGCAGGATTGATGGCTGGATCGCACGAACCGACACCGCCCCAGGGCGGTCGAAATCGGCGGACCCAGGCGGAGAACAAAGCTGCCCGTATCCAGAGTGAACGCAATCGCCAGCGCCGACGGATACAGAAACGAGCAGAGGAGCACGTTCAATACAAGCGGCGGAAATCACCGCGAGCCCGCCGAGAACCCAACGACTACGGGGACGACCCGCCACCGTTCTGAGATACCGAGCGGTGTCGAGGCGCGCCGACGGGTCGCAGGGTCAGTCTGACGTCGGCTTGGTGCCGTCTTCTGGTGCCGGATCGTCGTCGGCAAGCGGATCTATGGTGTCGACACCTTCAAGGACGGTCAGCTCTTCTTCCGCCTCGGCGAGGAGCCCTTTGGCTTCAGCTTCGACCTTCTTCACCCAATCGGACATCCCGAGCCTCTTCTCTTCCGAAGCGAGTTCCCGCTGTAACTGAACTCAGACTACGTCGCCGGCGACGAATTTCGCCGTCCCCTCGGGTCAGTACTCATGACCGAGTAATCATGATTCACGAAGGACGGAGCACGCATGCCCGGACAGTTGGAAGGCAAAACCGCACTGATCACCGGGGCCGCCCGAGGTCAGGGCAGGAGCCACGCCGTGCGATTGGCGCAGGAGGGCGCGAACATCATTGCGCTCGACATCTGCCGTCAGATCGAATCGGTGGCCTACCCGATGGGAACCGCCGACGATTTGCGGCAGACAACAGCAGCGGTCGAGAACCTGGGACGAAGTATCGTCGCGCGAGAAGTGGATGTTCGCGATCTGTCCGCACTGCGAACTGCGGTATCCGAAGGAATTGCGGAGCTGGGCAGCGTCGACATCGTCCTGGCCAACGCCGGTATCGGCATGATGTCCCCGGATATCGACGATGCTCGCGCCTTCCGCGACCAGATGGAGGTCAACCTATTCGGCGTCTGGAATACCGTCCAGGCCGCAGCGCCCGCGATGATCGAACAAGGTACAGGTGGCGCAATAGTCCTGACCGGATCAACTCTGGGACTTGTCGGTCGTGGAGGTGACGGCACCGGCGGATCCGACGGCTACTGCGCGAGTAAACACGCCATCGTGGGGCTTGGGCGCACGTGGTCGCACTGGCTTGCTCCCCACAATATTCGTGTCAACTCCGTGCACCCGACTGGCGCGAATACACCGATGGTCGTCAACGACGCGGTCGCGAAGCTGTTTGCGGACTCCCCGACATCGAGCGGAGCCGACGTGGGCAACCTCTTGAACGTCGAGTTGATCGAAGCTGCCGACGTCAGCAACGCGATAGCCTGGCTGGTTTCGGATCAGGCTCGATACGTCACAGGTATCGCGTTGCCGGTCGACGCCGGGTTCACGGCCAAATAGACGCCGGATACACCGGCTGCGTCGCCGTCGATCAGTCGACGGTCGGCGCCCACTGCACGCCGTTGATGTGCCCACCACCGTCGACGAAGAGGGTGTTGCCGGTGACGTAACGGCTGTCGTCACTTGCCAGGAAGGCCGCAACGGGGCCGATGTCGTCGAGGGGATCGCCGATCCGCCCCATCGGGTTCTGTGCGGCCATCACTGCCACGTTCTCCGGATTGGCTTCGGCGACACGCTTGTACGCCGCACTCTGCGCACCGGGACAGATGACGTTGCAGTTCACCTGCTTGGGAGCCCACTCGCGGGCAGCAGTGCGAGTCAGGGTTCGCAATGCTTCCTTCGCCGCGTTGTACTGCACCGAGTACATGTGAGCATTCACGCCGTTGAGGCTGCACATGTTGATCACGCGGCCCGTGCCGTGACGCTCCAGTTCCGGCAGGGCAGCCTGCATCGCCCAGAATGCCGCCATCACTGCCATGTCGAAACCGCCGCGCAATTGCTCGTCGGACATCTTCTCGAGCCGAGCGAAACCGAAAGTCCGCCAAGCATTGTTCACCAGGATGTCGAGGCGTCCGAACCGCTCGACGGACTTGTCGACCATGGCGACAACCTGAGCTTTGTCAGTGACGTCGGTCCGGACGAATTCCGCCTCCGCGCCCCATTCGTCCCGCAACCACTGGGTGGTTTCGAGGCCCGCCGCCTCGTCGATCTCGGCAACCAACACCGACGCGCCTTCACGCGCGAACGCGCCCGCCACTCCGCGCCCGATGCCCATACCGGCACCGGTGACCACTGCTACACGTCCGTCGAGCTTGCCCACTGGGCCCTCCTTCGTCAGAACCCCTGTGCGCCTTTTTGGTAGTTCCCACTACCAAAAAGGCGCACGGGGGCGAAGCCCCTACCTGGGGCGCGGCACGGTCTTGTCGATGAACAGTCCCTCTACCGACACACACAATTCGCCGTCCGCAGTTTTGATCTCACCGACGGTGTGAATCTTGCGGCCGTCCTTGGACAGGAATTTGCCGCTGATCGTGAGGGGCTCGAACAGCGGAGTCGGGCGATGGTACCGAGTGCTCAATTGTGCTGTCATGCCGGAAGTTCCACCCCAGGCGTTCGCGACGCCGAGAACGTGATCGAGCAGCAGCGCCGAAACACCGCCGTGCACATGGCCGGGAGGGCCCTGGTACGGCAGCGTCAACGTGACCACTCCCTGCACCGACCCGTCAGCGAGCCCTTCCAGAACGAGCGGCGGCGCAATGGCGTTCTCGGGGCCGGTCACGGGGTCGTGACGAGTCACGCCCTCACCGTTCCACATGTCGATCAAGCGCTCGGCCACCTCGGGTGAGTGCTGCTCGAGGTGCTCGGCAATGCTGTTGAGCTCCTCCGCAACCCGGTCCAGATTGGCGTTTCCGCGGTCGGTGCGCAGCATCGCGTCGACAACGCGACGCGCTGCTGCCGTGGCCCGGTCGACCGGGGCGTCCTGCGGCGGCGACGTCAGAATCGTGCCGCCCGGATGTGTCGCTGCTGTGGGGTGCGAACCGAGGTCCATCAGTTGATCTCCATTGTTGCGTGCGTGAGAACCGGGGAGTTCTCGCGTTCGGGGCACGTCGCCGCCAACGTCAGTGTGTTGCCGTCCTGCCATACCGAGGTGGTGATGGATTCGCCGGGGAAGAGCGAACCGGCAAACCGCACCGAGTAGTTCTTCACCCGCGTCGGATCTCCGTCGAGAATCCCGTCTACCACGGCCTTGCAGACGATGCCGTACGACGCGAGGCCGTGCAGAATCGGTGCATCGAAGCCCGCCATCTTCGCGAAGGAGGGATCAGCGTGCAGCGGGTTCATGTCTCCACTGAGTCGGTACACCAGCGCCTGTGAGGGACTCGTGCTCGACGTCAGTACCTTGTCGGGCGCTCGATCAGGCACCCCGGCAACAACTTCGGGTCCGGCGTTGCCGCCGAATCCACCTTCGCCGCGCGCCCAGATCTGCATTCCGGTGGTCCATAACGGATTCCCGTCCAGGTCCTCGGCCGCCGTCTCGAGAACGATCACAGCTGCCTTACCCTTGTCCCAGACATCGGCGACCCGAGAGGAAATACGGGCAGCACCCGTCGACGGGATGGGCGCGTGAAGTGCCAGCGACTGCCCACCGTGCAGGATCTTTCGCAGATCGATGTCGATTCCCGGCATACTCATCGACGGTGCGGGCAGTACACCCGCCGAAACTCCCTGGCCTGCAACCATTGCAAACGTCGGGAGTACCTTCAGCCCCTTTTCGTACACCCAGGTCAGTTCGGCGGGATCGAGAGCATTCACCCCTGCCCCGAGTCCCAATTGGTAGAGCATGACGTCGCGATCGGTCCACGACGCCTCGCGCACAGTCGGTTCGGCGGCCAACGCCACCTCGAGATCGATAGCCATCAGTTCTCCAAAGTTCCGGCTCGGTAGACCGTCACGACGCACGCGCCGCCCAGTCCGAGGTTGTGTTGCAAGCCAATACGAGCGCCTTCGACCTGCCGCGCATCCGCGGTCCCGCGGAGCTGCCACGTGAGTTCGGCGCACTGCGCCAAGCCCGTCGCGCCCAGCGGGTGTCCCTTCGAGATCAAACCACCCGACGGGTTGACGACCCACTGGCCGCCGTACGTGGTCGCGCCGGATTCGACGAGATTTCCGCCTTCTCCGACCGCGCACATCCCCAGGCCCTCGTAGGTGATGATCTCGTTGATCGCGAAGCAGTCGTGCAGTTCGATGACGTCGACGTCATCGATGGTGATCCCGGCCTGCGCAAAGACCTGCTCTGCCGCAGCTGCCGTCATAGGCGCGCCGACCACGTCGATCATCGACTTCTCGGCGAACGCTGCCTCGGTGTCAGTGGTCAACGCCTGTGCGACGATTTCGATCGCCCGGTCTTCGAGGCCGTGCTCACGCACGAACTTCTCGCTCACGACGATCGCGGCTCCGGCGCCGTCCGAGGTCGGCGAGCACTGCGAACGTGTCAGCGGCTCGTGAATCATCTTGTCGCCGAGTACCTGTTCGAGGGTGTACTCGTCACGGAACTGTGCGTACGGATTGTTCACCGAATGCTTGTGATTCTTGACCGCCACCGCTGCGATCTGCTCGACCGTGGTGCCGTACTTCTTCATGTGCTCGACGGCAGCGTTACCGAACAGCTGAGCTGTCATCGGCGATCGGGCGAACCCGTAACCCTCGACCATGATCTTCAGCTGAGAGTCCAAGGTCGTGACCTTGGGCATCTCACCGTTACCGGTCAACGCCGTTTTGGTCATCTTCTCGAAGCCGACGGCCAAGGCGCACTCGGCTTGTCCGGCCTGGACCCACTCGCGCGCCATCATCAGCGCCGTCGAGCCGGTCGCGCAGTTGTTGTTGACGTTGAAGATCGGAATGCCGGTCAGACCGGTCTCGTAGAGAGCTCGCTGTCCTGCTGTCGACGCGTTGAACACGTAACCGACCGCAGCACGCTGAATCTGGCCGTAGCCGATCCCGGCATCGGTCAGGGCATTCGAGACGGCTTCGGTCACCATGTCCGGGTATTCCCAGTCGCGGGTCTCGATCTTCTCGAACTTGGTCATGCCGACGCCGATGACGAAGGTGCGATTGCTCATGTGCAGGTCACTTTCCCGGTTCAGGGTCGCGAGGCAGACCCAGGATTCGCTCACCGATGATGTTGAGCTGAACATTGGTTGTACCACCCGCGATGGACATGCACTGCGAGTTCAAGAACATCTGGGTTGCAGACATCCGATGCTGTTCGCCCAGAAGTGAACTCGGTCCGGCCCACTCCATTGCCACGTCCCAGACCTGCTGGATGTGCTCGACACCGATCAGCTTCGCCACCGAGGATTCGGCACCCGGCTGCGCGCCGGTGAGCGAGCGCAGCGTGGTGCGCAGACCGAGCAGACCACCGGATTGCGCGTCGCACAGCACCTTTCCGAGCACGGTCAGCTGCTCGTCGTCGATGCCACCGGGCAGTCCGTCGACCAGGCTCAGAAGAGCCTCGCCACCCGATCCGAGCGACGAGTCGTTGGACAGCGAGACACGCTCGTTGGCCAGCGTGGTGCGAGCGAGCTTCCAGCCGTCGCCTGACTCGCCGACCAGGCACTCGTCGGGAACGAAGACGTCGTCGAAAAAGACTTCGTTGAACAGTGCTTCACCGGTGATCTCGCGCAGCGGACGAATGTCGAGGCCACTGTTCTTGATGTCGATGAGGAAGTAGGACAGGCCCTTGTGCTTGGGTGCGTCGGCGTCGGTGCGCGCGAGGCAGATTCCCCAGTGCGCGTCGCGTGCCATCGACGTCCACACCTTCTGGCCCTGCAACTTCCAGCCACCGTCGACCTTGGTGGCCTTGGTGCTCAGCGCCGCGAGGTCGGAACCTGCGCCGGGCTCGGAGAAGAGCTGGCACCAGACGATGTCGCCGCGCAGTGACGGCGGGACGAACTTGGCAAGTTGCTCTTCGTTGCCGTGCGCGATGAGCGTCGGGATGACCCAGTTGCCGATGATCATGTCGTGCGGCTTGATCTTCGCAGCGCGCAGCTCTTCGGCGATGACCAGCTGGCTGACGGCGTCGGCGGACTTGCCCCACGGAGCCGTGAAGTGCGGTGCGGTGTAGCCCTTTTCCGCGAGGTACGTCTTCTGCGCGGCACCTTCGAGTTCGAGCGCAGGACCGAGCTCGGCGCGAACGTCGGCGCGGACCGCCTCGGCCTCGGGCGGCAACTCGATGCTGAGCACGCGACGGGTGCCGGCAATGGTCAGCTCGGCAACGCGACGACGCCAGGATGCCGTGGAACCCAGCAGAATTCGCAGGGACTGCGCGCGGCGCAGGTACAGGTGCGCGTCGTGCTCCCACGTGTAGCCGATTCCGCCGAGCACCTGGATGCAGTCACGCGTGACGGAGAAGCCAGCCTCGAGGGCCGTGGCTCCGGCGACGGCTGCTGCGAGAGAAGCCTCTTCGGCACCGACGCCGTTGGCGGGAGTCAGCGCGCGCGCAGCGTCCCAAGCGCAGACGCGTGCCTGCTCGGAAAGCGCGAGCATACGTGCAGCCTTGTGCTTGACACCCTGGAACTGGCCGATCGGGCGACCGAACTGCTGACGTACCTTCGCGTAGTCGGCCGACGTCGTAACTGCCCAGTCGGCCAAGCCTGATGCCTCGGCCGCGAACAGTGTTGCGGCAATGTCGAGTACACGCTGGGTATCGATGGTGAGGATCTCGGAATCGGTGAGCACCAAACCGTCGACGGTGACCTCGGAGTTACGACGCACGACGTCGTAGCTGGCCAAGTCCGTGACCTCGAGGCGGTCACGTCCGAGCAGAACGAATCCGCTGTCCGTCGCGAGGAGGAACAGGTCAGCGACATGGCCGCCGAGAATAAGGCTGGACGTTCCGCTGAGGGTGGTGTTGTCGCCGTCGCGGGTGATCTTCAGCGAACCCGGCTGTAGTGCAACAGCTCCGAGCGTGCTGCCATCCACGAGCGTCGGCAGTCTGTCCGTTTCTCCGGCATCGCTGAGAACAGCGCTGACCACTACCGTCGGCAGGAATGGTCCGGGAACCATCGAGCGTCCAAGTTCCTCGACGACGATGGCGAGTTCGACCAATCCGTATCCTGCGCCGCCGAATTCCTCGGCTACGTGTAGTCCGAGAAGCCCCTGCTCGGCAAGCCCGTTCCAGAGTTGGGGGCGAGTTTCGACCTTCGCCTCGACGGCTTCACGGACGACGGTGGGTGTTGCGTGACGCGCCGCCCAGCCCCGTACGGAGTCGCGGAGGTCACGATCTTCTTCACTCAATCCAATAGTCATGTCTACCTCGTCAATTCGACAGTGTCAGTACGGGTCAGATGCGTTCGATAATGGTGGCGGTCGAGAGAGCGCCACCGGCGCACATCGTGACCAGAGCCGTCGACTTGTTCGAGCGCTCGAGTTCGTGCAGCGCAGTGGTGATCAGACGAGCGCCCGTGGAACCGACGGGATGTCCGAGCGCGATCGCACCACCGTTGACGTTGACCTTGGACAGGTCTGCGCCGTGAACCTGCGCCCAGGAGAGCACGACCGAGGCAAAGGCTTCGTTGATTTCGACGAGATCGATGTCGTCCAAGGTCATTTTGGCCTTGTCGAGCACCATCTGGGTGGACTCGATCGGTCCGTCCAGGTGATAGAAGGGATCGGATCCGACCATGCCGGACGCGACGATCCGCGCGCGGGGCTTCAATCCCAGTTCCTGTGCGCGCTCTTCGCTCATCAGCAGTACCGCAGCCGCGCCATCACTGATCTGCGACGAGTTGCCGGCGGTGTGGATATGGCCTTCGATGACCGGCTTGAGCCCAGCCAGCGCTTCTGCCGTCGTCTCACGCAGTCCCCCGTCGC
Organism: Rhodococcus qingshengii JCM 15477; assembly: GCF_023221595.1. Lineage (NCBI taxonomy): Bacteria > Bacillati > Actinomycetota > Actinomycetes > Mycobacteriales > Nocardiaceae > Rhodococcus > Rhodococcus qingshengii. The sequence continues at coordinate 5,400,957 of NZ_CP096563.1, forward strand.
GAGTGACAGTGGCGATCTCACCGGTAGGCACGCCTTCCTTGTCCACCACGGGAGCCTTGACGGGCACGATCTCGCGGTCGAAGCGTCCTTCTGCCCAAGCCTGAGCTGCGCGGCGCTGCGATTCCAGACCGAACGCGTCGACGTCGGCGCGCGTGATCCCACGCTTCTCGGCAATTCGCTGCGCGGAGGTGAACTGGTCACCCATGTCGATGGTCCAGTCGTCCGGGTACGGGTTTCCCGTTCCCGGTGCGTTTGCCTGACCCAGGAACACACGGCTCATAGCCTCGACGCCGCAGCCGATACCGGCCGAGATCTGACCAGACGAAATCAGGCCGGAAATCAAATGCACTGCCTGCTGGGCGGATCCACAGGCGCAGTCGATAGTGGTTGCCGCGGTGCTGTACGGCAATCCGGCGTGCAGCCACGCCTGCCGCGTGACGTTGTTGGACTGCTCACCTGCCTGGGTGACACAGCCGCCGATGATCTGTCCGATGTCTTCCGGTGCGACGCCTGCCCGTTCGAGAACGCCGAGCTGCGCTGCTCCCAGAATCTCGGCGGGGTGCAGTCCCGCCAGGGCGCCGCGACGACGGCCGATCGGTGTCCGAGCGGCCTCGACGATGACTGCATGACCCATGATGTTCGCTCCTTCGTGGAGTTTTCGGTCGGTGAGCTGGCTCACCGTCTAATTTTCTGTAATTTATTCTATTAATGATGTCAGGGCAATGTCCGGATTGACATCAACTCTCAACTGATGCTGATTCAAAAATAGAATTGATTTCAATTTTGCGAACATGACGAACCCACCCCAGAGAGGGGCGAAGTCACGTCAGTGCCGTGAGAGATTCACCAGAAGCAGGTCGCATCCCTTGCGGATGTCGTACTCCGCATCGGGGATGGAGATTCGACCGTTGAGGCACGATTGGATGACCCCGAACCACAACTGCATCAGCAGACGCAACCCGGTGTTGTCTTCCTCGGTGGGGTTCTCGATCCCGGCCGCATCGAGAATGATCTGCCGGAAGCCGCGATCGATCTTTCCCACGTCCGGCACCGTCGCGACGTTGGCGGTACTGGACGACTGCAGCATCGCAGTCGAGAGAGCCGGCCGACGCAGTAACCCGCGAGTCGCGCGAACCAATACCTCGTACACCGCATCCTGCGGATTGTCCGACTGAACCTGATGCCTGACAAAGCTGGCACCGATCTGGTCGATCTGCTCGACCATCACAGCGACGAAGAGGTGCGTCTTCGAGGGGAAATAGCGATAAAGAGTGCCGATGGCCACGCCCGCCCGCTTGGCGACCTCGTGCATCTGTACCCGTGAGAGTTCCTTCTCGGTCCCCAATTCGGCTGCCGCTTCCAGCATCCGCACATGGCGCGCCCGCTGCTCGTCCGAACTGGGCTCTGCAGCGTCCCTGACCTCGGCAATTCTCGGCAACGTCGCCCCCATCATCGATTCTGTGTCCCGGTCGCGAACGACCTCGCCAATTCTCTCATCTCGACCACCCATCTCGGCATATTGCCCGCTCAGTGGGACCTGGCATGGCCTTCTCTCCCCGTGCGGTATTCCGTGGACACCCCACCCTCTTGGAGTAAGGACGCAATGATGCAGGACTGGACCACCGAGTGCGACGTGTTGGTAGTCGGCTCCGGCGGCGGCGCGCTGACCGGCGCATACACCGCGGCAGCTCGAGGATTGACGACGATCGTCCTCGAGAAAACCGATCGCTTCGGCGGAACTTCCGCGTACTCGGGCGCATCCATCTGGCTGCCGGGAACCCAAGTACAGGAACGTGCGGGACTCCCCGACTCGACGGAGAACGCACGCACCTATCTGCGCGCATTGCTCGGCGACGCCGAGTCCGAGCGCCAGGATGCCTATGTCGAGACCGCTCCCGATGTCGTCGCACTACTCGAGCAGAACCCGCACATCGAATTCGAGTTCCGTGCGTTCCCCGACTACTACAAGGCCGAAGGCCGGATGGACACGGGACGCTCCATCAACCCTCTCGATCTCGATCCCGCCGACATCGGTGACCTCGCCGGCAAGGTGCGTCCGGAACTCGACCAAGACCGCACCGGTCAGGATCATGCTCCCGGCCCGATGATCGGTGGGCGCGCACTGATCGGCCGACTGCTGGCCGCAGTCCAGAGCACCGGTAACGCAGAACTTCGTACCGAATCCATCCTCACCTCCCTGATCGTGGAAGACGGTCGGGTTGTCGGCGCCGAGGTCGAATCCGGCGGCGAAACCCAGCGAATCAAGGCGAACCGCGGTGTGCTAATGGCAGCGGGCGGCATCGAAGGCAACGCCGAGATGCGTGAGCAGGCCGGCACCCCCGGCAAAGCGATCTGGAGTATGGGTCCCTTCGGCGCCAACACCGGTGACGCGATCTCCGCCGGAATTGCTGTCGGTGGCGCAACCGCTTTGCTCGATCAGGCGTGGTTCTGCCCCGGCGTCGAGCAGCCGGACGGCAGCGCCGCATTCATGGTCGGCGTTCGCGGCGGACTCGTCGTCGACAACGCGGGCGAGCGTTACCTCAACGAGTCTCTCCCGTACGACCAGTTCGGCCGGGCCATGGATGCGCACGACGACAACGGTTCTGCAGTGCCGTCGTTCATGATCTTCGACTCGCGCGAGGGTGGCGGACTGCCTGCCATCTGCATCCCGAACACGGCGCCCGCCAAGCACCTCGAGGCCGGAACCTGGGTCGCCGCCGACACTCTCGAAGAACTCGCCGCCAAGACCGGACTGCCGGCCGACGCATTGCGCAGCACTGTCGAAAAGTTCAACGACGCCGCAAAGCTGGGAGTCGACGAAGAGTTCCATCGCGGCGAAGACCCGTACGACGCATTCTTCTGCCCACCCAACGGCGGCGCGAATGCGGCACTGACGGCGATCGAGAACGGTCCGTTCTACGCGGCCCGCATCGTCCTCAGTGACCTCGGCACCAAGGGCGGATTGGTCACCGACGTCAACGGTCGAGTCCTGCGTGCCGACGGCAGCGCCATCGACGGCCTGTACGCCGCCGGCAACACGAGCGCGTCACTGAGCGGCCGCTTCTACCCCGGTCCTGGCGTTCCGCTCGGCACGGCCATGGTCTTCTCGTACCGAGCAGCCCAGGACATGGCGAAGTAACCAGCACAACGAGGACGTGGGGCAGGCAATGTCAGAATCACCTGCCCCACACTCTTTCGCACGGCGACGCGATTTTGTATCACTCCAGGTCGATACCGGGCAACCCGTCCACACTCTTCGCGTTCTTCTCGGCGCGATAGGCGATGAGCCGCTCCGGCCCCCTCTACTCCGCTACGCGGTCGAGCACGTCACGATCGGATTGGTAGTCCATCAGCGGTACTGCGTATCCGCACGAATCCGAAATGCGCGTCAGATCGACCACGACGATCGACCGCAGCCCCGGGTGCTCAGGGAACCTACCGACAAGCTCGTTGAACGGTTCCGACCCTGCAAGCAGAACGTGTCCGTGACCGTGCAGTCGTACGATCTTCGGTGGTCCGTCAAACGCCATGAACATCAGTGTTATTCGGGAGTTCTCGCGCACGTGCGCGATGGTTTCCACACCGCTGCCGGTGAGGTCGAGGTACGCCACCCGGTTGGATGTCAGCACCACAAACGATCCGACTCCCCCTTTGGGTGAGCAATTGACCAACCCGTCAGCAGACAACGGTGCGGTGGCAACGACGAACAGCGGTTGAGCCTGCAACCACGTGGTGAGCTTTTCATCGATGCCTTCGTAGACGCGCCCCATGTCGAGAGTGTAGTTCGCGCCGACTGGACGTCACGGGGCAGACGCTGCGGCGGCTCGAATCTCCTCACACATCGCTGCGAAGACGCGGTCGTCGGCGGGATTCGCCGGCACCGCCAGTGCAATGCCGTCGCAGAGACTCGCGTATTTCGAACTCAGCACCTCGGGGAGTTCGGCGTAGGTGCATTGCGTGACCAGCCTGTCGAGAACATCGTCGGTGAGGACGGCAGGTAGTCGAGCCCAATCACCTGCCCGCGCCATCACTGTCAGTTCTTCCCCGACCTCGGATAATCCGAGGACCTCCAGCGCGACTCGGTACGCCGGAGTGGAGTAGAGAAAGGCAAGTTCACTGCGCACCGCTTCTCGTTGAGCAAGTATCGCGGCAGGATCTTTGCCGGTGATCATCTTCGGAACGGCAATCAGTCGCGGCTTCCTTCCTCCTGCCGTCAACGATGGAATGATCCTCTCCGCGAGCACCTTCGGATGGGAGTTGGTGGGGTGAGAAACAAAACCGTCGGCGACGGCTCCCGCCAGTGAGCACATGCGAGAGTTCACTCCCCCGGTCCAGATCTCCGGAGCCGGAACATCGAGCGGCCCCGGATTGAAGTAGGGCTGCAGCCGGTCGAAGGTATAGTGCGTTCCCGCATGGTCGAGTTCACCGCCCTCCTGAAACACTCGGAAGATCTCGCGTACAGCGCTGACGTAATCACGCAGTTGCGCAACAGGATCCGTCCACGGCATCGAGTACCGCCCGACGATGTTCCCACGCACCTGCGTCGCAAGCCCCAGTTGAAATCGCCCACCCGAGAAACCCGCAAGATCCCAGGCAGCCAAAGCCGTCACCATGGGACTGCGCGCAAACGCGACAACCATCGACGTCCGGACAGTGAGAGTACTGCTGTGCTCGACGGCCAGGGCCGCCACCGCAAACGGATCACGAATGGTTTCGGAGATGTGCACCGTGTCGAAACCAAGGTTCTCGATGCGTCGGACGTGCTGAGCTACCTGCCGCAGCGGAGTGTCGGCAGGTAGCGAGGTCACCAATTCCATATCAGATCAAAGGCTCCAGGCGAATCGACAGCAGCTTTCCTTCGGTATCCACCTTGCGAGCGTGTTCATTGAAATCCGGGGCGGCACAAACGAACAGGGTACGACCGTCGGAACCGCCGAGTCCGCAAGCGAAGACACCGCTGTCGAAGGCAATTTCGTCGACTATCTCCCCGCTGGCGCCCACATGAAGAACACGGCTTCCGAGGGCATCGGCCACCCACATCGAATCGTCTCCGTCGATACAACACCCGTCCGCCGCAACGACGATCTGAGCGAGGGTGGTCTCCATCTCGGGTCCACCAGGCACCGGCCCGAACGACGCCCAGTCGCGGCGTTCACCCAGAGAGCCGTCGGCCTGGACGGCAAACGCACTGATTCGATTTCCCAGCGTTTCGTCCACGAGCAGATCTCCGGTCGACGTCAGAGCCATTCCATTGGGGAAGTGGAGATCTCGCGCGACGACGTGCACCGATCCGTCCGGGTCGACGCGGAGGAGATCTGCCGTCTCGACGGGGGCCAGGTTCATCAGATCGAACCCGAAGTTGCCCACGTACGCTCGTCCCTGTGCGTCGACCAGCATGTCGTTGACGTTGGCACTGACGTACCCGGACAAGTCTGCGTGCACCACCAACTCGCCATCGGATTCTCGCCGCAGAATCTTCTGGTCCCGCATGGAGACGACCAGTAATCTGCCGTCCGGAAGCCACCCCAGCCCGGACGGCTGCCCTGGAACCTCCGCCTCGACGCGTATGTCTGTCCCGTCCTCGCAGGCCGAAATCACCTGGTAGGTGTAGAAGTCCGATACCCAGATCCGGTTCTCGTGCCAGCGCGGGCATTCGAAGTAGGTGTATCCCTCGAGAACTACCGCAACTTCTGGTGCCATCAGGCTCTCCTGCGTCGGTGACGAATGGACTATCAGCCCCATTCAATCACCGGCACCGCTGTCGCGGTGTCCGATTCCCGACTAGTCGCCGGCGCGAACTTCGTCCAACACGTCGAAAGCGGATTCCCATCCGTCGTACACATTCCCGTCACCCTTGAATCCCGGAATTCCTACCAGGTGGAAGGTCATCTCGGTTTTGTCACCCCGTTCTGCGAGCGTGACCGTTATCCGAGGTGCGGCATCCACCGGATCACTCGGATTTCCCCAGGTGAAGACCAGCCTCTTCGGCTCGTCGACCTCGAGATAGGTTCCGCCGGTGGGGTACTCGGCTCCGTTCTCGTCGTTGATCATCAGGTAGCGGTACGTTCCGCCAACTCTGGGATCGATCGTGACATGCTCACGGGGACTGCTGACACCCTTCGGATGCCACCAGCGCGCCGCCTCGTCGGGGTCGGTCCACGCCTGCCAGACAAGGTCGCGCGGCGCGTCGAAGATCCGGGTGATGGTGAATTCTGCAGTGGCATCGGCATTCCGGTCACTCATTGTCCTTCTCCTTCTTCGGTCGACGTTGCTTCAGCTCACGTAGACGCTCGTCGAGGAGGTCGAAGCGTTCGTTCCAGCCTCGCCGGTGTTCGTCGACCCAGGCGCTGGCGTCGTCGAGACCCTCTGCGCGAAGGGTGCACGTGCGCCATTGCGCGGTGGCGGTTCGTTCGATGAGACCGGCTCGCTCGAGCACCTTCAGATGCTGAGAGATGGCAGGTCGACTCATTTCGAACGGCTCGGCCAACTCACCGACGGTCATCGAACCATCAGTGAGGCGAGAGAGCATTTCACGCCTCGTCGGGTCGGCCAATGCGCTGAACACTGCATCGAGTCGGCCACTTCGCTCGTCCATGTAAGCAACTCCTTAATTAAGGAATAGCTTAAACATAGGACTCGACATCTTGCGCGTCAACCCTTTCAGCTCCAGGTATATCGAAGCCGCTCGACGGTTGTCGCCTCGTCCATCTGGGAGAAAGTCTCGCGCTCAACTCCCTTCACTGACACCATCGCTTCGATGATCGGCTCCCCGAAGATTTCCTTCGCCACCGAGGAGGAGTTGAACTTCTGCACTATCTCGCGCAGATCGGTGGGGACTCGGGTCACCCCGCGCTCATCACGTTCCGCCTCCGTGAGAGTCGACGGGTTCACCACAATTTCCGGCGGCAATGGCGAGGCATTGCCGATACCGATATGCGAAAGGCCAAGTATCGCAGCGGTCGCCAGATACGGGTTGGCCGATGGATCGACGATTTTCACTTCGGCGTTGGCGCCGTGTGGATTCGACGGTGACTCGGCGCAGAACCTCAGTGCCGCTTCCCGGTTCTCGAGCCCCCAACAGACGTAGGCCCCCGACCAATTGTCCGGTCGCAGCCTGACCTCGGAGAGCGGTGAGGACGCAAAGATGGCCGTGAATTCCGTGAGGTGAGAGAGGATTCCACCCAAAGCTGACGATCCTTTGTCGGTCATCCCGTACTCCTGCCCGCCACCGGAGAAGACGGGTCGCCCACCTGAGTTCAATGAAAAGTGCTGGTGTGCACCGTTCCCTGCACCTCCGACCGTAGGTATCGGTGAAAACGAGGCCGCCAATCCATGGGCTCTGGCAGTGCGGCTGATCAAGATCCGGGCCAGTATCACCAGGTCGGCAGCCTGAACAGGAGTTGCCGGAGCGATGGAGATCTCGAATTGATCCGGTCCGTACTCTGCATGCACTTGCTCGATATGAAGTTGTGCGCGTTCGGCATTGCGCAGAAGGTCCTTGAGGAAGTCCTCGCGGCGCAGGACTGCACCTAACCCGTACGCCGACCACGCTCCGTCACACGCATCACCGAAAAGAGTGAACTCGATCTCGTGACCCACCCGAGCTTCCAGTCCGTCGGCGGCAAGCCGCGCCACGACGGCAGTGAGTGCGGACCGAGTACACACGGCAGCCGTCGCACCGTCTTGATCGTGCAACGTCGCCGGCGCCCACGACACGCCCCCTCCGAGATCACGGAGGTCGGAGCGGTCGATACGCAACCGGAGATCACCCACGACGGAAAAGGAATCGGTGAAGGCAATCCGATCGTCGCTACAGAAGACGTTCCAGCTCGGTGAGACTCCCGCACCGGCTTTCTCGAAGACACCGGTTCGGCCGGCCGGCATCACCTTCGCGCGCGCGACACCCGCCATGTCGACGATCGAGCCGATGGTCAGAGCCGGTACTTCCCTCATCCAAAGGCAAATACCCCACCCGGTGACGCGCCAACCCGTCAGATCAGGTTGTCCTCCACCGGCAGTCCGAACGCCGCCCGGCCGTAGAGCGCCAACGCGCGCTCGGGTTCGTTGGCAACGTGAACGCTGCCCGCATGAACGTCACGCCACGCACGCTCGATCGGGTTTCCGCGAGAGAGGGAGTTCCCGCCTGCCGTCTTGAAAAGCATGTCGATCGCTTCCACCGAGCGTTCCGTCGCACGAACCTGATCACGACGCGCACGCAGCCTCATCGAGAGTGGGAGCTCCTGACCGGCCACAGCAAGTTCGTACATCTCCCGGATATTGCGATCCATCTGCAAAATCGCAGCATCGATCTCCGACGACGCACGTGCGACGGCGACCTGAGCGAACTGATCCTCGCTGAACCGTCCACCACCCAAACTCAGACGGACGCGCTCACGCATCACGTCCAGGTACCCCTCGTAACAACCGGCGACGATGCCCACACACGGCGCGGCAACCGTCGAGGTGAAGATGCTCCCGAACGGAAGTTTGTACAGCGGGCCAGGATTGACCGCTTGGCCAGGCCCACGCAGTTGTGCGGTCTCGTAGTTGCGCTTCAATCGGTGCTCGGGAACGAAGGCCTTCTCGACCACGATCTCGTTGCTCGCGGTGCCCCGCATACCCACGACATCCCACACGTCACGGATTTCGTAATCGGTGCGCGGCACCAACACCGTCATGAAATCGACGGGACGACCATCCATGCCGACCACCATCGCTCCCAGCAACGCCCAACTCGCGTGGTCGCAACCGGAGGAGAAACCCCACTGGCCCGATAGCTCGTAGCCTCCGTCCACCGCCGTCAGTCGACCGACCGGCGCATAGGCGGACGAAATGAGCGTCGTCTGATCCTCTCCCCACACGTCGGCCTGCGATCGGTCGTCGAAAAGTGCAAGATGCCACGGGTGCACCCCCACCACCGACGCGACCCAACCGGTCGAGCCGCAGGCAGCCGAGATGGCCCTGACCACTTCGTAGAACTGAACCGGGTCGCTCTCGGCACCTCCGTATCTTTTCGGCGCCAGCATGGAGAAGACGCCGGCTTCGGACAGCTCCCGGATGGTCCGTTCGGAGATCTTGCGCGAATCGTCGACCTTCTGAGCGCGGGCCGCGATCTTCGGGAGCAGATCACGGACTGAACTCAGAACCTTGTTGACCATGGGAGACACTCCTCGCACCGAACCGTGAGGGAGCGGATCGGCAGATAGACATAACGGCTGCCCCGTCACGATATGTCGGTCACGCGTTCCGGTGATCGGAAGTCCCGGAGGCCGGGATCAGCCGCCGGATCCTCGCGCTCGCCGCTGGTCCCGGCCAGTGAGACGAGACCCCAGAGGCAATTCACGCTCCCCTAGCGTCGGGCGTCGACACTGCCCCTGGAAAGGACGGGACTCATCGTGACGATCACTCAGTCCGACAACGACGAGGTTCGCGAGATCCAAGCTGGAACCGCGCCTACACGCTTTGCGCGTGGATGGCACTGCATTGGACTCACGGAGTCCTTCAAGGACGGCCAGCCGCACTCCATCGAGGCGTTCGGCACCAAACTGGTCGTCTTCGCCGACAGTGAAGGCAACGTCAAGATCCTCGACGCGTACTGCCGTCACATGGGTGGCGACTTGAGCCAGGGCACCATCAAGGGCGACGCCATTGCCTGTCCGTTCCACGATTGGCGCTGGGGCGGCAACGGCAAGTGCCAGAAGATTCCGTACGCACGCCGCGTCCCCCCGCTGGCCAAGACGCGCGCCTGGCAAACCCTCGACCAAGACGGCATGCTCTTCGTCTGGCACGACCCCGAGGGCAACCCGCCGACCGACGACGTGGCTATCCCCCGCATCGAAGGCGCGCTCAGCGACGAGTGGAGCGACTGGGTCTGGTACACCACGACCGTCGACACCAACTGCCGCGAAATCGTCGACAACATCGTCGACATGGCGCACTTCTTCTACGTGCACTACTCCTTCCCGACGTACTTCAAGAACGTCTTCGAAGGCCACGCCGCAACGCAGTACATGCGTGGCGTCGCTCGCTCGGACATGCGTCCCCACGCAGCAGGCACCCCGAAGATGGTCGGCAGCAACTCGGTTGCCACGTACTTCGGCCCCTCCTTCATGGTCGACGACCTGACCTACGAGTACGAGGACTACAACGTCGACTCTGTGCTCATCAACTGCCACTACCCGGTCAGCGCTGACAAGTTCGTGCTCCAGTACGGCATCATCGTCAAGAAGTCGGATCGCTTCCAGGGTGAAGCCGCCGACGCGATGGCCGCGAACTTCGGCACGTTCATCGCCAAGGGCTTCGAGCAGGACGTCGAGATCTGGAAGAACAAGACTCGCATCGAGAACCCGCTCCTGTGCGAAGAAGACGGCCCGGTCTACCAGCTCCGTCGCTGGTACGAACAGTTCTACGTCGATGTCGCGGACATCGCTCCCGAGATGACCGAGCGCTTCGAATTCGAACTCGACACCGCGCGACCCGTCGCAGCCTGGCAGAAGGAAGTCGAAGACAACCTCGCTGCAAAGAAGGCAGACGAAGATGCAGCCTCTTCAGTGCGCTGAGTGCAAGGCTCAGGTCCTGGTCCAGAAGAACAGTTGGGAACACACCACCGTTCAGTGGAGTGACCAGGCCCGCGCCCAGTGCCTCGAAATCGCCGACGACCGTGAATTCGGGCAGCGAGAGGGACGACCCGGTGCCCCTCGCAAGCAGTGCGGCGCCTTGATCGCGTCCATCGTGAACGCTGCAACAGCGGGCGAACTCGAGATCCTCAACGACGAGCCGGTGCCTCAGCCGATCGTCGACGACAGCGAACCCGTACCGACTCCGTTTCACTAGTCAAGCCAACATCTTTCGAAGAAGGTAGTAATGATCGATCCTCAGTACTACGGCCCGTGGGCAGTCATCGCCGGCGGTTCAGAAGGTGTCGGCGCAGGGTTCGCCGACGAGCTCAGCAAGATCGGCATCAACCTCGTTCTCATCGCCCGCAAGCCGGGCCCGCTCGAGGAGACCGCGGCCAAGGCACGCGCCAACGGCGTCGAAGTACGCACTCTCGCATTGGATCTGCTCGTTCCGGACGCGCTCGATCAGATCAAGGCTGTCACCGACGACGTCGAGGTTGGTCTCCTCATTTTCAACGCCGGCGCCAACAGCTACGGCCACGAGTTCGTCACCGGAGATCTGACGGGATTTGCCGGAGTCATCGAGCTGAACATCAACAAGCAGCTCGAACTCTCGCACCACTTCGGCGGATTGATGAAGGATCGCGGACGCGGCGGCATCATGCTGCTCGGTTCGCTGGCCGGATTCATGGGCTCCGAGCACCAGAGCATCTACGCGGCGTCCAAGGCATTCGGGCGCATCTTCGCCGAAAGCCTGTGGCTCGAACTCCAGCCGTACGGCGTTCACGTCGTCGAGTTCATTCTCGGTGTCACTCGCACACCCGCTATGATTCGCGCGGGACTGAACTTCGACATCCCGGGCATGAACGTCGCAGAGCCCGAAGATGTTGCACGTGAAGGTCTCGAACACCTTGCCGACGGCCCGATCTGGGTGGCTGCAGGAAACTACGAAGGCGCCAAGAAGCGCAGCGGCTTCCCCCGAGACAAGATGGTCAAGGGCGCTGCCGAAGCGATGCGCAAGCTGCTCAACCGCTGACATCTGCTGTGCGCCTTTATTAACCCCCCGACGTTAAGAAAGGCGCACAGCATGAGCATCGACATCACCACTCTTCTCGACGAACGCGAGATCACCCGCTCCATCTTCGAGTTCGCCCGAGCCATGGATGCGCGAGAGTGGGATGAACTCCACCGGATCATGACGCCGGACGCTACGGCAGAATTGGGCACCGGAACTCTGCGCGGACCCGCCGAGGTAGTGGCGTCCATCCGCTCGTTCCTCGACGAGTGCGGTCCCACCCAACATCTGATCGGTAACGTGCTGGTCGAGGTGGTCGGCGATCTCGCCACCAGCCGCTCCTATGTCAGCGACATGCATGTGGGCACCGGGAGCAAGGCTCACCTGAACTTCTTCACCCTCGGCGACTACCACGACTCATGGGCGCGGATCGACGGAAAGTGGCGAATGACGCACCGCACCAAGCATTCACACGCCAGTCAGGGATCCATCGAGGTTCTGGGCGCCGGCCCCAGCGGTTGGCGGAGCTGATTCAGCTCAACATCGACGAACGGCCGGTCGCGAGCGGACTCTTGCTGGTGAGTCCGCCGTCGACCACCAGGGTCTGCCCCGTCATGTAGCGAGATTCGTCCGAAGCCAGGTAGACCATGGCATGCGCGATGTCTTCGGGTTCGCCGAGGTAAGGCAGGGCGTTTGCCTGCTTCATGCCGTCGATGACATCAGCGGGGATGTTGTCCACGAGAGCGGGTGTCATGATCGCGCCCGGCGCTACGGCATTGCACCGAACACCGTTTGCTCCGTACTGGACTGCGATGTACTGCGTCAGACGAATGACTGCCGCTTTGGCGGATCCGTAGGCAGACTGCAGGGAATCCCCGATCAATCCACCTACCGAGGCCGTGTTGACGATCGATCCTCCACCGGCACTGTTCATGTGCGGAATGGCAAGTCGTGAAGCGACGACAGTGCTGCGGACGTTGAGCGACATCACGCGATCCCACTCGTCCAAGTCCATCCGGAGCAGGTCGAGATCCTTGCGCGGGTTACTACCGCCCACGTGATTACACAGGACGTTGATGCCGCCGAATTCGGTGACCGCCTTTTCGATCATCGCTGCCAGAGAGTCCTCGTTCATGACATCGACGCCGAAACCCACTGCATTGCCACCCGTCTCGCGAATCGCCACCGCCGCTTCCTCTGCACGCGCAGGATCGAGGTCGGCGACCAACACCTTGGCGCCCTCTGCCGCCATGAGTTGTGCTGCTGCACGCCCGATTCCACTGGCGGCGCCTGTGATCACTACACTCTTGCTTTCGAGCCTGTTCATATCTGTTCCTTTCGCGGAGAATCGCCGTACCCGGATCTCACGTGCCCGGAGTTGACAGCTCGGCGATTGCCCGATCACTACCAGTCAACGCAGGATCGACAGCCTCGTCCAACTTTCTTGAATGAACTCACAAGTACGTGACCACGGCCCGCGCACCTGCTACACCGCCGAAATCGAGTGGCGACGGAAGACCTCACTGTGCTGAAGTGGCACTATGCAGAATTCTGTTCGACCGCTGTCCATCGACGACCTCGACCGTGCCGCCGAGGTTCTCGGCGAGGCGTTTGCCGACTACCCCTGGACGAACTGGTGCGTCGCCGAAGACTCCCACGTGGAACGCGTCGCGACTCTGCAACGGATCTACCTCGAACACCTGGCACTACCGTTCGGGCGTTCCTACATAGACGATTCCGGCAACGGCGTCATCGCAGTCCTGCCGCCGGACGCTCCAGAGCCTGATGAAGCGACCGTCGAGAAGATCGTCGAACTGCACGGAGATCGGTTCGAGCGCGTTCTTCAGGCTGACGAACAACTGTCTGCGCTTCCCGTCCCCGACAACGCGTGGTCGTTGGCAACGATCGGTACGACGCCGCGCTCACGCGGAACCGGATTGGGTTCTGCGCTACTGAAACATGCTTTGGCGGAACTGGATCGAACCGAACAGAATTGCTGGCTCGATACGTCGACCGAACGAAATCTACCGCTGTACCAACGGTTCGGTTTCACGATCGTCGGCCAGACCTCGCTCCCCGACGGACCGGACGTATGGCGGATGCATCGACTTCAGGGCTGATTGTTCGACTTCAACTCTCGCCGAATCATTTTCGACAACGACGCGTATTGGGTGATCGTGTTGACGGCGATCCACCTCGAGACCGGCCACGTCCGGGTCCACGAGAAAACCCCGACCGACAGCAGTTGATCGTCGTCAAGGGTCTCGATGTAGTTGCGCAACATCGCAACAGCAGCTCCCAAGCGGTCACGAAGCTCCTGAGCCGGAATGCCGATGCTCGCGTCGACAACCGACTGGTTCAGTGCGGGTGTTTGCGTCCACTTGTAACCCGCCGCCGGCGTCTGCGGAGCCTCGTCTCGCAGCCCGGCACCTATCCACTCTGCGACGGCCTCTGCCCACCAGACACGCACAGCGAGTACGTCGTGCACCGTCCACGCGTCGACGGCAACGGCGTCGAACGCATCGGCCTCGGCGACGCCGTCGAGTAACGCTTCGAGTTTCGAATACGCCGAGTCCAGCTCGCTCACCAGTTCTTCGCGTGACCAGGTCTGCGCCACAATGCCTCCGAACGATCAGTGGAGAAGAAAGAAGCGGGACCATCTCGACTCGATGGCCCCGCCTCCAACTTTAACGTCCTCCCGGATTCAGTTCAGCTCACCCAAGAACCTTCCGAGGTTCTCGGCGATTTCCTTCGACCTGGTGTGGTGCAGGTAGTGGTCTCCGTCCAGCAAGATCACCTCTCCGTGATCGACGGAGGCTGCCTGCCCCTCGTGCAGCTCTGTCCAGCCCTGAACTTCTGAATTGTTCACGGCGAACAACAGAATCGGAAGATCGGCTGGGAACGTCTTGCCGATTGCTTCAGCGAAGTTACTGGAAAGATGATCCATCTCGTTGAGATAGGTATCGCTGAAGTTGTTCTTCGCAGTCAACTGTCGCATCTCGTCCTTTGCGGCGGGATCGAGGTACTCGTCCGAGGCTTCACCACCGACGACCTTGGACAGCAATTCCGCCAAGCCCAATTGCCTTCCAACTCGGAGTGCGTCGATCGGGAATTTGGTATCCATGTTCGGCTGCCCTGGAACACTGCTGTCGATACCCACGAATGCGGTGACCTCGTCACGGTACTTCGCGGTGTAGTCCAGCGCATAGAGACCAGTGATCGAGTGCCCCATGAGGATGTATTCGTCAATTCCCAGCGACTGTACTGCCGTATGAATCTCTTCGACGATGTTCGCAGTCGTGCGATCCTTGTCCGTTCCGTCACTGTAGCCGTAACCGAAGGGCTCGATCGTGACGACGCGGTAGTCGGGTGCGAGCTCGTTGACAAGCGGTGTGAAGTCGAGAATCGGTGCGGACGTTCCGAACCCGGGTAACAGCACTATGGTCTGATCGCCGTTGCCGCGGATCGAGTAGCTCATGTTCTTTCCGTCGACGGACACGAACTGGTTGCCCGTCTCCCCGGCCGGAACGCTCGCTTTGCTGGAGCCGACATTGAACACGAGCGCTATCGATACCAGCACAACCAGAACTACAGACACCGAAGCAACCAGCTTCAGTGCAACGGTACGAATCTTCTTCATTCTCATCCTCATCTTCTCGGGCGTCGATACGGCTAGGAAAGGCTCGACATCGAGGCCGCGCTGGTCTCGTCGAGCACACGCAACACGTTGTTGCCCATCAGCTTTGCCAAGTCCTCCGCGGACCAACCGCGTTCCGCCAGACGGTCTATCAACACCGCGAAACCGGATACGTCCTGCATACCGTCCGGAAAGTCGTCGAACCCATCGTAGTCACTGCCCAAACCGATGTGGTCGATGCCCGCGACGTCTCGGGCATGCTCGACGTGGTCGGCGAGATGGTCCACTGTCATCGCCGGTCGTGGGCCGACTCGCCCGCCTTTGAACCACTCGTTGTACTCGGCAGAAAGGAACATGGGTACAAAGGCGATCATGATGACCCCGCCGTTGTCCGCGAGCAGTCGCATGACGTCGTCGGGAACATTACGGGGGTGACCGCATAGCTGAGAGCACGACGAATGGCTGAAAATCACCGGCGCCGACGACGTCTCGATGGCATCTCTCATCGTTTCCACCGAGACGTGCGACAGGTCGACGAGTACGCCGAGCCGATTCATTTCGCGCACGATCTCGCGACCGAAGTCGGTCAGCCCGCCGTGTACTCGAGTGTCCGTCGCGGAGTCCGCCCACCCGGTGTTGTCGTTGTGCGTCAGCGTCATGTACCGAAGACCAAGGCGCGCCATCATTCTCAGGACACCGAGCGAGCTGCCGATGCTGTGACCGCCCTCCGCGCCCAACAAGGACGCGACCTTGCCCTCGCTCCAGATGCGACGCACGTCGTCACCTGTACGCGCGAATTCGAAAGTATCCGGATATCGCTCGATCATCCGGTACACGTAGTCGATCTGTTCGAGTGTGTACTGAACCGCCTCTGGCTCCGTCCGGTCACACGGGGTGTAAACCGACCAGAACTGCGCACCGACGCCGCCGCGACCGAGTTTGTCGATGTCGGTTTGGAAGATGGAATCCTTCTCGAGATTCTCCACCGAGTATGCGGCAGTTTCGCGAGCCGTCCAGGCCAGATCGTTGTGACCGTCGATGACCGGCGCAAGGCCGTAAGCATCGAGTGCCGCGGGGTGATTCACGTCCGGAAAAGGAGCGAGAGGTTTCATCATGAGTTTTCCTCGAAAAGTAGTGCGGGCAGGTCGAGGGCCCTCATCGCCTTCGACCTGCCCGAGATTTCATTCAGCGGAGAGAATCGCCGCGACTAGTCGGAAATCTTCTTGAAAAGCCTTGTCATGTACAGATATTGCTCGCCATCGATCGTGAGATGAGCCATCTCACCCGAAGCGCTCTCGTTACTGATCAAGAACCGGGAGGCGGACAGAGGTACGACCTTGGTGGGCGGAGCCGGCGGCTCGCCGTCGATCTCGACCTTGGCGAAGTTCTGCACCTGGAATCCGCCGTCCTCGCCGCGCGTGAGTTCGATTCGCACGGTTGTCGATTCATAGGTTCCGAGAATGTGCGACAGGTCGATGTCTTCCGCATTCGGCTCGGACTTCGGTTCCGGCAGAACGAGATCGAGCTCCTGGGCGATCTCCTTCTCGATGTCGTGGGCCAGGGCGCCGCCGCCACGCGAGTTGGTCACCACGGCCATGGCGAGACCGAGCTCGGGGAAGGTGTGAAAACGAGTGATCTGGCCGATTGTCGCACCACCGTGCTGCGCGGACGTCACGCCGCCCCAGTCGGACAGGATCCAGCCGAGACCCCAGGCCTGATCGACGCTCGAGACCGCGGTCAGGTCGAATTGCGGAGTGCGCATCAGGCGCGCGGATTCTTCGGACAGAATGCGTTCACCCGTCAATGCGAGTCCGTCACGCATGTGTGCAGCACCGAAGGTCAGGAGCGAGCTGACCGATCCGGTGATGATTCCGGCCGGACCGATACCGCGCGGAAGCAGCCACTGCTTGGTCGGAATCACCTTGTCCGGCGACGTCCGATCCGGGTTGGCCACGTGGCCGACGGCCGTGCGGAACAGCGGCGCGTCCTTGGCCTTGGTGATGATGTGCGTCAATCCGAGTGGCTTCCAGAGATATTCGACCAACGCCTCGTCCCACGTCATCTCACGAAGGACCTCGACGATGCGGCCGGCAACGGCAAAACCCGCGTTACTGTAACTCAGATGCCCGCCGGGCTCGGTGACGCTGATCGCGGTCGCGAGTTCGTCGACGTACTTCTCGACGCAGTCGTCACCGTCACCGGTGTCGTTGAACAGGTCTCCGTCGATACCGCTTGTGTGCGTGAGCAACTGGCGGATCGTGATTTCCTTCGTGTTGGAAGGATCCGCGATCGTGAACTCCGGAAGCACCTCGACCACCAGGGTGTCCAGCGTCAGCTTGCCCTCGTCGACGAGCTGCATGATCAGCGTCGTCGTCCAGATCTTGCTCGCGGATCCGTACTGGAACAGGGTGTCTGCGTCGACGTCGACGCGCGTGTTCAGGCTCGTCACTCCGGTGGTGATGACACGGATGTCCGCCGCGCCGTCTTCGCCCAGCGCGATCACACCGACCTGCGCGCCCGGTACCGAATGCTTGGCTGCCAGTTCGTCGAGGCGTTCCTGCCACTTCGGGGCGACAAGTAGGTCCTTGGGCAAGTCGGTCACAGGTCGAACTCCTTCGATCATGGAAGCGAGCGGCGTAGACGGCGTTGCTGGGATCCGCTCAGGTCTCACTCGTCGGGAAGTGAGGTTGCGGAAGCAATAACCGTCCACCCATGATCTCAGTGTGCTCGCAGTCACGTCCTGGTCGATTGCACCGAAGTCGACCCCGAAAATGGTGCAATCGGACGAGCGAGTGTTCAGGATTCGCCATTCGAAACGATCAGCGCTCGAAGGTTCCTTCCAAGCGATTGCGTGAACCCGGATGGATCAAGCGCGCCGCGCTGACCAATCCGTTAGCCGACCACGTGCGGCGGCGAATCAGCAGGCACGGTTCCCCGCGATCGATGCGTAAGAGCTCGCATTCGTCCGGGCTACCCAACACCGCTTCCACGACATGCTCGCCGCGAACCAGAGGCGCAACGTCACTCAAGTAGTTGTTGGGGGTGATCGCGGTGAAGTCCTGGCGCAGATAGTCTGGCGCCTCGTTCGGATTCACGAATCGGTCTTCCACCTGAATCGGAGTTTCGTCCTCGAAGTGCACCATCAGCGAATGGAACACCCGTTTGCCCACCGATTCACGAAGGAACGTCTGCCCGTGGTCGGTTTCTTCCTCACGAACGAAGACGACCTCGGTTCGATGACGGTGGCCGCGGCGCTGAATCTCGTCGGCGATGTTCTTGACTTCGAACAGCGGGGACGCGGTCTTCGTGGCGGCGACAAAAGTACCGACCCCCATCATCCGCACGATCAGACCGTCGCTGGTGAGTTCGCGAAGCGCTCGATTGATCGTCATTCGTGACAACCCCAGCGCACTGACCAGTTGATTCTCCGAAGGCAGCTGATCGCCTTCGGTCCACCGACCCGAGTTGATCTGCGAGACCACGAGGTTCTTGACCCGTTCGTAGGCAGGGGCGGACTCGCCGCCTGCCTCGTTGAACAGCACGGCGAGTTCTGCGTCCACTTCGGCAATCGCCATCGCCACCACCCGTTCGTCGAAAACCACCGAGTCGGTTCTCCCGTTCGGCCTCCGAAGTCTATCCGCCTCGTGCACCTTTCCGATCCATCCGCGAGCGTCCGCGCCGGACCTAACCCACCATGCGCCGCAATTGGCTCGTCGCAACCGAAAGCGCAGCAAGATCGTGTTGCCCGGACGCCTCGATCTCTGCGAGCGCGAGAGTGGACCTCTCGATTCTCGACGCATTCCTTTCTTCCCACCTCGAGAGTTTTTCCGCTGTCGTGTCACCCGCTTCCGCGTCGGCCAAGACGTCGAGGGTCAGGGCCCGCACCGTCGAGTACAACTCGTCCCGCAACGACAACCTCGCCAACGCGTTCCATTTTCCGTCCTTGCTCAATGCCGACACTCGATTGAGCATCGGGACGAGCCCAACATGCTCACCGAGCCGGAAATAGAGTTCGCCGGTCTCCGAGATCGTCCGATCGGCGAGGTCCGCGATCTCCACCACGTCGAGCAGTCCGAACTGATCGAGCAATATCTCCACTCGCCTGACCAGGTTCTCCGGCGCGCCTTTGTCCGTGATGAGGACCGTTCGCGCAGCCAGGTTCCGCTGATCTGCGCCTACCAGCCAGCCATCGAGCTCTGCCGACGCCTCCGCGATGCGATCACCGAATCTGCTGATCTCGGCCCCGACGGCCAGCGGTTGCGGACGACGTGTCAGCATCCACCGTGACGCCCGGTCGAGCAGTCGCCTGGTGAGCAGGATCAACTCGTCGGACACTGCGGTCGAGATCGAGGCTTCGCTGATGTCGTGCCACAACCCCCACAGTCCGAACACCTCGGAGACCACCGTGAAGGCACGTACTGCGTCTTCCGGATCAGCGCCGACTTCTTCACCGAGCCGATACGCATAGGTGATGCCGCCTCGATCGATGACGTTGTTCGTCAGCACTGTCGCGACGATCTCGCGACGAAGTGGGTGCCGGTCGAGGGCGTCACCCCCTGCAACTCGAACGCCCTCCGGAAAATAGTTCGCCAGCACCTGGCGGTAGATCTGGTTGTCGATCGAGCTTCCTTCCAACAAGGTGGATTTCAGATCGAGCTTGACGTGGGCCATCAGTGTGGCGAGTTCCGGCGACGTCAGCCCCGTTCCCGACTTCTCGGCCGCGGCGAACTGCTTCTTGGTCGGAAACCCTTCGATGACGCGGTCGACGATTCCGCGAGATTCGAGGTTCGAAATCACTCTGCCGTGCACACCGATCATCGCCCCCGCATCCGCACGCGTGGTACCCATCAGTTCGTTCTGTGAACGGTTGTCTGCAAGAACGAGTTCGGCGACCTGATCGGTCAACGTTTCGAGCAGTGCGTCGCGATGTGAGTCCGCGACGACGCCTGAGCTGATCAGGGAGTCGAGAAGGATCTTGATGTTCACCTCGTGATCGGAGCAATCGACTCCCGCGGAATTATCGAGGGCGTCTGTATTGATCCGCCCACCGATGCGCGCGTATTCGATTCGTCCGGCCTGGGTGAGGCCGAGATTGCCTCCTTCACCGATCACTCGGGCACGCACTTCGTTGCCGTTCACCCGAACGGCGTCGTTGCTCTTGTCGCCGACTTCGAGGTCGGACTCACCGGAGGCCTTGACGTACGTTCCGATGCCGCCGTTCCACAACAGATCTGCCGGGGACCGCAGAATCGCCCGAACCAGTTGCGGTGGAGTCAGTTCGGTGACGTCGCCCTCGAGGCCCAGGGTTTCTCGCATCTCGTCACTGATCGGAACGCGCTTCGCCGAGCGTTCCCACACTCCGCCGCCCGCGCTGATCAAGGTCGGATCGTAGTCGGCCCACGAGGATCGTGGGAGTGCAAAGAGACGTGATCGCTCGTCGTACGAGCGCTCAGGCGACGGGTCCGGATCGACGAACACGTGCCGATGATCGAACGCCGCGATCAGGCGAATGTGCTTGCTGCACAACATACCGTTGCCGAAGACGTCGCCACTCATGTCTCCGATCCCCACCGCGGTGAAGTCATCGTGCTGGGTATCGAGGCCGAGCTCACGGAAGTGCCGCTTGACACTTTCCCAGGCGCCCTTCGCCGTGATACCCATGGCTTTGTGGTCGTAGCCGACCGACCCGCCGGACGCGAAGGCGTCGCCGAGCCAGAATCCGTACTCCGCGGCAACCTCGTTCGCGATGTCGGAGAACTTCGCAGTTCCCTTGTCCGCGGCGACAACAAGATACGTGTCGTCCCCGTCGTGGCGAACGACCCGCCGCGCCGCGACAACGGCCCCGCTCTGCTTGTCGACGTTGTCGGTCAGATCGAGTAGTCCGCGAATGAAGGATCGGTAGCAATCGATCCCGGCCGCCAACGCAGCTTCTCGGTCTGCGTCTGCGCCCAGCCCTGGAACCGGTGGGCGTTTGACGACAAATCCGCCCTTCGCTCCGACAGGCACGATGACTGCGTTCTTGACTGCCTGCGCCTTCACCAATCCCAGTACCTCGGTGCGAAAGTCCTCTTTCCGATCCGACCAGCGCAAGCCGCCGCGAGCCACCGTACCGAAGCGAAGGTGCACACCTGCTACATCGGGTGAGTACACGAATATCTCGAACTTCGGTCGAGGGAAGGGCAATACGGACAGCTTCTCCGAATCGAACTTCAACGAGAGCGCGCCGAGCGATTCAGTGGGATACACGAAATAGTTGGTACGCAACGTGTTACGGACCAGCTCGGACAACGCGCGCAGGATCCGATCGGCGTCGAGTCCTTGCACTTGTGCCACGGCCGTTTCCACGTCCGCTGCTGCACGTGCACCTCGATCTCCGTCGACGACGTCCGGATCGAAACGGCTCTCGAACAATTCGCACAATCTGCCGGCGATCTCGGGATGATCGGCAAGTACCTCGGCGACGCGACCGGTGCTGTAAGGAAATCCCGCTTGCTGCAAGAACTCCGCGTACGCCCGCAGCACCACTACCTGTTTCCAGCCGAGTCCCGCGATCGCGACCAATTCGTTGAACGAGTCCGGCTCGGCGTCACCGTTTCGAACCGCGGCAAACGTCGCCCCGAATCGCGCGGCAAAGTTGTCGAAGCCTTCGACCGGAGCACTCGGGTAGTAGAGCGTGAACTCGTAGATCCTGGACTGTTCGGTTCCCACCGGTGCGATCTCGTACGGACGTTCGTCGACCACTTCGACGCCCAGGCTCTGCAATACGGGCAGCACCTCGCCCAGAGAGAGCGGATCACCCGATACGTACAGTCCGAGACGGTGAGTACCCGGTCCGTCGACAGATCGGGCCAACCGTGGACTTACTTCTCCGGGCGCGAGGCCCTCGAACACCGCCATGTCCTCGGCGGCTCGGACAGCGTCGAAATCCTGCTTGTATGCCACCGGGACGCGCTCGGCGAACCGAGCACGCCTGCGCCGCTCGTCGTAGTGCGAAGCATCCAGAACGAATCGTTCGTCCCACGTCAGGCACGCGTCGACGACGAGGTCCCGAATCTCCCGTGCTTGTCGCGCCGACGCGAAGTTCGCGCCGCCGCCGACTGTGGCCGTGAAATGTACGACGGCCAAGGGGGATTCCGAGACTCGACTGGAGAACTCGATATTGTGGGCACCGAGTGCGTCGGCGAGTACCGACTCGGCCGTTGTTCTGATCGTCGTACTGAATTTCTCGCGCGGAACGAAGAGCAAAGCCGACAACTCTTGATCTCGCCCTGTCGCCGGGGAACTTCCCACCGGTTGCAAGAACAGATGGATCGATGTGCGGCCGTCCACGGAAGTGAGTTCGTCCAGCGCGTCCGCGATTCGGGCCGGCTCGGCCGCCATGAGCACTGTGACCGGAATCGACTGAATCACTGCCAGCATCGATTGTCCGACAAACGAATCGACGGTGGATCCTGAGGCCTCGAAGATGTCTGCGACGCGTCCTCGCACGAGCGGGGTTCGCCTGACGTCGGCGACGATACCGGTCGCGGTGAAGAACCCGACGAATCGGTACGCACGGTCGCCGACGGACACGTCGATCTCGGTGGCGTATTCGGATCCACCGAACCCTTGCCGGAGGTACACCACTGCAATCGCGAGGGGCGCCGCTTTCGAATCCGAAGAGCCGGTTGGATCGGGGAGCACGCCGATGGCGTACGGCTCGTCACTGTCGACAGTTCGCGCACCACCGATGACACTGAAGTTTCCGGCGCTGCACCACCGGAGAAAGTCAGCTTCTTCGGCGTAGCCGTTCGAGTCCAGTTGCTCGCGCGCCTCGTCGACGAGGTCCCGCAGGGGCACGGAATCGCGGAAGGCACGCGCGATACGGTCGAGGATTCCGGCGACGTCGTCCGCGATCACCTGCGCCTGCGCGTTCGAACAGTGTGCGGGTAGTCCTATGTGGATCCATGATTCGGTGCGCTCCCCGGCCCGGGCGTCTTCGGTGCTGTGCGCCGGTTGCACGGCTGTGCGAAGCACGGGGTGCACCACGAATTCCGGTTCCACGCGGGCACGGGCAAGTGTCGCCAAGACCGCTTCGACGAGCTGCGGCATGTCGTCGCCGACGTATTGAATCGCGGGGCCGTCCCCTAACTCCCCGGCCGGCGCGAGTCGCGAGATCGACGAGTTGTGTCCTCGTCGACGCGAAAGGTCCATGTGCGCGGCGACAATCGCCAGCTTGCGGTCTTCGGCGAGCGCAGCGTATCGATCCGCCGACAAGCCCTCGAAATACGTACTGGACACCCTCCTCACATTCTCGGAGTCCGGTGTCGTGTCGACTGAAACGAGGCTCATGTCAGCACCTTCCGCCGAAAGCCACGCTGCTTCCGACTTGTAGTGGGTTCGATCCGCAATCAACTTGTCTATACAGGCTTAGACAAGTTGATCATTGCAGAACGTGAGCCGCGACACAACAGCTTCACCCCTGGACAAATTCGCCACCCTCGGCCATAGTCAGTCCATGCCAACTAGTGGCAATTAGATTTCATTAGATGAAATTCTTAACCATCCCGCCTCGAAGGAGCCCCGTGACTACCCAGACCGCGCCCGACACCGACAGCGTTGATCTCGCAGAGTTCCGCAGCACTGTCCGAGCCTTCGCCAACGCCGAGATCCACCCAGGAGCAGCCGCACGCGACGAGTCCAAGGAGTTCCCGGCGCAGCTGGTCAAGCGCCTCGGGCAGCAGGACCTCATGGGCATTTCCGTGCCCGAGGAATTCGGCGGGCTGGGTCTGTCGACACGAACCCAACTGGTCGCCATCGAAGAAGTTGCACGCACCGACGCCGCGCTGGCATCGATCTACACCGCCCACTACCTGGGCCTCGAGCCGATTCTCGTCGGCGGCTCCGAAGAGCAGAAGCATCGCTGGTTGCCTCAACTCGCGTCGGGCGAACTACTGGCCGGCTTTGCACTCACAGAACCCGATGCCGGCTCCGACATCGCCTCGATGCGTACCGTCGCCCGACGCGAGGACGACGGCTGGCATCTCTCCGGATCGAAGACGTACATCTCCAACGCCAAGGAAGCCGACCTGGTCGTGCTCTTCGCCAAGACGGACCCGAGCGCAGGATTCCGAGGCATCACCGCCTTCGTCGTCCCCAAGGGAACTCCGGGAATCAGCTACTCGGAGCCGCAGGACAAGATGGGAATTCGTTCGGCCCCGACGTACACCGTCTACCTCGACGACGTCGTTCTGCCGCTCGACTCCGTGATCGGCACCGAAGGTCGCGGCGGCAACATTGCCTTGACCGCCCTGAACCGAGCACGCATCGACGTAGCGGCAATGGCAAACGGCATCGCTTTGCGCGCTTGGGAACTGGGACGCGAGTACGCAACGGAGCGAAAGCAGTTCGGCACGCCGATCTTCGACTTCCAGGCAATCCAGCTACTCCTCGGTGGCTGCGACGCGCAACTTGTCGCATCACGCGTCACCGCAGACTGGGCCGCCGACGTCAAGGACGCCGGTCAGGACATCCGCCGCGCCGCATCGATTTCGAAGTACGTCGCCACCGAAGCCTGCTTCTCGATCGTCGATCAAACCGTACAGATCCACGGTGGCGCAGGTTTCATGCGCGAATCGGAAATCGAACGCCTGTACCGCGATTGCCGCATTCTCCGCATCTTCGAGGGCACCTCGCAGATCCAGTTGCTCACCATTGCCGGCAATGCTCCGTCGCCGCGTTCCACCGAGTTCTGAAAGGCGCGGACATGACTGCACTTCCCCCACTCGACGGCATCCGGGTCATCGACCTCTCACGCGTCCTTGCCGGACCCTACTGCACCGCACTGCTTTCCGACGCCGGTGCGGACGTCGTCAAGATCGAATCCGAACACGGTGAAGACTCTCGGCACCTCGGCCCGTTCCGCGACGGCGAGAGCATCTACTTCAACGTGCTCAATCGTGGCAAGCGTTCGGTGGCACTCAACCTCAAGAACGACGGGGACCGTGAGGCGCTATTAACGCTCATCGAGACCGCCGACGTCGTCGTCGAAAACTTTCGCCCTGGAGTCACCAAGCGCCTGGGAATCGACTACGAGGCTGCGCGGGCTCGCAATCCGCGGATCGTGTACGCGTCCATCTCCGGTTTCGGACAGGACGGGCCCATGTCCGGAGCCGCCGCCTACGACCTTGTAGTCCAGGCTCTTTCGGGCATCATGAGCATCACCGGTTCGGAGGAATCCGGGCCGACACGGTTGGGTGAGTCGTTCGGAGACCTGGTCGCCGGGCTGTTCGCCGCCTGGGGAATCAGTACCGCCCTGCTGAGTGCACGGGCGAGCGGACTCGGGCAGCACCTTGACGTCGCGATGTTCGACAGCATGCTCGCCATGCTGCCGACAGCACACAGCCAACTGCAATCCACCGGGCTCACTCCCCCACGCGTCGGCAACCGTCATCCGGTGTCAACACCGTTCGACACCTACAAGGCCGACGACGGACTCTTCGTCCTCGCGGTTGCGAGCCAGTCGGGTTTCGAGAAGCTGGCGCAGACGATGAATCGCGTCGACCTGATCGCAGATCCTCGATTTGCCGACGACACCGCCCGGACCGAGAACGAACCGGCACTGCGCAAGGAGATCGAAAACTGGGCTGCCGGAAAGACCGTCGCCGACGTGGTCGGTATTCTCGGCGACGCGGGCCTCGCCGGCTCGGAAATCTGGGACGTCCAGCAGGCACTCACCTCCGCGCAGACCGAGTATCGCGGAGTCGTCGAATCGTTCGAGCACCCGGTAGCAGGAAAAATCTCCTACGTACGACAACCCGTCGTGTTCGGTGATAGCCGACGCCCCGATGTCCGCCGCAGTCCCCTGCTGGACGAGCACCACGGTGAGGTACTGCCGGGCTCGCGATAGATTCAGCGCAGACATCCCTCGGCACTTGGAGTAGGACATGGCCCCCGGCGACGTGACCCGCAGCGCGAATCGCACGTTCGAACTTCTCGGTGCGATCGTCGAGCACGGCGGGTTGACGCTCGGCGACGCCGCCAAGGCAACCGATCTGGCAACCAGTACCGCGCTTCGCCTGATCAGAAGCCTCGAACAAACCGAGTTCGTCGTCCGCGGCGAGGACAACGTCTATCGCGTCGGCCCGCGGCTACTACAGATCGGGGCTCGCGCTCTCGGTGACAATCAACTGTTGCCGAGAGCGCGGCCCGCGATGAAGGCCATCGCCGAAACCACCAGAGAGTCGACCTACCTGTCGACGAAGGGACCGAAAGACACTGCGCTGTATCTCGATCAGATCGAGGGCACGCACGCGATCCGCCACATGGGGTGGGTGGGCCAGAGCGTTCCCCTGGACGGCACCGCCGTCGGCGCAGCGTTGAGCGGCAAGGTAGGCGAGAGCGGGTACGCCATTGCGCACGACACCATCGAGGATCACTCGACCGGAGTTGCCGCGCCGATCTACAACGCGGTCGGTCAGATAGCCGGAGCGCTCAGCGTCGTCGGCCCGACATTCCGTCTGACGGACGAGGTCTGCGCCAGCCACGGTCGTGTCTTGGTGGAGCACTGCGCCCGGTTGTCCGCGGAACTCGGCAGCCAGACACCCTGACCACCCCGAGCACTTGGCGATTCAGTCTCGTATCCGAGACAATGTGGTTCCCCGCTCCCACCTCAGCCCTACCCGTAAGGACACACCCCATATGACGACGAGCCGCGTGAAATCTGCTGAGCGCGTGCTCGACGTGCTCGATCTCCTGGCCCGCCGGGGTGTGCCGCTGGCGACGGCAGAAATCTCCAGCGCCCTCGAGCTGCCGAAGAGTACGACGCATCACCTCCTCAATGTCATGCGGGATCGACGGTTCGTCTCGTACTGGGCTGATCAACGCGCCTGGACCCTGGGTGTCTCGGCGTTCGAAGTCGGTGCGTCGTACATGCGGTCCGGCCCACTTCACCGTGAGGGCCAACGATTCATGCTGGCACTCACTCAGTCGACCGACGAGACCTCCCATCTGGCGGTACTTCAGGGTTCTGACGTCATCTACCTCGACAAACGTGAACCTCTGAAGCCCGGCGTTCGGTTGGTGACCGAGATCGGGACCCGCCTTCCGGCGCATCTCACCGCAGTCGGGCGGGCGATTCTGAGCCGTCTGGATGCGGAACAGATCAGCGCGCTCTACGAGGGGTACACCTGGCCGACGCGGACCGGAACGGGTCCGTCGACGCTCGCCGAACTGCGAGAACTGCTCGCCGCAGCACGTGAGAGCGGATATGCGGTCGAAGAGAATGCGACGACATCCGGGATCAACTGCATCGCCAGCCCCGTGATCACACGGGACGGTCGTCCGGTCGCAGCTCTCGGCGTCACCTTCCTCTCCGGCTCCAAATCGGCCGAGGAGAGTGCCCTGATCGCCGACCGAGTGCGCGCCGTCAGCGCCGAGTTCTCCGCCGATCTCGGAGATCGAATGGTGGAGACCCCGACCGCAGACATGTAACAAAATTCTCCGTTTCGCACTCTGTGGGCCTTGTTTTCGTCTCATATTCAAGACTAGAGTCTCGTATACAAGACTTTGTTAGATAGCCACGCATCATCATTGGAGTCCCATGAACGCCACCCCTGCCACCCAGACAGCCACCCGAACCATCGAGGTCGGAATCGGCGCTGTCACCATCGCCGACGTCGTCGACGTCGCGCGCAACGGATACGGCGTTGCATTGACCGCGGAATCACTGGCCGCGATCGCCGAAAGTCGTGCACGCATCGAAGCGCTGGCCGCAGACCCCACACCGGTCTACGGAGTTTCCACCGGATTCGGCGCACTTGCCACCCGGCACATTCCGGCGCATCTGCGGACACAGTTGCAGCGCAGCCTGATCCGCTCACATGCGGCAGGTTCGGGACCGGAAGTCGAACGCGAAGTGATCCGGGCCTTGATGCTTCTGCGTCTTTCGACGCTCGCCACCGGGCGAACCGGAGTGCGCCCTGTAGTCGCACAGGCGTACGCCGACCTACTCACCGCAGGCATCACCCCGGTGGTGCACGAATACGGCAGCCTCGGATGCTCGGGAGATCTGGCACCACTGGCGCATGTGGCGATGGCAATCATCGGTGAAGGTTCCGTCCGCACCGCCGACGGTGAACTCACCGATGCGGCAACGGCATTGGCTGCCCATGGTCTCGAACCGGTGGTTCTGGCCGAGAAGGAAGGCCTCGCCCTGATCAACGGTACCGACGGGATGCTCGGTCAACTGGCCCTTGCGATCACCGATCTCGATCATCTGCTCAAGTTGGCCGACATCGCTGCCGCCATGAGCGTCGAGGGCTTGCTCGGCACCGATCAAGTGTTCGCCGCCGATCTTCAGGCGCTTCGCCCCCACCCCGGACAGGGCGCGGCCGCCTCGAACATGGTGCGCTTGCTTGCCGACTCCCCGATCGTCGCCAGCCACGCGGGCCCTGACTGCACCAGAGTTCAGGACGCGTACTCACTGCGGTGCGCACCGCAGGTCGCCGGCGGCGCACGCGACACCGTCGATCACGCCCGACTGGTTGCCGGGCGCGAATTGGCCAGTGCTGTCGACAATCCCGTCGTCACTCTCGACGGAAGGGTTCGGTCGAACGGTAACTTCCACGGAGCTCCCGTGGCTTACGTCTTGGACTTCCTCGCCATCGTGACCGCGGATGTCGCGGGGATCAGCGAACGCCGAACCGACCGCTTCCTCGACGCAGCACGCAATCACGGTCTGACCCCCTTCCTCGCCGACGACCCCGGTGTCGACAGCGGACTGATGATCGCGCAGTACACACAAGCTGCCATCGTGTCCGAACTCAAGCGACTCGCGAGCCCGGCCAGTGTCGATTCGATTCCCTCCTCGGCCATGCAGGAAGATCACGTCTCCATGGGATGGTCGGGTGCACGCAAGCTCCGCCGGTCCATCGACGGTCTCACCCGAGTTCTCGCGATCGAGATACTGACTGCAGCAAGAGGAATCGATTTGCGCTCCCCACTCGAGCCCTCCCCCGCCACCGGAGCCGTCCTTCGGACCCTGCGCGAGAAGGTGCAGGGGCCGGGTACCGATCGCTTCCTGTCCCCCGAGATCGAGGCCGCGGTGGACTTGGCGGCATCGGGTGCACTTGTTGCGGCCGCGGAGAACGCGATCGGCGCCCTGGCATGAGCGCGCCCGGTGCGCTGAGGCCTCGCCCCCGACCCGAAATCGAAGCGCTCCCTCGATACTCCAAAGCCGCCGGCCTCGAGCAGGTTCGGTGGCGGGCGTCGAGCAACGAGTCGACGGTTGCACCCTCGGCGGCCATTCTCGAGGCCGTCAATCTCGCGGCCTCACACTCACACTTGTATCCGTCGCTGTTCGGCGACACACTGATAGCCCGGTTGAGCGACCGTCTGGGCGTGGGCGACGACCAGGTACTGGTCGGCGCCGGGTCGTTGGCACTGCTCCAGCAGGTATTGACCGCATACACGGGCCCTGGCACCGAAGTCGTCTACCCGTGGCGCAGCTACGAGGCGTACCCGATACTGATCGGAATCGCCGGGGCGAGCGGTGTACCCGTCGCACTCGATTCCGAACATCGGCACGATCTGAGTGCAATGTCGGCAGCCGTGACTCCGCGGACCCGCGCAGTACTCGTCTGCAACCCCAACAATCCGACCGGAAGCGAGTTCTCGACCGCCGAGTTCGTCTCGTTCGCCCGCTCGATCCCGGGTGACGTCCTCATCCTTCTGGACGAGGCTTACCGGGAGTTCGCGACCAGCGATGTCGACGGCGTCGACCTGTTTCGAGCCTTTCCCAACATCGTCGTCTTCCGAACCTTCTCCAAGGCTTACGGATTGGCCGGACTTCGTGCCGGCTATGCCGTCACCAACTCGGCGATCGCAGCGGATCTTCGCAGCGCTGCACCGCCCTTCGGGCTCAGCGCCGTTGCCGAGGCCGCAGCCTGCGCGGCCCTGACCGATCCGGCACACACCGATTCGATAGTCGAAACGGTGACCGCGGGTCGCTCTCACCTATGTGAGCAATTGGCTCTGCGCGGCGTCGAGACGGTCCCGAGCGGTGCCAACTTCGTGTGGATCCCTCTCGGCAAGAGAGCTTCTGCACTCGAAGCGGCCTGCGTCGCGCAGGGTGTCTCGGTCCGGATGTTCCCCGGCGAGGGTGTGCGGGTGACCGTAGGTGAGCGGGCAGCAGAAGACGCCGTGATCGCCGCTGTGGATGCACTCGCACACAACCTTTGACCGACTGGAGAAAAGAATGTCCGTCCACGAACTTGCTCGGTCGATCGGTTCGAGTCGCCTGATCACCGACCCTGCGGTAATGGACTCGTACCGCCGTGACGAGGCCCATCTCGCCGAACCCGGCCATCCGGTAGCCGTCATGCTCGCCGAAACTGCGGCCGACATTTCCGAGGCTCTGAAATGGGCTACTGCTCACCGTGTCCCGGTGGTAACCCGCGGTGCGGGAACCGGTTTGGCGGGCGGCGGGGCAGCCGTCGAGGGCTGCCTGGTCATCTCGACCACTCGTATGCGCTCGATTCTCGAGGTCAATCCGGACGATCAGCTCGCTGTCGTGGAAGCCGGGGTGATCAACGCCGACATCAGTCGAGCAGCAGACGAGTACGGGCTGATGTACGCCCCTGATCCGAGCAGTTTCGAGATCTCCACGATCGGCGGAAACATCGCCACCAACGCCGGTGGACTGCGTTGCGTGAAGTACGGCGTCACCCGCGATTCAGTCCTGGGTCTCGAGGTTGTGCTCGCCGACGGTCGGATCGTGCGGACAGGCCGAAGGACCGTCAAAGGTGTTGCGGGATACGACTTGACCAGTCTTCTCGTCGGTTCGGAGGGAACACTCGGAGTCGTCACGAGTGCCACGCTGAAGTTGCAGCCCAAGCCCAAGAGAGCACCGGTCACCGTCGTCGGCAGTTTCGATTCTCTCCGCTCCGCAGCGGACGCAGTTGCCGCGGTCGTTCGCGACGGGATCGGACCGAGCCTGCTGGAGCTGATCGATCGAGCAACGCTGCGCGCAGTCGACGACTGGAAACGAATCGGATTGGAAGACAACACCGCCGCGATGCTGATCGCACAGGCCGACGGGGTCGATGCCGACGCAGCAGCCGCGGCGATGCAGAAACACTTCGAGAGGGCGGGCGCCGATTTTGTCGCCGTCTCGCAGGACGCGGCAGAAGCCGCACAGCTACTCGAGATTCGCCGACTCGCCTATCCGGCTTCCGAACGACTCGGGCAATGTCTCGTGGAAGACGTCGGGGTCCCGCGGTCGAAACTGCCCGACATGCTCGAGAGTATCGACCGAGCGGCCGCCGAGCACATGGTCAAGATCATGACTGTCGCGCATGCTGGTGACGGCAACGTCCATCCGACCTTCGTCTTCGACCGCGCTGCCGACGGCTCGGTCCCCGAAGCCGTGTGGACCGCCGCGGACGAGGTCTTCCGGCGTGCTCTCGAACTCGGCGGAACTCTGACCGGAGAGCACGGCGTCGGCGTTCTGAAGCGTCGCTGGCTCTCTCTCGAGCTCGGCGAGGACAGCATGCAACTGCACCGATCGATCAAGGCTGCCTTCGACCCGCTCGGAATCCTCAACCCGGGTAAGGGTTTCTGATTTCTCGCGTGGTGTTACACAGCATTTACGCGAAAACGGGTCCCGGGTATTGACGCCTGTATATACAGGCATATACATTTATCCGCAGTGACAGTGACCCAGCGCACAAAGCACAAGGCGCAAAGCACCAAGCACGAAGAAGGTGGGCAATACCCCGACGTCGATTCCGTCGCTCGACGGGCTCGCAGCAGAAAGACAGGCCTATGACTCACGATGGACCGGCCGAGGTCATCCTCACTCCGGAACGACGCACTATCGACGTCGTCCCGGATGCAGAACGACACGGCACCCCGCGCAGCCAGTTCACTCTCTGGTTCGGCGCCAACATGCAGATCACTGCAATCGTCGACGGCGCTCTCGCCGTCGTATTCGGCGCGGACGCCATCTGGGCGATCGTCGGACTTCTGATCGGCAACATCTTCGGTGGCGCTGTCATGGCGCTTCACTCCGCACAGGGCCCGCGTATGGGTCTCCCCCAGATGATCTCGAGTCGCGCCCAGTTCGGCGTCAAGGGAGCAGTCGTACCGCTTGTTCTCGTCATCCTGATGTACCTCGGCTTCGCTGCCACCGGCACCGTGTTGGCCGGACAGGCCGTCAACAAGATCCTGCACATCGACAGCCCCACCGTCGGCATCGTCGTCTTCGGTCTCCTCACCGCATTCGTCGCGGTCACCGGCTACAAGCTGATCCACATCGTCGGCAGGATCGCCACCGTCGTGGGCATCGTCGGATTCTCCTACCTGGCCGTTCGACTGTTCCTCGAGTACGACGTCGCCTCGTACGTCGGCATCAAGGGCTTCGACATAGTCACCTTCCTGCTCGCGATCTCGCTGGGTGCCGGTTGGCAGCTCACCTTCGGCCCGTACGTCGCCGACTACTCGCGTTACCTGCCGCGCAGCACTTCCGAGAGCACCACGTTCTGGTCGACGTTCCTCGGTAGTGTCATCGGATCGCAGTGGTCCATGACCTTCGGCGCTCTCGTCGCGGCCTGCGCCGGCGACGCGTTCCTGGGTAACCAGGTCGGCTTCATGGGAGATCTGGCCGGACCCGCTGCCATCGCCTTCCTGATCTACTTCGTCATCCTGGTCGGCAAGCTGACGGTGAACGTGCTCAACGCCTACGGCGGATTCATGTCGATCCTGACCACCGTCACCGCCTTCAACGGACAGTCTCGAATCTCGAGCACCGCGCGCACCCTCTACATCCTCGGTTTCACTGCGGTCTCGGTCTTGATCGCCATCGCCGCCAGCGCCGACTTCCTGGACAACTTCAAGAACTTCGTCCTGGTGTTGCTGATGGTGTTCACGCCGTGGAGTGCGATCAATCTGATCGACTACTACCTGATCTCCAAGGAACGCATCGACATTCCGGCGCTGTACGACGTCAACGGTCGATACGGAGCATGGAACTTCACCGCATTGGCTTGCTACGCCGCCGGCGTTCTCGCCCAGATCCCGTTCCTCGCCCAGAAGATGTACACCGGCCCCGTCACGGACATGCTCGGCGGCGCCGACATCTCGTGGCTCGTCGGCATCGTGTTCACCGGGCTGATCTATTACCCACTCGCCAAGCGCACGAGCAATCCCCCTTCGTCGATGATCTACCCCGATCACACCGCGATGACCGACTCTCGCGTCTGATCCCCCAACGTCTTTCGAACTTCAGCAAGCTAGGAGAACACAATGGAAATCAGCACCCCCGGCCACGAGCCGCGCCCCGTCCGCGCTCCCCGCGGCCCCGAGCTCACGACGCTCGGTTGGCAGCAGGAGGGTGCCCTGCGCATGCTCATGAACAACCTCGACCCCGATGTTGCCGAGCACCCGGACAGCCTCGTCGTCTACGGCGGAACCGGTCGCGCAGCGCGTAGTTGGGCTGCCTTCGACGCCATGGTCGCCACGCTGAAGACGCTGAAGAACGACGAGACCATGCTGGTGCAGTCCGGCAAGCCGGTCGGTGTCTTCCGCACCAACGAGTGGGCACCGCGAGTGCTGATCGCTAACTCCAACCTGGTCGGTGACTGGGCGAACTGGGAAGAGTTCCGCCGTCTCGAAGACCTCGGCCTGACCATGTACGGCCAGATGACCGCAGGCTCCTGGATTTACATCGGCACCCAGGGAATCCTGCAGGGTACGTACGAGACCTTCGGCGCCATCGCGAAGAAGCGCTACAACGGCTCACTCGCCGGAACGATCACCCTCACTGCGGGTCTCGGCGGCATGGGCGGCGCTCAGCCTCTCGCCGTCACTATGAACGACGGCGTCGCGATCTGCGTCGACTGCGACATCACCCGCATCGACCGTCGTATCGCCCACAAGTACCTCGACACCAAGGCAGACAGCATCGAGCACGCGCTCGAACTGGCGACCGCGGCACGCGATGCCAAGAAGCCACTCTCCATCGGCCTCGAAGGCAATGCGGCAGAGATCTTCCCGGCGCTGCTGGAGATGAAGGCCCCCATCGACATCGTGACCGACCAGACCTCGGCGCACGATCCCCTCGCCTACCTGCCGATCGGCATCGACTTCGGCGACATGAAGACCATGTCGGAGAAGGATCC
Source organism: Rhodococcus qingshengii JCM 15477 (assembly GCF_023221595.1). Classification (NCBI taxonomy): domain Bacteria; kingdom Bacillati; phylum Actinomycetota; class Actinomycetes; order Mycobacteriales; family Nocardiaceae; genus Rhodococcus; species Rhodococcus qingshengii. The sequence goes on from NZ_CP096563.1 coordinate 5,435,382, forward strand.
GCAGAAGTTCACCGAAGATTCCCGCAACGCGATGGCCGCACACGTCAAGGCCATGGTCGGATTCATGGACGCCGGCGCCGAGGTATTCGACTACGGCAACTCCATCCGCGACGAGGCCCGCAAGGCCGGCTACGACCGTGCATTCGACTTCCCCGGATTCGTTCCCGCCTACATCCGTCCGCTCTTCGAAGAAGGCCTCGGCCCCTTCCGCTGGGCAGCGCTCTCGGGTGATCCCAAGGACATCGAGGCCACCGACAAGGCCATCCTCGAACTCTTCCCCGAGAACGAGCACCTGCGCCGCTGGATCACCATGGCCGGCGAAAAGGTTGCCTTCGAAGGCCTTCCGGCTCGTATCTGCTGGCTCGGATACGGTGAGCGCCACCTCGCCGGCCTCAAGTTCAACGAGATGGTGGCCTCGGGCGAGCTCTCCGCACCGATCGCCATCGGCCGCGATCACCTCGACTCCGGATCGGTCGCCTCGCCGTACCGCGAAACCGAATCGATGATCGACGGGTCCGACGCGATCGCCGACTGGCCGCTGCTCAACGCCCTGGTCAACACCGCGTCCGGCGCTTCGTGGGTTTCACTCCACCAAGGCGGCGGCGTCGGGATGGGGCGCTCCATCCACGCGGGACAGGTGTGCATCGCCGACGGCACCGAACTCGCAGCCAAGAAGCTCGAAGCAGTTCTCACCAACGATCCCGGGATGGGTGTCATCCGGCATGCGGATGCAGGATACGACCACGCCATCGACACGGCAGCCACCCGCGGCGTCCGCATCCCGATGACCGAGAACTGAAACAGCTTCACCACCTCACCCTGAGTTAGGAATTACATTGACCACGAATGGTTCTCGAACCACCGTTCTGACCAACATCGGAACCCTCGTCACCAATGACCCGACTCTGGGTGAGGGCAAACTCGGCGTACGACACGACGCGGCAATCGTTTTCGACGAGGGCGTTGTTGCTTGGGTCGGCGATTCCGCCGACGCCCCGGCTGCCGATATCGGTCAGGATATCGGCGGTCGGGCCCTGCTCCCCGGATTCGTGGAGAGTCACTCGCACCTGGTGTTCGGTGGCGAGCGGGCCGAGGAATTCGCAGCTCGCATGGCGGGCGAGAAGTACGCGGCGGGCGGTATTCGCAACACCATCGAAGCGACGCGCTCGGCCACCGACGAACAATTGCAGGCCAATGTTCGACGCCTACTCGACGAATCCCTGCGCTCGGGCAGCACAACCGTCGAATGCAAGACCGGATACGGGCAGAACACCGAGAGCGAACTACGCAGCGCACTGATCGCCGGACAGTTCACCGACGAGGTCACACTGCTGGCCGCCCACGTTCCACCACCCGAATATGCCGGTCGCGTCGATGACTACGTCGCCATGGCGTGCGACGAGATGATCCCTGCCTGTGCGCCACACGCGAAGTGGATCGATGTCTTCTGCGAGCGAGGCGCGTTCAACCGCGAACAGGCACATGCAGTCCTGAGCGCAGGCGTCGCCGCCGGACTGATCCCCCGCGTCCACGGCAATCAACTCGGCGAAGGGCCAGGAGTTCAACTCGCCGTCGAGATGGGAGCCGCATCCGTCGATCACGTCACCTACGTCACCGCCGAGGACATCGACGCCCTGGCTCAGAGTTCCACCGTCGCAACACTGTTGCCAGGTGCCGACTTCTCCACCCGCAACAAGTACCCCGACGCCCGCGCACTGCTGGACGCCGGCGTCACAGTAGCTCTCGGCGCCGACTGCAATCCCGGCACCTGCTACACCACCAGCCTCCCGTTCTGCATAGCAATTGCGGTGCGAGACATGCACATGACACCCGCCGAGGCAGTCTGGGCAGCCACTGCAGGAGGCGCCCGGGCGCTGCAGCGCACCGACGTCGGAACCCTTTCTCTCGGAACACGTGCCGACGCCATCGCGCTCGATGCACCGTCGTACCTCCACCTCGCCTACCGCCCGGGCGTGCCACTGGTGCGCGAGGTCTGGAAAAACGGCGCACTCGCCACAAGCTACTGAAATACTCACCGGGAGGCCGTCGTGGCACATCAGATCGCAGTCGACATCGAACCCAAGCCGTGGACCGGGCGCTCCGACGGCACCACTGCCGAGCATCTGCGGTGGCATCATGCCGTGCAACCGTATTCAGCCGAAACAGCTCCCGGCGACTGTGTTCTGATCGGATTCTCCAGCGACGAAGGAGTCCGCCGCAACAAGGGCCGCCGCGGTGCCGCGGATGGCCCGGACGCTTTGCGAGCCGGGTTGGCTTCCATGGCGCTGGCCGAACCACTGCAGATTCAGGACGCCGGAACCGTTGCCGTGTCGGGTGAAGAACTCGAGGCCGGTCAAGCCGCACTCGGGAACGCCGTCAGCGCAGCGCTTGATTCGGGACACTTCCCTGTGGTTCTCGGGGGAGGACACGAAATCGCCTACGGCACATACCTCGGCGTCGCGGGCTCCGAGTTGCGAACCGCTGGAGCCAAACTCGGAATCCTCAACTTGGATGCGCACTTCGACCTGCGGGGCGATCCGATACCCAGCTCCGGCACACCCTTTCGTCAGATCGCCGAGGACGAAGCCGCGGCAGGCACCTCGCATCAGTACAGCGTGATCGGAATCAGCCAACCGAGCAACACCACGGCACTGTTCGACACGGCTCACCGCCTCGGTGTTCGCTATCTGCTCGACGAAGAATGCGGAGCGATCGGCCGAGGCGTCGTGGATCAGTTCCTCGCAGACTTCCTCGACGACGTCGATCTGGTCTACCTGACCATCGACCTCGATGTCCTGCCTGCAGCTGTGGCGCCGGGCGTCAGCGCACCTGCGGCCTACGGAGTCAGCCTCGAAACCATCCAATACGTATGTGACCGAGTCACGTCCAGCGGAAAACTCGCGGTTCTCGATGTCGCCGAACTGAACCCGAGCCTAGACGTCGACAATCGCACTGCCCGAACGGCTGCTCGTCTGATCCACCGGATAGTCACGAAGCACGTGCCGGTTCAGCGCTAGCCTCGGCGCGCCTCGAGCGCATCGAGGATGAGATCGAGACCGTAGGCGAACTCATTCGTGTGGTCGTAATCAGGACTCAGACCGTGATCGACGATCATCTCGTGAAGGAAGGGCAACTCTTCAGCCGGAAGGCGCTCGAGGATGTCACTCGCAACTTCTTCGACGTCGCCGGGTGCGCTCATCGGTAGATTCGCCTCCTGGAGAACATATCCGCCGATATAGCTGTCGATCAGCGAGGCTCCGTGCGCGGCCATCGGGAGTGTGAACCCGGCCTTCCGGAGGACTCCGAGCACAGCGTCGAGATGACGCAGGGTCGCCGAGCCAGGGCTGCGTCGCGAATCCAGCAGACCGAGAGCCCAACGGTGCTGCGACAGGACTCTGCGAGCGGAATAGGCGCGTCCACGAATTGCGTCTCGCCAATCCACACACTCACTGTCGGGCAGGTCGATCGCCTCGAAGACCGCATCGACGACGCCGTCGAGAATCGCATCTTTGTTGGGCACGTGGTGGTAGAGCGACATCGCCTCGATGCCCAGCTCCTGAGCCACCCGTCGCATCGTGACGGCCTCGACACCACCCGCGTCGGCAACGCGGATCGCACCCTCGATTACGCGAGTCCTGTTCAGCAACTGTCGCGGCTGCCGTGACACACAGACTCCCCTCCGAGGAACGAATACGTTGACAACCTTACATCCGTAAGTCACCCTTACAGGTGTAAGTCAGCCTTACGCTCGTAAGGCGCTCGCGAAGGGAGATCACAATGCCGATGCCGAGATGGTGGGGACATGTCAACAAACGAGTGTTCAACCCGCGTGCAATTTCGAGCGGTAAATGGCCGGTACTGACTCACGTCGGACGCACATCCGGCACGACCTACCGGACACCTCTCGACGCCTATCCGGTCGAGGGTGGCTACGTCTTCATTCTGGTGTACGGATCAGGCTCGGACTGGGTGCAGAACGTCTTGAAAGCGGGAAGTGCTCGACTGTCGGTCGACGAGACGGAGGTGCGCCTTGGCGCCCCGCGCCTCGTCGCGAAAGACGAAGCATTTCAAGCACTTTCCTCAGACGTCTCCCAACCCCCGAGGCTGCTCCGCATCACCGAGTACCTTCGGATGGATCTGATTACGGCCTGAGGCTGCCATTCACGCGAGGACCTCACGCACGGCGGACCTGACTTCGTCCATGCTGCAACCGGATTCGATCAGTTCAGTACCCGTATGCACCAGCGAGTTGATCAACTTGGCGGTGAGCTTCGGGTCCGACACGCCACGGAGACGGAGGGCCTCGACCAGAGGAAGCACAAGACTGTCGTGCATTTCCATGATCCGCGAATCTCGAAACATTTGCGGGGTCAGCGTCGCCAGCGCTCCGACTATCGCATGCTCCCCGTCGGCAACCAGTTGGAGGTTTGCCTCGACGTACGCCCATACCGGATCGTCTGCGCCTGCCATCGCCTCGACGATCTTGTCGTTCCAGCGCGGGAACATGTCTTCGACGACGGCACTGAGGAGATCTTCCCGGGACCGGAAGTAGTGGTAGGCACTCGACCTGGCGAGCCCTGCCTTCGCTGCCACCTCACCGAGCCCCGGCGGCCGGTCCGGGGCCTCGGACAGAAGAGCGTGTGCAGCGTCGAGGAGGGCACGGCGCTGAGCAGCACGATGCTCGACCACAGTGGGCGCATCGATCCTCGGCACCGAATCTCCTCCAGTCCCCTCGCGGGCTTACTCGCTCTGACGCAACCGACCGTCAACCATTTCGAGGATGCGGTCGCAGTGCCCGAGCACGTCGTGATCGTGGGTCACCATGATCGTAGCGACGCCTGCCTCGTGAGTTTCGCGCGAGAGCAGTTCGACCACCTCATGGCTGCGTTTGCGGTCGAGAGCAGCCGTCGGCTCGTCGACGAGCAGTAGCGAGGGATTGCTCATCAATGCCCGAGCGATACCGACGCGCTGGCGTTCACCGCCGGAGAGTTGACCGGGTCGACGATCTGCACGGTGACTCATACCGACCGAGTCGAGCAACTCCTCGGGATCGCGACCCGGCCGCCCCGTGAGCTTGGGAATCAGCCGAAGCTGATCGCGCGCCGTCAGCGCTGGAATCAGGTTGCCGGACTGAAAGACGAAGCCGACCTTGTCTCGTCGAAGTTTGGCGAGAGCACGGGCCGGCATCGCCGACACGTCCACGCCGTCGATGACAATCGTTCCACTCGACGGCCGACCGAGTCCGCCGGCCACAGCGAGCAAGCTCGACTTTCCAGCGCCTGACGGTCCGACGATCGCGACAAGTTCGCCGCACGAGACCTCCAGGTTCACGTTGTCGAGGGCGAGCACGGTGGAGTCACCGTCACCGAATCGAAGACTGACAGCGGTCAATACCAATCCGGTTGTGGTCTTTTCGACTGTGGTCATCGGTTTTCTCCCAATGCGGTGAGCGGGTTGACACGGGTAACACGGACGATGGCAACGGCTGCGCCGACCAGCCCGAGTACCGCCAAGAGCACTGCGCCGTTGACGACTGGGCCGGACTCGAGGGCGAACGGCATCCCCCCGCCTTCGAGCCCCGAACCGAGCCCCAAGCCCAGCAACACACCGAGGCCGATGGAACCAAGCAGCACTACCAGTGCCTGCGCCATGCCGTCACGAAGCAGGAAGCCGGTAGAGGCTCCCATCGCGCGCAGCACTGCGAGTTCACGACCGCGCTGAACCGTCCAGATACTGAAGAATGCACCGACCACCAGGGCCGAAATCGCGTACAGAAACGCCTTGATCATCGACATAGTCATCATTTCCGCGGAGAACCCTGGTGAGGAGTCGAAAGATTCCTCGAGCGTCTTTGCGGACGTTCCCGCCGCCGCATCACCCGACACGAGATCCGGTAACGCGCCACCAATGCCCCGAATCGCAACAACACTTGCTTCGGAATAGGCACTGGCATTGGCGGTTTCGCCGATCTTGGCACCGGCGTGAACCTCCTGCCAAGTACGCAGGGGCAGGTAGGCGACGTCGACGTGACCGAAAGTGCGCTTGTCTTCGGTGAATCCGACAACTGTCAGCTCCGTACCGAGTCGATCGAGTATCACGGTGTCACCGATCGCAACACCGTCGTCACGGAAGGTAGAGCTGACGATGATTTCCGTGTCGGCTTGCAGCCCCCTCCCGTCGGCGGAGACGGGCTCGAGGAAGGAGCCAGGTTCGATGCCGAAGAGCGTGAGATCGACAGGCGTGCCACTGCGAGTTTTTGCATTGACGATCATGTTGCCGAAGAGCTCGGCGTCTTGGACATCGGGTTGCATACGCCATGCCTGCGCCTGCTCCTCGGTGACGACCGAGCGCGAAAACGCTGAGTCGGCTTTGGTGTCCGGTGCGAAGGCAAACGCCTGAATCGGCGTCCGCTGCAAAGCGGAGACACCGTCATTTACCAGTCCGGACGAGAGGCCGGACAGAATCACCATCAGGATCGAGATGAGGGCAACCACGGCACCCATCAAGAGGAATCGATTTCGCGCAAACCACAGTTCACGCAGGGCGAGGAACATTCGGGAAGCTCCAAAGTCGTCGATACGAGTCACGCCGACTTTTATCGACGCCTTGTCGAAATCATATCGACAAGGCGTCGAAAAACCATGTGAGGTGCGTTACTACTTCCCGTAGTAGACACTCGAGGCGCTGAGCGTCGTATCAGCCCCCGACGCCCACCGGTCGATCCCCGACAATCGAGATTCGATCCATCACACGACGAGCCGGGAAGTAGTCACTGGCCGCGTAGTGCTGGCAGGTCCGATTGTCCCAGAAGGCAACAGTATTCGGCTCCCACTTCAAACGGACCTGAAATTCCGGACGATTGACGTGGCGATACAGCATCGTGAGAAGTTCGTTCGATTCTTCTTCTGACACACCCAAGATCCGTTGCGTGAAGGTCATGTTGACGAACAACACCCGCCTGCCACTTTCCGGAATGATCCGAACCACCGGATGCTGCACAGCGGGGAACTTCGGACGCAACATCTCGACCGCATCCACCGGCATCGACCTGCCGAACGAGTTGATCCAATCGTGTTCTGCAACAAGCGGGTCGATACGCTTCTTGATGTCTTCAGGAAGCAGATCGTAGCCAGCTGCAGTATCGGCCCACAAAGTGTCACCACCCACCTCCGGCACCTCGACCGCACGAAGAACTGCTGCGAACGAAGGAAACTCGTGCCACGTAACGTCGTTGTGCCAGTTGTTCTCGACTCCGCCGACCATCGCATCCTTCGCCAGTGTCGTGACATCGACGTCCGTCTGCCCGGGCTGCGTGTACTTGAAGAACGGATGCTGTTCGAGATCGCCCCAACGCTCGGCAAAAGCTCGATGTTCCGCTCGGTCGAGGTCCTGATCGCGGAAGAAGAGGACTTTCCATTCGAGGAGAGCTCGGCGGAGTTCCGCAATCACGGCATCAGACAGACCCCCACCGAGTCGAATACCGGAGATTTCCGCTCCGATCGTCGGCGCGACCGCCTTGACCGCAAAGTGTTCGTACGGTGCCGGAACTACCGACTCGGGATTCCGGTGAGCAACGAGTGGACCGTACGCAGCAAGCGGGTCGGTGGGGATCGGAAAGATTGTTGCCGCAGGAAAAAGGGTAGCCATCAGGACACTTCCTCGAAATCGACGATGTCGTAAAGGACAAAAGTCAGATTAAGTTCACCGCCTTAAAGTGTCAACGGTCACGTTCTCCGGCGCGAATCTTGACCCTGACGCCGCGTCAAGGTTGGAGAATGGTTTTCACTGACGGAATCCGATTCGATCACGGGAGGGCAGGGCGATGATGACCATCGGCGAGCTGGCCAAATTGGCCGGCACCACCGTCAGATCCGTGCGCTACTACCACTCGAACGGCCTTCTCGAAGAACCACAACGCCAACCCAACGGCTACCGCATGTACCGGGCGGTGGACCTGGCACGACTGAGTCGCATCCGCCGCCTGCGCGATCTGGGGATTCCTGTTGCCAAGATCGCCGAACTACTCGACGGCGACGCTCACGACACTCGGTCCGCACTCGATGCCCTCGACAAGGAATTGGCGACGAAGGCCGAACAGATCGCTGTTCAGCGTGCGCACATCGAGTCGCTACGCCGCAATGCCGATCCTGAACTACCCGACGCGTTTTCGGAAGTGCTCGCACAGTACGTCGTTGCCGGTGCGCCGACAGCGTGGATCGACAACGAGCGTGAACTTCTGATCCTCGCACTCACGGTCTCCGGGGGCGATCCCGAGGTCTGCGATTCACTCCTGTCCGCCCATCGCCGGGTATTGGCCGAGCCGAACCGCGAGCAGGCCATCGAATTGATAACTCGTATGTATGCCCTCGCCGACGCACCGGCTGACGCGGACACGATTGCGGCCCTTGCCATTCAGTTCTGCGACTTCACCGAGCGCGTGCTACCCGAACAGGCTGCACCGGAGGACGCTTCCCCCACCCGGCTGGTAGCGGTACTGCGCGAACACCAAGCGGATCGACGAACCGTCACCCAGGAAAGATTCGCGAAGGCTGTGGCCGCGGAGTTCGCCGCCCGTCAATCCCGCCTCTGAAAAACCCTGATTAGCCCCCACATTCGAAGTGGGGTGACCAACACTGCCCGAAAATGGGCTCAACGCAAGGACACGACAATGACTGGATTCACCATGCCCAGATCACGCATGCCTCGATCACGAAGGTGGCTGGCTACCACAATCGCCGCTGCCGCACTCGCCGTACCTGCATTGGCGGCGTGCTCGGATCCTGCTACTCCGCAGGAAGATCCACAATCGAATCTCAGCGCGTTCTACGAACAGGATCTCGAGTGGGGGCCATGCGCCACAGACACCGGAACGTCGACCGCAAGTGAATGCGCCATGGTCACAGTACCTTTGGACTATTCCGCCCCCGACGGCAAGACGATCGAAGTGGCGATCTCGCGGGTCGCATCCACCGACCCCGCACAGCGACGCGGGATCCTGCTCACCAACCCCGGCGGCCCGGGCGGCCGAGGACTGGGATTGCCCGAGATTCTGAATGCGGGCATGACACCGGAAGTCGCAGCGGCATACGACGTCATCGGCACGGACACCCGAGGACTCGGCAAGAGCACACCGATCGACTGCGGCGTCGAACAGATGACATGGATGCGGTCGCCGGGCACCACGGACGAGGGATGGAACGAGAGTGTTGCGCTCGCACGCGAGGCCGCTGACACATGCTGGGACAAGTACCCGGACTATCTGCCGCACATCAATACTCAAAACATCGCCCGCGACCTCGACGTGATTCGTGGCGCCCTCGACCAGGAGAAGGCGTCGTACTTCGGGTGGTCGTACGGCACATACCTCGGTGCAACCTATGCTCAAATGTTCCCGGACAGGATCGACCGTGTGGTTCTCGACAGTGCACCGGATCCGAAGAAATACGGATACGAGATGTTCCAGGACATGGGCCCGGCCAACGAGAAAGCGATCGACGGATTCTCGCAGTGGGCAGCAGAACACAACTCCACCTATGCACTCGGATCGACGCCCGCCGAAGTTCGCGCCCTCATCGAGAAGCTGATCTCGGACGCGGCCACCACTCCGATACAGATCGGTGATCATGCCGTCGACGATCACGTCCTTCCATTCCTGATGTACGTCAACGGAACCGGCGACACCGAGAAGGAAAGTGAGGCATTCGCACAGGTATTGTTTCAGTTGCGCGATCTCGCCGCAGGCAAGACCGTCGAGAACATCCATCCCCAGCTGACGGGATTGATGCAGGCATGGTTCCAGACCGAACTGGGAACCGGTCCTGACTATGCCGGGACAATCGCCATCGTCTGCGGAGACGTATCGATGCCGAGCGATCCCCAGTGGTACCGCAACAAGTTGGAGGAGCACCGTGATGATCAGCCGATCTTTGCCGGCACACACAACACGATCATGCCGTGCGCGTTCTGGCGCAGTGAGGCCCCTACGCGGATCGACATCGACAACAACGTTCCGGCATTGCAGATCCAGGCAACCGGTGACACCCGCACGACGTACGACGAAGGCCTCGGCATGCATGAAGCGATGAAAGGCTCACGGCTCGTGACAGTTCCAGGCCGCACTCATGCGGTGTTCCCGGGCTACGCGAATACTTGCGCGAACGCCGCCGTCAACTCGTACCTGCTCGACGGCTCACTGCCGGCCGAAGACGTGGTGTGCGAGTCGTGACCTCAGCCCGTCAGCTCGCTCTTGATCTCGTTCTTGAGAACTTTGCCGACCTTGGAGCGAGGTAGATCGTCCCAGACGATGACTTGCTTCGGAGTCTTCACACTTCCGATGCGAGCCTTCACGAAAGCCATCACCTCGGCGCCGTCGATGTCGGCGCCGAGGTGCGGTTGCACCACTGCCACAACGCGTTCGCCCCACTTGTCGTCCGGCAACCCGATCACTCCGCAGTCCTGAATCCCCGGATACGCCATGAGTGCCTGCTCCACCTCGACCGAATAGACGTTGAAACCGCCGGTGATGATCATGTCCTTCGCACGGTCGACGATGAACAGGAAATTGTCCTCGTCCAGGTACCCGATATCGCCGGTGTGATGCCAGCCGTGGGCTGACGCTTCCGCGGTTGCGTCGGGGTTCTTGTAATAACCCGCCATCACCAACGAACTGCGAATCACCACCTCACCACGCTCGCCATGTCCGAGCAGCGCGCCTTTGTCGTCCATGATCCCCACGGTCACCAACGGCGACGGTCGACCCGCCGACGAAAGTCGTGACGTTGCGACAGTGCCGTCCGAGCCGAAGTGCTCCTTCGGTGACATCGTCGAGATCATCATGGGGGCTTCACTCTGCCCGAACAGCTGAGCCATGACCGGGCCGATCTTGTCGATCGCCTCCGCGAGTCTGGTCGGGGAGATCGGCGCCGCTCCGTACCAGAAGCATTGCAGCGAGCTGAGATCCGTGGCCGACAGGGCCTCGTGCTCGAGCAGCATGTAGATGAGCGTCGGCGGCAGGAAGGTGTGAGTCACCTTGTGCTTCTGAACGTTCGCGAGGAAGTACCCGAGATCGGGCTTCGGCATGATCACCACTTCGCCGCCGAGGGCCATGATCGGGAAGCACAGAACACCGGCGGCGTGAGTCAGCGGTGCCAGCGCCAGATACACCGGGCGCCCCTCGAACGGATAACTCATCAAGGTGATTGCGGTCATCGTCTCGATGTTGTGCCCGGTCAACATCACTCCCTTTGGCCGTCCAGTTGTACCACCGGTGCCGACCAGCATGGTGACGTCGTCGGGCGCCGCGGCGTCGAGTTCGTCTTCCCCGAGCCAGCTTTCGAGGGACTGTGCCGAATCCCACTCGCCGTCGATACAGACGAGCGTCACCAACTGGGGAAGAGCATCCTTGATCTGGTCGACGAGCGGCGCATAGGACTTCTGGAAGAACAGAGCGCGACAATCGAACAGATCCAACAGGTCTCGGTTTTCCGCAGCTTCGTTGCGAGGGTTGATCGGGCACCAGACTGCGCCAGCCCTACTGATACCGAATACGCAGGAGAACGAGATCGGGTCGTTGCCGGACAAAATCGCGACCTTTTCGCCCGCCGCGATGCCCGAAGCCGCGAGCGAAGCTGCGAAGCGTCGGCTGAACTGCTGCACCTCGCCGTAGGAGAGAGTGCGCTCCCCCATCGTCAAACACGGTGCAGTGGAACCAAGAGAGGCTCCCTTGTCGAGATAGTCGGTCAAACGCATGGGGAGCCTCCAGGGCGGGGCTCCCGGCGTGCTACACGCCGGGAGCCGTGAACATGATGACGAGGACGACGAGTTAGGCGTTGATGGTTACTTCCGGCTCCAGAGCCAGCCCGAAACTACGTAGCGCGCCGAGCAGTTCGCGATGGCCGAACGCCTGGCAAGCCGAGGCAAGCCCGGTCCGCTTCGGCGCCTGCTGGAGCAGAGAATGCGCTGCATAGGCGTGCAGGAGGCCCGTCTGCTTGTAGTTACAGTTTCCGTGGATCACGACGTGCGAGCGACCCAGCGGGCCCGACGCGTAGACGGAGTCGAGTGAGGTGTTGATGCGCGGATTTTCACGAGGGGGCATACCGGCCTGAACCGATCCGGCGATCTCGGCCAAGGCGGCTTCCTGCTCGTCGGCGGGCAGGGTCTTGATCTGCTCCTCCACGATCTTCTGCGTCGCGACAACGCCTTCCATCACGGTGCGGTCGAACACTCCGCCCGCAGCCTTGACGTTGGAAACTCGCGGATCGTTCTTGAACCACACCGGGTGGCATGTTCCGCCCCACGGCAATGCAAGCGCAGTTTCGTGCTGGCCGGGAACGACGACGTCGAAAGTCTGGCCGGGCGCCCACTGCACGTACTTGTTCTGCTCGAGGTAGTACCAGTTTGCCTTGAGGATGGTGAAGATCGTCTGAGTGGACGCGTAGGTGGGAAATCCCTTCCACAGCACGAGGATGTCGAGCGTATCGAGCCCCGGCGTTTCCAGTGCGATATTGGCCGCGATCTCACCGGTGGTGTACATCTGCGCGATACCGGGCGAGAGAAGCAGGCCCTTCTCCTGATACTTGTCGCTGAACTTCTCCTGGACGTCGAGTACCCAGTCCTGCTCACCGGTGGTATCCATGTAGTGGCAACCGGCATTCAACGCAGCCTCGACGACGGTGCCGCCGAGCTTGATGAACGGGCCGACCATATTACTGACAACCTGTGCGCCGGTGAACAATTCGGTGAGAGCCTCGACCGTGTGCTCGACCTCGACGACCTCGTGATCGACGGTGTCCAATCCGGGGATCTTGTCGAGGACCTCTTGGATGCGAGCGGCGTCGCGGCCGGCTGCGATGAACGGGATGTTGAACTCGCGCAGGTATTCACACACCAGACGGCCGGTGTACCCGGAGACGCCGTAAACGATGACTGGCTTCTTTTCGGACATGTTCGTGGAACCTTTCGAAGACGTGAGAAGGGTGTACGTACGAATGAAGGGCGAGCTACATGCCCATGCCACCGTCGACGGGGAGGCCGATACCGGTGATGAATCGCGCGGCGTCGGAGGCCAAGAACACAACGGCGTCAGCCATGTCGTTCACTTCACCGAGGCGGCCGAGCGGGGTGAGGCCGATGACGTCTCCGACTGCTGCTTCGGCGCTGGGCCAGAGACCGAGCTTCTCCATGTCCGCCGCGAGTCCGAGACCCATCTCCGTGGCGACAAGACCCGGGTAGATGCAGTTGACGCGGACTCCGTAGCCGAGCTTGCCCGACTCGGCGGCGGCAACTCTGGTGAAGCGATCGACCGCGGACTTGGTCGCGGAGTATCCACTGATCCCGGGAAACGGAATGGTTGCGGCCACTGAAGAGATGTTGATGACGGAACCGCCGGTTCCGGCTACGCCACCCGGACGCATGCTGCGCAGTCCGTGTTTGGTTCCGAGCGCTGTTCCGAGGATGTTGACCTCACACATACGGCGGATGTCGTTCGGATCGAGGTCGACCACCAGCGAGGAAATCTCGATGCCTGCGTTGTTGACGAGGATGTCGAAGCCGCCGAGAGTCTCCGCGGTGGCGGCGACTGCCCCTTCCCAGTTGGCATCGTCGGTGACGTCCAGCTTTACGAAGCCGGTTTTGACTCCGCCCGAACCAACAGCCTCTGCGGTGGCACGACCCTCGTCTTCGAGAACGTCGCCGATCATCACTGACGCCCCCGCCTTCGCCAACGCCTCAGCCATTCCGGCTCCGAGCCCCTTGGCACCACCTGTGACCAGTGCTTTTCGTCCCTCGAGATCAAACACGCTCATTTTCGACTGCCTCCATGACTGAAACGACTCTCGCGATGCCACCGTTCACAGCGACGCTGCCAAGTGGTGTGAGTCACAGAGTATTCAACTTTGGACGAGTGTCAAGATAAATCTTGACGACTGTCAAGATTTTGTTACACGCTCGTCAAAGACCAGGGGTTACACTGATTCGGACGCGGTGATCGTGCCGCTGTGGAAACCGCAGGGAACAGGACGTGCCATCGTGACCACGACAGTCGAGAAGCCTAGTGAGGCAGGGAAAAAGGCTGCACCTAGCTCACCGGGCCAGCAGTCCGACTCCGCGAAGCGGTCCGACTCCGCCAAGCGGTCCAACGCAGACAAGGTGTCGCGTCGCCAGGTCGACAAATTCTCCGAGCGACGTGATCAACTCGCCGAGGCCGCACTGCAAACCCTGGCCGAATTGGGCTACGCACGCACGAGCCTGCGCGAAATCGCCCAGAATTCGGAGTTCTCCCACGGCGTCCTGCACTACTACTTCAGCGACAAGGTCGATCTCATCACCCACTGCGTGCGCCACTACAAGGCACGCTGCGTCACCCGCTACGACGGCATCGTCGCCACCGCGAAGACACCGGAGGAACTGAAAACCGGTTTCGGCGCACTGCTCGCCGAGACCATGATCGAAGAACCCACGATGCACCGCCTCTGGTACGACCTGCGCGCGCAGTCGATGTTCGAGGAGTCGTTCCGAGCCGACGTCGCCGCGATCGACGAGAGTCTCGAAAACATGATCTGGCGCATTGTTTCTCGCTACGCCGAGCTTCTCGACGTAGAGGCATCGGTCACCTCGGCGGCGATGTACGCAATCTTCGACGGCCTGTTCCAGCAGAGCCTGCTGCGCCATCTGTCCGGCGATCAGACTGCCGCAAACTATCTTTCGGTGAGCGTCCAGCAGATGCTGCCTCTGGTAGTGCCCACTCCCTGATCAGCGAGCAGCGATGCCTTCCGCGACGTACCTGGCTCCGCGATCGAATTCTCCGACCACGTCGTAATCGGCGTCTTGCCGCCAGAAGCGGACCAACGCTCCGTACGTACCACCGATCATCTGTGCGAGAAAGAGCGGCGGGTAGTCCGATCTCACTTCGCCGGCTTCGATACCGGCAGTGACGATCCGGAGAAGTTCCACGTGGAACCGATGATCGTGGGCCGCCCCCGCTCCGGAGGAGGCGAAGTCGCGCTCGAGTTCTGCAGTCACCATGCGCAGATAGCGCGGATGCATGATCGCTTGCTGCGCAAAGTCCTGAAAAATCCGGGAGATCCGATCAGAAGTCGGCATCGGCGATTCCATGAGCTGATCCACCAGTGCCGCAAGCTGATCGAGATGATCACTGTGCAGCGCCTCGAGAACCGAGTCCTTGCCCTGGAAGTAATTGAAGAAGGTGGCTCGCGACACCTCGGCTCGCTCGGCGATGTCGTCGACGGTCGTGCTGGCGAAACCCTGCGCCGAGAACAGAATTCGAGCAGCCGAGAGCAACCTGTCGTTGGTATCGCGCTTGTTCTGTTCTCGTTTGGAAATCACGTCGACCTGCCCTTCTCCGCCTCAGAACACAGTCTTCGCCACAGTCCGGAATGTGTCCAATGTCCGTCCCGTCAGGTGACGCACCTCCGCCTCCGATAGGTGGACTACAGTCCAATTATGTCGACTGTTTCCACCGAACGCCACGACCGCGTTCTCATCGTCAGGATCGAACGCGAAGAACGCCGTAACGCGATCAACCGTGAGACTGCCGAGGGAATCGAAGCCGCGCTGAATATTCTCGACGACGACCCTGATCTGTGGGTCGGCATCATCACCGGAACCCCCAACATCTTTTGCGCCGGAACCGATATCCGAGAGCGGGCCGACCTCCGCATGCCTCGCGGCGGAGAGTACGGCGTCATCCGGCGCCGGCGGAACAAGCCCCTGATCGCTGCAGTCGAGGGCTACGCGCTTGGTGGCGGTTTCGAAATCGCACTGGCCTGCGATCTGATCGTCGCTTCCGCCACAGCGCAATTCGGCCTTCCCGAAACCAAACGCGGTCTGGTTGCGACGTCCGGAGCACTCTTTCGGGCGCCTCGCGCGCTTCCGATCAACGTCGCCCGCGAACTCTTGATCACCGGCCGCACACTCGATCCCGAACGGGCAAAGGACCTCGGCGTCGTCAATGCAGTCACTGCCCCTGGTAAGGCACTCGACGAGGCACTGGTGATGGCAGCGGAGATCTGCGAGTCCTCCCCCACCTCCGTGAGTCTGAGTCTGAAGGCCATCGAGGCTCTCTACGCCGACGCCGACGCCGACGGATGGAAGGTCACCGACGACGCCAAGGACGCAGTGTTGCGCTCTCCGGACATCGCCGAAGGACTCGACGCTTTCGCCACTCGTCGGACACCCCGATGGAGCGGACTGCCGCCCGCATGACAGACCACAATCCGAGACAGATTTCCTATACGTCTGGTCGGAAAGGGTATGAACCGGTTACAGTCTCTCCTGTGACGGGAATCGGCGCATACGAGACGGGCACGCTGCTGACGCGGCGGCGCCATGTCGACTTTGCGCATGTCTGTACATCCGGGTGTCCGATCTACTGATCGGACCTACGACGTGAGCGCCGCTCACGTCGATACTCGTATGTACACCCAGATCAGGGGACATTTCTGTCATGACCACCGCCTCCATCTCACACCTGAGTTCCGTCGTAGCAGCCAACGCCGACGCCATCGACAAAGACGCGAGCAAAGCACACGTCGTATTCAAGGCTTCCGCCCAGGCGCACGACGCCGTTGCCAGCACCATTTCTCTCGGTAAGTACAGCGTCGAGGTCGACGAGCCACCGGCCCTCGGCGGCGAGAACACCGCAGCCAATCCTGTCGAGTACTACCTTGCTTCCCTGCTCTCCTGCCAGGTGGTCACCTACCGCGTCTGGGCGGACAAACTCGGTATCGCTCTCGACGACATCTCGGCCAGGGCCGAAGGTGACCTCGACGTTCGTGGATTCTTCGGCTTCGACGACGCCGTTCGCCCGGGATTCTCCGAGGTCCGCGTGGTCGTCACCCTGACCGGCCCCGAACGCCGCGAGCGCTACCTGGAACTGCAGGAAACGGTCGACGCCCACTGCCCCGTACTCGATCTCACCCGCAATCCCGTCCCAGTGCATACAGTCGTCGAAACCGCCTGACCCGCACCAACCCACCTTCACCACGGAGTATGAATTCATGAGCGAGAACACCCCCGTCGATACCGATCCGACCGCCGATTGGTCGTTCGAAACCAAGCAGGTCCACGCCGGACAGGGCCCGGACAGCGCTACCAACGCTCGGGCGCTTCCGATCTACCAGACCACCAGCTACGTCTTCGACAACACCGACCATGCGGCGGCGCTCTTCGGCCTCGCCGAGCCGGGCAACATCTACACCCGCATCATGAACCCGACGCAGGACGCCGTCGAGCAGCGCATCGCCGCCCTCGAAGGCGGAGTCGCGGCTCTGCTGGTTGCGTCCGGTCAGGCCGCCGAATCCTTCGCGATCCTCAACCTCGCCGAGGCCGGGGACCACATCGTCTCAAGCCCTCGCCTGTACGGCGGCACGTACAACCTCTTCCACTACACGCTGCCCAAGCTCGGTATCACCGTCGACTTCGTCGAGGACCCGGACAACCTCGATCACTGGCGTGAGGCAATCCGTCCGAACACCAAGGCGTTCTACGGCGAAACCATCTCCAACCCCAAGAACGACGTGTTCGACATCCCCGGCATCAGCGCAGTCGCCCATGAGCACGGCATCCCGCTGATCGTGGACAACACGGTCGCAACTCCGTACCTCATTCAGCCGCTGAAGCACGGCGCCGACATCGTCGTCCACTCCGCCACCAAATACCTTGGCGGACACGGCACCGCGATCGCCGGCGTCATCGTCGACGGTGGCACCTTCGACTGGACCCAGGGACGCCACACCAACTTCACGACCCCCGACCCCAGCTACCACGGCGTCACCTTTGCCGATCTCGGTGCACCCGCCTACGCCCTCAAGGCACGCGTTCAGCTTCTGCGCGACCTCGGCTCGGCCATCGCACCGTTCAACGCCTTCCTCATCTCGCAGGGTATCGAGACACTGAGCCTGCGCATCGAGCGCCACGTGTCCAACGCCCAGAAGGTCGCGGAATTCCTCGAGGGCCGCGCCGAGGTCACGTCGGTCGCGTACGCCGGACTGGAATCCTCGCCCTGGCACGAGCGCGGAAAGCAGCTGGCGCCCAAGGGAACCGGCGCCATCGTCGCGTTCGAGCTCGCCGGTGGAGTCGACGCAGGCAAGAAGTTCGTCAACGCTCTGACGTTGCACAGCCACGTCGCCAACATCGGTGACGTTCGCTCACTCGTCATCCACCCCGCGTCGACGACGCACTCGCAGCTCACCCCCGAGGAGCAGCTCGCTTCGGGCGTCACCCCGGGGCTCGTCCGCCTTGCGGTCGGCATCGAAGGGATCGACGACATTCTCGCCGACCTCGAAACCGGTTTGGCCGCAGCAGCTTCCTGATCTATCGCACGAAAAAGCTCGGCCCCGATATGCATTGGGACCGAGCTTTTTCGTTGCGTAAGAGCTAGCTCTTGGGAGTGAACGCGGCCAGCGGTTCACTCTCGGACCAGTCATGGCCCCAGTAGCTGTCGGCCGTGATTTCCTCAGCGGTGTAGAAGGCTTCGTCGACAAGCATGCCTTCGCAACCGAACTCCAGATCCCATCCACCCGGTGCGCGCACGTAGAACGACACCATCTTGTCGTTCGTGTGGCGACCCAACGTCGAGGAGATCGAGAAGCCGAGCTTGGCAACACGATCGAGAGCCTGACCGACGGCGTCGAGAGTCTCGGCTTCCATCATCAGGTGCACGAGACCGGGCTCGTCAACCGGCGGCGCCGGGCACAACGCCAGGCTGTGGTGGCGCTGGTTGACACCCATGAAGCGAACGCGGCGAGCCGGCGGCGGCGCATCGATACCGCCGAGACGGATGGAACCGCGCGGGAGAAATCCGAGCACCTCGGTGTAGAAGGTGTATGCCTCGTCGAAACGCGTAACCGGAAGCACCACATGGCCGAGGCCCTGATCGCCGGTGACGAAACGGCCGCCGTGCGGGGTGACCAACGGGCTGTGGTCGAGTACCGGTCCGAAGAAGACCTCGACTCGGTTGCCGTTGGGATCGCCGAATGCGATGACCTGCTCGGCATCGCGGTAGCTGGCGTCGACCTCGGAAAGAACCTCGACCTCGACTCCGGCCTTCTCCACTGCTTCACGAACACGCTGGAGCGCGAACTGATCTCGCACTTCCCAGCCCACTGCGAGAGCCTTGTCCGTCTCACCGGGCAGGACGATCAGTCGCGCACGACGCTCGTCCAGGCGCAAGTAGAGGCCGTCGGCTTCCGGGCCACTACCGACCGCGAGGCCGAGTCCGTCGACCACGAGCTCGCGCCAGCGAGCCACGTCCTGCGTTTGGATCCTGAGATACCCCAGGCCCCGAATTTCAGTCATGCCTAACCGTCCTTGCTTCGAAAGGATTTGTGGGACTAGATCATCGAGCGGTGGATACCCTGCGGTTCGCCACCGAGCTGCGAGAGCGTCGACGCATGGAAAATGGAACCGGGTACATGGATCGCGTGCGCGAGACCGGCATGAGCGTCACGCCAGAACCGCTGCATCGGCGTGCTCAACTGCAAAGCCCCACCACCGGAACGAGCAAAGATCTCGTCCACCGCCCGCACCGCACGCCACGCCGCAGCAGTCTGCGTACGCCGACCGATCGCACGAAGCTCGAACGAAACTTCCTGCCCCTTCTCCGTCATGTCCCAGAAACGATCCACCGTCTCCAAGATCGCAGCCCGAGAAGCAGCGATCTCGGCCGCCGCCTCACCGATCGCGAACAGCACGTACGGATCTTCCTTGATCGGAACACCACTGACCGTCACCCGCTCACGCTGCGCAGCCATGTTGCACGCCAACGCACCTTCGGCGATACCGATCAACGACGAGGTGATCCCCAACGGGAAAATGCACGAGAACGGGAACTTGTACAACGTCTCCGTACGACCCGCTTCCTTCCACGCCGTCCCGTCGAAAACCTTTCCCGCATCAAGAGTCCGATACGTCGGCAAGAACGCATCCTTGACGATCAGATCCTTCGACCCCGTACCGCGCAGGCCCACGACATTCCAGCTGTCCTGGTCGATGTCGTAATCCGAACGCGGCAACAACACGTGCAGAATCTTCGGCGGCATCAACGGCTTACCGGACTCGTCACCGACCATCGCACCGATCATGATCCAGTCACAATGATCGGTACCGGACGAGAACGACCAACGACCGTTGAGGATGTACCCACCCTCGACCGGCCTCGCCACACCCATCGGCGCATACGGCGACGCCATCCACGTATCGGGATCGGTTCCCCACACCTCTTCCTGAGCCTTGCGGTCGAAGAACGCAAGCTCCCACGGATGCACACCGACGATGCCGCTGACCCAACCGGTGGCACCGTCCATCGCACCGATAGCCATTGCCGTCTCGGCGAATTCACGCGGATGCGCCTCGAGGCCACCGAACTCCTTCGGCTGCAACATCCGGATGACGCCGGAGTCGCGCAAGCGCTTCGCGCTGCCGTCCGTCAAGCGCATCAGCTTGTCGCCCTCGACCCCGTCAGCGCGGATCTCGTCGGCGAACTGTGAGATGTTGTCCAGAACCTGACCCATGATTTTTCCGGCTTTCTGGTTTCGCTACCCGGCGAGTGCCTGGGCAGAATGAAAATCTGTTGGTGAAACGGTGGCAGGTAGCCCACCGAAGTGCAGAAACGCTTCCCGGTGAGTGGGAGCACCCCTGTGCGCCTTTTTGGTAGTGGGGGCTACCAAAAAGGCGCACCGTCCTTACTTGCCTTCTGGACGCGTCAGAAATGCCAGAACGGACGCGACCCAGGCGTCGCGAGCTTCGATCATCGTCCAGTGTCCGCAGTTGGGGAAGATGTGAACTTCGCCGTTGGGGATGTCGCGCATCGGCAGAATCGCCATGTCCACGGGGCTGACGCGGTCGTCGCGTCCCCAGGTCAACAGCGTCGGCGCCTTGATCTTGTTCAGCTGCGCCCAGTACGGCACGGCGGTCGACGCAGCGGCAGCCGCGCCCATGGCGGCCATGGCCTTGCTGCTGTACATACGACGGGCGATCTCGAGCGTCGTCGGCTCGGTGGCCAGGGCCCAACGCTCTTCGATGAGCTGCTCGGTGACGACGGCACGGTCGAAGACCATCGAATGCAACCAGCGGACCAGGGCTTCGCGGGTGGGGTTGTCGGTGAACTCCATGAGAAGTTTGATGCCTTCACCGGGCCCCGGCGAGAAGGTGTTCTTTCCCATGCCGCCGATGGTGACGAGCTTGCTCACCCGGTGCGGCTCGTCGATCGCGACCTTGGTGGCGACGATGCCGCCCATGGAGTTACCGATCATGTGGACCGGGCCGAGGCCGAGGCCGTCGAGGAACATCCCGACCGACGCCTGCGCCATCATCATCGGATGGTCGGGGCCGGGATCGCTGACGCCGAATCCGGGAAACTCGAGAACGTAGCAGTGGAAGTGCTTCGCGAAGTCCGCGAGAACGCCGCGGTAGTTACGCCAACCGGTGACGCCGGGGCCCGATCCGTGCAGCAGCAGGAGCGGCGGGCCGTCGCCGGCTTCGTGGTACCGGAGCACACCGAGATCGGTCTGCAGTTCCTTCAGAGTTCCCTCGTAGCTCAGTTCAGTCGTCATGGTCCGAACGGTGCCATCAGTACCGCTGAGCTGCTATGACTCGTCCCGATCAGCGAGACAAGTCGATCAAAATACGTCAGATCCAGTGGTCGGACGACGCTGCCAGCAGGCGATCCATCGTCTCCGCCGAGAACGTATTGGTCGGAACGGGAGGCGTTTTGCGGCCGCGGCGAGGAGCACCCAGTTCGGGGTACAGCGTCCGCGAGACCTCGCGAGCCGCGTCGACGACCAGCGGAGCAACTCGCTCGAGCTGAGCGGTCCGCATGTCACCACACAACGCGATGCTGCCGACGGGACCCTCGTGTCCGCGAATTGCCGAAGCCACACAAGCGACTCCACGCGCCGACTCCCCGCGTTCGAAGGCCAGTCCCCGACGCTGACGGATGCGGTTCAGTTCCTGGTGGAGCACAGCGACGTCGGTGATCGTGTTCTCGGTACAGCGGGGAAGAGAAGCCCCGAACAGAGCGTCGACGCGCTCAGGGTCGATCCACGCCAGCATCGCCTTGCCACCAGCCGTCGAATGAGCGAGCACTCTGCCGCCGACGCGGGACGGGAGCGCCGCGGCGAATCGTCCGCCGACCTTGTCGAGATAGACGCTCTCGCGTCCGTCGAGCACCGACAGGTGAACGACCATGCCGGTCTGCAGGTGCAGTTCGTGCAGAAGCGGTGCAGCGGCTTCGCGGATCTGGCTGTGGCCGCCGTCGCCACCACCGAGGCCGAGCGCGCGACGCCCGAGGCAGTAGCCGAACGATGCGTGATCGACCCAGTCCAGCTTGACCAGCTGATCGAGAATGCGGTGGACCGTGGAGCGCGGCAACTGAGTACGGCACGCGACCTCTTCCAGCGTCAGCCGCGCGGCGCGGCCGTCGAAGGCGTCGAGAATCAGTGTCATCCGCTCGACCATCGACGGCGGCAGATCCTTCTTGGGTTGCCCACCGGCAGTCTGGACGGTGGACAGTGTGTCGTTCATGTCAACAATGGTCATGGACGCCTCCCGAAAACTGGAATTGATTCTACCGACTATAACCCAGGTCACAGTTTCTGGAAAGTGAATCGACCTTTTCGATCCCGATCAGCGGTAATTCACCTGCCACTGGGCGAGTGGGGACGCTATAAACGCCCGATGCACCTGGGAATCGTCACACCGGTCCTGATTCAGCACCCGAGCACACGCTCGGAGTGGGAGGCAAGTGCTGACATCGGCGAGATCGCCACAGTGGCCGCCACGGCGGATCGACTCGGTTTCCATCATCTGACCTGCAGTGAACACGTGGCGGTCCCAGAGGAGATTGCCGCCGAGCGCGGCGGAACCTACTGGGATCCGCTCGCCACCCTTGGTTTTCTCGCCGCGCGTACATCAAGAATCCTGCTGGCGACGCAGGTGCTGGTGTTGGGCTACCACCACCCCCTCGAGATCGCCAAGCGTTACGGAACGCTTGATCGAGTCAGCAATGGACGCCTGATACTCGGCCTCGGGGTGGGGACTCTGAAACAAGAATTCGATCTCATAAATGCTCCATTTGCCGACCGAGGAGCGCGCGCTGACGATGCCTTGGCCGCACTTCGGGCATCACTGTCGACGCCGACTCCGGAGTATCACGGCGAGTTCTACGACTACTCCGGATTTGTCGTCGAACCCCACGCCGTCCAGAAACGGGTGCCGCTGTGGATCGGCGGCCGGACCAAGAGATCGCTGCGCCGGGCCACCACACACGGCGACGGGTGGGTGCCGTTCGGGCTGCGATTCTCCGAACTGAAGGAAATGCTCGACGCCACGACGCTCCCCGACGGATTCGACGTGGTGCTTCCCGCCGGTGCTCCGCTCGATCCTCTCGGCAATCGCGAATCCTCCCTTCGCGCCTTGACTCGCGTCCGTGACGCCGGGGCGACCATCGCCAGTTGCTCGGTCGGCGCTCGAAGCGTCGAGCACTACTGCGAACAACTCGAAGAACTTCACCGAATCGCCCTCACCGAGGGCTTCGCTTTCACCACTTCCTGATTCCCCGACAATCCAATGCAAAGGACGTACCGATGACCGACTCGACCGCCCTGATCGAATCCCTGCTCGCCCGAGTGGAATTGCTCGAGGACAAGCTCGCGATCACCGAACTGCTGACCACATACAGCCCTGCCGTCGACAGCGGATCAGCCGACGAGGTCGCGAACCTGTGGCTCGAGGACGGCGTCTACGACGTCGATACCGGTGCGATGCACGGCCGCGGCGAACTGCGCGCGATGGTTCACAGCGCCTCACACCAGAACTGGATCATGAACGGCGCGGCCCACATGATGACACCCGCGCACATCCGCATCGACGGCAACAAGGCCGTCGCGACCTGCCATTCGCAGTTGGTCATCAAAGACCCCGAGAACCCGACGGGATTCAAGGTCCTCCGCATCACCGCGAACCGCTGGGAACTGATCAAGACGGACGGCGAGTGGAAGGTCGAACTGCGTACCAACGCCCTCCTCGACGGCCGACCCGAGGCTCGCGCTCTCCTGGCTGCCGGCGTGACGGCCTAACCGGCCTGTGCGCGGTTAGGGACCCTCTGCGGTCGCTGACCGCGCACAGCTGTTGAAAGTTCGGCTCCCCGAACTCTATAGTTCACTTATTCGAACCAACAGGTCCGAGTACGTGTGACCAGGAGACCGATGAGCACCAGTACGCAAGAGCCGACGACTCCGCGCCGACGACCCACGGGGAGATCCATCGCCCTGCTCGGTCCGGCGTTCGTCGCGGCAATCGCGTACGTCGATCCGGGCAACGTCGCCGCCAACCTCACCGCCGGCGCCAAGTACGGCTACCTCCTCATCTGGGTACTCGTACTCGCCAACGCGATGGCCGTCCTCGTGCAGTATCTGTCCGCGAAACTCGGTCTCGTCTCCGGCAGATCCCTGCCCGAAATGCTGGGTCAGCGCCTGCGTAAGAACAACCGCCGCGCCTTCTGGCTCCAGGCCGAGATGATGGCGATCGCGACCGACGTCGCCGAAGTCATCGGCGGCGCCATCGCACTCAACCTGCTCTTCAACATCCCGCTCTTCCTCGGCGGACTGATCACCGGATGCGTGTCGATGGTCATCCTGACGATCCAAAGTCGGCGCGGACAGCGCACTTTCGAGTTCGTGGTCATGGGATTGCTGGCCATCATCACCATCGGCTTCCTGACCGGGCTCGCCTTCACCGACGTCTCCGGCAGCGAGGCCGTCGCCGGACTGGTCCCCCGCTTCGAAGGAACCGAGACCGTACTGCTCGCCGCCAGCATGCTCGGAGCAACGGTCATGCCGCACGCGATCTACCTTCACTCCGCATTGGCACGTGATCGCCACGGCCACATCAAACCCGGCCCACGGTTGCAGCGATTACTCAAAGTCACCCGTTGGGATGTCGTTGTCGCGTTGATCATCGCCGGTGGCGTGAACATCGGCATGCTGCTGCTGGCCGCTTCGGCGCTGCGCGGAGTACCCGGCACCGACACCATCGACGGTGCGCATGCCGCGATCGAGAATTCGCTCGGCCCGGGCGTAGCCGTGGTGTTCGCGATCGGCCTCCTCGCCTCCGGACTCGCGTCGACCTCCGTGGGATGCGCGGCCGGCGCCGAGATCATGCATGGTCTTCTGGCCATTCGGATTCCGGTGATCACACGCCGGATCGTCACGCTCATCCCGGCACTGATCGTGCTCGGACTCGGCGTCGACCCGACGCTGGCGCTCGTGCTCAGCCAAGTGGTCTTGAGCCTGTGCATCCCCTTCGCGATCATCCCGCTGGTGCGAATGACCTCGGACCCCGAACTCATGGGCGACGCGCGCAATGCCCCGCTCACGACCGTCGCGGCGTGGATTGCGGCGGGCTTGATCGTTGCACTCAACGTCGCTCTGCTGGTTCTGACGGTGACAGGCTAGAGCACCGGAGCCACCCAACGCGTCCCTCACAAACGCGCTGGACGGCTCCGGCCGGACTAGGAGACTTGCTCGGCGAGAGTGGCCTTGGCCCAGCGATAGTCGGCCTTTCCGCTGGGAGAACGCCTGATCGACGGAACGTTCATGACGGTGCGCGGCACTTTGTACCGAGCGACCTGCGACGCGCAATGCTCACCGATCTCGGCAGCGTCCGGGACGTCGAAGCCTTCGCGGGTCGTGATGACCGCAGCGACGCGCTCACCGAACTTCGCATCCGGAATTCCCGCGACCAAAGCGTCGAGCACCGCCGGGTGACTCTTGAGCGCCTGCTCGACCTCTTCCGGATACACCTTCTCCCCGCCGGTGTTGATGCACTGAGAACCACGTCCCAGCAAGACGATCGAGCCGTCGGCTTCCACGCGTCCGACGTCGCCGAGCACCGACATCCGCACCCCGTCGATCACCGGGAACGTAGCCGCGGTCTTGACCGGATCATTGAAGTAGCCGACCGGCACGTGACCGCTGCGAGCGATGTAGCCGGTCTCGGGCGATCCCGGCTCCAGCGGCCGCATCCTTTCGTCCACGACGCGGGTCTCGTCGCGAGCGGCGATGCGCATCAGGCCGTCTTCGCCGATCTCCAGATTGCCGTCGACGCCCGACTCCGAGGAGCCGAATCCGTCGCGGATCACCAGGTTCGGAAGCATCGACTTGAGCTGCTCCCGCAGTGAGAGCGAGAACAAGGCTCCGCCGGACGAGACCATTCCGACCGTGCTGAGGTCGTAATCTGCTGCGTTTGCTGCCAATTCGTCTGCGAGCGGACGTGCCATCGCGTCTCCGACGACGGTGATGGAGACGGCCTTCTCACTTCCGGCGAGCTGCAGCGTCGCCTTCGCGTCGAACCGCGCCATGAGAATTGCGTTGGCGCCCATGAAGAATCCGGTGAACAGCGAGTACGACGCCGCACCGTGCATCAGGGGTGCGGTACTGAGCATGTTCATCGCGGGGACGTTCGGCACCGCGGCGAACAGAGCCTCAGCGGTCGTGTGCGGCGGACCGAACGGATTTCCGCCGGTGAGCGCCGCGAAGTAGAAGTCTTCATGACGCCACATGACACCCTTGGGCATCCCCGTCGTGCCGCCGGTGTAGATGACAAAGAGGTCGTCGTTGCTGCGGGGCGCGAAGTCACGAGTAGCGGGCTGCTCCGCGGCAGCGTCGGCGTATCCAACGACGTCGACACCTTCGATGTCGCGGACCACGGACTTGCCGACGACAACGACGTGCTTGATGCCGGGCGCGGCCGGGAGAACCGTCTCCACGACGGAAACGAACTCCTCGTCCACAATCAGTGCCACCGACTGCGAATCGTTGTACAGATAGGTCAGTTCGGCGTCGACGTAGCGATAGTTGACGTTGATCGGGACCGCACGAATCTTGAGGCAGCCGAGCAAACTCTCGACGAACTCGATGCTGTTGCGCATGTGCAGAGCAACGTGATCGCCGGGCCCGACACCGACGCTCGCCAGGTGGCGGGCGATGCGATTCGAGCCCTCGTCCAGCTCGACGTAGGTGCGACGACGACCATCGCACACGAGCGCCGTGCGGTCCGGAATCAGATCCGAGATGCCCTCGTACAGATCTGCCAAATTCAGTGACACTGCTGGTGCCTTCCTTGATGTCCGGCCCGGTGAATTCGGGGCCGACCGTACTGCGTTTTCGGTGGGAACTATCCGACCCTGGAGCCGACGAATGCGGCCGAGAACTGAGCGGATCGGTGGTGACGCAAACGCGTACGCGGTGGGATCGCCGCGTCGCCCCAAGGTGGCATGCAGCGCTCGTGACCCAGATCACCGCTCCCGCTGAGTGAGACTCCTCCTCAGTCGGCCAAACTTCTGTTCAAAACTAGAACTAATTCTGATTTCGCTCGAATGATTTTTTCGGAACGACTACCGAACTCTCGACTTCAAATTAGAATGAATACTAATTTTGCTATACCTACCCGCCAGACCGGATCGAAGGAGCACGACATGACGCAATCACTGAGCTTGGAAGGCAAAGTTGCCGCCGTCACCGGCGCCGGCGCCGGCCTGGGTCGCGCCGAAGCACTCGGACTCGCGGCTGCCGGTGCAGCCGTCATCGTCAACGACATGGGTACAGCGGCCAACGACGTGGTCGACGAGATCAAGGCCGCAGGTGGACAGGCACTCGCCATCACCGGCGACGTCTCCGACTGGTCACTCGGCGGGCGCATCATCGAAGAGGCCGTCAAGAACTTCGGATCATTCGACATCCTCGTCAACAATGCAGGCATCCTGCGCGACAAGATGATCTTCAACCTGACCGAATCCGATTGGGACGACGTCATCCGCGTGCACCTCAAGGGCCACGCCGCCACCTCGCACGCAGCCGCAGTCCACTGGCGCGCAGCCAGCAAGGCAGCCGACGCACCGGTCTACGGCCGCATCATCAACACCTCTTCCGAGGCCTTCCTCTTCGGCAGCGCCGGACAGCCCAACTACTCGGCAGCCAAGGCCGGCATCACCGCTCTGACGCTCTCGAGCGCAGCAGGTCTCTCCCGCTACGGCGTCCGCACCAACGCGATCTGCCCCCGTGCCCGCACCGCCATGACGGCAGAAGCCTTCGGCGAGAACAACACCGGCGTCGTCGGCCTCGATCCGCTTGCACCCGAGCGCGTCGCGACCCTGGTCAGCTACCTCGCATCCCCCGATTCCGACGAGATCAACGGACAGGTCTTCGTCGTCTACGGCAAGATGGTGGCGTTGATGGAAGCACCCAAGGTCGAGAACCGTTTCGACGCAGCCGGATCCGCGTTCACCGTCGAAGAACTCGGTGGCCAGCTCTCGTCTTACTTCTCCGGCCGTGGGCCGTACGAGACCTACGCCGCCTACAGCATCGCCGGCCTCGAAAAGATCGCACTTGCAGTCGACGAGACCGCAACAGTTTGAGCAGCACTTACGAAGAGGAGCGTTTCATGAGGTTGAACGGCAAGGTAGCGATCGTCACCGGCGGCGCCGGTGGAATCGGTCGCGCTGTCACCCGAGTCTTCGCCCGTGAAGGCGCGAAGGTCCTGTTCGTCGACATCAACGAGGAGCAGGGCCAGGCCCTCGAACAAGAACTGGCCGGCTCCGGCAAGTTCCTGAACGTCGACCTTGCTGCCGCCGGTTCGGCCGAGCAGATCCGTGACGCCGCGCTCGAGGCTTTCGGCAAGCTCGACATCCTGGTGAACAACGCTCACGCGTCCCGTCAGGCTCCGTTGCTCGAAACCACGCAGGACATGTTCGACCTGTCCTTCAACACCGGTTTCTACCCCGTTGTCCACCTCATGCAGGCGTGCCACGACGAACTCGCGAAGACCAAGGGTTCCGTCGTCAACTTCGCGTCGGGTTCAGGTTTGGACGGAATGCCGACCCAGACGTCCTACGCTGCGGCCAAGGAAGCTGTGCGAGGCCTGACGCGCGTCGTCGCCAACGAGTGGGCGCCGGAAGGCATTCGGGTCAACGTGGTCTGCCCGTTCGCCGCCACCGAAGGCGTCGTCAAGTGGCAGGAAGCCTTCCCTGAGCGCGCAGCCGCATCGGTTGCCAAGGTGCCTCTCGGACGCATCGGTGATCCCGAAACCGACATCGCTCCCGTCGTGGTGTTCCTGGCGAGCGACGATTCCAAGTACATGACGGGTCAGACGTTGATGGCCGACGGCGGCAGCATCAAACTGCGCTGAGTCGAAGTTCTTCTCGGTGAGCTCAGCACACCGAGAAGAGCTTGGCGGCGTTGTCGTGCACGACGGCTCGCAGCCATTCGTCTCCGAGATCGAAGCGCGTAACCGCTTGCAAGGCTGTGAGATACGGGTACGGAATGTTCGGGAAGTCGCTACCGAACAGAATCCGGTCCTGCATGTCGACGAGCCGTGATACGTCTACCTTCGGGAAGGCACACTGCTCTTCCGTGAAGTCGGTGAACGCCATGGTCGTATCCAGGCGGACATTGCCGTAAGCCTCTGCCAGATCGAGGAATTCGCTGTACTCGGGCATCCCCATGTGGGCGACGATCAACGACAGGCGCGGGTACCGTGCGAGCAGCGAAGCAATGCGATCAGGTCCCGTGTACTCCCCCGGCGCCGGTCCCGAACCACAGTGGATCACGATGGGCGTCTCGGAGTCCTCGAGTT
The DNA here is from genome assembly GCF_023221595.1 of Rhodococcus qingshengii JCM 15477. Classification (NCBI taxonomy): domain Bacteria; kingdom Bacillati; phylum Actinomycetota; class Actinomycetes; order Mycobacteriales; family Nocardiaceae; genus Rhodococcus; species Rhodococcus qingshengii. Next base: position 5,465,028 of record NZ_CP096563.1, read on the forward strand.
GCCCCCAGACCTTGTCGAGCAGAGGGTCGTTCGGATCGTAGTTTCCGACCTGGATGTGGGACTTGAAGATTCGCGCGCCCGACTCCAATGCCTTGCCGACGTACGACGCCGCCGACTCCTCGGGATAGAACGTGGCCGTGTGCAGGCAATCGGGCGTTTGCGCGGCAAATTCGACGGCCCACTGATTGAGCCACTCGGCCATCGCGTGCTTGTGCGGGTAGATCATCGACGTGAAAGCCCGGACACCGAACTCGCGGAGACGGTGTACCCGCTCCTCCTCGGCAAGTCGGTACGCGATCGGCCAAGGTCGACCGATCATCGGTCCCGCCGAATCGAAGTAGCCCCACACCTTGTCCATGACGCTCTTCGGCATGAAATGGGTATGGACGTCGATCACGCCAGGAACACCCAACTCGCGCCAAAAAGCCCGAACCTCGGCGATCTCCTCCGGTCCGGTCGATGGGACCTCTTCGGTACACACGTCTGACACCCCTTTCGTTCGCTCGACCATACCGAGTGCCGTCGCGCTCACCGGGACAGGTCGTTGACGGCCCGCCCGGAGCACCCGAATGTGAACCCATCTTGCCGATCACCGTTGGAGGTTGAATGTCTCAGGCCGAGTCCGAAGTGGGGTCGATCAGTGCCGTCGAGGAACTGCTCGCAATCGAGGAAATCAAGCGTGTGTTCGCCGCGCGCCTACGCTGCATGGACACCAAGCAGTGGCACGTCTACCCAACCCTGCACACCGCAGACGTCGTCAGCGAGACGTGGGGCGGACTCCCGACAGACAAGCAACCCAAGACCGGCGACACCTCGAACCAGGTAGTGGGCATCGACAAACTCACCGCGGCAATTCGGAACATGCTCGACGGCGACATCCCCCTCACCACGGCGCACCACGCACACACTCCCGAAATCGTGCTGACCTCGCCCACCACCGCAACCGGCATCTGGGCGATGGAGGACATGCTGTGGTGGAACGACGGCGAGAAAGAACTGCACCTACACGGCTACGGCCACTACCACGAGAAATACCGCAAAGAAGACGGCAAGTGGCTGATCAGCTACCGAACCCTCACCCGGCTCCGTGTCGACCAGGACCCCGGATTCTTCCGATTCATGAAAGCGCTGTGACGAAGTGACCAACCCGCTGTTCCAACCGCTCCGCATCCGTTCGCTCGAACTGTCCAACCGCATAGTCATGTCGCCGATGACGCGCACGTACTCCATCGAAGGTGTGCCCGGCCGCGACGTTGCCGACTACTACCGCCGACGAGCTGAGGGCGGCACCGGACTGATCGTCACCGAAGGCGTCGCGATCGATCACGAGACTGCTGTCGACCACGCCAACGTCCCCAACCTCCACACTCCCGCTGCTCAGGCCGGATGGCGGAAGGTAGTCGACGACGTGCACGCTGCGGGCGGCAAGATCGTGCCTCAACTCTGGCACGTCGGACCTCTGTGGGGCGCGATGACGCAGATGGACCCCTCACTCAAGCCGATGCGCCCCTCAGGCGAATGGGGCCCGCTCGGCGTCACCTCGTACTCCGCTGCCTACGTCGAACGCGCACAGGCGAGCACCGAAGCGATGACCGAGCAGGACATCCAGGACGTCATCGACGCGTACGTCCGCAGCGCGAAGCACGCCGTCGAACTCGGCTTCGACGGCATCGCGATCCACGGCGGTCACGGCTACCTCCTCGATTCCTTCTTCTGGGAGGGCACCAACCAGCGCGACGACGCGTGGGGAGGCGACCTGGAGCGTCGTACCAGGTTCCCGGCCGCCGTCGTCGCCGCGATCCGCGCGGCCATCGGACCGGATCTGCCGATCATCTACCGTTTCTCACAGCACAAGCAGCAAGATTTCACCGCGAAGATCGCCGAAACCCCCGAAGAGTTGGGCGTCATCCTGGGCGCGCTGGTCGACGCCGGAGTCGACGTTCTCGACGCCAGCATCAGGCGTTTCGACGTGCCGGCCTTCGAAGGCAGCGATCTCTCGTTGGCGGGTTGGGCGAAGAAGCTGACCGGCGCCGTCACGATGGCCGTCGGCAGCGTCGGTATCGGAAAGTCGCTGCGGGACAGCCGCATCGAAGGCGTCGCACCTGTAGTCGACAACATCCCACAGCTCGAGGAGCGCATCGGCAGCGGAGAGTTCGATCTGATCGCGATCGGCCGTCTCCATCTCGCCGATCCTGCATTGGCAACTACCCTGCGCGCCGGTGGCCCGCTACCGGCGTTCGATCGAGCGGTGCATGAGGGCAGCTTGATCTAGGGGCTCCGCCCCTGTGCGCCTTTCCGGTAGTTCGCACTACCAAAAAGGCGCACAGGGCCGAAGGCCTTTATGTTCGACCCATGACTACTTTCAACGCCTGGGTCGCCCGCGACAGCGACGGCACCATCGACTTCGCCCCCGAAACCGTCGACGAATCCTTCCTCCCGGCAGGTGAGGTCACCATTCGCGTCGAGTATTCGAGCGTCAACTACAAGGACGCGCTCGCGGTCACGCCGAAAGGCGGGGTAGTTCGCGAGTACCCGATCGTCCCCGGCATCGACGTCGCCGGCGAGGTCATCGCCTCCGAGTCCGACGCATTCGCCCCGGGAGACAAGGTCGTCGCACATGGCTACGAGATCGGGACCGCCCGCAACGGCGGCTACGCCGAGATCGCCCGTTTGCCTGCCGAGTGGGTCGTGAAGCTCGACGGCATTTCCACCGCCGACGCTGCCGCGATCGGCACGGCAGGATTCACCGCAGCCATGAGCGTCCAAGCCATTCTGGCCAGCGGAGTGAAGCCAGCCGACGGTCCCGTCCTGGTGACTGGCGCGAGCGGCGGAGTCGGCACCGTCAGCGTCGACCTTCTGGCAAGCGCAGGCTTCGACGTGGTCGCCTCCAGCGGTAAGCCCGGCGCGGCAGACCTTCTGACGTCACTCGGTGCGTCTTCGGTGATCGGCCGGCTCCCCGAGGATCCCGACGCCAAGCCTCGCCCGCTCGGAAAATCTCAGTGGGCGGCGGCCGTCGACTGCGTCGGTGGAAAGACCCTCGCTCACGTTCTGAGCACGATCAACTACGGCGGTGTTGTCGCTGCCAGCGGATTGACCGGCGGCGCCGCGCTGCCTACGACCGTGCTGCCGTTCATTCTCCGCGGAGTCTCACTGCTGGGCATGGACTCGGTATTGATGCCGATCGAACCCCGTCGCGCGCTGTGGACCCGGCTGGGCTCCGACTTGGCCCCACGTCATCTGAAGGAGATCACGAACCTCGTTGCCGTCCGCGACGTCGTCTCGGTGATCGATCAGGTACGCGAAGGCAAGTACACCGGCCGGGCGCTGGTTCAGGTTGCCGACGGATTCTGAACCGCTCAGAAAAGTGTGAACAGATCTGCCGGTTCTTCGGCCGTCGTGGACTTCTCCTTGTAAGGAGAGTTCACGGCGGTCGGTTCCTTCTTCACCGGGGCAGCAAGCGGGACCGATGCGATGTCCCCCGAGACGATGGCGCGTGCGGCTTCGCCGGCCAGCTTGTCTGCCATTTCGTTGTAGTGGTTGCCGACGTGCCCGCGCACCCAGCGAAAGCGCACCGGACCGACTCGATCGGTGATGGCTCGATCGATACTCTGCACCAGTTCGAGGTTCTTGACCGCCCCGCCGCTCGCGGTCTTCCAGCCCTTGCGCTTCCAACTGGGCAACCATTCGGAAGCGCACTTGATGGCGTACTGCGAGTCGGATTCGATGAGTAGAGGATCAGCACCGGGATGGGCGACGACGGCCTCGAACAGAGCACGCAACTCTGCAATCTGGTTGGTGCCGGACGCTTCTCCGCCGGACATGCTCGGACCCTCGTGATTGACCCACGCCCAGCCGATAGCCCCACCGGGGTTTCGCAGACAGGATCCGTCGGTGCTCACGATGATCATGGCTCGGACAATACGTTGCGCCACCGACACACGCCTTAACGGAGGATGGACGGTGGCGATACGCTGACCTCGATGACGCCGCTATCTCCGGTCGACGAAGTCACGGTGACTTCTCAGCGACCGCTCGATGCCGCGCTGACGCTCAGCCCGCATCAGCGCGGACCCGGCGACCCCGCACATCGACGGTCAGCCGACGGAGCGATCTGGCGAGTTTCCCGCCAACTTTCGGGTCCTGTGACCTACCGCATCACCCAGTCGGATCGCCATACGGTCCGGGTACAGGCCTGGGGTCCCGGCGCCACGGAATTCCTGAACGGCGCCGAAGCGCTGCTCGGTCTCGACGACGAAGCCGAAGATTTTGCCCCCGAACATCCCAAGCTCGCCGAAGCTCATCGACGCTTCCCTCATCTGCGCATCGGCCGCACCGGCCGCGTCATGGAAGCTCTCGTTCCCGCGATCCTCGAGCAACGAGTCCACGGCATCGACGCATTCGCCGCGTGGCGCCGCCTGCTGACCAAGTTCGGGGAGCGCCCACCCGGCCCCGCGCCCGACGGAATGCGGGTTCCACTCACCGCGGACCAATGGCGTCGAATGCCGTCATGGGAATTCCATCGCGCGAACGTCGATCCAGCGAGGTCCAAGACGATCGTTCAGTGCGCTCGCGTCGCCGACCGCCTCGAGCAGGCATCCACGTTCCCCAGGACCGAGGCGACCAAACGGTTGCGAGCGGTACCCGGCGTCGGGATCTGGACTGCCGCCGAAGTGGCTCAGCGTGCATTCGGCGATTCCGATGCACTCTCGGTCGGCGACTACCACCTCGCTGCCGTCGTCGGGTGGTCACTGCTGGGTGAACCGATCGACGACGCCGAGATGGTGCAGTACCTCGCTCCCCTTCAACCGCATCGATACCGCGCCGTGAGGCTCCTGCAGGTCAGCGGGCAAGCCGTCAAACCCAAGTTCGGTCCGCGAACTGCCGTTGCCGACCACCGTTGGCACTGAGCATCAGGAGTTGGAAAATGTCGACCCGATACGCACACATCGCCTTCTCCCCCGCTGCGGTGGAGCGTCAGCGGTCGACCGGAAGTTTCACCGTGTACGGTTCGAAACTCGATCAGCCCGACGAAGGCCCGATGGAATTCGATTTCCGCGCGCAGGGATTCGTGAAATCCGTGGATTCCTTCTTCATGTCCACGGTGACGCCCGACGGTTGGCCGTACGTCCAACATCGCGGCGGCCCGCGCGGATTCCTGCATGTGTTGGGCCCGAATCGAATCGGATTCGCCGATCTCCCCGGCAATCAGCAATTCGTGACGCTCGGCAATCTGGAAGAGAACAATCGCATCTCGCTGTTCGTCATCGATTACCCGACGCGAACGAGATTGAAGATCTACGGGCGCGCGCAGGTGATCGAAGCGGACGAGGACCCTGCACTACTGCAACAGCTCTTGCAAGTCCCCGGCGGCACCATGACGGCAAAAGCCCAGCGTTCCATCGTCATCGACGTCGAAGCGTTCGACTGGAACTGCAGTCGAAACATCACGCCACGCTTCGACAAGGAGCGCATGGACGAATCCCTCGCTCTGGCACGCCAACCCCTGCAAGCCGAGGTAGATCGGCTTACTGCCGAGGTCGAAGAATTGCGTGCGCGGTTGTCGAAAAACGAATGAGACTAGGCGGTTTCAGGGCACTCGGAGTCGGGTAGCCACCAAACACGGCCCGTCGCGCGGAGACGACGGGTCCCGTTGTGCCCGAGGAGGTCCGCACGATCGATCCAGACGGTGGAGTTCTGGTTAACGAACTGCACCGCCACCATTCACGACTGGTTCCACACAGACAGATTGGCCGTCCCCATGAAACTGTCCCGAACTCTCACCATGTCCGTTCTCGTCGTCGCCGCAGTCGGCGCTGGAGCCGGCACCGCGGTCGCAGCGCCCCCGAATGCGGGCTTCGATCCGTCCCAACCCCTACTGACACCGACCGCAGAGTCGAACAGCCAGGCGGCGTTGATGCTCTTCCCCGGTAACGATCCGAAGCAGGCCGCGTTCGACACGATGGCCAACGAGGTCAATATCGGCTGGAACAACGGTGGTCTGCAATCGACCCTGATCGGAGCTAACCTCGGCGTCGGAATCGGCTGCCTGTCGATCTTCCCGAACTTTATCGCCGGCTGCATCGTCGGTGGAGTCATCGGCACGGTTGCCGGAGTCGGCGCAGGAATCACCAACGGAAACCCGAACGCTGCGCCGGCCGTCGAGAAGTTCTTCGCGACTCCTTGAGTAGCGCTCAGCTGTGCGTGTGCCCGGGGGTGGGTGTCTCGTCGTGAAAATGTGTGGCGCCGATCGAATGCAGCAGCTGGTGAACGGTGTCGTCCGCCAGTTGGTATCGCATCGATCGGCCGTCGCGGGTCGCGCTCACCCACCCCTGGCTACGCAGTAGCCGCAGCGCATGTGAGACGGCTGTGCCGCTCATCCTCAGCGCCACGGACAAATCCGTGACGCAGATACCCGGTGCGTGATGAAGGCAGAGCAACAGACGCAGACGATTGGTGTCGGAGAGAAGCTCGAAGCGACCGGACCAACTGGTGACGTCCAAACCCTCGAGTGCGGCCCTGGCGCGACGAACATCCTCGACGCTCAGCGCGCCACTGGTGTCTGCTGCGCCTGCATTCGTCAACCGACTGCCTCCGTAGAACTTCCGATCCCCCGCCGCAAGTGTACCCAGAAGCGAACCTCGTCAGGCAGACTCCACCACGGTCGCCATACCCTGGCCACCGCCGATACACATGGTCAACAGCGCTTTTCCGCCGCCGCGTCGGCCGAGTTCGTGAAGCGCGGTTGTTGCCATACGCGCACCCGTCGCTCCCACGGGGTGCCCGAGCGAGATACCGGAACCGTTGACGTTCAGGCGATCGAGGTCCTCGAATCCCCATTCCTTCACGACGCCGAGAACCTGGCACGCAAACGCCTCGTTCAGCTCGACCAGATCGAAATCGGCAAAGCGTGCCCCGGTGCGAGCAAACAGTTTCGAGACGGCGGCAACCGGCCCGAGGCCCATCAGCGCCGGTTCACAACCGGCCGCGGCCCAACTGTCGAGGAACCCGATGGGTTCCAGCCCCAGCTCGTCCAGACGATCCTCGGCGACAACCAACATCGCTGCCGCAGCGTCGTTCTGCTGGCTGGCGTTACCGGCGGTCACGACGCCTCCCTCGGTCACCGCACGCAGCCGTGCCAGGGTTTCGAGTGAGGTATCCGGACGAATCCCCTCGTCAGCACGAAACTGTGTGACGTTCCCTTTTCGATCCGTCAGTTCGACGGCGACGATTTCGGCATCGAAGCGGCCGGATTCTCTTGCCAGTGTTGCCTTTCGGTGGCTGTCGACGGCGAAGGTGTCCGACTCTTCCCGCGTGATCCCGCAGCGTGTCGCGACGTTCTCGGCCGTTTCGATCATTCCGCTGATCCGACCGAATCGCCACTCGGGTTGCGAGCGCTCGCGGCCACGATCGAGGCGGTCGAACAGTTGCAGCCCACCGGATCTGGTGCCCCACCGCGCTCCGGTGGTGTAGTGCTCGATCCCGCTCATCGATTCGACGCCACCCGCGAGAACCACGTCGGCCGCACCCGTCTGGACCATCATGGCCGCGGTAACGATGGCCTGCAGACCCGTTCCACATCGGCGATCCGTCTGGAAGCCGGCTACCGAAATCGGCAACCCGGCCTCGAGCGCCGCCCACCTTCCGATGCACGGTGCCTCCGAATTGGCATACGACTGCCCCATCGCGACGTCGTCGATGCGGGACGGATCGATTCCACTACGACGCACGGTCTCCTTGACGACAGTGGCGGCCAAACTTTCCGCAGGCACGTCACGAAGTGCCCCTCCGAAACGGCCCACCGCGGTTCTGACCGGCGCGACCAATGCTGCTCGTTTCACAACTGACCTCGAATCTCGTTCTGGAAGAATGGAAAAGGATTCAGGAGACCAACAGGCGCACGGTATCCGCTACCAGCGCAGGTTTACCCGCTCCTTCGATTTCGATCGTGTACCGCACGACTATCGTCGCGCCCTTCGCGGTGCGCTCGAAGGAAAGAATCTCCGCACCTGCCCGCACCGAAGAACCGACCTTGACCGGTTCGGGGAATCGCACCTTGTTGCTTCCGTAGTTCACGGTCATGGAGATTCCGTCGACACGCATCACCTGAGCGCCGAGCACCGGCAACAACGAGATAGTCAGATAGCCGTGGGCGATGGTGCCGCCGTACGGACCCTGCGCTGCGCGCTCGGGATCCACGTGAATCCACTGGTGATCCTCGGTGGCGTCGGCGAACTTGTCGATCCGATCCTGTGTGACCGGGAACCACGCGCTGTAGCCCAAGTGCTCACCGACAGCCGTCTCTACTTCGTCGATTCCGTTGAAAATTCGCATAGTTCTCTCCTGAAAGGTGTTGAACAGCAAAGAAAAGTGCAGCGCTAATGTGCGCCGCGGCGCAGCGTCAATGTGCGCCGCGGCGCAGCGTGACCCGATACGTGTACTGCTCCGGCAAGAAATAGCTCACCGACAACTCGTTGGCAACGCCCTGCGCGTTGGAGTACAAACGGTCCACCCGCAACATGGCGTGGCCGATTTCGCAATCGACGTCCCTGGCAACGTCCGCCGTGGCCGGGGACACCGTGATCGATTGTGCTGCTTCGACAATCGGACTGTCGATCAGCGGTTCCAGCAAGCCGATCACCGTATTGGCGCTCACCGCACCGGCCGCCATGGCGGGCAGGTCGATGATCTGCCGCGCGATCGCCTCCGGCAGATGCGCCGTCGTCTGCACGAACGGAACTCCCTCGTGTATCCGCCGGAAGACCACGGTGTACACGACGTCGGTGTCGAGCCGAAGCCGACTGGCCGCCTCGATGTCCACGCGCCGGTGCAGCGGTGACACCACTTCCATCGTCGTGTCCCGCGAAAGGTTCATGAGATCTTCGATGGATCCGAGATGACGGAGATAGCGGCCGCTGTTCTCGGTCACGAACGTTCCGCGCCCGGGTACTCGGTACACGATGCCCTCGGCAACCAGATCGTGAAAGGCACGGCGGACCGTCTGCCGACTCACGCCGTGATGCTGCGCCAGTTCGGATTCGGTGGGCAGTTGAATGCCGTCGCGGTAGGTACCGGCAGAGATCTGTTGACGAAGCTCACGAGAGAGGCGTTGGTACGCCGGCTCCGTCTCTCTTTCCTTACCGCTCATAGCGACATGATCCTACTTGCTCACCGGTCCGTCACAGACCGCCGCGGGCAACCAGCTGCGAAACGATCACGTTGCGCTGAATTTCGTTGGTTCCCTCCCCGACGATCATCAGTGGTGCATCACGGAAATACCGCTCGACGTCGTACTCCGTCGAGTAGCCGTAACCGCCGTGGATGCGGACGGCGGACAACGCGATTTCCATCGCCACCTCGGAGGCGTACAGCTTGGCCATGCCCGCCTCCATGTCGCACCGCTCCCCACTGTCGTACATCTGCGCCGCGTGCCACGTCAGCTGCCGTGCGGCCGTCAGCTTCGTTGCCATGTCGGCGAGGTAATTGCCGATCGACTGGTGCTTCCAGATCGGCTGGCCGAAGCTCTCGCGCTGCTGCGCGTACGCAAGTGAATCCTCGAGTGCGGCCGTGGCGACGCCCAGTGCGCGGCAAGCCACCTGGATACGGCCGGTCTCGAGCCCCTTCATCATCTGCCCGAAACCCTTTCCGGGAGTACCGCCCAGAATGGCCGACTCGGAGATGCGGTAATTGTCGAAGGACAGTTCACAACTCTCGACGCCCTTGTATCCGAGCTTCGGGAGGTCGCGGGAGACGGTCAGCCCTTCGCCGTGCTCGACGAGAACGATCGAGATGCCCGCATGACGAGGGCTTGCGCTTGTATCGGTCTTGCACAGCAAGGCGATCACGCCGGATCGGCGGGCATTGGTGATCCATGTCTTGGCTCCGTTGACGACCAGATCTGTGCCGTCGCTCTTGGCGTTGGTTGTCATGGCCTGCAGATCGGAACCTCCGCCGGGCTCGGTGAGGGCCATCGTTGCCCGGATCTCGCCGGTTGCCATTCGCGGCAGGTACTTCACCTTCTGCTCTTCGGTACCGAACAGCGAGATGAGTTTCGCGACCACCGTGTGACCGCCCATCGCCCCCGCCAGGGACATCCATCCGCGTGACAGTTCCTGCGTCACCTGCGCATAACAGGGCATGGACACCGGCGATCCGCCGTACTCCTCGGGAATCGCGAGCCCGTAGATCCCGATCTGCTTCATCTGATCGATCCACTTCTCGGGATACTCGTTCGCGTGCTCCACCTCCTGGACCGTGGGCTTGACCTCTCGGTCGACGAACCGGCGCACGGTTTCGATCAGGAATGTCTCTTCGTCGTTGAGCTTGAGCATGAATCCGCCTCGACTTGAAATAAGTTTGTACGGCCATATTTCGATATTGTTCGCGCAATGTCAATACCGCGCCTTGACATCGATACGCAACAACTGCCAGCATCGAGGCAGTTCGGTGCACATCAACGCCGTTCACGGCAGCTCATCCACTTCACAACTGGCCGTACATTTGATTTCCAGATCGAGGTAATCGACACACTATGGACGAGAACCACTACCGCGCCACCAGACGTCGCGCGTCCCTGGTCGCGCCGGGTTCAGACGAGCGCAAGGCACGCAAAGCACTCTTCTCGAACGCAGACGAGGTGATTCTCGACCTCGAAGATGCCGTCACTTCGGCGAACAAGGACCTGGCGCGAACCCTCGTGAGCACCTTGGTGCACGAGTTCGGTAGGGCGCGCACCATCTCGGTCCGAATCAACGGCCTGACCACACCATGGGCCCGCGACGACCTGATCGCCTGCGGCGCCCTCGGAGAATCGCTGACGAGCGTGATCGTCCCGAAGGTCGAGTCCGCCGACGAACTACTCGAGGCCGAGCACATCCTCTTCACTGCCGGTGGGCACCACACCACCCTGCAAGCCCTGATCGAAACTCCGCTCGGCGTCCAGAATGCCGACTCCATCGCCCGCGCGACTCCTCGTCTCCAAGCCGCGATCATCGGATACGCCGATCTCGGTGCAGCGCTCGGCCGTTCACGCTCGGCACTGCCTGAACACTGGCTTGCCGTCCAGGACAGAATCCTGATCGCCTGCCGCGCAGCCGGCGTCGCAGCCATCGACGGGCCCTTTCTCGGCATCACCGACGACGACGCTTTCCGCCATGCCGCGCACTGGACCAGCGCCCTCGGGTTCGACGGCAAATGGGTCATCCACCCGGCACAGATCGACTCGGCCACTACCGCATTCACTCCTTCGGACGACGCCGTCAATGACGCCCGACGGGTACTGACCGCACTCGAAGAAGCCGAAACCCTGGGTTCGGGTGCCGCCCAACTCGACGGCCAGATGCTCGACGAAGCTGTGGCCGTGGCAGCGCGTCGTACGCTTGCCCGAGCCGAAGGAGTCACCGTATGAGCGAGCACTACGTGGGAGGCCCGTACTTCGACGAGCTCACCCATGGTCAGATCTTCGACGAAGCCCCCGCGGTGACGTTGACCAGTGGACTCGCCGCCTCCCATCAGGCGATCCTCGGTGACCGCATGCGCCTGCCTCTCGACGCACACTTGTCGTCGAGCGTCACGGGTTCCGGTGCACCAGTGGCAAATCCAGGACTGGTCACCGACATCGCCATCGGCCAGTCAACCGTGGTCACACACCACGTCAAGGCGAACCTCTTCTACCGTGGACTGCGATTCCACCGTTTCCCGGTACTCGGCGACACCCTGTACACGCGCACCGAGGTTGTCGGTCTACGCGAGAACTCGGCCAAGCCGGGACGCGGCGCCACCGGACTTGCCGCGCTACGGATGACGTCTGCTGATCAGAACGGCAACACGGTCCTCGACTTCTACCGCTGCGCCATGCTCCCCCTGAGCCCCGACCCGATCGAGGCGAGAACTCGCCACGCCGACGACCTCGGGGCGATCGGTCCGTCCGAACCGGCTCCGTACGTATCACCTGACGGTTGGGACCTCGACACGTATCGAGAGCGGGTACCCGGCAGGCACTTCGATTCCGATTTGGTGGGCTCCGTCTTCCACAGCAGCGGCGACGTCGTCTCCAGCGCACCCGAACTTGCCCGGCTGAGCTTGAACATCGCAGCGACGCACCACGACGATCGCGTCGGCGCCCACGGTCGCCTCGTCTACGGCGGCCACACCATCGGGATCGCACTCGCCCAGGCGACTCGCGCTCTGCCCAACGTGGTGACGGTTCTCGGGTGGCACTCGTGCGATCACACCGGACCCGTTCACGAGGGCGATACCCTCACGAGCGAACTGCACGTCGAAAACTCGTCGCCCCTCGAACACGGAACCGCAGTGCAACTGCGTTCGCTCGTGTTCTCCCACAATGCTTCTGCAACACAAACTCCGGTTCTCGACTGGCGTTTCACCGTGTTGATGGCATGAGCACACACTCTTCTATCACGGAGGACACACATGACTCAGAGCCCAGGCCCGCTGTCCGGGCTTCGCATCGTCGAGGTCTCGAGCTTTGTCGCCGCGCCGCTGTGCGGACTGACGCTCTCCCAACTCGGCGCCGAGGTGATCCGGATCGACCCGATCGGAGGTGCCTCCGATTACAATCGCTGGCCCGTCACAGACAAGGGCGAGAGCATCTACTGGACCGGACTCAACAAAGGCAAACGGTCACTGTCAGTGGACATGCGCGCCGAACGCGGCCAAGAACTGATTCGCCGACTGGTCACGGCGCCGGGACCTGGCGGCGGAATCCTGGTCACCAACGCCGGCGGCCGTAAGTGGATGAGCCACGACTCCCTGGCCCAGTTGCGTAGCGACGTCATCACCCTCGAGATCCTCGGACGCCGCGACGGCAGCCCCGGAGTCGACTACACGGTCAACGCCGCCTTGGGATTTCCACAGATCACCGGCCCCGCCGACTACGCCGGAGTTGTCAACCACGCACTGCCCGCCTGGGACGTCGCATGCGGGCTCTACGCCGCCCTGTCGATCACTGCCGCAGTGCGCCAACGTGACTCGACCGGACATGGATCTCGGATCACGCTCCCACTCGAAGACGTCGCATTGGCCACCGCGGGAACCCTCGGTTACCTCACCGAGGTACAAGTGAACGGTCGCAGTCGCGAGTCCGGCGGAAACGCCGTCTACGGCACGTACGGAATCGATTTCGTCTCCAGCGACAACGACCGGTTCATGATCGTTGCACTCACTACCCGCCATTTCCGCGACCTTGCGTCGGTCACCGGCACCACGGCGGCTGTCGACGCTGTCGAAGCTGCGCTCGGAGCCGACTTCTCCACCGAAGCGGATCGCTACCGTCATCGAGAGGTACTCACTGCTCTGTTCTCACATTGGTTCCGGGAACACAGCGGCGCCGAGATCGCTGCAGCGCTGGACACATCGTCGGTTCTGTTCGAGAGGTACCGCAGTTTCGAGGAAGTGGTGAAATCTGGCGAACTGGAGAACAACCCGATGTTCTCCGCACTCGATCAACCTCGAATCGGAAGCTACCTGGCTGCCGCCAATCCTGCCTCGTTCGACGGCGCACACCTGGGTACCGGACCCGCCTCCGAGGTCGGCGGCGATTCGATCGCGGTGCTCGCCGACATCCTCGGAACCAACGCCGATCACGCCTCGACGCTGATCGCGGACGGCGTGGTCGGGGTTCCGGCGAACTGACCTACCCGGAAGATGTTTTCGGCCTCGGAACACTTGTTCCGAGGCCGACAACATGTCGAGAGTGCGTCAGAGACCAAGATCCTTCGCGATGATGGTCTTCATGACTTCACTTGTGCCACCGTAGATTCGTGTGACACGCGTGTCTGCGTAAAGACGCGCGATGGGATACTCGGTGATGTAGCCGTACCCGCCGTGCAATTGGAGGCACTTGTCGATCACTCGACCTGCCGCCTCGGTGCAGAACAGTTTCGCCTTCGCTGCGTCGGGAATCGTCAGAGTGCCGCGGTCATGACATTCGAGTGCGTTGTCGGACACCAGCTGGATGGCATCAACCTCGGTAGCGCATTCGGCCAGAACGAATTTGGTGTTCTGGAAGGCCGCGACCGGCTTGCCGAACACCTTGCGGTCCTTGACGTAGTCGATGGCAAAGCGAAGCGCTGCACTGGCAGTGGCGGCCGCTCCGAACGCGATGGTCAACCGCTCCTGAGCCAGGTTGTGGGTCAGATAGCTGAAGCCGTCGCCCTCTTCTCCGAGTCGGTCCTCGACGGGCACCTTGACGTCGACAAACGAAAGCTCCGCAGTGTCGGAGGTCTTGAGCCCGATCTTGTTGATCTTGCGCCCCACCGAGTATCCGGGCGACGACGTATCGATCACCAGAATCGACAACCCCGTGCGCCGGTTCTCCGCTGTGCTGGGCGCGGTACGGCACACCACCAGGACGCGGTCGGCAAGTACTCCACCGGTGATGAACGTCTTGGAACCATTGACCACGTAGTGCGTACCGTCCTCCGACAGCTTGGCCGTGGTCGCGATGTTCGCCAGATCCGATCCTGTTCCCGGTTCGGTCATCGCAATCGCGAACATCAGATCTCCGGAAGCGAAGCCCGGCAACCAGCGGCTCTTCTGTTCTTCGTTCGCGTACTCGAGCAGGTAGGGCAGGATCAGGTTCGTATGCACCGACTGCGAGCCGAACGACGCCCCGGCGGCAGCAACTTCCTCGGCGACGACGACGTTGAACTTGAGCGACTTCTCGCCGCCTCCGCCGTATTCCTCCGGCACCTGAATTCCGAGTACGCCCAGCTCTCCGAGTCGTCGGTAGAAGTCACGGGGCGGGTGACCGTCCTCTTCCCACTTCTCGTGGACCGGGGTTACTTCCTTCGCGATGAAATCGCGAACGGTAGCCCGGAATGCCTCGTGATCCTCGTTGAACACGGTGCGCTGCATGTATGAACTCCAGTCGGTCAAGGGGACAGGGTGATCCTGATCTCACCTTGCCTCAATGTTCCGCATTCGATCCAACACTCATCGGCTATGCGTCCGATAGGGCGTACCAATATGGCCTGACCTGCGATACATAGGCAACCGCTATCGTTCCGATCATCGACGCGACATTGCTCAAAGTGATCCAGAACACGTTGAATGGGTCAGCCGGCAAACACACCACCATCGATCGCTTCGAGGCCGCGCTTCGAGCATGATCGCATCCGCCCACCAGTCTCGAAGGGACGCCACGTGACCCCCATCGCGCCACAGCGTAACGACGTCCAGCCCGAAGCAACAGCAACGCCAGATTCGTCAGCAGTTCCCGTCTTCGGTACCCGCAAGCGTGCGTGGACGATGACCGGGCTCGTCGTTTTCCTCTACATCGTCAACTACGCGGACAAGGCAGTCCTCGGAATCATCGCTCAGCCCCTCGCTCGTGAGCTCGGACTGAAGTCTTCGCAAATCGGCATGGTCGGCTCGCTCTTCTTCCTGATGTTCTGCATCGGTGGATTCCTCGCCGGACCGCTCAACAAGTACCTGACCCTGCGTTGGGCGCTGTTGATCCTGGCCGCAATCTGGTCCGTGGTCATGCTCCCCCTCGTTCTCGGCGCCAGCCTCGCGATGTTGATCGTCTCGCGCATGCTCCTCGGATTTGCCGAAGGCCCCAGTTCGGCGCTGATGCACACCGCGGCGTACTCGTGGCACCCGCCGGCCAAGCGCGGCCTTCCCGGCGCAATGCTCGCCGGATCCGCCTCTGTCGCAAAGATCGCCCTCGCGCCGGTACTGACCTTCATCGCCGTTCATTACGGCTGGCGCGCAGCAGTTCTCTCGCTCTCCGTTCTCGGTCTCGTGTGGATGGGTTGCTGGCTGGCCGGTTGGTCCGAGGGCCCGTACACGAGCAAGGCCGTCAAGGCGACCAAGACTGCAGATACAGAAGCAACCGAGGCAGCCGGGACAGCCACGAAGGCGGTCACCGAGCCCAACGTGCCGTGGCGCAAGATCCTGCTCTCCCGCACCTTCGTCAGCTGCTGCTTCCTCATCGCGACCATCTACGCGCTGACCACCGTCGTCCTCACCTGGTTGCCGTCGTACTTCGAGGTCGGCCTCGGATACAGTGCGATGCAGGCCGGTTCGATGTTCGCGCTGCCCTCGATCGTCGGTCTCGTCCTCATGATCACCTCCGGTTCCGTCACGGACAAGTTGATCGGCCGCGGCTTCACCTCTCGTACGGTTCGCGTCATCGTTCCCTGTGTCGGCGTTCTGATCTGCGGATCGATTCTCCTGTTCCTGCCACAGATCTCCACTCCCATCGTCGCTGTCGCCATGGTCTCGATCGGCTACGGGTTCTCGGCAATCACCTTCCCGCTCATCAACGCTGCGATCTCGGAGCTGTGCCCGCCGCAGCAGACTGCCGGAACGATGGGATTCTTCCTCGCCATCATGTCGATCGGTGGCCTGATTGCTCCTTACGCAACGGGAGTCATCGTGGACAACGCTGCAACCCCGGCCGACGGTTACGCCCAGTCCTTCCAGGCAATCGGCGTCATCGGAGTGATCGCCGCGGTTCTGGTCCTCGTCTTCGCCAATCCCGAGCGCGATCGCAAGCTCATCCGAGGCTGAGTACTCCACGTATAGCCATTCGCTAACAAAGCCATTCACCGAAAGACATTGCCGGGTCGACCCGCTCGTGATCGACTCGAGACACGCCCCGACCGCACAGTCGCAGAACCGGGCACGAACAGCAGGAGAGATACATGCGAGATGCCGTCATCGTCGACGCAGTACGTACACCGATCGGCCGTCGCGGCCGCGCCCTCTCGGAGATCCATCCGGCCGAGTTGTCCGCCCATGTACTGCGTGCGCTCGCTGAACGGACCGGACTCGACGCGGCGACGGTCGACGACGTGATCTGGGGTTGCGTCAGTCAGGTCGGCGAGCAGGCCGGAAGCATCGCCCGCACAGCGGCACTCGCTGCCGGCTGGCCCGACAGCGTTCCCGGCGTCACACTGACCCGGGCCTGCGGATCGAGCCAGCAGGCAGTTTCCTTTGCTGCGGCCACCGTCATCTCCGGTCAGAACGACGTGGTCGTAGCCGGAGGCGTCGAATCGATGTCACGAGTACCGATGGGTACCGCCAGCAAGAACGGTGAGCATTTTCCGGCTTCGGTACTCGAACGCTACGGGGTGGACGGTTTCAGCCAGGGGACCGGCGCCGAGATGATGGCCCGCAAATGGGCACTCACACGAACAGCTCTGGACGAATACTCGCTCCGCTCACACGAACTCGCGGCCCGTGCCACCGATGAAGGGGCATTCACCGGGCAGATCACTCCGATCGCGGGCTTGTCCCAGGACGAAGGCATTCGGCGAGGCGGAAGTGTGGAGTCGCTCGCGAAGTTGCCCCCGGCCTTCGACGCCGACGGTGCCATCCACGCCGGCAACTCTTCTCAGATCTCCGACGGGGCGGGCGCCACACTCGTCACGACCAGCGAGTACGCCCGGGCACGCGGGTGGAAGCCGCTCGTTCGTATTCACACCGCAGTGGTCGCAGCCGACGACCCGGTCATCATGCTCACCGGTCCGATTGCCGCCACCGCAAAGGCATTGGATCGCTCCGGATTGTCCATCGACGACATCGGCGCCTTCGAGATCAACGAGGCATTCGCCCCCGTCCCGCTTGCCTGGCAGGCTGAAACCGGCGCAGCCATCGATCGTGTGAATCCGCTCGGCGGCGCTATCGCGGTCGGCCACCCACTCGGCGGATCAGGTGCGATCTTGATGACTCGCCTGGCACATCACATGCGCGACAACGGAATTCGCTACGGTCTCCAGTCGATGTGCGAGGCCGGCGGCATGGCCAATGCGACCATTCTCGAATTGATCTGACCCGACAACGCTTTCGGGCCGACACGTCATCCAGCAGGAAAGAAGAATTGATTCATGAAACTCGAGG
Source organism: Rhodococcus qingshengii JCM 15477 (assembly GCF_023221595.1). Classification (NCBI taxonomy): domain Bacteria; kingdom Bacillati; phylum Actinomycetota; class Actinomycetes; order Mycobacteriales; family Nocardiaceae; genus Rhodococcus; species Rhodococcus qingshengii. The sequence goes on from NZ_CP096563.1 coordinate 5,482,893, forward strand.
GACTTTCCACCGCGATCACCGGCGGCGCTTCAGGCCTCGGCCTGGCAACCGCTCGACGGCTGCTCGACTCCGGAGCGCAGGTCACGTTGATCGATCTGCCTTCGTCCGACGGTAAGCAGGTGGCGGCCGATCTCGGTGCTGCCGCACAATTCGCCCCGGCCGACGTCACCGACAGCGAACAATTCGCCGAAGCACTCGACGCGGCGCACGAGCGCGGCGGCCTCCGCGGCGTCGTCCACTGCGCGGGCGCCGGGCGTCGTATGCGCATTCTCGACAAGGACGGAAAAGCCGGATCGGTCGAAGATTTCGAGTTCGTCGTCAAGCTGAATCTTGTCGGTTCGTTCAACGCACTCCGTCTCGGCGCCGAGCGGATGGCGGAACTCGACGCCGTGGACGGTGAGCGAGGTGCCATCGTCATGACGGCGTCGGTCGCAGCATTCGAAGGTCAGATCGGTCAGATCAACTACACAGCGTCCAAAGCCGGCATCGTCGGTATGACGGTCACCGCTGCCCGCGATCTCGCCAGCCGCGGAATCCGCGTCAACACCATTGCTCCCGGCATCATGGACACTCCCCTGCTGGCGCGCCTACGCGAAGACGTGCGCACGGCCCTCGAAGCCTCTGTTCCCAATCCCTCACGACTGGGTCGTCCGGACGAGTTCGGCCAGCTCGCCGTCTCGATGCTCGAGAACGGCTACCTCAACGGCGAGACCATCAGACTCGACGGCGCTATCCGAATGGCTCCCCGGTGACGGGCACCAGCGTGATCGCCAATCCACAACTGCGGCACAACATGCAATACCCGGATACCACCATGGCGTACTGGGCGCCCAGCATGGCGGCGCTCTACGGTGACCGCCTCGCCGTCGTGGACGGCGAGCGTACGTGCACCTTCCGCGAACTCGGCCAGCGCAGTGCGCAATTCGCCGGCGCACTGCGGCAAGCCGGGGTGGGCGTCGGCGACGTGGTGTTGATGCACCTCGGGAACTGCGTCGAGTTCCTCCAGGCTTACTACGGATGCCTACAGGCCGGGGCGACAGTCACATTGGTCAACCCACTGCAGCCAGAGCTCGGCCTGCGCAAGCAGATCGAGGAGACGTCCGCCGTTGCTGCGGTCACTCAGAGTTCGCAGCTGCACACACTGCTCGCGGCCTCTTCCGGAACCTCCGTGCGTACGATCGTGATGGTCCAGGACACCGAGGGCGCGCTCGACACACCGGAGTCGGTCGTCGCATTCGACGCCTTCATCGCCGATCTACCCACCGAATTCACCCCTGCCTCCGTCCGAAGCGACGACATCGCACACATCGCGTTCACCGGCGGAACCACCGGAGTATCCAAAGGTGTTCGTGTTCTTCACCGCAACGTCGTCGGCAACATCACGCAGATGTGTGGGTGGAGAACCGGGCACGAGTTGGAGGCAGGTCCGGACGGTCTCGTCACGCCTCGACGCATCGACGGCCTCGACGTGCTCGGTCCGACGCCCGGGACCGGGGCGACCATCGTGGTCTCACCTCTCTTCCACGCACATTCGTTGCTCAACACGTCGTTCCTGTTGATTTCCGGTCTCACCCAGGTATTTGCCGGTCGGTTCGAACCCGGCCGGATGCTCGAGCTGATCGAAAAGCACGAGGCCACCTATCTCACCGGGTCTCCCGCTATGTGGCACGCACTGTCGGTTCATCCCGACGCCACGGTGCGCAACACCGACAGCGTGTGCGTCGTGTCTTCGGGTGCTGCCCCGATCGACAGTGTCACGCTCGCCGCACTCCGCCGGGCATTTCCCAAAGCGCTCGTCGTCGAAGGCTACGGGCTGACCGAGGCCACCTGTGTGGTCACGGCCGCACCGCTGATCAACGGCTCGGAATATCGGCAGAGCAGCGTCGGCCTCCCGATCTTCGACACCGAAATCCAGATTCGCGATCAGCTCGACCGGAAGACCGTTCTGGGCGAGAACGAACGCGGCGAACTGTGGGTGCGTGGGCCTCAGGTCACCGACGGCTATCTCGGACACCCGGAAACCACCGCAGAACAGTTCGTCGACGGCTGGTTGGACACGGGAGACATCGCGTACCTGGACTCGGACGGATACCTCTTCATCTGTGACCGGGCCAAGGACATGCTCATCTACAAGGGGTACAACGTCTATCCGCGGGAACTCGAAGAGATTCTGGTTTCGCACCCGGCGATCTCGACTGCTGCGGTTGTCGGCCGCGAAGTGGGGAGCAACGGCCAGGAGCCCGTAGCCTTCGTGGTGATGATTCCGGGCGCCGAGTTCGACGCCGAGCAGATCAAGGCGTTTGTCGCCGAGCAGGTGCTGCCGTACAAGAAGATTCGCGAAGTCGTCGAGGTAGAACTCCTTCCGACATCGGCTGCCGGTAAGGTCCTCAAGACCGACCTCCGCTCGAGACTTCTCGAATCCGTCGATCAGAAAGGCGGTTCCAGGTGACGACCTTCGCAGACCTGACGTCGCAACTGCGTGTCCCGGTTCTCGCTTCACCGATGTTCATCATCTCGACTCCTGACCTCGTCATCGCGCAGTGCACCTCTGGCATCATCGGGTCCTTCCCGGCACTGAATGCTCGTCCGCAGTCGGCACTTCGGGATTGGCTCAAACTGATCACCGTGGCTCGTGAGGAACATGATCGTGAGCACCCGGAGAATCCGTCGGCGCCATTTGCCGTCAACCTCATCGTCCACCGGTCCAACAACCGCCTGGAAGAGGATCTGGCGACCATCGCCGAGTTCGAGGTTCCGATCGTCATCACGTCCCTCGGCGCTCGCACCGACATCAACGACGCAGTCCACGCATACGGCGGAATCGTTCTCCATGACGTCATCGACAATCGCTTTGCACGCAAGGCGATCGAGAAGGGCGCCGACGGACTGATCGCGGTAGCTGCCGGGGCCGGTGGTCATGCCGGTAGGCAGTCGCCGTTTGCCCTGATTCGGGAGATTCGTGAGTGGTTCGCCGGTCCACTGCTGTTGTCAGGTGCCATCGCTCATGGTGATTCGATTCTCGCTGCGCTCGCGGCCGGGGCCGATTTGGCATACGTCGGATCAGCTTTCATCGCAACCGAAGAGGCTAACGCGGATCCTGCGTACAAGGAGATGATCGTGGGTTCAGGGGCCTCCGACATCGTCTATTCCAACCTGTTCACCGGAGTACACGGAAACTACCTGCGGGGCAGCATCGTTGCCGCCGGCTTGGACCCCGACAACCTGGCCGAATCCGATCCATCCGCAATGAGTTTCGCGACCAACGACACCGATACCAAGGCCTGGCGTGACATCTGGGGCGCCGGACAGGGCATCGGAGCGATCGATGCAGTCCTTCCGACGCATGTAGTAGTAGAGCGTCTCGCCGCCGAGTACTCTGCCGCGCGAGAACGAATCTGCCGACTCTAGTGCTGTGACCGGCGTTCGTCGGACAGGTACTCGTGGATCAGGTTCACGAATACCTGTCCCACCGGCGACAACGTCGAGGGGTCGAAGGCGAGACCGTACGCACGCAGGAATCTCGGCTCGCAGGCCCGTTCCACCACCTGACCAGGCATCGATTTCGCCACCGAGCGCTCGACCAACGAACCGCCGAGTCCGGCGATGACCATCGGGAGCCGCGACTCCCGTTGCTCGGTCACCACCGCGAGTTCCGTTCTGGTACCGGCCTTTCGGATCGAATCTTCGATCGCGTCACCCATCGCTGCCCCGCGAGGAACGAATACCATGGGAATGTCCGGCATTTCCGAAAGGCGTACCGGCCCCTCGGGTAGTTCCGTTCCAGCCGGGTAGACCAGGCGGTATTCCTGCTCCCCCAATTCGACGATTTCGAGCCCTTCGCCCGCCTCGAGCGGCAGATGAGCCACCGCGAATTCGCAGTGGCCGTCCCGGATGAGACTTTCCAGATTGTCCTCACGCTCGAGTTCCGAGAATCTGACTCGTGCTTGCGGATACCGTCGACAGAACTCCGCAATCAGATCGACGATCGTCCCCGAGGTCAGTGCAGGGAAAGCCATGATGTCGAGGCGACCGACGATGGCGCCATCGGATGCCGTCAACTGTTCAGCCGCCGCAGCTACGTCTCGCAAAACCTGTCGACTCGGGCCGACCAGACTGCGACCGGCAGCACTGAGCACCATGCCTCGCCCGATGCGATGGAACAGCCTCACCCCCAGTTCACGTTCGAGCCCGCGCAACGCTTGTGACACGGTCGGCTGAGCAACGCCGAGAGCCGCTGCGGCGCCGTTGATCCCCTTGTTCTCGACCACTGCGAGGAAGTACTCCATCTGCCGGAACTCCACAGTTCACTCCTCTTCCGTGGACGGAACGGCGGAGGTGGCCATTTCCGCAGCCGTCGCGATGAATGCAGCGGCCGCCGGGGATTGCTCGCCCGAGCGATAGACGATACCGACGTCGCGTGTCAGCGGCGGATCGAAGGAGAAGGCGCAGACGTCTGTCATCTGCTGTTGCGCAACCCTTCTCGGCACTACAGTGGCGCCGATCCCTCGACGCACGAGTTCCCACGTGGTCACAGGGTGGACACAGTCCACGACTACGTTCTCGGCGCCTTCGCTGAGCAAGCCCCGGAACTGATTCGATTGATCACCGAGATCGACCACCAGCGGCAAACTGTGCAAGAGCGCTCGCGGAACCGGATCCGCCAACGGCGTTGCAAGTCGGCCGGACAACGACGCATGGGTGGCGAGCACCAACTCCTGAGTGGCAATCGGAGCCGTGACCAAACCTTCGTACCCGATACTCAGATCGGTGACGCCGACTTCGGCCGACCCTCGCCGCAACGCATTGTCGACCCCGGCCGGGCCGTACGTGTCGAGAACACGCACGACGATCTTCGGGAAGTTGGCCCGGAATCGCCGGACCAACTCGACCATCGGATCGATCGAGAACGCCGAGTACGAGACGACGTCGACACGACCGAACTCGAGTTCGCGAACGGCGGTCACTTTCGCCTTCGCGCGCTCGACGTCGGCAAGGATTCTCCTGGCCGCGAGATCGAACGTGCGGCCCGCGTCGGTAAGAACCAACCGCCTGCCCGTCCGGTCGAACAGCGTGGCGCCGAGTCGACGCTCGAGCGTACGAATTGCCTGTGACAGCGAGGGCTGCGAAATGTAGAGAGCCTGAGCGGCCTTCGTTATCCCACCGTGGTCGACAACAGCGACGAAGTAGGTGACGAAGTGCAGATCCACTCATCCATCATACGACCAGCGATCCGTCGCTCACTCCACCCGAGTTGCCCCTGGTACGGCCCACTCTCCGGTGAAGATCGGCTCCCGCTTTTCCACGAAGGCACGAACCGCGTCGGTGGCATCCGTCGCAAAATTGACCGCTTGCGCCCTCGCCTCGTTGTCCAACGCCTCCCGCAACGAGAGGGAGGTGTGATGTTCGAGCATGGCGGCAGACTGACTCAGTGCGGGCCGGCGGGCCGGCGGCGAGCCGCTGCGCCAGTGTTGACGTGTGTTCGTCCAGCTCGGCCGGTTCGACCAGATAAGTCACCAACCCGAGCTCGTAGGCTTCCTGTGCGTCGATCGTCTCGGCAAGCATCACCAGTCGCTTGGCTTGTTGGAGGCCGACCAGTCTCGGCAGGATCCACGAACCACCGAAGTCGACAGACAACCCCCGTTTGGCAAAGATCTGGCTGAACTTCGCACCCTTGGCCGCCACGACGAAGTCGCAGAGCAACGCCATGTTCCATCCGGCTCCGACGGCAAACCCGTCGACCTTCGCCACCAGAGGTTTGGGAAACTCACTCAGTGCGATTGCCGTTGCGTTGATGACACGCATGCGATCGAGCGGGTGCGACGAGCCACGCTTGTCCAGATCGGAGCCCGCGCAGAAGGTCCCATCCGAGCCGGTCAGGATCACCGAGCGAATCTGCGCGTCCTCTTGAAGTTCGAGGACTGCTTCACGTAGAGCGATCCAGGCGTCGAGATCGAGAGCGTTGCGGCGGTGCGGCCGACAGAGAACAATCGTCGCGACAGCACCGTCTCGTTCGATGCTTACGGCCGCGCGCTCGATCGTCTCGGCACTCATGAACCACTCCACACGGGAGAGCGCTTCTCGGCAAATGCCGTGGCGCCCTCCTTGGCATCACGAGAGGTGAAGACCGGATCGATGAATTCGCGTTGCGCGACAAAGGCATCCGGATCGGTGTACTTGGCGGACATTGCCAGTACCTGCTTGGTCGCGCGAACAGCCAGTGGACCGTTAGCCGCTACTCGGGCCGCAAGCTCGCGTGCGACGGTCAGCGCCTGTCCCGGTTCGGCGAGCCGATTGACCAAGCCGTGATGGTGCGCCACGGTGGCACTGAGCGGATCCCCCGTGATCGCGATTTCCATGGCCAACTGATACGGAAGAATTTTCGGCAGACGTAGGAGCCCGCCGGCGGCCGCGGCAAGTCCCCGCTTCACTTCGGGCAGGCCGAATTTCGCGTCCGTGGACGCCACGATCAAGTCGGCCGCCAAGGCCAGTTCGCAACCGCCGGCGAGTGCCCAACCTTCGACGGCTGCGATCAGCGGCTTCGACGGCGGTGCCTCGGTCAGACCGGCAAAACCACGACCCGGTAGCGATGGCCGCTCTCCGCGCGCAAATCCCTTCAGATCCATACCGGCGCAGAAGGTTCCACCAGATCCGGTCAGAATGCCGATGGTGAGATCGGAACGTTCCTCGAACTCGTCGATCGCGGCTGCGAGTGCCTGTGCGAGTTCCAGGTTGACCGCGTTCTTGGCCTCGGGACGATTGAGGGTGATGACGGCAACGCCGTCGGCGAAGTCGGTGAGCACGACGCTCATGTTCGGTTCCTACTTCCGTGATGAGATTCTTGAAAGGTCACTGCGCGCGAATGCTCCAGCGCACGGGTGTGCCGCCGGACGGTGTCACGATCTCCCGCTTGGCCAAAACAACAAGATGAGCATGGGTTTCGCGGACTGCCAAGCGAAGTAGTCGCGGCGACATCTGTTCGAACGGGCGAGACCAGGAGATCGTGCGTGAGAGTTCCCAGGCCGTGGATTCAGGCTCATCCTGCACCGCAGCCACGATCTCCGCCAATCGCTCCTCGTGGTGCCCCATCAATTGACGTGCACGATCGGCGATCCCACGGAATCGATATTCATGTGCCGGAAGCACTTCGCACTCGCCCAGTGTTGTCGTCGCCTCGAGCGAGAGAAGATAACGATGAAGCGGGTTCTCGAGTTCACCGGGAATCGTGGAGATGTTCGGGCTGATCCTCGGCAGCATGTGATCGCCGCTGAACAACAAGCCTCTGTCCTCTTCCACGAAGCAGAGATGTCCGGGAGTGTGCCCCGGTGTCCACTGGGCCCGGAGATTCCACCCGGGAAGATCGAGTGAATCACCATCTCCCAGAACAATGTCGATGGTTTCATGCTCGGCGAACCGCACCAGGTCGACCCGAGACGCGTCGAGCACTTCGGCCGGTGCGCCGAGTTCGGACAATTGCAGGTTCCAGCCACTGATGTCGTCGCGGGTCTGCTCGGGACCGTGGTATCCGAGGAGCGTCGCGTCGGCCACGTGCATCGCAAGCGTTGCGCCGCTGACCTGCCGAAGACGCGGCGCCAGACCGAAGTGATCGGGATGCAGGTGCGTGATTGCCGCATAGCGCACTTCGGAAATGTGGTATCCGATCGATGCTATGCCGTCGACGAGAGCCTGCCACGACTGTTCGTGATCCCAACCGACGTCGATGAGGGCAAGTCCGTCGTCGAGCGCGAGTGCGTAAACGAGCACGTAACGCAAAGGGTTGTCCGGCATGGGAACAGGGATCGACCACAATCCGTCCCGCACCTGTTCGACCGGTGGAAGGACTTTGTTCGCCCACGCCTCACGTTGTGCGACACCGACGTCTTCGGTCACGATCATGATGCTTCTCCGCTCGCGTTCAGCATGGTCCGCAGGCTCGACTTGAGCAGTTTTCCGCTCGCGTTGCGAGGTAGGGAGTCCACGAAATGGATCTGGCGAGGTTTCTTGTACGACGCCAACTTCGCTGTGCTGAAAGCGATCAACTCGTCGACGCTCGGCACGTCGGCACCGTCGACCAGTTTGACCACTGCGGTCACGGATTCACCCCAGCGCTTGTCGGGAACCCCGACCACCGCGACCTCGGCGACCGAGGGGTGCTCGGCCAGAATGGATTCCACCTCGATCGGATAGACGTTCTCTCCGCCGGTGATGATCATGTCCTTGAGTCGATCGGTGACGAACAGATACCCCTCGTCGTCCAGATGGCCGGCGTCCCCCGTTCGGAGGAAACCGTCGTGGGTGAACAATTCGGCGGTCTCACGGTCACGTCGCCAGTATCCGCGAGTGTTGTTTCTACTGCGCGCGACGATCTCACCGGAACTATTGGGCGGCAATTCCTCACCAGTGGTGACGTCTCGAATCGAGATCTCGACGCCGATCATCGGCTTGCCCGCAGAGCGAAGCAACTCCGAACGCGGCCCGCTCACATGATGGTCGTAAGCACGAAGGACGGATACCGAACCCGTCGTCTCGGTCATCCCGTATCGCTGAACGAATTTGCAGTTCAAGACAGTCATCGCGTGGGCGAGGAGCGCCGGAGTGATCGGTGACGCCCCATAGGCGACCACCTCCAGGCTGGTCAGATCGAAACTGTCGAGAGTCGGCAGATCTACCAGCGTCTGAATGACTGCAGGCACCAGAAATGCGTGGGTGACGCGGTGGGTCGCGATGGCATCAGCGACCCGAGCAGGCGCCATGTCTCCGAGCAGCACCAAAGGCACTCCGGCCGACAAGCATGTACTCATCCAGCCGGCACCGGCGATGTGAAAGAGGGGAAGTGCATCGAGTGCGACTGCATTCGAACCGAATTCGTAGACATCGAACCCCTCGGGCTCGTTGTACAGATTCCGGTGCGTGGCCACGACGCCCTTGGGCCGGCCGGTTGTCCCGGACGTGTACAGCTGCAGAACTGCTGCGTCCGGATCGTGCCCGTGTCCGGGGTCGACACCGGTCCCTGATGCCACGAACTCCGCCCAGGTTCGCGAATCCGGCAGGACCCCTGCAGCTCCCACGGTTATGACCTCGATGTCCGGCAACGCTGCGGACATCGCCGCCGCCCCCGCGGCGAACTCGTCATCGACGATCAAGACGTCGAGCTCCGCGTCCTCGGCGATGTCGACGAGTTCGAGTGGGTTGAGCCGCCAGTTCAACGGTATGAACACAGCGCCTGCCTTCGCACATGCGATGAAGGTTTCCGCACCTTCGAGCCCCATACGCAGTAGCGCACCGACACGAGCACCCGTTGTGGTCACTTCTGCCAGCGCACTCGCCAAGGTGCTGGTCTCGCCATCCAGCTCAGCCCAAGTCAACATTCGGTCGCCGCACGTGATTGCCGGATCGGACGGCCGTGTCGACGCCGAGTGACGTATCCGGTTGGGTAGGTGAAGCTCGCTCACATCACGCTCCTGTGTTCCAGGTACTCACCGAGCACGAACCGCGGTCGGTGGTACTGGAACAGTCGACCATCGCTATGGCCTGCGCCACAAAGACGAGAAGGCGCACAGAGCCATAGCTCAGACCTATGTCAGCAGGTCGCAGCAAGTCACCGCCGCCAAGGCTCCGTCATCTGGGAGAATTCGTCAGATGCAGGCACCCGGGATGGACATACGCAGCGCGCAATATCTCGTCGCGGTCGTCGATCACGGCAGCGTCACTGCCGCCGCGGACGTCCTGCGTATCTCGCAACCGTCCCTCTCGCAGGCCGTGCGCAACCTCGAACGAACTCTCGGAGCCACACTCTTCGAGCGCACCACTCGCGGTCTGGCTCCCACCACGGTCGGACTGGCAGTTGCCGATTCTGCCCGTACGTTGCTCGCCGACGTTGCTCGGGCCGAGGCCGCGGTGGCTGCGGTAACCGCTTTGCGCGCCGGGGAACTCGCCATAGCAGTTCAGTCCGATCTCGCCATCGACCCTGTTGCAGAGGTCGCCGGACGCCTCCATCTGACGGCACCCGGAATTCGGTTCTCCACGAACGCCTCCGCCAACGCACAGGACGTGCGCGCGCTCGTCAGAGCAGGTACGTGTGAACTCGGGTTTCTCGAGACCCACCCGGGTACCGAAGTCTCCGACGGGCTTCGAGAAATTGCCGTGAGCACCCAGGAAACGGTCTTGTCGATCCCCATTCGCCTGGCCACAGACCTCCCCGATCCGGTTCCGCGCACCGTGGTCGCGCGCCTGCCAATGGTGGTCGAGGCATCCGCAGTTCGGCGCGGGCACTCGATCGACGACGATCTGGAACTCACCGACGTCGTCGTGGAAGTGCCAGATCGCCTTGCTGTCCGGGAAATGGTCGGGCAAGGTGTAGGCGCCGCGCTGCTGCCCAGATCGATCGCCGAACAAGACTCACCGGCATCTGAGGTTCGCTCGCTTTTCCCACCGATCACCCGGCAGACGATCTTGGTCTACCGCGACGGCCCGCTCTCACCGGCCGGGTCTGCGTACATCGAGAACATCTCCCCACGTCACAAGCCCTCCACGAACAGCCTGCCCAACGGCGAGAGCGTCTCCGGATCGAACTCGACGCCGTAATTCAGTGAGATCGGCGGCTCCACCGGAAATATCTCCGCGCCGGACGCGACCGATCTCTCGGCCAACGAACGCTCCATGAATGCCATGCCCAAACCAGCAAAGACGAACGCGCCGACGGTCTCCCGCTGCGCCAACTCCGTCGACATCCGAGTCCGGGCCCCGGCGGCCTGCAGAGACGACTCGATGGCAAGGCGAGCCCGCGAGTGTTTGAGCACACCCACCACGGGGAGATCGGGCAATGCCGTCAATGACACCGGCTCTCCCGCAGCGGGTTTCACACCATTCGGCCAGACGTCGGGATGAACCCCCGACGGCACTGCCAGCCAGTACTCGTTCACCCCCAACACTTTCGTGGACAGCGCCGACATGTCGGGTGGCCAGTAACTGAAGACCACCTCGCACGCGCCGTCTGCCAACACCTGCTCAGACGTTGCACCCTGCGGCAACTCACCGACCCGAACGGTCACAGCAGGCCACCGCTCACGAAAGTCCGCCACGATGCGTGCGATCGGACCTTCGAGACCATGTGCCGCGGAGCAGATGTCGAGCCGGCCACGAGGCTCGTCGGCCGTACCGATCGCGACGTCGAACGCGGCCGCGCTGCTGCGAGTCATCTGCCTCGCCGGCCCTACCAACGCCCGACCTGCTGCCGTCAGCACCAAACCGCGACCGACACGGTGAAACAGTTCGACTCCGAGTTCGCGCTCGAGGCCACGAATACCCTGCGACAGCGACGGCTTGGTGACCGACAGATTCTGCGCAGCCGTCGACAAGGACTCACCACCGGCAACGGCAAGGAAGTACTCGATCTGACGTAGGTCCACTCCATCGACTTTGCCATAAACGCAGACAGGTATACCGGTACCAAGCACTGCAGGGTGTTCACACACGCTTCATTAATCGGACATTCAGGACACACCTTCTTCTACCCGGCGCCACCTACCGTAATTGGTCCAGACCAATTACGGATAGGTCTGAACCACCGCGTCGAAGACAAGGAATCCTCGTGAGACGTACGACCATCGCGATAGCAGCCGTGACCGCGGCTCTCGCCGTTCCCGGCATCGCCCCCGCCGAATCCCACGCCGAACCCGGCTGGGGCAGTTCGTCCTTCGAATGGGGCAGCTCTTCGGGCGAGAACAACACGCCGCCCGCAGCGCCCGGCGTCAGCGTCCCCGGCGGACGGTACGAGCACCCCGTCGACCTGACCTTCACCGCCGAGCGCGGCGCCACCGTCCGCTACACCCTGGACGGAACGACACCCACCACCGACAGCCAAGCTGCCACGCCGGGACGTCCGCTGCACATCGCACAGGACACCAACGTCACTGTCGCAGCTTTCCGAGGCGATCACGCGAGCGCGGCCGTCTCGTTCGGCTACCTGATCAAGACCTCGGAAAAGCCGCTGGCTCAGGTCGTCGTGATGTCCGACGTCCACGTCGGCGATCACGCGAACAACGACAAGAAGTACGAAAGCTTCTTCGACACAATCGGTTCCATCTTCCCGAAACCCGATGCTATCCTCTCCAACGGGGACATGATCAACGACAACGGAGACGGCAAGGGGCCCGACCACAAGATCGTCGCAGAAATCTTCCAGGCAAACCTCGCCCGGAAGGGCATGAACGACACACAACTCCTGATCTCCAACGGCAATCACGATGCAAGTCTCGCGGCGATCAGAGCCGGATATCCGGCGGAGTGGTTCCCGGATTCCGGTGGCGGATACTACGAATCCGACGTCAATGGTGTCCATCTCTTCACGGTCAACACCGAAACCTACAACAATGATTCAGCGCAACGCAATTGGCTGAAGTCCCGCCTGACCGAAATCACCGCGGAGTCCGGGAACCTGACCAAGCCGATCCTGGTCCAGGGACACCGGCCGGCAAGCAACACAGCCATGGACGGGCAGCAGGCGTCGAACCCTCGATTGACCGAAGACCTGAGTGCCTTCCCTCAGGCAATCTTCTTCTCCGGGCACTCACATCTGAACAACAACGACGACCGGTCGATCCATCAGCGTGACTTCACGTCGGTCAACGACGGCTCGATGTCGTACATCGAAATCGATCACGGCTACCAGATGGTGACCGAGTCCGGTCTCGCGAACCGTTTCGAATCACCCACTGCCCAAGCGCTCTTCGTCGAGGTCTACCAGGACCGCACGGAAATCAACCGAATCAACATGGCGGCAGACAAGCACGACATCTACGCCGGTGGCGCGTGGTCAGCCAACTGGCAGCCGCCGTACTCGAGCGCGGGCACGCTGAGCGGTTCGGGGTGGACGGTCGAACTCGACGGGTCGACCAACCAGCAGATCAAGGACAACTTCCGCTACACCTCGGGCGCACGGAACACGCACGCGCCGGAGTTCACCTCGAGCACTCCGCTCTCGGTGACGACCGGCGAAAACGGTGCGACCGCACTGAGGATCGCGCAGGCCAAGGACGATCAGATGGTGCACCACTACGCCGTCGAGGTCACGGACACAGCCACCGGAGCGAAGGTGGTCTCGTCGAAGGTGCTCTCGGACTTCTACTTCATGCCGCGGCCGAACAGCCTCGACATTCCGATTCCCGATGCCGCAGCGGGCACCGCATACGAAGCCCGCGTCGAAGCCGTTGACGCATACGGCAACCGGTCACCGGTGACAACCCTGGCCTTCACCCGCTGACGTCCTCCCGCTGACCCGACACGACAAAGCGGCACCGCGCATATTCGCGGTGCCGCTTCTCGGCTCAGTTGTACGTGCGAAGCAGGCCCTTGCTGATGATCTGCTTCTGGATGTCGCTGGTGCCTTCACCGATCAGAAGGAACGGCGCCTCACGCATCAACCGCTCGATCTCGTATTCCTTGGAATAGCCGTATCCGCCGTGGATACGGAAGCTGTCCTGGGTGACCTCCGAGCAGAATTCACTCGCCAGATACTTCGCCATACCCGCGGCGACATCGTTGCGCTCACCCGAGTCCTTGAGCCTGGCAGCGTTGACCATCATCAGATGTGCCGCTTCGACTTTGGTGCCCATCTCGGCGATCCGGAACGCGATGGCCTGATGCTCGGCGATCGGCTTGCCGAAAGTCTCGCGTTGCTTGGCGTAGGTGACAGCCAGTTCGAAAGCGCGCTGGGCAATTCCGCAGGCACGCGCGGCGACGTTGACCCGGCCGACCTCGACGCCGTCCATCATGTGCCGAAATCCCGAGCCAGGGGTGCCACCGAGAACCTCCTCGGCTCCGATCTCGAAACCGTCGAAGATCATCTCCGTGGTGTCGATTCCCTTGTACCCCATCTTCTCGAGCTTGCCCGGAATGGTCAGGCCCGGGAGTACCTCGCCGAAACCTGCGGGTTTCTCGATCAATATCGTCGTCAGATTGTTGTGCGGCTTCTCCGCGCCCTCGTCCGTCTTGACCAGGACTGCCACCAAGGTCGAGGAACCCCCGTTGGTCAGCCACATCTTCTGGCCGGTGATCACGTAATCGCCGGAGTCCGTCCGCTTCGCCTTGGTCGATATGGCAGCAACATCGGAACCGAGGGCAGGCTCCGACATGGAAAATGCACCGGTGAGTTCCCCGGACGCCAAACGCGGCAGGTACTTCGCCTTCTGTTCCGGCGTCCCGTGCGCCGAAATCATGTGAGCCACGATGAAATGCGTGTTGATGACACCGGACACGCTCATCCATCCACGGGCCAATTCTTCGACGCACAGCGCGTAGGTGAGCAATGATTCGCCGATACCCCCGTACTCGGGGTCGATGGTCAGTCCGAACAGACCCATGTCCTTCATCTGCTTGACGATGTCGGTCGGGTACGTATCCGAGTGTTCGAGTTCCTGCGCCGCGGGGATGACCACACGATCGACGAATTCGCGTACCGCCCCGACGATATCGGTCTGAGTTTCGGTCAATCCCGCCGTCTGCGCCAAACGAGTCACTGTTCCACCTGTCAGTCGGTACTTCGTGCCCTCCCGGTCGACGAAATTGATTCGACTCCAGGAACTTTCATCCCGCCGCGACGTGTGTGCGGCAGAGACGCTGTATCCATTCAATCCCCGAAGGGTATATGTGTCAAAGTCGATTTCGCATACGAACCGTATGGCGGAAACTATGTCCGAACAGGTCGTTCCTGCTGTTGACAACCGCGCCACGCGTGCTGGATATTCGAGTGGCCAGGTCGCGACGGGCCCTTCGATCGGCCCGTTCACGCGACGCATTCCCCACCTCTCCTCGAGACAGGCGCATTCCATGCACGACGCAGTCATCTGTGAACCCGTTCGCACCCCGGTGGGCGGATTCGGCGGAGTCTTCAAGGACGTTCCCGTCACCACTCTCGCCGGCACTGTTGTGCGTGGCCTCGTCGAACGAACCGGCATTGCGTCCACCGATGTCGACGACGTCATCTTCGGTCAGGGGTACGCCAACGGAGAGGCCGCGGCCATCGGACGAATCGCGGCACTCGACGCCGGTCTCGACGTGTCCGTTCCCGGAATACAACTCGATCGCCGTTGCGGTTCGGGATTGCAGGCGATCATCTACGCCGCGATGCAGGTACAGACCGGGATGAGTGATCTGGTCATCGCCGGCGGCGCCGAGAGCATGAGCGGAACCGAGTTCTACTCCACCGACATGCGTTGGGGCACAAAGCGCCCTTCCGTCGAGTTCCACGACCGATTGGCCAAACCGCGCACGAACTCCGGCGGAGTCAACTTTCCGGTGGAAGGCGGCATGATCGAGACCGCTGAGAACTTGCGCCGGGAGTACTCGATCACCCGCGACGAGCAGGACCGATACGCGGTGCGATCGCACGAACGGGCCGTTCACGCCCAAGACAGTGGGTACTTCGACGACGAGACCATTCCCGTTTCGGTGCCCGGACGCCGTGGTGAGCAGACAGTCGTCACCCAAGACGAGCATCCGCGCCGAGGGATACAACTGTCCGATCTTGCTGCACTGCGCCCCATTCGAGGTCGCGTCGACCCTGAAGCAACAGTCACCGCCGGAAACGCCTGCGGCCAGAACGACGCCGGAGCCGCGGCCATCGTCACCACTGCGGCCAACGCCGAACGGCTGGGCCTGCGGCCGTTCGCGAAACTGGTCAGCTGGGGTGTGGCCGGTGTGGAGCCGAACCGGATGGGCATCGGACCGGTGCCTGCCGTGGCGAAGGCTCTCTCCCGTGTCGATCTGTCGCTGGACGACATCGACCTCATCGAAGTCAACGAGGCCTTCGCCGCCCAGGTTCTCGCGTGCGCCAAAGCCTGGGGATTGAGCGCGCAGGACATCGAGGAACGCTTCAACGTCAACGGTTCCGGAATCTCGCTCGGACATCCTGTCGGCGCTACCGGTGGGCGGATCCTCGCCAATCTGCTGCGCGAACTCGACCGGCGCCAGGCACGGTACGGGATCGAGACCATGTGTATCGGTGGCGGACAAGGGATTGCCGCGGTGTTCGAGAACCTGCGACGCTAGAAGCGTTAACCGATCGATCCGTCGCGGCGAAGTTCCGCGATCCGGTCGCCCGTAAGTCCCAACTCGGCCAGCAGAGAATCCGTCTGCTGGCCGAGTGCCGGAACGTCACCCATGCTCATTTCGACATCCGAATACGTCATCGGAGGCAGCACGGCATCGATCGGACCGTTCTCGGTGCCCACGGACCGCCACCTGGCACGCTTCTCCAGCTGCGGATGTTCCAGCAGACCGGCCATGTCGTTGAGTGCCGCGGCCGGAACACCAGCGGCGGCCAGACGCTGATCCAGATCTGTCGTCGAGTACAGACGCGTCAGAGAGCCCACCAATTCGTCCACCTCGCCACGGTTTTCGACGCGCACGATGTTGGTGCGGTAACGCGGATGATCGACCAGATCCTCTCGCTCGAACACGTCCACCATCAGCGCTCGCCATCCACGATCGTTCTGGACGCCGATCAGGATTTCGCCGTCGGCCGTGGGATACGAATCGTAGGGAACAATCGCGGCATGGCCGAGACCGACACGTGGAATCTGCTTGTCCGCATACATTTTCATGTACATCGGATGGCCCAGCCACTCGACGGTGGAATCGAACATCGAGACCTCGACGAGCGCTCCCTTGCCCGTTCGCTCTCTACGGAACAGGGCGCTCAGAATCGAAGTCAGCGCGTACATTCCTGCCGCGATGTCGGAGACCGGGATGCCGGTCTTGGTGGCCGTCTCCGGTGTGCCTGTCACGGAGATCATTCCGGTCTCGGCTTGGACCAACATGTCGTAGGCCTTACGCTCGCGCCGCGGGCCGGCACTGCCGTAGCCGGACATGTCGATCACGATGAGCCGTGGGTATTTATCGCGCAGTTCCTCCGCGCCGAACCCCAGTCTCGCGGCTGCGTCGGGAGCCAGGTTCTGCAGGAACACATCGGCTCGCGCGACCAGATCGAGAAGGATCTGCCGGCCGGGGTCCGACTTCACGTCGACGGCGATCGATTCCTTGGAACGGTTGAGCCACACGAAGTGTGATGCCTGACCGTGAACCGCCTGGTCGTAGTGACGCGCGAAGTCACCCTCGCCGACGCGTTCTATCTTGATCACCCGCGCACCCATGTCCGCGAGATGTCTGGTGGCGAGCGGTGCCGCCACCGCCTGTTCGAGTGCAACTACGGTGATTCCGTCGAGCGGAAGATCCGAGTTCGGCTGTCCCATGTCAGTAGTCACCCCAGAAGTTTTACACCCAGAATTCTCACACTCTGAATTCTTGCACTCGAACAGGACGGATCAGATGTGGCGGCCGCCGGTGATCTCGAGAACCGTGCCGGTCATGTAGCTCGAGAGGTCGCTCGCGAGGAACAGCACAACCGAAGCAACTTCCGAAGGCTCGGCTGCGCGCCCCATCGGAATCTCGGCAAGCTTCTCGTTCCAGATCCGTTCGGGCATCGCCTCGGTCATCGCCGTGCGGACCAGTCCGGGCTGAACGGCGTTGACGCGAACGTTCTTGAACGCGAACTCTTTTGCCGCGGCCTTCGTCAGACCGACGATCCCGGCCTTCGCGGCCGAGTAGTTGGTCTGCCCGAGCATGCCCACCTTGCCGGAGATCGACGAGATGTTCACGATCGCGCCCGTCTCACGCTCGCGCATGCGGGCGGCGGCAGCGCGTGTTCCGTTCCAGGCGCCCTTGAGGTGAACGGCGATCACGTCGTCGAAGTCCTGCTCGGTCATCTTCCGCATCGTGGCGTCGCGCGTCATGCCGGCGTTGTTGACCATGACATCGACTGGACCGAAAGCGCTTTCGGCCAGATCGAGCATGGCCTCGACCTGTCCGGAGTCACGCACGTCGCAGGAAGCGAAACGGGCGACCGACTCTCCACCGAGTTCGGCGACCGCAGCCGTTCCCACGGTTTCGTTGATGTCGCCGAGAACGACGGTCGCGCCTTCCTTGATGAAGGTGCGCGCAATTTCGAGCCCGATGCCCTGGGCTCCGCCGGTCACTACCGCAACCTTGCCGTCCAACAATCCCATGTCCACTCCGTTCGTGAGGTTAAAGCTCGTCTGGAAAATGTGTCAGCGCTGGTTTTGCTTTTTCGCTTGCGCCACGAGCCCACCACCGAGAATCAGACGCTGGATCTCGCTGGTTCCCTCGTACAGGCGCAACAGGCGAACTTCACGGTAGATGCGTTCGACCGGAACACCGCGCATGTACCCGTTGCCCCCGTGGATCTGCACGGCGAGATCTGCGACCTTGCCCACCATCTCGGTGCAGAAAAGCTTTGCCGCCGAAGGCCCGAGACGGCGATCCTCACCGCTGACGTACCGCGCGGCCACCTCGCGCACCATCGCGCGCCCCGCCATCACACCGGCTTGCTGGTCTGCCAACATCGCTTGAACCAGCTGGAAGTCGCCGATCGCGGTGCCGCCCTGTTCCGTGACCACGGAGAACGCGACAGATTCGTCGAGCGCTCGCTGTGCTGCTCCCACCGAGAGCGCCGCGATATGGACTCGTCCGCGCGCGAGAGACGTCATCGCTGCGCGGTATCCGGTGTCCTGGTCGCCACCGACGAGGGCCGACTCGGGAACCCGGACGTTGTCGAAGGTGACCTCGGAGGTCCAAGCACCTTCCTGACCCATCTTCTTGTCCTTGGGACCGACCGTGACACCTGGCGTGTCAGCCGGAACCAGGAACACTGCAATTCCCGGACCATCGGAATCCGCCGGGCGAGTGCGCGCGAACACCACGAACAGCTGCGCCAGTGGAGCATTGGTGATGAACCGCTTGTTGCCGTCGATCACCCAGTCGGATCCGTCCAGCACTGCCTTGGTCCGAAGGCCGGCCGGGTTGGAGCCCGCGCCCGGTTCGGTGAGAGCAAAGGAAGCCACGACATCACCGGAGGCGATGCGCTCGAGCCACTGAGCCTTCTGCTCGTCGGTACCGAAGCCGACCAGCACCTGCCCGGCAATTCCGTTGTTGGTACCGAACATCGAACGCAGCGCCAGAGACGTGTAGCCGAATTCCATTGCCAGTTCGACGTCTTGGGTGAGGTCGAGTCCGAGCCCACCCCATTCCTGAGGGATCGCGTAACCGAAGAGCCCGATAGCTGCGGCCTTCTTGCGTATGTCCTCAGGAATGGCGTCGGTGTCGGCAATCTCCTGCTCACGCGGAACTACTTCCTTACGGATGAACTCCCGCGCAGTCGCCAAGATATCTGCGAAGTCATCTGCGTCGACCTGCATTCCCACCACTCACCTTGCTGTTTCCGAAGTCCATGCCGTCCCCCGAAGTCAATACCGTGAGGCAATCGGAGTCAAAGACCTGAAAACGAACCGAAGGTAAGGCAGAACCTATAGCAAGCTTCAGACGGTGCGCAGTTCCCGCTTCAGTAGCTTGCCGCTCTGGTTGCGCGGAAGCTCGGCCACGAAACGGACATGCTTGGGCACCTTGAACGGAGCGATTCGCTCCTTGACGTGGGCAATCAACGCCTCGGGCGTCAACTCGTCGTTGCCGTCCTTTAGCACGACGATCGCGGTGACGGCCTCGATCCACTTCTCGTCGGGCGTACCGATCACGGCAACTTCTGCCACGGCGGGGTGCGTGTAGACCGCATCTTCGACCTCGCGTGACGCCACCAGGATGCCGCCGGTGTTGATGACGTCCTTGATCCGGTCGACGACCGTGATGAAACCTTCTTCGTCCCGCACGACCAGATCGCCCGAATGGAACCAGCCGTCACGGAAGGCCTCGGCGGTGGCTTCCGGATTCTCCCAGTAGCCGTTGCACAGCTGCGGTGAGCGGTAGAGAACCTCGCCGGACTCACCGTCGGCGACATCGTTTCCGTCGGCGTCGACGACGCGGGTTTCGACGAAGAACACCGCGCGACCACAGGAAGACGGGCGATCAGCATGCTCGCTGGGCTGGAGAACTGTTGCCAGTGGGCCGATTTCGGACTGGCCGAAGCAGTTGTAGAAACCGATGTCCGGGTAGCGCTCGCGCAGACGATTGAGCACGGTGACCGGCATGATCGAGGCGCCGTACTGCGCCTTCTTCAGCGACGACAGATCGCGGGTCTCGAGGTCCGGATGGTTGGCCAGCGGTACCCACACGGTCGGCGCCAGGAACAGCGATCCGATCTTTTCGGCTTCGACACGGCGCAGGATTTCCGGGATGTCCGGCGCCTGCATCAGACTGACCGTCGCGCCGACGGACAGGTACGGCAGCATGAAGACGTGCATGCCCGCGGAGTGGTACATCGGCATGCAGATCAGCGGGTTGTCGTTCTTGTCGAGGCCGAGCGCGATCACCGAGGACACGTACTCGTGAACCAGTGCACCGTGAGACATCATGGCGCCCTTGGGCTTCGAGGTGGTGCCCGAGGTGTACAGGAGTTGCGCCAGATCGGTCGACGTCGCACGCGGTTCGAAGACCGGCACCTCGCCTGCCTCACCGATCGTGACGACGGACAGTTCCGCGTCCCGCAGTGCGATCACGTGATCGAGATCGAGGTCGGAGCGTACCGAGTCGAGTGTCGGCGCCAATGCCGGATCCACCAACACCGCGCGGGCGCCTGACTGCGCCACGAGGTACCGGAGTTCCTCCCCCTTCAGTGCGTAATTGACGGGAACATGCACCAAACCTGCTCGTGCACAGGCAAGAAATCCGATTGCATAGGCGTCGGAGTTGGTTCCGTATGCCGCGACGCGGTCGCCGTGTTCGAGCCCCAGACCGAGCAAGTAGGCGGCGACCCGCGTCACCGCGTCGTCGAGTTCGCGGTAGGTGCGAGTGCGATCTTCGAATACGACGGCTACACGGTCGGGGTACTTGGCTGCCGAGCGCCGAAGCACTCCGTCGACAGTGTTGGTGCGTGGATCCAGGCTCATGCGCCTCAGGTTATAGGACGTCCAACTAAACCGGAAGAGCGATCGTTACTTATTGCGCCATTCGGGCTTTCGCTTGTCCACAAAGGCCTGCATACCTTCCTGAGCGTCGCAGGTCACGGCGTTGGTTGCCATAGTTTCCGCCATCGCCTCGTACGCCTGCGCTTGCGGCAGATCGATCTGGCGATAGAACGCCTGCTTACCGATCTTCACCGTCAAGGGGCTGGCCGTCGTGATCTTGGCGGCCAGTTCGCGCACCTCTCGGTCCAGGTCTTCGGGCGCGACGACGAAGTTCACCAGACCCCAGTCCGCAGCGGTGTCGGCGTCGATCGTCTGCCCGGTGAGCAACATCTGCATCGAGCGCTTGCGCCCTACTGCCCTGCTCAGCGCCACCATGGGCGTCGAGCAGAACAGTCCGATCTTGACGCCCGGCGTGCCGAAGACAGCATTCGACGCAGCAACAACCAGATCACACGACGCGGCCAGTTGGCAGCCCGCCGCGATAGCCGGGCCCTGTACTGCGGCAATCACCGGCTGCGGAATCCGTTGTACGGTCTCCATCATCTCGGTACAGCCGTCGAAGATCGCCCGCTCGTCCTCGAGGGTTCTCCCGATCATCTCCGTCAGATCGTGTCCGGCGGAGAACACCGGGCCTTCGGCGCGCACGATCACGACCCGCACGCGCTCGTCTACAGACAATTCGACAAGGGCAGCCGTCACCTCACGCATGGTCTCCGCCGAGAGCGGATTGCGCCGCGCCGGCCGATCGAGCGTCAGGAAACCGAGTCCCACCGATTCCTCGACGGAAATCTTCACTGCAGTGTCTTCTACCTGTGTCTGCGACATGTGTTCTCTCTACCAATCGAATCCATCCCGGTCAACGAGACGAAAAGGACATCCACTCGCACCGCGTCGATACGGTCCGGTCAATACTTCGCCACTACGAGGAGTGCCCATGAGCACCGATGCCGCCGTCACCACTGATCTCGAAGAGATTCTGCGCGCTCAGCAGGAAGCAACTCGAGCCGCTGGTCTTCCGTCCGCGCAGACACGACGCGAGCGCATTCAACGCGTCGTCGATCTCCTGGTGGCAAACCACAAGGATCTGACCGAGGCGATCAACGAAGACTTCGGCGGCCGAATCCCGGCCTACTCGGTGATGAATGACGTTCTCGGGTCGATGGTTTCACTCAAGCACGTTCGTGATTCGCTCGAAGAGTGGATGATTCGCTCACCGAGAGCTACCGGAGCGATGCAGGACCAGTTGGGTGCCACGGCGTACGTGTCGTACCAGCCGAAGGGTTCGATCGGCATCATCGGAACCTGGAATGCTCCCCTGTTCACTCTCCTGAGCCCGCTCGCCTGCGCCCTCGGAGCAGGAAATCGCGCCGTTCTCAAACCGTCGGAGATCGTGCCCAATACTGCGGCCGTCCTGGCCGAGGCGGCTCGTCGAACTCTCGACCCCGTGGAGGTCGCGGTGGTGACCGGCGGCCCGGAAGTCGCTGATCTGCTGACGTCGCTGCCTTTCGACCACCTCGTCTTCACCGGCAGCACGACCGTCGGAAAGCTGGTCATGGCCAATGCTGCGAAGAACCTGGTGCCGGTCACCCTCGAACTCGGCGGCAAGTCACCGAGCGTCTTGAGCCGCAGTGCCGATATCAGCTCTGCTGCTTCGCGTTTGGCTATCGCGAAGTCCACCAACGCCGGTCAACTCTGTGTCTCTCCCGATCTGATCTACGTTCCGCGCGAGAACACGGAAGCATTCATCGACGCGTTCACCGACCAGT
This sequence comes from Rhodococcus qingshengii JCM 15477, assembly GCF_023221595.1. Classification (NCBI taxonomy): domain Bacteria; kingdom Bacillati; phylum Actinomycetota; class Actinomycetes; order Mycobacteriales; family Nocardiaceae; genus Rhodococcus; species Rhodococcus qingshengii. Next base: position 5,505,586 of record NZ_CP096563.1, read on the forward strand.
TCACGGGACTGTTTCCCACGATCGCCGACAACAAAGACATGGTCTCGATAGTCAGCGATCGTCACCTCGCACGCATCGAGGGGTACATCGCGGACGCCGAAGAACGTGGGGCACGGATCATCACCGTTCCCGACGAAGAACTCTCCGCAGACACTCGTCGTCGCCCACTGCGAATCGTGGTCGACCCTCCGACCGACGCGCAGATCATGAAGGAGGAGATCTTCGGGCCGGCCGTCGTCGTCTTGCCGTACGACCAACTCGACAACGTCGTCGCCGACATCAATTCACGACCGAAACCGTTGGCGCTGTACTACTTCGGAACCGATCTGGACGAGAAGGAATCCGTACTCGAACGCACCGTCTCGGGCGGCGTCACCATCAACGACGCGATGTCTCACCCCGGGCTGAGCGACGCACCCTTCGGCGGCGTCGGGGCTTCGGGCATCGGGCACTACCACGGCCGTGAGGGTTTCCTCGAGTTCAGTCACGCGCGAACGGTATTCGAAGCAGCGCAGCATGACCCACGCGGTGAATGGGGAATGCTCCCGCCGTACGGTGAGGGTTTCGAGCAGATGATGTTGGCTCAGGTAACGCCCTAGGGCCTCCGGCCCCGTGCGCCTTTTTGGTAGTTCGCGCTACCGGAAAGGCGCACCGGCAAGGCCGCGGCTGAGGAACTCCACCAGCTGACCCGGTTCGGTATCCACCGACTCGATCAGTTGGATCAACTCCTTCTTGTCTTCTACCGCAAGCGGTTCGATGCCACCGAACGTGCGCATCGTGGACCCGGCCGGAAGAACACGAGCACACACGAGTGTGCCTGGCTCGAGGTTCAGCGAGCCCCACTCGTCCGTGACCTTCACCAGATGCCCGTTGCGGACGTCGCTGAGGGTCACCAACTGTCCCGGCTCCGTCGAGGCGACCTTGTACACCGAGCGCGGAATCGACAACCACTGATCGGCCAGTTCGCGTTCGTCGGCAGGCAGCAGTTCTCCGCGGCGCTCGACAAAAGCTGCGAAAATACCCGCATCGAACAAGGCAGCGTCGACGGCCAAACCACCTTCGACGGCCAGCGTCAGTGCTTCTTCGCTGTTGAACTGCTCGGCACGGATGAGCGCAAGATCGAACACGGCGTCGAAGTACTCCGGCGTGCGCGAGAACAACTGAGCCTTGACGTAGAGCCAGCTGGCCCGGTCGTCGAACGTCACCTCGGACTTACCGAGATGGCAAACCTTGAACTTTCGACCGGAACCGCACCAGCACTTGTCATTTCGTCCGAGTTCGGGGTGCTCGGCCGGGGCGTAGCGCTGAAGAACCTCGTGCAGAACCTCGGACTCGCCACCCTCGATTCGGCCCAGCAAAGCCAGCGCGCGCGTCACATCGCTTCGATCGGCGGCCAGTAGCGCCAGATCGAAGATCGCGGGAGTCCAGTCGGGATCGAGATCGTGCGCTGATTCGTACGACGCCTCAGCGGCCAGGATCTTGCCGAGACGATCCGAAGCCTTGCCCGCCAGCCAGTGCGCTGCCGGCTTGACACGACGCGACCCTTTTTCGGCGAGAGCAGTTGCAACAGAATGCAATACGGAATCATGATCGTCGAGTTCGGACAACAGCTCCAACGCTGCCGCAGCCGCGGGCGGCTCGGCGAGGCCTGCGAAGGCCTGCGGATCCTCCTTGATCTTCTTGCGCGCCCAGTCCGAGACATCGTCGACGCCTTCGGCTTTCGCGGCCATGACCACATCGACGAAGGCGATCACCGACGCGGCTTCTTCGGGGTGCAGATTCTCGCGGACCTCGAGCATGCGAGCCCGGTTCGCCAGGTGGTACGCCTCGAAATCGAATCCGTCGACCGCAACGTAATCACCGTCGCGGACGTAACCTGCCGCCTCGAGCATTTCGCCCAGCGGTGCGGTCGGCTGACGGAACAGCGACGGCTCGTCGAGCATCAATTGCCAGACAATGGCATCGAGGGTGTCAGCACCGGTGTCTGCGAGGACCGTCCCCAGACTCTCGCCGAATCCGGGTGCGGGATCCAGTACCTCGGGGATGGTGCAGAGTGTCAGCTCACGGTCAGCGACGAACAATCCGATCAAGTCACCTACCGAGCACTCGGCAAGGGTGTCGGTGTCGAGCAGAAAGCCTTCGTCGTGTGGGAACTCCGGATCTTCGATCCCACGATCAGCCAAAAGATCGTCGTCGGTCCCGCGGTGCACGACGCTGATGCCGTGGATTTCGTCGTCGTCACGATCGAGGAAAACCCGCAGCATCATCAGATCGGGGTTCGCGTCGAGAACGCCGGACTTGATCTCCGCTTCGGTGAGGCGATGGGTCAACACTCGATGCTCGAACAACGTGTCGAGTGCGGCGTACCGCTCCTCACTCAAGTATCCGAGCAACGGGTCCTCGACGTACTCGACGAATTCGGTCATGTCCTCGGCTGTACCGTGCCCGGCGTCAGCCAACAGGGTGCCCCAGTCCGCCGCTGTCTGCGGGCCGTGCTCACGCAACAACTCCATCGCGGCTTCGGCGATCAAGTCATTGGCATCCATCGGTTCGTTCACCTATCCAACTTTAACGGGGTCGACTCGATACATCGTCACCGGTCATCGGTCGAGTGATCGGCGCCTCCACGCAACTCGCGCACCAGTTCTTCGGCCTCGAGATCTTCGGAAGCGAGAACCTCGAGCACCCTCGCAGCCTGCGATTCCATTGCCATGACCACAACACCCACCGCAAACGCTCCAGTGGGGGCCGTCAGGACCCGAGCACTGATCACATCACCTGGCTTGCCTTCGACCGAGTGAGCAACCGTGACGGTCTCCTTGGACCCACGATCGAGCAGCACGACGCCGGTGTCGGACGTTTCGATCACCTCGTACACCGACCTCCGGATTCCGAGCCACTGTGCGGCTGTCACAACTTCCGCCTCCGGAAGTAGTTCGCTGCGTCTGGCCAAGAATTCGGCAAAGATTCCACCCTCGAACAGAGCGACGTCCAGTGCCGATCCGTCGAAGATCGTGGCCGCGATCAGTTCGTCCTCGGAGAGATTTTCGTTTTCGAGATCGTCGAGCCCGGTCACGATGTCGACGAATTCGGAGGCAAACGCAAACAGGCATGCCTTCTTGTACAGCCACCGACCGTCCGCCTTGACGGATTCATCGGCCTTTCCGAGGTGGCAGACCTTGTACTTGCGGCCGGAACCGCACCAACACTTGTCGTTTCGCCCGAGTTCCGGGTGATCGGCTGGGACGAAGTCCTGCAGTACGGCGTAGAGATTCTCTTCGGTTCCGCCGTCGATCCGCCCGAGCAGTGACAGCGCCCGGGTCGCATCGCCGCGGTCCGACGCAAACTGAGCCAGCTCGAACAAGGCCGGACCCCAACCGGATTCGGCAAGGAGCGCTTTCTCGTAGTGCGCCTCCGCTTCGAGGACGCGCCCCAGCCGATCGACGGCCTTACCGGCGAGCCAATGAGCCGCCGCCCGCACCGACCGTGGCCCTCGCTCGGCCAGTTCGGAGGCAAGCGATTCGAGGATTGCGTCGGTCACCGGGTCCTGATTCCGAAATCCGAGATCGAACACGGCCACTGCAGCACCCGGATCTGCCAGTGAGACAAAAGAGTCCGGAGCAGCGCTCACATGACGGTGGGCCCAGTCCGCGATATCGAAGTCGGCGATGACCGCGTCGGTGTATCCGCGGTCCGCCAGATCGACAAACGCAACGGCAGAGACTGCCTCGTCGTGGGTCAGGTCGTAGGTACTGGCCACCAAGGCTGTCCGAATCTGCAGGTCGTAGGCGTCGAAGTCGAATCCCCGCCGAGCCAGTAGCTCACGCTCGTGCTCGTAACCTGCCACCTCGAAGATCTCACCCAGCGGCGCAACAGGAACCGTGAAGAGTGACGGATCCTCGATCAGGAGTTGCCAGCACACAGAATCCAGGGCCTCGACTCCGTCCTCCTCGAAGAGTTCGCCGAGCGCCGGAGCAAGATCGGGTTCGTCCTCGATCTCGACCAGACGAAACGCAAGTGTTCCGTCTTCGACAGCCAAGCCGACGAGATCACCGTCGGCGCACTCGCCGAGGGTTCCGGCCGGAAGTACCACAACTCGTCGACTCCGGAAGGGAGCAGCTCCGCGTTCGGAGGCTGCTTCTTCCGCCAGGGCCACCCGGATCGCCCCGTCGTCGTCGCCGAATGCCAAGATCGGTTCCAGGTCGGGGCTCGCGTCAAGGATGTCCGACGCAATTTCGACTTCGCTGAGCCGGTGAGTGAACACGAGCCCTTCGAGGACCGTGTCGAGAGCGACGTACTTTCCGTTGGGCAGGTACCCGAGCATCGGTTCGGACAGGTACTCGAGTACATCGGCCAACTCGGTCGCAGTTCCGTACTCCTCGAGATGGGTCGCCCACTCTTCGAGACTCAGCGGGCCTTGCTCGCGCAGAACAGCCAAAGCAGCGGAGGCAATGGAACCGGCAGCGTCGTCGTCGAAATCAGTCACCCGCCAATGGTAGGCGACCTATTGCAGCCCACTGAGCCCCTCGCCCAGCACGGTCGCACCGAGGATCGTCAGGATGACCGTCATCATCACCGCGTTGTTGGCGGTCATCCATGCCTTCGCGGACGCGAGGATCTCGTCGGCACGCTTGCCGGAGAACACCTTCACCAGGATCGGCGACGCGATGCCGACGCTCGCGATGACCGTGAAGATCACCGCGGCAACAATCTGTTGGACAACGACATTCGTGGCGACCGCGATAGTGGCCGCACCGGATACCGCCAGCGCTGCATTCTTGGGATTGACCGCCGCGGACAAGAACGCCAACCCGAACGCCTTCCGCGGAGTCAACCCGTCGACGCTCTTCATCCACTTCGGAACTGTCGGCTCACTCCCGTTTCGCGGACGCGCGCGCCACTGCTTGTATGCCAAGCCGAACAGGATAAGACCCAACACGATTCGTACGATGCTCGACCACACCGAAGTCTGCGACGACTCCGACTCCGCAAACGAATAGTCCGCGATCACGATGGTCACCGCGACGACTGCCGAGATTCCGAGGACCCACCCGAGTAGAAAAGATGCCGCCCCTCGATGTGCTCCAGCGGTGATCATGACGAGCACGATCACCGCCATGGGCATCGAGACGAAAAGCAGGCCGAGGGCAATCGGAAGAGACAAACCGATCGCAGCTAGCACCGAAAACCTCCAGTTGAATGCACGATCGACGATCGATTCGAGGTCGAAATCACGACGTCGGAGGCAGCATGACCTCGATGAGATGCGGGCCGGGTTCCGCCAGCGCTGCGGCAAACTGTTCGGCCAACTCCTCCGCTGTGTTCGCCCGCGACGCGGGCACTCCCAACCCCTCGGAGATCTTGACGTAGTCCATGTTCGGAGATGACAGATCCAACATCGACTGTGCGACGACGCCGCCACCTTCTGCGCCGACTCGTTGCAGTTCGCCACGCAGGATGGCGTATGCGCGATTGTTGAGCAGAATCGTCGTGACGTTCAACTGCTCTCGCGCCTGCGTCCACAACGCCGTGATGGTGTACATCGCGCTTCCGTCGGCTTCGAGATTGATCACCGGTCGCTCCGGCGCTGCCACAGCGGCGCCCGTCGCCACCGGGATGCCCTGGCCGATGGCACCTCCGGTGAGCGTGAGCACGTCGTGGCGCGGCGCTCCGGCAAGGGCAATCGGGATCGCCCAACCGGAAGTCGCCGCCTCGTCGGAGATGATGGCGTCGTCTGGCAGCAGGGCGCCGATCACGTCGGCCCAATTTCGAACGTCCAGAGGCCCGCTCGGCAGCGCCGGCCGATTCGCTTCCTGCAAAACAGGTTCGACTCCCGGTGCCACGAGTTCGGCCACTGCCTCCAGTGCACCGGCAACATCGTCGCCGACGCTTGCCAGCGTTGTCACCGCAGCACCCTCCGGTGCCAGATCGCTCGGTTTTCCGGGATACGCAAAGAACGAGACCGGCGAAACCGCTCCGGCCAGAACCAGCTGAGTTGTTCCGCGAAGTTGTTCGGTGGCGTGCTCGGCGAAGTATCCCAAGCGCTCGAATGACGGTAGCCCCGCACCTCGTTGAAGCCTGGCTGGAAAAGTCTCGATCAGAATCTGGGCACCGGTCGCGACCGCAATTCGGGAAGCGGCGCGCAGCCCAGCTTCGGAACAGGCTGCGCCGCCCAGCAGTAGCGTGGCGCGACCCTCGGCATTGAGCGCGCCCACCACCGAGTCGATCTGTGTTGCAGAAACTTCCGCCCGCGGCGGTATGTCCCGAGGACCCGCAAGAACTCCACCTTCGCCCCACGAGACGTCGGCGGGGAGGACAAGTGTGGCAATGTGCCCGGGCGGATTCATCGAGGCGGCAACGGCGTCGGCCGCGTCGCTACCGACGGTCGCGGTGGATTCGGAACGTCGACTCCACCCCTCCAACCATTCGGTCAGCGCATCGATGTTCGATTCGAGAGGAGCGTCGAAACCGTGGTGGTAGGTCGCGTGGTCCCCGACGATGTTCACGATCGGTGTGTGGGCGCGGCGCGCGTTGTGAAGGTTCGCCAGTCCGTTCGCCATACCGGGGCCCAGATGGAGCAGCGTCGCGGCAGGCTTTCCGGCGATCCGTGCGTAGCCGTCCGCGGCACCGGTCACGGCGCCCTCGAACAAGCCGAGTACCGCACGCATCTGCGGAACGGAATCGAGTGCGGCGACAAAATGCATCTCGGACGTTCCTGGATTGCCGAAGCACACCTCGACGCCCGAGTCGACCAGGCTTTGGATGAGCGACTGTGCACCGTTCATTTCGATCACCTCTTCTTCATGAAAAGCTGCGAATGCTTCCTGCGCTTCATCGTGAGCAACCGAACTCCCGGTGCGTGCTCCTCGATCCGAACAGTCATCCGTACCTCCGTCGTGGCCGAGAGTCTCGATTCAAGCTACTCGGTCGGGAGTTCAGCGTTCATAGCCCTTGCGCATATCGTCGACGATGCGTGGCCGGTCGAGCGTCGAGGGTTCCAACTCCCGCCTCGGGCGATCGCGAGGAAACACCGAGGCCGACGCCAGCGTCGGCTCGTCGAGGAACCGTAGTTCCGGCACATCAGCGGGCAGACGAAGCTCGGGCGGCGTGGAACCTCTTTGCGCGAGCACATATCCCCAGTCACCGAAGCTCGGCACGAAAACGTGATAGGGCGAGACGCTCAGTCCGACAGCCGATACCGTCGACACCGTTCTCCAGTACGCATCCGGTGTCGAGTACGGGCTGCCGGATTGGACGACCATCAGCCCGCCCGGATTCATCGCGGCAGCGGCAAGTCCGTAGAACTCCATCGAATACAAGCGGCCGAGTGCGGGGGTGTCGGGATCTGGGAGGTCGACGATCACCGCATCGAAACCCGGTTCCGGACGCTCTCGCAGCCACCGAAACGCGTCGTCGAGTACGACGTCCACCCGTGGATCCTCGAGCGCTCCCTCGTTCAGATCACGAAGACGCGTGTTGGCCAACTCGATGACTGCCGGATCGAGTTCCACTTGAACGATCTGCTCGACGCTGTTCATTCGCAGCACTTCCCGTGCAGCGAGGCCGTCACCGCCGCCCAGAATCAGCACGCGCCGGGGGTCGTTCACCAGGGCCGGATACACCAGCGACTCCGTGTACCGATGCTCGTCGACACTGGAGAACTGCAGGTCTCCGTCGAGGAACAGGCGCACGTCGTTCCCCCGCTCGGTGACGACGATTTCCTGGTACACCGATCGCTCGGCGGCCACCACGGGATCGGTGTAGAGCCGCTGCCTCGACGTGGTCTCGATGTCCGACGCTGCGATCAGCAACCATCCGATCAAACTTGCTGCCAACAGCATTGCGACGACGGCGATCGATCGTGCGCGCAGGCTGAGCTGCCACCGAAGGAGTATCAGCGCGACCACTGCCGCAGCCACGAGATTGATCATGCCGGTGAGTGCGGCACCGCGAATCATTCCCGCCCACGGCAACAGTACGAACGGCCACAGCAGACCACCGATCAATGCGCCGAGGTAGTCGGCGGCATTGAGGTTGGCCAGTACCTTTCCGGTGCTCTGTGCGTCGTTGTCGCTGCGACCGGACTGCAGGAGCGTCATCAGCAGAGGCACTTCGGCACCGACGAGGATGCCGATCAGCGCGGTCGCCGCCACCAGAACTGCTGCGCTGGAACCGAAGAACGTGAAGGTCACGTACAGCGTGACGGCACTGAATCCGCCGATCAGCCCGAGCAGTATCTCGACCGTCACGAACGAAACGGCAGCGTGTCCCAGCAGAGGTTTGGCGGCCAGCGCTCCGATACCCAGAGCCGCAACAAATCCCGCGACGATCAACGACGTCTGGGTGATGCCGCCGCCGGTCAGACTCACGCTGAGTGTCAACAGGGCCAGCTCGTAGATCAGGCCACACGCAGCGCACGCCGCAACAGCCGCAAGGAGAAGGACGCGTGCGCGCGGGCCGAGCATCGTCGAACGCTCGTCAACTGTCACATCGGGATCAGCGGCAACCATCAGGTGAGCGCTGCGGCGTTCACCAAACCGATGGACAGCAAGCTCACACCCACAGCCCACGCGGCGCCACACATCTTCGGATCCTGCACCAGCGCAACCAACTTGCCGGGAAGGAATGCGTTCATCAATCGCAGCGCGATCGCTTGCAACACGATCGCGAACAGTCCGTAGACCGCGGAGTCGGCGAGTCCCTGAGCAAAGCCGTCCGAACTGGTCAGGATTGCCGTCACCACGATGATCGCCAGCGCAAGATGATTGGAGGCCAACAGAATCGCAGCGTTCGGGTTCTTGTCGACGTAAACCTGGTGGCGGAGATTTCCGGGTGTCATGAGGTCGAGGACCAGGAATCCCGTCGCCAGAACCGCTGCACCGACGACGAAGTAGGCGAGGGTGCCGAGAACGCCCCCGACGAGCAATGCCGGATCCACCGTTCCGATCTCGACGGAAGTGGATGCAAAGATGTTCGTCACGCCGTTCTCCTTCTCATTGAGCATTACCGTCATTTGGCACTACCCGAGCCGCCGCTGCCACTGCTTCCACCCGCCGGGGATCCCGGGTTGAAGCCCGGTCCCAGGTACGCGTATCCGCCGCTGCGATACGTGCCGTCGATGTCCTCTACCTTGATGGTGCTGCCACCGCCCGAAGCCGAACTGACAGTGACGATGTCGTCGTCGTAGCGCAGGTGTTCGTTGCCGCCGTCAGCACTTCGCGCCGCTGGTTCGTCCGCGTCGACAATCCGTGAGACGGTCGTGCCCACTGGATCTTTCGACGAGTACAACACGACGTCGCCATCCTGGGACGTCTTGGAATAGTTGTCCGCGATGAAGTCTTTGGCTCCACCACCGCACGCCGACAACATAATTGCGGCCGCCACCATCACCGGAGCAAACCACGTCCGCCCCCTCACGGGCGCCACCTACTGCGCGTCTTCACGATCACTCCTGTCCCCTCCCCCGGGTACAAATGCCAACTCTGCCAACTCCACCCCTGGCGGTCTCGCACGCCACGCAACGCGGTCAACGCTGTGTCGTCGCCGGGAAAGGATCCGCAGATCCAACCGTCCTGGCCGGCGGACTCTCTCAACGATGCAGCTTCCGAATCGAATTCGACTCGGTCCAGGATCAGCGAGGAAGACTCGAACCGGTAGTTTTCCGTGGACTCCACTGCCGGCAAGGGTTCACCGCCGGCGGCAAGAGCATCGCACGAAACCTGCTCGGTCAGTTCCTTTCCCGACGCCCAGGCCGTCACCACGTGCGAAGCCCCGAGCACTCCGAGTGTCAGCGTCGCGTCGGAAGTTCCGATCACCAACTCGGCGAGGGTCGGTGGCGCAGGAACTCCCAGTACCAACCCCAGTGCCGAGGCATCCACGTCGGTCGGCTCCACGTCGAGTAGATACAGGCTCATTCCGGGGGGCCCGAGTGGATGACAGTGAGTTCGCTGCGAGTGACCGCCCGTCCCGTGGAAACCTCCCACGACTGTCCGCGCGCCCACTTCTCGAATGCAATCAGGCCGGTCTTGTCTGCGGTCGCATAGTCCGCGTATTCCATCGAGCCGGAAGGGGCCGTACCCGTCGTACCCTCGGCCGTGAACTTCGCCGTTCCACTTTCGATCTTGCGGTGAACCTTGTCGTCGAGAATGACGTCGCCGTTCGGGACCAGGTTGGTTCCTTCTCGACGCATCCAGAGAGTCATCTCCAATTCGCCCTCGTCGTCCTCGACCGTCAACCAACGACGACCGGTCGAACCGTCGAGAAGGTGCTCACGCCAGATGTACCCCTCTTCGTCGAGCGTGATGGTCCCTCGAACAACATGGTCGATACCCGCGTACGTGATGATGTCGCCGACCCCGATCTTGTGGGGGTCGTACACCTCGGGATAGTCGGCGAGCGGGTCGACGCGAGCATTCGGCTTGCCCTGGCGTCCACGCAGGACCACAAACACGACGGCAGCGATCACTACGAGTATCAGGACAACTATCAGCACGTTGGTCAACGGTTTCTCCGAAATCGTCTCGGCAGGGTTGCCGCGGGCCATACCCTACCGATCCGTTCTCAGCCTTTTCGGATGAGACTGCCGGCAATCCGGCCTGTCGCCGACCGGACAGGTCTCCAGCGCCGCGGGCAGATCGAAAGACTGCCCCGGCGCACCTTTGCGTTTACGCTCAGCCCGAGGAACTCCGCGCGAACGAAAGCCGGTCGACTGACGATGAGCAAGAACACGGAGCCGTCTGCCCGCACCGTCATGCACACACCACGATTCTGGTTGACACCATTGATAGTGGTCACCCTCTTGATGTCTGCGCTGGCAGCGTTGTACATGGGCGGAATACTCGACCCCAAGAAACACCTGGACCAGTTCCCGATCGCCCTGGTCAACCAGGACGAGGGCGACACCCTCCCCGGTGGCGACCCCGCCGACCGCAAGAACTTCGGAAACGACATCGTCGCCGGCCTCGAAAGCGGAATCGACCACCAGAAGATCGACCTGCAGCAGATCGGTATCGCCGAAGCCCAATCGCGGTTGAACTCCGGCACGCTGTACGGCGCGATCGTGATTCCCAGTGATTTCACGAAGAGGACGATCATCCTGGCGGAGGCCAGCGTCGTCGCCGGTGAGGTAGAGCAACCGATCATCACGATCTACACCAATCCTCGCGCCGGTTCCGTCTCGGCATCGCTGGTCCAGTCGATCGGAACCACAGCCCTCGCCTCGGTCAACAAGAACATGGGCGAGCAACTCACCGCCCTTGTCACCGCGCAGTTGGAAGCGGGAGGCACCGGAACCCAGATCTCCGGAGCGAGCCGCCTGCTGCTCGAAAACCCGGTGAACGTACTCACGGTTGCCCACGATCCGCTTCCCGACGGAACCGGATTCGGTTTGGTGGCATTCTATTTCGCGCTGCTGTTGGTCCTTGCGGGATTCACCGGAGCAACCGTGGTCAATTCCTTGGTGGACGGCATGCTCGGATACGCGCCTACCGAATTCGGTCCACTCTTCGTTCAGAACGACGTTGTGGGTATCAACAGGTTTCGAACGCTGCTCGTCAAATGGGCATTCATGATCGTGTTGTCCGGCATAGTCTCCGCGTTGTTCCAGTGGATCAGTCGCGCCCTCGGAATGCCGGTCACTCACGGGCTTGCATTGTGGGAGTACGGCGCGCTGGTCATCACAGCGGTGGGCATCACGGCGATGTCGGTGATGGCCGCGTTCGGCTCGTTGGGCATGTTGATCAACCTGTTCGTGTTCGTCATTCTCGCGCTGCCCTCGTCCGGTGGCACCATCCCCCTCGAAGCCAGCCCCAGGTTGTATGCCTGGCTGGCGCAATTCGAGCCGATGCACCAGATCTACATGGGCACGCGATCGATCCTGTTCTTCGGCGCACGCGGTGAGGCAGGCCTGCTGCATGCCGTCTGGATGACGTTGGTGGGTCTACTGATCGGCGTCGTACTCGGCATCGTGACCACCCGTTTCTATGACCGCAAGGGCTACGGGCGCACCCATCGTCCCAAGGTGGCGTGACATGGTACCCAGCCGGGATTTGATCGAAACCTGTTGAGCCGATTCAATGTGATTGCGCGTTTCGGGAATCTTCGAGCCCCTTCCGCACGTTGTACAACTATGGCTAATTACAAAACAGTCAATCCCGCGACAGGTGAAACCGTCAGGGAATTCGATACTTTGGATGACGCCGGAGTTGAAGCCGCACTTGCGAACACGCATCGCGGCTACTTGACCTGGCGCAACAGTGCGCCACAGCAGCGTGCGGCAGTCCTGAGCAAGACCGCCGAACTGTACACAGAGCGCGCAGACGAACTGGCCCGAACGATCTCCTTGGAGATGGGTAAGCCGGTCCGCGAGGCCAAGGGCGAAGTACAACTCTCGGCCGCGATCTATCAGTGGTATGCAGACCACGGTCCGGCACTGCTCGAGGAAGAACGACTCGACGTTCCCGGGGCCGAGGAGTCGGTTGTGTACCGGCGACCGATCGGCGCTCTCATCGGCGTCATGCCGTGGAACTTCCCGTACTACCAAGTCGCCCGCTTCGCGGCACCGAATCTGATGCTCGGTAACACGATCATTCTCAAGCACGCATCGAACTGTCCGCAGTCGGCGCTGCTGATGGAAGAGATTCTGCGACAAGCCGGATTGCCGGACGACGCCTACGTCAACGTCTTCGCGACCAACGAGCAGATCGCGGACATGATCGCCGATCCCCGAGTTCAAGGTGTGTCACTGACCGGCAGCGAACGCGCCGGAACCAGCGTCGCCGAAACTGCCGGACGCAATCTCAAGAAGGTCGTCCTCGAACTCGGCGGATCAGACGTGTTCATCGTCCTCGATTCCGACGACATGGATGCCACCGTCAAGTCCGCAACCAAGGCACGTCTGTCCAATGCCGGCCAGGCCTGCAACGCGGCCAAGCGTTTCATCGTCACCGAAGATTTCTACGACGACTTCACCAACAAGTTGGCGACGTCCTTCGAATCCGTCACTGCCGGTGACCCGTTGGACGAATCCACAGTCTTGGGTCCGCTCTCTTCGCAGAGCGCGGCAGATACTCTGATCGAGCAGATCGACGACGCTGTGTCCAAGGGTGCCACGCTGCTGACCGGTGGAAAGAAGATCGACGGCCCGGGCGCCTACGTTCAACCGACATTGCTCGCAGACGTGACACCGGACATGCGGGCCTACAGCGAAGAACTGTTCGGACCTGCCGGAGTCGTCTACAAGGTCAAGTCGGCCAGCGAGGCTGTGGAACTTGCCAATTCGTCGGTCTACGGCCTGAGCGGATCCGTCTGGAGCAGCGATCTCGATTCCGCCCGGTCGGTCGCTGCAGATCTCGACGTGGGAATGGCGTTCGTCAACGAGCACGGAACGACGTTGCCCGGTCTGCCCTTCGGCGGAGTCAAGCGCTCCGGAGTCGGCCGCGAGCTGGGTCCGTGGGGAATGGACGAGTTCGTCAACAAGAAGCTGCTCCGCGTCTCGAAGAAGTAGTTCGACACAGAAGTAGCTCGACACAGAAGTAGCTCGGCGCAAAGGAAGGCCCTGACCTCGATGGAGGTCGGGGCCTTTCCTCATAACCCACGGACCAGCAAGCGGGTCCGCTGCCTGGTCACTCGCTTGCCAGAGTGACGCTCCCACGAGTGAGGCTCCACCCGAACCTCGTCGCGATGACAGCTGACAGCCAGCCCATCAGCGCACCCACCAGTGGAGCAGCGACGGCGGTGTAGATCGCCTCGTTGGAAACACCAACCGACACGGCGGAGTCACCGACGAAGGCGAAATCGGTTCGGGAGGCGAAGGACGCCCACTCGATCAGGCCGGAGACAACAATAATCAGGAACCCCAGCAGGAAGCCGAAGCCGGCCAGCAGAACGTGAAGTGCGCGCATCCGGTCAGTCTGCCTGTAACACCCACCCAGATAAAACCGACCTGCTGGTATGACACTTTCACGTATCGCTCGCACTTCCGTGATCGCCGCCGCCCTCTGCGCGGGCGCAGCCATCTGTTCCGCGACGTCAGCTTCCGCGGACGTAGTCGACGTCACGATCCTTCCGGGTCTCAGCAGCGGGCCGACGACGCCGTACGGAGCGGGCTGCACGTATCTGGTGGTTGCCAGGACAGCAGCGTTGAACGAGCCGAACGTCTCGATTGTCGACATGAACCGGGCGTCGACCATGTTCCCGCAGGAACTGATCTGGGACACCGTCAATCCCTACTTCACCTTGCCGGTCGTACTCGGCCACGCCGTCACGCTGTGGACTCCGACTGCACCGGGCGAACACTCTCTGATGGCCTACCAGACGTCCGCGGGCGGGCCGGTCACAACGGTCGATGTCAATCCGGCGACACCGATCGGTCCGGGGTGCGTCGTCGCACCCTGATCCGCTAGCCCTCCAAGAAGTCGACGAGCACCCGGTTGATTTCATCGGCGGGAACCATCGGAATGCTGTGATGCGAAGAATCTTTCAGCACCTCGACACGCGCTGCGGGAACCCTCTCCCGCACTGACTTCGACACGATTTCCGCATCATGCACCCGTCCGTCTTGTGCGAGGACCACCAGCAACTCGACATCCAGTGCGCTCAAGGCCTCCTTCGAAGGACGTCGAGGCACTACGAGATCGGGTCGCGGTAGATCCGAAGTGCCCACTTCCACAAGAGACAGCCAGTCGGAGTCGATACTCAACTCGCCTGTCTCCCATTCCAACAGTCGCCGTCGGCGTGCTCGCGACGGGGAGAGCAACAGCGGAAGCGCACGCAGAAGGTAGCCCGCCTTCATGCCGGAGAAACTCGAATTAGGGTCGAGCAGAACAAGTTTGCCGAGACGATCAGGTCGATGCAGCGCAAAGGCCAACGCAATCATCGCGCCGTAGGAATGTCCGATCACATCGACGGTGTCGGCCCCGGTGCAATCGACTATCGAGTCCATCCACTCGATCAGATCGTCGACGGACTTCATCCGATCACCATTCGGAATGCTGAGTCCGGCATCACCCAGCGTGTCGACGGCAAAAACACGCCGGGATTTCGACAGCGCCCCAACATTGTCGAACCACACCGTCGAAGTGGCACCTCCCCCAGGCAGAAGGATCAACGGCCGCGAGTCTGCAGGTCCACAGACGTTCACGTGAGTGCTACCGAACCGCCCCGCGAGATCCACACCCAGCGGTTTCTGCGGCCATTTGGTCAGTACAGCGTCGTATGCGCGATTGAAGTCCATCCCCCACCCCCATTTCTCTCGATTATCGAGATAGTAGACAATCGAGAGACAACACACCAGGGCTGGAGGCATCCTTGAGCGTCGGCGATGCAGAAGACGAAGCGATGGCGATCGTCCACTCGCTTCGCGCACTTACCGTCGACTTGAACGTGGCGGTTTCCGGCTTTGCGAACAAGTACAAAATGCACTCCACCGACGTGCGCGCGTTGATCTGCCTTCTCGATGCCGAGCGCTCGGACACACCGGCGACACCAGGCTGGCTCGGCGCACAGCTGGGTATCAACTCGGCGTCGGTGACCGCGCTCGTCGACCGGATGGTCAAAGCGGGCCACGTAGCTCGGGAGCGAGACTCAGCAGACCGCAGGCGGGTGCTCTTGCAGGTCACACCAACCGCAGCCGCACTCGGCGAGAGTTACTTCGGCCCACTCATTTCACGGGCGGTGAGCACCCTCGGCAATTACACCGCCACAGAGCGAGCCACCATCGCGAGTTTCATCGCCGCGATGCGAACGGACGTGGAGCGGACTCGAGTCGATAGGGAGCCCTCCCTGTGACTCGCATACTTCCCGCGGGAGAAGGCGCATTGCTCGTGGACTTCGATTCCGAAGCTGGCGTTCTCGCGTTCACCGAAGCACTGACGCGTAACACCCCGGTCGGGGTCGAAGACTTCCTCCCCGCAGCTCGCACGGTCCTGGTCACGTGCACCCCGGCGGCAGATCTCACGTACGTCCGGAAGCGCTTGAACGATCTCGAGCAGACCGATTCTGCCGCGACCACAGACGAGCATTCCGAGACGGATGCACTCACCATCGCCGTCAGGTACGACGGGCCCGACCTCGACGACGTCGCACAGTCACTTGGTATGAGCCGATCCGAGGTGGTTGCGGCCCACACCGGGGCAATGTGGCGTTGCGCCTTCATCGGATTCGCACCCGGCTTCGCCTACCTGACTTCAGGCGACACTCGGCTCGACGTTCCGCGTCGAACGCAATCACGAACCGCTGTGCCTGCCGGTTCCGTCGCCCTGGCCGCTGGATACAGCGCGGTCTACCCGCGGGCATCGCCGGGTGGCTGGCAGATCATCGGGAGCACCGATGCCGTGATGTGGGATCTGAACGCCACACCACCGGCCACCGTTCAGCCCGGCAGACGCGTGCGCTTCGTGAACGAGGAACAACGATGAACGGCCTCGAGATACTCGACACCGGGCCGCTGAGCCTGATCCAGGACCTCGGACGGATAGGTCATCTTCGCTCGGGTGTCGGGGTTTCCGGTGCGGCGGACAGGCGATCTCTCAGGCTTGGCAATCGGCTCGTCGGCAACAACGAGGGCGCAGCCGGTGTCGAGGTCCTCCTGGGTGGGCTGAGTCTTCGGGCGCAGCAACCGACAACGATCGCGTTCACCGGTGCGCCTGCACAGGCCTACCGCGACGGCATTCCGGTCGGGCATTCGAGCGTGATCGATCTGCGGGCTGGGCAGACCGTCCGCCTGGACTACGCACCGAGTGGACTGCGGACGTATCTGACCGTCCGAGGCGGCATTGTGGTTCCCGAGATCCTGGGATCGCGCAGCACCGACACGATGTCCGGGATCGGTCCGGCGCCTCTCGAGCCTGGTGTTTTTCTCCCGATCGGGCCATCGCCGACCACGTTCTCAGCCGTCGACCTCGCACCGGTGCCGCCGATGGCAAACGAGACTCTCGCCATTCGAGTGGTGTTCGGTCCTCGCGCAGATCGATTCACCAACCCCGAAACACTCCTCCAGGGCCGATGGGCGATCTCGACCGACTCGGACCGAATCGGCGCACGCGTCGATCGCGTCGGCGCCGACGAACTACTTCGAAGAACAGACGACACCGAACTGCCCACCGAAGGCGTGGCACTCGGATCGATCCAGGTCCCACCCAGCGGCCAACCTGTCGTGTTCCTCGCCGATCACCCCATCACCGGCGGCTATCCGGTGGTGGGAGTGGTCGCGGACGCAGATATCGACCGACTCGGCCAAGCCCGCCCGGGTCAACACATCCGGTTCGTCAGGGCCTGAGCACGCCGAGCGATAGCGTGTCGGACCCAGCCGTCACACTGATGTCGTGCGAGTTGTCCTGGTCCCCGGTAGTACGACGTCCACGGGAGCTGTGACGGCAACTGTCCTACGGACCGATCCCGCTGGAACGCCGCTCGCCGATCCCGTCGAATACCCCGACCTGATCGCAGCGGTACGCACCATCGAGGAAGCCGAGCACCCGCGGTGGGTGTGGCCGAGTACGGCGACCGTGTACCCACCTCTACTGCGGGCAGGCGTACGGGTTCAGCGGTGCCACGACATCTCCCTGACCCGCGCGATACTCGGAATGCGCGCCGGCAAACCGTCACCGCCCGCCGAGGAGTTCGACGACGATCGACTCGGACTCTTCGACACTGCACCCGTTCTCGATCCCCTCGCCGTCGTCACCGAATTCGCCGAGCAGCGCGCAACCATCGGCGCGGACGCTCGACTGGACTTGTTGATCGCAGCAGAATCGGCCGGCGCTCTCAGCGCCGCCGAGATGACGCACACGGGCCTTCCGTTCTCGACGCAGAAGCATCGCGAACTCCTCGAAGAACGGCTGGGGCCGCGGCCGACGGGATACGACCTCCCCGCTCGTATGCAGGAACTTGCCGCACAGATCAGTGAGGTCTTCGGGCGCACCGTCAATCCTTCGTCTTCGGTGGAGATCACCGAGGCGTTCGGTCGTCAGGGCATCGAACTTCCGTCGACGCGCAAGTGGTTTCTGCAGGAGATCGATCATCCGGCTGTGCCGCTACTCCTTCGTCATCGCGAACTCGCCAAGCTGTACAGCACCAACGGGTGGCAGTGGATGGACAGTTGGGTGCGGGGAGATCGATTCCGTCCGATCTACGTTCCTGGTGGTGTCGTGTCCGGCAGGTGGGCGAGTCGAGGCGGCGGGGCCCTCCAGATTCCGAAGACCATGCGCTCGAGCGTCGTCGCCGATCCGGGCCACGTGTTCGTCGTCGCCGACGCCGGTCAGCTCGAGCCCCGAATTCTGGCCGCCATGTCCGGCGACCGCCGCATGATGGCCGCCGCCGGCGACGACGATCTGTACGCACTTGTCGGTGCAGAAGCCTTCGGCGGGGATCGCGCAAAAGCCAAGGTCGCAATCCTCGGAGTCCTGTACGGGGCGACGGCGGGTGAAGCCAAAGCACTGCTCGTCTTGTTGCGGAAGCGATTCCCGGTCGCCGTCGAGTACGTCGAGCAAGCTGCCAAGGCAGGTGAGCGCGGCGAGGTGGTGAAGTCACTGCTCGGCCGGGCCTGTCCCCCACCGTCTCCCGACTTCTACTCCCACGGCGACGCTCATGCCCGCGGTCGTTTCACGCGAAACTTCGTCGTTCAGGCCACTGCGTCCGAGTGGGCGTTGTGCCTGCTCGCCGACCTCAGGCGCCGCCTCGCCGAAGATCCGGACGGCGAGTTGGTCTTCTTCCAGCACGACGAAGTGGTCGTGCATACCCGAAACCCCGAGTCAGGTGCCGCCCACGTGCTGGCCGCCGCGGCTTCGGCAACTCGATTGTTGTTCGGCGACACAGTCGTTCGTTTTCCTATGGACGTCGCAGCCCGCGAGACTTACGGCAAAGGCACTTCGTAGCGTCGTCAATTCCACTCCAAGTGGTTCCACCACGCCCGTATTGCGTGTTCTACTGGAAAACGTTGCTTTGTTGGTGCTGGTCGACTGTGTTCGAGGAGAACCATGACCAAGCTGGATACAACTGATGCAGAACGGAACGAGCGCGGAACGGTCAAACGCCTTCGCGTGCCGATCTTCACCGTGATCGCGCTTGCAATCTTTGCCTTCGTCGCAGGCGGATTCGGCGGTTCTTTCCAGGGCAAACTCGCCGAGGTTCAGAAGAACGACAACGCCTCGTACCTGCCGAGTTCCGCAGAATCGACGATCGTCAGCAATCAATCCGCGAACTTCCTCGCAGTCGAGACGATCCCTGGTTTTGTTCTGTTCCATCGAGATTCGGCCCTCACCGAGGCGGACAAATCTGCAATCAACTCGGCGTACGGCGCCATTGCCGGCATCTCCGGGGTAGACGCCGACGGAATGCAACCCACTCAGTACTCCGCCGACGGCACAACTGCGTCGATCTTCGTGCCACTCGTCGCCAAGGACGGAGACACATCCGTGGCAGGCGATGTCCTAGCGACCACCGAGCAGAACGTCATCGACGCAGCAAAACAAGCAGCTGGTGATGTCGAGGTACTCCCAGCCGGGCCAGGTGGGCTACTCGTTGCGTTCATCGACGCCTTTGCCGGTCTGGACGGAGCGCTCCTTGGCGCGGCACTCCTGGTCGTGATCCTCATCCTGCTTGTCGTGTACCGATCGCCGGTGTTGTGGTTCTTCCCGCTGTTCTCCGCGCTCCTCGCCATCGGCTTGTCGTCGATGGTGATCTATTTCCTCGCGAAAGCCGAATTACTCACTCTGACCGGACAATCTCAAGGCATCCTTTTCGTGTTGGTGATCGGTGCCGGTACCGACTACGCCCTACTCTTGATCTCTCGCTATCGCGAAGAACTGCACACGTATCCCAACCGCTTCGACGCGATGATCAAGGCCTGGCGCGAGTCTGCGCCGGCCATCACCGCTTCGGCTGTCACCGTGATTCTCGGTCTGCTTTGCCTGACGTTCTCTCAACTCAACTCCAACAAGAGCCTCGGACCCGTCGCCGCCATCGGGATCGCCTGCACCTATCTGGTGATGATGACGTTCATGCCGGTCGCTCTGGCCGCCACCGGACGGTGGGTCTTCTGGCCGCGCAAGCCCAAGGTCGATCACGCCGCAGACCTTACGACGCACGGGATGTGGGGCAAGATCGCCGAGGCCGTCGGTAGCAAGGACCGCCCACTGTGGATCGGCGCCACAGTGTTGTTGATCATCCTGTTCGCGGCCGGGATCGGCAGTCTCAAAACCGATGGCCTGACATCCACCGAAAGCTTCACCAATCGTCCCGACGCCGTTGTCGGACAAGAACTCTACGACTCGAAGTTCGATCCCGGAGCCGGCGCACCGGCCGTGATCACCGCAAACGCCGACCAGGCCGACGCCGTCATCAAAGCAGCCAGCGGCGTCGAAGGTATCTCGCAGGATCCCGGCGCCGTCTGCACCCAGGTGGACGTCGCGAAGGTCAGCGATTTGATCAAGACCAACCCCGCTGCCGTCGCACAAGCCGCCGCTGCGGGTTGCGCCCCTGCGGCTTTCACCGTTGCACCGATCGACGGCCGAACCATGATCAATGCAACCCTCGCCGACTCCTACGATTCGCCGCAGGCACTCGAAACTGTCAAGCGACTGCGGACTGCCGTCCACGACGTGCCCGGCGCCGACGCGCTCGTCGGCGGCAGCACGGCCACCACCCTTGATGTCCAGGCGGCCTCGGTCCGCGACAGAAACCTGATCATCCCGATCGTGCTGGTGGTGATCTTCCTGGTTCTGGCCGCTTTGCTCCGTGCTCTGCTGATCCCGGTGATTCTCATTGTCACCGTGGTGCTTTCCTTCGCCGCGACCCTCGGTGTGAGCGGATTCTTCTTCACACACGTATTCGGGTTCGCCGGGGCGGATCAATCGTTCCCGCTGTTCGCCTTCGTCTTCCTCGTCGCGCTGGGTATCGACTACAACATCTTCCTGATGACCAGAGTCCGGGAGGAGACCGGAGAATTCGGCACCCGTGCAGGTGTACTGCGCGGTCTTGCGGTGACGGGCGGCGTGATCACGTCAGCCGGAATCGTCTTGGCCGCAACGTTTGCCGTACTGGGAATCCTGCCACTGGTCTTCCTCGCCGAGATCGGATTTGCCGTGGCCTTCGGCGTGCTGCTCGATACGATCATCGTGCGCAGCGTCCTGGTGCCGGCACTCTCTCACGACATCGGGAAACGTATTTGGTGGCCGTCCGAACTGGCCCGCGCGAAAGACTGACCGACTACAGAAACGCTTCCTTGGTCCACAGATGAAAGAGCGCGTAGGCTCGCCAGGGTCGCCAGCGCTCGGACAACGCTGTGGCTTCTTTGGCCGTCGAGACCCCCAGCGCACGTTTCAACACCAGATCATCGGGTACGAATGCGTCGCGATCACCGAGAATCCGGACGGTGAGATAGTCAGCGGTCCACGGTCCGATTCCCTTTAGCGCCAACAGCTCTCGACGAAATTGGACAGGATCCGCATTCCAGGAGAGATCGAGGCCGTTCGCTGCCGCAGTTGCCAGCGTGTGCACTGTTCTTGCGCGCGCTGTGGTCAATCCGACGGCTTTCTGTATGCCCTCGGTTGATTGCGCTGCAACCATGTCCGGATCAGGGAAGGCAAGAAAATCCCCTTGCACTGGCGCTCCGAATGCGCTGACAAAACGACCACCGAACGTCCTCGCCGCGCCGAGCGAAACCTGTTGTCCCAGAACGGTGAGCACTGCGGTCTCGAACCCGTCCACCGAACCGAGCACACGCAATCCTGGACGGGCGGCAACAAGTGGGGCCAACAACTCATCACTACCGAACGCCGCTTCGGCAGCAGTGTGATCGGCGTCGAGGTCGAGCCAACGGCGCACGATCACCTCCAGAACTGCGGAATCCGTTACCGGCACATCGGAATCCACGACGACACCGTCGTCGGTCCACGACACCGACACGACAACGGGTCCGGAAGGCAACGGTACGACTCTGGTGTGAACACCGTCGTCGTGACGCTCGAGGCCTGCGACGCAGTGAGCCCGCAGGGCACCGGTGAGCGGTTCGACTGCATAGGGCGCCTGAAAGCGCAGCGTCACTGCGCTCACCGGCCGGCTTCCAGATCCAGCAGAATCGCTTTCAGTTCGGGGCCACCCGCGTACTGCCCGAGGCTGCCGTCGCTGCGCACCACCCGGTGACACGGGACCACCAACGGCAGCGGGTTCTTTGCACATGCGGTCCCTACGGCACGCACCGCACGTGGGCTTCCCGACGCTGCCGCGACCACCGAATAGCTTGCAGTGTGGCCGTATTCGATCTCGGGAAGATGACGCAACACTTCGCGTCGAAACCCTTTCGCGAGTTGGAAATCCAAGCGCAGATCGAATTCTCGACGCGCACCGGCAAAGTACTCGTCCAACTCGCGAGCGACAGTGTCCAGCCTGCGCGGGTAATGAAGCACACGAGGGCTGACGGTGTCCGCCAATCGTTCCAGAACGAGGTCGTGCCCTTCGACGGCAAAGGCAACCCGCACCAGGCCGACATCAGTTGCCGCCAGCAGCAGCTTTCCGACCGGCGAATCGACGGTTCGATATGCCACGTCGATCAATTCGGCTTCGGACGCCTGCGCAGCCAGGCGCGCCCGTAGGCGGATCATGGCGTCGGCGTCAACGGCTGGAAGTGCCTCGAACACATCGTTACTCATGAGTGACTCCCTTCCGCAGCGGTAGCGGACAAGTAGGTTCTTCGTAGGGTGGCGATACCGTCCGCACCCGCGCGTCTGGCGGCTGCCGGCGTGTTGCCGAGGATGTCCGCGATCTCTGCGTACGGCAGCCCACCCAGAAAGTGATAGGCGACCGCCGCACGTTGTTTGAGTGGTAGTTGTTCGAGTGCGTCCCAGAGTTCGTGATCCCACGTGCCCGGCACGCCGATTCGCGTCGGCAACTCCGGAACGTCGTCTGTCGGCACCGCCACGCGGGCACGCACTCGGGTGATGTCGATCGCCTTGCGGTGCGCGATGGTGACCAGCCAGGCTTCGATGTTCGCGTCCGGGTTCAGATCCGGGTATGCCCGCATCGCCGCGATGAACGTCTCGGACCACGCGTCCTCGGCGTCGACGGGCCCGACCACCGCGCGGCAGACACGGAGGACCACTGCACCGTATTCGGTCACGACGTCTTCGAACGGTTTGAGTGTCACGACCGGTAGACGTTCCCGATCACCGAATTGTGAGCCGAGCGCATCAGAAGAGGACATCCGATTCGCCGCCGTGCTCGCGGTCGAGCAGGAACCGCTTACGTTCGAGGCCGCCGGCGAAACCGGTCAGACTTCCGTCGCTACCGACCACGCGATGACAGGGAACGATGATGCTGATCGGATTCTTGCCGTTTGCCGCGGCGGCAGCACGGATCGCAAGCGGGTTACCCAAAGTTTGCGCGAGCTCCATGTAGGTCCAGGTTTCGCCGTACGGGATCGTTCGCAAGGTGTCCCACACCCGCTTCTGGAACTCGGTACCCACGGGCGCCAGCGGCACGGAGAACTCCGTGCGATCACCCTCGAAGTACTCGGTGAGCTGCGATTCGACTTCACCGAAGACCGCCGAGGAACGATCACCGAACGTGGACTCGTCCGGCTTGTGGCGATGCTCCGCCATGTACAGACCGCAGAGGTCGTCACCTGCTGCTACCAGCGTCAACGCTCCGATCGGCGAGTCGATCACAGTGTGCGTACGGATAGCCGTCATGTCTCGATCCTTCCAGGTTGCGCGGTGCGGCAGGCAGCGGGTGAATTGATTGTCCGCGCCGGCACCGACACCTCGAAGACGCCGCGGGCCTCGTGAATGTGAGATTTACCTGTACTTTGACGTCACATCAGGCAGTATCGAGGGATGGCTCTAGTTTTGCCCGGCAGCTCCACCGTCGTCCGCTCCGTCGGCGACGTGGTGCACTGGTCCCTGTCCACGGTCGCTTTTGCGGTCACCCTGCCCACTCGACTCGAGGCGCTCCTCTTCTCGGTCGAGAGGTTGGTGGCGCGCATCAACCAGATCGCCGACAACGCCGACCGCGTCGTCATCGGAGCCGCCGCCGTGACCGTTCGCGCTGAGACACTGGTCGAGGCCGTCGAGCAGACGTCGGACATCGCGGGACAACTCCTCGAGATCTACGAGCCCATCGCCCTACAGCTCGCGCCGCTGGCCGCCAGGTTCGCCGACGACCTTTCCGAGGCAGAGGTCAGCGCCGCGATCAAGCTGATCGACCAACTACCGGAGCTCACCGACCGGGTGGCCGCGGTGTTGCCCATCCTCGGAACCTTGGACTCCGTCTCGCCCGAGATCCACGAACTCCTCGGAGTGGTCAAGGACCTGCGGCAGGCGATCGTCGGGGTGCCTGGCTTTCACTTCTTTCGCAAGCGGGGCGAAGCCAAGCTGGATTGAAATTTCAGGCGGAGTAGCCGTTGGTCCCGGCCCGCGCCATGACGACCTTCGGAACGACCGCTCGAGACGAGAGCTTGAGCAGACCGTCCACCAACTCCACGATGTCGTCGACCTTGATCATGGTGTCCGGTGTGATCCGATCGTGTGTCCATGCCGACATGTCGGTGTCGACGTAACCGGGAGCGATGGCCGTCGCACTGACGCCGTTTCCGGATTCCTCGGCGTTGAGTGCCTCGACCATCGAAATCAGCGCAGCTTTGGTGGCTCCGTAGACGGCCAGGCCGCTCTCGGCATACACACCGGCCATCGAGGCGAGAGCGATCACCTTCGCTCCGCCGGCAAGGTCCGCGTCCGCCGCTGTACGCAGGAGCGGCAGCGACGCTTGCAATAGCGCGAACGGTGTCCGGAGATTGACGGCAACGGTCTTGTCGAAACGTCGCATCGGGTAATCCGCCACTCGCCCACTGGTTCCCACTCCGGCGTTGAGGACGAGAGCCCTCATGGAGCCGAATCGCTCATTGTGTGTGGCGACGAGTGCTGCGGCGAAGTTCTCGTCCGCCATGTCGCCGGCCGAGACGACGACGTCCGGCGATCCGGCGCGCGTAAGTTCTTCGGCGACCACGGCGAGCCGCTCGGTATCACGCGCCGTGATGGTCAGCCCGTACCCTTGCGAAGCCAAGCGTGTTGCGATGCCGAGCCCGATTCCCTTGGAGGCGCCGGTGACCAGTGCTGATCGAGTCATTCGAATTTCCCTTGCAGTGCGTTGAGTCCGGCCGAGATCAGTTCCGGCACAGAAGATCCAGCCTTGTCGAATCCCCCGCCGACGGTGGCTCCTGCTCGGAATCGGTGATCGATGCCCTGCGCCACGACGGCGAGTTTGAAGAACCCGAGCGCCATGTAGAAGTTCCAATGCGCCAGTTCACGACCCGACACGGACGAATACCGTTGCGCCAGATCGACAACGGACGGTAGCGACGGGCTCGTCCACGCAGCAGGCTCACCCAGAACCAGATCCAGCGCGGGATGCCGATAGACGCACATCATCGCGATGTCCGCCAGCGGATCGCCCAGCGTCGACAGTTCCCAGTCCACCACTGCGGCAACCTTGGTGACGTCGTTCGCCGCGAGAATCGTGTTGTCGATCCGGTAGTCGCCGTGCACGATCGACGAGGCTGATTCCGCCGGAATCAATTCCGCGAGGCTCGACGCCAACCTGTCCACGTCGGCCGAGTCCTCGGTCTTGACGCGTGACCATTGACCGGCCCACAACTTCACCTGGCGGGCTACGTAACCGTCGGGTCTGCCGAGTTCGCCGAGACCCACTGCGGTGTAGTCGACGTCGTGCAGTGCAGCGAGAACACGCACCAACTCGTCGGTGCACTGCGTGACCTGCGCTGCCGGAACAGCTTCCAACTCGGTTTTGGTTCGGATCACTTGACCGGTGACGAACTCGACCACCGTGAACGACGCACCCATCACCGAGGCGTCCTCGCACAGCACGACGGTCGGCGCGACCGGCACGGCAGTGTTCTGCAACGCCGAGGTGATTCGGAACTCACGCGCAACGTCATGCGCCGACGGCGTGAGGCCGGCCGTGGGTGGACGACGCAGAATCCACTTCGAGTTGTCGTCGAAGATTCCGTAGGTGAGATTGGATTTGCCGCCTGAAATCAGTTCGGCTCGCAACTCACCGCTCACCTCGACGCCTGCGGCTTGCAGATACTTGTGGAGCGCCGCGAGATCGAGTCCTGGAAAGTCCGTCACTTCGACTCCTCCCGAGCAGCGCGCTTCGCAGCTCCCACAACACGTTTCGCAATTGCCCAGCGATGAACCTCGGACGGGCCGTCGTAGACGCGGAAGGGACGCACTTCGCGGGACAAGCGTGCCAGCGGCAGATCGCCGGACACGCCCATTCCGCCACACATCTGAATGGAGCGGTCCACGATCCGGAAGATCGCCTCGGCAGCGTAGGTCTTGGCGATGGACGTCGCGTTGCTCGCGTGCCCGCCCTGATCGAGTTCGAAGCAGGCCTGCACCAGAAGTGCGCGGCTGGCTGCGATGTCGATCTCGTTGTCGGCGACCATCTTCTGGATCATTCCGAGATCACCGAGTTTCGAGCCGAAGCCTTCTCGTTCGGCAACCCTGGCCACGGCGACGTCGTGGCCGCGGCGCGCTGCACCGAGCCAGCGCATCACGTGCGTCATGCGGGCGGGACCGAGGCGAACCTGCGCGTAGGCGAAACCTTGATCGACCTCACCGAGAACGGCCTCGTCGGGTACGAAGAGATCCTCGAACGTGACCTCGCAGTGCCCACCGATCATGGCCTTGTCGAGGGTGTCGATGTGTCGACCCACTACCAGGCCGGGAGTGTCCGTCGGCGCCAAGAACATGGTCGCTCCGCCGCGCTGCCCGGGCTCGCCGGACGTGCGCGCCATGATGATGAAGAACCCGGCGCCGTCGGCGCCGGTGATGAACCATTTCTTACCGTTGATCTTCCAGCCACCGGGGACTTTTTCGGCGCGGGTGTTCAAAGCCGAGGGATCGGATCCCGCTCCGGGCGCGGGTTCGGTCATGGCGAATGCCGACCGCATGTCCCCGCTTGCGAGCGGCGCGAGGAACTGCTGCTTCTGTGCTTCGTTCGCCACGTGGGCCAGCATGTGAACGTTGCCCTCGTCCGGCGCCGCGATGTTGAGCGCCGTCGGCCCGAATAGCGAGTAGCCGGCTTCCTCGAAGACCGGCGCGCGATCACTCATGTTGAGTCCGTGGCCGCCGTACTCGATCGGTGCATGCGGGGCGAAGACACCGGCTTCTTTTGCTGCCGACTGCATCTCGATGCGGATGGCATCGCCACCCGCTACAGCGATGTCACCGGCGTGTTCGTCTTCGATGGGGAGCACTACGTTGCGCGTGAAGTCGCGCGTCTTCTCGATCAGCGCCACCACCTCGGGCGCGTACGTCAGATCGATTGCCACCAGCCACCTCCGAAAGAACATCCCGACCGAGCGATCGCTCGGTAACAGCACTCTCGCACATGCCGATGCGCCGGGTCAACAATCTTCGAGCATCGCCTCGCCCTGATCGAGCCGGCCGGCAACCACCATGTCGCGGTACAGATCGTCCTTGTCCATGAGCTCGTCATGGTTGCCGATGTTGCGGATCCGACCGTCTTCCATGACCACGATCCAGTCGGCGTCACGCACCGTCGAGAGCCGGTGAGCGATAGTCACCACGGCCCCGGTGCGCGCACGTTCGTTGATCGCGTCGACAATCGCGGCTTCGGTGAGCGTGTCGACCTGGGCAGTGGCTTCGTCGAGCAGAAGCAAAGCACTCGGCCGCAGAACTGCGCGCGCCATCGCGATCCGCTGACGTTGGCCGCCCGACAGCGAGGTGGCCGTCAGAGCGGTGTCGAGTCCGTTGGGCAGGGCCTCGATCGCGTCGTCGAGCCGGAGCAAGCGCAGAACGGCCTGGACTTCTTCGTCCGTCGCATCGGGATGGCTGAAGACGACGTTCTCCCGAATCGTTCCGGGCACCACCGGTGTCTCCTGCTCCACGTATGCGAGACTCTCGCGCACAGCGCGGTGATCGAGCGCGTCGTAACCGACTCCATGCAGGAGAACCTCACCCGATCGAGGTTCGACAAATCGCAGCACGGTCGAGAGCAAGGTCGTCTTTCCTGCACCCGACGGGCCGACGATGGCCATGTGCCCACGCGTCGGAATGACCAGCGAGACATCGCGCAACGCCGGCTGGTTCGATCCGTGGTAGCTCACGGTGACGTCGCGCAACTCGATCAGCGGCGCGGCAGCGTTGGTTTTCGCGACCACGTCCACGACCTCGTCGTACTGCTCGGTGGGCAACGACTGCATCTCGCGAATCCGGATAGCTGCCGCGATTCCCGACTGAACGGAGGTCACGTTCTGCGCAAGCTCCGACACCGGCCCCATCAGGGTGAAGGCGTAGAGCAGAAACGCGATGAGCGTCGAGACTGCCATTTCGCCGTCGGCGACTCGCCAGGCACCGAAGCCCAGGATGGCAATGATCGATCCTTGAATGGCGGTCCACGCGACAGTCCACGCGGTTGCCGACACTCGCACCGCCGTGATCGCATGCTTTTTCGCATCGGACGCATTGTTCGTCACCAGAGCCCCGACGCGATCCTCGGCGAGGGAAACCTTGACCGTCCGGATCGCACGCAGGCCACCCTCGAGTACGCCGCCGAGCTGACCGAGCGATTCCTGGGTTCGCGCTTCGGCTGCGGAAATCCGAGGCATCAGAACGGCAAAGAGTATGGAGGCGAACACGATTGCCACCATGGTGACGCCCAACAACGGCAGATCCAGTACGCCCATCAGAACAATCGTTCCGATGGTCAACGCGGCTGCGTTCAGAATATTCACCGCGGCCGACGACGCAGCCTCACGCAGCAGCAAGGTGTCAGACGTGACCCGGGTGACCAATTCACCCACGGATCGCGATTGCAGCGAAGGTACGGTCGCCGCCAGGAATCGCTTCACCAGCGACGACCTGGCGTCGAAGACAACCTTCTCGGCGGCGGTTCCGAGAACGATCCACTGAGCACAACCGAGCACGGCACCGACGATCAGAAGGACGACGAGCGTGAGGATAGGTCCTTTCAGCGACGCACCGGTATCGAGGGTGTCGAGAACCCACTTGGTGACCATGGGCGTTGCCAGCGTCGCCGCGGAGCCGCACAGCGCCAGTACCAATCCGAGAAGGAGCGACGGCAGATGCGGTCGAGCGAACTCCGAGAGGACGCGGAGATTGCTCCATTTCGGTGCGGGCTGAGAAGCGTCGGATTCAAGCATGAATTTATGGAACACGAATGTTCCATAAAGGGCAAGAGAAATTCCGATTCGGAAACACTGGATACCGAAACCGGACACGGCTACGCTTCGGATTCGTGACAACGATCCACAGCGCACCAGAACAAAGCGCGACCCGCGAGCGCACACGGAAGGCCATCCTCGATGCTGCCGTTTCGGTGTTCGCATCCAAGCCTGCTGCGACCCTCAGCGAGATC